>NZ_LGYZ01000118.1 GCF_001310275.1 Nocardia arizonensis
GAGGCCGCGCCTGCATTCGCAATCGTGGAGGCACGTGACCAGCTCGAAATCCGCCCGGTAGAGCGCGTCAAGTGTACACATTTGTGTACACTTGACCGTATGTTGATGGAGACCCTTTCGGTGCGAGAAGCGCGCGAGCAGTTGTCCGGGTTGCTCGACAGGTTTCGTCGTGGCGATCGCACACCGATAGGTGTCGGCGCGCACCGTAAGACAGAGGCCGTCATGGTGCCGGTCGAAGTCTTCGAGGAATTGACCGAGGAACGCAACCGGTCGATGCGGCAGGCGGAGGCTTCCGTTCGGCTCGAAGGACTTTCGCCGAGCTCCGAAGCGCAGACGATCGTCGACCGGTGGGCGAACGGTGAGATCAGCACCGCGCAGATGCGAGAAAGCGTGCGGCGGCTGCACGGTGTTCGGTGACCACGGATCCATATTTGGATCCCGATTCGGGCGTGCTACGTAACCGTCTCGGAATCGTCGACGCCGGCCGGTTGCGTAGCGTAGAAGCCGATCTGACCTTCGCCGCGATAACCGACCTGGGAACCCGCATCCTGCCCGGCGTCTACGATCTCGACCACCTGCGAGCCTTTCACCGGGAGATCTTCGGTGATCTCTACACGTGGGCCGGCGAGATCAGATCGATGGGGATCGCGAAATCCGACCCATTCTGCCTTCCGCAGCATATCGAGCAGTACGCGGACGATGTCTTCCGTGTGACAACGGACCGCTTCGCGACGCCTTGTCGTCGTTGATTCGGGGCTGATCCGAGCCCGCGGCGATTTCGGGTTGACCTTGACGTTGCGGCAACTTCTAGCGTTGTCGGTGGAGGGCGGAAGGTCCGGCCTCCGGGCGAGGGGATGGGTGATGAGTTGGTCTATCGCGGAAGTGGCGCGGATGTCGGGGGTTACGGCCCGGACGTTGCGGCACTACGACGATATCGGGCTGCTCGCGCCATCCCGCGTGGGCGCCAACGGGTATCGGTATTACGAGCGGGAGCAGTTGCTGCGGTTGCAGCAGATTCTGGTGCTGCGGAAGTTGGGTTTGGGGCTGGCCGAGATCGCGGAATCGGTTGATTCCGAACCAGATACGCTCGCCGCGCTGAAGCGGCAGCATGTTCGGCTTGTCGGTGAGAGCGACCGCCTGGCACGGATGGCCGAGACCGTGGCGCGCACCATCGCGGAATTGGAAGGGAGGGCCGACATGGCCGTCACGATCAACCGTCCTGAGAACCTGTTCGAGGGTTTCGACCACACCGAGTACGACGACGAGGCGCGCCGTCGCTGGCCCGAGGAGTTCGAAGATTCTCGGCGCCGGACCGCCGAACTCACGCCCGAGGACATCGAGCGGATGCAGCGCGAGGCCACCGCGGCGATGATCCGCATGGCAGAGTTCATGGCCGCGGGCACCCCAGTCGATGATCCCGCGGTCCAAGCCGAGGTCGACGGCCACTACCGCGGTACGTGCCGCTTCTGGACCCCGAATCGCGAAGCGTACAAACGCCTCGGCCGCATGTACGTGGACGACGAACGTTTCACCGCCACCTACGACAAGATCGCCGAGGGGCTGGCCGAATATCAGCGTGACGCCATGATCGCGTACGCCGATTCGCGTCTGGACGACTAGGGCGACGCGGCGGTCGCTCGGAAGGCGCGCACGGCGTGCCGTGCGGCGTCTCCGCGATACGCTGGACGGTAGCTGACCGGCGTGTCGCATGTCGACCCGAGGCCGCGCCCGCTGTCTTCCGCGGGGCCGGACCCGCGCTCGCCGGGTCGCTGACGCCCGCGCGGGACGCGGCGACCGAATGAGGCGACGATGCGGGAGGTGCGTGGTGGCTGCGATCCGGTCCCGCGGCGACGCGAATACGACGCCGATCGTCCTCGCACTGGCGATCGCGTTCACGGTCACCGTCGTCGATCCATTGGTGCTCAGCCTCAACCTGCCCGAGGTGAGCCGGGACCTGCACGTCCCGGCTCAGCTCGTCGGGTTGCTCGGCGGAGCGGCGACGCTGGTGATGGCCGCGGGCGTCCTCGCCGCGGGCAATCTCGCAGATGCCTTCGGGCTCAAACGGCTGATGATGTCGGGGCTGGTTCTCGTCACGATCGTCAACCTGCTCTCGACGCTCTCGCCCGGCTACGGATTCCTGTTCGTGATGCGCCTGGTGGGCGGCCTCGGGATGACGGCGCTGCTCGGTGTGCCGCTGGCACTGCTGAAAACCTCGGTCCCGGAGGACAAGCGGGCGGCGGCTATCGGCGCGTTCATGGCCGTCGAGATGCTTCTGTGCGGGGTGACGCCCGCGTTGACCGGCTTGGCGGTGGCGGCGGTCGGATGGCGGGTGCTGTTCCTGGTCGCCCCGCTGCTCGCCCTGGCCTCGCTGTGGCTGAGCGCCAAGTACGTTCCCGAGTCGCCCGTCCGAGAGCGCGGACGGCTCGACGTGGTCGGCATCGTCCTGGTCGGAACGGCTCTGCTCGCGCTCGTCGTCGGCCTCGCGGCGGCGCAGAAAGGCGTCTCCCGGCCTCCGACCGTGCTGGCTGCGGTGGTCGGTGCGGTGGCCGCCGCACTCTTCGTGCGCCACGAACGCCGCGTCGCCGAGCCCGCCTTCGACTTGGCGTTGTTCCGCAGCTGTGGGTTCAGCGTGGCCCTCACGGCGAACCTCACGCTCAACCTCCTCTCCGCGGGGCTCGGTATCGCACTCGGGCAGTTCGGCAGCTTGGTGCTCTCGCTGTCGCCGGAGTCCATCGGCCTGTTGTACCTGCCGGGAACTCTGCTGATCGCCGCCGCGGTGATTCTGACCGGGCGCCTGATCGGGAAGTACAGTCCGCGACCGGTGATGGTCGCCGGCCTGGCAGTGCTGGGGATGAGCGGGCTGTTCATGGCGGGAACGGTCGGCCCAACCATGGCGATCTGGTTGCTGGTGCCCGCCGTTTGGCTGTGCAACCTGGGGGCACTTGTCACATCCACATCGGTGTCGGAGACGGTCCTGTCCGAGGCGCCGCCGGCGCAATCCGGCACGGTGGCTTCCGCGCAGCTGGCCGCTGGAATGACCGGTTACGCGCTCGGGCCGACCATCTACCTGCTGCTTCTCCGGGTCTTCTTCGAAAAGGAGTGGCTGGCGGAGGCCGAGTCGCGCGGATTGTCCGCGACCGACGCCGAGCGGACCGTCGACGCCGTGCGCGGCAGTCTGGCGCTCGGCCCCGGCAGCGGCGGATTCGATCCGAATCTGATCCGGTACGCCAACGGCCTGCATCTCGGACAGGACTTCGCGGACGCACTGCGGCTCACCATGCTGACCGTCAGTCTGCTTCCGTTCGTCCTCGCGGCGGCGGCCTATCTGCTGATGCCACGCCGCGAAGGTCGCGCACACTGATCTCGGCTGACAAAATCACATCCTCTCGGCGACCATTGACGTATGAGCAAGCTCGACGGTGTGTTCGGTGTCACGGAGGGGGCGTTGGCGTGCGGGCTGCCGTATTTCGCGTTCGGGGCGGGGCAGCCGTTGGTGTTCCTGCGGTGGTTCAGTCCTGACCATGCCAATCCGTCACGGTGGATTCGTGACTCCGAGATCAGGACGCTCGCACGGCTGGCGTGCCGGTTCCGGGTGTACGCGGTGACTCGGGCGCCGGGGATGGCCGAGGGGACCACCATGGCCGATATCGCGGCGCAGCACGCGGAGGCGCTACTCGCGGAGTTCGGTGAGCCGGTGGATGTGCTCGGGATCTCCTCGGGCGGTTCGGTGGGGTTGCAGCTGGCCGCCGATCACCCGGGGGCGGTGCGGCGGCTGGTGATCGCGGCCGCGGGGTGTCGGCTGGAGGAGCGGGCGCGGGCGGATCAGCTCAACTACGCGGAGGCGGCCGCGGCGGGAAAGCGGGCGCTGCATCATATGGCCCCGCATTCGCGCGGGCCGGTGGATCGGCTGGTGTTCGCGGCGATGTGGTTGGCCGATCCGTTCCTGCGCCCGCGCGACCCCGCCGACACGCTGGCGTTCGTGCGCGCCGAGGACGCCTTCGACATCTCCGACCGGCTCGGGGAGATCAAGGCGCCGACACTGGTGATCGGCGGTGAGCGTGACGAATATTATTCGGCCGCCAATTTCCGACGCACGGCCGACGGGATTCCGCATTCCCACCTGATCATCTATCCAGAGGCGGGGCATATCGCCGCGATCACGCACCGCCGATTCGCCCGCGACGTCATCGACTTCCTCGACGCGGAGTGACGCTCAGCAGTTCGACGGCGCGGGCTCGCCGCGCAAGCGCGCGTCCAGCCACATCGCGGCGGCGGGCAGTCCGAGTACCGCCGCGGACATATGCTCCGGCGACGGGGTGAGTTCGGCCTGCACGGGCACACCGGCCGCGCAGTAGCGTCGGTTGGTGGCGACGATGGAATCCACCGGTATGAGCGGGTCGGAGGCCGAATGCCATTCGAATATCGGCATATTCGGCACGCCGTCGAAGAGTTCGAGGCTGTTCTCCTCGATGACTGCCCGCGCCTGCGGATCGGTCGTCAATGCCATACTGCTCGCGAAATCGGAGACGCTGCGCCACGCGCCGATGGCGAGAATGTCATTGGTGCAGCCATTGGCGACATCGTCACGCGCGGCCAATCCGCGGGCATTCATCGAATCGCTGATGGGGAATCGGTCAGGGTATTCGCGTTCGAGCCCGATGCCCGCGGCCATCACCAACCCGAACGCCGGATGCGGCTGGGTGTTCACCACTTCGATCATGCGCATCAAATTCATCGGGACGCCGCCGGTGGCCGCGCCGACGATATCGAGTTCGGGAGCGTAGCGCGGGGCCAGCGCGGCGGCCCACGCGGTGGCCATTCCGCCGCCGGAGTAGCCCGCCATCGCGACCCTGCTGTTGTG
This sequence comes from Nocardia arizonensis, assembly GCF_001310275.1. Lineage (GTDB taxonomy): Bacteria > Actinomycetota > Actinomycetes > Mycobacteriales > Mycobacteriaceae > Nocardia > Nocardia arizonensis. Next base: position 4,862 of record NZ_LGYZ01000118.1, read on the forward strand.
TAGTCCGAGATCGGGGACGGCGCGGACCGCGCGAATGCCGTCGAGGGTGATCTGACCGCCGAGACGGGCGGCGCCGTAGGCGAAGGTGGGCCCGAGGTGGTCGGGAAGGGCCACGCTCCACCCGCGCGCCAGCACCGCGTTGAGTGCCGCGGCCTCGCGGACCTGGAGATTCGGGTCGGAGGTGTAGAGCACGCGGGAGATCGCGCACTGGGCGCCGAGACCATTGATGACGTGCTGATACGACAGCAGCGGTGCGTCGGCGGCCCGCCACGGCGGACTGAGCACGGTGGATGTCGCCGCGATGGGCCGCCCTTGGGAATTGGTGGAGCGGAATTTCACCAGGGTGACCGCGGTTCCGGGAAAGGTCGCCAGCGGCGGCATGACCCGCGTTTCCAGAACCTCGCCGGGGAATTTCTCGGCGATATCGGCCGGTGCGGCATAGAACGGGTCGGGATCGGGTGTCGGATAGCGTGGAGCGGCGCAGGCGGCGCCGGAACCGAATGCGGAAAGGGCGGTCGCGCCGCCGATGAGTACGGCGGTGAGAGTGCGAAAGACAAGATTTCCATCGATCCTGGGAGTCGGCACGTGGGATGACTACCACGGGCCGGGACCGACGATTGGAAACGTGTTCTTTTCAACCCTTCTGTGTCATGGTCTCGGGTGCCGCGTTTGTCGTAAATGGAAATTTTCCGGCCCCGCCGACAGTGTATGTGAACGAAGGTGTAACGAATGCCGGATGCCGGGCGTGGCGTGTGCGTCGGATTCGGGCGAGTCGGGCGAGTCGGGCGGTGTGCGCGGACCGGCGCGCGAGTGCCGTTCCCGCGACGGTGGATACGATGGCTCTGCGATCGTCCGATCGCTGCGTGGACGCGGGAACCCACCCTCGACCAAGCAGACATTAGGGTGCTCGGTATCGAACGGGTGAAGGGATGGCCGCATGACAGCGCCGATCGTGATCGTCGGGGCCGGGCTCGCCGGCCTGCGCACCGCCGAGGAATTGCGCCGCGCGGGCTACGAGGGGGAACTTGTCCTGGTCGGTGCGGAGCCGATGCTGCCCTACGACCGGCCGCCGCTGTCCAAGCAGTTCGTGCGGGGTGAGACCACGGACACCACTTTGCGGCCCGCCGAATTCTTCGAGGAGAAGCGGATCGAGCTGCGGCTCGGCACCGAGGCGACGGCGGTCGACACCGCCGCGCGCACGGTGACCCTGTCCGACGGCTCCGCGCTGTCCTACGACCACCTCGTGGTCGCCACCGGACTGCGCCCCCGTCGGCTGCCGGGCCTGCCGGATCTCGCGGGCGTGCACGTGCTGCGCGATCACGCCGACGCCACCGCACTGCGGGCCGGGCTGACCGGCGCGAAGTCGGCGCTCGTGGTCGGTGCGGGCTTCATCGGTTGCGAGGTCGCGGCCGCCCTGCGGGCCGAGGGACTGGCCGTGACGCTGGTCGAACCGCAGCCGACCCCGCTGGCCTCGGTGCTCGGGGAGACCATCGGCGAACTCGTGGCGAGGATGCACCGCGCGGAAGGCGTCGACCTGCGCTGCGGCACCGGACTCGACACCCTGCTCGGCGACGACGCGGGGCGGGTGCGCGGTGCGCGGCTGTCCGACGGCTCCGAGGTGGCCGCCGATCTGGTGGTGGTCGGCGTCGGCTCGCGTCCGGTCACCGAATGGCTGGCCGAGTCCGGCATCGAGTTGGCCGAACCCGCGGCCGGCGGCGGCGTACTCGCCGACGAGGTCGGGCGGACCTCGGCCGACCGCGTGTGGGCGGTCGGCGATGTCGCGGCCTGGCTGCACGAGACCGGCGACCGCAAGCGGGTCGAGCACTGGACCAATGCGGGCGAACAGGCCAAGATACTGGCTTGCGCGCTGCTTGGCGCGCAACCTCCGAGCGCGGTCCGGGTGCCGTACTTCTGGAGCGACCAGTACGACGTGAAGATCCAGGCTCTCGGCACACCGGGCCCGGACGACACCGTCGATCTCGTCTCCGACGACGGTCGCAAATTCCTCGCCTACTTCTCCCGGGACGGCAAGCTCACCGGTGTGGTCGGCGGCGGCATGACGGGTGCGGTCATGAAGGTGCGCGCCAAGGTCGCCGCGGCCGCACCGGTCGCGGAACTGCTCGCGGCCACCTAGCGGCCCGGCGGCCGTGTCGGAGCGCTCGGCGACCTGTAATACGGTGGTCCGGTGATCGTCGCGCTCATCGATTCCGGTTTGGGGTTGCTGCCCACGGCGGCCTGGCTGCGCACACTGCGTCCCGATGTCGATCTGCTGTTGCAGACCGATACCGATGGCGCTCCGTGGGGGCCGAAACCGGAACCGTGGGTCGTCGAGCGCGTGGTGGACGCGGCGCGCACCTCGTTGCGCGAGGGCGCTGAGGTGATCGTGCTGCCGTGCAATACCGCGAGCGTGACCGCGCTCGCGCAGGTGCGCGCGGAGGTAGGGTCCGCGGTGCCGGTCATCGGCACCGTGCCCGCGATCAAACCCGCCGCGGCGGTGTGCCGTTCGGTCGCGGTGTGGGCGACGGCGGCGACCACCGCGAGCCGGTATCAGGCCGATCTCATCGCCACCTTCGCCGGTGACGCGAAGGTGGTCGGCGTGGCCTGTCACGGTCTGGCCGATTCGATCGACAGCGGTGATCTGGTGGCCGCCGGTGACGCCATCGCCCGTGCCGCCGAACAGACTCCGTGCGATGTGGAGGGCGTGGTGCTGGGCTGCACCCACTATCCGCTCGTGATGGACGCGATCCTGGCGGCGCTGCCAGAGGGCGTGCGGCTGTTCGACAGCGCGCAGGCCGTCGCGGCGCAGACGATCCGTCGCATGGACGCACTGGGTCGCCCGAGCGCCGGGACCGGTGCCGTGCGGGTGCTGAACAGCGGTCGCCCTGCTGAATTGCCCAGGGGCGCGGCGGCTTTCGAATCCGGCCGCGTGCTCGGGGCCCGGCCGTGACCGACGCCGGTACGGCCGAACGGGTGCGGGCGGCGCTCGCCGACGCCGCGCTCGCCTACGTGACCGAACATCTCGACCCGGCGGTGCGGACGGCCCATCGGACCCTCAGAACTGGATCTTGAGGCGGTCGGTGACCGGTCGCGCCTGGCAGCCGAGGATGTAGCCGTTCTCGATGTCGGCCGGATCGAGGATCTCCGCGTTGGCCATCTCGACCTGGCCCTCGAGCACCGTGCAGGCGCAGGAGCCGCATTCGCCTTCCTGGCAGCTGTAGGGCACGTCGATGCCCTTCGCCAGCATGATGTCGACGAGGGTCTGGCTGCGCGGCCATGACAGCTCGTGCACCTCGCCGTCGAGTTCCACCTCGACGGTGGCGGCGTCGGCGGCCTCCTGTTCGCTGACCTCGACCGGCGCCTGATCCGCGAACGGGTCTCCGGCAAGGGAATTGAACACCTCGGCGTGGGTGCGCGCGCGCGGCACCTCGAGGCGGGCCAGCGCGTCGTGCACGCGGTCCATGAACGGCTTCGGGCCGCACATGTACGCGTGGTATTCGCGGTACGGTCCGACGAGGGCGGCCAGCGCGTCGGCGGTGGGCAGACCCTGGAGGGTTTCCAGCCAGTGGATCACGACCAGCCGCTGCGGATTCTTGGCCGCCAGTTCGGCCAGTTCGGCGGCGAAGATGACCGCATCGGGATCGCGGTTGGCGTAGACGAGCACGATGCGCCCGTTGCCGCGGGCCAGCGCCGACTTGAGGATGGAGATGACGGGGGTGATGCCGCTGCCCGCGCCGAACAGCAGCAGGTCGTCGTCGAGATCCTTGGGCGTGAAGACGCCCGAGGGCGGCAGCACTTCGAGGCTGTCGCCCGCTTTGACGTTGTCGCACACCCAGTTCGAGCCGTAGCCGCCCGCGGTGCGCTTGACGGTCACCTTGGGTTTGTCGTCGGTGTGCGGCGAGCTGGCCAGCGAATAGCAGCGCGCGACCGACCCGGTGAGGTCGCTTGGGATGCGCAGGGTCAGGAATTGGCCCGGCTTGTACTCGAACCTGCTCTTGGATTCCTCGGGCACGTCGAAGACCAGCGAACAGGTGTCGGCCGTCTCGGCGATGACCGCGGACACCCGCAGTACGACCGAACGCGACCCGTGTGGAACCTCGACGGTAGTCATCTCGCCCTCTCGTACGTTGGTCTGCGCGACCGGCAAACTAGAACGTGTTTCAGTTTCATCGTACGTCCACGTCCGCCTGACGGACAAGCTGGGCTTCCAGACCGGCGATCAACACCTCCATGCCGAAGTCGTAGACATACTTGCCGCGCAGGTCGGAAATGTATTTCGCGGCCTTTGCCACGACCTCGGGCAGTGCGACGTCCGAGAGCGTCGTGGACTCGCGCGGATTCACCCGGCGCCGCCCGAACAGATAGGTGTGGATGGTCGCGTAGGCGGCCAGCACATTGCGTTCGGTGAATCCGGCCTCGAACAGGATCTCCATGATCGCGGTGATCAGATCGAGCTGTTTGCCCAGCATCTGCTCGATCAGGATGTCGCCGAGGCCGGGATGTTTGCGCAGTTTCTCATCGATCTGATCGACGAGATCGCGCAGCCGCCGCTGCCACGGACCCGATTCCCGGGGCGGCGTGCGCACCCCCGTCAACGCCGCGGTCGCGACCAGATCGAGCAATTCCCGTTTGTCCGCGACGTAGTAGTACGGTGCCATCGGAGAGACGCCGAGTTCGCGGGAGAGCCGTCGCATGGATAGCTTCTCCACGCCGTCCTCGCGGACCACGCGCAGCGCGGCCTCGACGATCTCGGACTCCGACAGCGTATTGCCGCCCCCGCTCGCCTGCATTCGTCCGACTCCCATGCCACCTCTACCACCGCCGGCGGGGATGCCGGCACGTTCTGTTCAGCTGTGCTCCACCGGGAAGTCTAGAGTGCGGCGGCGTCGGCCGGTTCCGCCCCGGCGGACTCGGTGCGCGACGCGCGCGCCACGCCACCGAGGCGCGCGCTTGCGCAACGGCTCCGGGGTGAGATGATCGTCGGCGCGCCGGAGCGCATGCCCGGCGCCGCGGGTACTGCGCCCGCGGTGGCGCAGTCCGTCCGGCCCCGACGCGGGGGTGGTCCCGCGGTCGGGCGGTGCTGTGCCCGTTCCACCCGATGCCGCCTCGGTTGCTCGCAATAAGCCGACAATCGAAAACGTATCCGCCGTCGCGGGCGGAACCGAAATTTGCCTGTCCGTTGCCGAGGGAGGGATTACCACGTGTCGCAGCCCGGTCGCACACGAATTCCGGGGGATGGGGCCGACTTCGGCGCGATGTTCCGCGCGGAGGTCGTCGCGGACTTCCGCGCGGAATTCCGTCCTTTTTTCCGTACCGATGATGCCCGCGCTGGAATCGCCACCTAACATGCCAGGAATGCGCCATGATCGCCTGCCCGACGGATTCGGGGTGCGGATCGATCCCCGGGTGCGCGCATATTCCGGGGGACGCATCCTGATCGGCGGCTCACCCGCTCGGTTGCTGCGACTTGCCCCAGAGGCCGCCGAGATGATCGGCGACGGGTATCTCGAGGTCACCGGCCCCAAGTCGGCGGTCGTTGCCAGACGGCTGCTCGACTCCGGCGTCGGCAATCCGCGGCCCCGGCTGTTGCCCTCCCCGGAGGATGTGACCGTCATCGTGCCGCTGCACAACAATCCCGACGGCCTGGCCCGGCTGCTCGCGGTCCTGCGCGGCCAGAACGTGATCGTCGTCGACGACGGCTCCGACCAGCCGGTGCGTATCACGGACAACCGGGGCAGCCGCTGCCGGGTGACGGTGCTGCGCCACGAGCGCAAACAGGGTCCGGCCGCGGCGCGCAACGCGGGGCTGCGAGCGGCGACAACCGAATTCGTCGCCTTCCTCGACTCCGACGTGGTGCCGCGCAGCGGGTGGCTCGAGGTCATGCTCGGCCATTTCAGCGATCCCGAGGTGGCGCTGGTCGCGCCGCGCATCGTGGCGCTCGATCCCGAATCGAACGCGCTGGCCCGCTACGAGCACACCCGTTCCTCGCTGGATCTTGGCCGCCGCGAATCGGCGGTGCATTCGCGCGGGATGGTCTCCTACGTGCCGAGCGCCGCGCTGCTGGTGCGTCGGGAGGCGCTGCTCACCGAGGGCGGATTCGACGAATCCATGCACGTGGCCGAGGATGTCGACCTGTGCTGGCGACTCGAGCAAGCGGGCTGGCGGTTGCGCTACGAACCGGCCGCGCACGTCGCGCACGACCACCGCATCTCCTTTCGGGCCTGGTTCGACCGAAAGCTGTTCTACGGCACCGGGGCCGCGCCGCTGGGCGAACGCCACGACGCGAGCATGGTCTCGCCGCTGTCGGTGCCGTCCTGGACGCTGCTGGCCGCCTTCCTGTTCGCCACGCTGTCGAAATGGGGTGTGCTCGGCGGTCTGATAACCCTCGCCACGGCGCTGGTCCGGCTGCGGCGCGTCTTCACCGAATTGGACAACCCGACCAGGATCGCCGCCATCTATCTGGCCCGCGGCTTCTTCGCCGGACTGTGGCGGCTGGCATCGGCGATGTGTAGGCACTACTGGCCTGTGACATTGCTGGCGATGGCCTGTTCGCGCCGTATCCGGCGCATCGCGGTCACGATGGCGGTGGCCGACGGTCTGGCCGACTGGTTCACCCACCGCGACGCGGGCGGCCTCGATCCGTTCCGCTATATCGCCTACAAGCGGCTCGACGACATCGCCTACGGCACCGGCCTGTGGCTCGGCGCGTTCCGGGCGCGCAGCCTGGAGGCGCTCAAGCCCACCGTGCCGACGCGCTGAGCGCGCGGGATGGTTCCGCTCGTGGTCGATACGCTGATCGTCGGCGCGGGGACCGCGGGTTGTCTGCTCGCGGCCCGGTTGAGCGCGGTGCCTGGGTATCGGGTGCTGGTGCTGGAGGCGGGGCCGGTGTGGCCGGATCTCGCCGCGGCGCCGCCAGCGGTGCGCCGGGCCGACCGCATGCCGATCGGACCCGAATCGCCGTGGGTGTGGCGGTATCGGACCGGGTTGACCGACGGGCCGGACGCGGTCGAGGCGGAATTGGTGCGCGGGCGGCTGCTCGGCGGATCGGCCGCGGTCAACGGCGGATATTTCGTGCGCGCTACGGCCGCGGACTTCGCGGCGTGGACGACCGAACTCGGCGGGTGCGGACAATGGGCGCTGGACACCGTATTACCGGCGTACCGGCAAATCGAGCGCGATCACGATTTCGGCGCGGCTCCCGGACACGGACTCAACGGTCCGATTCCGGTGCGCCGGACGGCGAATCCGGCTCCGGTCAGCATCGAATTCGCGGCGGTCGCGGCGGCGGCCGGTTTCCCCGAAATCCCTGACCTCAACGCATTGCCGGATACGGTGCCCGACACCGGCTTCGGTCCGGTGCCGTGCAATGTCGCGGACGGTATGCGCGGCGATACCGCCTCGGCCTGTCTGCTGCCGGTCGCGGCGCGGCCGAATCTGACCGTCGCGGGCGGAAAGACGGTGATCCGCATCGTATTCCGGGGCACCCGCGCGGTCGGCGTGGAGTACCAGGGCGGCACGATCGCGGCCGATCGCGTCGTGCTGTGCGCGGGTGCGGTGGAATCGGCCGCGCTGCTGCTGCGGTCTGGTATCGGCGATCCCGCGCGGCTGCGCGAACTCGGTATCGAGGTGGTGGCTCCGGCGCCGGTCGGCGCGTGGTTCAGCGACCATCCCGAAGCCGGGGTGGAATACCGGCTGCCGGGCGCCGCGCGCGCGGGCGTGCCGGTGGAGTACGCGCTGACCGTCGGTGATGTCGAGATTCGTCCGTACACGTTCGGCTTCGGGGCCGATCCGCATCTGTTGCGGGTCGGGGTCGCCCTCATGCGCCCGCGGTCGGTGGGCGAGTTGCGGCTGCGGTCGGCCGATCCGGCGGTCGCGCCCGCCCTCGCGCACCGGTATCTGGCCGACCCGCGGGATCGGGAGGCGCTGCGCGCGGGGGTGGCGGTGGCCGCGGATCTGGTGGCCGCGATGCCGGGTGCGCGGCTGTCGCCCGCCTGGCGCGGGCCCGTCGATTCGGCCTTGCTGCGTGCGAATCTCGGTACGTCGCAACACTTGTCGGGCACCTGCCGAATGGGCCGCGCCGGCGACGAACGGGCGGTGGTCGACCAGTGGTGCGGTGTGCACGGTGTGCGGGGGCTGTCGGTGGTTGATCTGTCGGTGGTGCCGGTACCGCTGGGCCGTGGGCCTGCGGCGACTGTCATGATGGTCGCGCAGCACGTTGCGAACCACTTCGCGTCCCATATGTGAAAGATGATTGGGTCACATTTCACGACGAAGTGAATCGGGTGTGACCTGGCGGACAAACCGCACTATCCGACCTTGCCCGCTAAATCGCGCCGGTACAGTTTGGGGCGGAAAGAAAGGCAAATGGTCAGCAATCTTGCGGGTGGGCGGCCCCCACGGCGAAGCGGCAATCGATCGACGGTGGAACCGGGGACTCAACTCGGCGCCCTCGAAGCTTATGCCGCGCAGGCGCACGGATACCTTAGCGCGGGCGGTGAACAACTGTCGCAGCTGGCCGGTTTGCTGCGCCCGCTGGTACTCGAATCGTGGTTGCGCAGCATTCGCGGCGGCATCGACCCGATGGAAGTGCTGAGCGAACGCGGACTGCGTGGCGTCGACCTCCAGCGCTACCGCGACGCGCACCCGATCGCCGCCCTGATGCCGCTGATCGACAAGCTGCTCGTACAGGACACGGCCAGATCCGGCCTGATCGTCGTGGTAGCCGATCAGTTCGGGCGCGTGCTGTCGGTGCACGGCAACGCCGAACAGGTGGCCGCGGCCGCCGAGATCGGCCTGCGCGCGGGCGACGACCTCAGTGAGCGCCGCGTCGGCACCAACGCCGTCGGCCTCGTGGTGCGCACCGGACGGGCCACCTGGATACACGGACCCGAACATTTCCTGCACCGGATGCACCAGATCACCGGTGCCGCCGCGCCCGTGCACGATACGGACGGGCGGCTGGTCGGCGTGCTCATGATCGCGGGCGGGGTGCGGGTCGCCAAGCCGGAGATCCTGGCGCTGGTGAAGGCGGCGGCCACGGCCGCGGAGATGGATCTCGTGCTCAGCGCCATGCGGGCGCAGCAGCACGGCGGGCCGCGCAACGGGCACCGGGAGCCGTCCGCGGTCGAACCGGGCGACCTCGCCCTCGACGTGCTCGGGCTGGGGCAGCCGCAGGTGACCATCTCCGGCGAGCGGGCGCCGCTGTCGCAGCGGCACGCGGAGATCCTGTTGTTGCTCGCCGAACATCCCGAGGGCCTCGGCGCGGACCATCTCGCGCTGCTGCTCGATGACACGGATCTGGACAACGGCACCATTCGCGCGGCGATGTCGCGGTTGCGCGCGGTGGTGGGGCCGGGGGCGGTGGCGTCGCGGCCCTACCGTCTGCGGGTGCATGTCGCAACCGATGTCGAGGCATTGCGATCCGCGCTCGATTCCGGTGATGTCGAATATGCATTGCGGTTGTACGCCGGTCCGGTCCTGCCTCGGTCGACCGCTCCCGGGATTATCGACATCCGCGACGAGCTGCGGGTGCGGCTGCGCGCCGCGGTGCTGGCCTCCGGCGATCCGGGGGTGCTGCGCCGGTGGACCGCGTGTCAGGAGGGGCGCGACGACGCCGCCGCGTGGGCGGCGTACCGCGCGACCGTAGATCGCGATTCGCCCCTGTATGCCCAGATCGAAGCCAAGATCCGCGTGCTCGATCGGCGATTGGGCGCCGATGCAACGCGAATGCAACGTTCCGGCTCATAGTCTGCACGTCCAGAGTGTTATAGCTCACATAGGTGGCCTTGATGTGGTCGCGGACACAGGCATGTCCTCGGGCCGTCGCCGCCCGATCACCTTGTACGGGCGTCCAGAAGTTTTTAGTGGAACTTGTTCCTTTTTATAACTTTTGGGCTTAGTGTTCGCACTGCACGGGTCACATCCGTGTGACGTACGAAACACAGCCGCAGCGCAGGACCGGCGTGGCGGCAGCGGAGTTGGAGGAAAGATCAAGGGCTAGACGCATCCGTCGGCGGCCGCAGCTCGCCGCGGGGGTGACCACGACGGTCACCGAACTCGTATCTCACAAATCTGTTGGATCCCGCGCCGGAGACGTGCTCACGTCCCGCGCATTCGCCGAATCACCCGTGGTGGCCATCCCGCCCCGTGTCGGTCGCACCGACCGGAGGCGCTATTCGCGCTGCCCGAAAAGTGTTCGGCCGGCTGTTGTTTCACCGATCGAGGAGGCTCTGGTGCACGGTACGGAGTTGAGTGGGTTCAGCGCACGGCCCGACGAGGCGGCGCCTCCCACGACATCCGATCCGAGCCGGTTCCCGCTCGCGCCCGCACAACTCGGCCTCTGGTACGCGCAGCTGCTCGATCCCGAGGTGCCGATCAATATCGCCCAGTACGTCGACGTTCGCGGCGAACTCGACGCCGAGGTGCTCGCCGAGGTCTCCCGCGAGGCCGCACTCGACTACGGTTCCACCCTCGTGCGCCTCGGCGTCGAGGACGGCGTGCCCTACCAGTGCGTCGACCCCGCGCTGAGCATCGATATCCCGCTTATCGACCTGCGCGACCACGACGATCCGGTGGCCGCGGCGCACGCCTGGATGCGCGCCGACGCGGGCGCACCGGTCGACCTGCTGCGCGACCGCCTGTTCGCGGGCGCCGTGCTGCGCGTCGCCGACCAGCGGTACTTCTGGTATCTGCGGGCGCACCACATCGTGCTCGACGGCTTCGGCGCGCTGACCAACACCATGCGGGTGGCCGAGCGCTACACCGCGCGCGTACTCGGGGCCGAGCCGGCGGCGGTTCGCCCCGGAACCCTGTCCGACCTGGTCGACGGGGAGCTGAGCTATCGCGAGAGCGGCCGATTCGACTCCGACCGGGCGCACTGGGCCGAGCGGGTCGCCGGACTCGAGGCGCCCACCAGCCTGGACGGGCGCACCGCCGCGCGCGCCGCGCAGAATCTCGTCGTCGGGCGGGCGCTGCCGCAGCGGCTGGTCGACCGGATGAACGAGCTCGCCGCGAGCCAGGACGCCACCATCGCGGTGATCCTGCTGGCCGCCTTCGCCTGCTATCTCGGGCGGCTCACCGACCGTGACGACGTGGTGCTGAGCCTGCCGGTGACCGCCCGCACCACCGCGGTCATGCGGCGTTCCGCGGGCATGCTGTCCAATATCGTGCCGTTGCGGGTCGGCGTCGGCTCCGAGGTGAGCTGGGGCGATCTGCTGCGCGCGACCCGGGTCGAGGTCGCGGGCGCCCTGCGCCATCAGCGCTACCGGCACGAGGACATCCGCCGCGACGCCGAACACGACGGCCGCCCCGCGCGCCGCGCGCTGTTCGGCCCATTGGCCAACATCATGCTGTTCAGCAACGATCTGACCCTCGGGACCACCTCGGGGCGCTACCACGTGCTCTCGACCGGACCGGTGGAGGATCTGAGCCTCAATGTCTACTACGGCGACAGCGACAGCGTGCACGTCGACTTCGAGGCAAATCCGAATCTCTACCGCGGCGACGACATCGCCCGCCACCACACCCGCTTCCTCAACTACCTCGAACGGCTGGTCCGGCTCGACCTGACGAGTCCGGTGGTGTCGGTGGATGCCGCCACCGAACTCGAGGTCGAGGTCAGCACCGAGATCTGGAACGCCACCGAATTCGACGTCGCCGCGGCGCTCGACGGCCCGCCGACCCTGATCGCGATGTTCGAGGCCCAGGTAGCGCGCACGCCCGACGCCGTGGCGCTGCGCAGCGCGGTGACCCCGGGCCGGAGCCTGACCTACCGGGAACTGGCCGCCCGGGTTCGGCGGCTCGCGCGGCGGCTGCTCGCCGACGGCGTCGGTCCCGAGAGCGTGGTCGCGGTGCACATGCGCCGGTCCACCGAACAGGTCGTCGCCATGTACGCGGCGCTGGCGGCGGGGGCGGCCTACCTGCCGCTGGATCCCGACCATCCGGCCGAGCGCACCGCCCATATCCTCGGCACCGCCCGCCCGGCCTGCCTACTGTGCACGGAGTCGGCCGCGCCCGAGGTCGACGGTGTGCCGGTCGTCGCGGTGGACCGGCTCGACCTGTCGGCGCTGTCCGACGCCCCGATCGAGACGGCGGAACTGCGGACACCGCTGCGCGCGGCGCATCCCGCCTACGTCATCTTCACCTCGGGATCCACCGGTCTGCCCAAGGGCGTCACGGTCGCGCACGCCGCGATCGTGAACCGGCTGGTGTGGATGCAGCACACCTATCGGCTCACCCCCGCCGACGTCGTCCTCCAGAAGACGCCCGCCACCTTCGACGTCTCGGTGTGGGAGTTCTTCTGGCCGTTGCAGGTCGGCGCGAGCCTCGTGCTCGCCGCGCCCGACGGCCATCGTGACCCGGCCCAGCTGCGGTCGGTCATCGCCGAATACGGCGTGACCACCGCCCACTTCGTCCCCTCGATGCTGGAAGTGTTCCTCGCGCACCAGGACATCGCCCGCAGTAGCACGCTGCGCGCGGTCTTCGCCTCCGGTGAGGTGTTGCCCGCGTCGGCGGCCCAACGGCTGCGGGTGCTCACCGGTGCCCGACTGCACAACCTGTACGGCCCGACCGAGGCGGCCGTCGACGTCACCTACCACGAGGTGACCGACGCCGACACGGTTACGGTGCCGATCGGCGCACCGGTGTTCAACACCCGGCTGTATGTGCTCGATTCGAGACTGCGGCCGACCCCGGTCGGCGCTGCGGGCGAGCTGTATCTGTCGGGGGTACAGCTCGCCCGGGGATACGCGGCCCGGCCGGGCCTGACCGCGGACCGTTTCGTGGCCGACCCGTTCGTCCGCGGCGAACGCATGTACCGTACCGGCGACCTGGTGCGGTGGACCGCGAACGGGGAACTGGAATATCTCGGCCGCACCGATTTCCAGGTCAAACTGCGTGGACTGCGCATCGAACTCGGCGAGATCGAGGCCGTGCTGGCCGGGGTCGAGTCGGTGGTGCGCGCGGTGGTCGTCGTGCGCGACGACACCGGCGCGGGCGAACAACTCGTCGCCTACGCGGTGGAATCCGAACCCGATACGGTGACGCCCGCGCAACTGCGCGCCGCGGCTGCCCGCGCGCTGCCCGCGTACATGGTGCCCGCCGCCTATGTCGTGCTCGACGCGCTGCCGGTGAACGCCTCCGGCAAACTCGACCGCGCCGCGCTGCCGGCGCCCGAACGGGTCGTCGCCGAATATCTGGCGCCCGTGACCCCGGTGGAGCGGGCGGTCGCGGAGATCTTCGCCGAGGTGCTCGGCCGCGACCGGGTGGGGCGCGACGACGACTTCTTCGTACTCGGGGGCAACAGTTTGGTGGCCACCCAGGTCGCCGCGCGATTGAGCGCCGATCTGGGATGCCCGCTCGGCGTGCGCGAGGTTTTCACCGCGACCACGGTGGCCGGACTCGCGGACGTGATCGAGCGGGCGAGTGGAACCGGCGGCGACGCCACGGCCGCGCGGCTGCGGGCGCGACCGCGGCCGCCGCTGGTTCCACTGTCTCCCGCCCAGCAACGGATCTGGTTCCTGAACCGGTTCGAGGGTGCGGGCGGGGGATACAACATGCCCTTCGTGGTCCGCATGGACGGTGCGGTGGACACCGGCGCGCTGCGCGCGGCGCTCGCCGACGTGGTGCGTCGCCACGAGGCGCTGCGGACCTTGTTCCCGGCTCTGCCCGCCGGACATCCCGACGGCGTGGCCGCCCAGCAGGTGGTCGCCGACGTGGTGCTGACGGGTGAGCCGGAGCCGATCGCGGCCGCCGCGCTGGCGGACGAACTGGCCGTATTCGCCGCGACCGGATTCGATCTGGAGCGCGAGATCCCGCTGCGGACCCGGCTGTTCGCGGTGGACGACGGCAGCAATGCGCTGGCCATCGTGCTGCACCACATCGCCGCGGACGGTCTGTCGCTGCGGGTGCTCGCCCGCGATGTCATGTTCGCCTACACCGCCCGGCTGGCCGGGCGGGAACCCGGCTGGACCCCGCCGGCCGTGCAGTACGCCGACTATTCGCTGTGGCAGCGGGAGATTCTCGGCGCGACCGAGGACGCGGACTCGCCGGCCGCGCGGCAGTTGGCGTATTGGACCGACGCGCTGGCGGGCGCGCCCGCACAGCTCGACCTGCCCGCGGACCGCCCGCGTCCGGCCGTCGCCTCGGGTCGGGGCGCGGTCTACCGCTTCGAGATTCCGGCGACGCTGGCGGCGGGGGTCACTGCGACCGCGCGCGCACAGGGCGTCTCGGCGTTCATGGTGCTGCACGGCGCGCTGGCGGTGCTGCTTTCGCGCATCTGCGGCGAGGACGACATTCTCATCGGCACGCCGGTCGCGGGCCGCGGCGAGCGCGCGCTCGACGATCTGATCGGCATGTTCGTCAACACCCTGGTGCTGCGGACCGAAATCGACGCGAGCGAATCCGTCACGGCGCTGCTGCGCCGGGTACGCGAGACCGACCTGGCCGCCTTCGGGCACGCCGAGCTGCCGTTCGAGCAGCTGGTCGAGGCCCTCAATCCGGTACGGTCGCAGGCCAGACATCCGCTGTTCCAGGTCATGCTGGCCTTCGACAATGCCGCCGCGGTCGAATTCGACCTGCCCGGCCTCGCCGTGCGCACCGAGGTTCTGGACACCGGGACCACCAAATTCGACCTCCAGCTCACGTTGAGCGGTGAATTCGCGGGCGACGACCCGGTGCCCGCCGAGTTCGCCTATGCCACCGACTTGTTCGACGAGGCGACCATCGCCGATTTCGCGGACTGGCTGCTTCGGCTGCTGGCCGGACTCGTCGCGCGTCCCGATGCGGCGGTGGGTGACCTGCCACTGCTCGATGACGTCCGACGGCGCGCGGCGCTCACCCGCGGTGAGCGCGGCGGCGCGTTCGGCGAGACCACCGTTGTCGAATCCTTCGCCGCGCAGGTGCGGCGCACGCCCGACGCCGTCGCGGTGCGCGACGGCGAACGGGTACGGACCTATGCCGAATTCGCGGCCGAGGTGAACCGGCTGGCGCGTGTCCTCGTCGGGGCGGGGGTCGGCGCCGAGACACGGGTCGTGCTCGGTATGCGGCGGTCGCTGGAATTCGTCACCGCCGCGTACGCGGTGCTCACCGCGGGCGGCGCGTACGTCCCGGTGGATCCCGACCAGCCCGCGGCGCGACTGGATCGGATCATCGAGGAGGCGGGTCCGCTCTGCGTGCTGACCCGGGACGCGGACGGCTGGGACGGCAGCGGAATTCCGGTGCTGACGGTCGACGAGATCGACGGTTCGGTGAGCGCCGAGCCCCTGGCCCCCGTACGCCGTTCACGTGCGGCCGATGCCGCCTATCTGATCTTCACCTCGGGCTCCACCGGCCGGCCGAAGGGCGTCACGGTGCAGCACGGTTCGATGGCCAATCAGGTGCGCTGGATCGCCGACGAATACGCCATCGCCGCCACCGACATCGTGCTGTTCAAGACCCCCGCGACCTTCGATGTCTCGGTGTGGGAACTGTTCGCGCCGCTCACCCGGGGTGCGAGCGTCGTGGTCGCCGAACATGACGGACATCGTGACGCGAGCTATCTCGCCCGGCTCATCGCGGCGACCGGTGTGACCATGACCTCCTTCGTGCCGTCCATGCTGACGGTATTCGCCGATGTGGTCGATCCGGCCGATATCGCCACCCTGCGAACGGTTTTCGTCGCGGGCGAGGCGATGACCGGCGAGGCGGCGGCGGCATTCGCCGCGGTGTGCGACGCCGAACTGCACAATCTGTACGGGCCGACCGAATTCACCGTGCACGCCACGCACGCGCCCGTCGACGCGCGCGTGGCGGGTCCGTCGCCGATCGGTGCGCCGGTCGCGGGTAGCCGGGTGCTTGTGCTCGACTCGCGACTGCGACCGGTGCCGGAAACCGTCGCGGGCGAACTGTATCTGGCCGGTGCGCAGGTGGCGCGCGGCTATCACGGACGCGGCGGGCTCACCGCGCAGCGGTTCGTGGCGGACCCCTTCGGCCCGGCCGGTGCGCGCATGTACCGCACCGGCGACCTGGTGCGCCGCAATCGCGCGGGCGCGCTGGAGTACTTGGGCCGCAAGGATTTCCAGGTGAAGCTGCGCGGGCAGCGCCTCGAACTCGGCGAGGTCGAGGCGGCCGTGCTCGCCCAGGACGAGGTGCGCGCGGCCGCGGTGCGGGTGCACACCCATCCCGGCGGCGAACTGCTCGTCGCCTACGTCGTCGCCGATATCGCCCAGGAGCGGCTCGCCGAGACGGTCGGGGAGCGGCTGCGCGAGGTGCTGCCTTCCTACATGGTGCCGGGCGCGTACGTGCGGCTGGCGGCCATGCCGTTGACCAGTTCGGGCAAATTGGACCGTAACGCGCTACCCGATCCGGTGCGCGCCGCGGTGTCGTACACGGCGCCGGAGACCGCCGCCGAGCGGCTGGTAGCGGCCGAATTCGCCGATGTGCTCGGGCTAGAGCGGGTGGGTCGCGCGGACGACTTCTTCGCGCTCGGCGGAAATTCACTGGTCGCGACGCAGATCGCGGCGCGGCTCGGCGCTGCCGTCGGCGCGGAGGTGCCGGTGCGGCTGCTGTTCGAACGCCCGACGGTGGCCGCACTCGCCGCGGCACTGCCCGCGGGTGGCGCCGCGCCCCGAACCGCGCCGTCGGCGGGTGCGCGCCCGGATGTCGTGCCGCTGTCCTACGCGCAGCGGCGCATGTGGTTCCTGGCGCAGCTGGACGAGAATTCGGTGGCCGACAATCTGGTCGCGGCCTTGCGCCTGGAGGGCGCGCTCGACCTCGCGGCATTGCGCGCCGCGGTCGCCGATCTGGTGGACCGGCACGAGACGCTGCGGACCAGCTATCCGGCGGTGGACGGTATCGCACGCCAGGTGGTCCGACCCGCCGACACGGTGGCGCGGGCGCTGCCGGTGGAATCGGTCGCGCCCGAGGAACTTCCGGCCCGGATCGCGGCCGTGGTCGCGGCGCCCTTCGCCGTGGACGTCGAACCGCCGGTGCGGTTGGCGCTGCTGCGCACCGGAGTCGACGAACACGTGCTCGTGGTGGTCATCCATCACATCGCCGCGGACGGTTGGTCGCTCGCGCCGCTGACCCGGGACCTCATGACCGCCTATGCCGCGCGCCGCGAGGGCACGGCTCCCGCCTGGACGCCGCTGCCGGTGCAGTACGCGGATTTCGCGCTGTGGCAGCGGGAAGTCCTCGGCGCGGAGGACGATCCGAATTCGTTACTGGCCGCGCAGATCCGGTTCTGGTCGGACGAATTGGCCGGACTGCCCGACATCGTGACGCTGCCGGGCGATCGCCCGCGTCCCGCCGCGGTCTCGGGACGCGGTGCGCGGCACCGGTTCACCGTGAACCCGGCCACCGTCGGTGGCCTGCGGGCCGTCGCCGCGAGCGCCAATGCCTCGCTGTTCATGGTGTGCCACACCGCCTTCGCCATCCTGGCGGCGAAACTGTCGGGGCAGCGCGATATCCCGATCGGCACGCCCGTCGCGGGCCGCGGCGACCGCGCGCTCGACGATCTGGTCGGCATGTTCGTCAACACGCTGGTGCTGCGCGCCGAGGTGCGGCCGGAGATCCGGTTCACCGATCTGCTGGCGCGGGTGCGCGAGGTCGACCTGCGCGCGCTCGCGCACGCCGACGTGCCGTTCGAGCGGCTGGTGGAAGTGCTCGACCCGCCGCGGTCGACCGCGCGCCATCCGTTGTTCCAGGTCATGCTCGACCTACAGAACATCGAATCGCGGGCGCTGGAACTGGCCGGGCTGAATGTCGGCGACCTCGATATCGACACCGGCACCGCCAAATTCGACCTGCACCTGAGCCTGCGCGAAGCCGGTGCGGGACTCGCCGCGGTCATCGACTATGCCACCGACCTGTTCGACGCCCGCACCGTCGCGACCTTCGCCGAGCGACTGTGCCGCATCCTCGACGCCATCGTCGCCGACCCGACCCGCACGGTCGCCGACATCGATGTGCTCGCGCCGGCCGAGCGCACCCTGCTGCTCGAGACCCGCAATGCCACCGCGCACCCGGTCGACCCCGCGGCGACACTGGTGTCGCTGTTCGAGGCGGGTCTCGCGCGCGACCCGGGCGCGGTCGCCGTCACCTTCGAGGGCGAATCGCTGACCGGCGCGGAGTTCGCCCGCCGGGTCCATCGGCTGGCGCGGTTGCTGGTATCCGTCGGCGTCGGCCCGGAGCGCACGGTGGCCGTCGCCGTACACCGCTCCCCGGACCTGGTCGTCGCCCTGTACGCCGTACTCGGCGCGGGCGGCGCGTACGTCCCGATCGATACCGAACATCCGGCCGAGCGCATCGCCGATGTGCTCGACGGCGCGCGACCGGTCTGCGTGCTGAGCCGCACCGGCGACGGCCTCGACCGGTCCGGCCTGCGCGGGCGATGGCCGGTGCTCGATCTCGACGTGCTCGACACCGCCGACTATGCCGACGCCCCGCTCACCGACGCCGACCGAATCGCGCCACTGCTGCCCGCGCACACGGCGTATGTGCTGTTCACCTCCGGGTCCACCGGCAGGCCAAAGGGTGTCGCGATCTCGCACTCGGCGATCGTGAACCGCCTGGTGTGGATGCAGGACGCCTACCCGATCGGCCCGGCCGACGCGGTGCTCCAGAAGACCCCGGTGACCTTCGACGTCTCGGTGTGGGAGTTCTTCTGGCCGTTGCAGGTCGGCGCGCGACTGGTGGTCGCCCGTCCCGACGGCCACCGCGAACCCGGCTATCTGGCCGAGGTAGTCCGCCGCGAACGGGTGACGGTGGCGCATTTCGTGCCGTCCATGCTCGCGGTGTTCGTCGCCGATCCGGCCGCGGCCGAATGCGCCGACCTGCGAATGGTGTTCAGTTCCGGCGAGGCGCTGCCCCCCGAACCCGCGCGGCGGCTGCGCGAGCGCACGGGTGCGCGGGTGCTGAATCTGTACGGTCCCACCGAGGCCGCCGTGGACGTCACCCACCACGAGGTGAGCGACGCCGACACGATGAGCGTGCCGATCGGCGTACCGGTCGCCAACACCGGGGTGTTCGTCCTCGACGAGTGGCTGCGCCCGGTCGCGCCGGGCGTGGCGGGCGAGTTGTACCTGTCGGGTGCGCAGTTGGCGCGCGGCTATATCGGGCGACCGGATCTCACGGCCGACCGTTTCGTCGCGCACCCCTTCGGCGCACCGGGCGCGCGGATGTACCGCACGGGCGATCTGGCGACCTGGAATCGAGACGGGGAACTGGAATATCTCGGCCGCACCGATTTCCAGGTCAAATTGCGCGGATTGCGCATCGAACTCGGCGAGATCGAGACCGCGCTGACCGAACTGGACGCGATCGCGCAGGCCGCCGTCGCGGTGCACGAGGGTACCCGGTTGGTGGCCTATCTGGTCCCCGCCGACGCCGAGATCGATCTCGCGGCCGTGCGTGCCGCCCTCGCGCGCAGGCTACCGGCCTATATGGCCCCCTCGGACTACGTCGTGCTGGCCCAGTTCCCGCTCAACACCTCGGGCAAACTGGACCGCAGGGCGCTGCCCGCACCGGATGTGGAGCCGGTCGCCTTCCGCGAACCCGTGACCGCGACCCAGCGCGGCGTCGCCCGCGTCTTCGCCGAGGTGCTCGGCGCCGACGGCCGCATCGGCCGCATAGGCCTCGATGACGACTTCTTCGCCCTCGGCGGCACCTCGCTCTCGGCCGCCCAGGTGGTCGCGCGGGTCGGCGCGCAGGTGGACGCCCGTATCCCGGTGCGCGTGCTGTTCGAGGCCGCGACCGTGGCGGCGCTGGCCGAACGCGCCGACCTGCTGCGCGGTGACGGACGGCGGGTCGCGCTGACGCCGCGTCCGCGTACGGAGCCGATTCCGCTCGCGCCTGCCCAGCAGCGAATCTGGTTCCTCAATCGGTTCCTTTCCACCGCCCAGGGCGGACCGGGGGACGCGGTGGACAATATCCCGCTGGCCCTGCGCCTGACCGGAGATCTGGACGTCGAGGCGCTGCGCCGGGCGCTGGCCGATGTCGTCGGGCGGCACGAGTCGCTGCGTACCCGCTACCCGGAGGGGCAGGACGGCCCGACGCAGGTCGTCGTGACTGCCGCACAGGCCGTTTCGGAACTGGACACATCGCGGATCGGACCGGTCGCGATCACCGAATCCGAACTCGACGATCGCCTGCGTGACTGTGCGGCGAGGACTTTCGACCTGACCGCGGATCTTCCGCTGCGGATCGAACTGCTGTCGCTCGCATCCCGGGTGCACGTGCTGGTGCTGGTCGTACACCACATCGCCGCGGACGGCGTCTCGCTCGCACCGCTGGCGACCGACCTGATGACCGCGTACACCGCACGCCGCGCGGGTCACGCTCCCGAGTGGACCGCACTGCCGGTGCAGTACGCCGACTACAGCCTGTGGCATGCCGAAATCCTCGGCGCGCCCGAGGATTCCGAATCCCTGGCGCACCGGCAGCTGGAATTCTGGCGCGCCACCCTCGACGACCTGCCCGAACAACTCGACCTGCCCGCGGATCGCCCGCGACCCGCGGACTCGACCTTCCGCGGCGCGGCCCACCGCTTCCGCATCGATTCCGATCTGCACAGCGAACTGCGCGAACTGGCGCGCAAGCGCGAGATCACGCTGTTCAGCACGGTGCACGCGGCGCTCGCGGTCCTGCTGGCACGCCTGTCCGGCAGCGGCGACATCGCCATCGGCACCCCGGTGGCGGGTCGCGGCGAGGCCGATCTGGACGGGCTGATCGGCATGTTCGTCAACACGCTGGTGCTGCGCAGCCGCATCGACCTGCGGGCGCGTTTCGAATCGGTGCTCGACGCGGTGCGCGGGGCCGATCTCGACGCGCTCTCGCATGCCGACATCCCCTTCGACCTGGTGGTGGACCGCCTCGCGCCGACCCGGGCGCGCAATCGGCACCCGCTGTTCCAGGTGGCGCTGAGCTGGCAGGACTTCACCCTGCCCGAATTGGAATTGGACGGACTCGCCGTCGCTCCGGTCGAGTTCGACGCCGCCGTGGCGAAGTTCGATCTCCAGTTCACCGTGCGCGAATCCGATGACGCCGACGGCCGCGCCGACGGACTCGATATCGAGATCGTGTACGCGACCGACCTTTTCGACGCGGACACGGTGGCCGTGCTGGCACGGCGATTCACCCAGGTGCTCGCGGCGGTGGCCGCGGACGCGACCGTGGTCGTCGGCGATATCCAGCTGCTCAGCGCCGAGGAGCAGCAGCGAACGCTCTACGAATGGTCGCGCACCGGAACCGATGTCGCCGCCGCGCCCGCCACGATCGTGGACCGCTTCGCCGTCGCGGCCCTGCTCGACCCGGAATCCGTCGCGGTCGGCGACGGCACGCGCGCGCTCACCTACGCCGAACTCGACGCGCGCTCCAACCGGCTCGCGCGCCGACTCGTCGCGGCGGGCGTCGGCCCGGAAGCGCTGGTGGCGGTGGCGCTTCCGCGTTCGGTCGACCTGGTCGTCGCACTGCTGGCGGTGCTGAAGGCCGGCGGCGGATATCTGCCCGTCGACCCGAACTATCCGGCCGACCGCATCGAGTACATGCTCGACGACGCCGCGCCGCTGTGCGCCATTGACGGCGCGGGCACGCAACTGCCGCGCGGTTGGTTCGGCGGCCCGGTGCTCGACGTCGACACGGACGATCTCGCCGACCCGTCCCCGCTCACCGACGCCGACCGTCGCGCGCCGCTGCGCGCCGACCACACCGCCTATGTCATCTACACCTCCGGATCCACCGGCAGGCCCAAGGGCGTGGTGATCCCGCACCGCACGGTGCTGCGGCTGCTCGACAACACCCGCGACCGTTTCGATTTCGGCGCCGCCGACGTGTGGACCATGTTCCACTCCTACGCCTTCGACTTCTCGGTATGGGAGCTGTGGGGCGCGCTGCTGCACGGCGGACGGCTGGTGCTGGTGGACTACTTCACCTCGCGTTCGCCCGAACAGTTCCGCGAGTTGCTGGTGCGCGAGCGGGTCACGGTCCTCAACCAGACACCCTCGGCCTTCTACCAGCTCGTCGCGGCCGACGCGATGCGCGAACCCGCCGACTTCGCCCTGCGCACCGTGGTATTCGGCGGTGAGGCGCTGGAGCCGCAGCGGCTCGACGGCTGGTTCGAGCGGTATCCCGACGCACCGCGTCTGGTGAACATGTACGGCATCACCGAGACCACGGTGCACGTGTCCTACCGGCGGATCACCCCGAGATCGGGCGCGGCGGGCCTGATCGGCGCGGCGATCCCGGGACTGGTCGTGCGCGTGCTCGACGCGCGACTGCGGCCCGTCCCGGTCGGCGTGCCCGGTGAGATCTATGTCAGCGGAGGACAACTCGCCCGCGGCTACCTCGGGCGGCCCGCGCTGACCGCGGGCCGGTTCGTGGCCGATCCGTACGCGGGTGACGGCAGCCTGGCCTACCGTTCCGGCGACCTCGCGCGCTGGACCGCCGACGGCGAGCTGGAATATCTCGGCCGCGCCGATCAGCAGGTGAACCTGCGCGGATTCCGCATCGAACTCGGCGAGATCGAGTCCGCGCTGCTCGAGGTCGGGGCGCCCGCCATTCGCGAGGCCGCGGTGGTGGTGCGCACGGATCTGGCGGACGAGGCCCGGCTCATCGGCTACGCGGTGGGCGAACCGATCGACTCGGCCGGGCTGCGCGCGGCGCTGGCGCGCAGGCTGCCCGAGCACATGGTGCCCGCCGCGATCGTCGCGCTGGAGCGGATTCCGTTGACGGTCAACGGGAAACTGGATCGCGCGGCCCTGCCCGCGCCGGTGTTCGACGGCACGGTCTACCGCAAGCCGACGACCTTGACCGAACAGATCGTCGCCGACGTCTACGCCGAGGTGCTCGGCCGGGGCGCGGCCGTCGGCGCGGACGACGACTTCTTCGCCCTCGGCGGCAGTTCGCTGCTCGCGGCCAAGGCCGTCGCGCGCATCGGCGCGGCGCTCGGCCGGACGGTGGGCGTGCGGGCGCTGTTCGAGACGCCCACGGTCGCCGATCTCGCCGCCGTGGTCGCGGCGCTGGAAACCGGCAGTGGCACACCGGCTCTGGTGGCCGGGGCGCGCCCGCCGCGGCTGCCGCTGTCTCCGGCGCAGCAGCGCATGTGGTTCCTCAACCGCTTCGACGGCGCCTCCGCCGCCTACAACATTCCGCTCGCGCTGCGGCTGCGCGGCGATGTGCAGGTGGCGGCGCTGCGAGCCGCACTCGGTGACGTGATCGCCAGGCACGAATCGCTGCGGACTCGGTATCCAGAGATCGACGGGTCGCCCGCGCAGGTGATCGTGCCGGTCGCCGAGGCCGTGCCCGCGCTGTACCCGATCGAGGTCACCGAGGAGGCGCTGCCGCGGCTGCTGCGGGAACTGGCCGAGACGCGCTTCGACGTCACCGCACGGGTGCCGGTCGCGCTGCGGCTGTGGCGCGTCGGCGCGGCCGAGGACACCGAGTACGTGCTGGCGGCCGTGTTGCATCACATCGCCGCCGATGGTTCCTCGATAGCCCCGTTCGTGCGCGATCTCATGTTCGCCTACGGAGCGCGACTCGACGACCGCGCGCCCGGCTGGTCGCCGCTGGCGGTGCAGTACGCCGACTACGCGCTGTGGCAGCGGGAGATGCTCGGCTCGGAGCAGGACCCGGATTCGGTGGCCGCCGCCCAGTTGCGGTTCTGGTCCGAGACACTCGCGGGCCTGCCCGATCAGTTGGCGTTGCCGACCGACCTGCCCCGGCCGGTGCGCCAGAGTCTGCGCGGCGCGCAGGTGCGGTGGCGGCTCGACGCGACCACGCACGCGGCGCTGCTGGCGCGCGGGCGGGCGCGCGGAGCGACGCTGTTCATGGTGGTCCAGGCCGCCTTCGCGGCGCTGCTGGCCCGGCTGTCGGGTACCGGCGACATCGCCGTCGGCACCCCGATCGCCGGGCGCGGTCACGCCGAACTCGACGACGTCATCGGCATGTTCGTCAATACGCTGGTGCTGCGGACCCGAGTGGAGGCCGCCGAATCCTTCGACGAGTTGCTGGCCAGGGTGCGCACCGCCGACGTCGCCGCCTTCTCCCACGCCGATGTGCCGTTCGAACGGCTGGTGGAGGTGCTGAATCCCGAGCGATCGACCGCCCGGCATCCGCTGTTCCAGGTCGGCTACTCCTTCCAGAACCACGAGCGCGGCGACCTGCGGCTGCCGGGCCTCGAGGTGCGGCCGCTCGAATTCGACAGCGGTGTGGCGCAATTCGATCTGCATCTGTTCGCCGTGGACGACTACGACGCCGACGGCGCACCGGCGGGTCTCACGCTGACCCTGCGCTACGCCACCGACCTGTTCGCGCCCGCGACCGCGCGGCGCGTCGCCGACCAACTGCGCCGCGTCCTCGACGCCGTGGTGCGCGGAACCGATGTGCCCGTGGGCGATCTCGACCTGCTCGGCGAGACCGAACGGGCGCGGCTGCTCGACGGCTGGAACCGCACCGCCCATCCGGTCCCGCCCGCGACCCTGGCCGATCTCACCGCCGACGCGGCGGCCCGGACACCGGACGCGCTCGCCCTCGTCGACGCGGCCGGCGGCGCGAGCCTGGACTACCGCGCCTTCGACGCCGCGGTCAACCGGCTGGCCCGCAGGCTCATCGCCGACGGCGTCGGCCCGGAGACCACCGTCGCACTCGCCATGCGGCGCTCGACCGCGCTGGTCACGGCCATGTACGCGGTGGTGCGCGCGGGTGGGGCGTACGTGCCCATCGACGCGGATCACCCCGCCGACCGCATCGCGCACATCCTCGGCACCGCCGCGCCCGCGTGCGTGCTCACCACCGCCGCCGACGGCGTGCCGGTGCGCACGGATCTGCCGGTGCTCGAGGTCGACCGGGTCGACCTCACCGGCTACGACGCCGGGCCCGTGTGCGATGCCGAACGGATTCGCCCGCTGCGGCCCGACCATCCCGCCTACGTCATCTTCACCTCCGGGTCCACCGGCCTGCCCAAGGGCGTGAGCGTGCCGCACTCCGCGGTGGTCAACCAATTGTTGTGGTTGCGCGCGCGTTTCGACCTCGGCGGCGCCGACGCGGTCCTGCTCAAGACCCCGGCGACCTTCGACCTTTCGGTCTGGGAGCTGTGGTCGCCGCTGAGCGTCGGTGCCAGGCTCGTCGTGACCGAGCCGGGCGTCGAACGGGAACCGGACCGCCTGCGTGAACTGCTCGACCGGCACGCGATCACCGTGCTGCACGCGGTGCCCTCGCTCATCGGACTGCTGCTCAGCGCGTCGGAGACGAAGCTGCCGCGCGGTCTGCGCCACGTCCTCGCGATCGGCGAGGCGCTGCCGCCCGCGACCGCCGCGGAATTCCTGCGGGCCGCCGACGGCGGCGCGCGCCTGTGGAATCTGTACGGGCCCACCGAGGCCGCGGTGTCCATCACCGGCTACGAGGTCACCGCGGAACCGGTGCACACCGTGCCCATCGGCGCGCCCGCCTGGAACAGCCGGGTCTACGTGCTCGACGGCCGGTTGCAGCCGGTTCCGGTCGGGGTGTCCGGCGAGTTGTACCTGGCGGGCACGCAGGTGGCGCGCGGATACCACGGCAGGGTCGCGCTGACGGCCGAGCGGTTCGTGGCCGATCCGTTCGCCCCGGGCCGCATGTACCGCACCGGCGACATCGTGCGGTGGCGGGCCGACGGCACCCTGGAATATCTCGAGCGCGCCGACTTCCAGGTGCAGATCGGCGGTTTCCGCATCGAACTCGGCGAGGTCGAGACGGCGCTGCGCCGCAGGCCGGGCGTGCGCGCGGCGGTCGCGGTGGCACACCGTGACGAGCGCGCGGGCACGCGGCTGGTCGCCTACGCGGCCACGACCGAATCCGGCGCCGTGCTGCGCACCGCGCTCGCGGCCGAACTGCCCGCCTATATGGTGCCCGCCGCCGTGGTCGCGCTGGACGCGTTGCCGCTCAATGCCAACGGGAAGGTCGATCGGGCCCGATTACCGGAACCGGTGTTCGCCGAGGCGGTATTCCGCGCGCCGGTCACCCCGGCCCAGCGGTTGGTCGCCGCGACCGTCGCCGAGGTCGTCGGCGTGCCCGCGGCCGGACTCGACGACGACTTCTTCGCACTCGGCGGCAATTCGCTGCTCGCAACCCGCCTGGTGGCGCGGCTCGGCGCGGCACTTGGCGCGCGAGTTCCGGTGGCGGCGGTCTTCGAGGCGACCACGGTCGCGGCGCTTGCCGAACACCTCGAGAACTTGGACACCACCGATGCCGGACCCGCGCTGGTTCGGCGGACCGGGACCGATCCGGTGCCGCCCGCGCCCGCGCAGCAGCGCATGTGGGTGCTCAACCGGCTGGCACCGGAGTCGGCGGCCTACAACATCCCGGTCGCCATCCGCCTCACCGGCGATCTCGACGTCGCCGGGCTCGGCGCGGCCGTCGCCGACGTGCTGGCCCGGCACGAGATCCTGCGCACCCGGTACCCGGACACCGACAACGGGCCGGTCCAGCAGATCCTCTCGGCGACCGAGGTTCCCGTCGACCTGACCCCGGTCGCGGTCGCACCCGAACAGCTCACCGACCGTATCCGCGAGGTCGTCGCGCAAGGATTCGACGTGACCACCGCCGCGCCGGTGCGTGCGGTCCTGTTCCGCACCGGCCCGCGCGACCATGTGTTGGTCGTGGTGCTGCACCACATCGCCGCGGACGGTTACTCCGTCGCGCCGATGGCGCGCGACCTGGTGCGCGCCTATCTCGACCGCATCCGCGGCGAGGAGCCCGCGTGGGCGCCGCTGGAGATCCAGTACGCCGACTACAGCGCGTGGCAGCACGCGCTGCTCGGCTCGACCTCCGATCCGGACAGTCTCGTATCGCGCCAACTCGACTATTGGACACGGGAACTGGCGGGCGTGCCCGAGGTGCTCGCACTTCCGACCGACCGCCCGCGGCCATCACGGCGCGATATGCGCGGCGGCACAGTGGATTTCGCCGTCGACGCGCAACTCACCGCCGGATTGCGGCGGCTGGCCGAGGAATACGGCACCACGCTGTTCACCGTGGTGCACGCCGCGCTCGCGGTCCTGCTGGCGAAGCTGAGCGGCGGCACCGATATCGCCATCGGCGCACCGGTGGCCGGGCGCGGCGCGCGCGAACTCGACGATCTCATCGGCATGTTCGTCAATACGGTCGTGCTGCGGACCGAGGTCGATCCCAAGGCGAGTTTCGCGGATCTGCTGCGTCAGGCCCGCGAACGGGACCTGGCCGCGCTCACGCACGCCGACGTGCCGTTCGACCAGGTCGTCGAGTCGATGGGGCGGGCGAGGTCGGGGGCGTACAGCCCGCTGTTCCAGGTGATGTTCACCTTCCAGAACTTGCCGAGCGGACCGGTCGAGCTGCCCGGGCTCGAGGTGGAGGTACTCGATCCCGATCTGGGCGAGGCCAAATTCGACCTCCAGCTCACCGGAATCGAACGCTTCGGCGCGGACGGCGCGCCCGCCGGACTGGATCTGCGGTTCGGCTACGCCGCGGACCTGTTCGACGCCGCCACCGCGGACCGGTGCGGGCAGCGGCTGCTCGGGATACTCACGACCGTCGCGGCCCAACCGACCGTGGCGCTGCGCGCCATCGACATCCGTACCGCGGACGAACGCGACCGCCGCGGACCGGGTGCGTTCCCGTCGGGCGGGCCGACGAACCGGACGGCCGCGTCCGCACCCACCGCCGCCGAGCTGCCCGAACTGATCGCGGCGGCCGCGCGCACCGCGCCCGAGGCCATCGCCTTCAGCCACGGCGCGCACGCCATCTCCTATCGCGAATTGGCCGCGAAGATGGCGACGGTCGCCAAGGCGCTCGGCGCGGCGGCCAAACCGGAAGCCCTGATCAATGTCTCGCTCGCCGGGCTCGTGCCCGGAGTGCTGGCCGCGTTGGGCGGCGGAGGTCTCGCCGAGGCCATCCGAACCCTCGTCGACGACGCGCGGTCGGTCGCTGCTCTAGGCCACCAGGAAGTCGATTCGGAAGGAATGCGCTGATGTCCTCAGCAGAATCGCTCACGTCCCACGGGTCCGGCACTCCCACCGAACCGCACGATCACGCCGCCCTGCGACGGGCCTACGGTATCGATGACCTACCGACCCTGATCGATATGGTGGCCGAGGTCGCACCCGACCGCACCGCGACAGGTCACGACGGCGTCGGGCTGACCTACGCCACGCTGGCCGCCGAGATCTGCGCGCTCGCCGAAGCGCTGGGCGACGGACTCGGCCCCGAGGCGCTGGTCTCGGTGGTGCTGTCGGCGCAACTGCCCACCCTGCTCGAGGCCGGTGACGGCGTACTCGGGGCGATGCTCGAACAGTTGCTCGACGACGCGCTGATCGCGGTCGGGCCGCTGCTGTCGGTGCACTTCGCGCCGGTGGAGACCCTGGTCACCGAATTCGAGGCGCAGGTGCGTCGCACCCCGGACGCGGTGGCACTCGAGTACGCGGGCGAGACCCTCAGCTACGCCGAATTCGGCGACCGGGTCTCGGCGCTGGCCCGGCGACTGCGTGAACTCGGCGTCGGCCCCGATGTGCTGGTCGGCCTGGCGGTGCGGCGTTCGCTCGAACTGCTCACCGGCATGTACGCGATCCTCCGGGCGGGCGGCGCGTACGTGCCGATCGATCCCGACCATCCGGCCGAACGCATCGCACACGTCCTCGGTACCGCCCGCCCCGCGCTGGTGCTCACCACCGCGGCCGACCAACCCGAGTGCGGTGCGGTGCCCGTCCTGCGGATCGAGGAATTCGACTTCGCCGCCGCCGCGCGTCTCGACGGCGACGACGCGGACCCGGTCTCGGCCGACGCCACCGCCTACGTGATCTTCACTTCCGGTTCGACCGGACGTCCCAAGGGCGTAGCGGTCTCGCACCGCGCCATCGTGGCGAATCTGCGCTGGCGGCAGCGGATGTACCGGCTGCGGGCCGACGATGTCGTGCTACAGAAGACCCCGTTCACCTTCGACGTCTCGGTGTGGGAGTTCTTCTGGCCCTTGCAGGTCGGCGCGCGACTGGTCATCGCCGAACCCGAGGGGCACCGCGATCCGGCCTATCTGGCCCGCGCCATCGCCGACCACGGCGTCACCGTCGCGCATTTCGTGCCGTCGATGCTGTCGGTCTTCGTGGCCGAACCCGGTGTCGAGGCCGCCGCGGCGTCGCTGCAACTGGTCTTCGCCTCCGGCGAGGCGCTGCCCGCGGCCACCGCCGCCGCCTTCCGCGAGATCAGCGGGGCGACCCTGCACAACCTGTACGGCCCCACCGAGGCCGCGGTCGACGTCACCGCGCACGAGGTGACCGGCGCGGATGTCACCACCGTCCCGATCGGCGCGCCCGCCGACGACACCGATCTGCTCGTCCTGGACGACACCCTGCGGCCGGTGCCAAGCGGTGTGGTGGGCGAGTTGTACCTGGCAGGGGTGCAGTTGGCCCGCGGCTATGTGGCGCGGCCGGGACTGACCGCGGACCGGTTCGTGGCCAATCCCGAGGGAGCGCCGGGCGATCGGATGTACCGCACCGGCGACCTGGTGCGCTGGGTGTCCGGGGTCGACGGCGGACCCGCGGAACTGGAATATCTCGGCCGCACCGATTTCCAGGTCAAACTGCGCGGACTGCGCGTCGAGCCGGGGGAGATCGAGGCCGCGCTGCTGAGCCACCGCCACGTCGCCCAGGCCGCCGTGGTCCTGCACCGCCGCACCGGCGGCGACCACCTGGTCGGCTATGTGGTCGCCGCGGCGGGCGAATCCATCGACGTCGCCGCGGTGCTCGCGCACACCCGCGACAGCCTGCCCGACTACATGGTGCCCTCGCTGCTGGTTGCGCTCGAGGCCATGCCGCTCAACGCCAACGGCAAACTGGACCGGCGGGCACTGCCCGAACCAGACTTCGGCGCGAGCGCCGCGGAATTCCGCGCGCCGTCCACCGAGGCCGAGCAGGCGATAGCGCGGATCTACGGCGAACTGCTCGGGCTCGACCGCGTCGGCGCCGACGACGACTTCTTCGCCCTCGGCGGCAACTCCCTCATCGCCACCAGGGCCATCGCGCGCATCGGCGCCGCGCTCGGCGTCGGCCTCGACGTACGCGACTTCTTCGCGGCCGCGACGGTCGCCGCCGTCGCCGCCTCGGCGGGTTCGGCGGTGGCGCGGCCGCCGTTGGTGGCGGGCCAACGGCCCCGGGTCGTTCCGCTCTCGCCCGCGCAGCGCCGTATGTGGTTCCTCAACCGGTTCGCCGATCTCGACACCGCGGCGGTGGACAACATTCCCGTGGCGCTGCGGCTGCGCGGCCCGCTCGACCTGCCCGCGCTCTCGGCCGCCATCACCGACCTGGTGGCGCGGCACGAGATCTTGCGCACCGTCTACCCGCAGGCCGAATCCGGTCCGGTGCAGCAGATCCGGTCGGTGCACGCGGCCTTCGACCTGTCGCCGGTGGACATTCCCGAAACCGACGTGGCCGATGCCGTGGCCGCCGCCGCGGCGCGCGGTTTCGACGTGGCCGAGGAGATCCCGGTGCGGGTCCGGCTGCTGCGCAGCGGGCCCGAGGACCACACCCTGGTGCTGGTGGTGCACCACATCGCGGCCGACGGCGTCTCACTCGGCCCGCTCATGCGCGATCTGCTCACCGCATACGCCGCGCGGCGCGAGGCGCGCCGCCCCGACTGGTCGCCACTGGCCGTGCAGTACGCCGACTACGCGCTGTGGCAGCGGGCGGTACTCGGCTCGGCCGACGACCCGGAATCCGTCGCGGCGCGCCAGCTCGAGTTCTGGAGATCCGAATTGGCGGATCTGCCCGCGCAATTGGACCTCCCCGCGGACCGTCCGCGCCCCGCCACCGCCTCATACCGCGGGGCCACCCGCGAATTCGATATCGACGCCGACCTGCGCGCCGCCGTCGAGTCGGTCGCGGCCGACCACGGCGCGACTCCGTTCATGGTGCTGCACGCCGCGCTGGCCGCACTGCTGGCGCGTCTGTCGGGCACGGTCGACATCGCCATCGGCACACCGGTGGCGGGCCGCGGCGATCGGGCGCTCGACGATCTGATCGGCATGTTCGTCAACACCCTCGTCCTGCGGACCGAGGTCGCCCCCGGGCGGACTTTCGCCGAACTGCTCGCCCATGTCAAGGACCGCGACCTGCGCGCCTTCGCTCATGCCGACGTGCCGTTCGAACAACTCGTCGAAGTTCTCGACCCCGCCCGCTCGCAGGCGCGTCACCCGCTGTTCCAGGTCGCGCTGTTCATGCAGAACATGTCCCCGGTTGCCCTCGACCTGCCCGATCTGGCCGTGCGCCCGGTCGAATTCGATCCCGGTTTCGCCAAATTCGATCTTCAGCTGACCGTATCCGAACCCGCCGTCCCCGAATCCGGCTACCGCGCCGAATTCACCTATGCCGCCGACCTGTTCGACGGGCACACGGTGGACGAGATCGCCGAGAAGTTCCTGCGGCTGCTGCGCGCGGCGCTCGCCGACCCCGGCCGCGCCGTCGGCGACGCCGAGCTGCTCGACGCGGGCGAACTCGACTACGTCACCGCGAGCTGGAATGCCAGCGGGCACAAGGTCGCCGACCGCTTCCTGCACGAGGGCTTCGACAACCAGGTCCGGCGCACCCCCGACGCGATCGCCCTCATCGCCGACGACGCCGCGGCCACCCGCTTGACCTACACCGAACTGTCCGAGCGCGCGAACCGGCTCGCGCGCGCCCTCATCGCGACCGGTGTCGGACCGGAATCGCTTGTGGTGCTTGCCATGCCGCGCTCGGCGGACCTGGTGATCGCCATGTACGCGGTGCTGCGCGCGGGCGCGGCCTATGTGCCGATCGATCCCGCGCACCCGGCCGAACGCATCGGCCACATCCTCGACACCGCGCGACCGCATTCGGTGCTGACCACCCGCGACGCGGGCTTCCCCGCGCCGGACACGGTGATCGTGCACTATGTCGACGAGATGGATCTGTCCGAATTCTCATCGGCCAAGATCGCCGAGCGCGAGCGCACGGCGACACTGCTGCCCGACCATCCGGCCTATGTCATCTTCACCTCCGGGTCGACCGGCAAGCCGAAGGGCGTCGCCGTCGGCCACCGGGCCATCGCCAACCAGATGGCGTGGATGCACGGGGAATACGCTCCGAATCGCGGCGACGTGTACCTCCAGAAGACCGCGACCACCTTCGACGTCTCGCTGTGGGGATACTTCCTGCCGCTGCGTGCGGGCGCGACCCTGCTGCTGGCCGCCCCCGATGGCCATCGCGACCCGCGCTATATCGCCGAAACCATTGCCGCGCGCGGTGTCACGCTCACCGATTTCGTTCCGTCCATGCTCGCGGTGTTCGCCGCGCACGCCGAGGCGGGCGAACTGGATTCGCTGCGCGATGTCTTCGTCATCGGCGAAGCGCTACCGCCGGAGACCGTCGCGGCATTCCACGACATCTGCGACGCCGGATTGCACAATCTGTACGGCCCGACCGAGGCGGCGGTGTCCATCACCTACCGCGAGGTCACCGCGGCGGATTCGCCCGCGGTGCCGATCGGCGAACCGGAATGGAATTGCCAGGTCTACGTGCTGGATTCGCGGCTGCATCCGGCGCCGATCGGGGTGCCGGGCGAGCTGTACCTCGCCGGTGACCAGCTGGCCCGCGGCTATTACGGCCGCGTCGACCTGACCGCGGATCGCTTCGTCGCCAACCCTTTCGGCGGCGCGGGCGAACGCATGTACCGCACCGGCGATCTGGTGCGGTGGAGTCAGGACGGCGAACTCGTCTACCTGGGGCGCGCCGATTTCCAGGTGAAGTTCCGCGGCCAGCGCGTAGAACTGGCCGAGATCGAGACCGCGCTGCTCGCCGCACCCGAGGTGAGTCAGGCCGCGGTGCGCCTCGTCTCCGGCGATTCCGGCGACTATCTGGCCGGGTACGTGGTGTGCGCGCCGGGTGCGCACTGGGACGCCGAGGCCGTGCGGGCAGGGCTGACGCGGCGACTACCGGGCTACATGGTCCCCACGGTGCTCGTCGACCTGCCCGAATTCCCGCTCAACACCAGCGGTAAGCTCGACCGCGCGGCACTGCCCGTTCCGGTGTTGCGCGCCAAGGAGTTCCGCGCGCCCGCCGATGCGGCCCAGCGTGTGGTCGCGGCCGTCTTCGCCGAGGTGCTGCGGGTGGCGCGGGTCGGTCTCGACGACGATTTCTTCGCTCTCGGGGGCAGTTCGCTCGACGCCACCCAGGTCACCGCGCGCGTGGGCGCGGCCACCGGCGCGCGCGTTCCGGTGCGTACCCTGTTCGAGGCCACCACGGTCGAAGCCTTCGCCGCCGCGGTGGACGCGCTCGGCCGCACGGGCGCGCCGCGTCTGGCGCCGACCCGGGGGCTGCGGCCCGCACGGGTGCCGCTCTCACCCGCGCAGCGGCGCCTGTGGTTCCTCAACCGGCTGGAGACCCAGGACCCGGACAGCGCGGCGTCCGGTGTCTACAACCTGCCCGTGGTGCTGCGGCTGCGCGGCAGGCTCGACGCCGCCGCGCTCGAACGCGCGGTGCTCGACGTGCTGGCCCGCCACGAATCGCTGCGCACCTACTATCCCGAGGACGACGACGGTCCGCACCAGGTGATCCTGGCGGCGGGCGATATCGGTCTGAGCCTGAATCCGGTCCCGGTGCGCGAGGACGAACTGACCGAGGCGATCACCGCGGTCGCCACCGCGGGATTCGACGTGACCGCCGATATTCCGGCGCGCGTCGCACTGCTGTCGGTCGAGGACGTCCCGCACGGCGACGGTGGCGACCATGTGCTGGTCTTCGTGGTCCATCACATCGCGGCCGACGCGCTGTCGATGACGCCGCTGGTCACCGATCTGCTGCGCGCCTACCGCGCGCGACTCATCAGCCACCGCCCGGACTGGGACGAATTGCCGGTCCAGTACGCCGATTACAGCCTCTGGCAGCACCGCCTGCTCGGCGCGGAGGACGATCCCGACGCGCTCGCGCACCGCCAGGTCCGGTACTGGCGCGAGGCGCTGGCCGGACTGCCCGGCGAACTGCCCCTGCCGACCGACCGCCCGCGTCCGGCGCGCCCGACCAATCGCGGCGCGACCGTGGAATTCAGCCTCGAACCGGCGGTGGTCGCCCGGCTGCGCGCCATCGCCCAGCGCGGCGGCGCGACACTGTTCATGGTGCTGCACGCGGCATTCGCCGCGACACTGGCGCGGTGCGGCGGTGTCGCGGACATCGTCATCGGCTCCCCGGTGGGCGGGCGCGGCGAACGCGAACTCGACGGGCTCATCGGCATGTTCGTCAATACGCTTGCGCTGCGCACCCGCGTCGACGGAGAACTGCCCTTCGCCGAATTCCTCGACCGGGTCAAGGACACCGATCTGGCCGCCTTCGCCCACGCCGAACTGCCCTTCGAACGGCTCGTGGACGTACTCGACGTCGATCGCGGCACCGGTGCGCACCCGCTGTTCCAGGTGATGTTCAGCTACGGCGAGGCGCACGGACTCGCACTGCCCGATCTGCCGTGGCTGACCGTGCGGCCGGTCGAGATCCCCGACGCCACGGTGAAATTCGACCTGCACCTGGTCATGAACGAGACCGCGGACGCGAATGGACTCACCGGCAGTCTGCGCTACGCCACCGATCTGTTCGACGCGCCGAGCGCCGAGGCCGTCGTCACCCGGCTGCGCAGGCTGCTGAGCGCCGTTGCCGCCGAACCACGCACGCGCGTCGGCGATATCGAACTGCTCGACCCGGCCGAGCGCGCTCGGGTACTGCGGGACTGGAACGCCACCGAACACCGCCTCGATCGCGCGCTCACCCTGCCCTCGCTATTCGCCGCGCAGGTCGCGCGGACACCCGAGCTGCCCGCCCTCACCTTCGAGGACACCACACTCACCTACTCGGAACTGGCCGCGCGCGCACACCGACTGGCGCGCTGGCTCGTCGCCCAGGGGGTGGGACCGGAATCGCTGGTGGCACTCGGTATGCGCCGCGGGCTGGATCTGGTCGTCGGCATGTACGCCATTTCCGCGGCGGGCGGCGGCTACGTCCCGCTCGATACGGACCATCCGGCCGAGCGCACCGCGCACATCCTCGACACCGCGGTTCCGGTCACGGTACTCACCTCGGGCGCGGATCTGGATCTGCCGGTCCCGCAGGTGCGTATCGACCGCCTCGACCTCGGCGGATACTCCGCCGCCCCGCTCACCGACGCCGATCGCCGCGCGCCGCTGCGGGCCACCAATACCGCGTACGTGATCTTCACCTCCGGGTCCACCGGGCGGCCCAAGGGCGTCGCGGTGAGTCATGCCTCGATCGTGAACCGGCTGCGCTGGCTGCAATCGGCGCACATCGCCCTCGACCGATCCGACGCGCTGCTCCAGAAGACGCCGGTGACCTTCGACGTGTCGGTCCCGGAGTTCTTCTGGCCCTTGCAGACCGGCGCGCGGCTGGTGCTGGCCCGCCCCGACGGTCACCGCGACCCCCGATATCTCGCCGATGTCATTCGGCGCGAGCACGTCACGGTCGCGCATTTCGTCCCGTCCATGCTTTCGGTCTTCGTCGCCGAGGAGCTACGGACGCCGAGCCTGCGGCACATCCTCTGCTCGGGCGAGGCGCTGCCCGCCGCGACCGCGCGGCACGCACGCGAGCTCACCGCGGCCCGCGTGCACAATTTGTACGGCCCCACCGAGGCCGCGGTCGAGGTCTCCCACCACGAGGTCACCGCGGCCGACACCGCCGGGGTGCCGATGGGCGCGCCGGTGTGGAACACCCAGTTCTTCGTCTTGGACGCGCGGCTGCGCCCGGTGCCCGCGGGCGTGCCGGGCGAGCTGTATCTCGCGGGCGCGCAACTGGCGCGCGGCTATCTGGGGCGCGCGGACCTGACCGGCGAACGCTTCGTGGCCAACCCTTACGGGCCGCGCGGGACGCGCATGTACCGCACCGGCGACCTGGTGGCCTGGCGCACCGACGGCTCCGGTGAACTGGAATTCCTTGGGCGCACCGATTTCCAGGTCAAGCTGCGCGGTCTGCGCATCGAGCTCGGCGAGGTCGAGGCCGCCCTGCTGAGCTTGCCCGCGGTGACGCAGGCCGCGGTGCTGGTGCGCGACGACCACGGCACCGGCGATCAACTCGTCGCCTACGTGGTCGCCGACGGCGACTTCGATATCGACGGCGCGCGTGCGGAACTCGCGCGCACACTGCCCGGCTACATGGTGCCCGCGACCTTCGTCGCGCTGGACGGCCTGCCGGTCAACGCATCGGGCAAACTCGATCGCGCGGCGCTGCCCGCGCCCACGGTGTCCGTCGGGGCATTCCGCGCACCGGAGGGCAGGGCCGAATCGCTGGTGGCCGAGACCTTCGCCACCCTGCTGCGCGTCGAGCGGGTCGGCGCGGACGACGACTTCTTCGCCCTCGGCGGCAATTCGCTCATCGCCACCCAGGTCGCGGCTCGGCTGTCGAGGGCGACCGGGTCCGAGGTCGCGGTGCGCGCGGTGTTCGAGGCCGCCTCCGTGCGGGAACTGGCCGCACGGCTGTGCATGGAGTCGGAAGCCGTGGCGCTGCCGCCGCTCGTCGCATACGAACGCGCGGATTCGATTCCGCTGTCGATCGCCCAGCAGCGCATGTGGTTCCTCAACCGGTTCGACAGCGCGAGCGGCGGTTACAACATCCCCTTCGCCCTGCGGCTGACCGGCGCGCTGGACTTGGCGGCACTCGAGGCGGCCATCGCCGACGTCATCGCCCGTCACGAGACCCTGCGCACCATCTACCCGGAGGTGGACGGCGAGGCCACACAGGTGGTGCTGCCCGCGGACACCCGGCTGGTCGAATTGGTCGTGCGCGCGGTGCGCGAGGAGGAACTGCCCGATGTGGTCGCGGCGGTCACCGACGCCGGCTTCGACGTCACGGCCGAGGTGCCGCTGCGGGTCCGGCTGCTGCGGCTGGAATCCGCGGGCGCGCCGCAGCACATCCTGGTGTTCGTCGTGCACCACATCGCCGCCGACGGCTGGTCCTTCGCCCCGCTGACCCGCGACCTGGCCGCCGCCTACGTCGCCCGCTGCGCGAACACCGCGCCGCACTGGGCTCCGATGCCGGTGCAGTACGCCGACTTCGCGCTGTGGCAGCGCGAAGTCCTCGGCCGCGCCGAGGACGAGAATTCGCTGCTCGCACGGCAACTGGGCTACTGGCGGCACCGCCTGGCCGGTATGCCCGATGTGACCTCGCTGCCATCGGACCGGCCGCGTCCCGCCGTCGCCACCGGTCGCGGCGGCGCGCGCACCGGACATCTCGACGCGCGTTTGCATCGCGAGATCCACCGCCTGGCCGCCGCCCACCGGGCCACCCCGTTCATGGTGCTGCACACCGCACTCGCGGTGGTACTGAGCAGGCTCGGCGGCACCGACGACGTGGTGATCGGCACGCCGGTCGCGGGCCGCGGCGACGAGGCCCTCGATGAACTCGTCGGCATGTTCGTCAACACGCTGGTCCTGCGCACCGAGGTGCGCGCAAACGCCGCACTGGCCGAGCTGCTTGCGACGGTGCGGGCGGCCGACCTGGCCGCCTTCGACCACGCGGCCGTGCCATTCGAACAGCTGGTGGATACGCTGAATCCGGTTCGCTCCCAGGCGCATTCGCCGCTCTACCAGGTGGCGTTGACCTTGCAGAACCAGCGCGGACCCGAATTCGAGCTGCACCGGCTGAGTTTCGCGCCGCTCGAGGTCGGCCCCGCGCCCATCCAGGTCGACCTGGATTGGACCTTCACCGACCGCTACGACGCCGACGGCGAACCCGACGGCATCGACGTGCACCTGCACTACGCACTCGACCTGTTCGACGCCGATACCGTCGACGGCTTCCTGGCCCGATTCGAGCGCGTGCTGCGCGCGCTCGCCGCCGACGCGCGGACCGAGGTGGGCGCGGTCGAGCTCATGTCGGTGGCCGAACGGGGTCTGCTGCTGTCGGATCGCAATGCCACCGCGCGGACGCTGCCCGAGGAAACCCTCGACGACCTGCTGACCGCACGCGTCGCCGTCGATCCGTCCGGTGTCGCGGCCCGCTTCGAGGGACAGTCGCTGAGCTACGCCGAACTCGAGGGGCGGGTGAATCGCCTGGCGCGCTGGCTCATCGGGCGCGGTGTCGGGCCGGAGACCATCGTCGGTCTCGGTGCGCTGCGCGGTGTCGACATGCTCGTCGCCATGTACGCGATCGTGCGCGCCGGCGGCGCCTACCTGCCCATCGACCCCGCGCATCCCGCCGACCGCATCGCCCAGCTCGTGGACAGCGCCGAGCCGGCGCTGGTTATCACGGTCGGTGGCGCCGAGCTGCCCGAGCCGAGCGCGGTCCCGGTCTACGATCTCGCCGAATTGGACCTCGACGGATTCGGCGCAGACGCGGTTACCGACGCCGAGCGCCGCGGGCCGCTGCGCGGCGCCAATACCGCCTACGTGCTGTTCACCTCCGGGTCCACCGGCCGTCCCAAGGGCGTGGCCGTCAGCCACCGCGCCATCATGAATCAGCTGCGCTGGCTGGAATCCCGCTACGGCGTGACGGGTGCGGACCGCATCCTCCAGCGGGCCCCGCTGACCTTCGACGTCTCGGTGTGGGAATGCTTCCTGCCGGTCGCGGTCGGCGCGCCCCTGGTGATCGCCCGCCCGAGCGGACACCTCGACCTCGCCTACTTCGCCGGGCTGCTGCGCGAACACGGCATAACCATCGCCGAGTACGTGCCATCGGTGCTTGCCGCGCTCATCGCCGAGGGGATGGGCGACGCACTGGCATCCTTCCGCCACCTGCACTGCGGCGGCGAGGCGCTCACCCCGGACCTGCTGTCGGCCGTGCGCGCGCATTCCGGCGGCGCGGTGCACAACTCCTACGGTCCGACCGAGGCCGCGATCTCGGCCGTCTTCCACGAATTCAGTGACGAGGACGTGGATTCCGGGCGTGAGGTCGCCATCGGGCGGCCGTGCTGGAACACCCGCGCCTACGTGCTCGACGCGCGGCTGCGGCCGGTGCCCATCGGGGTCACGGGTGAGCTGTATCTCGCGGGCGACCAACTGGCGCGCGGCTATCACGGGCGCGCGGGGCTGACCGCGGAGCGCTTCGTGGCCGACCCGTTCGGTGTGCCAGGACGGGTCATGTACCGCACCGGCGACCTGGTCAAGTGGAATCGCGACGGCGACCTGGTCTATCTGGGCCGCAACGACTTCCAGGTCAAGCTGCGCGGTCAGCGCATCGAGCTCGGCGAGATCGAGGCGGCACTGGCCCGCGTCGACGGTGTCGCCAATGCCGCGTGCGTGGTCGCCGAGGACACTTCCGGCTACGAATGCCTGGTCGGCTATGTCAGCGGCGTCGACGGCGGCTTGTCGGCGGACTACGTGCTCGACTCGGTGCGCGAGTCGCTGCCCGGCTATATGGTGCCCGCCCATCTGGTGGTCCTGGAGGAGATGCCGCTGACCACGGTGGGCAAGCTGAATCGCGCCGCGCTGCCCGCCGTGGAATTCAGCGGCGGCGGCGCGGAATTCCGCGCGCCGCGCGAGGGCGCGGAATCGGTGCTTGCCGCGCTGATCACCGATCTGATCGGACCGGGCGCCGCACTCGGCGCGGACGACGACTTCTTCGCCCGCGGCGGCAATTCGCTGCTGGCCATGCGTCTGGTCGCGCGCGCCAATGCCGCCTTCGGGTCCGCGCTTACCGTACGCGAGGTCTTCGAGGCTCCGACCGTGGCGGAACTCGCCCTGCGCGTGCGGGATTCGGCCGAGCCGGGCGCGGGGGAGAGCATGCCCGCGCTCACCGCGCGGCAGCGTCCCGCCCGGATCCCGCTGTCACCGGCGCAGACCCGTATGTGGCTGCTCAACCGGCTCGAACCGGAATCGGCGGTCTACAACATCCCCATCACCATCCGCCTGACCGGCGCGCTCGACGTGCGGGCGCTGAGCCTGGCCGTCGACGACGTGATCGCGCGGCACGAATCGCTGCGCACCGTCTTCCCCTCCGATGAGACGGGTCCGCATCAGGTGGTGCTCTCCGGTGCTGCCGCGCCGAGTCTGCGGCTGCACCCGGTCCAGGTCGCCGAGGCGCGATTGCGCGATACGGTTCTCGACGTCGTCGGGGCGGCTTTCGACCTGCGTGACCGTATCCCGGTGCGCGCCGCGCTGCTGCGGCTCACCGAACGCGACCATGTGCTCGTGGTGGTCGTCCACCACATCGCCGCCGACGGCGTCTCCACCGGCCCGCTGGCCCGCGACCTCATGGTGGCCTATTCCGCCCGCAGCGCCGGCGCCGCGCCGCGGTGGACCCCGATGCCGGTGCAGTACCCGGACTACGCCCTCTGGCAGCACGAACTCCTCGGGTCCGCCGACGACCCGGACTCGCTGCTGTCGCGGCGGATCGCGCACTGGCGCACCGAACTCGACGGACTCGCGCCCGTACTCGAACTGCCCACGGACAGGCCTCGGCCACCGGTGGCCTCCGGCCGCGGCGCGGTGGTGGAGTTCACCGTGCCCGCCGAACTCACCGCCGCCGCCACGAAACTGGCTCGCGCGCACGGTGTCTCGCTGTTCATGGTGATACACGCGACCTACGCCGCGCTACTGGCACGGCTGGCACGCACCGAGGATCTCGCCATCGGCACCCCGGTCGCGGGGCGGGGTGAACAGGCGCTCGACGATCTGGTCGGCATGTTCGTCAACACCCTGGTGCTGCGCACCGCCGTACCCGCGGGCGCCGCCTTCACCGATCTGCTCGCCGCCGTGCGCGATATCGACGTCCGCGCCTTCGCGCACGCCGAGCTGCCCTTCGAACGACTTGTCGACGAGCTGAATCCGGTTCGTTCGCAGGCGCATTCGCCGATAGTGCAGACCCTGCTCACCTTCGAGCACCGCGACGATGCCGTGCTGCGCCTGCCCGACCTCGAGGTCGCCGCCTATCCGCTCGACAACGGCATCGCCCAGTTCGACCTCGCGCTGGAACTCGCCGAATACGGCACCGATGCCGGCACCGCGCTGCGCGGTGTGCTGCGCTACGCCACCGATCTGTTCGACGCCGGTACCGCGCGGACCTACGCCGAGCGCTTCCTGCGCATACTGACCCGCGCCGCGGCCGATCCCTCGGTGGCGGTGGGCGATATGGAATGGCTCGACCCGGCCGAGCGCAGTCTGGTACTCGACCGCTGGAACGACACCGGCCGCGCGCTGCCCGACGAGCACACCCTGGTCTCGCTGTTCGAACGGCAGGTCGCGCGCACGCCCGAGGCCGTCGCGTTGCGCTGG
Organism: Nocardia arizonensis; assembly: GCF_001310275.1. Lineage (GTDB taxonomy): Bacteria > Actinomycetota > Actinomycetes > Mycobacteriales > Mycobacteriaceae > Nocardia > Nocardia arizonensis. The sequence continues at coordinate 46,044 of NZ_LGYZ01000118.1, forward strand.
GACGACGGCGAGCTGACCTACGCCGAATTCGCCGCGCGGGCGCGCCGATTGGCTCGCCTGCTGGTGGCCGAGGGCGTCGGTCCCGGCGTCTCGGTCGCGCTCGGCATGCGGCGCGGACCCGACCTGGTGCTCGGCATGTACGCCGTCGTCATGGCGGGCGGCGCGTACGTTCCGCTTGACGCGGACCACCCCGCCGAGCGCATCGGTCACGTGGTGCGCACCGCCCGACCGATCTGCGTGTTGACCTCGGGATTCGACCTCGACATCAGCGCCGTCCGGCAGCTGCGGGTCGACCGGCTCGATCTGAGCGGCTACGCCGCCGAGCCATTGCTCCAGAGCGAGCTGCGCGCCGCGCCGCATCCCGGGCAGACCGCCTACGTCATCTTCACCTCCGGTTCGACGGGCAGGCCGAAGGGCGTCGCGGTCTCGCACGCGGCCATCGTCAACCGCTTGCTGTGGATGCAGGACCGTTACGGTCTGCGCGCCGACGACGCCGTACTCCAGAAGACCCCCGCGAGCTTCGACGTCTCGGTGTGGGAATTCTTCTGGCCGTTGCAGGTCGGCGCGCGACTGGTGCTGGCCCGGCCGGACGGCCATCGCGATCCGCGGTATCTGGCCGAAGTCGTCGTCGCCGAGCGGATCACCACCGTGCATTTCGTGCCCGCTATGCTCGCGGTCTTCGTCGCCGAACCCGGTGCGGCGCGCTGCCGCGGTCTGCGCCGGATATTCGCCTCCGGTGAGGCACTGCCCGGCCCCGTCGCCCAGCGCGCCCGCGCGCTCACCGGCGCGCGGGTGCACAACCTCTACGGTCCCACCGAGGCCGCGGTGGACGTGACCTTCCACGAGGTCACCGACGCCGACGCGGTCACGGTGCCGATCGGGCGGCCCGTCTTCAACACGCGCCTGCTGGTCCTCGACGCCCGGCTGCGGCCGGTGCCCATCGATGTGCCCGGCGAGCTGTACCTGGCCGGTGCCCAGCTGGCGCAGGGCTATGTGGCCCGACCCGACCTGACCGCGGAACGATTCGTCGCCGATCCGTACGGTCCGCCCGGCGCGCGCATGTACCGCACCGGCGACCTGGTCGCCTGGACCGCCGACGGGGAACTCGACTACCTGGGCCGCACCGACTTCCAGGTCAAACTGCGCGGCCTGCGCATCGAACTCGGCGAGATCGAGTCCGCGCTCACCGCGCGAGCGGCGGTGGAGCAGGCGGTGGTCGTGGTCCGCGCCGACGAACGGCTCGGCGATCAACTGGTCGCCTATCTGGTCGGTTCGGATATCGACGGCGAGGCCGAGCGCGCCGCGGCCGCCGAGCGGCTGCCCGCCTACATGGTGCCCGCGGCCTTCGTGGTCCTGCCGGAACTGCCGGTCAACGCATCCGGCAAACTCGATCGCCGCGCATTGCCCGCCCCCGTGTTCGACACCGTCGCCTATCGCGCGCCCGCCACCGAGGCCGAACACGTCGTTGCCGCGATCATGGGCGAACTGCTCGGCGTCGACGGACTCGGCGCCGACGACGACTTCTTCGCACTCGGCGGCAATTCGCTCGTCGCCACCCGTTTGGCCGCCCGGCTGAGCGCGCGACTGTGCGGTGACATCCCGGTGCGCACGGTGTTCGAGGCGCCGACGGTAGCCGGACTGGCCGCGCGCGTGGCACACACGGGCCGAACCCGGAGCGCACTGACCGCGGGGCCGCGACCGGAGCCGATTCCGCTCTCGCCGGCCCAGCAGCGCATGTGGTTCCTGAATCGGTTCGATCCCGAGGAGACCGTGCACAACATCCCGGTCGCCATCCGGTTGACCGGTGCGCTGGACGAGGCCGCGCTGCGCGCCGCGCTCGCCGACGTCATCGCGCGCCACGAGACCCTGCGCACGGTCTACCCGGATCTCGACGGCACCGGCCACCAGCGGATTCTCGAGGCGACGACACCGGATATCACGGCACTCGACCCGGAGCGGATCACCGAATCCCTCGTCGAGTTCGTGGCCCGGCCCTTCGACGTGACCGCCGAGGTGCCGCTGCGCCTCGCCCTGACCCGACTCGGCGAGCACGAGCATCTGCTGGCGCTGGTGGTGCATCACATCGCCGCCGACGGCTATTCGATGGGTCCGCTGGCACGCGATATCGCCGCCGCCTACGCGGCGCGCGCGGCGGGGGAGAGCCCCGCCTGGGAGCCGCTGCCGGTGCAGTACGCCGACTACGCGCTGTGGCAGCGGGAACTGCTCGGCGCCGAGGACGATCCCGAATCGCTCGCCGCCCGGCAGCTGGGCTATTGGGCCGGTGCCCTGCGCGGTCTGCCCGCCCAGCTGGATCTGCCCGCCGACCGGCCGCGTCCGCCGGTGGCGACGCACGCCGCCGCCGCGACCACGCTCGACCTGCCCGAGGAGCTGCGCCGCGGCATCGACGCGGTGGCCGCGCGGTTCGAGGCGACGCCGTTCATGGTCGTGCACGCGGCGTTCGCGGCGCTGCTGGCGCGACTGTCGGGCACCTCCGACATCGCCATCGGCGCGCCGATCGCCGGACGCGGCGAAGCGGCGCTCGACGACGTGGTCGGCATGTTCGTCAACACCCTGGTGCTGCGCGCCGACATCCCCGGCTGGGAGTCCTTCGCGAGCGTGCTTCGCCGCGTCCGCGACACCGACCTCGATGCCTTCGCGCACGCGGACGTGCCCTTCGAACGGCTGGTCGAGGTCATCGACCCGCCGCGTTCGCAGGCCCGTCACCCGCTATTCCAGGTGGCGCTGTACTTCCAGAATCTGGCGCCGACCGGTATCGAGGTGGCCGGACTCGGCATCGGCGAATACGCCGTCGACTACGAGACGAGCCGTTTCGACCTGCAACTCACCGTCGCCGAGGACACGCTGCGGTTCACCTACGCCACCGATCTGTTCGACGAATCCACCGTCGCGGGCTTCGGCGCGCGGTTCCTGCGTCTGCTTGCCGCCGTCACCGCCGATCCCGAGCAGGTCGTCGGCGATATCGACCTGTTCGAGGCGGGCGAACTGCACCGGGTGGTCGGCGAGTGGAACGATTCCGCGCACACCGCGTTCGTCGCGGAACTGCTGCCCGACGAATTCGAGGCGCAGGCCGCCGCGACCCCGGACGATCCCGCGCTGATCTACGTCCCCGAGGACGGCACGGACCCGACCGTGCTCAGCTACGGCGAACTGGACCGGCGCAGCAATCGGCTGGCCCGCCACCTCATCGCGACCGGCGTCGGGCCGGAATCGCTTGTAGCCCTGGCAATTCGGCGCTCGATCGACCTGGTCACGGCCATCTACGCTGTGCTCAAGGCGGGCGGTGCCTACGTCCCCGTCGACCCCGACCATCCGGCCGTGCGCATCGCCCACATCCTCGACACCGCCCGTCCGGCGGCGCTGCTGACCGCGGGCGACGGTGCGGAATTCGGATTCGCGGGCCCGGTGGTGCGGGTGGACTCGGCGAACCTCGACGGCTACGACGACGGCCCCATCGCGGTGGACGAGCGGTCCGGTCCGGTCCATCCCGGACATCCGGCCTATGTCATCTTCACCTCCGGTTCCACCGGTAAACCCAAGGGCGTCAGCGTCTCCCACGCCGCGATCGTCAATCAGACGAACTGGATGCAGTCGCAGTACCGGCTCGACGCCGACGACGTGTACCTCCAGAAGACCGCGACCACCTTCGACGTCTCGCTGTGGGGCTACTTCCTGCCGCTGCGGGTTGGCGCGACGCTGGTGCTGGCCACCCCGGACGGCCACCGCGATCCCGGCTACCTCGCCGAGGTCATCGGCGAATACGGCGTAACGGTCACCGATTTCGTGCCGTCCATGCTCAGTGTCTTCGCCGGGCACGTGGCGTCGTCGGCGGGCCGCAACGCGCTCGCCACGCTGCGCACGGTCTTCGTCATCGGTGAGGCGCTGCCCGCCGAGACGGTGCGCGCCTTCGGCGCGGTGAGCGCGGCGCGGCTGCACAATCTGTACGGCCCCACCGAGGCGGCGGTGAGCATCACCTACCGCGAGGTCACCGGCGAGACCGAGCGCACCGTCATGCCCATCGGCAACCCCGAATGGAACAGCCGTGTCTACGTGCTGGATTCGCGACTGCGCCCGACCTTGCCCGGTGTCGCGGGCGAGCTGTACCTCGCGGGCACCCAGCTCGCGCGCGGCTACCAGGATCGCCCCGATCTGACCGCGGATCGGTTCGTGGCCAATCCCTTCGGCGGTCCCGGTGAACGCATGTACCGCACCGGTGACCTGGTGCGCTGGGATACCGGCGGCGGCGTCGCCGAATTGGTGTACCTGGGCCGCACCGATTTCCAGGTTAAGTTCCGCGGTCAGCGCATCGAGCTCGGGGAGATCGAGTCGGTGCTGGCGGGTGTGCCCGGTGTCGCGCAGGCGGCGGCCCGGGTGGTCGCCACGGTTACCGGCGATCACCTGGTCGGCTATCTCACCGTCCGTCCCGGCGCGCGCGTCGACGAGGCGACCGTGCGCGCGACGGCCGCGGCGGCGCTGCCGTCCTATATGGTGCCCTCGGCGCTGGTCACGATGGACGCCTTCCCGCTCAACGCCTCCGGCAAGCTCGACCGCGCCGCCCTGCCCGACCCGGTCTTCGACCGCGTCGCCTACCTCGAACCCGTCACGCCGGCCGAACGCCTGGTGGCGGCGGCCTTCGAGGCGGTGCTCGGCGGCGGACAGATCGGCCGTGACGACGGATTCTTCGACCTCGGCGGCAACTCCCTCAGTGCCACCCGGGTGCTGGCCCGACTCGGCGAGCGGCTGGGCAGGCGGGTTCCGGTGCGCATGCTGTTCGAGACCCCGACCGTGCGCGAGCTGGCGGCCAGGATCACCGCCGAGGCCGGCGCCGCCGATCGGGTGCTGCCGCTGATCGCCGGACCCCGTCCGCCGATAGTGCCGCTGGCGCCGGTGCAGCGGGGCATGTGGCTGCTCAACCGGCTCGACCCGGATTCGGCGGCGCACAACATCCCGGTCGCCGTGCGCATCCGCGGTGAACTGGACGAGGTCGCCCTGGCCGCGGCCTTCGCCGATGTCGTCGCCCGGCACGAGGCGCTGCGCACGGTGTATCCCGCCGACGCCGACGGCGTCGGACACCAGGTGGTGCTGCCCGCCGCCTCGGCGCAGGTCCGTCTCAATCTGTCCTCGGTCGACCCCGCCGCGCTGGACGCGCGCATAGCCGAATTGCTCGGCGGCGGTTTCGACGTCACCACCGAGGTGCCGCTGCGCGCGACACTGTTGCGGCTCGCCGCCGACGACCACGTGCTGGTCGCGGTGATCCACCACATCGCCGCCGACGGCTATTCCATGAATCCGCTGCTGCGGGATCTGCTCAGCGCCTACCTGTCCCGGATGCTCGGCAGCGCGCCGCTGTGGCCGCGGCTGTCGGCGCAGTACGCGGATTACGCGCTCTGGCAGGCGCGCGCGATCAGCGAGGTCGCGCGGGCCGAACTCGCCTACTGGCGGGAGACGCTGCGGGATCTGCCCGAGGACGCCACCCTGCCCACCGACCGGCCGCGTCCCGCGGTCGCCACCAAGCGCGGCGGCACCGTCCGCGGCCGCATCGGCGGCGGAATCGCCGGGCGGGTAAGGGAATTGGCGGCCGCGCACGGCGCGACGCCGTTCATGGTCGTGCACGCCGCGCTGTCGGTACTGCTGGCGCGGCTGTCGGGCACCGACGACATCGCCATCGGCACACCGGTGGCCGGACGCGGCGCGGCCGCGCTCGACGATCTGGTCGGCATGTTCGTCAACACCCTGGTGCTGCGCACCCGCCCGGCGGCCGAACGCGGCTTTCTCGACCTGCTCGCCGAGACCAGGGCCACCGATCTGGCGGCCTTCGCGCACGCCACCGTGCCCTTCGAACAGGTCGTCGAGGAACTGGGCGTGGAGACCTCGCTGGCCCGCCACCCGCTGTTCACCGTCGCGCTGAGTTATCTCGACACGGGCGCCGACACCTTCGCGGTGCCGGGTCTGGACCTGTCCGCGGTCGAATTCGACGAGCCGGTCGCGCGTTTCGACCTCCAGTTCACCGTGGACGCGGGCACGGACACGGACGGACATCTCGGCGTCGAGGTGAACTACGCGACCGATCTGTTCGACGCCGACACCGCCGCGAGCCTGCTGCGCCGCTTCGGACGGTTGCTCGGCGCGCTCACCGCCGATCCGGCGGGCCCCGTCGGCGCGGCCGACCTGCTCGCCCCCGCCGAACGCGCCGAACTGCTCCGCGGCGGCGGTGGCGCGCCCGAGCCGCGCCGCCGTACCCTCGCCCAGATGATCGCGGCCGCGGTCGCGTCCAATCCCGATGGCGTCGCGGTGATCTGGCAGGATCGCACGCTGACCTACCGGGAACTGGACGAGCGGTCCGCGCGACTGGCGCGCATGCTCATCGGCTACGGCGTCGGCGCGGAGGACATGGTGGCCGTCGCCATCGAACGCTCGCTGGAATCGGTGCTTGCGGTGTGGGCCGTGGCCAAGACCGGCGCGGCCTTCGTCCCGGTCGATCCCACCTATCCCGCCGACCGCATCACCCATATGCTCACCGACTCCGGTGCGCGCGTCGGCCTGACCCTCACCGCGTCGCACGCGGCGCTGCCGGGCGCGACCGAATGGCTGGTGCTCGACTCCGAGGCCACCGCCTCGCGGCTGCGGCACACCAGCGCGGCGCCGATCGCACCGGCCGAACTCGTGCGTCCGGTGGGCACCGACCATCCGGCCTGGATGATCTACACCTCGGGATCGACGGGCGTCCCCAAGGGCGTCGTCGCCACCAACGCCGGTATCGCGGCGGTGGCGCTGGCACAGGCCGACCGGTATCGGGTCGACTCCGACGCCCGGGTGCTGCACGTGGCCTCGCCCAGCTTCGACGCGTCCATGCTCGAATATCTGCTCGCCCTGCCCGCGGGCGCGGCGCTGGTGGTCGCGCCGTCGGGTGTCTACGGCGGTGCGGAACTGACCGCGCTCATGCGCGAACAGCGTGTCAGCCACGCCTTCATCACCCCGGCGGTGCTGCGCACCCTGGACCCGGCCGGACTGCCGGATCTGGCGCACGTCACCGTCGGCGGCGAGGCGTACGGCCCGGAACTGGTGCGGCGCTGGGCCGACGGCCGCAACTTCTACAACACCTACGGCCCCACCGAGACCACCGTCATCACCACGATCAGCGCACCCTTGCGTCCCGGCGCGGCCTTCGACATCGGCACCCCGATTCCGGGCACCGCGGCGCTGGTCCTGGACGCGCGATTGCAGCCGGTGCCGGTGGGTGTCACGGGCGAGCTGTACCTGCGCGGTCCGGGACTGGCCCGCGGATACCACGCGCGACCGGGTCTTTCGGCGGAGCGCTTCGTCGCCGACCCGCACGGACCCGCGGGCGGGCGACTCTACCGCACCGGCGATCTGGTGCGCTGGAGCGCATCCGGTGCGATCCAGTACGTTGGACGCTCCGATCAGCAGGTCAAGGTGCGCGGACTGCGTATCGAACTCGGCGAGATCGACGCGGTGCTCACCGCGCACGACGCGGTCGAATTCGCGGTCACCGTCGGCCATACCGACGCGGGCGGCGCGGTGGCGCTGGTCTCCTACGTGGTGCCGGTCGCGGGTAGCATCGTCGACGTCGACGAGCTCATCGCCTTCGCGGCGCGCTCGCTGACGGCCTATATGGTGCCCGCTGCCGTCATGGTGCTCGACGCCATTCCGCTCACCCCGGTCGGCAAGCTCGACCGGAAAGCCTTGCCGGAGCCCGTCTTCCGCACGGCCGATTTCCAGGCGCCCGCCACCGAGGCCGAACGCGCCGTGGCCCGGATCGTCGCGGGCGTGCTCGGACTCGACCCCGACCGGATCGGCCGCGCGGACGACTTCTTCGCACTCGGCGGCAATTCGCTGACCGCCACCCAACTGGCCGCACGGCTCGGCGCGGCGTTGGGGGTCTCGGTCGGCGTACGCACGGTATTCGAACAGTCGACCGTGGCCGGACTGGCCGCGGCGTCGGGGGGCGACGGCACGGCCGAACCCGCGCGTCCGGCGCTCACCGCGCGCCGCGGCGATGTGCCGGTGCCGCTGTCGCTGGCCCAGCAGCGCATGTGGTTCCTCAACCGCCTGGACCGCCAGTCCACCGCATACAACATCCCGCTCGCGGTGCGGCTGAGCGGGGCGCTCGACATCGCCGCGCTCAACGCGGCCGTCGCGGACGTGGTGGCCAGGCACGAGGTGTTGCGGACGGTGTATCCGCAGCGCGACTCCGGTCCGGTGCAGGTGGTGCTCGCCCCCGAGGACGCGGGCACGCCGGTGCTGTCCCCGATCGCGGTGCCCGCCGACGATCTGCCCACGGCCGTGGCCGATTTCGTCGGCGCGGGTTTCGACGTGGCCGAGGCGGTGCCGCTGCGTGCCCGGCTGTTCGCACCGGTCGCCGAGGCGCCCGCGACCACGCCGGAGCATGTGCTCGTCGTGGTCGTCCACCACATCGCCGCCGACGGTTCCTCACTGGCGCCGCTGGCCCGCGACGTGATGCTCGCCTACGCCGCGCGCCTGCGCGGCACCGCGCCGCGGTGGACGCCACTGCCGGTGCAGTACGCGGACTACAGCCTCTGGCAGCGCGAATTGCTCGGCGACGAGGGCGATCCCACCTCGCTGATCGCGCGTCAGCTCGACTTCTGGCGGACCACGCTCGCGGATCTGCCCGCGCAACTCGACCTGCCCGCCGACCGGCCCCGGCCCGCCATCGTGTCCACCCGGGGCGGTCACGTCGACTTCACCGTCGACGCCGGACTGCACGCCGAGTTGGTCGAGCTCGGCCGCGCCCGCGGCGCGACATTGTTCATGGTCGTGCACGCGGCCTTCGCCCTGCTGCTGGCGCGGCTGTCGGGCACCTCCGACATCTGCGTCGGCACACCGGTGGCCGGGCGCGGCGCGGCCGAACTCGACGACGTGGTCGGCATGTTCGTCAACACCCTGGTACTGCGCACCGAGGTCGCGGCGTCCGAGGGCTTCGCCGCACTGCTCGACCGCGTGCGCGGCGGCGACCTGGCCGCGTTCGCGCACGCCGATGTCCCATTCGAACGGCTGGTGGAGGTGCTCAACCCCGAGCGCTCGACCGCGCGCCACCCGCTGTTCCAGGTCGGCTACTCCTTCCACAACCAGAGCGAGGCGCGGTTCGCCCTCGACGGGGCCGACGCGACCGCCGTCGACTTCGAATCCGAAATCTCACAGTTCGACCTGCACCTGGTGGTGACCGACCGCTACGACGCCGACGGCACACCGCTGGGACTGGCGGCCTCGATCACCTACGCCACCGCCCTGTTCGACGAATCCACCGTCGCGGGCTTCGCGGGCAGGCTGCAGCGGCTGCTCGGCGCGGTGCGATCCACGCCCGAGACGCCGGTCGGGGATCTGGCCCTGCTCGACCCCACCGAATCCCGGCGCATCCTCGACACCTGGAACCGCCCTGACCGCACGGTGACCGGCGGCATCCTCGTCGCCGAATTCGAGCGGCAGGTCGCCCGCACACCCGGCGCGATCGCGGTCGTCGAGGGCGATGACACCGTGACCTACGCGGAGTTCGCCGCGCGGGTCAACCGGACCGCGCGCGCCCTCGTCGCCCGCGGCGTCGGACCGGAAACCCTGGTGGCCTTGGCCATTCCGCGCAGCGTCGACCTCATGGTCGCCATGTACGCGGTGGTGACCGCGGGCGGCGCGTACGTGCCGCTCGACCCGAACCATCCGCTGGAACGCACCACCGCGGTCCTCGCCGCGGCCGCGCCGGAGCTGGTGATGGTCTCCGGTCGGCGGCCCATGCTGCCCGCCTCGGTCTGCGGACACGAGGTGCTGCTGGACGTGTGCGCTGTCGATCCGGCGCTGCCCGCCGGACCGGTGCGCCCCTACGAGCGGCTCGCCCCGCTGCGTCCGATGAACACCGCCTACGTCATCTTCACCTCCGGTTCCACCGGCGCGCCCAAGGGCGTGGCCGTGCCGCACGCGGCGGTCAGCCACCAATTGGCCTGGATGCAAACGGAATACCGACTCGGCGGCGAGGACACGGCCCTGTTGATGACCTCGGCCGCCTTCGACCTGTCGGTGTGGGAGTTCTGGTTGGCCTTGCGCACCGGAGCCAGGGCGGTGCTCGCGCCGCAGGGCGCGCAACGCGATCCCGAGGGCGTGCTCGCGCTGATCGAGCGCGCGGGCATCACGACGGTGACCCTGGTGCCCTCCCTGCTGGCAATGCTGAGCGAGGTGAGCGGCGGTCGTGAGCTGCCGTCGAGTCTGCGCAGACTGCTCGTCATCGGCGAGGCGCTGCCCTCGGCGACCCTCGACCGGGTCGAGCGCGCCACCTCGGCCCGCATCGACAATCTGTACGGCCCCACCGAGGCGGCCGTCTCGGTGACCGGATTCCGCACCGCCGAGCGGCATTCGCTCCCCGCGCGGTCGGTGGTGCCGATCGGCCGCGCGCAGGCGGGCAATACCGTCTACGTGCTCGACGACCGCCTGCATCCGGTGCCCGCGGGCGTCACCGGCGAGCTGTACCTCGGCGGGGCGCAATTGGCCCGCGGCTATCACGGCAGGCCGGAGCTGAGCGCGGAGCGATTCGTCGCCGACCCGTTCGGCGCGCCGGGCGCCCGGCTCTACCGCACCGGCGACATGGTGCGCTGGAGCGCGGACGGCCATCTCGAGTACGTCGAACGGCGCGACTTCCAGGTCAAGGTGCGCGGATACCGCATCGAGCCCGCCGAGGTCGAGCACGCGCTGCGGTCGCGGCCCGAGGTCGGCGAGGCCATCGTGATCGTGCACCGCACCGGCGGCGACAATGCCATGCTGGTCGGCTATTTCACCGCCGCGGCGGCGGTGGACGCCACGGCGCTGCGGTCGGAACTCGCCGAGATTCTGCCGAGCTATATGGTGCCCGGGGTGCTGATGCGGCTTGACGCCCTGCCGCTCAACGCCAACGGCAAGGTCGACCGGGCCGCGCTGCCGCGTCCCGAACTCGAGGCGCGCGAATTCCGTGCGCCCGGCACCGATGCCGAACACACGGTCTGCGCGGTCTTCGCCGAGGTGCTCGAGGCGCAGCGGATCGGCATGGACGACAACTTCTTCGAACGCGGCGGCAATTCGCTGCTCGCGACCAGGCTCGCTACCCGGCTGAGCGAGGAACTGGCCGAACGGATTCCGGTGGTGTGGTTGTTCGCCGCGCCCACGCCCGCCGGTCTGCTCGCTCATCTCGCCCTCGCCCGCGCGGGCCGGGGCCGGGTGGCCGCCGAGGCCGCCTTCGACGTGCTGCTGCCGCTGCGCCGCGGCGGGACGAAGGAGCCGCTGTTCTGCCTGCATCCGGCGGGCGGGGTGGCCTGGTCCTTCGCGGGACTGGCGGCCTATATCGGCGCCGACCGCGATATATACGGTCTGCAATCGCCGGTGCTCAATTCGGCCGAAGCGCTGCCGGATTCGATCGAGGACTGGGCGCGGCGCTATGTCGTCGAGATCCGCGCGGTGCAGCCGGAGGGCCCCTATCACCTGCTCGGATGGTCGCTGGGCGGCGTGCTCGCGCACGCCGTGGCGGTGCGATTGCAGGAGCAGGGTCAGCACGTCGCGGTGCTGGCCATGATGGACAGCCCGCGCACGGTGCCCGACGGCGCGTCGGCGACCGTGCCGCTGGCCGATCTCGTCGGCGGCCTGCTCGGCGACCGTGCCGGTGACTTCGCCGAACTCGACGCCGCGCAATTGTTGCGGCATATGGACGAGCTGCCGGAACCGTTCGCGTCCTTCGGCGCCGACCGATTGGCGCGGCTGCTCGCCGCAGGGGGCAGATCGCTGGAATTGATCACCCGCTACCGGCCGCGGCCCTATAAGGGCAATCTCGTGTACTTCACCGCGTCACTGGACGACCCCACCGGCGCGACCGGTGCGGCGGGCTGGGCGGACGCGGTGGACGGCACCGTGCACAACCACGCCGTGGCGACCACGCACTGGCGGATGACCTCCGATGCCGCGCTCGCCCGGATCGGTCACGTGCTGTCCGCACTGTGGGAGCGCGCCGAACGCGCCTGAGCGCACCGACAACCGAGGAAGGTTCACCATGCACAATCCGTTCGACGACGACACCGCCCAGTTCTACGTGCTCGTCAACGAGGAGGGCGAACACTCGATGTGGCCCGTCTTCGCCAGCGTGCCGACCGGCTGGCACATCGCCTACGGCCCGGCGGGCCGTGCGGCCGGACTGGCCTATGTCGAGGCGCACTGGCTCGACATGCGCCCGGCCTCGCTCATCGCGGCCATGGAGACCGAGTCCTCGCGCTGAGGACCGGGTCCTGTCACGACCGGACCCGCTGAATACGCGGGGCGCACCGGGTCATCCCACGCCGACCGGTGCGCCCCGCCCCCTCACCCCGCCCGCGTGCGCACGCCCGGTCCTACCCCTCGGTGGCCGTCCGGGCCGGGCGTGCGACTACGCGCGGATCTGGGAAGGCCCGAGCACCGCCGCGGCCTGCTGACGCCAGTCCGACAGCGCTCGGCCGCGCAGCGGCGCGAGGGCGGCGTCGAACTGTCTGGCCCGCTTGGACACCGTCATGCCGACATAGGTGTGATTGTCGGTGATGGCCGCGGTGGCCACCGCGCACGCCTCCTCGATCTCGCCCGAGCCGAGCAGCGCGGTGGCGTGTTCGAAGCGCACCAGCGCCGGTTCCATCGTCTCGCGCGGATCGTAGAGCGACATCGCGCGCGCGGCGGCGCGCGCGGTGTCGTCGGGTCTGCCGAGTTCGGCGTAGCCGACCGCTTGGTAGAAGGCCAATTTCTCGGGACGGAAGGAGAAGATGCCGACCGGGAGGTCCTGTCCGGCCACGCTGTCGAGCGAGGCCGCGGATTTCTCGATGCAGTAGGTGAACTGGTCGGCGTCGCCGAGTTTGGCGTGCGCGCGCGCAGCCATACCCCACAGCCAGGCCGCGGCCGCGCCCGTGCGCGGATCCTCGGCCAGGCGCGGCGTCAGCAGATCGAGCACATCGCGGGGGCGGTCGCTGTAGGTGGGCAGATAGCTCAGTCCGGCCAGCGCGATGTCCTCGGAATAGCGGTCGCCGATGTCCTGTGCCGCGTGAATGGCCGTGGTGTACCACAGCCGGGCCTGGCCGAAATGTCCTTCGTTGAAAAGTATCTCTCCCGCGACATTCGCCAGCCTGCCCGCGGTGCGCACCAACCGGATCTGGTGCAGCGTGGCCTGTCTTTCGCCGAGACAGCCTCGTACCATACGGAATTGCTCCAGCGTCGATTGCAGCAATTCGTGCGGGGGTACCTGGACGACCCGGCTGCCGAGCACGTCGGCGGTCTCCTCCAGCAACCCGAGCCTGCGTTCACTCACCGATCCCGCATCCAGCGCCGCGAGCATCTTCTCCGGTTCGCTCACGACGAGGTCGGCCGCGTGGCCCGCGAGGCCCGCGCCGATGCAGGCCAGCAACTCTCGACGTCTCACGTCGTCATCCTCGACTTCCTTGTCGAGCCCGATCGGCGCCGCACGGTTTTCCGTGTGTTCCGGCGCGCTGTCCCTACCGAGCTTGGTGTTCCGAACGAGCGCCGCGCTCGTATCGCCGGTTTCACTGGCCGCGTCGTGGCCCGCCGTGATCGCCCGCTCGAATCGCGCGACGATGACTGGATCGGCTTCGGATAGCACCCGGTCGAGTAAGCGTCTGCTTGCGGCATGCATCCGGGTTGTCCGGCCCTTCTCCCACAAGACGACGGTGCGCGGGGTAACGCCCACCAGGCGCGCGAACTCATAGCGACTTCGCCGCATCGCCGCCCGCAGTGCTACAACATCTTCACCGGTCCAGTCGACCTCAACCATAGGTCCTACTTCCTCGCACCAGGCTGATTCAATCGGAAATTACTCGCAATTACCGCCTTCGGGACTGTTATCTACCGAATCGCAACGCGCACTCTTGAAATCGCATCCGGCACCGGGGTTCTGCCCAGACCTTACGAGGGCGCCGCTCCACGGAAACCCGGCGCACGGTCCCGGGGCGGTCCGATCCAGCCGCCTCGAGCGCGGTTCCGATGGCGCCTTCCGGTGCCGGATGCACTGAACCGCTCGGAGGTGAACGATGGACGTGCTGAACTCGGATATGAGGGAATTGTGGCTGGTGCAGAGCCGTGATTGCGCACAGGAACCGCTGCTGCTCGATGACGAACGCGCCAGGTTCGTCCTCACGGTGCACGCGGGTCACGGCGCCGCGTGCCACCAGTATCTAGCCGCGTCGGCCTACCGCTTCCGTCGAGCCGCCGGTAGGTGAGTTATGGGATCGCTGTGGTCGATCCTCACCTGTTGCGCCGTCCTGGTCGCGACCGCCGGCGCGATCGGTATGTCGTTGGGGCGCACCATGACCACCGACCACCATGAGCCACCGCTCGACCCGCTGACGGTGCAGCAGGCGCACGACGTCATGCAGTCGCATCGCGGATGCGGTGCCGACGACTGCCCGAGTAAAGGCGCGGCATTCCGCGCCTTGGTGGCGGCGGGGCGCATCGTCCCCGATTCGCGCGCGGACGGATACTCGCTCTGAATCGTCCCGAATCGCAACGCGGTTCCGTATTGGAAACCGACTTCGCATATTGCGAATACTTCGCACACCTGTGAACGGCGCGCGGTTGTCGCGAACGACGCGCTACCACCCGTATCTTCTACGGGTTCTAGGGGGTTGAGACTCCGAGAGGAAAGTCACGCTAAGCTGACGGGGCTGAATCGGGTTGTTCTGCTGATGGTTTCATGTCCGCGTGATTGATGCGGGTGTGTCCGGTTACGGGCGTTTCGGTGTGTTGTCGCGGTTGGTGTATCCGGACGGGCGCGGGCGGATCTTCAAATCCCCGCACGTGCTGCGCCTGGCCGACGACGAACCCTACCGCCGCGAGATCAAAAGCCCAAGCGGTCTCGCGCGGTGCCCTGTTCACTGCACTGCTGGGTCCGATTCACCTACTCGATCCGCGTCTCGAGCTGGCCATCGAAAGCAGCGCCCAGAACGTCGGCTACGCGCTGAGCAACATCGCTGTCGGCTACGAAGCCACGCGCAACCTCGACCTGTACCAGGGCGCCCGCGCCGAACTCCTCGGCCGCCGCGGTCATCTCCTCGCGGTAGCGGCGCTCGAACTCTGGGTCGACGAAACGCGGTGGGGCCGGGTCGACCTGGTGCGTGGGCATCCGGCCGCCGGGGAGATGTCAGCCGCGACCAAACACCAGCGCGGCAACTGATCGAGGCTAGCGCCACCGCCGAGGTCAGCAGCGATACCGCCGAGATCGTCGAGGGTGCGGTGTCGTGGTTGGTGAGACTGGATCTACTCCGTCGCCGGGGGCGCCGCCACCAACGGTCGCGCGCCCCGCACTGGCGGGCACAATTGCGCGGCCCGCACCGGCCGGGCTGCGCAATCACCAGCCAGCTAGCGCACAAGCTTTGCTGGCCAGCAACTTTCGGTCCGAGATTTCCTGTAGATACTGACAAGGACACATTCGACACGGTTTCCGAGGTACAGCGATGACCCCACAGGCTTGGTACAACCACTACGACGATCCCGATGAATTCTGGGACGAGGAACCGCTCATCAAACCATTGGCCCCAACAGGTCGGGTCACCGCTGCGGACCCGAGCACGCGGAGGAATCCTCCACCGGTGAGCGACGTCCGCCCACCTCCACCGCAGGCCGGTTCACCCAACCCGTGCGCCAGCATCCGACACACCTCACAACGGGTTCACAGCCCGATCCGCTGACCATCTGGCCTCTGCCTGTGTGACTCCGGATGGCGCTGTCCACAACATCGTGCTGGCCAACGGATTCTGCGACCGCGCAGCGCCCGCGTGGAGCGCCGCCCAACAGATCACCATCGCGGCACACGCCATCGTCGACGCCGTCAACTCCGCGCGGCGCGGAGCAGCGAAGTCGTCCACTGCAGCATTGCCGCCAGGGGGCGCATCGTGAATCAATACAATCGGCTGTTCGATCTCGTGCAGGAGATGAACCAGAAGTGGGCAAAGCTCGACCGTGATATCGAATCCGGAAAGCGCAGGCAAGACCGCGCCCAGACCATCGCGACCACTCGACTCATCGACCGTGACACCTTCATCGATTACGGATCGGTTTCCGTCGATGCCAATGGATTCGTCCGTTCGCTGCAGTTGAACCCCGATGAAGTCGTCCGCGCCAGCGACGATCACGTTCTGATGCTGATCTGCGATGCCATCAACTCCGATAACTCGATGCCGTCACCGCAGATCGACCTGACCGAATACGAGGTGACACCGTGACCGATTTCCATGTCGTACCCGAGGCGTTGAAGCTGGAGGCAGAGCGCGTACGCGGTGCCGCCGACTACTGGGCGAACGCACACCTGTCGATCCTCAATACGATGCCGATGCGGGAGATGATGTTCGGTAACAAGGGGATCGACATCGTCAAGAAGCTGCAGGCATGCACAGAGACGCTCAGTGCCAAGCTCATCGACGGCAAGAACTCCACCGACGACGCTGCGGACAAGCTGATGACCTGCGCGAACCACTTCACCTCGGTCGATGCCGACTACTATCGGAAGTTCGGTTACATCGACGAGAAGGCCGGATACTGACATGGGAACCACAGAGGGACTGGCGATTCCAGCGGACAAGAACCCGCAGGGCCTTCCGTCGGAGTTCGTATTCCCTTGGGAACAGGCCGCATACGTGGTCAAGAAGGCCAAGGAGTGCGACATCACCAACATCGAGGAGATCGTCGACTCCATCCGGAATTCGCTGGGCAACCCGAATTGGGTTTCCGAGGTCCTGACAGGGTGGCTGGGCGCGATCACCTCGCTGACAAAGGCAGTCGACGGAAGCGGCAACGGGGTCGGACTCGAGACCGCGAACGAGAACCTCAAAGCACGCTGGACCGGCACTGCGAGCGAGTCGGCAACCAGCTATGTCGGCCGCTTGGTCACGGCATCCCGTGAGGAAAAGACCCAGCTGCAGGCGATGTACGACAAGATCAACGACATCGGCGCCTTCGTGTCGAAGTCCTACGCCGCTAACATCGCGCACATCCACAACTACGCGGCCCGCCTACGCGAGAACGAGGGAAACGAGTACGACATCCGTGTCGGAAGCTTCTTCCCGGGAGGTAGCGACACGTCCATATACGCTGAAAAAAAGCGCATCCTCGCGGAATTCACCAGAGAAACAGCTGCCGTCTTCAAAGATCTCACCGACTACCTGACCGACGTCGGTGGCTCGGTCGACACCATCGTCAGTTTGATCGCCGGCGTCGAAATACCGGGAAATATCGCACCGTCGGTAGGCGACCCCGGCTCCTGGCAGCCTCGCAACCCCACCGGCCCGCCCTGGGGACAGCCGTCATGAACGTCGCCACATTCACACGCCGCTGCACCACCATCGCACTACTCGCGATTGTCTTCATCGGAGTTCCCGCCTGCGGCACCGACAGCGGATCTACCCCGGACACACCGGTGATGTTCTCCGCGGCCCCCAGTGACTGCAGCCCCGTCGTCGCTGATGTGGCGACTCAGATCGCACGGTTCACCGGTGACCTGTACAGCGCCGACCTTCAGTACCAAACCGGAGGAGTCGATGACCCACCCAGGACCGAGACACTCACCTGCAGCGGCTCCTACCCCCGGACCGGTGGCGACGTAGCCGGCTCCAACTCGGCGCAGGTCAAGCTGCGGACGGTCTACCTCGGCTTTACGGTCACCACCAGCGACCTCGGCCTCGAACCCGGATATCGACTGCGCTTGTCCGAAGACTCGTTCACCAGGTCCAGGCCCGACGAGCACACACGCTGCGACAGTATCGGCGAGGACTGCTACATCGTCACCGAGACCACACCCGGAACAATCTCCACCGCACTACATTTCCGGTCGAGAAATCTCAATGTGCTCGTCCGCCTATCGACCTCCACTCAGCCAGACATGACGACGCACCCGGACACGATGGCAGACAGTGTCCACGCCCGCGAGATCGCTCGCGTCTTGGCAGACGATCTCGATGACATAGTCCCGCGATAGACCTTGGAAGTACGTGGAGATTGTCTGACCAGAACTGTCGGATCGCCTGCGGATCGGCAAGGCCGGTTCCGGCCGTACAGCGGTCCTCGATCAGACACAGCGGCTCGGTGGCCGCCGGGACTTTGTTCTCGGCGGCCACACTCGTAGCGCTTAGCCTCGATCCATGGACGCAATCCGAGATTGGGGTGTGTTGAAATACAGAAAATGCCTTCTGACCTGGGATGATTGATGTTCTGACGCATTGATCAAGACCAGGGCAGGAGTAGCGTGACTTTTCCTGGATGTTCCCCGATCCCCTTCTACCCGGAAAGGCTCACTGTACGGCGCGCACCCGTCGGTGGCGAGGTTGTCCGTAACGAGTTGCGCCCGCGCCGACGGGGATTCGGCGCGGGCGATACGGCGACGGCAGGCGTGCTACACCAACTGCTTGTGCCTGCGCATACGCAGTCGCAGGTCCGCCATCAAGGCATGCGTGCCGCCGTGGCGCAGGAATCGCGGAATGAAGCGGTTGACGAAGCCGACGAACACGAACAGGTTCTCGAAACGGCGCTGATCGGCCGCGGTCCACTTCACACCCATCTGCTCGCGGAAGTAGGGCGCGAGGAACCCGATGGTGAGGAACTGCAACAGATTACGGAACGGCAACCGCAGATACCAGTGGATCATGCGCAGATTCAGCAGGTCATCGATGTAGGAGCGCACGAAGTCGTCGAGTACGGCCTGTTCACACGCCTTGTTCCAGTACTCGTCGAATTCCTTGCGGGTGGCGGGCCACATCTCCTCGGTGACCTGGAGTGTGGTGCCGAGCGTGGCGGAGGAGGCGTAGAACGCCTCGGCCTGTTCCTCGTTCATGCGCCCGTGCAGTAGTTGGTAGGTGTCCTCGAAGCCGATGAAAAGGCAGGCGGCCACCCAGAGTTGGAGCTCGCGGTCGAAGGCGTTGTACTTCACCGGTGCGCCGGGTTCGGAATGGACCTGGCGGTGCGCCACGTTCACCGCCTCCCGGAAGGCCGCGCGCTCCTCGTCGGTGCCGAGAACTGCCACCGCCAGGTACTGCGTTGTGGTGCGGGCACGCTTCCACGGCCGCTTCATCAGCGAGCCGGACTCCACCTTGGACTCGGCGACGCCGTAGCCGACGCCGGGGCGCGCCATCTGCATCGCCACATTGGCGGCCGCGCCCGCGAAGGCCCAGAAGTCCAGCGCGTCGGTCAGTTTCACCGGGCGCTTGGTGAGCGGGCGGTGCGAGGCGCTGATGTGGATGCGGGTCCGGTCGACGTCGAGGGGCGCGGGACCGGAGTGGTCCGTCGGTTGGGCGGCGAGGGTCATGGGAGCCCTTTCGTGTCGGTGCGTTCGCCGCGGACGCCGCGGCGCGCGAGCGTCGCGGCGGGCCGGACGGAGGCGGTGAGAACTGCCCTCGCGGGGCTATGTTACTGAATATTCTGGGCTATGTCAGCGGTTCGCGATCAACTTTCCCGTAGCGCTCCTGCTGTTGTCTTCCTGGGAGAATCTGCTGTTCTGGCAGGTGCTGGTGATGAATCGACCCGATGTCGGATCCGGGGCCGCATGGCGGGGGCTTCCGAAAAGATGTGAATCATGCGTAACATGTGCACACCCCGTCCGATCGTCGAACGGTCGGGTCGACCCGCGGTGTGGCGGTCCCCGGTCACACCCGGGTCGGTCCGTTCGGTCGACCGGGTGCAGGAAAGGACGCAAACGCCCATGCTCGCGAAGCTGGATCGAATATTCAGCTATGAGATGAAGGTGTCCGAGTTCATCGGAACGCTGATCATCATCGGAATCCCCTACGGGCTCATCGGTCTGGTCTGGTCGCTGACCCACACCAGCCACCTCGAGCGCATGCACGGCATCGATGTCGTCATCTCCTTCCTCGGCTCCATCGTGTGCTGGCCCGTGCTCACCTTCTCGAATGTGTGCATGACCTGATGATGGCGCTGGTGTGGCTCATCGACATCCTGGTGATCGGCGTCAAGATCCTCGGTGGGCGGATGAAGGTCAACCCGATCCTGCGATTCGGACTCTGGTTGGCGGTATTGAGCGTCGTCGTCGCCGGAGTCGGCGCCCTTGGCTACGGACTGGTGCTGCTACAGCATCGACTGGCCGGGACGACCTGATCCGAATCGGCCTTCGGGTTCTGAAGTAGACGGAAACATATCTGACCGTCATGGCGGGAAATTTATCCGCTAACCTTCCCGTATGACGGCATATCGCCAGCTCAAGGTGGTATCCAGAAATATGGATGCCCTCATTGGGTATGAACGCTCACCGTTCGAAACAATCGGAATTCAGATTCACATACAGCTTGTGCCGCGCATAGGGTTGTGCAACACTTCACACGCTCCGTGCCTCGTGGGGGCGACCGGTCGTCCGGTTGTCGAGTGAGCGGCGGACAGCCGAGAAAGGACTCGGGCACCAGTGACCATCACCGAACAACCTCGACAACGAACCGACCTGGAGCTGGCGGTCGAGGATCTCAAGGGCCTGTGGCAGCGTCATCCGCAGCGTTCGCTGGAGACGCTGGGCCGTCAGGTGGTGCTGGGACGCGACGCGATCATCGAACTGTTCCGCGCTATCGCCGCCCGCCGATTCCCCTACCAAGAGTTCATCAAGCAATGCGCGTTCATGTCGAGCGTCTCCGCGGCGCCGACGATCTTCGTCGCCATCCCCATCGCGGTCGTGGTCTCCATCCAGGTCGGCGCGCTGGTCAACCAGGTCGGCGCGACCACCTTCATCGGCGCGGTCGCGGGTCTCGGCATCATCCGTCAGGGCGCGCCGCTGGTCACCTCGCTCATGATCGCGGGCGCGGTCGGCTCGGCCATCTGCGCCGACCTCGGCTCGCGCACCATCCGCGAGGAGATCGACGCCATGATGGTCATGGGCGTCGATCCGGTCCGCCGCCTGGTCGCCCCGCGCCTGGTGGCCGCCGTGCTGGTCAGCATGCTGCTGTGCGGATTCATCGTCTTCGTCGGCTTCGCGACGGCCTATATGTTCAACGTCTATGCCCAATCCGGTACGCCGGGTTCGTTCATCGGCTCGTTCGCCTCCTTCGCGGTGTCGAACGACTTGCTGGTGGCGTTGGTGAAGGCCGCGATCTTCGGCGCGCTCACCGCGATCATCGCCTGCGATGTCGGCCTGCACGCCAAGGGCGGACCCGGCGGCGTCGCGAACGCGGTCAACTCGGCGGTCGTCACCTCGGCGCTGATGTTGTTCGCCACCAACATCATTCTCACGCAGCTGTACAACACGCTGTTCCCCACGAAGGTCATCTGAGGTGGGATCGCAATACACCCCGCCCGCACTGCGACCGTTCCGGGCGGTCGGCGCGGTGGTCGCCGCGCCGTACCAGGTGAACCAGCGCGTCGGACATCAGGTCGTCACCTTCCTCCAAGCGCTCGCGGCGATACCGTTCGTGCTCAAGCACTACCGCAAGGAGGTGCTGCGCCTCACCGCCGATGTCGGCTGGGGTAACGGATCGCTCATCGTCGGCGGCGGCACCGTCGGCGTCGTCATCATCCTGTGCGCCTTCGGCGGCATCACCGTCGGCATGGAATCGTTCACGGCGCTGAACCTGCTCACGATGGGACCGCTGACCGGCGCGATCTCCGGATTCGCCACCACGAGGGAACTGGCTCCGATCCTGGCCACGCTGGCCTTCGCGATCCAGGCCGGCTGCCGCTTCACCGCGCAACTGGGATCGATGCGCATCTCCGAGGAGATCGACGCGCTCGAATCGATCGCCATCCGGCCGCTGCCGTATCTGGTGAGCACCAGGATGATCGCGGCGACGCTGACCATCATCCCG
Organism: Nocardia arizonensis; assembly: GCF_001310275.1. Taxonomy (GTDB): domain Bacteria; phylum Actinomycetota; class Actinomycetes; order Mycobacteriales; family Mycobacteriaceae; genus Nocardia; species Nocardia arizonensis. The sequence continues at coordinate 67,859 of NZ_LGYZ01000118.1, forward strand.
CTTTACACCGTCGGGCTCGCGACCGCCTATATGGCGACCAAACTGTCGGTGCTGTTCCTCGGCGGCACCTCGGCGGGCACCTACGACCACTACTTCTTCCAGTTCCTCGTCGGTCCCGACGTCTTCTTCTCCCTGCTCAAGGTCGCCATGTTCACCCTGCTGGCGACCTTCGTGCAGTGCTACTACGGCTTCACCGCGACCGGCGGCCCCGAAGGGGTCGGGGTGGCGGCGGGCCGTGCGATCAAGATGGTCATCGTCATCATGGTCTTCGCCAATTTGTTTCTGACCCTCGCGATCTGGGGAATCGACCCCGGATTCCGCATCTCGGGATAGGGGCCGCGGTGATACTCGATCCAAGTGGACGCGGCGCAACCGCCCGTCAGTTGACCCTCGCGGGTCTGGCCATGTTCGCGACGCTGTTGCTGCTGCTCGGTCTGCTCATGCTGCGCTACAACGGATACTTCGAGGAAAAGGTGCCGGTCACAGTCGAATTGACCAGCACAGGTGACGGACTGCCCGCCCGCGCCGACGTGAAGTTCCGCGGCATGGTCGTGGGCGCCGTCGCCGATGTCGAGGTGGTCGGCAAAGGGTTGCGCCAGCGCGCCTCGGTCGACCTCGACCCCGCCGTCGCGGGCAGTATCCCCGCCAACGTCACGGCGCGGGTGGTGCCGAACAACCTGTTCGGCGTGACCGCCGTCGAACTGGTGGACAATGGCTACTCCGGCGCGAAACTCACCGCGGGAGCGACCATTCCGGAGGACACCGGCGCCGCGACGGTCCAGTTGCAGACCACGCTCACCGTCCTGCGCGACGTGCTCGACAATATCCAGCCCGAGAAGCTCGGCCGCGTGCTCGCCACCCTGTCGGCGGCGCTCGACCCGGGCGCGCGCATGCCCGGTTCCACCATCGAACGTCTGGATCGCTGGCTCACCGAGGTGCACTCGATTCCCGAGATCGGCGACCTGCTCGGCGATCTCGGCCGCGCGACCACCGAGCTGAGCAAGTCCGCACCCGAACTGGTCGGCGTGCTCGCCGAATCGGTGACCTCCGCGCGCACACTCACCGAACGCCGCGCCAACCTCGTCGCGCTGCTGGCGAACGCGAGCAACACCATCGACACCGTCAACGGGCTGTTCGCGGCGAATCCGAATTCGGCCAAGGAACTCGTGCCGGGTCTGGGCCAGTTGTTCGGCTCGCTGGCCAAGGACACCGACGCCATCCCGTTCGCCATCGGCAACCTCAACAAGACACTGAACAATATGTCCTCGGTGTTCACGTGGGGTCCGCAGCGGCAGATGGTGTGGTCGATGGACGTGAGCTTCACGCCCTTCAAGCAGTACACCGCCCAGGACTGCCCGCACTACGGCGATATGTACGGTCCGCGCTGCGGCGGGCCCACCGTGCCGCAGGTCGCACCGGAACAGCAGTACCCGGCGCAGCTGACCCCGCGCTGGCTCGATGCCGCGGGCCCCGCGCCGCTGCCCGCGACCCTGCCGCAGTCCGCGCCGGGCGGGATTGTCCCCGGACTGCCCGCGACCCCGGGCCTGCCGTCGCTGCCCGCGATCCCCGGCATCCCCGCGATCCCCGGACTGACCGCACCCGCCGCCGACAGCGCCGCGCCGACGCCGAACGCCAAGCCCATCGCGAGCGGACGCGGATACGCGGGTGTGGCCGCCATGGTCGGCGGCAAGCCGACCGCCGCCCAATTGCTGCTGCTCACGCCGCTGATCGCGGGTGGAACGGTCACCGTCTACGACACCGCCGAAGGAGGTAAGTGACCGTGAAATCCGCTAGGGCACTGATCGGATTCAGCTTCTTCGCGGTGCTGGCCATCGCGCTGACCTACACCATCTGGTCCACCCTGCAACGCTCGGTACCCGGCGACACCTCCAGCTATTCGGCGACCTTCTCCGATGTGATGGGCGTGCGGGTGGGCGACGACGTGCGCATGGCAGGCGTGCGGGTCGGGCGGGTGGACGCCATCGACTTCGAGGACAACTATCTGGCGCGCATCGAGATCCGTATCCAGCAGCGCCAGCGGCTGACCACGACCACCAGGGCGCTGGTGCGATACCAGAACCTCATCGGCCAGCGTTATATCGCGCTGGCGCCGGGCAAGGAGCAGGGACAGCCCCTGAGTCCGGGCGGGCACATCCCGATCGAGCACACCGAACCTTCCTTCGACGTCTCCTCGCTGCTGTCGGGATTCGAGCCGCTGTTCAGCGTGCTGCAACCGGATCAGGTGAATTCGCTGTCGGAGACCCTGATCCAGGCATTGCAGGGCGACGGGGTGTCACTGAGCACCCTGGTCACCCAGGCCGCCGACCTGGCGACCACCTTCGGGCAACGCGATCGCATCCTCGGCGACGTCATCACCAACCTCAGCGCTGTGCTGACCGGTCTGGCCAATCGCAGCCAGGAACTGGAAACGCTGATCACACAGTCGCGTGCGCTGGTCGAGGCGCTCTACGCCGAGGGCGAATCGCTCAAATCCTCGGTCGCACAGGTCGCCACCGCGACCGATTCCCTGGTGGGACTGGTAACCCAGGTGAAGCCGAATCTGGCAGAGGCGCAGAACGACGCCACCGACGGTGTCGCGCTGCTGCTGCTCAACGGCGCCGCCTTGGACAAGGCCGCGGTGCAGTTCCCGACCTTCCTCAACGCACTGGCCCGCTTCACCGGTTACGGCGCCTACGGCAACGCCTACGTGTGCCGCCTCGACGTCTCGCTGTGGGGCGTGCTGTTCCCGCCCGGGGTGTTCTCGCAGGTGGGCGGAAATTCGCAATCGGAGGTGTGCCGATGAGAACACGGATGCTTACCTTCTACTCGCGCAACAGATTCCTGTGGCTCGGCGTCATAGCCGCCGCGTCGGTGGCGCTGCTGCTGGTCGGGTCGAGCGCGATCTCGCAGGCCCGCTTCGCGGACAAGACGATCCACGCGGAATTCGCCCAGGCCGCGGGTCTGCGCCCGGGTGCGACGGTGGACGTCTCGGGTATCGAGGTCGGCGCGGTGCGCGCGGTGCGGTTGGTCAACGACAAGGTGGTCGTCGACCTGCGGGTGCGCCGGGATCTGCGCCTCGGCGCCGATGCCCGCGCCGCGATCAAGATGTCGACCATCCTTGGACGGCTGCACATCGAACTCGTGCCGGGCGACGGCAAGGGCCTGCCCGACGACACGATCGTGCTGGCGAACACCGCGGTGCCCTACAACCTGGGCAAGGTGATCCAGGACCCGCAATACAAGTCATCCTTCGAGCGCATCGAGCGCATCGACCCGGCCAAGCTGCGCCAGTCACTCGACCTGTTGGACCGGCAGATGGGCGATTCGCCGCAGCTCACGGTCGCCGCGCTGGACAGCATCGGCTCACTCGCCAAGGTGATCAACGAACGCCGCGACGAGGTCGACGCGCTGCTGAAGAGCATGGACCAGGTCTCGGAGCTGGTGTCGGACAACCAGAACAGCGTGCTGCTGCTGCTGACCCGCGGTGAGGCCATCGGCAACGCGGTGGCGCTGCGCCAGGACATGCTGCGCCGCCTGCTCGACAATGTCGCCCAGTTGTCGGGTCTGCTGCAACAGATGGGCGTGGAGAACGGCGGCCAGTTCGGCCCGCTGATCGACAACCTCAACACGATGACCGAGGGGTTGGAGAAGAACCGCGACAACCTCGACCACCTCTACGAGATCATGCCGGTGGCCTTCCGGCAGTTCAACAACGTCCTCGGGAACGGCCCCTACGGCGAAGTCTGGGCGCCATGGATATTCCCGGACAACTGGCTGTGTTTCGCGCAAGCGGTACCGGGGTGCAACTGATGAGAATTCGTAGGATTGTCGAACTCGTGGTGATGTGCGCGGCGGCGACCCTCGCCGCCGGATGTTCGGTGCTGCCCGACAGCGTCACCGCGCTGCCGGATCGGTACCTCGCCGAACACGTCCGCATCAGCGCCGATTTCGAGAATGTGGCCGGCCTGTACGCGGGTAACGAGGTCGCCGTGCTCGGGGTACCGGTGGGCACGGTCGACACCGTGACCGCGCGCGGCAGCTATGTCGAAGTGACCATGTCGATCGACAAGGGCGTCAAGATCCCGGCCGACGCCATGGCCGCGCTGATCTCACCGCAGTTGATCACCAATCGCCACGTCGAACTCGCGCCCGCCTACACCGGCACCGGCCCGACCCTCGCCGACGGCGATCACATTCCCTTGGCGCGCACCAGAACTCCGGTGGAGCTCGACCGCATCCTGGAGAACTTCGATCAGCTCGGCGCGGCGCTCAAGGGCGACAGCGAGAGCGGCCCGATGGCAAGCCGCGTGCTGTTCCCGCTGTTGAACGGCAACGGCGACCGGCTGCGGGAGACCCTGGACGCGCTGTCCTCCGCCTTCGAGGTCACCTTGGCGAACAAGGACCAGATCGCCAACACCATCGTCAAATTGAACGAGATCACCCAGGTCATCGCCGCCAACGACCAGACCGTGCGCGACTTCAGCGGCAGGCTCACCGAATTGGTGCGCCTGCTCGGCGAGCAGGCCCCCGGCTTGCAGGCCGTGATCACCCAGCTCAACGACTTCGTCGCGAACACCTCGGCGGTGGTCGGCCAGAACCGCGACCAGTTGGCCGGGGCCGTCACCCGTTTCGTCGCCATCACCGAACAGATGCGCGCCAACGCCCGCCAACTCACCGAAATCGTCGACGTCGGCCCGCTGTTCCTACAGAACCTGTCCAATGCCATCAGCCGGGAGCAGCGCGCGATGCGTGTGCACGGTCTGCTGGACAAGGCGGTGCTCGACGGCGAGGCGCTGTCGCTGTTCTGCGAACGCGTGCAGATGCGCCTCGACGGCTGTCGCACCGGAAAGATTCAGGATATGGGACCGGATTTCGGACTCACCGCCGCGCTGCTCGGGATCACCAAATGACGGGCCGGACGCGCGGACATCTCACTCGCACGGTGGCGGCGGCCGTCGCCGCGGCGGCCGTGTGCACCGCCACCGGCTGCGCGGTCACCGTCGACAACGTGCCGCTGCCCAAACCGGGTATCGGCGGCGACGGCTACGTGCTGCACGTCGCGTTTCGCGACGCGCTCAACCTGCCCGATCGCGCCCACGTGAAGATCGGCGGCACCGATATCGGCGTGGTCACCGACATCGACACCACCAATTTCATCGCCGACGTGGAGATGTCGATCCGCACCGATATCCAGTTGCCGCGCGGCACGACAGCCGAATTGCGCCAGGCGACCCCGCTCGGCGACATCTTCGTGGCCATGACGCTGCCCGCGCCGGACCCGAACGCCCCGCTGCTGCGCGACGGCGACACCATCGGCACCGAACTCACCTCGGCGGGCGCCTCGGTCGAGCAGTTGATGATGTCGATCTCCATGCTGCTCAACGGCGGCGGCCTGAATCAGGCGGCCAGGATCACCGCCGAGATGAACTCCATGTTCGGCGGCCGCGCACCGCAATTGGCGCATCTGCTCACCGAACTCACCAGTGCCATCGAAGCCCTCAACAACCGCACCGCCGATATCGACAGCACGCTGTCGGGCATTTCGGTGCTCACCGGTGAACTCGCCCGGCGCAAGGCCGAACTCGGCCAGGCCGCCGACACCTTCCCCGCGCTGCTCGGTCTGGTCGCGGAGAACAACCGCGACCTCTCCTCGCTCATCGGCAAGGTCGCGGTGACGATGGCCGCGCTACAGGATTTCACCGACACCACCGGCGGGGACACCGTCGGCCTGTTCGACAGCATCCAGAAACTGATGTCCGGCTTCGCCGAAGCGCGGGAGTTCGGCGAGGCGCTGGAGCGCTTCGACAAGCTGTACCCCTCGTTGATGGCGGGCTTCGACGGTCCGGCGCTGGCCTTCGTCGCCAATATCTCGTTCCTGAGCGTCGGTGCGCTGACCGATCCGACCGGCAGCCGGTTGCCCGAGATCGGCGACGTGCCCGCCTTCATCGGCAGCCTCGCCCAGGTGCTCGAGAAGGTCTTCGGCAGGCTGACCAGCCCGCCGCAGCAGCCGGGAGGCGGACGGTGAACATCCCACTCTGGAACTATCTCGCCCGGCACCGTATCGGCGTCGCCAATATCGGCCTGATCATCGTCCTGATCCTCGGCTCGTCCTATCTGGCGACCGCGGTGCTGCGCTTCGATCCGCTGCCGAACACCTACCGGGTCACCGTGGAGTTGGCGAGTTCGGGCGGTCTGGCGGCGAACAACGATGTGACCTTCCGCGGCACCCGGGTCGGCCGGGTCTCCGAGGTTCGGCCCTCCGACACCGGTGTTGTCGCCGTTGCCGACATCCGTACCAGCGCGAAGATTCCGGTCGGGGGCATCGTCGCGGTGGGCAGGCTGTCGGCGGCGGGCGAGCAGTACCTGGATTTCCGCCCCGACTCCGACACCGGGCCGTATCTGGCCGACGGCGCGGTGATCCAGCGGTCGCAGACCGCCGCACCGGTCGCGATCCAATCCCTGCTCACGAATCTGAGCGGCCTGATCGGCGGCCTGAATCCGCAGCGGCTCACCGTGATCGTCGACGAACTCGACAAGGCGCTCGCGGGCGGTCCCGATCGGCTGCGCAATATGATCGCGGGCATCAGCCGGGCGATGGCGGGTCTGGACGGTCTGCTGCCGCAGACCCGTCAGCTCATCGAGAACCTCAGCGTCATCGCCGAGACCACCTCGCACGCGCAACCCGACCTGACCACCCTGACCACCGGCGCGGGCGCGCTGTTCCAACAGCTCACCGCCGCCGATCAGGAGGTGCGCCGATTCCTGGATCTGGGTCCGGGACAGCTGGCCACCCTGGGCGGGGTCATCGAGGACACCAAGGATCCGATCACCGATCTGGTCACCAACTTCAGCGCCATCACCCGGGCGGCCAAACTGCGCGCCCCCGCCATCGCCGCGCTGTTCCCCTCGCTGCGCGAAGGCGTCGGCGCGGTGAGCATTCCCGCCTGGGACGGGTCCTTCCACACCATCGTCGACCCGTGGCCGCGCGAGACCTGCGACTATCCCACCAAGCCGCTGGCGCCCACGCTCGTGCAGACCGACACCAGGGTCCGGCTCTACAACTACTGCGTCACCGACAATCCCGCGTTGCAGGTCCGCGGTTCGGCGAACGCGCCGCGGCCCAATGTGCCCGACAACGGATCCGGGCCGCCGCCCGGCGTGACCGGCAACGAATTGTCCCGCCCCGCCCCCGGTAGATAGGAACGACAGTGAACGAGAAGGAAATCGACAAGGACGCCGCGACGGCGGCGGAGGGGGCGAAGGAATCGGAGACCGTCGCGCGAGCGGCAGTGGACGAGAAGGTGTCGACGGAGCGGGTCTCGACCGAGAAGTCCGCGTCGGACAAGGCCGCGGAGAAGTCGGCGCATGGCGCGGTCGTTCTCTTGAACAAGCTGCGTCCCGGCCCGAAGGGCGCGGTGGCGCTGCGGGTCGCGGTCGCCCTGCTGCTCGGCGCTTCGCTGGCGACCTCGGTCTACTACTTCCTCCAGGACCGGTCGGCGGATTCGCGGATGCGGGCACAGGAACAGGCCCGCGCCGCCGCCTGCGCCTACGCGCCCGTACTCGCCAACTACGACGCCAAGAATCTGGACCCGTACTTCGCCGCGGTCCTCGCGGGTGCGACCGGTGACTGGAAGAAGCAGTTCGACGACACCAGCAGAGAACTGAAAGAGGTGCTCTCGCAGGGCGAGGTGGTGTCCAAGGCCGACGACGTGCAGTGCGCGATCAAATCGGCCGACGAGAACTCGGCCGAGGCGATCGTGGTGATCGGCCAGACCATCACCAGCGTCGGCACCCAGGGCAAGCCCGCGCCCGGTCAGCTCTCCATGGTGATGCGGATGGCCAAGGTGGACGGCAAATGGCTTGTGAACAAGGTCAATTCGCCGCTCACCCCGTCGTCCGCGCAATAACGGCGCGCCCGTATCAGGCGGTGGTGTCTCGGAATGCGGTGCGGCCGAACAGGATGATTCGCATCAGCCGCATCACCCGGGTCGGCGAGCAGATGGGGCTCTCGGGTCCGAGCCACTGGCCCACGTCGACCACTTGGGCGAATGCGGCGTGCACCAGCACTCTGGCCTCGGCGGGGGACAGTTCCGGCCGCGCGCCGACGACCAGCTTGGCCCACTCCTCGACATTGAGCCGCTGGATATTGCGCAGCACCGTGCGATCCTCCGGCGGAACATTGCTGATCTCGGAGTAGTAGACGAAGGTCAGTTCGCGTTCGTCGAAGGAACCGCGCACATACAACTCGATGAGCGTGTCGAGTGCCTGTTCCGGGCCGTCGGAGGCGGCGATGGCGGGGCCGATGGCCGCCGAGACCCGGTCGGCCGCACGGCGAAAGGCCGCGGCCAGCAGATCGCCTTTGCTGCGGTAGAACCGGTACACCGCCGAGGAGGCGGGCAGGCCCGCGGCCGAGGCGATGTCCTCGACGCTGACATTCGGGTAGCCGTGTTCGTGGAACAGTTCGATCGCCCGCTTGAGCAGCAGTTCGTGTTTGAAGGTGAGCGGTATCTCGGTGGCCGCGGGCGTGGGCGCGGACGCGCCGATCGCGGGCAGGTCCGCGTAGAGCACGGTGCGGCAGGCCGAATGCAGCAGTGCGGTGAGCGCGCGCACGGGCATGGAGACGTGGTGGTCGGTGATGCTGCCGATGATGCTCAGCGCCGCGGTGGACAGCACCGCGCGGTCCGCGCCGCCGAGTTCGGGGCGCGCCTCGCCCAGCAGAGTGGCGAGGACCCGGTAGGTGCGGATCAGCTGGTCGATGAGGGTGCGGTAGTCGGCGGGTTCGAGATAGCGGCTCTGCCAGCGCAGCAGCGCCGCGCTGCGGCGGTTGGCGATCGAGGCGGCGATCAGGGTGTCGATGGTGTGATCGAGTCGCCGGGCGGCGGGCGTGCCGGACAGCCGGTCCGGCAGGTGCACCGCGGCCTCGCTCATGGCGCTCAGCCGCAGCGCCTCCTCGCGGAACAGCGCGTATTTGCTTGGGTAGTGGCGGTAGAGCGCGGTGGAGCTGATGTCGAGGCGGGAGGCGATGTCCTCCATGCTGACACCGTGGTAGCCCAGGGAGCCGAACGCTTCGGCGGAGGCCGCCGCGATCTGCGCGCGCCGGTCGCGAGGGCGGCGCCGTACGACCCGCTGGGCGGTCGCGGCGTCCTCCGCATTCGGCGCCCGGCGAGGGCGGCGTTTGGGGGCGTCCATTCAGCGATGGTAACCCAACCGGTTACCGAGCAAACCGGTGTCAACCGACCCGGAACGGGATTGAATTAAAGATCACAAAGACCTGGTAACAATGCAATCTACGTGGGCGATCAACCTATTGAGGCGTAGAATATCGCCTAACATAGAATGGCGCGGCCCGACCCGTTCGGCGCGTGTTACCGACCGATCAGTTCGCGGAGGGGCGACCGAAGAGGACCACCTGCATGAGCAGGCGCACCCGCGGTTGCGCCGCGAAGGGCGCCGAGCCGAAGGAGCGGCCGAGATCGACCACGAGTGCGAAGGCCGCGTGCACGAGGAAGCGGGCCTCGGCCGGGGACAGCTCCGGCCGGACCGCGCGCAGCAGCCGCGCCCACTCCTCGACGCTGAGCCGCTGGATATTGCGCAGCGAGGTCCGGTCCTCGGCCGGAACGTGCTGGAATTCGGTGTAGTACACGAAGGTCAGCGCCCGCTCCTCGAAAGAGCCCGCGACATAGTGCTCGATCAGCGTGGTCAGCGCGGCTTCCGGCCCGGTCGCGGCGGCCACCGCCGGGCCGATCGCGCCGGAGACCCGGTCGGCGGCGCGCCGGAAGGCCGCGGCCAGTAGATCGCTCTTGCCGCGGTAGAAGCGGTAGACCGCAGAGGCCGCGGAAAGTCCGGCGGCGGTGGCGATCTCCTCGACGCTGACATTCGGATAGCCGCGGTCGTGGAACAGTTCCACGGCCTTGCGCAGCAACAGTTCGTGTTTGAACGAATCCGGGATCTCGGCCGCCGTGGGCACCTCGACCGTCTCCTCCGGCGGCGGCAGCGGCGCCTCGCCGATCGCCGAGCAGGCCGAGGCGAGCAGGCGCACAAGGGCTTTCGCGGGCAGGGCGGCGTGGTGATCGGCGATGCTGGTGATGACGCTCAGCATCGCCGCGCGCAGCACCCGGACGTCGTCGGTGCTCAATTCCGGTCGCAGCTGCGCCAATTGGGAACCGAGGGCGTCGAGTACGGTCTTCTGCTGCTCGTCGAGCAGTTCCCGGTCGGGTTGCTCGAGGTAACGGCCCTCCCAGCGAACCAGGGTGACACTGGGCCGATTCTCGATGGTGGCTCCGATGAGCGCCTCGAGCACATGGCGCAGCCGCTGCTGCGGCGACCAGCCCGCCGACTCCGCGGGCAATTCCACCGATTCGGTCATGGCCCGGCCCACCCGCAAGAGCTCCTCGCGGAAGAGCGCGTATTTGCTGGGGAAGTGGCGATACAGCGCCGCGGAGCTGATGCCCAGTCCCGAGGCGATGTCCTCCATGCTCACGCCGTGGTAGCCGAGGGAGCCGAAGGCGGCCGCGGAGGCCGCGGCGATCTGGGCACGCCGGTTCTTCGGCCTGCGCCGGATCTCCCGGGGTGCCGAATCGCCGGTGACAGCCTGCCGCGCCGTTCGGCGATTGTCGACACTCATAACGGCCATGGTATCGAGACCGGGCGGGCAGCGATTTGCCCAGGTCGCGCCTGTGCTCATCGAACCGGGCGCACCGACGCGATCGCGCGGGGATCGGTGCCGCCACGGTGCGCCCGAGTGCCGGTGACATCGGTTCGAGTCACCGGCCCGCTTCGGTCGAGCAATGAGTGAATGGAACGTCACTTATATGACCATATGCAATGTTAGAGCTACCTATTCTAGGTAGAATAGATATTTACATATTTCGGCTACTTCACTCTTCTGGCGCGGGTGGGCGTGTTAGTGTGAGGTCGCGGAACTTCGACAGGGGGAATGCGCGTGCGGATCGAACAGGTCGCGATCGTTCTGTATCCAGGTATGACGGCGCTGGACGCCATCGGCCCGTACGAGGTGCTGCGGCTGGTGCCGGACGTGGAGGTGCGCTTCGTCGGCCACGCTACCGGCCCGGTGCTCACCGATAGCGGGGTGCTGGCCCTCGGTGTCACGCACACCTTCGCCGAAACACCCTCGCCCGATATCGTCGTGGTCCCCGGCGGCCCGGCGGCAACCGCCGTCGCCGCCGACGACACCGTGCTCGACTGGATTCGCAACGCCCACCAGCGCACCACCTGGACCACCTCGGTGTGCACCGGGGCGCTGGTGCTTGCCGGAGCCGGGCTGCTGCGTGGCAAACCCGCGACGACCCACTGGGCCGCCCAGCAGATGCTCGGCGCGCTCGGCGCCCGTCCGCAGCGCGGCGAGCGCATCGTGCGCGTGGACCGGATCGCAACGGCCGCAGGCGTTTCCGCGGGCATCGACCTGGCGCTGTGGCTGGTCGGCGAATCCTTCGGCCCGCAACGCGCGAAAGCCGTACAACTCGACATCGAATACGACCCGCACCCCCCGTTCGACTCCGGTCACCCCGACAAGGCCGAACCCGCCGTACGCCGCACCGCCATCGCCGACCAGGCCCGCATGGTAAGCGGTCTGCGCCGCGACGGCCTACTCACGGAATCGATCACCGGCGCACAGAAATTACTGTGGCGCACGGCAATCCAGCGCATCCGCCGCTGAAACCCACACATATATACGCTTATTTCAGGTTGGCGTACCAGTCCAGGAGGGTGGGGTTGTCGACGGCGCTGCGTTCCACCACTCTGGCCGGATCCGCGCCCTGGAACAGCTTCTTGATCGGCACCTCGAGTTTCTTGCCGGTGCGGGTGTGTGGAATGCCGGGGGCGGGCAGGATCTCATCCGGCACGTGTCGCGGGGAGACCTCGGCGCGGATGACCGCGGCGATGCGGGTTTTCAGTTCCTCCGTCAATTCCGCGCCGGGGGCCAGTACCACGAACAGCGGCATCCAGTAGCCGCCGTCGGGCTGCTCGACCCCGATCACCAGTGCCTCGGCGATTTCCGGCAGCCGCTCCACCACCTGGTAGATGTCCGCGCTGCCCATGCGGATGCCGTGCCGGTTGAGGGTGGAATCGGAGCGCCCGTGCACGACCACGCTGCCGCGTTCGGTGATGGTGATCCAGTCGCCGTGCCGCCAGATGCCGGGGTACATGTCGAAATAGGCGTCGTGGTAGCGGTGTCCGTCCTCGTCGCGCCAGAACCGGACCGGCATGGACGGCATCGGGCGGGTGATCACCAGTTCACCGACCTCCCCGCGCACCGGGGCGCCCGCGGGGTCGTATGCGTCCAGCGCCACACCGAGGTAGGGGGCCGACAGTTCGCCCGGCCATACCGGAACGGTGCGCACGCCGCCGATGAAGGCCGACACCACGTCGGTTCCGCCGCTGATGGAGGAGATCTGCACGTGGTCGCCGATGTTCTCGCCCAACCAGACCGCCGAGGAGGTCGGCAGCGCCGAACCGGTGATGCCCACCGTGCGCAGTGCGGTCAGGTCGTGGTCGACGCGCGGCACCGATCCGGCTTTGATGCAGGCGAGCACGTAGCCGGGGCTGGTGCCGAGCACGGTGGCGCGCACCCGGGCGGCGATGTGCCACAGCGCGTCCGGGGTCGGATAGGTCGGGCTGCCGTCATAGCAGACGATCGTCGCGCCCACCAGTAGGCCGCCGACCTGGAAGTTCCACATCATCCAACTCGGACTCGTGTACCAGAAGAAGGTGTCGTCGGGTCCGATATCCGATTGCAGGGCAATGGCTTTGAGATGTTCGAGCAGTACGCCGCCGTGTCCGTGCACGATGCCCTTCGGCAGTCCGGTGGTGCCGGAGGAGAACACGATCCACAGCGGGTGGTCGAAATCCACCGCCACGGTCTCGATGACCGTGGCGGCGTTCTCCTCGGCCCGCACGGCCTGCGCCCACGGGGTCGCGTCGGTGACGGGCAGATCGAGTTGGGAGACCGCGATGGTGGCGCGCAGACTCGGCAGCGCCTCGCGCAGTGCCGCGATGTCCTCGCGTTTGTCGTGGGCGCGCCCGCCGAAGCGATAGCCGTCGGCGGTGATCATTACGGCCGGTTCGAGTTGGCCGAGCCGGTCGGCCGCGGCCTTGGCCGAATAGTCTTGTCCGCAGGCGCTCCACACCGCGCCGATGGCGGCGGTGGCCAGGAAGGCGACCACGGCTTCCGGGATATTCGGCAGATATCCCACGACCCGGTCACCCGGTTCGACGCCGAGTGCGCGCAGTGTGCGGGCGAAGGCCGCGGTGTCCTCGATCAGGTCGATCCAGGAGATCTCCCGCGGTTCGGCGTCCTCGCGCACGTGGATGATCGCAGGCCGGTCGGTGCGGGCCTGGCGCACGATCTGATCGGTGTAGTTGAGTTTCGTGCCGGGAAACCACCGCGCTCCGGGCATGTCGGCGCGTGCAAGCACCTCGCCGCCGATCTCGCCGAGTTCGAAATAGTCCCACAGCGCCCGCCAGAAGGCCGCCGGGTCGTCGACCGACCACTGCCACAGCGTGCGGTAGTCCGGCGCGGTCAGGCCGGTGGCGGCTTCGACCGAGCGCGCGAAGTCGGTGATCCGGGCGTTCGCGATATCCTGTTCGTTGGGCACCCACTGTGGTTGCACGCAATCCTCCTGGCTCGACAGTTCCGGCGCGCTAGGTCGTGCTCGCGGCCCGCCGCACGATCTGCTCGGCGTGGCGCAGCACCGGTGCGTCGACCATACGACCCTCGAAGGTGAACGCGCCCCGGTGCCGAGGCGCCTCCTCCAGCACCTGGCGCGCCCAGGACAGCTCCTCCGGTCCGGGCGCGTAACCCGCCCGGATCACCGCGACCTGGGTGGGATGGATGGCGACCTTGGCGTCGAAGCCGACGGCCACCGCGTCGGCGGTCTCGGCGCGCAGTCCGTCGAGATCGGGGATGTCCAGGTAGACCGAGTCCAGTGCGAAGCGGCCGTAGGATTTGGCGGCCAGCAGCGCGGCGGAGCGGACATGGCGCGCCACGTCGCGGTAGCCGCCGTCCTCGTGGCGGCTGGACTTGCCGCCGAGTCCCGCGACGAGATCCTCCGCGCCCCACATGAGGCCGATGGTGTTCTCGGCGCGGGCGGTCTCGGCGACCGTGAGCGCGCCGAGCGGCGATTCGATGAGTGCGATCACCTCGTAGTCGCCCAGAGCGGCGACCTGACCGGCGGATTCGGCCTTGGGCAGCATGAGCCGCCGGTAGCCGGTGCGGGCAAGGGTCTCGAGGTCGAGCGCGTGGTCCTCGGTGCCTGCGGCATTGACCCTGACGACCGTGGTCCGCGCGTCCAGCGGCGTCCGCACCAGCGCCGCGCGCGCGGCGGCCTTGTCCGCGGCGGCGACGCCGTCTTCCAGATCGAGGATGACCACATCGGCCGCCGCCGCGGCCTTCGCGAACCGTTCGGGACGGTCGGCCGGACAGAACAGCCAACCCGGTCCCGGCAGCCGCCAACTCATGACGCCGCCGGATTCTTGCGGACCAGCGCCTTGCGCGTGGCCGTCGCGACGATTTCGCGGTGCTGATTGCGCGCGGTATGCGCGAGGGTCACGATGCCTTCGCCCGGACGGGATACGGATTCGCGCTTGTCGGTCACCACGGTTTCGGCGTACATGGTGTCGCCGTGGAAAAGCGGCTTCGGGAAGGCGATCTCGGAGAAGCCGAGATTGGCGACAAGGGTGCCCTGGGTGAGCTGGCCGATGGACAGTCCGACCAGGGTGGACAGGGTGAACATGGAGTTGACAAGCCGCTGGTTGAACGGCGGCTGTGAGTCGGCGAAGGCCGCGTCGAGGTGCAGCGCCTGCGGATTCATGGTCAAGGTGGTGAACAGGACATTGTCGGCCTCGGTGATGGTGCGGCCCGGCCGGTGGTCGTAGATCACGTCGGTCTCGAACTCCTCGAACCAGAGTCCGCGCTGCACAACCCGTTTCACAGGCCGAGCTCCCGCCCGATCAGCATCAGCTGCACTTCCGTCGTCCCCTCGCCGATTTCCAGGATCTTGCTGTCACGGTAGTGCCGCGCCACGGCGTATTCGTTCATGAAGCCGTTGCCGCCGAAGATCTGGGTGGCGTCGCGGGCATTGTCCATCGCGGCCTCGCTGGCCACCAGTTTGGCGATCGACGCCTGCTTCTTGAACGGTTTGCCCGACAGCATGAGCGCGGCGGCGTCGTAGTAGGCGGTGCGCGCGGCGTGCGCGCGGGCCTCCATCCGGGCGATCTTGAAGGCGATGGCCTGATTGCGGCCGATGGGCTGTCCGAAGGCCAGGCGTTCCTTGGCGTAGCGCACACTCTCGTCCACGCAACCCTGCGCCGCGCCGACCGAGAGCGCCGCGATGGCGATACGTCCTTCGTCGAGGATGCGCAGGAAGTTCGCGTAGCCGCGCCCGCGTTCGCCGAGCAGATTGTCCTCGGGAACACGGACGTCGGTGAAGCTCAACGGATGGGTGTCGGAGGCGTTCCAGCCGACCTTGTTGTAGGCGGGTTCGGCGACGAATCCGGGGGTGTCCGCGGGCACGAGGATGGTGGAGATCTCCTTCTTGCCGCCGGACTGCCCGGTCACCGCGGTGACCGTGACCAGCGCGGTGATGTCGGTGCCGGAATTGGTGATGAACTGCTTGCTGCCGTTGATCACCCATTCGCCGCTGTCGAGCACGGCGGTGGTCCTGGTGCCGCCCGCGTCGCTGCCCGCGTCGGGTTCGGTGAGGCCGAAGGCGGCCAGCGCGCGTCCGCTGGTGAGCCGGGGCAGCCATAGCGCGCGCTGTTCGTCGGTGCCGAAGCGGTACACCGGCATGGCGCCGAGCGAGACGCCCGCCTCGAGGGTGATGGCCACGCTCTGATCGACCTTGCCCAGCTCCTCGAGCGCCAGGCACAGGGCGAAGTAGTCCCCGCCCATGCCGCCGTATTCCTCGGGGAAGGGCAGTCCGAACAGTCCCATCTCGGCCATGCCCGCGACCACCTCGTAGGGGAAGGTGTGGTTCGCGTCGTGTTCGGCGGCCACCGGGGCGACCACCGATCGCGCGAAATCCCGCACCGTCAGCGCGAGATCGCGATAGTCCTCGGGCAGTGTGCCGGTGGACAGGTAGTCGGTCATGCGGGATTTCCCTCTCGCTCGGCGTCTTTCGGTTCCGTATCGGCGGGATGGATACGTGCCAGTGGCTGGTCCAAACGGACCTGCGCGCCCGGATCGACGAGGATCTCGACGATGCCCGCCACCGGCGCGGTGAGTGTGTGCTCCATCTTCATGGCCTCCACCACGACCACCGGAGCGCCCGCGGCGACCGTCGCGCCCCGAGCCGCGGGCACCGCGATCACCGAACCCGGCATGGGACTGCGGATCTCGGCGTCGCCGAGCTGTTCGCCGCCGCCGCGCACGCTGGTCTCCGCCACGATGCGCAGCGGCGCCGCGCCCGCGTCGCCCGCCACCCAGATCTCCTCGCCGTCGGACACGACCAGGTAACTCGCGCGCACCCCGTCGCGGGTGAGGGTGAGCAGGTCGCCGTCGCCGGTGACGGTGAGCGCGGATGCCGTGCCGTCGCCGTCGTCGAGGCGGACGGTCGCGGCCGAGGGGGTGCCGGTGAGGTGGACGTGGCGAATGCGTTCGCCCGCGGCCAGTCTGACGGTAGTCGGCGCGTGCGCGCCGAGACGCCAGCCGGTCGGGACGTCCCACGGATCGGATCCGGGGGCCGGCCAGCGGTCGAGCCAGTGCCGGGCCGCGGCGGCGACGAATTCGGCGTCGCCGACCGGGGCCGGGGTGAAGTCGGCGACGCGGCGGTCGAGCAGACCGGTGTCGAGGCGGCCGGCCGCGACATCGGCATCGGCCAGCAGCATACGCAGGAATCCGATATTCGAGGTGACCCCGAGCAGCACGGTATCGGCCAGCGCCCGGTCGAGGCGGGTCAGCGCGGCCTCGCGATCGGGCCCGTGCGCGATCACCTTCGACAGCATGGGGTCGTAGTCGCTGCCGATCACCGTGCCGACCCGAAGACCCGAATCAACCCGGACCCCTTGGCCTTTCGGTTCCCGCAGCGTCAGAACCGTTCCGCCCGTCGGCAGGAAGCCGCGCCCCGGGTCCTCGGCGTAGACGCGAGCTTCCACGGCGTGCCCGACCAGGCGGATGTCGTCCTGGCTCACCCCGATCTTCTGGCCCGCGGCGACCCGTACCTGGCATTCGACCAGGTCGATCCCGGTGACCATCTCGGTGACCGGATGCTCGACCTGCAATCGGGTGTTCATCTCCATGAAGAAGAACTCGTCGGGCCGGTCGGCCGAGACGATGAATTCGACCGTGCCCGCGCCCACGTAGTTCACGCTGCGCGCGGTATTGCAGGCGGCAGCGCCGATGCGCGCCCGGGTGGCATCGTCGAGCAGCGGCGAGGGCGCCTCCTCGATGACCTTCTGGTGGCGCCGTTGCAGACTGCATTCGCGTTCGCCGAGGTGGATCACGGTACCGAAGCGGTCGGCGAGGATCTGCACCTCGATATGGCGCGGCCGGGTGACGAACCGCTCGAGAAACAGGGTGTCGTCGCCGAACGCGGCCGCGGCCTCGCGCCGGGCGCTCGCCAGCGCGGCGGGCAACTGCGCCGGGTCCTCGACCCGGCGCATACCCTTGCCGCCGCCGCCCGCGGACGGTTTCACCAGCACCGGATATCCGATCTCGACCGCGGCGGCGATCAGGTCGGCGTCGGAGAGTCCGGGTTCGGCGATACCGGGCACCACCGGGACGTCGAAGGCCGCGACAGTGTTCTTCGCGGTGATCTTGTCGCCCATGACCTCGATGGCCCGCGCGGGCGGACCGAGGAACACCACACCCGCCGCGGCCAGCGCGGCGGCGAACGCGGCGTTCTCCGAAAGGAATCCGTAGCCGGGATGGACCGCCTGCGCCCCGGTGCGCACGGCCGCGTCGACCACCTTGTCGATATCGAGGTAGCTCTCGCGGGCGGGCGCGGGGCCGAGGCGGACCGCGACATCGGCCTCGCGCACGTGGCGGGCGTCGGCGTCGGCGTCGCTGTAGACGGCCACGCAGCGAATGCCCATGGCGCGCAAAGTCCGCATGACGCGCACCGCGATCTCGCCGCGATTGGCGACCAGGACGGTGTCGAAGGCGACCGGGTGGGACCGGTTGACCGGTGCGGCATTCGGCGGGGTGGTGGGGGTCGTCATCGCGATCACATCCGGAATACGCCGTAGGAAACGGGATCGAGCGGCGCCTGCGCGCATACCGATAGCGCCAGTCCGAGAACGGTTCTGGTGTCGGCGGGGTCGATGACACCGTCGTCCCACAGGCGCGCGGTGGAGTAGTAGGGATTGCCCTGGTGTTCGTACTGTTCGCGAATGGGGGTCTTGAACGCCTCCTCGTCCCGCGCCGACCACGGCTTGCCGCTGCTGTCGAGTTGATCCCCGCGCACCGTGGACAGCACCGAGGCCGCCTGTTCGCCGCCCATGACCGAGATGCGGGCATTGGGCCACATCCACAGGAACCGCGGCGAATACGCGCGCCCGCACATGGAGTAGTTGCCCGCGCCGTAGGAACCGCCGATCACCACGGTCAGCTTCGGCACTCGCGCGCAGGCTACCGCGGTGACCATCTTGGCCCCGTGTTTGGCGATGCCGCCCGCCTCGTAGTCGCGCCCGACCATGAATCCGGTGATGTTCTGGAGGAACAGCAGCGGGATCTTGCGCTTGTCGCACAGTTCGATGAAATGCGCGCCCTTCATGGCGGATTCGCTGAACAGCACGCCGTTGTTGGCCACGACGCCGACCGGATGACCGTGGATGCGGGCGAATCCGGTGACCAGGGTCTTGCCGTACTCGGCCTTGAACTCGTGGAATCCGCCTTCGTCGAACGCGCTGCCGCCGTCCACGATTCGCTCGATGACCGCGCGCACGTCGTATGGGGTGCGCAGGTCGACCGGGACCACGTCGTACAGTTCGGATTCCGGCGCGGCCGGCGGTGTGCTCGCACGCACCTCCCAGGGACTCGCGGGCCGGGGACCGAGCGTCGCCACGATGCGGCGCACGATGCGCAGGGCGTCGCGATCGTCGTCGGCGAGATGGTCGGTGACCCCGGACGTGCGCGAATGCAGTGCGCCGCCGCCGAGTTCCTCGGCCGTGACGACCTCGCCGGTGGCCGCTTTCACCAGCGGCGGGCCGCCGAGGAAGATCGTGCCCTGATCGCGCACGATCACGGCCTCGTCGCTCATCGCGGGCACGTACGCGCCGCCCGCGGTGCAGGAACCCATGACCGCGGCGATCTGCGGTATGCCCGCGGCGCTCATGGTGGCCTGGTTGTAGAAGATGCGCCCGAAATGCTCGCGGTCGGGGAAGACCTCGTCCTGGCGCGGCAGGAAGGCGCCGCCGGAGTCGACCAGGTACACGCACGGCAGATTGTTCTGCGACGCGATCTCCTGCGCCCGCAGATGCTTCTTCACCGACATGGGGTAGTAGGTGCCGCCCTTGACCGTCGCGTCGTTGGCGACGATCACGCATTCGCGCCCCGACACCCGCCCGATGCCCGCGATGACGCCCGCACCCGGACATTCGTCGTCGTACATGCCGGTGGCCGCGAGCGGGGACAGCTCGAGGAAGGGACTGCCAGGGTCGAGCAGTTGGTCCACGCGCTCACGCGGCAGCAGTTTGCCGCGGGCGATATGGCGTTCGCGGGCCTTCGCCGGGCCGCCGAGCGCCGCCGCGGCCAGCCGCTCCCGCAGATCGTCGACCAGTGCCAGATGGGCGCCCCGATTGTCGACCCGGTGGGTAACCGTCATCACGTCCTGCCATCCCGGTTAGTCGTCGATAACTGGAATTCAGGTTAATCTTGATTAACCGAGATGTCCAGGGCATGGTGATTTCCAAGGCACGGTGATCTCCAGGGCACCGAGATGTTCGGGGCACCGAGATGTTCAGGGCGAGAAAGGGGCGGCGGTGACCGATACCGAATCCGGCGCGCTCACCCGGCGCGAGCAGATGAAGGCCGAGCGTCGCAAGGAACTGCTCGTCGCGGGTGCGCGGCTCATCGCCGATCACGGATTCCTCGGGGTCCGGCTCGATGATCTCGGCGCGGCGGTCGGAATCAGCGGCCCGGCCGTCTACCGGCATTTCGCGAACAAGGAGGCGCTGCTCACCGAACTGCTCATCGAGGTGAGCGAGCGTCTGCTCGCGGGCGGACGCCGCGTGGTCGCCGAGACCGAATCCCCGCGCGAGGCACTGGCCGCCCTGATCGATTTCCACCTCGACTTCGCCTTCGGCGAACCCGAACTCATCCGCATCCAGGATCGCGACCTGGACAAGGTCCCCGCGGCCGCGCGCCGCGAGCTGCGCCGCACCCAGCGCCGCTACGTCGAGATCTGGGTCACGGTGCTGCGCGAACTGCGTCCCGGGCTGCCGGAGGAGACGGCCCGGGTCCAGGCGCACGCGGCATTCGGCCTCATGAACTCCACCCCGCACAGCGCGTCCTCGGCGACCGCCGCGCGCGCCCGCCCGATCCTGCGGACGATGGCGCTGTCGGCGCTGTCCTGAAACGGGCTTGGCGCGCACTTCGACGCTGCGCACTTCGACGCCGCCGCCCGAGCGGCGCCCGCCCGCGTCGGCGATCCTAGACTCACCCGCATGACGGTGCACTTCATCGGGGCGGGACCGGGCGCGGCGGATCTGCTGACCGTGCGTGCGGTCACCCTGTTGCGCACCTCGCCGGTGTGCCTCTACGCCGGTACCTACCTCGACCCCGAGGTGCTCGCGCACTGCGCGCCCGAGGCGGAGCTGATCGATACCCAGCACCTCGACATCGACCGGATCACCGCCCACCTGGTGCGCGCCCATGAATCCGGCGCCGACGTCGCGCGGCTGTGCTCCGGCGACCCTTCGCTGTACTCCGCGCTCACCGAGCAGACCCGCAGGCTCGACGCCGCGGGCGTGCCGTGGGACGTCACCCCGGGCGTGCCTGCCTACGCCGCCGCGGCGGCCGTGCTCGGCGTCGAACTCACCGTGCCCGAGGTGGTCCAGTCGGTGGTGTTGACCCGCACCCGGGCCCGGTCCACGGTCATGCCGGAATCGGAGGGGCTCGGCGAGTTCGCCCGGACCCGGGCCAGTTTGGCGCTGCATCTGGCGATCACCCGCATCCGCCCGCTGGCCGCCGAACTCGCGGCCGAATACGGGGCCGACTGTCCCGTCGCGGTGGTCTACCGGGCGAGCCAACCCGAGGAACTGGTGCTGCGCGGCACCCTGGCCGATATCGCCGATTCGGTGGAGGCCGCCGGACTGCGCCGGGCCGCGATCATCCTGGTCGGCCGTGCTCTTGCGCCCTCGGCGAGCTGCGGCACATCCCATCTCTACGATCCGGCCCGCGACCGCGGCTGAGTCCCATCGGTGTGTCCGTAATCCCAGCAAACGCGTCTCGACGCGGCTGCCAGCCGTGATGTTTCACAGCTATGGATCTTGGTTGGTCGCTCGCCCGGGGCGACGGTAGATTGTTCCGGTGGTCAGCACTCGAGGTCCCGGCACGATCTGTCGGTGGGTAAGTGGAACTGTCGGACCCATGTAACAAGATCGGTCCAGCACAGATAGTGCCAATGAACATTTTTGCCTGATTGATTACGAGAACTGAACCTGGAAGCACAGGCGCCGCCGTCGAATGGGTGCGCGTCCTGTCCGGGTGTCGTCGGGGAGCGCTTGCGTGGTGTTCCGGAAGCGAGGTTACGGTTGGACCGGCTGGATTTCGGCGCGAACGGCGAAGCTGATGGCGAGTACTTCCCGCTGTCGCCCGCGCAGCTGGGCATCTGGTACGCCCAGCACCTCGATCCGCAGGTGCCGATCAATATCGCACAGTATGTCGACCTGCGCGGTGATCTCGACGTAGGCGCGCTGGAGCGCGCAAGTCGCGATGCCGCCGTCGAGCTGGGGTCGGGCTTCATCGCGATCGTGGAGATCGACGGCGAACCCGTGCAGACCGTCGACACCACCCTCGATTCCACCCTCGAATACGTCGATCTGCGCTCGGCCGACGACCCGGAGGCGGCGGCCGCCGAGTGGATGCGTGCCGAGTACAGCCGCCCGCTGGACATCGTCGGCGACCGGCTCATCCGCGCCGCCGCGCTCCAGCTCGAGGATTCGCGCTGGTACTGGTACTCGCGGGCGCATCACATCGTGCTCGACGGTTTCGGCGCGATGACCTTCATGCAGCGCATCGCCGAGCTCTACACGGCCGCGGTGACCGGTGTGGAACCCGAACCCGCCAAGGCCACCGATCTGCGCACGCTCTACGAGCAGGAGATCGCCTACCGCGACAGCACCCGATTCGCCGCCGACCGGGAGCACTGGGCCAAGCGGGTCGCAGGACTCGAGGAGGGCTCGAGTCTGGCGGGGCGCTCGGCGCCGCCCGCCCCCGTCAACGGTGTGGCCAGCGCCGCGCTGTCCACCGAGCAGGACGCGCTGCTCGCCGCCGCGGTCGAGCGGCACGACAATTCCCCCGCCGGGCTGCTGATCGCGGGCTTCGCGGCCTATCTTGCCCAGATCACCGGCACGCAGGACGTGATCCTGAGCCTGCCGGTGACCGCGCGCACCACCGCGGCCATGCGCCGCTCCGGCGGCGTGGTGTCCAACATCGTGCCGCTGCGCCTGAGCGTCGCCTACGACACGACGGTCGCCGACCTGCTCAAGGCCGTGACGGTCGAGGTCTCGGGCGCGTTGCGCCATCAGCGCTACCGCCATGAGGACATCCGCCGCGACGCCGCGGGCGACGGCGTGGTGACCACCGAGTTCTTCGGCCCGTGGGTCAACATCATGCTGTTCCACAGCGAGATGTCGCTCGGTCCGATGGTGGGCCGGTTGAACGTGCTTTCCACCGGAAGCATCGAGGACCTCGGCGTCAACTTCTACCAGTCCGGCACCGGGTCGCACATCGACTTCGAGACCAACCCGAACCTGTACACCGACCACGAGGCGCGCACCCATCACGCGCGGTTCCTGGAATTCTTCGAGCGCTTCCTGGCCGCCGACGCCGCGACACCGGTGTGGGAGCTGTCGGTCACCACCGAGGACGAACTCGAACTAACCCTGCTGGAGTGGAACGACTCCCAGCAGGAGGTACCCGACACCACCCTGCCCGCGCTGCTGGCCGCGCAGAAGGCGCTGACCCCGGACGCCGTCGCCCTCGACTTCGAGGGCGAGACCCTGACCTACGCCGAATTCGACGCGCGGGTGAACCGGCTGGCGCGGTCGCTGATCGCCGACGGCGTCGGCCCCGAGGCACTGGTCGCGCTGGGTATGCGGCGGTCGCTGGACCTGGTCGTCGGCATGCACGCGGTGCTGGAGGCGGGCGGCGCCTACGTTCCCATCGACCCGGACCATCCGGCCGAGCGCACCGCCTACATCCTGGAATCCGCCGATCCGGTGTGCGTGCTGACCGCCGCGGACGACGACCTCGACCTGCCGGAGACGGTGCGGCGGGTGCGGATCGACACCCTCGATCTGTCGGGATTCTCCGCCGCACCGGTCACCGACGCCGACCGCCGCGCTCCGCTGCGGCCGGACAACACCGCCTATGTCATCTACACCTCCGGTTCCACGGGCAGGCCGAAGGGCGTCGCGGTCACCCATCGCGCGATCGTCAACCAGCAGCTGTGGATGCTCGACGAGTATCGCCTGACCGCGGACGACGTCTATTTCCAGAAGACCGCGACCACATTCGACGTCTCGCTGTGGGGTTACTTCCTGCCGCTGATGGTCGGCGCGAAACTCGTCGTCGCGGCGCCGGACGGACACCGCGATCCGCTCTACGTCGCGCGGATGATCGCCCGCCACGGCGTGACCGTGACCGACTTCGTGCCGTCCATGTTGACGGTCTTCGTCGCCCACGCCACCGCGGAGCAGTGCGCGAGCCTGCGCGCGGTCTTCGTCATCGGCGAGGCGCTGCCCCCGGAGACCGCCGCCGGACTCCGCGCGATCTCCTCGGCGGGACTGCACAACCTCTACGGCCCCACCGAGGCCGCGGTGTCGGTCACCTACTGGGAGGCCACCGCCGCCGACACCGTGACGGTGCCGATCGGCATTCCCGAATGGAATGTCGAGGTCTACGTACTGGATTCGCGGCTGCGTCCGGCCGCCGTCGGCGCGCCCGGCGAGCTGTACCTGGGCGGACGCCAGTTGGCGCGCGGCTACCGGGGCAGGCCGGACCTGACCTCCGACCGCTTCGTCGCCAATCCGCTCGGCACGCACGGCCAGCGCATGTACCGCACCGGCGACCTGGTGCGCTGGAATGCCGCGGGCACGCTGGAATACATCGGCCGCACCGACTTCCAGGTCAAATTCCGCGGTCAGCGCATCGAACTCGGCGAGATCGAGACCGTGACGCTGGCACACCCAGCGGTCAGCCAGTCCGCGGTGCTCGTCGTCGACACCGCCACCGGTCAGCAACTGGTGGCCTATGTCGTGCCCGCGCCCGGTCAGTCCATCGATCCGGCCGAACTCACCCGATTCGCCGCTGAACAGCTGCCCGGCTACATGGTGCCCGCCTCGATCATGGTGCTGGAGGCGTTCCCGCTCAACACCAGCGGCAAACTCGACCGCAAGGCACTGCCGGAACCGGTGTTCAGCGCCGACGCCGCCGGTTACCGCGCCCCGCGCACCCAGGCCGAACAGATCGTGGCGGGCATATTCGCCGATGTGCTGTCCCAGCAGCGGGTCGGCATCGATGACAACTTCTTCGACCTCGGCGGCAACTCGCTGGTCGCCACCCAGGTCGTGTCCCGCATCGGCGCCGCCTTCGGCACCCAGATCGGTGTGCGCGCGCTGTTCGAGACGCCGACCGTGGCCGGGATCGCCGGGCGCGCCGAGAAGGCCGCACCGACCGACGGCAGCCGTCCGCCGCTGGTGGCCCAGCGTCTGCCCGACCGGGTGCCGCTCTCGCTGGCGCAGCAGCGCATGTGGTTCATCAACCAGTTCGATCCCGCCGCGCCCACCTACAACCTGCCGTTCGTGGTGCGGTTGCGCGGTCACGTCGATCTGGCCGCGCTGAGGACCGCGCTCAACGACGTCATGGCGCGGCAGGAGTCGCTGCGCACGGTCTTCCCCGAATCCGGGGACGGCGGCTACCAGCAGGTGGTGCCCGACGACGAGGTCAACCTCGCCATCGCGGTCGCCTCCATCGATGAATCCGAACTACAGGCCACGCTGACCGAATTCGCCTCCACCGGCTTCGATGTCTCGCGCGAACTGCCGATCCGGGTGCGCATCTACAGGGTGACCGGCGGTTCGACCAATGGCAGCCCCGATCACGCGGTCGCCTTCGTCGTCCATCACATCGCCGCCGACGGCTTCTCCTTCGGGCCGCTGTCGCGGGATGTGGCCGCGGCCTATCTCGCGCGCGCCGCGGGCGCCGCGCCGAGTTGGACGCCGCTGCCGGTGCAGTACCAGGATTACAGCGTCTGGCAGCGTGAGCTGCTCGGCTCCGAATCCGATCCCGGCTCCATGGCCGCACGGGAAATCGCTTACTGGCGCAGGCAATTGGCCGGTCTGCCGGATCAGCTGGATCTGCCGACCGATCGCCCGCGCCCGCCCATGCAGAGCTTCCGCGGCAGCCGGGTGCACTTCGACATCGATGTCGACCTGCACACCCGACTCGCCGGATTGGCTCGCGCGCAGGGTGTTTCGCTGTTCATGGTGATGCACGCCTCGCTCGCGCTGCTGTTGGCGCGGCTGTCGGGCACCGACGACATCGCCATCGGCACCCCGGTCGCCGGTCGCGGCGAGCAGGCGCTCGACGACCTCATCGGCATGTTCGTCAACACGCTGGTGCTGCGCTCGGAGGTGGACGGCAACGCGGCGTTCACCGAACTGCTGACCCGCACCCGGGAAACCGATCTCGCCGCCTTCGCCTACGCCGACGTGCCGTTCGAGCGGCTGGTCGAGGTCATCAACCCGACCCGGTCGCAGGCGCGCCATCCGCTGTTCCAGGTGATGTTGTCGTTCCAGGAGATGTCGCACGCGACCCTGGAACTACCCGGTCTGTCGGTGACCGCCGACGAACTCGACGTCGACATCGCCAAATTCGATCTCCAGTGGACGATCACCGAGGAGCGCGGCGCGCAGGGCGAGCCGGCGGGCATGGGCGCGGTGGTGTCGTTCGCGACCGACCTGTTCGACGCCGACACCGTCGCGGAATTCGCCCGCCGGTATCTGCGGGTGCTCGAAACCGTCGTCGCCGCACCGGAATCCAAGGTGCACGATATCGACATCCTCGACGACGCCGAGCGCGAGCAGGTGCTCGTCGGATGGAATCGCACCGCGTACGAGGTGCCCGCCGCGACCCTGGTCTCGATGTTCCAGGCGCAGGTCGAGCGCACCCCGGATCTGCCCGCGCTGACCTTCGAGGGGACGACTCTGTCCTACGCCGAGTTCGCGGATCGGGTGAATCGCCTCGCGCGGCACCTGATCTCGCTGGGCGTCGGCCCGGAGTCCACGGTCGCCCTCGGGATGGCGCGTTCGCTGGACCTGGTCGTCGGCATGTACGCGGTGAGTGTGGCCGGCGGCGCGTATGTGCCGTTGGACCCGGACCATCCGGCCGATCGCACCCGGTACGTGCTGGAGATGGCCGC
>NZ_LGYZ01000119.1 GCF_001310275.1 Nocardia arizonensis
GTGTCGGGTGAGCGTCCGGTGGGTCTGGATGATGATTTCTTCGATTTGGGCGGTAACTCGCTGATCGCCACCCAGGTCGCGGCCCGCCTCGGCGCGGCGCTCGACACCAGGGTGCCGGTCCGCACGCTCTTCGAAGTCCCCACGGTCGCCGCGCTGGCCGCTCGCATGGAGGCGCACGCGGGCACCGGACGCCGGCGCGAGCTGGCCGCGGGGCCGCGTCCGGCCACCATTCCGCTGTCGCTGGCCCAGCAGCGCATGTGGTTCCTCAACCGGTTCGACAACCGGACCGCGGTGAACAACATCCCGCTGGCCGTCCGCCTCACCGGCACGCTCGACGTCGACGCGCTGCGCCGGGCGGTCGCCGACGTGGTGGACCGGCACGAGGTGCTGCGCACGGTCTACCCGGAGACCGCCCAGGGCACCGGCGTGCAGGTGGTACTGCCCGCCGGGCGCGGCGGACTCGACCTCACCCCGGTCCCGGTGTCGGAGGACGAACTCCACGAGCGCATCAGCGATCTCGTCCTCACCGGCTTCGACGTGACCAGCGAGGTCCCGGTGCGGGCCGCCCTGTTCCGCATCGCGGCTTCCATGGACGGCTCCCGTCCCGAGACGCACGTGCTTGTCTTCGTGGTGCACCACATCTCCGGTGACGGCTGGTCGGTGCGTCCGCTGGCCCGCGACGTCATGCTGGCCTACGCCGCGCGCTCGCGCGGTGAGGCCCCCGGCTGGTCGCCACTGCCGGTGCAGTACGCCGATTTCGCGCTCTGGCAGCGCGAAACCCTCGGCAGCGAAGACGATCCGGCCTCGCTGATCGGCGAACAGATCAGTTTCTGGACCCGTACCCTGGCCGGGCTGCCCGATCAGCTCGACCTGCCCGCGGACCGGACCCGACCCGCGGTGGCCTCCAATCGCGGTGACGTCTACGAGTTCTCGCTCGACGCGGCACTGGTCCGCGATCTGGACGCGCTGGCCCGCGATCACGGCGCCAGCGTGTTCATGATCGTGCACGCGGCGCTGGCCGCCCTGCTGGCGCGGCTTTCGGGCGCCGACGACATCGCCATCGGCACCGCGGTCGCGGGTCGCGGCGAGGCCGTCCTCGACGACGCCATCGGCATGTTCGTCAACACCCTGGTCCTGCGCACCGCGGTCGATCCGGCCGACACCGTCGCCGACCTGCTCGCACGCACCAGGGAAACCGATCTGGCCGCCTTCGGGCACGCCGACCTGCCGTTCGAACGGCTCGTGGAGATCCTGAATCCGGCGCGATCGCAGGCACGGCATCCGCTGTTCCAGGTGATGCTGTCATTCCAGAACACCGGCGAGGCATCGTTCGAACTGCCGGGTCTCGAGGTCGCGGGCGTGCCGCTGGATGTGGTGACCGCGAAATTCGACCTGCACCTGAACATCTCCGATCGCACCGACGGCGACGGCATGCGCGCCGAATTCGCCTACGCGACGGATATGTTCGACGCGGACACGGTCGCGACCTACGCGCGCAGGCTGGTCCGGCTGCTCACCGCGATGGCGCGGGGCACCGATGCCGTGCTCGGCGATATCGACCTGCTCGACGCCGCCGAACGCCACCGGGTCGTCGAGGCGTGGAACGACACCGCCGCCGAGGTCGACACGTCGGCGACGCTGGTGTCGAAGTTCCAGTACCGCGCGGGCCGCAACCCTGGCGCGACCGCGCTGACCTTCGAGGGCACGGATCTGTCCTACGGCGAGTTCCACGCCCGCGTCAACCGCCTCGCCCGCCACCTGATCTCGCTGGGCGTCGGTCCCGAGAGCCTGGTCGCGCTCGGTAT
Organism: Nocardia arizonensis; assembly: GCF_001310275.1. GTDB lineage: Bacteria > Actinomycetota > Actinomycetes > Mycobacteriales > Mycobacteriaceae > Nocardia > Nocardia arizonensis. The sequence goes on from NZ_LGYZ01000119.1 coordinate 1,806, forward strand.
GCGGCGTTCGCTGGACCTGGTCGTCGGCATGTACGCGGTGAGCGTGGCCGGCGGCGCGTATGTGCCGCTTGACCCGGACCATCCGGCCGATCGCACCCGGTACGTGCTGGAGATGGCCGCGCCGGTGTGCGTGCTCACCACCGGCCGCGACGGCTTCGACGCGGGCGAGGTCCCGATGGTCGAGCTCGACGCCGTCGATCTGTCGGGTTACGGCACGGAACCGGTGACCGATGCCGAGCGGATCGCGCCGCTGCGTCCGTCGAATACCGCGTACGTGATCTTCACCTCCGGTTCCACCGGCCGCCCCAAGGGTGTCGCGGTCTCGCACGAGTCCATCGTGAACCGCCTGGTGTGGATGCAGGCCGAGTACGCGCTCGACACCGCCGACGTCGTGCTCCAGAAGACACCGGCGACCTTCGACGTGTCGGTGTGGGAGTTCTTCTGGCCCTTGCAGATCGGCGCGCGGCTGGTCATCGCCAAGCCGGACGGCCACCGCGACCCGGCATACCTGGTCCGCACGATCGTGGACCAGCACATCACCACGGCCCACTTCGTGCCGTCGATGTTGTCGGTGTTCGTGGCCGAGGGTGGGGCTGA
>NZ_LGYZ01000120.1 GCF_001310275.1 Nocardia arizonensis
GCGCGATCGTGAACCGCCTGGTGTGGATGCAGTCGGCCTACCGACTCACCGGCGACGACGCGGTGCTACAGAAGACACCGGCGACCTTCGACGTGTCGGTGTGGGAGTTCTTCTGGCCCTTGCAGGTCGGCGCGCGACTCGTGGTCGCCAAGCCGGACGGCCACCGCGATCCCGGATATCTGGTCGACATCATCACCGAGGAGCAGGTGACGACCGCGCACTTCGTGCCGTCGATGTTGTCGGTGTTCGTGGCCGAGGGTGGGGCTGA
>NZ_LGYZ01000121.1 GCF_001310275.1 Nocardia arizonensis
TGAGTGTGTGAGTTTGCGTAATGTTTTTGCTTCGGGTGAGGCGTTGCCTGCTGCGACGGCGCAGCGTTTGCGTGGGTTGACCGGTGCGCGGTTGCATAATTTGTATGGTCCGACCGAGGCTGCGGTGGATGTGACGTTCCATGAGGTGGTCGGTGCGGATGTGGTGAGTGTGCCGATTGGTGCGCCGGTGTTCAATACGCGGGTGTTGGTGTTGGATTCGCGTTTGCATCCGGTGCCGGTGGGTGTTGCGGGTGAGTTGTATTTGGTGGGTGTGCAGTTGGCGCGGGGGTATGTGGGGCGTGCTGATTTGACTGCGGATCGGTTTGTGGCGAATCCGTTCGGGGTGTCGGAGCGGATGTATCGGACGGGTGATTTGGTGTCGTGGACTCCTGGTGGGGAGTTGGAGTATTTGGGTCGTACTGATTTTCAGGTGAAGTTGCGTGGTTTGCGTATCGAGTTGGGTGAGATCGAGGCGGCGTTGACGGGGTTGGGGTCGGTTGCGCAGGCTGTGGTTTTGGTGCGGTCGGATGATCGTCTCGGTGATCAGTTGGTTGCGTATGTGGTTGCGGGGGTTGGGTGTTCGGTTGATGTCGATGTTGTTCGTGGTGAGTTGGCGGGTGAGTTGCCTGCGTATATGGTGCCGAGTGCTTTTGTGGTGTTGGATGCGTTTCCGTTGAATGCTTCGGGTAAGTTGGATCGTAAGGCGTTGCCCGCGCCGGTGTTCGAGGCCAAGGTCTTCCGCGCCCCGACCACACCGGTCGAGGAGATCGTCGCGGGCGTCTACGCCGATGTGCTCGGCGTAGCCCGGGTCGGTCTGGACGACGACTTCTTCGAACTCGGCGGCAACTCGCTGCTTGCCACCCAGGTCACCGCGCGTCTCGGCGCGGCGCTTGACACCCAGCTCGCGGTGCGCGACCTGTTCGAATCCTCCACGGTGGTCGCACTGGCCACGAGCGTGGAACGGCTGGCCGGATCGGGCCGGACCAGGCCGCGGCTGACCACCATGCAGCGGCCGGACCTGATTCCGCTCTCACCCGCCCAGCAGCGCTACTGGTTCCTCAACCAGTTCGACACCACCGCCTCGGCCGTGGACAACATTCCGCTGGCCGTGCGGCTGTCGGGCAGCCTCGACGTGCACGCCCTCGCCCAGGCCATCGGCGACGTATTCGCCCGCCACGAGGTACTGCGCACCACCTACCCCAGTGCCGAGGAAGGGCCGCGCCAGGTCATCCTGCCGGTCGCGACCACCCCGCCGGAACTGGTGCCGGTGGAGGTGTCCGAGGACGAGATCGTCGAGACCGTCATCCGTTTCGCGCTGACCACCTTCGACGTGACCCGCGAGGTTCCGCTGAAGGTCGCGTTGTTCCGCCTCGTCGGAACCGATTCGGCCACCGACGAACACGTGGTCGCCTTCGTGGTGCACCACGTCGCCGCCGACGGAGCCTCGATGGGTCCGCTGGCCCGCGACCTCATGGCGGCCTACGCGGCGCGGGTCAACGGCGAGGCGCCGCAATGGGTTCCGCTCGCGGTGCAGTACGCCGACTACGCGCTGTGGCAGCGCGCGGTGCTCGGGTCGGAGGACGATCCGACGTCACCGGCCGCCAGGCAGGTCGCCTACTGGCGCACCGCACTGGCCGGCCTGCCGGATCAGCTCGAACTGCCATCGGACCGCCCGCGTCCCCCGGCGCAGTCCTTCCACGGCAAGGCCATTCGCTTCGAGATATCCCCGCAGCGGCACGCCGGCCTGCACGAGCTGGCTCGCGCGAATCACGCGTCGCTGTTCATGGTCGTGCACGCGGCGCTGGCGGTGCTGCTGGCGCGGCTGTCGGGCACCGACGACATCGCGGTCGGCACCCCGATCGCGGGCCGCGGCGAACGCGAACTCGACGATCTCATCGGCATGTTCGTCAACACCCTGGTGTTCCGCACCGCGGTGCGGCCCGGTGACCGGTTCGCCGATCTGCTCGCCGATGTGCGCGAGCGCGACCTCGAGGCATTCGCCAACGCGGACGTGCCGTTCGAGCGACTGGTCGAGGTACTGAACCCGGAGCGCTCCACCGCGCGCAATCCGCTGTTCCAGATCGGCCTGTCGTTCCAGAACCTGGCCGAGACGGCGCTTACGCTGCCCGGGCTCACCGTGAGCGCGGTCAACTTCAACTCGCAGCTGGCCAAGACCGACCTACAGGTCACCGTCTACGACCGGTACCACGAGGACGGCACGCCCGCCGAGATCATCACCGAATTCGGCTACGCCACCGATCTTTTCGACGAATCGACGGTGCAGGGCTTCGCGGACCGCTTCGTGCGCGTCCTCGACGCCGTGGTCGCCGACGCGACGGTGCCGGTGGGCGAGATCGACCTGCTCACCCCGGCCGAACACGAACGCATCCTGACCGGCTGGAACGACACCGCGCACCCGGTCGACACCGAGGCCACCCTGGTCACGCTGTTCGACGCCGCGGTGGCCGCCGCCGCGCCCGCGACGGTGGCCCTGGTCGCCGACGAGGGCTCGGGTCTGCGGGCGCACGTCACCTATTCGGATCTCGACGCCCGGGTGAACCGCTTGGCCCGCTACCTCATCGGTCGCGGCGTCGGACCGGAGGATCGGGTGGCGCTGGCCATCCGGCGCTCCGCGGATCTGGTGATCGCCATGTACGCGGTCGCCAAGGCGGGCGCGGCCTACGTGCCGATCGACCCGGATCAGCCCGCGGATCGCGTGGACTACATCCTCGCCACCGCGGCCCCCGTATGCGTGCTCACCACGAGCCGCGAATCGTTCGAGACCGCGGCCGCGGAGTCGGTGGTCCTCGACCGGCTCGACCTGTCGGCCCACTCCGCCGACCCGGTGACGACGGGTGAGCGTCGCGGCGCCCTGACCGCCGCGAACACCGCCTACGTCATCTTCACCTCGGGTTCCACCGGCAAGCCCAAGGGCGTGGCCGTGCCGCACGGCGCGATCGTGAACCAGTTGCTGTGGAAGACCGCCGAATTCGACCTCGGCGGCGAGGACGCGGTGCTGCTCAAGACCGCGGCCACCTTCGACCTTTCGGTGTGGGAGTTCTGGTCGGCGGCGGTGAGCGGCGGCAGGCTGGTCATCGCGACCGCCGACGGACATCGCGACCCGTCCTACCTCAACGAGCTCATGCGGGCCACCGGTGTCACCACCCTGCACGTGGTGCCGTCCATGCTCGACGCCCTGCTCACCGAATCCGATGGGCGACTGCCGGATTCGCTGCGCCGGGTGCTGGCCATCGGCGAGGCGCTGCCCGCGGCCACCGCACAGCGTTTCCGCCGGGGCAATGCCGCCGCGCTGTTCAACCTGTACGGTCCGACCGAGGCGGCGGTGTCGATCACCAGCCACCGGGTCACCGCGGCCGACGAGGTGTCGGTGTCGATCGGCGCGCCGGAATGGAACAGCAGGGTCTACGTGCTCGACGCGCGTCTGCGGCCGGTGCCGGTCGGGGTCTCCGGCGAGCTGTACCTGGCCGGAACGCAGTTGGCGCGCGGCTACTTCGCCCGGCCGGATCTGAGCGCCGAACGCTTCGTCGCCGATCCGTTCGGCGCGGACGGCGAGCGCATGTACCGCACCGGCGACCTGGTCGCCTGGAACGGCGACGGCGAACTGGAATACCGGGGCCGCACCGACTTCCAGGTCAAGATCCGCGGTTTCCGCATCGAACTCGGCGATATCGAGGCGGCGCTGCTGCGTCAGTCCGCGATCGCGGCCGCGGCGGTGCTCGCCCGCACCGATCCGGGTCTTGGTGATCGCCTGGTGGCCTACGTGGTGCCGACACCGGCGGGCATCGATCCCGAGACCGGTGAACTCGACCGTCGCGCACTGCATTCCGCACTCGCCGCGGAACTGCCGTCGTACATGGTGCCCAATGCCTTCGTCGCGCTCGACGCCCTGCCGCTCAACGCCAACGGCAAACTCGACCGCAACGCCCTGCCGGAGCCGGCCTTCGAGAAGGCCGTCTTCCGCGCACCGGTGACCAAGGCGGAGAAGTTGATCGCGGGCGTATTCGCCGACGTGCTCGAGACCGAGCACATCGGCGCCGACGACGACTTCTTCGCACTCGGCGGCAACAGCATCCTGTCCATCCAGCTCGTCTCGCGGGCCAAGGCGCTCGGCGCGGTGTTCAGCGTGCGCGACGTGTTCGATCAGCGCAGTGTCGCGGCGCTGGCCGCGGTCGCCGACACCTCGCCCGATCCGGCGCACGCCGCGATGCGGGAACTGCCCGGCGGCGGGGTGGGCGATATCCCGCTACCGCCCGCCGTGGCCGCGTCCCTCGCCACCGGCACGCCGTACCGCCACTTCGCGCAGGCGGTGCTGCTGCCGCTGCCCGCCGCCCTGGACTGGGACACCATGCTCGAGGCGATCGCGCTCGTCCTCGACCGGCACGACGCGCTGCGCACACGGCTGCGTCCCGCGCCTGCGGGCTGGACCTTCGAGGCGCTGCCGACCGGCTCGATCGAGGTCGAGGAACTGGTGCGGGAGGCGCGGGTCGAGAAGAAGACCGATCTCGCCGCCCTGGTCGAATCCGAACGCCGGGACGCGGCGCTGCGGCTCGACCCGGACAACGGCGTCATGGCCCAGTTCGTGCTGTTCACCTTCGAGGATCTGCGCGACGACGAATTGCTGGTCGTCGTACACGGTTTCGTGGTCGACGACCGCTCCTGGCAGATCCTGCTGTCGGAGCTGACGCTGGCCGCCGACCGACTCGGCGTGGACGCCACGCTCGAACTGCCCGAGACCGGGACCACCCTGCGCCGCTGGGCGCACGGTGTCGCCGAGACGCCGATGCCGGTGCCGGACAGCTACGCCGCGCAGTTCCCGGCCAAGCCGGACGCGCCGCTCGGCGTCCGCGCCTTCGACGCCGCCCGCGACCTCGCCGCCACCGTGCGGCAGGTGCGGGTCGAGGTGCCCGCCGACCTCGCCGCCACGGTGCTGAACACCGTGCCCGCCCTGTACCGGACCACGGTCGCCGACGCGCTGGTGTCGGCGCTGGTCCTGGCGCTGGCGCGCAGGCGGCCCGGCGCGGCGACCCCGATCCGGCTCGATGCCGACGGCCGCACCGCGACCGCCGGGGCCGACCTGTCCCGCACCGTCGGCGGTTTCGCGGGCACCTACCCGGTGCGCGTCGACCTCGCCGACATCGATCTCGATGACGCCTTCGCGGGCGGCGCCGCCACCGGACGGGTGCTGAAGTCGGTCAAGGAGCAGGCGCTCGCGGGCGCTCGCGCCTGCATCGGACACATCCTGCCCGCGGTGGGGCAGGTCGCCTTCCACCACCGGGGCACCGTGCCCGCGGAGATCGTCACCGTGCGCGAGCCGGATATGCCCGCCGCCGCCACACTCGACATCGAGACCGTGGTGGTCGACGGCCCGTCCGGTCCGCGACTGATCGCCTCCTTCGCCTCCCCGTCGGAGCTGCTCGACGCCGAATGGGTGCGGGAGCTGGCCGACCTGTGGATGGCCGCGCTCGGCGCGCTCGCCGTCCACGCCGGACGGCCCGACGCGGGCGGGCACACCCCGTCGGATATGCCGCTGGTGCGTGTCGGCCAGGGCGATATCGAACAGTGGGAACGCGAATATCCGAATCTGCGCGAGGCCTGGCCGCTGACCCCGCTCCAGTCGGGTCTGCTGTTCCACGCGCTCATGACCACCGCGACCGTCGACGTCTACACCATGCAGGCGGTCATCGACCTCTCCGGCGCCGTCGACGCCGAACGGTTGCGCGCTGCCGCGCAGGGGCTGCTGGATCGGTACCCGAACCTGCGGACCGCGTTCGTCACCGACTCCTCGGGGCAGGCCGTGCAGATCGTGCTCGACCGGCTCGACGTGCCATGGCGCGAGATCGACCTCACCGGGTCGCCACTGGAACAGCGCGCGACGCTGCTGCGCGAACACCTGGCCGCCGACGCGGCCGACCGGTTCGACATGGCCGCGCCGCCGCTGGTGCGCTTCACCCTGTTCCGTGCTGACGCCGAACAGTGGCATCTGGCCATCACCACCCATCACGTGCTGATGGACGGCTGGTCCATGCCGCTGCTCATGCAGGACCTGCTGGTGCTTTACGCGGTGCGCGGCGAGATGTCGGCGCTGCCCGAGGTCGCCTCCTACCGCACCTTCCTCGAATGGCTGCGCGGACGCGATCTCCAGGATTCGCTGCGCACCTGGGCGCGCGCCTTTGACGGGGTCGGCGAACCCACCGAACTCGCGCCGCAGCCGCGCACGCCCGAGCAGTACGAGACCGGGCACGTGGTCACCGAACTCGACGTGGAACGCACCCGCCAGTTGACCAAGCACTGCGCCGAACTCGGCATCACGGTCAACACCCTGGTGCAGGCGGCGTGGGGCATCCTGCTCGGCAGGCTCACCGGCCGCGCGGACGTGGTGTTCGGCGCGACGGTGTCGGGTCGTCCGGCCGAACTGTCCGGTGTCGAGTCGATGGTGGGTCTGTTCATCAACACCCTGCCGGTGCGGGTCCGCATCGACGACGGCGCGAGCATCGGCGCGCAGTTGCAGAGTCTGCAACGCGACCAGGCGGATCTGCTCGATCACCACTATGTCGGACTCGCCGACATCCAGCGGGCCGCGGGCGCCGGATCGCAGTTCGACACGCTGTTCGTGTTCGAGTCCTATCCGATCGACCGCGAGGCGATCGAGGCCGCGAGCTCCATCGACGGCATGTCCGTCACCGGGGTGAACGTCAGCAACTCCACGCACTACCCGCTGACACTGAAGGTGGCCGCCGAATCCACCCTCGGCATCGATATCGAATACCTCACCAGCCGGTTCACCGCCGACGAGGTGCGGACACTCGCGACGCGACTGGTGCGCGTCCTTGAGGCGCTGCTCGGCGATCCGGCCGGACTGGTCCGCGATATCGACATACTCGACGACGCCGAACGGGCCCGGCTGCTCGCCGAATCCGGTATCGCCGCCGCGTCCGCGCCGCCCGAACCGACGATGGTCGGCGCGCGCACGGTCGCCAAGGTGCTCGCCGAGGTCGTCGAGGCCGATCCCGAGGCTCCCGCGTTGCTCGCGGGCGGCGACGAGATCGCCTACCACGTGCTGGACCGGCGCTCCTCCCAGCTCGCGCGGGTCCTCATCGCGCGCGGTGCGGGTCCGGGCGATGTCGTCGCGCTGACGCTGCCGCGTTCGGTGGACGCGGTGGTCGCGGCGTGGGCGATCCAGAAGGCAGGTGCCGCATGCCTTTTCGCCCACGGCTCCACGGCCGACGACATGATCGCCGCGGGCGCGGCGTTCGGCATCGGCCCGGAGCCCGTCGCGGGCGAGATGCGATGGCTGGTCCCCGGTGATCCCGAGGTGCGGACCGAATCGGCCGCCGCCGCGGCCCATCCGGTGTCCTACGCCGACCGGATCCGACCCCTCGGCGAGGACCACGCCGCCTTCGTCCAAGTGGTCGACGGAACCCGGGTCACCCTGACCCAGTCCGAGGCACTGGATCTGGCCATCGAGGTGCGCGACACGAACGAGATCGACTACGAGTCGACCACGTACACCACCGCGACCACCGGCCGCCCCGCCCTGCTCGAATTCCTCGCCACCGCCACCGCGGGCGCCCTCTCGGTGATCCCCACCGGCGACGTCACCGAGGACCTCGCCGAGGGCGAGGTGACCCACTGGTTCGTCACCCCCGACGAACCCACCACCCCCGCCGACCCGGAGATCCGAGTCATCGTCGCGGAGTGACCGGCCGCCGCCCGCCCCGAACGCGGGCGAGCGGCGCGCTCGGCGCGCTGGGATAGACTTTCGCGAGAAGTCCCCGTTCGTGAGGTCGGAGGTGTACCCATGGCGATGCCGAGCCCCGGCTCCGACCGTTGGACCGCCGCGGACCTCGATCACCTGCCCGACGATGGATTGCGGTACGAGGTCCTGAATGGTCAGCTTGTCGTGAACGCCGCTCCCAAACCACGACAACAGCACCGATGCTGATGCGGATGAGCGGACACACCTCGGTGCGGTCGTTGGGAAAGTACGCGCGCCCGTCGGCGGAGGCGTTGATCCGCTGGCAGGCCGAGACCGACCCCGCCGCACGACGCCGGCGATAGACGCGCACAAGCATGGGTCAGACGGTGGCGGTGACTAGTTCCGGTGCGTGTCGGGCGATCTTGTCCAATGCTTTCGCGGTCCGGGCCGACCGTACCCGCTGCAAGACCGGGACGACCGAGGCCCACAGAGCGACCGCGCCGCCGTCGTCGCCGGTCTTCCACTGCGCGAGTCCGGCGTCGGCGCAGGTGAGTGCGTGGACGCGGGCGTGGGTGCCCGGGTTCCAGATCGACGCGCCGAGGGTGAACAGACGTTGCGCTTCACCGTGTTCGCCCAGAGCGGTGAAGGCTTTCGCGGCCTGGTCGACGACGGTGGCCTTGTTCGGGCACCACATCGCGATCGCGCGGGGCCCCGGGTCTGTGGGATCGGCGGTGATGACGGGTTCGGCGCGGGTAAGGATGTCTCGGGCTTGGGCGTGATCGCCGGATTCGGCGTGGCAGCGGGCCAACCCGACGGTGAACAGCGCGGCGGTGTCGGCACCGAGCTGCCCGTGCGCGCGCCGGGCGGCTTCTTCGGCGAGGTCGACGCTGAACCGGCGCTGCCGGATATCGATACCCTGCAACGCCAACGCCCGCAACACCCACGCCTGCTGAGCGGGGTCTCCCGCCTGCTCGGCCAGGCGCAGCGCGGCGAGGTAGTACCGTTGCGCGATTCCGTCCTGGCCTGCGTCGTGGGCCTTGAAGGCTGCCAGGTAGGCCAGCTCGCACGCCGCGGAGAACGCTTCGGCCCGCACCGTCGAGTCAGCGAAACGCGATCCGAGCAGGTCAGCGACGTCGGTGACGAGGAATTCCGCGACCGCCGTGCGCCCGATGCCGCCACCACGTGCTTCATCCAGCGATAGCAATGCCGAGGTCACGTTGCGGACGGCGTCGACTTCACCCATGCCGACCGTGCGCGTCGGCGAGGTCGTGATCAGGCGGTCGGCGTCGAGGGTGTTCAGTGCGGTCGCGCTCAACGCCGCGGAGTAGACCGCGCGCAGCAGGAACGAGCGCCGGTCGACATCGGCGCGGCCCAGCGCGGTCACCGCGGCGATGGGATCTGTGTAGGCACCACAGATGCGTTCGTACCACAACGCCAAGTCCGGCGGCGCCCCACGGGCGCCGGTCTCGTAGTGCCCGAGCGCGGACTTGCTGAAGTTCAGCCGAGCAGCCATCTGCGACAACGACAGCCCGGCCGCTTCACGCGCGGCCTTGAGCCTGGCACCGGCCACGACAGCGGCTTCACGCTCACCTCCACCGCGACCACGGGTCGTCATGGATTCATGCTATTGCAGGTGTAGACGCCCGGAGACGCAAAACGGCTCGTTCACAACCAGATTCGCGCCCACCCTGGAAGCCGGGACACCGGCCACATCAGATGGCCCAATACCTGGCAGGGGGCATGATGAAAAACGGAGTCGATTGCGTGGTCATCGGCGGCGGAGTCGTCGGGTTGATGACCGCAGCCCGGTTAGCGAGCGCGGGACGCAGCGTGCGGCTGATCGAGCGCGACCTGCTGGGCGCGGGCGCGACGACAAGCAACCACGGCCTGATCCACTCCGGGGCCTTGTACGCGCGCTGGCATCCCGAGATCGTCACTACCTGCGCCCAAGCCCAGATCGCCTACCGGTCGAGCTTTCCTGACTGCGTGGTCGCGACACAGCCGTCCTGGTACTACGGTACGGCCGAGACGATGCACACCTACCGCCAGTTGTGGCGGCGTCACGACATCGTCCACCACCGCGTCGACGGCCGCGACATCGGCGAAACACTGCGTGTCGATGGCCGCGATGTCGCCGCGTGCGCGATCGGCGAACTTGTCATCGACACCCACGCCCTGCTGAATCAGCTTGCCGCGCAAAGTATTCGACTGGGCGTGCAGATCTCGGTCGGGATGAAAGCGGCCCGGATCGTCACCGAGACCAGGCGGGTGCGCGGCGTCGCGACGGCACAGGGGATGTTGTACGCGCCGACGGTGGTGGTGTGCGCGGGCATCGGCACCCGCGCCCTACTCGATGACGCGGGGTCGATGATCGGCGCCACGCTGTCATCACGGCTGGAAATGCTCACCGCCTACCCCGGGGTGTTGTCCCGGCCGCTGATCGGGCTCGAATTCGGGTGGCCGGCCTTAGCACCGACCGCTACCGGGGTGGTGCTGGCATCACGCTACGGCGGAGTCCAGCCCACGGTGACGACCGCCGGCCGCTGGCCGGTGCCCACCGGCGAGGCCGCCGCGCTCGATGCCGAACTGCGGGAATGGCTGGCACCGGGAGTCATCACCTACGGCCAGGCCAACGCGTGGGTGTGCTCGAAAACCGAACACCTCGGGCCCGACGCCGACCAGTGGGGCACCGCCCCCAACTACGCGGTCATCGACCACGCCGCCCGCGAACAGCTCCACGGACTGTTCACGGCGCTGCCCGGCAAGATGACCTTGGCGATGCACGCATCGCGCGAAGTCGCCGCCGCGATCACCGGCACGCCCGAGCCCCTCGGTGTGCGGGTCGACCGCGCGGCGGAGAGCGACGACGACGCGCACGGACTGGTCGCCGGGCAGCCCTGGGTCAGCGAGTCGATGCAGGTGACGCGATGATCATCCCGTTCACCGCCGCGCTGAGCGACACCGAGATCGCCACGGCCGCTGCCGCGATCACCGACATCCTGCGATCGGGCGAGCTGGTGCTCGGTCGGCATACCGAGGCGTTCGAGGCGCGCGCGGCCGCGATGGCCGGTACTCGTGAGGCGGTCGCGGTCAACTCCGGGTCGACCGCGCTCGAGATCATCTTCGCGGGGGTGGGCGTGGCCGGGCGCACCGTGCTGGTCCCGACGAACACCAACTACGCCACCGCGGCGGCCGCCCAGCGCGCGGGCGCCCGCGTCGAACTCTACGATTCAGGCCTGTATCCCGACCTCGACGACATCGCCGCGCGTCTGACCGGTTCGGTCGCTGTGGTGGTGGTCGTCCACATCGGCGGCTACCTGAGCCCGCAGCTACCGAAGTTGGTGGCGATGTGCGAAGGCGCGGGGGTGGCATTGGTCGAAGACGCCGCCCACGCCCACAGCGCACACCTCGACGGCATCCCGGCGGGTGGGTTCGGGATCGCGACGGCCTGGTCATTCTTCGCGACCAAAGTCGTCACCACCGGCGGCGAGGGTGGCGCGATCACCACCAACGACACCACCCTCGCCGCGTTCGCTCGCCAATACCGCAACCAAGGCAAGAACGGCGACGGCGTCCATGTCCTGGCAGGAAACAGTTGGCGGTTGACCGAGATCGGCGCGGTCCTGGGCACGATCGGGCTCGACCAGCTCGCCGACGACACCCGCACACGCCGCGCCATCATCGACCGCTACCAGGACACTCTTGCCGGTCCCCGCTTGGTCTTCCCTGACATCGGCGACAACGCCCAGGTCAGCGGGCATAAATGTGTCGCGCTGCTCGCCGACGGTGTTGATCGTGACGGGGTGCGCGCGGCGGTCGCCGAGCACGGGGTGCTCCTCGCTCGCGGCGTATACGAACAACCGCTCCACCGGCAACCGGTGTTCGCCGATCTCAACTCCGGTGATCGGTTCGTTCGCGCTGAGGACTTCGCCGCGCGCCATATCTGTCTGCCGTTGTGGCGATCGATGGACACCACAGTCGTCGAGAAGGTGATCGCCGCCGTCGTGTTGGCAACCACCGGTCCGGGCTAGCCGACCGCGGCCGGACCGACCCGTGACCAGTCGAAGCCCAGGTCGCCCTTCTCGGTGATGATCTTCTCCCACCAGTCGCGATGGGAGACATACCAGGCCACCGTTTCGGCGATCCCGGCATCGAACTGCCGTGTCGGCGCCCAGCCGAGTTCGGTTTCGAGTTTGGTGGGGTCGATCAGGTAGCGGCGATCATGGTTGGGCCGGTCCGGGATGTGTTCGATCCACTTGGCGGGATCGAGTCCCAGCTCAGCCACGACCCGGTGCGCGATATCGAGGTTGGTGACCTCGCAGCGCGCCGAGATATCGAAAATCGGCAGCAACCCCGGATCGGTGCCCGCCGCTGCTGGAATCGGGACAAGGTCGGCGTGCAACACCTGATGAACCGCCGCGCAGTGGTCATCGACGTGTAGCCAGTCCCGCGACTGCAACCCGTCGCCATAGACAGGGACCTTGCGACCGCGCAGCAGGTTCGTCACCGCCAGCGGGATCAGCTTCTCTGGCAGCTGGAAGCGACCGTAGTTGTTGGCGCAGTGCGTCATTCGGATATTCAGGTCCGGGTAGGTCGCCATGTAGGCGCGCACCATCTGATCACCGGCGGCCTTCGCGGCCGAATATGGCGTCTTCGCGTTCAACGGTGATCGTTCGGTGAACCACTGCTGTCCCGGCGCCAGTTCCCCGTAGACCTCGATCGTGGACACATGCACGTGCGAGGTCACCGGCATCAACCGGCTGCACTCGGCCATCACCTGCGCCCCCAATGCGTTGGAGCGCATGAACACCGACGGGCCCAGGATCGCGCGATCGTTGTGCGATTCGGCAGCGAAATTGACCACGTAATCCGGCCGATACTGCCGATAGACGGCTTCCATCGCCGCCAGGTCGGCGATATCGGCTTGCACGAAGCTGACCTTGTCGATCACCGAATCCAGGTTCGCGATGTTGCCGGCGAACCCGATGTAGTCCACCGCCACGACGTGTGCATCCGGCTCATGCTCGGCCAGGAAATGCACGTAGTTCGCGCCGATGAATCCGGCGGCACCGGTGACGAGGTAGACAGACATGCCCGCGAGCCTAGCCGACCCGGCGTGCACCAGCTCGCTGGTCTGTACACCATCACCGAGGTCAGGGTCCGGGTGGTGACACGAGTGGGCAGTGGCATCGTCGGGACGGCTTGTCCGCGCTGACCATGCGCGCGGTCGCGAAGGAACTGCGGGTCGCGACGATGGCCCTGTACCGCTACGTCGCCGACCGCGACCAGCTCGAGGTACTCGTGGTCGACCGCGTGCTAGACCCGATCGACCTGGCACTCCCGCCCGCCGCCGACTGGCGCGACCGTCTCGCCACCCTGCTGCACCGCATGCGCGCGGCGGTGTCCGATCACCCGGAGACCGTCCCCCTGGTACTGCGCCACCGGCAATCCTCGGTGGCCACCCTGCGCTATATCGAGGCCATGCTGACCGTACTGGCCGACGCCGGGTTCGAGGGCCGCGACCGGGTCGTCGCCCAGCGTGCCGTGATCGCCTTCCTGCTCGGATTCCTTCAGAACGAGCACCACGCCGCACTGCGCGGCGAGGGAACCGCGGCGATGGCGAACCTGTCACCGGAGCAATTCCCGCTGCTGGCGCGGACGGCGCGGGTGGCCCGCGGCGTCTCGCCCGAGGAGGAGTTCGGGGGCGGCGTCGATATCCTGCTGCGCGGCCTGGCAGGCGGGTCAGTCGGTCGGTAGACGCCTATTCGGCGGGACCCGCGCCGAATCAGTCACCGGTCAATTCTCCGGTCAGACGCCACGAATCGCGTTCGGCGGTGAACGCCTCCGCCTGGGCGGTGCGGAATTCCGCTATGGAGGAGGCGTTCTCGGCGAGGAACCGCCGGTGGTCCGCGAGTCGGAACTCACCGTCCTCGGCACGGACCCGCACCCGACCCGCCGCGAAATCCGCGCGCAGGTCGAGCAGTTCGTCCGCCTCCACCGGATACCACCGTATGCGATCGAAATAGCGCAGCAGCCACGGTGATTCGGTGGCGCGATGATTCCACACCTGGGTGGTGCGGCCGACGAACTGGTAGCCGCCTGGTCCCTCCATGCCGTAGACGCACAGGTAGGCGCCGCCGATGCCGACGGCGTTCTCCGGCGTCCAGGTCCGGGCCGGATTGTATTTGGTGGTCACCAGTCGGTGGCGGGGGTCCATCGGCGTCGCCACCGGTGCGCCGAGATAGACGTCACCGAGTCCGAGCACGAGATATTCCGCGCCGAAGACGGTGTCGTACACCTGCTCAACGGACCCGAGACCGTTCACGCGGCGAATGAATTCGATATTCCACGGACACCACGGCGCATCGGCGCGCACCCCGTGCATGTATCGCGTGATGGCCTCGCGGGTCGAGGGATCGTCCCAGGACAGCGGCAGATGCACGGTGCGGCTCGGCACCACGAGATCGTCGGCCGCGGGCAGCAGCGTCTCGGACTCGGCCAGCAGCGTCAGCAACGCGGGCACCGACAGGATGTGCGGGTCGACGCGGATCTGGAGCGAGCGCACACCCGGGGTCAGCTCGGTCACCCCGCGCACTCCGGCGGCCAGCAGGTGCTGGTGCAGTGCGTGCACGCGCGCGCGCAACCCGAGATCCAGGGTCATGGCGCCGTATTCGACCAGCACGCCGTCATCGCCCGCGCGCCGATAGGTGACCGCGATCTCGTCGTCGACCTCGCCGCGTCCGAGTACGCCGTCGTCGCCGTCGCCGCCGTTCGACAGCACCGACGGCAAGGTGGCCCGCCGCGCCGGACCGAGGTCGCGCAGGGAGGCGGCGTGCTCGCGGCGGATGGGCACGAAACGCACGGTGTCGCCGGGGGCCAGCTGACCGAGCTTCCACCGGTCGGCGGCCACCACGGTCACCGGGCAGACGAAGCCGCCGAGGCTGGGACCGTCCGGGCCGAGCAGGATCGGGGTGTCACCGGTGAAGTCCAGTGCGCCAACCGAATACGGCGTGTCGTGGATATTGGACGGGTGCAGCCCGGCATCGCCGCCGTCGGATCGAGCCCATTCCGGTTTCGGTCCGATGAGCCGCACGCCGGTGCGATCGGAATTGAAATGCACCGTGTAGTCGGTGCCGAGAATGGTCTCGATATCGGCGCGCGTGAAGAATTCCGGTGCGCCGTGCGGACCTTCGGTGACGGCCAGTTCCCAGCGGTGGGTGAGCACCGGTTGCGCGTCCATCGGCACGCCCGCCGCCACCGGACCGCGGGCGTCGCCGAGCGGCAGGCGTTGGCCTTCGCGCAGCGCCGCGCCGGTGCCGCCTCCGAACTTGCCGAGCGTGAAAGTCGCCATGCTGCCGAGGTATTCGGGTAGCCTAATGCCGCCCTCGACGAGGATGTAGGTCCGCATACCGGGGCCGAGCACCGCGCCGACGTCGAGCACACCGCCCGCGGGAATCGTGACCGTGCTCCACATCCGTGCGGGACGGTCGTCAACGCGCACCCGCGCGGGCGCACCCGTGACACAGACGCGGGTGGCCGCGGTGAACCGCAGCGCGGGTCCGCCGAGCGTGCACTCCAGCCCGCCCGCGCCCTCGTCGTTGCCGAGCACCCGGTTGCCGAGCCGGAAGGACAGATCGTCCATCGGACCCGACGGCGGCACCCCGATATGCCAATATCCGGTCCGGCCGGGCCAGTCCTGCACGGTGGTCAACATGCCGGGCCGCACGACCTCGGCGCAGGCCCCCCGGACCGGCGCGGCGGATTCGAGGACGGCGGTGGCCTCGGCGACCGCCAGGTCGGTGACGGTCATCGCGACACCACCATGCGCACGGGGGTCGGGTCGAAGCCATTGCACGGGTTGTTGACCTGCGGGCAGTTCGACACCAGCACCAGCGTGTCGATCTCGGCGCGCAGCGTGAGCTTCTTCCCCGGCGCGGACAGTCCGTCCACGATGCCGAGCGTCCCGTCCGGTTCGACCGGAACGTTCATGAACCAGTTGATATTCGAGACGAGATCGCGTTTGCCCAGCCCCCATTTCATCGCCTCGACCAGGAAGTTCTCCACGCACGCGTGCTGATGGCGGGTGTGGTGGCCGTAGCGCAGAGTATTGGACTCCTGTGAGCACGCGCCCGCGATGGTGTCGTGGTTGCCGACCTCGTCGGCGACCACGGTCATGAGCGCGGTGCCCGCGTCGGTGCGCAGCACACTGCCGGTGGTGAGGTAGATATTGCGCTGCGCGGTGACCGTGGCCTGCGCGCTGTAGCGGTCGGTGTGGTCGGCGGCGGAGTAGAGCAGACAGTCCACCGCCTGATTGCCGTGCAGGTCGATGATCTCGAGTTCCGCACCCGCGCGCACCACCGTCGACCAAGGGGCGCGGGCGGGCACGGTTTCGTCCAGAACGACGGTGCGGGCCGCTGCCGTGGTCATACCAGAGCCTCCTTGTTCCGCGCGGCGGTCCACGCCGCTTCGGTGTTCTGCACGGCCCGTTGATATTCCGGGCCGGCCCCCGCGCCCGCGGTCGCCAGGTCCGCGGGCGCGGACCAGGCGACGATGTCGAGATCGGTGGTGGTGCGCGCGTCCAGCGGGTGCACCGCGTTGGCGACGAGCAGGACGACGGGCAGATGGACGAGCAGATCCACCGTCGCGCCCGGTCCCGTTCCGCCCGTGGGGACGAGGGCGCCGTCGGCGGCGACGCGGACGCCGCGGAAGAACGACACCGACGGGGCGAGATCGCGCGGCTGGAGCCCCTGCTTCGACCCCGCCAGCCGCAGCAGCGCCCGCGCGGGCTCGGACGGACCGCACAGGGTGTCGTGCCGTGCGGAGGTGTCGGCGAGCACGGTGGCCAGGACCCGGCCCTGGTCCGACAGCAGCGGGTGGCCAGACGAAAGATACGCCTGCCACGGCACTTTCACGGTGTCCGCGACGTTGAGCCGCTCCCATGGCGCGTCGGCCCGCAGCAACAGCAGGTGCGCGCAGGCCGCTCCGGCCGGATCGCCGAGGCGGACCCGGGTGCCGCGGCCGAGTACGACATTGGCGTACCCGCCCGACGGAATCCGTTGGGACCACGTGATCTTCGCCGGGTCCACGTCGGCGGGCAGATCGGGGCGCGCGAGGGTCGCGGCGGCGGCCTGCCCTCTGGCGTGCGCGCGGGCCCCGTCGGCGGAGGCGGTGCTCTGGTCGGTCATGATGCTCCTTCGCGGAAGTCCCCGGGATGTCGGGGACGAATTCGTCGGTGCGGCGGTCGAAGTGGAAGTGACGGGTGGCGGGCGGTCCCGTGCCCGCCACCCGTCGGCCGGATCACGCGGTCGCGACCGCGGTCTCCGGCGTCTCGGCGCGGGACGGTCCGACGACGACCAACCGGTGCACGGTCAGTCCGACCGCGACCACCAGCGCGACGAACAGCGGTGCGGCCCACAGCATCCACCAGCCGCCGCCATTGGGGATGTAGACCTCGGCGCGCGGCCAGGCCAGATTGATCACCATCGCGACGCCCCACAGCACGGCCACGGCATTGACGGGAATACCGAAGCGGCCAAGCGAGAACAGCGAAGGATCGCGTTCGTCGTCCCACCCCTTGACCCGGCGGAGCAGCAGCGGCACGGTGACCAGCAGATAGGCCAGATACAGCGTGACGATGCAGACGCCGGCCAATGTCGCGAAGATGGCGGCATTGCCGAGGTTCAGCACCAGCAGCCCGATGCCGAGCGCGCCGATCACCACCGCGGGCCAGACGGGCGTGCCGTAGCGCGGGTGCACCGCCGCCAACTGCTTGGCGAAGGGGAGTTTGCCGTCGCGCGCCATCGAGAACATCAGCCGCGATCCCGCGGTCTGGATTGCGAGGGTGCACACCGTGACGGCGACCGCGACGCAGCCGAGCAGGATCTTGCCGGGCACGGTGTCGAGTTTGGCGGTCAGCACGTAGGCCAGGCCCTCGGTCGCCAGCGACCCGTCGTCCAGGCTCGGAGCGGCCATGAGCGCGCCGAGCAGCATGAGTCCGCCGCCGAGCGCCGAGACCGACAGCGCGGTCAGGATGGTGCGTGGCGCGACCCGGCGCGGATTCTTCGTCTCCTCGGACAGTTCACCGGCGGAGTCGAAGCCGACCATGACATAGGCGGCCATGAGTCCCGAGACGAGGAACGCCGACCAGTACGGGCCGGGGGCGGCGTGCTCGGTCTGTAACACGACGCCGGGTCCGCGTTCGGTATCGATGAAGAACAGCGCGACGATGGCCGCGACGCCGACGATCTCGACGGTGACGCCGACGGAGTTGATGCGCGCCATGAGGTCGATGCCGATGACATTGATCGCGGTGGTGACCACGAGCAGGATGCTGCCGAGCAGTACGGCATTGGTCGCGCCCGAGGGCGAGGTCAGCGCGCTGTCCTCGCCGACCAGCTGGAAACCGCCCCAGATCGAGGGCAGGACCACTTGCAGCGCGATGGCGGCAGCGGCGGCGGTGACGATCTGCGCGATCACCATCATCCAGCCCGCGAACCAGCCGACGATCTCGCCGCCGAGCCGCCGCGACCACTGGTAGATACAGCCGGAGATCGGGTAGCGGGCGGCGAGTTCGGCGAAGTTCAGGGCGACCAGCAACTGTCCGGCGAAGACGATGGGCCAGGTCCAGAAGAAGGCGGCGCCGCCGAAGGAATAGCCGAGTCCGAAGAACTGGAAGATCGTGGTCAGGATCGAGACGAACGAGAAGCCCGCCGCGAACGAGGCGTAGCGTCCGAGTTTGCGATGCAGAACCGGCTGGTAGCCAAAGCTTTCGAGGTCCGCGCTGTCGCGGCCGAGCTCGGGTGGTGCGGGCGGGGAAACTGTCGTGGCCATGGGCGGGTCCTTCGGCGAGCGGCCAATACCTATCGAATGACAGTTTTGCGTCCGCGATCGCGGATTCGGTGACCTGCGTGTATCGCTTGTGGCAACGCCGGTAACTTCTGTGTTGCCTTGATTTCTATCAAGTGACAGAAATCTCTCACCGACCGCGATGGAAGAATGGTGACGTGGCAAATCCTGGCCCCGGCCGTCCCCGACTGGAACAGCGAACCCGTCGCGGGCACACCCCCCGCGCGGAAATCCTCGACGCGGCGGGAGAGTTGTTCACCACCAACGGCTACGCCAACACCTCGACCCGCGCCGTGGCCGACGCCGTCGGCATCCGGCAGGCATCGCTGTACCACCACTTCGCCGCCAAGGACGACATCCTCGACGCGCTGCTGGCCGAGACCATCACCGCGCCACTGGAGTTGGCCGCGCGACTCGACGGACTCACCGAACCCGCGCAGGTCCGCCTCTACGCGCTGGCCCGCTTCGACGTGCGCCAACTCTGTGCCGCGCGCTGGAATCTCGGCGCGCTGTACCTGCTGCCCGAGGTGCGCACCGAACGCTTCGCGCCCTTCCGGCTACGGCGCGACGAATTGCGCCGCCACTACGAGACATTCGCCGCGCGGATCGTCGCCGACGCCGGACCCGACGGCATCCCCGGCGCCGAAGTGCTGCCCTTCCGCCTGGTGGAGACGGTGATCAGCATGCGCTCCGACGAGGGCGCGGCCCCGGCCTACGCCGAACGCACCATTCCCGACACCGCCCTGCGCATGCTCGGCTGGACCGGTGACCTCGACTCGGTGCGGGACGCGGCCGCCGAATTGCTCGCCCGACAGGCCGCGCCGCTCGGCTGAGTGGATCCGTGTGCCGCGGCTGCGGGGCTATCGGGAGACCTGCCTAGTCCTTGCCGCGACCGGCCTTGAAACCGAAGTTCCAGTTGTAGCGCTGGGCGATCTCCATGACGCCCGCGCCGGGACGTCCGGCGGGCGGCCGGATGAACGTGCCCTCGCGGCGGACCACCAGTTCACCGTTGATGTTCTCGATATGGGCCAGCACCGCGTCGCGCGAATCGTCCACGCATCCGTCGAGGGTCATCTCGATCGGCGTCGCGTTCAGCGGATACAGCGTGACCGTCGCCTGCACGCCGCGGAAGTCGTTGGCGCCCTCGTAGATCGAGGTGAACACGAGGATGCGCCGGAAGTGCGCGGTGAAATCCAGGTTGATGTCCAGGTTCTCGCCCGCGGCGCTCGCGCCCGTGCGGTCGTCCTGGTCGAGCCGGATGAACGGCGGTTGGTGCAGATCGCCGAAGGAGCGGTCCAGCGCGCGCACCGAGCCGATGCGTCCGTCGGACAATTCGAAGAAGCAGCTCAGATCCAGGTCAAGGCCGCTGCCGCGCTTGCGGCCGAACAGACCGCCACCGCGACTGGACTGCTGACCGGTCCAGTTCAGGTTGACCCGCATGATGCCGCCGGTCGCGCCCGTCTTGGTCAGCGAGACCGACGGCGCTTCCTTCGTCAGCGATATCTTGCTGAGATTGACCGGCGCGCCGCCGGTCGGCGCGGGCTGGCCGGACTGCTGGGGCGGCGGCGCGTATTGCTGTTGCTGAGGCGGCGGAGGCGGCGCGTACTGCTGTTCCGGCGGGGGCGCGTACCCCTGCTGCGGAGGCGGCGCGTATTGCTGTTGCGGAGGCGGCGCGTACTGCTGGTGCGGAGGCGGCGCGAACTGCTGTTCCGGCGGCGCGTACTGCGGCGGCGGAGGCGGCGCGTACTGCGGGTGCGGCGGCGGGGGAGGAGCGAAGCCCTGCTGGGCCGGGGGCGCGTCCTGCTGTTGCGCGGGCGGCGCGGCGGGCGCGTCATCGACGGAGATGCCGAAATCGGTGGCCAGGCCGGCCAGCCCCGACGCGTAACCCTGGCCGACCGCGCGGAACTTCCACGCACCCTGACGTCGGTACAACTCGCCGAGGACGAAGGCGGTCTCGGTGCTCGCCCCGGTGCTGTCGAACCGCGCGACCTCCGCGCCATTGTTCGCGTCGAGCACCCGGACGTAGAGCCCCTGGAACTGACCGAAGGTGCCGTCGTCGGAGGAGGCCGCGATGACCACCGTCTCGATCTGCGGTTCCAGCTGAGCCAGATTCACCGACAGATTGTCGAGAACTGTCGGACCCTGCTGCTTACCCTCGTGACGCACCGCACCCGAGGGATGCTGGGGCTGGTTGTAGAACACGAAGTCGGCGTCGGATCTGACCTTGCCACCGACGAGCAACAGGGCGGAGGCATCCGCGTCGGGAACTCCCGGACCCGATTGCCACCCCAGTTCGATGCGGACCGCGGACATCGGCACCGGCACATTGGCGCCCTTCATCATCGACACAGAAGCCAAAGTATAGGAACATCGCGCCGCGCGTCATCCGCGCCCCCGCGATCTCCGGGCATTCGCGGCGGCTCAGCGCGCCGGCGGGGCGATCTGCCAGTGCTCGCTCAGCGCCCCCGCGATCTCGGGCAGCACGGTGACCGGAACACGCTTGCGCCGCAGAAACTCCCGTATCTCGGTCACCTGTTCGCGTTTGCGCAGGTCGTATGCGCCCGCCACCGGCCCGCTGACCGGCGGTATGGACAGCAGCACCAATTCGCCGTGCCGTTCCCGCCCGCCCGTCAAGTCCAGCGCCAGCGACCAGCGGGCCTGCTCGTCGAGTGCGAACCGGCCCGCCACCACCCGATCCCAGGCGATACTCGTCTGCGACCAAGGGGTGCGCCGGTAGATCGCGTTCTCGGTGAGTACCACCGCGTCGCGGCCGAACAGTGCCACCAGCACCGCGACTCCCGCGACCGCGCCGGCGAGCAAACCGGTCACGATCCGGTTGAACCCGAACCCGACCGTGATCGCCGCGCAGACTCCCGCGGTCACCGCCGTACCGAGCGCGCCGTAGAGCGCCATTCGTCCGCCGGGTACGACACCCGCGCGCACCATCGTCATCTCGCCTCCCGCGTCCAGCGGGCTCACCGTACCGCGCGTCCCGGTGGCGTCGGCTCAGGCTTCCAGTGCGACGGCCGCCTCGGCGGTGTAGACGAGGAATTGCAGACTCTGCTGGAAGTACAGGTCGACCGTCTCGGTGTTGTGCGCGAGGTAGCCGATCGAGACGTCCTGACCGATCCGTAGGTCGAAGTCGCCGCCGCGGGTGGTGAGTACGAAGGCGCCGTCGATGGCGGGCGCCCAGACGATCTCGCCGTCGGGAATCAGCCGCTCGATATGGGTGCGAATCGGGTGACCGTGATCGGAGGTCTCGCTGACCGCGGTGTACAGGTCGGCGCTGAGCAGCACCGAATACGGTCCGTCCACCCCCGCCAGCCGCAGGGCCGACAGAGCCTGGGCCAGCGCCTCGGGGACCAGTTTCGGATCCTCGGGCAGTCTGACCGGTGCGTTGGAGGAACTGGCCCGCACGCCGGTGATCCCCGCGGCGGCGTAGCCCTCGAAGATCGCGCGGTCCTCGGCGAAGGCGATCTTGCGCGCCGCGTCCTTCACCGCGTCCAGATCGGTGTCGTTGGCCCCGCGTTCGACATTGTCGAGCTCCTCGCGCGAGAGCGAGAACGGCACGCGCAGCTCCACCAGCGGCGCGACCACGCGCTGCCGGGCCTGCACACCCTGATCGGGCGCGGCGATCGGGGTGGTGCGGCCGAGCCCGACCGCGGAGTACGCGGCGCCGTGCGGGCCGGACAGATCCACCACGCGGCGACCGGCGATATGCCGCTTGAAGGTGCGGGTCGCCTCCTCCTCGATCGCCGCCCAGGCTTCCTCGGTGATCGGCGCGAGTTCGCGATAGAGGTTGTTCATTGCCTACTCCTTTTCAGGGTGCCGATGCCGAGTGAACCGGCGTCGCCGTCGCGGGGGCCGCGCGCGCCGACGACGGACTCTTCGACCGCGGCGGTGGCGGTCCCGACACCGGGCGGCTCGGGCAGATCGTCGAAGAAGTCGGCGGGCGGTGTGAAGAACAGGGTGCCGGTGACCGCGACGGAGAAATCCAGGATGCGGTCGTATGCGGCCGCGTCGGTGCCGACGAACATGCGCGAGAGCATGGTCTCGGTGACGCTCGGTGTGGCCGCGTAGGCGATGTAGTAGGTGCCGAACTCGCCGTCGCGCACGCTGCCGAACGGCATGTTGGCGCGCACGATCTGGCGTTCGTTGCCGTCCGGGTCGATGACGGTGTTCACCGCGACGTGGGAGTTCGCGGGCTTGTCCGCGTCGGAGAGTTCGAAATCGTCCAATTTCGTGCGGCCGATGACACGTTCCTGTTCCTCGACCGACAGCGCCCGCCAATCGGCCATGGCGTGCAGGTACTTCTGCACGACGACGTAACTGCCACCGGCGAATTGGGGGTCTTCGTCGCCGATCAGCGTCGCCGTCGCGGCCGCGGCACCCTCGGGATTCTCGGTACCGTCGACGAAGCCGAGCAGATCGCGCTGTTCGAAATAGCGGAAGCCGACGGTCTGGTCGACGATGGTGACCGCGTCCGCGAGCCGATCGCCGATCGTCATCGCCAATTCGAAACAGACGTCCTGGAATTCGGATTTGATGTGGAACAGCAGATCGCCCGGGGTCGACGGCGCGCTGTGGTGCGCGCCGGCGAATTCGGGCAGCACATGCAGTTCGGCCGGACGCGGGCCGCTGAACAGCCGGTCCCAGGCGTCACTGCCGATCGAGGTGTTGCACACCAGGCCCGCGCCTGGCATGCGGAACCCGACCGAGCGCCGCAGGCCGGGCAGGTCGGCGAGCAGGTCACGCACCGTCTGCTCGCCTCCCTCGTCGATGGTGGCGACGAGGAAGATGGCGGCGGGCGTGAGCGGTTCGAGGATCGGCTGCGGCTCACCCATGATCGACAGCCTAGAGGTTGCCCGCGACACCGCCGCGCGGACGCCGCGATCGGAGCGCCTATTTCGCGACCGTCAGCAGAAAGGCGACGTCGTCGATGGCCTTGACGCTGTGACGCGCTTTCGGGACGACCAGCAGATCGCCCGCCGAACCCTTCCACTCGTTGGTACCACTGATCAGGGTGAGTGTGCCGCTTATCACCAGGAGCGTCGCATCGCCCGCGTTGTCGTGTTCGGCCAGACTCTGACCGGCCGCCAGACCGACGACGGTCTGGCGTAGGGCGTGCGCGTGGCCGCCGAACAGGGTTTGCGAACTCCGTCCGCTGGTGGCGCTTGCGGCCAGCTTCAACTGTTGACGAGCGACCGCAGTCAGCGATTTCTTGTCCATTGATCGCCTTTCGGATCACATCCGCCGGCACAGGGCTGGGGGCGCCGGCTGATATTCACCGAGTATGCCCGACCCGCGTAACGCTCGGACGGGTTTGGCCCGCCCGCCTCGTCGACGGCGTGTTGTCGGCGATCACCGGGTGTAGCGGAGTACGCGATAGCGCAGACCGGTGCGCGAGGTCGACCACGGGCGATCCGTTTCGACCCGCCAGTCCTCGCCGATTTCCGGGGCGTACGCATCGCCCTCGACCTCGACATCTATTTCGGTCACCCGCAGCTCGGTCGCGAAATCCATTGCGGCCCGGTAGATCTCGCCGCCGCCGGTGATCCAGGCGGGGTCCGTGCCGGTGCGGTCGAGCGCCGCCGACAGCGAGTCCGCGCGCTCGGCGCCCTCGGCCTCCCATTTCTCGTCGCGGGTCACGACGATATTGCGGCGGCCCGCCAGCGGGCGAAATCTCGGTTGCAGCGAATCCCACGTTCGTCGGCCCATGATGACCGGATGCCCCATGGTCACCTCCTTGAAATAGGCCATGTCCTCCGGCACCCGCCACGGAATCGCATTGCGGTATCCGATAACTCCCTTGTGCGCCTGTGCCCAGATGACCCCGACGTGCTTCATATGGCGACCGGGGCTTTTATCGCCGGGTGGTGGAGGTAATCGACGACTTCGATATCGCCGTAGCCGTAGTCGAACAGGCTCGGCGCTCGGCGCAGTGCCAAGGTGGGGAACGGGTACGGGTCGCGGCCGAGTTGTTCGGTGACCTGGTCTACGTGATTGTCGTAGATATGGCAGTCCCCGCCGGTCCAGATGAATTCACCCGGTTCGAGATCGGTCTGCTGGGCCACCATCGCGGTGAGCAGCGCGTAGCTGGCGATATTGAACGGCACGCCGAGAAAGAGGTCGGCGCTGCGCTGATAGAGCTGGCAGGAGAGTCTGCCGTCGGCGACGTAGAACTGAAAGAAGGCATGGCATGGCGCGAGCGCCATCTTGTCCAGGTCGGCGACATTCCACGCCGAGACCAGGATGCGGCGCGAAGACGGATCGGTGCGAAGGGTCTGCAATACCGCGCTGATCTGATCGATATACGTGCCGTCCGGGGCGGGCCAAGAGCGCCATTGGACGCCGTATACCGGACCGAGTTCACCGTCCGCGTCGGCCCATTCGTCCCAGATGGTGACACCGTGGTCACGCAGCCACCCGACATTCGAATCCCCGCGCAGGAACCACAACAATTCGTAGACGATCGATTTGAGGTGCACCCGCTTGGTCGTGATCAGCGGGAAACCCGCCGACAGGTCGTATCGCAGTTGGTGGCCGAATACGCTGCGAGTGCCGGTGCCGGTGCGATCGGACTTCGCGGCGCCGGTCCGCATCACCAGACGCAGCAGATCCTCGTACTGCGTGTCTGTGTTGGCGGCGGTCACACCTCGGGATGTCGGCACATCTCGCGAGCTTAGTGCGAGCTTGGTGAGATGGCGCCGATGGGTGCAAGCTGTCGGCCATGCGCGAGCTGTATGTGATCGGTATCGGCGCCGGCGATCCCGACCAGGTGACGATGCAGGCGGTGAAGGCCATGCGCCGGGTCGATGTGTTCTTCGTCGTCGGCAAGGGCGAGGCGAAGCGGGAACTGGTCGACGTGCGCGCCGCTATATTGGGCGAACACCTCGACCGGCCCTATCGCGTCGTCGAGATCACGGACCCGCCGCGCGACTGGGCGCCCGGCGACTACCGCGGCGTCGTGGAGGACTGGCACGAACGGCGTTCGGCCCTGCTGGAATCGGCCTTCGCCGCGGTCGAGGGGGTCGGCGGCATCCTGGTCTGGGGCGACCCCTCGCTCTACGACAGCACCCTGCGCATGGTCGAGCGCGTGCTGGCCCGCGGCGCGATCGAATTCGACTACGAGGTGATTCCGGGGATCACCAGCGCGCAGGCGCTCGCCGCTCGGCACCGCATGGTGCTGCACGACATCGGCGAACCCGTGCACATCACCACCGGGCGCAGATTGCGCGAGGACGGGCTGGGCGAATCCGCGTTGGTCATGCTCGACGGTGACTGTTCCTTCACCGAGGTGCCCGGCGCCGATATCCACATCTGGTGGGGCGCCTACCTGGGAATGCCCGACGAGGTGCTGATCGAGGGGCCGCTGCGCGAGGTGGAGGACGATATCGTCGCGACCCGGTCCCGGCTGCGTGCGGCCAAGGGCTGGATCATGGATATCTACCTGCTCAGGCGCGGGTGAGAGCCCGGGTCGGGCTTGTTCGGCAGGCCGATTGTCGGTGGTCGCGGGTAGCCTGACCATCGTGCCCGAACTACCCGAAGTGGAGGCGTTGGCCCAGTTCCTGCGGGAACACGCGGTCGGCGCGGTGGTCGGGCGTATCGATGTGGGGGCGCTGAGCGCGGTCAAGACCTTCGATCCGCCGGTCACGGCGCTGTCGGGACGCGATGTCACCGGCGCGGGCCGCTGGGGGAAATTCCTGGGGATGGATTGCGGCGGGCTGTGGATGATCACCCACCTCTCGCGCGGGGGCTGGCTGCGCTGGATCGATGAGCCGAGCCCCACGCCCCCCAAGCCGGGCGGTAAGAGTCCGCTGGCGCTGCGGGTGCGCTTCTTCACCCCCGAGGGCGCGACACCCGCCATCGACCTCACCGAGGCGGGCACCAAGAAGCGGCTCGCGGTCTACGTCGTGGACGATCCCGAACTGGTGCCGGGAATCGCCAAACTCGGCCCCGACGCGCTCGACGTCACCGAGGAGCGGTTCATCGAGATAATGCGCGGCACCTCCCAGCGCATCAAGACCGCCATCGTCGACCAGAGCCTCATCGCCGGAATCGGCAATGCCTACTCCGACGAGATCCTGCACATGGCCAAGGTCTCGCCGTTCGCCAATACGGCCACCATGTCCGAGGCGAAGACGGCCGAACTCTACGAGTCCATGCGCGCGGTACTCACCGATGCGGTGGCCCGCTCGGTCGGCCAGGACGCGGCCCGGCTCAAGGGCGAGAAGCGTTCCGGTATGCGGGTGCACGCGCGCACCGGCATGCCGTGTCCGGTGTGCGGTGACACCGTCCGCGAGGTGTCCTACGCCGAGCGGTCCTTCCAGTACTGCCCGACCTGCCAGACCGGCGGCAAGGTGCTCGCCGACCGGCGCATGTCCCGGCTGCTGAAATAGTCGCTCAGGTCAGGCTCGGCATGCGGATGCGCTGCCAGGCCAGCCGGGCCTCCCGATCGGGATCGATCTCGAGCCGCGTCGGGCTGTCGATGACGAGGGTGCTCCTGCGGGCCTCGGTGTAGGCGGGCCAGGACGGCAACGGCGTTCCGGTACGGGCGAATTCGAGCCAGTTGTCCTGGAACTGCCTGGTCACCGTCGCAAGTCCGCGTCGGCCGCCCGCCGCGGTGAGCGCGCGGCCGAAGGCCGAATCGCCCGCGCCGAAGACCGGGATGAGGTCGGTGGCGTGGGTCGCGCCGACGCCGGCGAGATGAAGGGCGCGCGGGGCGAAGTCGTAGCGGTAGGCGTAGGTGGGCGCGTGGCGGCTGTGCCCTTCCATCACGGTGACCGAGGGCCGCCAGAAGACGTAGTCGCCGCCCGCGCGGATCGCCGCCCGCGGCGCCGGGAAGCCCGGATAGGCGGCCAGCACCCGTTCGGTGGCCTCCTCGCCGAATTCGGCCAGCGCGGCGCGCAGCCGATCAGGACGGGTGGGCAGTTTGTCGGCGAATCTGGCGAACAGCGCGCCCTCGTCGCGGCACGTGCCGATGATGAGCGGTACCCGCTGGGCCGTGCCCGCGGTGATCGCGTCGATCGGCGACCGCGGCAGGTACTCGCCGTCGACCACGGGGGCCGCCGGGAACAGACCGGGGCGTTCGTCGAGCACCGTGCCGATGGCCTTGGCGACCGCCCTGCGGATCTCGTGTGCCGAGGCGTCCGACAGCGCGTGCGCGGCGGTCTCGGCGGTGGCCCCGAGTGCGCTCACGCAGCGACGGGCGAACAGGCGCGCGTCGTCGGCGGTCATCGACCAGTCCGCCGGTGCGCTCTGGGCGATGGCGCGGTGGAACAGACCCCGCGCGTCCGGGGTCGCCATCAGTGACAGCACCGCGTGCGCGCCCGCGGATTCGCCGAAGATCGTGACATTGTCCGGATCTCCGCCGAAGGCGGCGATGTTCTCGCGCACCCACCGCAGGGCGGCGACCTGGTCGCGCAGCCCGAGATTCCCGTCGAAGGGCCGCTCGGGCGTGCCGAATTCGCTGAAGTCGACATAGCCGAAGGCGCCGAGCCGGTAGTTCATCGACACCACGACGACATCGCCGCGCAGGGCCAGTCGCGAACCCGAGTACAGCCCGAGCGCCGAGGTGCCCATGACGTAGCCGCCGCCGTGGATGAACACCATCACCGGACGCGGCGTGCCGGACCGTTCCGCCGGCGCGGTGACATTGAGTGTCAGACAGTCCTCGCTGGTCGGCTGGAACTGTCTCGGCCCGATGCGCGCGCCGCCGCGGTGCTGAACCGAGGCGAAGCGGAAGGCCGTGGCCTCGCGCACACCGCTCCACGGCCGGACCGGCTGCGGGGCTCGAAATCGCATGTCGCCGACGGGTGCAGCGGCATAGGGCAGGGAACGCCAGCGAAGAACGCGGCGGCCCCGGTGACCGCGGACGACTCCGTCGGCGGTCGTGATGTCGGTCATTGCCACCATCCGTCGATGGTACTCAGCCGCGCCGTGCCTCCAACAGACGCAACCAGAATTCACTGATCGTCGGATAGGCGGGCACCGCGTGCCACAGGGTGTCCAGTGGAACCCGGCCCACAACGGCGATGGTGGCGGCGTGCAGCTGTTCGCCGACGTCCGGGCCGACGAAGGTCGCGCCGAGCAATGTCTCGGTGGCGGTGTCGACGACCAGTGCGGCACGTCCGGCGTAGTCGTCGCGCGCCAGCGCCGAACCGGCCACCGCGATATCGAGTTCCACCGTCTCCACGGCGTGACCCGCGCGGCGCGCGGCGGCC
This sequence comes from Nocardia arizonensis, assembly GCF_001310275.1. Lineage (GTDB taxonomy): Bacteria > Actinomycetota > Actinomycetes > Mycobacteriales > Mycobacteriaceae > Nocardia > Nocardia arizonensis. Next base: position 28,786 of record NZ_LGYZ01000121.1, read on the forward strand.
TCGCTGAGCCCGACGGCGGCGACCTCGGGATCGGTGAAGATCACCTGCGGCACCTGTGCGTGGTCGGCCGACGCCGTGAATCGCCGACCTTCCAGCGGCAGCCCCCGCGCCCGCGCCGCGATGACATCGCCGCAGATCCGCGCCTGGTATTTGCCCATATGCGTGAGCAGCGCGCGGTGGTTGACATCGCCGACCGCGTAAAGCCACGCACCGTCGACTCCGCGAACGGTCAGCGCGTCGTCGACCTCGACGTATCCGGGCGGCAGGCCGACCGACGCGAGACCGAGTCCGTCGGTCGCGGGTGTGCGTCCGGCGGCGACCACGATCTCGTCGGCCTCCAGCGTGCCCGCGTGCGCACCCCGCACCTCGACGGTCACCGGGCCGCCGTGTATCCGGCCCTCGCCGGTGTCCTTCGCGTCGACCCGAGTGACCGATGCCGGTTCCGAATCGAACAGGACGCGCACACCGGCCGCGCTCAGTCCGGCGGCCACCCGCTCGCCCGCGAACGGTTCAACCGAGGCGAGTAGGCGCGATCCGCGCACCAGCATGGTTACCCGCGCGCCGAGCGCATTGAGCCAGGTCGCGGACTCGCACGCCACCACGCCGCCGCCGATGATCACCACGCGGCCGGGCACATCGTGCAGATTGGTGGCGTCGCGCGAGATCCACGGCAGCGCCGCGCGCAGGCCGGGGACATCGGGTACGGCCGCGCGGGTTCCGGTCGCCAGCACTACGGCGTGGCGGGCGCGCAGGGTGCGCCCGCCGACCTCGACCAGGCGCTCGCCCGCAAGACGCCCGTCGCCGCGAATGATCTCGATGCGATTGTCGCGGGCCCATCGGACCTGCGAACTGTCGTCGTGATCGTGCACGAATTCGTCGCGGCGGCGCAACACCGCGGCAACGTCGAGCGGTGCGGCGGTGATTCCGGGCATGGCGCGGGCCGCGGCCAGTACGTGGCCCGGGCGCAGCAGCGCCTTGCTCGGTATGCAGGCCCAGTAGGAGCATTCGCCGCCGACCAGTTCCCGTTCGACGATGGCGGCGGTGCGCGCGCTGTTCGCGATGGCGTAGGCGGCCGCGTTCTCACCCGCGGGCCCACCGCCGATCACGATCACGTCGAATTCGGCGGCGGGGACCGTCGAGGTCACTGCAAGTAGCCCTCGACCTGGCGCGGCGAGCTGACCTGCGCGTCCTCCGGTGAGGACCCGGCGTCGATGCGGGCCCGCCGCTGCCGCAGCAGATCCCAGCACTGGTCGAGCATGACCTCCAATTCCGCCAGCCGCTGCCGTTCGGTCACCGGGTCGACCTCGCCCGAGGTCGCCTTGGACCGCAGGGCGTGCTCGTCGTCGACCAGTTGCTTGATGCGTGCCAGGATGTCCTGTTCGGTCATGCGGACCATGCTACGACCGCGACCCGCGCGCGGCACCGCCGTCGGCGCTGGCCAGGCAGTTCGCGGCCAGCGTCGCCGCGACCGCCAAATCGTCGTGGTCGAGCGCGGCGTAGCCGATCGCGACGCCGAAGCTGTGCCGACGGTGACCGGCCGCGCCCAGATGGTGGCGGCTCAAGCCGTCGAGGGCGAGACTCACGTCGTGACCCGCGGCGACCGCGCGCTCCTCGGCCGCCTCGGACGCGAGCGGGACGACGACGTGTGACCCGGCCGCGTCGCCGACGACCTCGAGACCCCGTTCGCGCAGCGCGCCGACCACCAGTTCCCGGCGCGGGGGGAGTATGCGACGCAGTCTGCGCAGATGGCGGGCCAGATCGCCCGCGCGGGCGAATTCGAGCAACACCGCCTGCCCGGCCGGACTCGCTCCGGTGCCGGTGCGATCCCGGTGGGCCAGCACCGCGTCGGCGATCCGGGGCGCCGCGACCAGCCAGCCGACGCCGAGCGCGGGGGACAGGATCTTGCTCGTGGTGCCGAGGTGCACGACGACGTCGGGAGCCATCGCGGCGAGCAAGGGCAAAGGAGCCTTGTCATAACGTAATTCGCCATCGTAGTCGTCCTCGATGACGAGCATGCCCGCACGTCTGGCGAATTCGACCAGCTCGACGCGGCGGGACGCGGGCATGCGCGCGCCGAGCGGGAACTGGTGGGCCGGAGTGCAATACACCGCGGCGAGGTCGGGTGGGAGCAGGTCGACGCGGAGTCCGTCGGCGTCGACCGGGATCGGGCGCACTTCGATACCCGCCGCGCGCAGGGCGCCCGCGGCGCGCTGGTAGCCCGGATCCTCGATGGCGACGAGGTCGCCGGGACGCAGCAGCGCGGCCGCGAGTTCGCCCACGGCGGAGCTGGTTCCGGCGGTCGCGAGTACGACGGTGTCACTGCCCGCGCCGAGTCCGCGGTGGCGCAGCAGGTGTTCGGCGACAGCGGTGCGGAACTCCGGCTCGCCCGCGCGGTTCTTGCGGGTCAGCGGTGCGGGATCGGCGGCCGCGCGCCAGGCCCGACGCCACGCGGCCCGATCTATTGCCGCCACGCACGGCGCGCCGGGGAACAGGTCGTAGTGGTCGGCTCGCTCCGCGGTGACGCGGGGGTCGTCGCCGCGTGCGGCGGCGGTCGTCGGCGCCGTGGTCAGGTAGGTGCCCGCGCCGCGCTTGCCGGTGATCCAGCCCTCGGCGTGGAGTTGGTCATAGGCGGCGGCGACCACCGTGCGGCTGACCCCGAGCCGCTGGGCGAGGGCACGGGTGGAGGGCAGCCGGTCACGGGCGCGCAGGACTCCGCCCGCCGCCGCCGCGCGCAGACCGTCGGCGATCTGCACCGACAGCGGTTCGGCGCGGGCGCGGTCGACCGTGAGGGGAAGGTCGTCGAACATGTGCGTCTCGGTTCCGCGGAGTGGAATTGGACCGTGAGAATACCGTCGAATTGGCACTTCGACGATGCCACTTTCGGCCCGATCCTGGATACATGACCACGAGCACCGGCCATCGTCTCCCGCTGTCGCCCACTCCTAGAACCACGCTGAACCGCGGTAAGGAACGCGGTCGCACCGATCGGTCCGAACTGGACGCGGTACTCGACGCCGGACTCGTCTGCCATCTCGGTGTGGTGCTCGGCGGGTCCCCCGTCGTACTGCCCACCGCGTACGGCCGCGACGGTGACACCCTCTACCTGCACGGGTCCACCGGCGCGGGAAATCTCCGTGCCGCGCCGGCCGGTGATATCTCGGTCGCGGTCACGCTGGTCGACGGTGTCGTCTATGCCCGTTCCGCCATGCACTTCTCGATGAACTACCGCTCGGCGGTGGTTCGGGGCCGCGCCGTCGAGGTCACCGATCAGGCCGAACGCGTGCACGGGCTGCGCGTCATCGTGGAACACGCCGCTCCCGGCTCCTGGGATCGGGTGCGCCCGCCGAACAAGAAGGAAATGGCGGCCACCGCGGTGCTGTCCCTCGACCTCACCGAAGCGTCGGTCAAGGTCCGTACCGGAGGCCCCAAGGACGACGCGGACGATATCGCCGCTGGCGGCGTCTGGGCGGGGGTCGTGCCGCTGCGCCAGGTCTGGGACACGCCCGTACCGTCCGACGACCTGGAGCCCGAGGTCGCGGTTCCATCCGATGTGCGCGACAGAGCGCTGAACTCGGCGACCCGGTCCGAAGGGGCCGACCGCTTCGGGCTACCAGAATTCGAGCGGAACACCGATGGGCGACGTCACCTCGGAGACCAGTTTCCGCAGCGTCGCGGGGGTGGGGATGCGGCCGGGGTCGAGGGCGACCAGTGAAAGCGCGTAGTTGTCGCCACTGCGGCACAGGTATCCCGACAGACGGGTGCGCGGGAGGGTCGTGAGTCCGGGGTGGATGGCGCGGGCGGCGACTCCGGTGCGCCGGTGCGGGCCTAGTGCGGTCAGGGTATCGGGCAGCGCTCCGATATTGGAGCACAGGATGTCCCGTTCGCCCGCCCCGGCGGCGAGTACGGCCGACCAGCGGTCGGGCAGCACCTGGAGTATCTGTTCCGGCATACCGCCGGGCGCGGTCATGCGGTGCTCGTAGGCGGTACGGGCCTTCTCGCGAATGCTCGCGGGAGTGTCGGCGCGGGTGAGCGCGGTCTGGGTCATGGCAAGGTCGTTGTCCACGCGGGGTTCGTCGCGGGTGTCGACGGGCAGACTCGCCTCGATGGTCGGCTCGGGGAATCCCGCGGCCCACAGGATCGACGCGACGAGCCAGATGAACAGGCTGTTGGAGGTGCCACCCAAGGCCGCGGCCGCGCCGTCGCATTCACGCACTGGGAACTGGACCACGATCCCGACGGGCGGGCCGGACGCGGCGGGGCGACGCGGTGGGGCGGCCGGACGCGGTGGAATCCCCCGCGGCAGCGCGCGTGCGACGCCGTGCAGGACCATCGCCCACTGGCCTCCGGCGTCGGCCCAATCCGATCCGGCGGTCAGCGCGACGGCGTGGCGATCCGGTTCGGCCCGTAGCGCTTCATCGATCGCGATGACCAGCGCGCGCCCGTCGGCGAGGGCGTGCGAACAGGTCAGACTCACGGCCGAACCGCCGTCGTCGAGTGGGACCGCCGCGAGTCGCCAGCCGGGGCCGAATTCGGGATCGAGGTCATCGCCGCAAGTGTCGGCCCAGGTCAGCAGGGCGGAAGCGGGGATGGGCCGGTCCTCGACGGTGAGCGGATGGGCGCGGATCGTGCGTCGCCAGCGCGGCCGCGCCCCCGGCACCGAGGGGCGGATCACCCGGCGACCAAGCGGCCCGGTGCGCAACGCGGCGTGCACCTGTTCGAGCAGGCGGCGATCTACGCGGTCGGCCGTGCGCCAGAGTCCTTGCAGGACAATGGGTGTGCCGTATCCGCGATGGGTGCGCAGGAATATCTCGTCGACCACAGTCAGCCGCTCGGGCGCGGCTGTCCGACTGTCGCGCACCGTATTCAGCTACCGTGGCGGCCCGCGCCCGCCGCGAAACGCTGCGCGCCCTCGAGAGCGCCGTCGGCGAGCGCGGTCATACCGTGGCGCAGCTCGTTGGCGATGGCGGCGCGTTCGTCCATACCGTCCTGTTCGAGCAGTGACATCCGGTCGCCGCGCAGACAGGTCTGCGGCAGCGCGGCCAACTGCGCGGCCAGCTCCTCCGCGGCCCGGCGCGAATCACCGTTGCGCACAACGCGATTCACCAAGCCCATCTGCAATGCCTCGGGCGCTCCGACCGCGCGGCCGGTGAGGATGAGATCCATCGCCCGCCCGTGCCCGATGATGCGCGGCAACCGCACCGTACCGCCGTCGATGAGCGGAACACCCCAGCGGCGGCAGAACACCCCGAAGGTGCTGTCCTGTTCGGCGATCCGCAGATCGCACCACAGGGCCAGCTCGAGACCGCCCGCCACCGCGTAGCCCGACACCGCCGCGATCACCGGTTTGCTCAGCGTCATCCTGGTCGGCCCCATCGGCCCGTCCCCGGTCTCGGTGACCTGATTCGACCGTTCGGTGCCGAGTGCCTTGAGGTCCGCCCCGGCGCAGAAGGTGCCGCCCTCGCCCCACAGCACCGCGGCGGCGGCGTTCGGGTCCTCCTCGAAGGCGCGGAACGCGTCGGCGAGCGCGGCCGCGGTCGGCCCGTCGACGGCGTTGCGGGCCTCGGGGCGGGACAGGATCACCGTGGTGACGGGTCCGTATCGTTGCACTCGCACGGACATGCCTGCTCCTCGTCGACGCTCGACTCGGGTCGCCGCGCAACGCGCCGACCTGCGATTATCCCCGCGCGGACCGCGGGGTGCCGCGCCTAACCTTACGACGCCCGGCCCCTTGTGTGAAGAAGTGAATACGTGCTTCACTTCTTTCATGGCGTACCGCAGGACACCGGCCGTCCAGGCCAGGCTCGACGCGCAGGCCACCCAGATCGTGCAGGCCGCGACCCGGGTGCTGTCGCGCTACGGATTCGCCGGCCTGTCGATGGCGGCCGTCGCGCGCGAGACCGGCGTCGCCACCGGCACCGTCTACAAGCACTACGACGGCAAGTCCGCACTGGTCACCGCCGTATTCCGCGCGGTGGTGGCCCGCGAGGTGGCCGCCGTATCGGCCGCCGCGGCGGCGGGCAGCGCGGTCGAGCGGGTCACCGCGGCGGTGGAGACCTTCGCGGGCCGCGCGCTGAAGAATCCGAAACTGGCCTATGTGCTGCTCGCCGAACCGGTCGACGCGGCCGTCGACGCCGAGCGGCTGCGCTTCCGCCTCGCCTTCGCCGAGAGTTTCGAATCGGCGGTGGCGGAAGGGGTTTCGCGCGGCGAACTGCCCGCCCAGGATCCGCGGACCAGCGCCGCCGCACTCGTCGGCGCGATCGGCGAGGTGCTCGTCGGCCCGCTGGCCGCCGCGCCGCACGGCGAATCGGTCATACCCGAACTCATCTCGTTCGCCCTGCGCGCGCTCGGTGCGCGCGCGGGCGCGGCTGTGCAGAAAGCAGGACAGTCCAATGCAGACGCATGAAGTGTTCAATCAGGTCCCGGATATCACGCCGTTCGACACCTCGCGCAATCCGGCGCTGATCGAGGGCCTGCACCGCGAGGGCGCGGGCTGGGCCGAGGACGAGGTGCGGGCGCTGGGCGCGCGGGCGGGTTCGGCCGAGGCACAGGAGTGGGGGCGGCTGGCCAACGAGTATCCGCCGGTGCTGCGCACCCACGATCGCTACGGCAACCGGGTGGACGAGGTCGAATTCCACCCGTCCTGGCACGAGTTGATGCGCGTCGCGGTCGCCGACGGACTGCACGGGTCGCCGTGGCTGGACGAGCGCCCCGGCGCGCACACCGCCCGTGCCGCCAAGTTCGCCACCTGGGGATTCGCGGATGCGGGCCATATGTGCCCGATCTCGATGACCTACGCGGTGATCCCGGCCCTGCGGCATGGTCCCGAACTCGCCGCCGCCTACGAACCGCTGCTCGGCAGTCGCGTATACGACTTCGGCCTGCGCGAACCCTCCACCAAGGCGGGACTGATCGCGGGCATGTCCATGACCGAGAAGCAGGGCGGCTCCGATGTGCGCGCCAACACCACCCGCGCCACCCCGCGGCCCGACGGCAGCTACCGCGTCGTCGGGCACAAGTGGTTCACCTCGGCCCCCATGTCGGACATGTTCCTGACCCTGGCCCAGGCACCGGGCGGACTCTCGTGCTTCCTGCTGCCCCGGGTCCTGCCGGACGGCACCCGCAATCCGATCCGCATCCAGCGGCTCAAGGACAAACTCGGCAACAAGTCCAACGCCTCCTCGGAAATCGAATACGAGAACGCGACCGGCTGGCTGGTCGGCGCGGAGGGCGCGGGCGTCAAGACCATCATCGAGATGGTCAATATGACTCGCCTCGACTGCGTCATCGGCTCGGCAACCGGTATGCGCGCGGGCGCGGTGTACGCCGTGCACCACGCCCGGCACCGGGAAGCCTTCGGCGCCAAGCTGATCGACCAGCCCGCCATGCGCAATGTGCTGGCCGACCTGGTCATCGAATCCGACGCGGCGACCACGGTCATGATGCGCCTCGCGGGCGCCACCGATCGGGCCTCGGGCGATCCCGCCGAGGCCGCGCTGCGCCGCATCGCCCTGGCGGTCACCAAGTACTGGGTCTGCAAGCGTGCTCCCTCGCACGCCGCGGAGGCGCTGGAATGCTTCGGCGGCAACGGCTACGCCGAGGAGTCCGGTATGCCCCGGCTCTACCGGGAGGCTCCGCTCATGTCCATCTGGGAGGGCTCGGGCAATGTCGCGGCACTGGACGCCCTGCGCGCGATGGGTCGCCAACCCGAGACCGTCGAGGCGTACTTCGACGAGGTCATGCTCGCCAAGGGCGAGAACCCCCGGCTCGACGACGCCATCGCCCAGGTCGGCAAGGAGCTGGTCGACCTCGCCGATATCGAATACCGCGCCCGCCGCGTGGTCGAACTCATGGCCCTCGTGTTGCAGGGCGCGCAGTTGGTCCGCCACGGCCACCCCGCCATCGCCGACGCCTTCTGCGCCTCCCGACTCGGCGACGATTGGGGCATCGCCTTCGGCACCCTTCCCACCGGCGTCGACACCGGCGCGATCGTGGAACGCGCCTTCGTCGCCTAGGGCGTGCGCCAACGCGGCCCCGGACCGTGTCACCACCGCCCGGTCCGAACGGCCGCACGCCGGTTTCCCCGGCGCGTGCGCCCCGGCGACGGCACGGGACGGGGCCATCATGGACGGATGAAGCAGTCTCGGCGAACGTCCGGCCGCATCCGCGTCATGCGCAATGTGCTGGCCGTCGTCTGCGCTCTGCTCGTGTTCTACGGCGGCCCGCTGGACTGGAACGCGGGCGAGGCATGGTTCCACCGGACACTCGGCCTCGTCGCCTTCGTGGCCGGTCTCGCGGGACTCGTGTGGATCGTCGGCAGGCATCTGCGCCGATTCCTGCGAGATCCGCAGGCCACCGGCGGACGGATCGAGGGCATCCTGCTGCTGCTGTCGGTGGTGGCGATGTTCTTCGCCATGTACTACTACCGACTCGCGGTGGGCTATACCGATCAGTTCGACGGACTCGTCACCCGCACCGACGCGCTCTACTACACGATCGTCACCCTCGGCACCGTCGGCTACGGCGATATACACGCCACCGGTCAGGCGGCGCGCATCGCCACCATGATCCAGATCGTGTTCGACCTGGTGGTGATCGGCACGCTGCTCGCCGTCCTCAGCGGCAACGTCACCCGCAGGCTGGAGGCCGCCGCGCGCGCGAACGACCGCACCGCGGGCGAGCGAGCGTGACCGGTCAGCGCCGGTGGTCGCGGTACCAGCGGATGAGCGCGTCGGTGGACGAATCGTCCTGCGGTTCGGGATCCTCGGCCGAGGTCAGCAGCGGTTCCAGGGCGAGGGCCTGCTGTTTGCCGAGTTCCACGCCCCACTGGTCGAAACTGTCGATACCCCAGATGCTGCCTTCCACGAACACCTGATGTTCGTAGAGGGCGATGAGCTGCCCGACCACCGACGGGGTGAGCCGCGGCGCCAGAATCGTGGTGCTCGGTCGGTTGCCCGGCATCACCTTGTGCGGCACCACCGCGGGATCGGCGCCCTCGGCCGCGATCTCCTCGGCGGTCTTGCCGAAGGCGAGCACCTTGGTCTGGGCGAACAGATTGCTCATGAGGATGTCGTGCATGCTGCCGGTGCCGTCGATGGTGGGCAGATCGTCGGTGGGCTGGGCGAATCCGAGGAAGTCCGCGGGGATCAGCCGGGTGCCCTGGTGCAGCATCTGGTAGAAGGCGTGCTGGCCGTTGGTGCCGGGTTCGCCCCAGAAGATCTCGCCCGTCGACGTGGTGACCGGGCTGCCGTCGGCGCGCACCGATTTGCCGTTGGACTCCATCGTGAGCTGTTGCAGATAGGCCGGGAAACGCGCCAGATCGTTGGAATAGGGCAGTACCGCACGCGATTGCGCGCCGAAGAAGTTCGAGTACCAGACCCCGAGCAGACCGAGCAGCACCGGCGCGTTCGTCGCCAACGGCTCGGTCGCGAAATGGGTGTCGACGGTGTGCATTCCGGCCAGGAACTCCGCGAATCTGCGGTGGCCGATGGCGGCCATCACCGATAGGCCGATCGCCGAGTCCACCGAATAGCGGCCGCCGACCCAGTCCCAGAAGCCGAACATGTTCGCGGTATCGATGCCGAACGCCGCGACCCGCTCGGCGTTGGTGGAGACCGCGACGAAGTGTTTGGCGACCGCGTCCTCGCCGAGCGCGGTCACCAGCCAGCGGCGCGCCGCGGTGGCGTTGGTGAGGGTCTCCAGTGTCGAAAAGGTCTTGGAGGCAATGACGAACAGCGTGGTCGCGGGATCGAGGCCGTCGAGTTTCGCGACCAGGTCGGCCGGGTCCACATTGGAGACGAAGCGCGCGGAGATGCCCGCGTCGGCGTAGTGGCGCAGGGCCTGATGCACCATGACCGGCCCCAGATCCGAACCGCCGATGCCGATATTGACCACGGTGGCGATGCGCTCGCCGGTGGCTCCGCGCCATTGACCCGATCGCAGCGCGTCGGTGAATTCGCCCATCCGGCGCAGCACCTCGTGCACCTGCGCGCCCGCGTCGGCGCCGTCGATCACCATGGTCTCGCCCTCGGGCAGCCGCAGCGCGACATGGCCGACGGCGCGGTCCTCCGAGGTGTTGATGTGCGCGCCCGCGAACATGGCGTCGCGATGTTCGGCCACCCCCGCCTCGCGCGCCAATTCGACTAGTAGATCAATGGTTTCCCGCGTGACGCGGTTCTTGCTGTAGTCGATGCGCAGATCACCGACGGTGACCGTCAGTTCACGGCCGCGCCCGGGATCGGCGGCGAAGATCTCCCTGAGATGCCGCCGGGAGATGTCGTCGAAGTGTTCGTGCAGTTTCCGCCATGCCGCCGTGGCGGTGATGTCGCTGCTCACAGTCGCCGAGGGTACAAGCAGCCCGCGGTGGCCGCACGGGAGGCACCGCCCGGTGGGACGGCACGTCCAGGGCGATTCGTCCCGGACACGCTCGCGCACGCGGCTGAACTGCGGATATGACGTGCGGTCGATCTCGTACCGCTCGGAAACGCAGTTCTCGCGTCGGGGAGGCCGATTAGGCTGGGGCAATGGCGTCCGACAGCGAAGTCCTGCAATCCGTGCCCACCGCACTGTGGATCGGCGGTCCGGTCGAAGCGACCGGCGGCGCCACGTTCCCGGTGCGCGATCCGGCGACCGGGGAGGTGCTGACGCGGGTCGCCGACGCATCGCCCGCGGACGCGATGCGCGCGCTCGACGCCGCGGTCGCCGCGCAGGCCGACTGGGCCGCGACCCCCGCCCGCGAACGCGGCGAGATCCTGCGCCGGGTCTACGAGCGCATCACCGCCCGCGCCGAGGAATTCGCGCTGTTGATGACCCTGGAAATGGGCAAGGCGCTGCCCGAGAGCCGCAACGAGGTCCGCTACGGTGCGGAATTCTTCCGGTGGTTCAGCGAGGAGGCGGTGCGGATACACGGCCGCTACCTGCACGCACCGTCCGGAGCCGGGCGAATCATGGTGCACAAGCAGCCGGTCGGCCCGTGTCTGGCCATCACGCCCTGGAATTTCCCGCTGGCGATGGGCACCCGCAAGATCGGTCCCGCACTGGCGGCGGGCTGCACCATGATCGTGAAGCCCGCCTCGGAGACCCCGCTCACCATGCTCGCGCTTGCCCAGCTGTGCAGTGCGGCGGGGCTGCCCGACGGCGTGCTCTCGGTGATAACGACCTCACGGTCCGGTGCCGTCACGGGGCCGCTGCTCGAGGACCCGCGGCTGCGCAAACTCACCTTCACCGGCTCCACCGAGGTCGGCAAGAAGCTCGTCGCGGCCTCGGCGAACAAATTGCTGCGCACCTCGATGGAACTCGGCGGCAACGCGCCCTTCGTGGTCTTCGACGACGCCGACGTCGACGCCGCGGTGCAGGGCGCGATGCTGGCCAAACTGCGCAACGGCGGCGAGGCGTGCACCGCGGCCAATCGCTTCCACGTGCAGCGCGGCGTACTGGAGGAGTTCACCGCGAAACTCGTGGACGTCATGTCGAATTCGGTCGTCCTCGGTCCCGGCTCCGACCCGGCGACAACGCTCGGTCCGCTCGTCAATTCCGATCAGTTGAACACCGTGTCGGAACTGGTGGACGACGCCGTCGGCGCGGGCGCGACGGTGCGGCTCGGCGGTAAGGCGCCCGGGGGTCCTGGCTGGTTCTATCCGGCGACCATCCTGTCCGAGGTGCCGCCCACCGCCCGCATCATGAGCGAGGAGGTGTTCGGCCCGGTGGCGCCGATCGTCGGATTCGATACCGAGGCCCAGGGCCTCGCCGCGGCCAACGACACCCGGTACGGCCTGGTCAGCTACGTCTACACGCGCGATCTGGACCGGGCGTTGCGCATCGCCGAGGGGCTGGAATCCGGCATGGTCGGCGTCAACCGTGGTGTGATCTCCGATCCGGCCGCCCCGTTCGGCGGCGTCAAGGAGTCCGGCTTCGGGCGCGAGGGCGGCAGCGAGGGCATCGAGGAGTACCTGTCCACCAAGTACATCGCGTTGACCTGATCGGACGAGACGACCGCCCCGGGGTCGGAACACCCGGGGCGGCCAGGGGGAGGCGGTGTCTTGCGATCACCGCGGGTTCAGTGGCCGAGTCGACCGCGACCCAGACGCAGCAGCAGCATGGCCAGCGTGTGGCCTTCCTGGCCCAGTTCGCTGAAGCGCTCGAGTACCTTCATCTCGCGGCTGTGCACCAACCGAGGGCCGCCGGACGCCATTCGGGTCCGGCCGATGATGCGGGAGATCTCGGTGCGCCGCTTGACCGCGGCCAGGATCTCGGCGTCGAGCCGGTCGATCTCCTTGCGGAGCTTGTCGATCTCCGCTTCGGTCTGCGGCAGAGCCGCATCGGACCCGGTGGCCGTCGCAGGGGTGCTCATCATTCATCTCCTCGTGTCAGAACGTGGATCGAGTCGCGAGCGCCGCTCGTTACCGTCCGGTTCCTTCACCGTGAATCAGACCTGGTGGGGCTCTCCATAGTCCCCCAGAGAAGTGCGCTCAGCTATGAAATCGCGATCTCCGGTATCCGGCTGTTAGCCGAATCCGACATATCGCGACAGCGCTGATCATGAGGCCAGTCTGCCACGGGTCGGCAGTTGTGCAAAACGATGGAATTTGTGAATCATCTGAGAAGGACGCGCCGATTTGCGGAACGGCGCGAAACTCGCAGTTCACCCACCGTTCGCTTGCTGTCCGGTGACCGGCGTCGTCCGGTCGGGGGCTTCAACTCTGTCGGTGGCCGCCGGTAGCGTGGATGGGCAATGGACATCACGGTGGCTCCCCAGACGCAGGCCGGGCACGACCGGCATACCGACCCGGCACGGAATTCGCAGGTCGACGCCGGTCGTGCCGGACCTTCCGCGTCTTCGGGGGCTCCGGCGTCTTCGGGGGCTCCGGCGTCTTCCGGGGCTCCGGGATCTTCGGATTCCGCCGCATCACCGGCGACACCGTCGCTGGCCGAGCGGGCGCAGCGCCGCGCCGACGATCAGCAGCGCCGCCGCGCCGATCACGACCAGCGTCGCGCCGAGGAGGCCGACCGGCTGTTGGAAGGGCTCAATCCGCAGCAGCGCGCCGCGGTTGTGCACTCCGGTTCGCCGCTGCTGATCGTGGCGGGTGCCGGATCGGGCAAGACCGCCGTGCTGACCCGGCGCATCGCCTATCTGCTCGCCGCCAGGGGCGTCACCCCGGGTCAGATCCTGGCGATCACCTTCACCAACAAGGCCGCCGCCGAGATGCGCGAGCGGGTCACCGGGCTGGTCGGCCCGCGCGCCAACAGCATGTGGGTCTCGACATTCCACTCGAGTTGCGTGCGCATCCTGCGAATGCAGGCCGCGCTGCTGCCGGGGCTGAATTCGAATTTCTCGATCTACGACGCCGACGATTCCCGGCGTTTGCTCACGATGATCGGTCGCGATCTCGACATCGACACCAAGAAATACACTCCGCGCCTGCTGGCCACCGCCATATCGAATCTCAAGAACGAACTGATCGGCCCGGAACAGGCCACCGCCGACGCCGAATCCGACGACACTGAACTGCCCGCGCTGGTCGCGCGCGTCTACACCGAATACCAGCGCAGGCTGCGCACCGCGAACGCGCTGGACTTCGATGACCTGATCGGCGAGACGGTGGCGCTGTTGCAGCGCCACCCCCAGGTCGCCGAGTACTACCGGCGGCGCTTCCGCCACGTACTGGTCGACGAGTACCAGGACACCAACCACGCGCAATACTTCCTGATCAGGGAGTTGGTCGGTCATCACCTGCGCGCCGATGCCGACGATACCGCCGCGGGCGCGGCCGCCGCGGACCCGGATATCGCCGGGGCCACCGAGATCACGGACGCGGTCGAACCGAGCGAATTGTGCGTGGTCGGCGACGCCGATCAATCGATATACGCCTTCCGCGGCGCGACGATCCGCAATATCGAGGAATTCGAACGTGATTTCCCCGATGCCGAGACCATTCTGCTCGAACAGAACTACCGCTCCACCCAGCACATTCTGTCCGCGGCGAACGCGGTGATATCGCGCAACGAGGGCAGGCGCGACAAACGGCTGTGGACCGATTCCGGCGAGGGCGATCTCATCGTCGGCTATGTCGCCGACAACGAGCACGACGAGGCATCCTTCGTGGCCCGCGAGATCGACCGATTGGTGGACCAGGGCGAGGCCAACTACGGCGATGTCGCGGTTTTCTACCGCACCAACAACAATTCGCGCGCGCTGGAGGAGATCTTCATCCGTATGGGGCTGCCCTACAAGGTGGTCGGCGGCGTCCGGTTCTACGAGCGCAAGGAGGTCCGCGATATCGTGGCCTACCTGCGTGTGCTGGAGAATCCCGATGACGCGGTGAGTATGCGCCGCATTCTGAACACCCCGCGCCGCGGCATCGGCGACCGGGCCGAAGCCTGTGTCGCGGTGCACGCCGAACATCGCGGCATCGGATTCGCCGCCGCGCTGCGCGACGCCGCCGACGGCAATGTCGCCCTGCTCAACACCAGGGCGCAGCGGGCCATCGGTGGCTTCCTCGACCTGCTCGACGAGATCAGGGCGGCGGGCGTACGCGCCGACGCCGACTTCCCGGATGTCGGCAACGTGGTGGAGGCGGTGCTCGACCGCACCGGCTACCGCGCCGAACTCGAATCCTCCGACGATCCACAGGACGGCGCGCGGCTGGACAATCTCAACGAATTGGTGAGCGTCGCGCGGGAGTTCAGTTCCGAGGCGCACAACAACGCGGAGGCGGCCCGCGAGGAGGGGCTGGTGCCGGAGGCGGTCGACGGCGAACCCGAACCCGGCTCGCTCGCGGCCTTCCTCGAGCGGGTCTCCCTGGTGGCCGATACCGATCAGATTCCCGACGAGGGTTCCGGGGTGGTCACCATGATGACCTTGCACACCGCCAAGGGCCTGGAATTCCCGGTGGTCTTCGTCACCGGTTGGGAGGACGGCCAGTTCCCGCATATGCGGGCGCTGGGCGATCCCACCGAACTAGCCGAGGAACGCCGCTTGGCCTATGTCGGCATCACCCGCGCCCGCAGGCGGCTGTACCTGACCCGCGCGGTGGTCCGATCGGGCTGGGGCCAGCCGGTCTCCAATCCGGAATCGCGCTTCCTCCAGGAGATTCCGGGTCACCTGATGGATTGGCGACGGCTGGAGTCCGCCGGCTCGCCCGCCGCGCGCGGTCTGCGTCGCCGCGGCGAGGACGAAGGACTCGAACGCGACTGGACCCGAGGCGACGGCTGGGGGCAACCGCAGCGTCCCGGTGTACAGGGCCGGGGCCCGCGCAGGCCCGCACCGGGCGGAGCCACCCGCAACAACACCGATCTGGTGCTGGCGGTGGGCGACCGGGTCAGCGACGACAAATACGGTCTCGGCCGGGTGATCGCCGCCGAGGGTTTCGGCCCGCTGGCGACGGTGACCATCGATTTCGGCACCGCGGGCAAGATCCGCCTGATTCCCCAATACAGCCGAACCCTGGTGAAGCTCTGAGGCCCGCTACCACTCATTAGGACCATCGAGGGCCGAACGACCCTCCCCGCGCGAAACCTCCGATCGGTAGGGTCCGCCTGATGGAGACTTTCGCACAGCATCTCGTGTGGTTCTTTCCGATGCTCTGGCTCGGAATGGTGCTGGCCATTTCCTTTCTCGAAGCTCCGCTGAAATTCCGCGCACCGGGCATCACGCTGCCGCTGGGATTGGGTATCGGCCGCTTGGTATTCCGCGCGTTGAATATCGTCGAGACCGTCCTCGCGGTACTGCTGGTGTCGTCCTTCGCCATTCTCGGCCCGTCCACCGCCGACTGGATCTGGCTCGGGATCGCGGTCGTCGTCCTCGCGGTGCAGGTCGCGCTCGTGCGTCCGCCCTTGAGCCGCCGCTCCGACCGCGTCTTGGCCGGCGAGGACCTGCCGCGCTCGCACGCGCACTTCGCCTATATCGGTCTCGAGGTCGTCAAGGTCGTGGCACTGATCGGTCTGGCGATCGTCGTCACGCCGTAGTCAGCGGTCGTTCCGGTCCGTTGTCCGAGAGTGATCGGCGGGTTCGGCGCTCGCTGTCGGACGGGTCAGCATTCCACCGTAAGGCTGTCGCGCCGAGACCAGGTTGTCGCGGACGGCCACGGTGACGGGATGGTCAGGACTCAATGCCCGCTCACAGTCGGTGAGAGCCTGTTCATAGAGCGGTACCGCCTCATCTACTCGCCCGATCGACTCGTAGATGTAGGCGAGGTTGTTGCGGGAGGTGAGGGTGTCGGGGTGGTCGGGGCCGAGTACTCGTTCTCGGTCGGCGAGGGTCTGTTCGTGTAGTGGTATGGCGTCGTCTACGCGTCCGGCTGAGATGTAGGTGTGGGCGAGGTTGTTGCGGGAGGTGAGGGTGTCCGGGTGGCCCGAGCCCAGTACCCGTTCCCGATTGGTGAGGTTCCGGGTGTGCAGGGCGATGGCTTCGTCCAGTCGCCCCGCTGAGGTGTAGGTGTGGGCGAGGTTGTCCCCGGATGAGAGGGTGTCGGGGTGGTCGGGGCCCAGCATTCGACCACTGTCGATGAGGTTCTGCTCGTGCAGGGCGATGGCTTCGTCCAGTCGCCCGGCCGCTCGGTAGGTGTAGGCGAGGTTGTTGCGGGAGGTGAGGGTATCCGGGTGGCCCGAGCCCAGTACCCGTTCCCGGTCGGCGAGGTTCTGCTCGAACAGCGGTATCGCCTCGCCCAGGCGTCCCGCCGACTCGTAGGTATAGGCGAGGTTGTTGCGCGAGGACAGAGTGTCTGGATGATCCGGGCCCAGCAACCGCTCCCGCTCGGCGAGAGTCGGTTCCAATATCGAGATCGCGTGATTCAGGCGTCCCGCCGACTCGTAAGCGTGTGCGAGATTGTCGGCATAGCACAGGGTGTCGGTGTGGTCGGGCCCCAATAGTCGGATGCTGTCGTCGAGATTCTGCTCGAATTGCCAGATTGCCTCACCCAGGCGTCCTGCCGACTTGTAGGCGTGGGCGAGGTTGTCGCGGGAGGTCAGCGTATCGGGGTGGTCAGGGCCGAGTATAAGTTCATGATCCGAATGGGTGTGATGAGCGAGGCTGATCGATCGGGCGGTATCGGCGGCGTTGATCAATTGACCAGTCGCCCAACGACGGGCGGCCAGTACCCGGGCGAGAGTTTCGGTGTCGAGATCGAAAGAGAGATTGATCGCGTCCCACAATGCGTATATGTGGTCGACCAGGCGCGACCCTTCTTCGCGACGTCGGAATGCTTGCGCCTCCTCGAAGAGCAGAGGATCGAGGACGGCCATCGTATGGGTCACCAGTTCGGCGAGCGTTCCGGTGGAGTAGGCACGTTCACGCGCGACACGAGCGACGAGCCGGTGCATGACCACTACCCGTCGAGTCGTCGACCAGTACAGAAGCGATCCGTCCACACACCGCTGCAATACGGCGTCGAGCCGACCATCGAAGTCGGGGAGCATCGCGTAATCGACCCCGTCAGGAGCGAGCATCGCCATCACACCCAACGCCCATCGCACACCGGTGTCGAGGTCTGGGTCCGCAGTGGCGGTTTCGCAGGTCTGTATCGAGAGCAACAGTGCTTGGTCCACTGCCAGGGGATGATCGTGGCCCGCGCGACGTGGGAGCACCGCGGGAAGACGGTGGGTGTGCAGGAGTTGCCGGTAGCGCGTGTAGTCCAATCGGCGGCCGGTGATCGTGGCTGCTGCCGCTGATAGCGCCAATGGCAGGTCGCCCAATGCCGCGGCTACAACAGCTGCCCCGTCCGGGTCCTTCAGTCCGGTTGCCGCGCCGAGATAGTGCACCGATTCTCGCCGGGCGAAGCCTTCACCGGCGTCGATGATTTCGCCGAGTTGAGTGAATGCGCGATCGGTGCTGGTAATCAATACCTTGGTCGCGCCTCCCGTAGGTAACAGGGAGTCGATGAGATCGGGATTGGTGGCGTTGTCGAACACCAGTAGCGCGGGTTCCGGACGCTCGGATAAGTGGTCTCGCAATCGATTGGCGGAGATCGAGGAGTCACCGTCGGGGTCCGCGACCCCGACCCGCGCGGCGATCTCGTCCAGACCCGCGTAGAGGGTGTCGGTCGTCTCAGCGTTGACCCATCCCACCAAGCTCATCCGGGCCACGATGGCATCGCGAGCATAGGCGGCGGCGACCTGCGTCTTACCTGCGCCTCGCATCCCGGTCACCACCACCGCCACCGGTGACCGTTCCAATACCTCCTCCAGCTCCTGTATTTGCGCACGGGCGATGAAATACGCTGCCTGCCGCGGAATTCGACCCACCACCACACGTCTCGGCGCAGGCGGGGGACTCACGAGATGGTTGACGACCTGCGTATTCGTGACGAAGTTCCCGCCGACGTAGGCGCCGGTGGCTGTGACGCCGGAATACGCGGCGGGGGCGGGCTCCGTCGCGCTCAGTGAGGGTGGGGCGGTTGCGGCACCACCCTCACATTCTGTACCGAGAACTTCCCGTCGACTTTCACCCGATCGGCTACCACCCCGTCGGCGCCCATCGTCTCGATATCGCGTATTTCGACTTCCCCGGCTTCGAGTTCGGTTACTCGCACACCCGCGATCTCGGCGGCCTGCGGCACTCGGTCGTGTATGACTTCCAACAACGCCTGCACAACGGCGGCGAGTTCCGAATCGGCCCTCGCCCCCGCTGCGGCTAGTTCCTCGGTCAGCACCACCCGTCTCGATTCGATCAGCGGGCGCGCTTCGACGATGTCTACGTCGACCGCCGGATACTTGTGTACGAGTAAGGCTTTGACCTTCTGATAGGAATCCGCGACCGCCTGTTTGGCAGTGTCGGTAACACCCGCCACCAGTCCCGCCGATACCGCTGACGCGGCCGCTGTTGCCGCCGCCATGATTGCTGGGTCCACCCCGCACAACCTCTCGCTCGAACGAACCGATGTCCACCCCCGAGCAGGTGTGAGGTTCAATTTAGCCTACGTCGACTGTCCGCGAGTCATTGCGACCGCGGCGGCGCGAGCTGCCGAACCCCGTGCGGGAGCAGGTCGGCGAGGGCCTCGTCCAGGGTGGGGTATCGAAAGTCGAACCGATGTCGCGCAGTACCCGAGCCCCGCCTTGGTCAACTGCACCACGCACTTCAGCGGGGGCGCAACCCATTCCCCGACGTGCTCGGCATCCCACTCGACCTGATGGAACGGCAGTTCGGCATCGCGGCGGCGAGTGCGCACGGTGACCGTCGGCCGCGGCAGAGCAGGTCGGTGGCGAGGTTGCGCCCGAGTGCGCCGGTGCCGCCCGCGATCACCACGGTGAGTGCGTCGGGCGCGGGTTCGATGCGGGCGGCGAGGGCGAGCCGGGCGAACACGACCCGGCCGTCGGCCTCGAGCAGCGATCCGGCCACCGCGCGCGCCACCGGCGCGGACGGACCCGCGAAGGTGAGGTGCTGGGTGACCACGGTGCCCGTGCCCTCGGGGCGCAGCGACCAGGTCACCGCATGACTCCCGCGGGTTCGGCCGTTCCAGGGTGAGCGACCGGCCCGGGGCCGGCGCGGTGATGACGAACGGCGGTGCTGTCCGGCGGTGCATCGCCCCCGTGATCGGCCCGCGCGGCACGTATCGTCCGCCGGTTCCCACGGCGACCGGACGGCCGAGACCACCGCACCACCGTCCGGGATTAACCACAACCGTCCACAGGATTTCCGGGGGCAGGTCGATGAACTGGGTGTACGTCGACGTACGAGCCATGCCCCTCAGGCTGATCCGCCGCGCTGTCAGTCTCGTTCGGGACCGAGGCTGATGCCTCGGGTGGCGAGCCAGGGCAGCGGGTCGATGCGATCGGTGCCGTTCAGCCAGACCTCGAAATGGCAATGCGGACCGGTGGATTCACCGCGATTGCCGACGGTCGCGATCTCGTCGCCCGCGGTCACGTGGTCGCCGACGGAGACGAGCGCGGTATTGATGTGCCCGTAGACCGTGACGGTGCCGTCGTCGCCGCGCAGTCGAACCCACATGCCGAATCCGCTGGCCGGTCCCGCGTCGACCACCGTGCCGTCCTCGACCGCGTAGATCGGGGTGCCGATGGGCGCGGCGATGTCGACACCCGGGTGCAGCACGCCCCAGCGGGCGCCGTAGCCGGAGGTGAAGGTGCCCGAGGTGAATTTGGTGAACAGCGGGCGCATCTTGGCGGCCTGCTCGGCGGCGATCTCCTCGGCGTAGCGCGCGCCGCTGTCGAGAAGATCGGCGAACCGCGTCGGATCGGGTGGTGTCACGGTTTGGAGGATTTCCGTACTGTCGGACGGGAGTTGCGGCGCGGGCGCGGCGACGGCGCTCGCCTGTCCGAGTGCCTCGAATTCGACGGTCTGCGCGGATTGGTCGGAAGGGCGCCACATCTGCTGTCCCGCCGCGGTGAAGGCGCCCGCGGCCAAGGCGAAGGCGACAACGCGGCCGCGCAGCGAATGCGGGGGCGGCGGCGTGCGATGCGCGCCGCGTCGCCGAGACCGCCGCGGCGCCCGCGGTTCATAGCTGAAAGATTGCTGAGGCCGGGGTTCTTCGTGCCGGTCGCTCCGCGCCCAGCTGTCGGCGGCCCAGTCGTCGTCGTACCTCACCGGATGAGTCGGGGGGTATGTCCGGAATGTCGGTAACTCGAAGATCGTCCGAAAAGTCCTGGTCTTCGTCCGGCGGTCACGATCAGTGCGGTATTCGCCACGCGCATCGAGTTTTTCAACCTCCGGGTACGGCCCAATCATCAGGTCCTCGGACCCTCGACGGTAACGATCAAATTGCTGAATCGCAATGCGCTCAGCTGTGAATCTCCTTGGAGTACGCAAGAATCGACGGCGCATCTGTGCCAATGCGCGCCCAGGCCCGCCTTCGCCCGGGCGACGGTGAGGGAGATCGGCATTCGACGCCGCGTTCGCGTCGCGAAATGAACGGCCGCGCAAGGGCGCACGGACGATGTCATCGTGCCGTGCGCCCGGTGCTCTCGGAGGCGATCAGTCTCCGCGCGGACCGAGGCTGATGCCGCGCGTGGCCAGCCAGGGCAACGGATCGATCTTGTCGGTGCCGTTCTGCCATACCTCGAAGTGGCAGTGCGGTCCGGTGGAGAAGCCGCGATTGCCGATGGTGGCGATCTGATCGCCTGCCATCACGCGCTCGCCCTGCGAGACGGTGGCGGTGTCGATGTGGCCGTAGATGGTGATGGTGCCGTCGTCGTGCAGCAGCCGCACCCACATGCCGAAGCCCGCCGCGGGGCCGGCTTCGATGACCGTGCCGTCGGCCACCGCGTAGATCGGCGTGCCGATGGGGCCCGCGATGTCGATACCGAGATGCTGGACGCCCCAACGGGCGCCGTAGCCGGAGGTGAAGGTGCCCGCCGCGAATTTGGTGAACAGCGGCCGGAGCTTGGACGCCTCTTGGGCGGCCATGTCCTCGGCGTACTTCTGGCCCTTCTGCAACATGTCGTTGAACTGGCCGAGATTCGCGGGTGTCGAGACGTTGAGCACCTGCGGCGAGGAGGGGGCGACGTCGGGATCGGCCACGCTCATGGATTGGGCGGCGATTTCGTGGATCTGCCCGGCGGCCTCGTAGTCGAGGGTGTTGGTGGCGGGCTGTTCCGGCGACGCGAAGGCGGCCTGCCCGGCGGCGACGACCGCGCCGGCGGCGACCGCGACGACCGCGGCGCGTCCCTTGAGGGAGGCGGGCGGGGCGGGCATCCGATGGGCGCCGCCGCGGCGGTTCGGATCGCGGGCCGGGATGATGGTCGGCTCGGCCTTGGCGGGCGTACCGGTCTCCGGCGCCCATCCGCCGTCGGCGTCGGGGGTCCACGCGCCGTTCTCGCCCGGTCGCCACGAACCATCGGATTCCGGCGCCCAGGACGCGTTCGAGTCCGGCGTCCAGGAGTTATCGGTATCGGATGTCCAGGCCGGGTTCGAATCCTGCCACGCATTGTCGGCGTCGGGCGACCACGCGTCACCGCTGGACAAGGCGCTGCCGCTCGACAAGGCGCTGCCGCTCGACACGGCGCTGCCGTTCGACCAGGCGCCGCCGTCCGACCACGAATTCTGTTGCACGGTCATCGACCAGTCGGTATCTACTGTCCAGTGGGGTTCCGCGGCCGGGGCGGCAGACTGCGCGGCCTCGAATCCGCCTGCTGCGGGCGCCGCGCCCGCGGCGGGTGCGTACCGGTGGGCCGAGCCGCGCCTGCGTCCGCTGTGATCGGCGTGCGCGAAGGGCTCGTCGTCGTCGCGATATCGATGTCCCGTCCGGGCGCTGTCACCGTGGGCGAGGGTGGAGCGATTGTTCATCGGCGGTACCACATCGTGGAGCTGGAGTGGATTGACCCGGAGGTCACGGCGCCGGTGATCCGGCGCGAGGGCGATGTCGGCTGATCCACGTCGACACGGCTCACCACCTGCGGAGCTTTGCGGTGCTGCTGCATCAAGGCTTGCCGTCCTCCTTACTGGGAACAACGGAGTCGTGATCTAGTTGTGACATCGACCGCAATGACGGTAACGAAACGATTGCGTGCCCCGCAAGCGCTGCACTCGTACTATTCAAACATGTGACATTGATCACGATAGGGGAACGGAATTTCTCACCGCAATCCGGGTGTTCGGGTGAGTTCGAGCGACGACCGGATGTAGTAGGCCGGTACCCGTTCCCGTCTTATCGAGCCCGACCTGCCGCACGGCCAAAAGCTACTCGCCAGTAGTCTTGACCGGCGGTTTTGCCGCCGTCGAGCATTCGCCCGTGACCTGCGCCACTTAGGATGAACGTGGCCGATTGGCCCTCCATGTGACTGGTTAGAGTCCGACCCGACCCGCTTCCGACTTCGGGCCGCCAACAAAGACGTTGTCATGACAACGCAGACGAGACGGTGAGTACATGGATCTCTTCGAATATCAGGCGAAGGAGCTCTTCGTTAAGCACGGAGTGCCTTCGTCCGAGGGCCGCGTCACGGACACGGCCGAGGACGCCCGCGCCATCGCGGAGGAAATCGGCAAGCCGGTGATGATCAAGTCCCAGGTGAAGGTCGGTGGCCGCGGCAAGGCCGGTGGCGTCAAGTACGCCGCCACCCCGGACGACGCGTTCACCCACGCGCAGAACATCATCGGCCTCGACATCAAGGGCCACATCACCAAGAAGATCCTTGTCGCCGAAGCCAAGGACATCGCCGAGGAGTACTACATCTCCTTCCTGCTCGATCGGTCCAACCGCACCTACCTCGCCATGTGCTCGGTCGAGGGCGGCATGGAGATCGAGGAGGTCGCCGCGACCAAGCCCGAGCGCCTCGCCAAGGTTCCCGTCGACGCCGTCACCGGAGTCGACCTCGCCTTCGCGCGCTCCATCGCCGAACAGGGCCACCTGCCCGCCGACGTGCTCGACGCCGCGGCCGTGACCATCCAGAAGCTGTGGGAGGTCTTCATCGCCGAGGACGCCACCCTGGTCGAGGTCAACCCGCTGGTGCGCACCCCGGACAACGAGATCCTCGCTCTCGACGGCAAGGTCACCCTGGACGAGAACGCCGAGTTCCGGCACCCGGACCACGCGGAGTTCGCCGATATCGACGCCACCGATCCGCTCGAGCTCAAGGCCAAGCAGAACGACCTCAACTACGTCAAGCTCGACGGCGAGGTCGGTATCATCGGCAACGGCGCGGGCCTGGTCATGTCCACCCTTGACGTGGTCGCCTACGCCGGTGAGAACCACGGCGGCGTCAAGCCCGCCAACTTCCTCGACATCGGCGGCGGCGCCTCGGCCGAGGTCATGGCCAACGGCCTCGACGTCATCCTGAACGACGCTCAGGTCAAGAGCGTGTTCGTGAACGTCTTCGGCGGCATCACCTCCTGTGACGCCGTCGCCAACGGCATCGTGAAGGCGCTGGAAATTCTCGGCGACGAGGCCAACAAGCCGCTCGTCGTGCGCTTGGACGGCAATAAGGTGGAAGAGGGTCGCAAGATCCTCGTCGATGCCGCGCACCCGCTGATCACGCTGGCGCAGACAATGGACGAAGGCGCGGACAAGGCGGCCGAACTGGCTGCTTCCACCAACGGCGCGGCCAAGTAAGGAAAACCGGAAATGTCTATCTTCCTGAACAAGGATTCCAAGGTCATCGTCCAGGGCATCACCGGCGGTGAGGGCACCAAGCACACCGCGCTGATGCTCAAGGCGGGCACTCAGGTCGTCGGCGGCGTGAACGCGCGCAAGGCGGGCACCACGGTCTCGCACACCGACTCCGACGGCAACGCCGTCGAACTGCCGGTGTTCGGCACTGTCGCCGAGGCCATCGAGGCGACCGGCGCCGACGTGTCCATCGCCTTCGTGCCGCCGAAGTTCGCCAAGGACGCGATCATCGAGGCCATCGACGCCGAGATCCCGCTGCTGGTGGTCATCACCGAGGGTATTCCGGTGCAGGACACCGCCTTCGCGTGGGCCTACAACGTGGACAAGGGCAACAAGACGCGCATCATCGGCCCGAACTGCCCCGGCATCATCACCCCCGGCGAGTCGCTGGTCGGCATCACCCCGGCCAACATCACCGGCAAGGGCCCGGTCGGCCTGGTGTCCAAGTCCGGCACCCTGACCTACCAGATGATGTACGAGCTGCGCGATTTCGGTTTCTCCACCGCCATCGGCATCGGCGGCGACCCGGTCATCGGCACCACCCACATCGACGCCATCGAGGCGTTCGAGAAGGACCCCGAGACCAAGCTGATCGTGATGATCGGCGAGATCGGCGGCGACGCCGAGGAGCGTGCCGCCGCCTACATCAAGGCCAACGTCAGCAAGCCGGTCGTCGGCTACGTCGCGGGCTTCACCGCGCCCGAGGGCAAGACCATGGGCCACGCGGGCGCCATCGTCTCCGGTTCGGCCGGTACCGCCCAGGCGAAGAAGGACGCGCTCGAGGCCGCGGGTGTCAAGGTCGGCAAGACGCCGTCCGAGACCGCCGCGCTCGCGCGCGAGATCCTGGAGAAGGCCAGCATCACCGCCTGATCCGCGCCATGTCGAACGAGGCCGCCGTGGGACGCCCGCGGCGGCCTCGCGCATTCCGGTCACCGGGGTCGAATCGTTATTCACGCTGCTATCGGCGTCCGGCCGGGGAATATCGGTCGAACGGCCAGTTCGTCGAGGATGACCCGCGCGGTGACGTGCAGTAGCGTCAGAAGGGATCCAGCCGAACACGACGTACGACTCGACCTAGGAGACGACGACATGTCCTACCCGACCGGGGGCTCCGGGTACAACACACCCGCGACGCCCTCAGCACCGTCCAATCTCGGCCAATCGCCGAGTGGTGCCGTCACAGGTTCGAGCGCTTCCGGTTCCGATGCCAAGGGGCTGCCGTTCTTCCTTGTGGTCGGCGTCGCGGCGCTCGGCGTGATCAATTTCCTGCTCGGATTCCTGCCTTTTGCGGCCCGTGAGTTCGTCAACCCGGTCAACGGGGCGAAGACCACCGCCGACAGCGCCAACGGATTCGAGGTGCCGGTCACCGGACTGCTCACGTTCCTGCTGTTCGCGGGCCTGGTGGCCGCGCTGTCGCTACTGCCCAAGCAGAACTGGAAGGCCGTGGCCGCGGCGGCTTCGCTCGCGGGCTTCCTCGGCCTGGCCTTCCAAACGTTGCAGTTGGGCGACGGCGTCGAGATGAAGTTCGGCGCCTACCTCATCCTGCTGCTTGCGCTGGCCCAGTCCGCCGCGGCCGTCGCGGCGGTGCTTTTCGACGTGGGCATCCTCACCCCGCCCGCGCCGAAGCCCGCCACGCCGCCCGCCCCGCCCGCCCAGCAGGGCGGCTACGGCCAGGGCGGATACGGCCAGCAGCCCTTCGGGCAGAGCCAGCAGGTCGGCTACGGCCAGCCGCAGGGGCAGTACGGTCAGCCCTCCTACGGAGCCCAGCCCTCGACCCCGCAGTACCCGTCGCAGCAGCCTTACGGGCAGAGCCAGCCCAGCCAGCCGACCTACGGTCAGGGGCAGCCGGGGCAGCCCGCCTACGGTCCGCAGCAGGGTCAGTCGCCCTACGGTCAGCAGCCCTACGGTCAGCAGTCCGCATACGGTGCGCCGCAACAGAATTCACCGTACGCGAGCAACCCGTCCGCGCAGCCGCGGCCCGACGAGAGCGCCACCCAGCACTTCGGCGGCGCGCAGGCCCAGCCCTTCGGCGGCGCGCAGGCCCAGCAAGCCCAGTCGCCCTACGGCCAGACCCCGCCGCAGCAGAGTGGTCCGCAGCCGCAGCCCTTCGGCGGTGAGCAGGGCAAGGATCCGTCCTCCGACGCCACCCAGGCGTTCCGGCCGGAGGACAAGAAATAGGTCGAAGTCGACGTCGATCGCATGCGAGCGCCCGGGAATCCGAAGGGAACCGGGCGTTCGTGCTGTCTGCCGAGCCGCGGCGCGCTGATGCGCGCCGCCCCGGCGCGCCTTCGCCGTTCGCGTCGAACGAACTGACACGCTCGAATGCCATGAGCTCCACGAGAAATCCCCCGGTTCGCCGCGACGCGGGCGGACGTGGCGTGCCGGATGACGGGCCGCGGCGCGCGCGCCCGGGGATGCGGCGGAGCGGGCGCGATCGCGAACCGGCCGGACCGGTCTGGCCGACCGGGGAACGCGCGCGGGCGCTGCTGTTCGTCGCCGCCCGCACCAGTACCACGGCACTGGCGGTCATCGTGACGGTGGTCCTGGTGGTGCTGCTGTCGGCCGACAGCGGACTCGACGGCATCTCCGGCGCCATCGCCGCGGGTTGGCTCACCGCGCATCAGGTGCCGCTGGTCATCGGCAAGACCGCGCTCGGGCTGCTGCCGCTGTTGCCGACCGCGGTGCTGATGTGGCTGACCGGCCGCGACTGCGCTCGCGCGGTCGAACCGGAAAGCACCCCTGCGGATCTGGGGTGGATCGTGGGCGCCGCGCTGTCGGGTCCGCTGCTGGTCACCGCGGTCTGTCTGGCGGTCGCCGAGGACGCCTCCGCGGTGGTCGCCCTGCAACCGCCGAACAGTCTCGTCGCCTTCGCCTGGGTCATCGCGCTCTACCTGACCGCCGCGCTGGTGGGTATCGCGAGTCGCGACCGGCGGGTGATCCCGGCCCGCGCGCTCGCGCCCGAGTGGCTGATCGCGGGGGTGTACGGCGCGGGCCGTACTCTGCTGCGCCTGCTCGGCTGCGCCGCCGCGGTGACCGCGGTGTCGTTCCTGGTGCACTGGTCCCGCCTCGGTGACACCTACGCCGCCGCGGGCGGTGCGGTCGGCTTCCTCGGGCTGACCCTGCTGTCGCTCGCCTACGCCCCGAACGCGGTGATCGGCGCGGTCGGCGTGCTCATGGGTCCGGGCGTGGGATTCGGCGAGGCGTCGGTGGGGGTGTTCTCGGTACGGGGCGGGCCGATTCCGGCGGTTCCGCTCATTGCGGTGCTGCCGACCGGGCCGGCGCAGGGTTGGTGGCCGGTGCTGCTGGTCGTACCCGCCGCGGTGGCCGTGCTCGGCGGCATCGATATGGCGCGGATCTCCGCCGACCAGATTCGGCGCCCGTGGGCGACGCTCAGCTGCGCCGGACTCGCCACCCTCGGCCTGCTGCTGCTCGCCGCGATCGCGGGCGGCGACCTCGGCAGTTTCGGCCACGTCGGACTCGATCTGCCGATCTTCGCCCTGGCGAGTTTCGTGTGGCTGGCACTGGCCGGATACGCGGGAATGGTCTTCGGCCGCTTGTTCATCGTCCCGGTCGGCACGCTGCCCGCTCGTTCCTCGCGCGCCCGCGACCGTGACGCCGCGTATACCGGGCCGGGCTACCGCTCGCGCGAGGACGACCACGCCGACCCCCACGAGGAAGGCCATTACGAAGACGACGGCTACGACGACGGTCATTACGACGACGGCGGGCACTACGACGGCGAGCACTACGACGGCGGGCACTACGACGGCGGGCACTACGACGAATCCGACGACTACCGCGACGACGACTACCGCGACGAGCCGGTCTACGCGGACACCGAACCCGCGCCACCGGGCCGCTCCCTGACCGACCTGACCGGCGACTACTCCTACCGCGACGACTACGAGGGCGAGACCTTCGTGGCCGAACTGCTCGACGAGCAGCCGGTCGCCAGAATCCGCCCGCCGCGATCCGTCCCGGCCCCGGAGATCGTGGACGCCGAAGTGGTCGAACCCGCCCCCGGCGACCGCGGGTCGAAGCGCGGGCGCTGACCGGGCGACCCTCTCCTACCGGTCGAGAGTGAGCCGGCCGACACCACTAGGCTTAGCCCGGCGGACATTCGCCCGCCGTCCGACTCTCTAGACCCAGGAGGGGAGCTCTGAGGTCCTCGAACGCCCGGTGGAAGCCCGCCGCGACCCCGGCCACCGTCGTCGTGCTCGCCTCGGGCGCCGGATCGCTGCTGCGGGCCCTGCTCGAGGCCGCGTCCGCCCCGGACTACCCGGCCGAGGTGGTCGCGGTGGGCGTCGATCGCAGCTGTGCCGCCACCGATCACGCCGACGCCGCGGGCGTACCGCATTTCCGGCTGGAGTTGGCCGATTTCGCCGACCGCGCCGCCTGGGATCTCGCGCTGACCGACGCGGTCGCCGCCCACCGGCCGGATCTGGTCGTCTCGGCCGGTTTCATGAGGATTCTCGGGCCCGCCTTCCTGGAGCGTTTCGGCGGTCGGATCGTCAACACCCATCCCGCGCTGCTGCCGTCCTTTCCGGGGGCGCACGCGGTGCGCGACGCGCTGGCCTACGGGGTCAGAGTCACCGGCTCGACGGTGCATCTGGTGGACGCGGGCATCGATACCGGCCCCATCCTGGCGCAGGAGGCGGTGCCGGTGTTGCCGGGCGACGACGAGGCCACTCTGCACGAGCGAATCAAGGTTGTCGAGCGACGGCTGCTGGCGGAGGTCGTCGCCGCCGTCGCGACCCGAGGCATTGTCTCCGACGGACGAAAGGCAGTTATTCCAGTGAGCGAGTATGCCGGTGACTGACAGCGGTGAACGTGCGAGTGAGCGCAAGTCGATCAGCCGGGCCCTGGTCAGCGTGTACGACAAGAACGGGCTCATCGAGTTCGCGACCGGGCTGCACGCCGCGGGCATCGAGGTGGTCTCGACCGGTTCCACCGCGGCGAAGATCGCCGACGCGGGTATCCCGGTCACCAGGGTCGAGGATCTGACCGGATTCCCCGAGACCCTCGACGGCCGGGTCAAGACGCTGCATCCCCGGGTGCACGCGGGCATTCTCGCCGACACCCGCAAGCCCGAACATATCGAGCAGCTCATCGAACTCGGCGTCGAGGCGTTCCAGCTCGTCGTGGTGAATCTCTACCCGTTCACCCAGACGGTCGCCAGTGGCGCGTCCCCGGACGAATGCGTCGAGCAGATCGATATCGGCGGGCCGTCGATGGTGCGCGCCGCGGCCAAGAACCACCCGTCGGTGGCGGTCGTGGTCGACACCGACGACTACGCACCGGCGCTCGCGGCGATCCGCTCCGGCGGCTTCACCCTCGCGGAGCGAACCGCACTGGCGGCCAAGGCATTCCAGCACACCGCCGGATACGACGTCGCGGTGGCGAGCTGGATGACCGGCGTGCTGGCGCCCGCCGTCGAGGAGCAGCCGTCGGCTTCGCCGTTCCCGGCTTGGATCGGCGGGGCGTGGCAGCGCGCGGAAGTGCTGCGCTACGGCGAGAATCCGCATCAGTCCGCGGCCCTCTACATCGCCGCCGACGGCCCGTCGGGCCTGGCCCAGGCCCGACGGCTGCACGGCAAGGAGATGTCCTACAACAATTACACCGACGCCGACGCCGCCTGGCGCGCCGCCTATGATCACGACGCGCCCGCGGTCGCGATCATCAAGCACGCCAATCCGTGCGGTATCGCCGTCGGCGCGGATATCGCCGAGGCCCATCGCAAGGCGCACGCCTGCGATCCGGTGAGCGCCTTCGGCGGGGTCATCGCGGCGAATCGCGAGGTCACCGTGGAGATGGCCCAGCAGGTCGCCGAGATATTCACCGAGGTGATCGTGGCGCCTTCCTATGCCGACGGTGCGGTGGAAGTGTTGCAGCGCAAGAAGAACGTGCGCATCCTGGTGGCCGAGCCGCCGCGGCGCGCGGGTGTGGAACTTCGCCCGATCAGCGGCGGAGTCCTGTTGCAGCAGCGCGACGTCATCGACGCCGATGGCGACGATCCGGCCAACTGGACGCTGGTCGCCGGTGACGCCGCCGATGCCGAGACCATCGCCGACCTCGAATTCGCTTGGCGCGCATGCCGTGCCGTGAAATCCAACGCGATTCTGCTCGCCGACGACGGCGCGTCCGTCGGCGTCGGCATGGGGCAGGTCAACCGGGTCGACGCGGTGCACCTCGCGGTCCAGCGGGCAGGCGACCGGGCCAAGGGATCGGTCGCGGCCTCGGATGCCTTCTTCCCGTTCCCGGACGGTCCGCAGCAGCTCATCCAGGCCGGTGTGCGCGCCATCGTGCAGCCGGGCGGTTCGGTGCGTGACCAGGAGACGATCGATCTCGCGCGCGAGGCGGGCGTAACCCTGTACCTGACCGGCGCGCGGCACTTCGCCCACTGATCCGCGGTTCGACGAGCGAGACGCCATCCGTGCCCGACGGGTGGCGTCTCTCGCTGCGCGGCTGGTTATTTCGCGGACTCAGACCGCGCTGAGCACCATCCGGTCACCGACCGGCGACTTCAGCGGCACCTCGAGCGTGCCGAAGACGGCGATCATGGTGCACATGCGGCCCACCGCGTCGGCCCGGGTACCCGCGCGCAGTTCGACCACCACGGTCTTGTCGGTCTCGCGCACCGAGGCGTCGACTCCGTAGCATTCCGGCGACCCGGTCTGAAAGCCGACCGCGATCCGGTCCGCACCGACCGGGGTCCACATGGTGAATGGAATCGGATGCGCGCCAACGATTGTCGGGTCGGCGGTGAAGACCCGGCCGTCGCTCGCGGCCGGGTCGCGAGTGGGCGTGCTGTTGGCGGCGGACGGCGAGGCGGGCGGCCGCGCGCCATCGTCGCCGCAGCCGGCTACGCTCAGCCCGAGGATGAGGGCGGCGATGGCGGCCGCGGTTCGCGCACTCGGTGTCCGGTCCATGCGCACCACCATAGTTGAGCGCGGGAGGTTGTCGCAGCAACCCCGTGACCGGTTCGTGATCTCCTGTGTGGCAATCGAACACGGCGGTGACAGCGAGACAGTGAACGTTCCGCGAACCCTGCGCGCAGACCTTTCGCACGGCGATTCGGGGCAGTATCGTCGGCTGGCGGCGCGCGCCCGGATTGTCCGGCGCGCGTCGCAATCGAATGCTCTGCACAGTAGAACTCTTCGAAAGGAACGTTGTGGGCGACACGCTGCGCGTAGGCGAAGAACTGGGACTGGGTCAGTCCCTCACCGGTGGTGCTTACACCCTCACCTTGCAGCAGGACGGCAATCTGGTGCTGTCGGAACCGGGCGGAAATGTCGTGTGGTCCACGCTGACTCACGATCAGGGCGTGCGGCGGGCCACCCTCCAGACCGACGGCAACTTCGTGCTGTACAAGGACGACGGCGCGGCGTGGTCGACCGAGACCGACGGTGCGGCCGTGGACCGGCTCGTCGTGCAGGCCGACCGCAATGTGGTGCTCTACGCGCCCGACGGCGGTGCGGTGTGGGCGTCGGGCACCGACACCGACACGCCGCTGCCCGCCCCGGAGCCGGTCGCCGAGCCCGCACCGGAGCCGGTGGCCGAGGACATCGCCGCCCCGGCCGTCGAGGACGTGCCGCCCCCGCCGCCCGCGGCGCGGACCTACGTCGTCGAGCCCGGCGACACGCTGTGGGCCATCGCCGAGCGGTTCTACGGTGACGGCAACCGCTACCAGGAGATCGCCGATGCCAGCGGCATCGCCAACCCGGATCTCATCGATGTCGGCCAGGTGCTGACCATCCCGTAACCGCCGCGGCGGGACGAGAAACGACGTGGGACCCCGGAACTGACTCTCGGGGTCCCACGTCTTCGCTGTGCGGGTCACGGCCGAATACGCCAGTTTCGGCGGCGACCGGGACCCACATGCGGTATCAGTAGCGCAACGCGTAGCCGAGTCGGCTCTTGATCGACTTCTTGCGCTGCGCGGCCTTGTAACGCGCGTCCTGTTCGATGGCGCTGATGGTCTTGCCGACCCGGCTGTGCGCCTCCGCGATCGCCTCCTCGACAGGCATCACCGTGTCGAGGTCGAACAGTTCGATGATCTTCGAGATCCGCTCCTGCACGGTGCCGCCCACCACTTCGTAGTGCACGCCGAGTCCACGGATGACCGACAGCAGGGTGTCGTCGGAGAGCTTGCGGAACGGTTCGGACACCGGCCGGTGGCCGTCGGCGGGCAGCGGGAACTCCACCGGCAGATGGATATAGGCGTCGTAGAGATGCGCGGCGCGGGCCTTGACGATCTCGCCGAATAGTTCGATGTACTCGCTCACCGGTGCCTTGCGGCCGAATCCCGAGAACGTCTTGACCGTTCTGGTCAGCAGTCCCGCGCCCGGGTTGATGCCGATCTGCAATCGCGCGGTGCCGTACACCCATTCGTGGACCACCGAACCATCGGAGACGAACGATTCCGTCCCCGACTCGTTGTTCAGCCGCTCCTCGAACCGCCGCAGTCCGAGCTGGAGCAGTTCGACCGAGTTGAGCTCGTTGAGCGTCTTGCCCGGCGCGATGTCCATCAGCAGCTGCCGCGCGGTCATGGCGTGCGTGCGCGGTATGCCGGTGGCCAGCGACAGCGCCTCGGTCGTCGTGCTCTTCCCGGTGCCGTAGGTGCCCGAGATCGCGAGCCGGATGTGATCGCGACGCTGTCCGCCGACCAGATACATGTTCGCGCCCTTTCGCCTGGTGGATACGGTGCTACACGCCGGTCCGCGCGGTCTCCGGTGCGACGACCTCGGTCGGCACGCCGGGAGTCTCCAGCGCGGCCTGGTCCAGATCGCCGCGCCGCAGGGTCAGCAGGGCGGTGACGCCCGAGACCGCCGCGACCAGCGCCGCGAGGACCATCGCGTTGTGCAGGCCGCCGACGAACGCCGATTCGGCCGCCGCGCGCACCGCGCCCGCGGCCGATTCCGGCACCGCGGTCAGCACCGAGTGCGGGCCGCCCGCGGCGACCGCGTCACCGGCCTCGGCGACCTTGTCGCCGAATGCGGCGCGCGCGGCCTCGGATTCACCGAACGAACTGCTCACCCGGTTCTGGAAGAAGGCGCCGACCGCCGCGATGCCGATCGCGAGGCCCGCCTGCTGGAAGGTCTCGTTGACGCCGGAGGCCATGCCCGCCTTGTCCGGCGTCGTCACCGCGATGGAGAAGGCCGCGCGGGGCGGATTGAAGATGCCCATGCCGAGGCCGATCAGCACCATGCCGGGAATCAGCGCGGTCCAGCTGGAGCCGACGTCGACGAGCAGGACGGCGGCCAGACCCGCCGCGATCAACAGCTGTGAGGCGCCGACCAGCGCGGCGGGGGGCAGTTTGACGACCAGACTGCCCGCGACGGCCGCGGCGACGAACAGCAGCAGGGTCAGCGGCAGGAAGCGCACGCCGCTGGCGAAGGCCGAATAGCCGAGCAGGTTCTGCACATAGGAGATCAGCAGGAACAGCGCGGGCATCACCGAAAGCGCGCACAGCGCGGTCACGATCGACAGACCGTTGAAGGTGCGGCTGCGGAACAGGCTCAGGTCGAACATCGCCCGGCCGGGACGGGTGATCTGGAGGGCGGCGAACACCGCGAGCAGCAATACCGCGAGAACGAAGCAGCCGATGATGCGCGCACTGCCCCAGCCGTCCTGCTGTCCGCGCATGAAGCCGAGGACGAGCAGGAACAGGCCGCCGGAGAAGGTCAGCATGCCGGGCCAGTCCAGCGGCGGCGGTGTGTCGCTGCGGGATTCGCGCATCTTCAGGTAGCCGATGACCAGCGCGACGACGGTCACCGGAATGTTGACCAGGAAGATCCAGCGCCAGCCCCAGCTCTGGGTGAGCCCGCCGCCGATGAGCGGGCCGAAGGCGATGGCGAGACCGGCGACGCCACCGAAGACGCCGAAGGCCATACCCCGGTCCTTGCCGCGGAATTCATTGCCGAGCAGGGCCGGTCCGACGGCGAACAGGATGGCGCCGCCGAGGCCCTGGACGAATCGCGCCACGATGAGCGTGATGTCGTTCTGGGCCAGTCCGCAGGCCAGCGAGGACAGGACGAAGATCACCAGACCGGCGTCGAAGACCTTCTTGCGCCCCAGCCGGTCGGCCAGCGAACCCGCCGCCAGCAGCACGGCGGCCAGTCCGAGCGCGTACGCGTCCAGGATCCATTGCAGCGAGGAGAAGGACGAATCGAACGCGGCGCGGATATCGGGCAGCGCGACGTTGACGACGGTGAGGTCGAGCATCAACATGAAGGTGGCGAGCGCGACGACCACGAGCGTCCACATGGGACTGTCGGATCGTTGCGGTGGCGCGTCGAAGCGGTTGGTTGCCATGGGGGAGCGGGTCCTTCGGTCTGTGTCGGTGGCGGGTTTCCTACGCGGCGTGCAACGCTGCGGTGACCGCGTCGGTGACCGGCATCAGCAGCGGCAGCTGAAACATTCCGGCCACACTGGTGACGATGTCTTCGATACTTCCCGCGGTGACCACATACGGCAGCGCCGAATCGTGTATGGCGTCGCGTAGGAGTTGGTCGGTGGTGATGCGGAAGGTGTCGACGTCGTCGTCGGTGTTGTCCTGGTCGAGGCGGAGATGGACGAATCCGTGATAGGTGCTGCGGGCCCGGCGGTTCACGATATCGGCGAGTGCGCCGAGAAACCGCTGTTCGAACACCCGATACGGTAGATCACGCGGATTGCGGATCCAATGCGAGAGTCGTCTGGTGCGGCGCAGCGCCTCGGCCGCCGCCCATTCGTGCAGTACCGAACCGTCGGAAATGAAGCCGGTCAGACGGGATTCGGTGTCTATGCGCTGTTCGAAGGCCCGGACCGGAGCCTCGACGGTGTATGCCAGCCTGCGCTCGCCGGTGGGCGCGGCCAGGTGATTCGAGATCGTGGCGTAGTCGAGTCCGGTGACCAATGATAACGCCGTGCACACGGTGGTCTTACCCGTTCGCGGCGCGCCGGTGATCGCCAATCGCAGCGCGGGTGTGTCCTTCATCGCGATCCTTGCATCGAGGGTGCTCGTATGCACCGAATCGGCCAGGAGCCAAACGAATTCGAGCTTCGCAACCGGCCGTGAGCTGATGGAAAATCTAGTAATCGGGTGATAACTTGTCAATATGGCCAGACTCAGCGCCGCCGAGCGCCGGGAGATGATTCTCGAGGCGGCGGCGCGTGCGTTTTCGCGCGGTGGATACGCGGGGACCAGCACGGATCTGGTCGCGCTCGAGGCGGGGGTGTCCCAGCCGTACGTCGTGCGGATGTTCGGCAGCAAAGCCGAACTCTTCCATGAGGTTTTCGACCGGGCCGCCGATACGCTGCTGCGCGCCTTCGGCGAGGTCCTCGACGATCCGCGGGCGAACGCGTCGCCGGGGGTCTGGGTGCGACTCGGGGCGGTCTACGAACAGCTGGTCGACGATCGCGAGGTATTGGTGGTCCTGCTGCAAGGCTTCAGCGCCGCCGCCGGACATCACCAGATTGCTGCCGCCGCAAGGCGATTCGTCGCCGAGTTGTACGCGATGCTGGTGCGCGGAACCGGGTGCTCGCCCGCGCGGGCCCGGGAATTCATCGCGCGTGGCATGCTGTTGAACGCGCTGCTCGCGATGAATGCCCCCGGGCACGTCGCCGACGATCCGGCCCTCGCCGCGCTCGCGGACTGCGCGCTCGAGGACGATTGTGGTTTCGACGATGCGCATGACGACCCGAATCTGTTGCGCTATCCCGTTATTCGGGAAGCTGATGGGCCAGCAGGCAGGAGCCGGTCAGACCTTGGAACTCCTTGATCAGTAGATCGGCGCTGCGCCATCGCTTACCGCCGCGATCGATCACCGGCGCCCGGCGCACCTCGACGGTGCCGTCGAAGACCTCGGAGGTGGGCCTGCGCGGGCTGTCGGTGCAGAATTCCAATTTGCGCATCCACAGGGTGTTGCTGCTCGCGCGATCCAGGGAATCCATCTGGTAGAGCAGGATCTGGGACAACTGCGCGGCGCCGACGATCACATCGATCGGGGAGACCGAATTCCAGTACGCGGATTCCGCGCCGACGTATCCGCCTTCCACGCCGACACTGATCTCGTGCCTGCCGGTGATTCTGGTCGCGTCGTCGTCGATGACGATATCCGTGGCGGTGAGCGTGTGGTCCTTGACGCCGTCGAGGAAATAGTGCGGTCCCCGCCCGTGCACATCGCGCAGGGCGCCGACATTGTCGAATCCGGGAAGGTCGAGCGCGCCGGTGCCTGCCGGGTGCGCCATTGTCAGCGTGCCGGTCAGGTTGCCGACCCGGAACGCGAAGGTCGTCTCACATTCCTCGTCCTCGGACTCCGTCGTACCGGTGATCGTGGCGGTGACCGGAATATTGTCCAGATCCACGTGCGGATTCGTGCCGGAGCGGACCGAGGCGTGCCGCACCCAGATGCGCGCGGCCTCGGCGGGCCGCAGGTCGCGGGCGTGGGAGATCGCCGCGTCACAGAGTGAGGTAGCCAACACGATCGTGTCGACGCTGCTGACATGCGGTACGAGTTCGCTGTGTTCCTTGCGAGACCACGCCGCGGGATAACTGAGACTGGCCATCCCGGTGTGCTTGGCGCCGGGTCGGGTGGATCGGGCGATACGGATCGAGTTCAGGTCCGGACAGACCTTCTTGTAGCCCTCACCGAAATAACGATCGGAACGGGGTCCGAGGGGCTCGTCATAGCTGGAAAACAAAGTGGCCATCGCGCACAACTTTCAAGGAGCGGTAAATAACCGATCAGGCGACCTTCGGTAGGTCGAAGACCTGTCCGGCGTATGAGAGGCCTGCCCCGAACGACACTTGTAATGCCAATTGTCCGGGTTTTGCGCGACCTGATTTCACCAGATCGTCGATGGCCAGTGGAAGTGCCGCCGCGGAGGTGTTCCCGGCATGCCGGACATCGTCCGCGACGACAACGGATTCATTGTTCCAGCCGAGTTTGCGAGCGACGCCGTCGATGATTCGGAGATTGGCCTGATGCGGCACGAATACCTCCACATCGGTCAAGGGAATACCGGCCGCCGCGGCAATCTCGGAAACTATTTTGGGGACCGTCGTGGTCGCCCAGCGGAATACTTCGGTGCCCTCCATGTGGATAACCGGCAATCCGACGCGCGTCGGCGCCTCGCACAGTTCCTCCCACGGGGTCTGCTGCCGGATGAGCCGGGCATTGCCGCCGTCGCTGCCCCAGACGGTCTTGCGGATACCGCCCGCCTCGGCGGTACGGGTGATCAGGGCGGCGCCCGCGCCGTCGCCGAAGATGGGAGCCACCGCGCGCTCGGTCATGTCGAGGAATTGACTGAGCTTCTCGGAGCCGATGACCAGCACCGTGTCCGCCTGATCGGCATTGACGAGCGCGGTTGCCTGGCCGATGCCGTGCGCGTAGCCGGAGCATCCGGCGCTGAGGTCGAATGCGGCGGGCCGGTCACAGCCGAGTGCCGCGGCGACGGTGGGGGCGGCGGCCGGAGTCTGATCGGTATAGGTGGATGTCGCGAGGATGACGGCATCGACGTTGCGGGCGGGCGTTTTCGCCGCGGCCAGTGCGGATTCCGCGGCGGCGATCGCCATCGAAATCACGGTTTCATGGGAATCCGCGAATCGCCTCTCGGAAATTCCGGTTCGGGTTAATATCCATTCTTCGTCGACCCCCAGGTCGGAGATCAATTCGGAATTGGAAACAATTCGATCGGGCCGGTAGGTTCCGATCGTCGACATTCCGGCAAATAATGCCGTCATTTTTACCACCCCCGAGAGGTGAAATCAGTCATTTATGTATGAATCAATGTATCACTGCCATTCATTTCTCGAATCAGATCACATGGCTATAACGCCTGTATAACAAGGGACTGTGACGAAGGTCACGTTTTTTGATGCGGTATTGACATTGCACGTCTTCAGCGACCTGAAGTGGCTGGTAGCAAGCGATTGCCAATCGATAGCCGAACATTCGGTTGGCCGAGATGACGCGGGTATGTCCCGGGAATGAACACCGCTTTTAAAAGGAAAGTTTTCCGCGAATTCGCGCCATCGCAACCCTTGTCATCGATAGCTCGACATTGGCTACCGGAGGGTACGGGCGTTGTCGGCAACTCGCGGGTGTCCGTATATGACAAACGGCGCGAGCCGGGGTGAGGTACCCCGGCTCGCGCCGTTCGGGATCGAGGGGTTGCGCGGTTGGCTGGTTACCGGCTGGTAAAGGGGAGCAGGGCCATCTCGCGCGCGTTCTTCACCGCTACCGCGACCTGACGCTGCTGCTGCGGGGTGAGCCCCGTCACCCGGCGGCTGCGAATCTTGCCGCGATCGGAGATGAAGGTGCGCAGCAGGTTCACGTCTTTGTAGTCGACCTTCTCGATCCCCGCGGCGATCAGTGGGTTCTTCTTCGGGCGACGGGCCTGTTCGGCGCGGACCTTCTTCGACGGTGCTCGCTTGACTGCCATATAAGCAATTCCTTCTGCCGGATCGGTAGGTCTACCAGCTCGACTTGTGCACACCGGGTAGTTCACCTCGGTGGGCCATCTCGCGCACGCGCACACGCGAGAGCCCGGACTTCCTGATGAGGTGGCCGCGCGGACATCCGTCCGTGGCGTCCCGGTTGCGCAATCCTACCGGACCGGCATCTCACGGCAGTCGTCGCAGTGCTGTGCGTGCGGTCGCCGCCGAGGCTGTCGCCGCGGGGTCGCGGAACACTCCGCAACCGCGCGCGCCGGTCACCCGCCTCGGCCGTGATTCGACCCAGGCACTCGGCCCGGGGCGGGAATTCGCATCGGGGTGTCGGTGGCTCGGGCGTGTCACGGTTGATCTCTATGGCAATCAAACAGTTACCAGCATGGCGTGATTCATATGGGGCTATTCTGAAGTTACCGCTTGCGTGCCGGTAACTGCCGAACCGAATACATACTGCGAGTTTGATTTTGCGGTCCGGAAAAGTCTTCGGGAAGTGATGAAATCGATCTCACACGCCGGTACCCTCATGCGAGAGGGCGGGTTCTCCCGGTTCCGGGAGAACCCGCTCATCGCCAAAGTCTCGGTCGTTCGGGCCGAAATATCCGCCGAATACGGTGTCCGCGGGCACATTCGAGCGTAGACAACGGCGATCCGCGCCTACCGCTCCTTCGCTCGATCGGTGAGGGAATCCGCCCGGCCCGCACTCGGCGCGCCGGGGTCGGCTTGGCCGAGTCCCGGAAGTTCCGGCAGTAGCGCTTCCAGTCGATTCCATTGCGCGCCAAGGAAATCCGCAGGACCTTCGATCAGCGACAGCGGCCACGGCAGGCGGCGCTCTTCCAGCCTGCGCACCTCGTTCGCGAGGTCGGCCGTGGTGACCTCCAATTCGCTGATCTCCGTGCGCAATTCACCCACCTGGGCGCGCAGTGCCGCGGCCTGGTCCTCCAGCTCCTCGATGCGCCGCAGTGCGGCGGCGACACCCTCGACGAGAGTGCGATCATGGCCGTCGGCGCCCGCGCCGAGTTGCGGCCAGCCCGTGAGACCGGGACCGCGCAATTGGACCTGGATATCGCGCAGCACTGCCTCTTGCTCCGGCGTCACGTCCGGCTCCTCCCGTACGGCATCACATCGGCGGGCGCCCGCGTCACGTACCGGACCGCCGGTCGCCCAGCATAATTCGAGCCGCGGCGAATCGCCGCGGCTCGCGTCGGATCAGCTCAGCAATCCCGCTTCGGGTGTTCGCGCGGCGGGAGGGATGGTCGCCACGCCGCGCCGATCCGGGGCGATCAGGACCGCGGTGATCGGCACCGCCAGCGAGAGCATGCCCACGACGAACATCGGAACCAGGAAGGTGAACAGGTCCTCGCCGTCGGGCACCGAGATCCGGGAATCCACACGGATATCGATCCCCGCCAACCACAGGTAGTGCGCGCCGATGACGGCCAGTCCGAACACCAGCGCGCCGCCCGCCAGCGCGGACAGCGGCCACGCGTGCAGGACGAACCACAGCGTGATGAGCGACAGGCAGGTCAGCAGGGCGATCGACCCGATGATCGGCGCCCACTTCAGCTCCACCGAGCCGCGGACCTGGATGGCGTCCATGCCGACGTACATCGTCAGCGCCAATCCCGCCGACATCGCGAGCGCGCTGCCGATCAGCCTGGGCCACTGCAACCGGTCGCCGAGGAAGATCAGACCGGCGAAGATCGCGAGCCCGGCCAGCACCGCCGCGCCGAGCAGACGCGTGATGTCGTAGCGGAACACCGCGCCGCCGGGACCGTTGACGCCGAGCATCGAGACGAATATGGCCAACCAGACGCCGACCGCGCCGATCGACACCGCCGCCGCGGTCAGCCACACCGTGCGGAAGCGGGCGGTGACGGACTTCTTCGACTGCCTGATGCACGTGAACCCGACCAGCGCGCCCGCGGCCGCGACAAGCACCGAAAGACCGAGCACCCAGTAGCCCATTGCGAAATAGCTCACGCGTGGTTCCTCTACTACCCCTGGCCGACGGGCTGTTCGCGTTGCAGCTCGGCGAGGCGCTGAATGGCGTATTCGGTGACCGCGGCGAGCGATTGACGCACCTCCATCGCATTGCGCGCGTCGATGTCGACGATCGGCACGCCGGAGCGCACCGACAGCGCCTCGCGCAGTTCGCCGACCGGAAAGCGCGGAGCGTCGGGGAAACGGTTGACCGCCACCAGGAACGGCAGGCCGCGGGCCTCGAAGAAGTCGACCGCGGCGAAGCTGTCCTCGATGCGACGGGTGTCGACCAGCACCACCGCGCCGATGGCGCCCCGGATCAGGTCGTCCCACATGAACCAGAATCGGCGCTGGCCCGGTGTGCCGAACAGGTACAGCACCAGGTTGCCCGGCAGCACGATGCGGCCGAAATCCATGGCGACGGTGGTGGTCTGCTTACCCGGTGTGGCCGCGAGATCATCGATGCCGTCGGAGAAGCCGGTCACCATCGCCTCGGTGCGCAGCGGGACGATTTCGGAAACCGCGCCGACGAAGGTCGTCTTGCCCGCGCCGAAACCGCCTGCGACAACGATTTTCGTCGAGGCGGTGCGGTTGTCCATCGGGGCCGAGCCGTACGGCTGGGCGTTATAGGGCGCGGAGTCCACGCAATGTCCTCTCCATCAGTATTCGGCGCTCGTCATAGCTCGCCTGGTCGCTCAGCGTCGAATGCACCCGCAGCGTGCCTGCGACCACCAGATCACCGATGACGACCCGGACCAGGCCCAGGGGTCGCTGCAATTTGGCCGAGATCTCGGCGACCGAGAGTCGCGCGGTTCCGAGCCGCACGATATCGGTGCGCAGATCGCCGACCGGCCATTCGAAATGTGCAGTGTAGGAGATGGTCTCGATGACCGCCTCCAAGGGAAGGTCGACCGCCGGCTCGGTACGTCCGGAAGTCAGCGCGTATGGGCGGACGCGGGTCGGGGGTGTTCCCGGCCCCCCGCCGGAAGGATTGGACATCGCACTCTCAGACAGCCGTACGGGCGGTGGCCGAGACCACGGACCCGACCCGGTCCACGAGCAGTGCCATCTCGTATCCGATGCGGCCGATATCGTGCGTCTTGTTCGCCAGCACGGCCAGGTGCGAGCCGTTGCCGACCGTCATCACCAGCAGATAACCCCGCTGCATGTCGACGATCGACTGCATGACCTTGCCGCCGTTGAACAACTGCGCCGCACCCGTCGACAGACTCGCCAGACCCGCGGTCACCGCGGCGAGCTGTTCGGCGCGGTCCGAGGGCAGATGCGGGCTGGTGGCCTGGAGCAGACCGTCGGCGGAGACGAGCACGGCGTGGGTCACGCCGGGAACATCCCGGGTGAACCGGGTGACCAGCCAGTTGAGGTTCTCGTCCGTAGTGGTACCTGATTTGTCGCTCATGCAAGCCCTCCATCGTTGTACTGGGCGTCGGCCCGTCCACTGCGGACCCCGCTGAGATGCCTGGTCAGGCTGTTACGAATTTCTTCCGGATTCCGGGTGTTGGCCTCCTCGACGGGCGAGAGCCCGCCGGGAACCAATTGGGCGCCGGGTTGGCGGATGGGCAGACCGCCCGAGGTGCGTCCCGACGTCGTCGGGTTGCTCGCCTCGGCGGCCGCGGCCCAACCCGCGTCGGCCGGGGAAGTCCAGGGGGTGACCTCTTCGGCGTCCTCGGGGCTCGAGGAAGAAGGCTCGACCAGCCATTCGGAGACCATGCGTTGATAGATCGGGGTCGGCGACTCGGTGGTGACCGGACGCAAACCGGTGGCGGTGGTTGTGGGGGACACC
Organism: Nocardia arizonensis; assembly: GCF_001310275.1. Lineage (GTDB taxonomy): Bacteria > Actinomycetota > Actinomycetes > Mycobacteriales > Mycobacteriaceae > Nocardia > Nocardia arizonensis. Next base: position 71,051 of record NZ_LGYZ01000121.1, read on the forward strand.
GCGGTGGAAATCGGTTCTGGTTCGATGGCTCGCGGGGCGGACACGGGTGCGTAGGTCGAGGTCTCGGCCCAGACGTCGACGTGCGCGGGCTCGGCCGAACGCGACTGGTACGAGTCCGAGGACGACAGCGCGGGCGGCTCGGCCGGGCGCGCACGGTCGTCCCTGAAGGGCCGCGACAGGCGACCGGGATCGGTCGCCTCGATGTCGATGACCGGGCTGGAGCCGGAGGTGTTCTCGCGATCCGCGGGCGCCGCGACCCGGATGGCGGGCCTGCGCTGCGGCAGCGAGGAGGTGGGCGAACTGCTCACCTCGTAGGAGGAGGTGTGCTCGGGCAGTGCGGGGCTCGGCACCGGGACCAGCATCCGCGGCTGCGGCGCGGTGGCCGCGGGGGAGGCCAGTTGCAGGGGCGGGTTGTGCTGCGGACCGTTCTCGGGTGACATCGGCACCGGGGACACGAGCGTTCCGGGTAGGTGCACGCTCGCGGTGATGCCGGGCTGCTGTGCCATGGCCGAGGTGCGGCGCAGGTTGACCGTGATGTTGTGGCGCTTGGCGAGACGGCCGACGACGAACAGGCCCATGCGGCGGGCGGTTTCGACGGTGACCTCACCACCGGAGGCGAGATGGTCGTTGGTGGTCTTGAGGTCCTCGTTGGACATGCCGAGACCGCGGTCGATGATCTCGATCAGGTAGCCGCCGTCGACCGCGCGGGCCACCGACACCGCGACCGGAGTGGTCGGCGGCGAGTAGCGCAGCGCGTTGTCGATGAGTTCGGCGAGCAGGTGCTCGATGTCGACGGCGGGTTCACCGGGCACGATGCCGTCGGGCGCGGTGCCGATCTCGACGCGCTGGTAGTCCTCGACCTGGGAGACCGCGCTCCACAGCATGTCCGATAGCGGCACCGGCGGCAGATGCCCGCGGCGCAGCGCGGTACCGGCGAGCACCAGCAGGTTGTCGCCGTTGCGGCGCATACGGGTGGCGAGGTGGTCGAGGCGGAACAGGCTCTGGAGCCGATCGGAGTCGTCCTCGTCGTGTTCGAGCTCCTCGATGAGGGTGAGCTGCTGCTCGACGAGGGACTGGCTGCGGCGCGAGAGGGTTTCGAACATGCTGCCGATCTGCAATCGCAGACGGGCCTGTTCACCGGCGAGGTGGAGCGCGGCGAGGTGGATGTCGTCCACGGCGCGGGCCAGCTGGCCTATCTCCTCGGTGGTGTCGATATCGATCTGGCTGGTGTCCGGTGTGCTTCCGCCGGAACGCACCACCTCGATCTCGTTGGGCAGGTCGACGTGGGCGACCTGGAGCGCGCCGTGGCGCAGTCGGCGAATCGGCACGACCAGCGAGCGAGCGACCGCGAGGGCGAGCACCAGACCGGCGAGCAGGGTGGCGACCACGATCGCGATATCGCGCAGCACCACGCTGCGCAGTTCGGCGGTCCGGTCGGCGAGTTTGACGTCGATCAGGTCGAGCAGCGCGGACTTGGCGTCGCGGTAGCCGGTGACGCTGGAGTCGAGCGCGCCCTGGATCACCGGATTGTCCGAGGCATTGGCGTTCTGGGCGAACGCGCCGATGCGGGTCTGCACGGCTTCGATCAGGGCGCTGGCGTTGGCCGCCGAATCAGGACTCAGCTGCGCGTAGATGTTCACGACGACGATCTCGGCGCCGAGAGTCGTCAGCAGATTGGCTTTGACGGCCTGATTGTTGCCCGCGGCGTCCAGGGTCGAGACCATGATGTATTCCTGCGTCAGCAGGCGGCTGGCGTTCGCCATCAGGCCCAGTTGCAGGAAGTAGCGCTGGATGACGATTTCCTCGATCGAACTCGATACCGAGGTCGCGTTGATGATGCGGGTGCCGACCTCGCCGACTTGTTCGGCGATGGTGACGGGGGAACTGCTGCGCAATCCGTTGCGCAGGTTGCGGCCCGCCGCCAGCGAGGCGGTCAGTTCCTTGGTGACATTGCTGGGCTCGAGCGTGCGCAGCGTGGTTTCCAGATCGGCGGCGGCCTGATCGAACTTGGCGCCGACATTGTCGATATCAGGACTTGACGCCCCCGAGGTGACTGCGGTCACCGCGAGCTGTTCGGCGGCGGCGCCGTATCCCAGCATCGGGCGCAGCAGCCGAGCCTGCGCGGCGGCGCCGTCGAGCTGCGAAATCATGGCGAGCTCGTCGTTGATCCGCAACACCGCGAACGTCGAGGCCAGTACAACCGGTAGCAGCAGTACCACGCCGACCTTGCGGGTGACAGACCAGTTGGACAGCCTGAATTGCCTGGAACGCGGTGATGATTCCATCCGCTTCCGTCGCCTCCACTCCGCGCGGGGTCCCCGGTGGCTTGTGGCTGTTCAACATAAGTATGGGATGAACCTGCTGAGAACCAACTCGAGGTCTTCTTTTTACCGCAGGGAACATACCGTGCTAGCTGGGCAAGGGCAATCTGGGGCACCCCCGTTGATAAGCCTCGAATATGGCTGAGCAGAACGTGTTTCGTACACAATCCGGTTTCCCGGATGGCGTGAATCGGACGATTCATTAGAAATGCGCTGGTCACCGCCGGTAGACCGGTCTTCCGCGCACCGCGGATCCCGGTACGGCGTGTCGCAAGTGCGCCTCTCAGTGCGCTCTCAGTCGGTGCGGTCAAACTGGTGGCATGCGCATTCTGGTAGTCGACGACGATCGGGCCGTCCGCGAATCGCTGCGCCGTTCGTTGACCTTCAACGGCTACTCCGTCGACCTCGCCGTCGACGGCGTCGACGCACTGGAGAAGGCCACCGCGCAGCGGCCCGACGCCCTCGTACTCGATGTCATGATGCCGCGCCTCGACGGTCTCGAAGTGTGCCGTCGGCTGCGCAGCACCGGCGACGATCTGCCGATTCTGGTTTTGACAGCACGCGATTCGGTCTCCGAGCGCGTCGCCGGGCTCGACGCGGGCGCCGACGACTATCTGCCCAAACCCTTCGCCCTCGAAGAATTGCTCGCGCGCCTGCGGGCGCTGCTGCGCCGCCGCGCCTCCGATCCGAGCGAGACCTCAGAGGCCATGCAGTTCGCGGATCTGTCCCTCGATCCGGTCACCCGCGAGGTTTCCCGCGGCGAACGTTCCATCAGTCTCACTCGAACCGAGTTCTCACTGCTGGAAATGCTGATGGCCAATCCGCGCCGGGTGTTGACCCGCAGCCGCATCCTGGAAGAGGTCTGGGGATACGACTTCCCGACCTCCGGCAATGCGCTCGAGGTCTATATCGGTTATCTGCGCCGCAAAACCGAGGCCGAGGGCGAGCCCCGATTGATCCACACCGTTCGCGGTGTCGGATACGTCCTACGCGAAACTCCTCCGTGATCATGGGACGAAGCGTTCCCCGGCGATCCACGATCGCCACGCTCGGCCCGCGCCTGTCCGAACCCGCGGATATGCGCCCGCCCATGCCGCTCACCCGGTCGGTGTCGCTGCGCTGGCGGGTCACGCTGCTGGCCGCGTCACTGGTCGCGGTCGCGGTCGCGGTGACATCCATCGCCGCCTACGCCCTGGTGGCGCGCGCGCTGTACGCCGATGTCGATCAGCAGTTGCACGACCGCGCCAACGCGATCATCGCCAGCAACGCCTACGGGTTCAACACCCTCAACGTCATGGTCGCCGCGGCCTTCTACACCGACAGCGGCATCGCGCTGATCTACGGACCCGAATACCCGCCCTACGTCCCGCCGCAGCGCACCACACCGCCGGTCGGCGAACCGGAACTCGCCGTCGCGCGGGGCGAGCGCGTCTCGTCGCTGCGCACCGCCGACAATCAGCGCGTGCTCGCGGTGAGCACCAAGACCGGGCCGACCCTGGTCATCTCCCAGCGACTGGAACCGACCCGCGAAGTCCTCGACCGGCTTTCGTGGCTGCTGTTCGTGGTCGGCGGCTGCGGGGTCATCGCCGCCGCCGCGATGGGCACCGCGGTCGGGCGCACCAGTCTGCGCCCGGTCGCGCGCCTGACCGCCGCCACCGAGCGCATCGCGCGCACCGACGACCTGACCCCCATCCCGGTCACCGGCGACGACGAACTGGCCAGACTCACCGAGAGTTTCAATGCGATGCTGCGGGCGCTGGCCGAATCGCGCGACCGCCAGAGCAGACTCATCGCCGACGCGGGCCACGAATTGCGCACGCCGCTGACCTCGCTGCGCACCAACATGGAATTGCTCATCGCCTCGAGCCGGCCCGGCGCGCCGCGGGTGCCCGACGAGGACATGGCCGAATTGCGCAGCGACGTGATGGCCCAGATCGAGGAACTGTCGACACTGGTCGGGGATCTGGTCGACCTGGCCCGCGAGGACGCGCCCGAGGCCATCTACGAGCGGGTCGACCTCGGTGAGGTGACCGAGCGCGCGCTGGAGCGGGTGCGCCGCAGGCGCGCGGGCATCGATTTCGTCGCCGAACTGCGTCCGTGGTTCGTCTACGGCCACGACGCGGGCCTCGAACGCGCGGTGCTCAATATCCTCGACAACGCGGCCAAATGGAGTCCGGCGGGCGCGCAGGTCTTCGTGACCATGCGCGAGACCGGCCGCGGACTGCTCGAATTGTCGGTCGACGACGCCGGTCCCGGCATTCCGGCGGGCGAACGCGAATTGGTCTTCGAACGGTTCTACCGGACCACGGCCGCCCGTTCGATGCCCGGCTCAGGACTCGGTCTCGCGATCGTGAAGCAGGTCGTCACCAAACACGGCGGCACCATCACCCTGGACACCTCGGCCCGCGGCGGCACTCTCATGCGCATGGTGCTGCCCGGTGAGGCGGCCGTCCCGGTCGACACCGCGGCGGACGCGCCCGGGTAGCGTGGCCACATCTCGGAGAACTGAAAGCGCGGTCTCAGTCCGCTCTAAGCCGTCGTCGCCAAGCTTGGGACAGACGTTGAGGAGAAATGAGAAACCATGACCGAGGATTTCCAGAATCGCCAAGGGGAGCCGGGGGGCTCGGGCACTGGTGCGGGCCACCATCCGACCCGGCAGATCCCGGCCGCACCCCAATCGCAGACCGGTGAGCAGGCAATCTGGGGCCGGCCAATGCCCGATGCACCGCAGGCGGCCAGCGGGCACACCGCACCGCAGCATGTCCATACCCGCACCTTCGCCGCGCACGGTGCGGACCAGGGCTTCTCCGGCCCGGCATATCCGCCGCCGCCGGAATCGGGGTCCGGCGTGGCCTTCGGCGCCGCGCAACCGCCGCGTCGCCCGGTGCGCACCGGGCTGATCGCGGGTGTCGTGGCGCTGGCGCTGGTCAGCGGTGGTGTCGGCGGTGCGGTCGGCGCGGTGGTCGCGGGTGGTGACGGTGGCCGCGCTCCGGTCACCAACGCGCTCGACGCGCCCAAGCCCAACGTCAGCAATGTCTCGAACGCCCCCGCCGGCTCCACCCAGGCGGTCGCGCAGAAGGTGCTGCCGAGCGTGGTCATGATCAAGGTGGCAGGCAATCGCGCCGAGGGCGAAGGCTCCGGGGTAGTCCTGTCCTCCGACGGCCTGATCCTGACCAACAACCATGTCGCGGCGGGCGGCGGCGTCGGCAGCAAGATGGAGGTCGTCTTCTCCGACGGCACCACCGCGCCCGCCACCCTGGTCGGCGCCGACCCGGTCTCCGACCTCGCGGTCATCCGGGTGCAGGGCAAGAACGGGCTCACCCCGATCGAACTCGGCGCCTCCGCTGGGCTCCAAGTCGGCCAGCCGGTGATCGCCATCGGATCTCCGCTCGGACTCGCGGGCACCGTGACCACCGGTATCGTCTCCGCGCTCAACCGGCCGGTCTCCACCCAGGGGGAGAGCGCGACAAGTCAGGTGAATCCGGTCATCGACGCGATCCAGACCGACGCCGCGATCAACCCGGGCAACTCCGGTGGCGCGCTGGTCGACGGCAGCGGCAAACTCATCGGCATCAACACCGCCATCGCCAGTCTCGGCGCGGGCGAAAGCAGCGGTTCGCAGAGCGGTTCCATCGGCCTGGGCTTCGCCATTCCCGTGGATCAGGCCCGCCGCGTCGCCGACGAACTCATCAAGAGCGGCCGCGCCACCTACGCGCAGATCGGCATCAAACTGCGGCCGCAGGACACCGCGGCCCGGGTGCTCGAGTCCACGCCGGACGGTCCGGCCGCCAAGGCGGGCATTCCCGAGGGCGCGGTGATCACCCGGCTCGACGACCGGCCCATCGACTCCGGCAATGCGCTGATCGCCGCGGTCCGCTCGCATCAGCCCGGCGACAAGGTCAAGGTCACCTACACCGACGCGCAGGGCAACAACGCCAAGACCGTCGAGGTGACCCTGTCGCCCGCGGACGGTACGCGGTGACGCGGAACGGACGGCGCCCGCCGACGATCTTCGAACTCGCCGACACCGCACTGTTCGAACCGGGGTTGACCAGCGCCGCGGTCGATCTGCTCGGCGCAGGCGCTACGGTGAGCACCATGGAAATCGATGCTCCTGTGGCGGGGCGTGCACTTGTTGTGGTCGTCGACGATCGAACGGCGCATGGAGGTGAGGATTCGCTCGGCCCGCTGGTCACCGAGCTGCTCACCGAGGCGGGTTTCCTCGTCGACGCCTCGGTCTCGGTGCAGGCCGACGAGGTCGAGATTCGCAACGCGCTCAACACCGCGGTGATCGGTGGCGTCGACCTGGTCATCTCGGTGGGTGGCACCGGCATGTCGCCGCGTGACGTGACGCCAGAGGCGACCTCGCAGGTGCTCGATCGCGAACTGCCCGGCATCAGCGAGGCGCTGCGCGCCTCCGGGCGGGTGGCCGGATCGCTGGACGCCGGGCTCTCGCGCGGTCTCGCCGGCGTATCGGGCAGCACCCTGGTGGTGAACCTGCCGGGCACCCGGGCGGCCGTCCGCGACGGCATGGCGACGCTCGGGCCGCTCGCCAGCAAGGCGATCGGCGAACTCTCGGGTTTGGTGGAGTAGATTTCCGCCGCCGAATCCTCCGACGACCCTCGCCCGGCGCAGCGCCGGGCGAGGGATGCGGCGCGTCTGGCCGACATCTTCGGTGACGCGCTGCCCGAGACGACCTCCGACGAGCGCGATCCGGCCACCGGGCGCGGCGCCGCCGACGACGACTGGTACCGATCGCAGGTGCCGCCCCATCACGGTTGAGCCGCCCAGCTACGGATCTACGCCATAGAAGCGTACGTAGGCCGCCCGTAGCTCTACCGGCGATATTCGAACTCGACCCGTGTTTCACACCATCTGATGCGGTTTTCGATAGTAATCACCGGATGGATTTCTTGTGAACCGAATCTTTCCAATGGGCGAATCCCACATTTCGCACCAATTGTTTCCGCGTGTCGATCCATGTCTATACCGCAGCGCAGTGATTCTCATCACATTCGATCTTTACGGAAGCCCGCGTTGCCAGGCTGTTACCGACGGTTTACTCTTCGCCTGAGCCACTCAACACTGGATCCACGGGCCCGAGGCGCCACGTACGTGGTCGACTCGGCGGAATCCGGGCTCGGTTCCGATTGCCAGCTCGTGCCGTTGCGCCGAAATAACAGCCGGTTACATATCGGCAACAAAGGGGCGACAAACTGAGCTGGGCCTGAGAGGACCAATGTCCACCTCGATGGTCGAGGTTGACTGTTTGAACCTGATGAGGGGAAGTATGAGCGAGAACCGCACCAACGGTCTGCGTCGCGGTGCCCGCGTCGCGGGCGTCGGCGCCGCAGCGGCCGTTGCCATGGGCCTGCTTTCGACCGGCGCTGCCAATGCCGACACCTTCGTGCCGTTGCCGGACGGTCAGAAGGTTGGTCCCGGCGTGACCATCACCCGCACCGGGGAACACGCCTTGGTTTCGCCGTCCATGGCCGCCAACGGCGCGGGACGCGTCGTCTGGGTCTCGGGTAACGCTACCGCCGATGTCACCGTCACCCCCGAAGGCGAGGTCGGCCCCAACAACGGCCCCGCGGGCGGTCCGGGCACCAACAATTCGTCGACTCACGGTGCGTCCCAGCTGAGTACCGGCTACCTCGTCGGTTGCCAGGTGAGCATTGCCGACGACGCGATCTCCGCGGGCGTGTCCGGCGGTATCAACCTCGACGGCGGCAGCCTCGGCGGCTCCATCGGCTTGCAGCTCGGCCCCGGCGAAGTGAAGTTCGTGCAGATCGACTACAAGGACATCCTGAAGCCCGGCGTCTACTCGGTGGAGTACCAGGACGCCGAGATCGAGATCCAGGGCTGCGCCGGCTACGCCCAGGCGCGGTCGTACACCGTTGTAGAGATCGTCGGTGACCACTACTCGAAGACCACCCTCTACGGGATGCCGTTCAGCATCGGCTGACGTCTTCTCTTCGGACACCGCACCGTGTGTGTGAGTTCGAACGCGCCGCCCCCGGCGACCGCGCGGAGTCGTACGTCGCACACCTGATCACGAACATTCTTCTCGCTGAAGCGAATTCAACCCTCGAGGGGTACATACAAAATGATCAACCGTAAGAACCTGGCACGGATGGCCGGTGTCGGCGCCGCAGCCACCGTCGCCCTCGGCCTGTTCTCCACCGGCGCTGCCAACGCCGACACCTTCGTCCCGCTGCCCGGTGGCGAAATCGTCAAGACGCTCTCCGACGGCACCGTGGTGACGGTCCGCCTGGTCGGCGAGTCCGCCAACATCAGCCCATCCATGGGTTCCACTCCGGTGCACCGCAATGCGTGGGTCTCCGGTAGCGCCCAGGTCGAACTGTCCGGCACCGGTGCGGATGTGGGCGGCAAGATCTTCCCGGGCTATACCGTCGGCTGCCAGGTGAACATCGCGGGCGGCGGCGCCACCGGCGGCGTCGAGGGCTCGCTGGACTGGAGCGACGGCGAGAACGTCAAGCCCGGCATCGGCGCCAGCTCCGGCGGCGACCTGTCCCTCGGCCCCGGCCAGGCCAAGTCGTTCTACATCCTCGACCTCGAAGAGGCCGATGACTTCGGTAGCGAAAGCCACAAGAAGCGCAACAAGTTCAGTGGTTCGAGCGGCTCGGTCACCTGGGCGGACTCCACCATCGGCCTGAGCGGCTGTGGCGGCTACGCGCAGGCTCGCGCCTTCGTCAGCGTCGAGGTCGAGACCGAGAACGTCGTCACCTGGGTCACCCTGTGGGGTCAGCCGTTCAGCCTCGGCTGATCGTCACCGACCACCGTCACAACGGGCCCGTCGCCACCGCGACGGGCCCGCTGTGTGTTCGGGGACCGCGGCGCCGGTTCACCGCCGCCGCTCGCCGCGCCCGGGAGCGGATCACGGAGCCTGATCGGCACGTCGGAATCGCCGTGCTTCTCCTCGCCCCGCGGCGGTGTGCTTCTCGGCGTGGGCCGCGGGTTGGATGAGCGCGAGGATGAAATTGAGGGCCACGGTAATGGCCGGAGCCGCCTGAATGGATGTCGCCGATTTTTCGGCAACAAACTGGAGACCCATGCCGAATTCATTTGTCCGCCGGATGCGGCCAGGATCGGATTTATTACCCCATTCGTGAATGCGCTGACAATGGCGACGAACGAGGCGCCGATGACCACGGCTACCGGCAGGTGGGCGACATTTTCGTGCGACAGGTAATTCTCGAAACTTTCGAGCATTGCTGCTGTCTCCCATGGATGGAGCCGACTCACCGCATTACGTGGTAATGATGACGGCTGCCGGTTCAATCCGAATGGCAAATATTCAGTGACCCAATTCGAGGTCATTTGGGAGAGGCGACGCTCCCACGAAGGCGCTCAGTGGAAGACGACGGTGAGCGCCGTGTGCAAGGACGCGGCGGCGACCGCGACGGCATGATCGGAATCCATCGCGACCAGCACCACCCGTTCGGCCGAGGTTCTTCGCTCACCCGGGGCCGAGACGAGTACCACGGCGGCGTCGGTGGCCAGCGTGCGCGCGGGTCCGGCGCCGGGACCCGCGGTCTCCTCGGCGGCGATCACGTCGACCCGGTCGCCCGCGCGCAGGATGGCGGCCACGGCGGTGTCGGCGAGGCGCAATGGCACGATTCGCGCGTCGCGGGCGCCGACCGCCGCCGCGGCCAATCGCGGGCCGACGGTCCGCAGGTCGGTGAATATCTCGCCCGCGCGCATGGCCCCGGTCAGCGTCGCGCCGAGCAGCTGTCCGGGCGCACGCACGGTGCCATCGGGTAATCCGCCGGATTCGCGCGGGGCCATTCGCAAGTCGGCGGCGGACAGCGATGTGCCGGGCGTGAGATCGCGGGCGGCGACCACGACGTCGACATGTCGGGTATCGGGATCGCCGCGCAGCGACAGCACGATCGCGGTGACGGTGAGCGCGGCGGCCAGCAGCCTACGGACCAGCAATTGGTCGGCCCAGGGCGGCCGGTTGTCCAGTGCCGCCCGCAATGGGCTGCCTCGGCCGAGGTCGGTGCGCGATCGGATCATGGCCGCAGCCTATGGGCGCGGCCACCGTGGGAATCGGGCCTAAGGGCCGTTTGTGCACAACACGCGGGCTGTGGACAGAACGCGCGCCCGGTCCGGGCGCGACGAAATCAGCTGGCGACCGCGGTGCTGCCCGCGGTGCTGCTCGCGGCGCTACCGGAGCTCGCCGATCCGCTCGAGGAGCCCGAATCCGAACTCGACGACGTGGAGCCGTTCGAACTGTCCGACTTGGCGGGCTCGCTCGCGGCGGACGTGCCGCCGCGGCTGTCGGTGCGGTAGAAGCCGCTGCCCTTGAAGACGATGCCGACCGAGTTGAACAGCTTGCGCAGCTTGCCCGAGCAGTTCTCGCACACCGTCAGTGCCTCGTCGGAGAAGGACTGAACGATGTCGAAGCGGTTGTCACACTGGGTGCACGCATACGAGTAAGTTGGCACAGCATCCTCCGCAGGGTTCGTCGAATTAGCACTCTACCGCTGACAGTGCCAACATCGCCAATCGGCAGTTCATTCCGTGCGCGGATCGAGCCCGAGCCGCTGCTCCCCGCCGAAGGGCGTCAGCGCCCAGCCCAAGCGGATGTCGTGCGCTTCCTCCGGCAATCGGTCCAGGAGTTCGTCGTCGCGCACCACTGCCATCAGCCGCGCCCCCGGCGTCACCGCGCCGAGGGAACGGTCGTAATGTCCGGCACCGCGCCCGAGCCGGACACCGCGGCGGTCCACCGCGAGCGCCGGGATCAACAGCAGTCCCGCGCGCGCGATCGCCTCCGGCGGAAGTGACGGCCCGTTCGGCTCCCACAGACCCCAGCGCGCGGGTCGCAGCCGGTCCACGCCGGTGTACTCGGCCCACTCCAGCGGGCCGGGCGCCGCGATGACCGGAAGCAGTACCCGCGCTCCGGCCTCGCGCACCGCGTCGAGCATGTCCGTCGACCCCGGTTCGCCGCGCACCGGGACATAGGCGCAGACCCACTCCGAAACCTCGAGTTTGCCGACTGCCTCGGCCAGGGCGACGGCCTCCCGGGCGTGTGCCTCGGCGCTCAGTGCGGATCGCCGGGCGAGAATTTCGGAGCGCCACGCATTTTTATGGCGCTCACCGGGCATCTCCATGCTGATAACCATAAGCTCACCGGGATGCCGGGTCGTCGCGACGGCGATGGGCCGAGTACTGGATGGATAGGGTAGACGTATGACAGCAAAGGCCGGACAGACCGCGGCCGACGCGCCGGTTTCGTGTTTCCGCACCGCCGTCGTCCCCGCGGCCGGACTGGGAACACGATTCCTGCCCGCGACGAAGACGGTGCCCAAGGAATTGCTGCCCGTGGTCGACACCCCGGGTATCGAGCTGGTCGCGGCCGAGGCCGCCGACTCCGGTGCCGAGCGGCTGGTGATCGTCACCTCACCGGGCAAAGACGGCGTGGTCGCGCATTTCGTCGAGGACCTGGTGCTGGAAAGCACCCTCGCCGAACGCGGCAAATTCCACCTGCTGGAGAAGGTGCGCAAGGCGCCCGCGCTGCTCGCGGTGACCTCGGTGGTCCAGGAGGAGCCGCTCGGGCTCGGTCACGCGGTCGCCCAAGCCGAGGGCGTACTCGACGACGACGAGGACGCGATCGCGGTGCTGCTGCCCGACGATCTCGTGCTCCCGTGCGGTGTGCTCGATGTGATGAGCCGGGTGCGCCGCAAACGCGGCGGCTCCGTGCTGTGCGCCATCGACGTGCCGAAGGACCAGGTCAGCGCCTACGGTGTCTTCGACGTGGCGACGGTGCCGGATGCGGTGAACCCGAATGTCATGCGGGTCAACGGCATGGTCGAGAAGCCCGCGCTCCAGGACGCGCCCTCCACCTACGCGGCCGCGGGGCGATACCTGTTGGACCGCGCCATCTTCGACGCGCTGCGGCGTATCGAGCCCGGCGCGGGCGGTGAACTGCAACTCACCGACGCCATCGCGCTGCTGATCGCGGAGGGGCATCCGGTCCATGTGGTGGTGCACCGTGGGTCGCGCCACGATTTGGGCAACCCGGGCGGTTATCTTCGTGCTGCGGTCGATTTCGCCCTGGAACGGGAGGAATACGGCCCGGCACTGCGGGAGTGGTTGCAGCATCGGCTCGGTCCCGACTGGGATCCGCAGCTGACGACCTACGACTGAGGGTCGCGGTTTCGCCCGCGGTGAATCGTCGGGTACGAATGGTGATTCACCGCCGGGCGCGGTGGGCCACCGGCGCGGATCGAGCGGTGCCCGCGGCGCGGCGGCGAGAACCGTGAGGTGTGTGGACAGGATCAGGGAAGGGCTGGATGCGCTCGGTTGAGGATCAGCAGATCAAGGTGACCGCGGCGGCGGTCGCGCCTCGGCCGGTCCGGGTCGCGATCTCCGAGGCACAGGGGCTGCTGTGTGCCGAGGACGTGGTCACCGAGCGTCCGCTGCCCGGATTCGATCAGGCCGCCATCGACGGCTACGCGGTGCGCAGCGTCGATGTCGCCGCCGCCGGGTCGGATATCCGCAACGAGGAGGGCGAACTCGTCGATCTCACCTTGCCGGTCGTCGGCGAGGTCGTGGCGGGTTCACGTCAGCCCATCCGTCTGCAACCGCGTCAGACGGTGCGCGTCGACACCGGCGCGCCGCTGCCAACTTTGGCCGATGCCGTACTGCCGCTGGACTTCACCGACGGCGGCCGGGCCAGGATCAAGGTCTACGAGCCGGTGCGGTCGGGCGACTACGTGCGCCGCATCGGTGACGATGTGCAGCCCGGCGATATCGCCGTGCGCGCGGGCACCATCATCGGACCCGCGCAGGTCGGTCTGCTCGCCGCCGTCGGCCAGGACAAGGTGCTCGTCCATCCGCGCCCGCGCCTGTCGGTGATCTCGGTGGGCGGCGAACTCATCGACATCGACCGGACGCCCGGCCCGGGGCAGGTATACGACGTGAACTCCTATGCCCTGGCCGCCGCCGCGCGCGACGCGGGCGCGGACGTGAATCGCGTCGGCATCGTCAGCGACGATCCGCGCCGGTTGCGCGATGTCGTTGAGGGGCAGTTGGTGCGCTCGGAGGTCGTGGTGATCGCGGGCGCGGTCGGGGGATGGGCCTCCGAGCAGGTCAGGGAGGCTCTCGAAGGTCTCGGGGAGTTGGAGATAGCCAGGGTCGCAATGCATCCGGGTTCGGTCCAGGGCTTCGGCCGGTTGGGTCGCGACGAGGTGCCGACCTTTCTGCTGCCATCGAATCCCGTTGGCGCGCTTGTAGTTTTCGAGGTGATGGTGCGACCGTTGATTCGTATTGCCCTTGGGCGCAGGCATCCCATGCGCCGTATCATCCGGGCCAGGACCATCACGCCCATCAGCTCGATGGCCGGACGCAAGGGTTTCCTGCGCGCCCAGCTGATGCGCGACGAGGCCACCGGTGACTACCTCGTGCAGCCGCTCGGCGGCGCGGCGGGGGCATCCTCGCATCTGCTTGCCACGCTCGCCGAGGCGAACAGTCTGATCGTCATCGATACCGACGACACCGAGATCCGCACCGGCGACGAGGTCAGAGTCGCCTTTCTCGCACAGCGTGGCTGAGGCGTGGACACCATGAACGTTTTCCGGGTGACGCAGCATCCCGGATGGCCCGCGCATCTCGGTCCGGTGACGGTCGCCGCCGGCCGGGTCACGCTGCGTCCGGTGCGCTTGCGCGATGCCTCGGCGTGGAGTCGGATTCGCTTGCGCGACAGGGAACATCTGGAGCCGTGGGAGCCGACCGGGCGCGGGACGTGGGAGGCGCGCAATCACGCGAGCAACTGGCCGTCGCTGTGGTCGAGTCTCAAGGCCGAGGCGCGCCGCGGGGCGATGATCCCGTTGGTGATCGAGGTGGACGGACATTTCAGCGGGCAGCTCACCGTAGGCAATATCGTGCGCGGCGCGTTGCGCTCGGCGTGGATCGGGTATTGGGTGGCCAAGGATCTCGGCGGCCAGGGTGTCGCCACGGCCGCGCTCGCGCTCGGACTCGACCACTGTTTCGGCTCCGTCGGCCTGCACCGGGTCGAGGCGACGGTGCGGCCGGAGAACCTCGCGAGTCAAGCCGTCTTGCGCAATGTCGGATTCCGTGAAGAGGGGCTGTTGCAGCGATATCTGGACGTCGACGGCGCCTGGCGCGATCACGTCCTGGTCGGGATCACGGTGGAGGAGATCCAAGGAACCGTGGTCGATCGACTGGTCCGCGACGGCCGGGTCACCCTCCCGTAGGGGCCGCATTCCGATGAAAGTGACACGCCGTGCCCTCGCATGTCGTGATCATGGGAATTTTGTTACCAGTGTGACTTGTGTGCACGGCGCGCCTGCCGGACAGTCCCACGACGCGGAATTAACCTACGGACGTCGGAGGTGCGTTCCGCGCTTCCGGCATGGCGCCTGCGGGGCGACCGGCGACCGGACTCTGGTCCGTCCGTTTTGCACTGAGCGAACGCACGGCGGTGGGGACACGGTGCGGGAATTTCGCGGGCCGAACGGGCAATTCAGACGGGGACGGAGGTGCTGAGACGATATGCCGAATTCGATTCTGTGGATCGGCCTCGTCGTGCTCTGGGTCTTCGTCCTGTTCCCGATACTCGCCGACCGGCATCCCCGGATTCGGCAGACGACCGACGTGGCGTTGGCAACCCGCGTCCTGCACCGCGGAGGTTCCAAGCGGCGCATGAGGAAAGGACCGGCCGCCGGACATGACAGCGATCCGGACTATCGGCCGACCCGAGCGCAGAGAAAGCTCTTACACAGCGATGATGCGGAGGACCGGATGAGCACACCGGCCGACGAACAAGTCACCGAGGCCGACCAGCAACTCGGGCCGCTGCCCGAACTCGAGACGGGCGGAAGCCTGTCCGACACCGTGGAAGCCGACGGGGACATCGCCGCCGCCGAACTCGCCGAATCACCCGAGCACGACCCCGCCGACACATCGTTCGACGCCGACGCGGCGAATATCGCCGCCGACCACAACGATTCGGACCACGCCGACGCGGCAACCGACGGATTCGCTGCGAATTCCGACAATCCGGCCGATGATGACGACGTGGCCGACGAGTATCTCGAATCGACCGCGGCACGCATTCCGCCTGCCCGGTCGGCGGCCCCCGCGCGCGTCGACGATCCGCATACCAGCGAGCCGGAATACAGCGACGAACAGGACTACGAGGACGCCGAATTCACCGGCGCCCCCGAATACGGCGGCGATTCGGATTTCGTGCCGACCCGACGCGGTCGCGGCGGCTACGACCCCGAAGCCGACGCCATCGCCCGCGCCGCGCGCTACACGTTCCGCCAGCGCGCCGTACTCGGTCTCGTCCTCACCGCTATTCTGTGCGGCGCCCTCGGCCTGGTCCTCAGCCCCCTGCTGTGGTGGGCCTGCGGTCTCAGCGTCGCCATCCTGGCGACCTATCTGGCGTATCTGCGCAAGCAGGTACGGATGGAAGAGGACATCCGCCGTCGCCGCTCCGCCCGCCTTTCCCGCGGCCGTGATATCGAGGATCACGCCGTCGAACGGTCCCGCCGCGCCCAGCAGCAGGCCCGCCGCGACATGGACCGCGAAACCGCCCGCTCCCTGCGCCGCCGCTCCACCCTCCTCGAACCCGACGACGAGGACCCCGCCTTCCACCACCTTGACCCCTTCGACCCCGCCACGGCCCGCGCCCTGCGCCGAGCCACCGAAAGCGAACTCCGCCGCGCCGCAGGCGCCTGACAAAACCATCGCTGACCTGCCGATTCGGAGTCCGGAGGGAACCTTTGCTACAGTTACCCGGCGCGGTTCCCTCCGGGAGCCCGCGGGGCTATAGCGCAGTTGGTAGCGCGTCTCGTTCGCATCGAGAAGGTCAGGGGTTCGATTCCCCTTAGCTCCACTTTCCAGCGAAGCCGCAGGTCATGGACCTGCGGCTTTGCTGTTGTGTGGTGTTGCGCGAACACTGGTGATGGTCAGTCGTCCACGGGCGTCGGTCATGGGTGATCATGGTGTCCCAGGTGTTGAAAGCTCAGCTCGGGGATGGTCTGTTCTCCTCTTACTGGTGGTCGACTCGATGTCGAGGTGTCGAGGCGCGTTCGTATCGAGGTGTGTCTATCCGTGGTGTGTGCCAGTGGATGGGTCGAGCAACTTCACGCCTTTGCCTGCGAAGTCCTTCACGTTCTGGGTTGCCAGGGTCGCGTCGTGGGCCAGGGCGATAGCCGCGATCTGTGCGTCGAGGACTTCCCCGGCCGCAGGTTTGGGGCGCTTCACCATCAATGTCGCGTAGTAGAATGCGGCGGCGTAGTCGAACGTCAGTACCCGCCCGGCTGCCTGGAGGGGTGCGAACACGGCATCGGCCGCGACATCGAGGGCGGCGCGCTTCTTGCCCGTGTCGAGCGTGTAGATGCCGTTGAGGGTCTCCATGACCGTAACGGAAGTCGTGTAGACGGTCGGCTGGGTGACCAGCCAGGCGGCGACGATCGGATACTTCTCTGGTGTCATCGCCGCGGCGATGACATTGGTGTCGAGAATGATCATTGCTTCGAATTCTCGTGGCGTACATCGATTTCCGGCACGTCACCATCAAGGGTCTGTCGAAGCTCGGCGAGCCGGGTGAAGAGGGCGGCCCCGGACAGAGGGTTGGTTGTCGGGGTGTCGTCCTCGGTGGCGGCGCGAGTGAGGATGTCTCGCACCTCGGCTTCCATCGACCGACCGTGACGAGTGGCCCGGCGTTGGATGGTTGCCTTGATGGCGGGATCGAGGTTGCGAACATTCAGGTTGGTCGGTGTCGCTTTGCTGGGCGCCGCATCTTTGGTGGTCGCCCTACGCGCCTTCTGGGTCTTCGATGTCTTGATGGTCGCCATGAAGTCGATGATATCGGAATGCACTCAGGCTGCACTCAGTCCCGACGGGATCGGATCGTGTCGGCGCGGAAATCTCGAACAGTGACCGGCCACCCCCAGAAACGAGAGGTGATGTCGCCGCATCGGCGGCGTCAGACGCCGCCACCGACAGCGAAGTCACGACAGGAACTTCACGCTGCGCTGACGGAGACTACGGTATGTCCGCCTGCTGCCAGGGCGCCGAATTCCAACGCCGCGAGCAGGTCGTCGGACTCCAGATCTGGATAATCCTCCAGGATTTCCTCGGCGCTCATCCCGGATGCCATCATCTCCAGGATGTTCTGCACGGGTATCCGCAGTCCCCGCACCACCGGCTGACCGTGGCAGATCTGCGGATCGGAGGTGATGCGATTGAGGCGGGACATAGCGATATCGTAGCCTTGCCGGTTGCGCCTGGGCGAGGAATGCGCGTGGATGTCGCCTGGCCCGATCCGGAGTTCGGACTCGTATGGCGGCAGCCAGAACGACGTGCAGTGAACCGTCCTGGATCCGGTAGAGACTCGGGTTCAGGCCGCCTCTTCGACCGGCGGTAGGTAGCCGATCGCCGAGTGCAGACGCCCGGTGTTGTGCCAGTGCACCCACGAGGTCATTTCCCGTTCGAGTCCGGCCCGAGCGCTCGGGGTCGCAGGTCAATGATCTGTGGGGGTAGTCATCGTGGTGAACGTCTGAAGTCGGTCGTCAAGAACGCCGGGAGAATCTAGCTAGATTTCTGTACAGTTGTGGGATGTCCATTCTGCACAACAGCCGTGAGCTGAGTGTTTCCGACGCCGCGCAGCGAGGCGTCGCAGGCTTGGTCGCGGATGCCGAGAGTGGTACCGACTTGGTGGTCACCCGCCATCGTCGGCCGGTGGCCGCCGTGGTCGGTATGGATCGGCTCGCTGAATTGGATCGGGCGGAGTCCGATCTGCGTGACCTTGCGCTGGTGCTCGCACGGGCTGCGACCGACGGCGGGAACCGCACGTCGCTCGATGACGTGCTCGACGCCTTCGGGCACACGCGGCAGTCACTGGCCGAACTCGACGACGAGTAGCCGGTGGTCGAGGTTCTGTTCACCGATGCGGCGATCGATGATCTTCGAAAACTCGGTCCCGACGCGGCGCCCAAAATTCTGAAGAAGGTTCTCCTGCTGCTGGATTCACCGCAGGCCGGTTATCCGCTCGGCGGCGAATTGACGGGATTCCGCAAACTTGTCGTCGGTCGCAATACTTGGCGGATCGTGTACAGGGTCACCGATGCACAGACCGTCGAGATCTGTGAGATCTGGCCGATCGGGGCGCGCGCCGACTCCGAGGTGTACGCGGAAGCTACGGCTCGGAGCGTCGCGGCTGCCGGTCGACTACCGGAATTCGGCAAGCTCGGCGCGGTGGTCGAGCGACTCGGCCGAAACTTCGAATCCTTCGGCGTGCCAACGGCACCGGTGCGCGAACCCGTCCCCGACTGGCTCGCACAGCGATTGATCCACACGGCCGGTATGGCTGCCGCCGAGGTCGCGGCACTCGATCTCGAACAGGCCGTCGATCGCTGGGCCGAGTACACCTCGCGACCGTCGGCATAGCCCCGAAACGCTCATGTGCTGATGGCTCCGCCCTGCCCGTCCTGACGCGGTACGGATCGCCGGGCCTTCGACCGTCGGCGCGTTCGGGTTGTGGCACGTCAGGCCCACATCCCAATTCCCATTTCCCCGGGTCACAGCCATGACGCGCCGGCACCTGATGCCGACGAAGGATCTCGCTAACCGTGCGCCGGTCACACGGCTCCCAATGTTCCGGTGGCGCCATCGGTCTGCTCGGGGGACATGCCTCGGCGTTAGCGGCCCGGTGCTGCTCAATGCCGTGCGGACGCAGGCACAAGGAGTGCGTCCTCGAATTACGTGGCGGTGATGTCGATTTCGCCGCCAACGCGGATCGCCCGGCCGCGCGCGGGATCCGTGCCGAACTGGTGGCCGAGAGCGGCACCGCGCCGCTCGCACCGGTCTGTACTGTCGGATTACTTCGGGACGGTGATGACGACCTTGCCGGTCCTCGTGCCCTCGGCGACCGAACGGTGCGCTTGCGCAACTTCGGCCAGGGTGTAGGACGTCGGGTCGACAATTGGCGTGATAGAGCCTTGATCGACAAGCTCGGCAACGGCGGTGAGTATCTCGCCGTGGTGCGCCCTGCCTTCGCCGGTCAGGAGCGGCAACAGGGTGAACACCCCGGAATAGCTGGCACCGCGGAAACTGAGCGGCGCGAGGCTGTGGCTGCCCCAGCCCAAGATGCTCACGACGCGGCCGGTGTAACGGCGGACGGCGGCGAACGAGGCGTCGAGGGTATCTCCACCCGTGGTGTCGAGGACGATGTCGAACCCCGCACCGCCGGTCGCGGTCCGCACATACTGCTCGACGGTCGTGGTGGTGTAGTCGATGGGGGTTGCGCCCAGCGAACGGATTATTTGCAGACTGCCGCCGGACCCCGTCGCATAGACGGTCGCGCCGCGTGCGATCGCGAGTTGGACCGCGACGTGCCCCACGCCACCCGCGCCCCCGTGCACCAGAACCAGGTCGCCGGCCGCAACGTCGGCACGGTCGACGAGCGCCTCCCACGCGGTGATCGCGACCAGCGGAAGCGCCGCCGCTTCGTGCATCGTCAGGCGTCGCGGCTTGTGGGCGAGCAGCACCGGGTCGGCGGCGACGTACTCCGCCAACGAGCCCGGCTCCGCACCGATGCCTCCGGTCATGCCGTATACCTCGTCTCCGGCGGCGAAACCACGCACACCCGGCGCGACGTCGACGACCACACCTGCGACATCGATTCCCAGGATGGCCGGTACGGATACTTGTGCGTGCGCGGCAGCGCCATCGCTGATCTTGATGTCCAGCGGATTGACCCCGCTCGCAGCCACCTTGACGAGAACGCGGTCCGGCCCGAGGATCGGCCGCTTGACCGTCTGCGGCACCGGCGGCGAGCCGAACGCCTCGAGCACTGCCGCGCGCATCGTTTCCGAACTCATCGCTTTCGATACCTCCATTGATCTTTAGTCGATGTGCTGTATGAGGGTCGTCAGCTGCCAGTCCACAGTGCTGTGGTCGATGGTCGCGTGGACCGGGGAGTCGGCCATTTCGCCGGTGATTCCGGCCGCGCCGGCACGGGCATGCGCGAGGCTGTCGTAGGCGACGATGTCGATGATCGAGCCGTCGCCGCGCCGTAGGATCCGGCGCCACCGGAACCCGGGCCTGCGTTTGAGATACTCGTTGATGTCGCTGTTGGCGGCCACGAAGTCTTCCACTGTTCTGCCCGATGCCAGGCTGAACGTGGTGATCTCGAGTACATCGGTCATCTTCGGTTCCTTCGCGCAGTCGGTGCCCAGTAGGCGGCGATCTCGCCGCAGGCGAGTCACCCCACCGACCCATGCTCGCGCAGGCCGAGGCGCGTTACATCAGTCGATCGACGTCACAACGAGGCGCAGTGGGGCCGTGCTCGACCCGCCGACCGCTACTGTCCGAGCGCGACCAGGGCATCGCGCAAGGCGGCCCGGGAACTGATGCCGAGCTTCGGGAAGACGCGGTAGAGGTGGGTGCCCACCGTGCGTGGGGAAAGGAACAGCTGGTCGCCGATCTGCCGGTTGCTCAGACCAGAGGCGGCCAGGCGGGCGATCTGTAACTCCTGCGGTGTCAGCTCCGCGCCGCGACCGTCAATGGCCCCCCGGCGGGTCGGGCCGGTGGCCCGCAACATCATCTCCGCCCGCTCGGCCCATGGAGTCGCGGCGAGCGCGGTGAAGCGTTCCCGGGCACTTTCGAGATGTGGACGAGCTGCCCGCAAGGCACGCCCACGCCGCAGTCGTTCTCCATAGGCGAGTTCGACCCGGGCCAGCGCGAACGGCCAGCGGGCCGACGATGGATCGGTCAGCAGCGCCTCGTACGGATCAGGAAAGGCGTTGTCGTCGCACGCCAGTGCCGTCGCCGCCCGGTAAAGGAACCGCGAGTGCGGGGACAGCTCCGGGATACCGGCGTCCGCGGCCGCGCGCACATGCGCCCGCGCCGAATCGCTCGCACCACTGCGCACCGCCGCCTCGACGAGGTCCATGACCATCCACGGCGTCACCTGCTCGTGCGGTGGAAACGTTCCCGGTTCACTGACGGCCGAATACGCGTCGAGCGCGTCACCGTAGCGGGCCTGGCTGAGCGCGGCCAGACCATCGACGTAGGCGGTGAAGGTCCGTACCGCCAGCGCGTTGCGCGGCAGTGCCCACTGCCGCATCCGGCCATGAGCGACAGCGAGGTAGGACATGTCCGCACGTGCTGCCGCGAGCAGCATCCGCGGTAGCAGCGCGCCCCACAGCAACAGTGCGTACCCGTTGTCTTCGCATAGCGAGATCGCCTCGTCAGCGTAGGCGCGCGTCTCGTCCCAGCGTCCGCCGAAGAACGAGTCGACACCCAGCATTACCAACGCGTTGGCGGCGAGGGCGATCGTCTCCCCGGAGTGGCCGGCCGCGACCACACGCTGGAGGGCGTCGCGGGGTACCCGGCCGACGTACCAACCCGCACGGGCGAGATCGACGATCCGCAGTGGGTTCGCCTCTTCGTCGAGATCGGCGACCATCGCATCGAGTGACCGAAGATCGGCCGGGGTGGAACGCACGGGGTCGGCGAACGTCACCGCCTGGATCCGCAGCTCCCGCGACAGCAGCGGCGCGAAGCGGGCGACAGCGTCGTCGAAGACCGTCCACAACTGCGCCCGCCCACCGAATGAGCAGACAGTCATCAACGTCTCCAGCACGGCCTCCGCGCTGCGTGGGTTCGCCCGGTCGATCGGAGTGCTGTCGAGCGCGCCGACCAGCAGTCGGTGCGCGGTGTCGATATCGCCGTCGGAGTTCAACAGTTGAGTGGCGGCCGCCGCCGCGGTCCCCAGCGTGTCGGACACGCCCGGATGTTCGCCCCGCGCGCGGGCGAGCAGAACGCCCGCACCAGCCAGCGCGCCGGTGACATGCGCGCCGATGTAGGCCGCCTCGGTCAGGCGCCGAGCCCGTTCGATCGGCCTGGCCGTCAGGTCGGCGGCGCGCAACAGCAGTGAAATCGACTGCACGGAATCGCCGCGGGCCAGCGCGATATCCGCGACGCGGACCAAGTCTTCGGCAATGGTGTCATCCGGGCCGAGTGCCGCCTCGGCCAGATGCAGCGCACGTGCCTCGGGCTGCGTCGTGAGTTGCGCCAGACGCCGATGGGCCGCTCGCCGTTGCGGCGGCGATGCCAAATCGACCACCGCGGCGCGCACGAGCGGGTGACCGAACAATACACGCCGGCCGCGTCGGTCGACGGTGACGAGGCCGCTCGCCTCGGCCGGCGCGAGGTCCGGGTCGGAGGCCGCGATGACATCCATCAGCGCGGCTCCGGCGCCCCGGTCGAGCGCCGCCAGCAGTAGCAGTCGCCTGGTCGGGGTCGGCAGCGACGATACCCGCGCGGTGAACAGACGCCGAAGCCGATCGGTCAGCGGCAGCGTGGTGGGCAGGAAGTCGGCTCCCGACTCCTGTTCC
This sequence comes from Nocardia arizonensis, assembly GCF_001310275.1. Taxonomy (GTDB): domain Bacteria; phylum Actinomycetota; class Actinomycetes; order Mycobacteriales; family Mycobacteriaceae; genus Nocardia; species Nocardia arizonensis. The sequence goes on from NZ_LGYZ01000121.1 coordinate 93,771, forward strand.
GAGGTGAGGGTGCGGGGAAGTTCGATGAGAGCGAGCGGATTGCCGCCGCCCTGCTCGACGATCCGCTCTCGCACCGACTGATGCAGGCGCGGGTGCAGCGAGTGGACCAGATCGCGGGCGGACTCCGCATCCAGCGGGGCAAGGGTGAGTTCGGTTATCGCCGTACGGTCGAAGAAGCTTTCGTCACCGGAACGCTGTGTCAGCAATAGTCCGATGCGGAAACCGGCCAGCCGTCGAGCCACGAGACCGAGGACGCCTGCGCTGGCGCGGTCGAGCCATTGCAGGTCGTCGACCACGACCAGGACGAAGGCCGAACGTGCGAGCCGCTGAAGCAACGTCAATACCGCGGTGGTCAGCAGCAGACGGTCCGGCGCTGGGCCGTCGTCCATGCCCAGAGCTATCTGCAGTGCTGCCCGGTTGGGCTCCGGCAGATCGGCGAGCTCCGGCGAGACCGGCAACAGCAGCTGATGCAGTCCGGCGTAGCTCAATTCGGCCTCGAACTCCGCCCCGTAGGCCCGCAGAATGCGAGCGTCGAATTCCGCCGCGGCCCTGTCCAAGGCCACGTCGAGCATCGCCGTCTTGCCCATTCCCGGCTCGCCGGTGATCATCAGCGCCGCGCCGTCTCGCGCCGCGCTGTCGAGGAACTGCACGACAGCGGCCACCTCGTCGTCGCGACCGACCAGGTCCGCCGCACCCGTACGCTGTTCCCGGCGACCGTGCCAACCCCCGTCTTTCGGCCTCACCCTGCACATCGTGTCAGGATCCGCCTGGTAGCGAAAGAAGTGGGGCCGAGCGGAGAGACCGGCGGTCACCGATCCCCCCGTGCACAGTCAGGACTTCAGGAACTCCAGCAACGCCGGGTTCACAACCTCGGGATGGGTCCATGCGATGTTGTGCGGACCGCCGGCGACCGTGACCACCTTCAGATCCGGGATCATCCCAGGCAGTCGCGCCGCTGTGGCGGCGTAGGGCAGGATCCGGTCGGCGTCGCCGTGGATCAATAGCACGGGAACGTCGATCGTGCCCAGATCCGCACGGAAGTCAGTCAGCCACGAGTCGACGGCCGCGTAGGTCGCGAACGCCCCCGCCTGCAGCGCCATCACGAAGGCCGCCTGCCATGCCTGATCGCTGATGCGGGTTCCGCCGAGGACGTCGACGTTGAAGAAGTCATCGAGGAATTGTTTGAAGTACGCGGGGCGGTCATCGGCGATAGCCGTCTTGATACCTTCGAAAACCGAGCCCGCGACACCCTCGGGGTTCTCATCGGTCCGCAGCAGGAAAGGCGGGACCGCTGCCATCAAGACCGCCTTGGTGACGCGCTCGGAGCCGTGCCGCGCCAGGTACCGGGTAACCTCACCCGTTCCCATGGAGAAGCCGACGAGGACCGCATCCCGCAGATCGAGGTGGTCCAGCAGCGCGGCGAGATCGTCGGCGAACGTGTCGTAGTCGAACCCGATGGTCGTGTGGCTCGACATCCCGAAACCGCGGCGGTCGTAAGAGACCACCCGGTATCCAGCGCCCAGCAATGCACGGGCCTGCTTATCCCATGAGCGGCCGTCCAGCGGGAAGCCATGGATCAGCACGACCGGCTGGCCCGTTCCGTGGTCCTCGAAGTAGATCTCGATGTCATGGCCGTTCTCTTGGCCGACCGTCAATGTGGGCATGCGAACCTCCTGGGTCAATGGTGTGGCAGGCGCTCCGACGAGCCCGGCCTCTCACGGGTCCGTGTCCCGGCGCCTGCGGCCGCGACCATCGGACTCGCACTCCACTTTCGCCATTGCGAGGATGCCGAACATCCGTCATTCGACTGCGGTCGCATCCCGGTGCGGCGACATCGGCTTCCACGAGAATCGCGAGGGCATCGTGCTGTCCGTTTCACGGTGCGCAGCGGGCGACTACTCGTATCGCCGGATGGATCTGTCCGAGGGGCGAGAATCGAGGTCTATCCCGGCCCCGGCGCCAAGCAACACGAAGCCGATGTCGACCTCTACAGTCCGGGCAGTTCGTACCACAGGTGAGAACGGAGATAGAGATCCGATGTCGATGAGTAATTTGGGATCGGCTGATTTCCAGCTGCATCTGCTGAAGACCATGGATGCGCCCGAGTCGCTCCTGACCGCCGCGCTGAACGATCTCGGCTCCTCGAAGGAGGACATGCTCGCGAGGTCCGCCGACGTCCACCGGGCGCTCTGGATAGGCGAAGGCGGGTCCGCGAGCAATATCCTTCCCATATTGGACCGGGTTCGGGTGCCGAGCCAACGCGGGGAGGGCAGTTTCGCGTTCTCGTTGTCCGTCTGGAAGGGCTACCTGTATATCGTTTCCTTCGATCCGACCGGCGATATGTTCGATACGATTGAATTCATTCGTCGGGATGATCGTTCATCGGATCCGATTTTGAATCCGTGGGAAATCCTGGAAGGCGAGCTCCCCGAATTATTCGATCGCATCGAAGAATTCGAATCCTGGGGGCCGTCTTACAAGGTCGTGACAGCCCGACATGTGGCGAGCGGCGAGCCCTTCCGGCTGAGATTCGCATACGGCCTTCTCCAGGCGTCCGCTCCGGGCGAGAACATATCCGCGTGAGGTAAGGCGTCGGGTACGAGGGTCGGTACGGGTCGCGGAGCACTTCGGGGGCAGGCGGCGGATTGCGGCGGCGTCGTTCGCCCGAACCCGCAGACCCTCAACCCGAGCGTTGGACCTTCCCGCGGTTCACCCAAGCCAGTTTGCAGGCTTCGTGGTGAACGCCGCGGAAGTGTGTGATTCGAATTCGCTGTGTCCTAACTGTGTGATCCGAATTGACGGCCTCTCGATTATCGGCCGGTTCGGGTTGTTGAGCTTCGGGGCCAACCGATACGAAGGCCCGGTCCATGCGGACCGGGCCTTCGTCATTTCGCGTCCGTTGGCAGGCAGTGCGCCGCTGGTCGGCAAAAAACCACTGCACCAACGGATTTCATGGTTGCGCGGGAATCTCGGTGTGCGCAACACCGCCCGGCTGGAGTCGGGTCCGTCGCAGCCCGCGGTAGAACGGCAGATGAATATCTACCGGCAAGTAGTGGGGGTCTTCCGCAATTCGTCACCCGGTCGCATCGGTCGCTCCGTCCAATCGCCGACCGATTGCTCGGACCAACAGCTGTCGGCTACCGCGGTGTCGCTCGGTGCATTTGCGGGTTCTGGCGATGCAAAGCTAGCATTTCGTGAAGTTACACAATCCGAGCACGACCGCGACGGCCCGCGCACCAATGTCAGCTGCCTGGGGGAATCGGTTCATCAGCGAACAGGCGTGCCGACGCCGTGCGGCGGCGTCGGCACGTCTGTCGTAAATTCTTGGGGGCAGTTCATGACAGCGGTCGTTGCGGTGCGCACCGAACCGAAAGTTATAGCGGATATCCATCCGCAGTTCGCATTTCGTGGTGTGGCGCTGATGGCCTCGATTTCCATGATAGCGCTGACCGTCACGGCGGGGCGCTACGATTTCTTCGGCGACGAACTCTATTTCCTCTCCGCCGGACGACGACTCGACTACACCTACGCGGACCAGGGCGTGGTGGTGCCCCTGTTCGCCCGGATCGCGGACCTGCTCGCACCGGGATCGATAACGGCACTGCGGTTTCCGGCCGTCGTGATGGGCGTGGGTGCGGTCGTGGTGGCGGCGCTGATCGCCTACGAACTCCGGGGCGGCCGCCGCGTACAGCTCCTCGCGGCGGGCACCTACGCGACGTCCTACCTGCTGGCCACTCAGGTCGCCTTGAGTACGTTCTCCTTCGACGCCACGCTCACGGCGGTGATCACGTGGCTGTTCATCCGTTGGGTTCGTACTCGTCAGGACCGGCTGATCGTCATGGCGGGACTGGTTGCCGCCCTGGATATGCAGGTGAAATGGATGATCCCGCTGGTCTGGGCGTGCCTCGGCCTCGCCGTCGTCCTGTGCGGGCCCCGGGAAATACTGCGTCGCCCCGCGCTGTGGGTGTCGACCGGCATCCTCGCCGCGTCCTCGGTCCCGATTCTCTACTGGCAGTCACGGCACAATTGGCCACAGCTGGCCATGGGCACGATCATCGGTGCGGAGCAGGACGCCACGGGCTACGGTCCGATCGGTTTCGTTCCGCAGTGGCTCGGTTTGGCGGGCATACTCGGCTCATTGCTGATCGCGGTCGGATTCTGGGGCGTGTTCAAGCGGCAGTCGCTGCGACCGTATCGCTTCATCGCGGTCGCGCTGGTGATCATGACCACGTTTGTCATCATCACTCACGGTCGGCCCTACTATCCCACGGGTTTCTTTCCGGCCATGTTCGCCCTCGGCGCCGTCGGTCTGTGGCAGTACGACCGGAAACGGTGGATGAATCTGGCGATGATTCCGATCGTCGTGGTCACGGTGCTGACGTTCATCGCCTCGCTCACCGTCCTACCTCTGCCTCCCAGCTGGCGCACCCCCTCCGAGAACGCCATCGACCTCGGCTTCCGGTCGGCGTTTTTCGGAACCACCAATTGGACGCGCCTGGTTTCCGCCGTCGACCTCGGATACGACACCCTGACGCCCGAGGAGAAGGCGCATGCCGTCATCGTCGCCCAAGGGTATTGGCAGGCGGGAGCTATCGAGGAGTTCGGCGGACAGTACGACCTGCCCGCCACCTACAGTCCGAGCCGTGGTTTCGGATTCTTCGGCCCGCCGCCGGACTCGGCGACCACGGTGATCTACGTCGGGCTCGACACCGCCGAGCCCGACTTGCGAACCCGTTTCGACCGGGTGGAGCGGGTGGCGCAAGTCGACGATCCCATCGGCATCCCCGGCATCGACCGCATGGTTGCCGTCTGGAAATGTCAAGGGCCGAAGCAGCGCTGGTCTGTCGCGTGGGATTCGATGACCACGCTGTACTTCGACCTGGGCCTCTGGCACGACGCACGGGCCACATCTCGACCGACGCACTGAAAACGGAAACGGGGTCGAATAGTGTTCGCGTGCTGGGGCGAACTGGCGTACCGACTACGGTTCGCTGTGCTCGGTACTGTCATAGCCGGATTGCTCGCGCTGGGCGCTTACGGTTTCGGTTTGGAGGATCATCTCGGTTCCGGGGGGCTCGACGATCCCGGGTCGGACTCCACGCACGCCGCGCGACTGATCGGTGCGGCATTCGCGCAGAACCACGATGTCGACGTGGTCGTGCTCTACACCGCACCGCCCGGAACGGACATCGATGATCCCGAATTCGGTCGCAGGATCGTCGACAACCTCGACAGCCTCCCGCGCCGACATCCCGGACAGATCATCGGAGTCAACGGCGCGTATTGGCGTACCGAAACCGGCAGAGCCAGCGGGCCGCAATTCGCCACACCCGACAAGAAGTACGCCGTGGCGACGATCGCCATCCGCGGCGACAATGACGACGACATGCTCCGCAACTACCGCGAGGTCGAGGACGACTTCGACATCCCCGGTGTGGTTGTTCAGGTCGGTGGCCTGAGACCGGTGGCAGGCACGCTCAACGACACCATGGCCGACGACATCCGGCGAATGGAGGTCCTGGCCTTCCCGATGGTGGCGGTGCTGCTGTTCGTCGTCTTCGGCGGCTTGGTCGCTGCCGCGTTGCCCTTGATCGTGGGCGGGCTGACGATGATCGGGGCGAACGGGATCATCCGCGTCGTTACGAACTATACGGAGGTCAATTCATTTGTTGCGCCGGTGATTTCGATGATCGGTCTGGGCTTGGCCATCGACTACGGCCTGTTCGTCGTCAGTCGCTTCCGGGAGGAGCTCGCCGAGGGTTACGACACCCCCGCGGCGGTACGGCGCACGGTGGTGACCGCCGGGCGCACGGTGGTGTTCTCCGCGACGATGATCGTCGCCAGTGCCGGTAGCATGTTGCTCTTTCCCCAGGGTTTCCTCAAATCGATTGCCTACGGCGCTATTTCCGCCGTGTCACTCGCGGCGCTGACCGCGGTCACGATCTTGCCCGCGATGCTGGCCGTCCTCGGCCCGCGAGTGGACATGTTGGGCTTCAAGGGATTGCGTAGAACCAGGACGGCGGTGGAGGTCGAGAGAAGCTTCTGGGGCAGGACCACGTGTTGGGTGATGCGGCATCCTCTGAAGGTCGGTGGGACCTTGTGCCTTCTCCTGCTGCTGTTGATCCTGCCCGTGCGTGATCTGGCCTTCGGCGGATACAGCGAGCGATACCTGCCCCCGGACAACAAGACTCGTCTCGCACAGCAGCAGATCGACAAGTCGTTCCCCGGTCGCAGGTCCGACCCGATCGAACTGGTCTTCGTCTCCGCCGACAGCATTGCTGTCGGTGCGGTATGGAGACAGGCGAACGACGCGCCGGGACTATCCGGGACCTTCGACGTGCCACAGCGATCCACCACGCGGCCGAACGTCTACCGGACCAAGGCACTGCTGGCAGACTCCGGTCGGGCCGATGCCACCATCGACTACCTGCGGTCGATCCGTACCCCCGACGGGGTGAGCATGTTCGTCGGCGGCGTGCCCGCTGTTCAGAAGGACAGCCTCGACGCGCTGGAGGACCGGTTGCCGCTGATGATCGGACTGGTCCTGCTCGTCACGACACTGTTGATGTTCCTGACCTTCGGCTCGCTGGTCCTGCCGATCAAGGCGGCGATTACGAGCGCGCTCGGGCTCGGCTCGACCCTTGGCATCCTGACCTGGATCTTCATCGACGGCCACGGCGCCGGACTGATGAACTTCACCCCGCAGCCCATCCAGGCGAACGTGCTGGTGTTGATCGTCGCCCTCATCTACGGTCTGTCCACCGACTACGAGGTCTTCCTGCTCTCTCGGATGGTCGAAGCACGCGCGAAGGGGGCCACCACCACCGACGCGGTCCGCGTCGGGACAGCGCGTACCGGCCGCATCATCACAGCCGCCGCGCTGATCCTGCTCGTCGTCACCGGCGCATTCGCCTTCTCGGATCTGGTGCTGATGCAGTACATCGCCTACGGCATGATCGCCGCGCTGCTCATCGACGCCACCGTGCTGCGCATGCTCGTCGTGCCCGCGACGATGAAGCTGCTCGGTGACCTCTGCTGGTGGGCGCCGAGCTGGATGAAGAAGATCCAGCGGAAGGTCGGCTTGGGCGAACTCATCCTCGACGACGAACGGCCCGGCGGCAGCCACATCGTCCATCCCGTCGAAATCCCCGACAACCGATCCGGTGACCATGCGAATGCCGGTATGAACCGAATCGCCACGGCAGGGGTCGCCGGTGACCGGATCGAGTCGATCGGCCGAGGTTCGCTCGTTATCCGCCCTGCTTGCTCGTGCCGGTCGGGCGCATGGTGTAGATGCCGCCGTCGGCCGGGTAGAGCGATTCGGTGAACGGTCCGTTGTAGCGGGCGTTGAGCTGCATGAAGAACTCTCCGCCGTGCGGGTCGGGTTCGACGTCGTCGACGAGGCCGCGCACCTCGAGATATCGGTAGGGGTCGTCGGGATCCTGGATCGACAGTGCCACATGGGGATTGGCGAGGACGTTGCGGTGCTTCTGCTGCTTCGTCGAGAAGGTGAACTTGACGACCTCGCCGTCCCAGACGTACCAGACCGGATTGGACTGGGCGGTGCCGTCGGGCCGAATGGTGGCCAGATGTCCGAACAAGGGGCGGGTGAGTAGATCCTTATGGCTTTCGGGGATGACCGTCACACATCCCTCAACCCGTCGGGCGCGGACACTGTTCCCGGCATCCGATCCCCGGTTCGATCCGGGCTGTCGCGGGCGATTCTCGGGGCGGGCCGCACACCCCGGAAGATCGGGAGCTCACCGGTCGCCGTGCACGGGTTTCGGGGGATGGTCAGGGCGCTCGCAGGACCACGATTCCGGGGACGGTCCGCACGTAGTCGAGAAGTGGGGAATCGACCACCTTGTTGTTCTGCGAAAGGGAGGAGGCGTTGCGCAGGACCGGGCCCGAGGGGGTCGCGGCGAAGATGCCGACATGGGTGACGTCGAGGCCGGCGGCGTCGGTGTAGGCGCCGATGTAGTCGCCGTTGCGCAGTCGCGCGATCACGCTCTCGTCCACGGAGTCGCTGGGGATGTAGGTGATCTCGCGGCGCACCACGGGCAGGCCGGGCAGGTAGGTGGTGCCGTCCGCCTTGGCGTTGAGGTCCTTGGTGACCGTCGCCGCGCGCGGGCCGACCGCTGCGGTGACGTCGACGGCGTTGGCGGGCCGGGTGTGGGCCCAGTCGGTGAAGAAGTGCCTGCGCTGGGTGAACTCCACTCGGCCGTCGATATAGCGGGTGCGGACGAGGTTGCGCGCGAAGCTGTCGCGATCGGTCGAATCGCTCAGGGCGGCAACGTAATCGAGGTAGGTGAAGCAGTCGACCCGACGCATGTCGATGACCAGCTGCTCCGGCCGGTCGGCCGAGCCGATGAGCATATCGGCGCCGTAGGGGGTGCCGAGGAATTGGCGCGACAGCAGTTCCACGAGGTCGGCCTTGCCGAGTCCGGGGGAGGCCGCCCGCAGTGCCAGTGCCTCGTCGATCTTGCGGCCGGTGGCGTCATCGATGCGCACCGGATCGGCGGTGGCGAGCGGGCCGGTCAGCGCGAGGCATCCGCTCAGGGCGAGGACGAGGACCAGGAATCGGCCAAGGGGGCGCAAGATACCTCCAGCATTTCGGCGACGTCGGCGATGGCTCCGGTGCGCGGTGGGCTCAAGGCTAGCGGGCGGTCGTGGCGGCGTCACGGGCTCCACCGGGTACGGACGGGTACCGGACCACGCGGCGGCGACGGCGATCGGTTGCCGTCGGGGCTCGGGTCGAGTCGCCCGCGCAGGTCGTGTCGGTCCGCTTTCGTTTGACGATCATTCACCTTGGCGTAACCATGAAGGTTGAGAAACGCGGTGCGCCGAACTCGGGGTGCCTGCGGGATGCTGCGTGATGATGAGGGGCCGGGTGCGCGATCTATCCGATGTGGAGCAGGCGCGGGTCTTCTACGACCTGCTCCTGGCCGAAGCCGAAACACTCGACACCGCGATTCGCGCCATGGGCGTGACGAGCCGCGGTACGCCTCGTGCGACAACCGAGTCGCAGTTGTTGCGTCGGGAACTGCGCGAGGTGCGCCGATGTCTGGACAATCTGCGCCGCAGTTTTCCCGAACTCGGCCGCGACGTGGTCTGATGCGCCGCGCCCGGACCGCTCGCCCGGTTTTCGGCGCGAACGCGCTGGTCGTCCCGGTCGTCGGCCGGAATGTGACATTGCCGACGTCGCTCGAATCCGCACGGCAGGTTTGAGATTCGAGCTCCAGGCAAGTTCAGTATTCGTGCGTGAATCGCGGCCACTGGAATTCCCTGGAACCAGGCCAACGTATTTCGTGCTGGCGACGAGCGCGGTGCTCGCACTGATCTTATTGTTCGCCACCGTCGATCCGTGGCTGGACAAGTCGGGGATCCTCGTCGGCGGTCTCGACGTGCACGTCTACCGCGACGGCGCCTGGCGGATTCTGCATGATCGCCCGCTGTACACCGAACCCACGTTCTACGGGCTGCTCTACACCTACACCCCGTTCTCGGCGCTGGCCTTCCTGCCGATCGAACGCGTGCCGTGGTCGGCGGTCACGAACACCTGGCTGACGGTCAACGTGACCGCGCTGCTGGCCTGTGTACTCCGTAGCTGGCGGATTCTGGGTTACCGGCTCTCGCGCCGCCTGTTCGCCGTCAGCGTGCTGCTGACCCTGACCTGCCTGTTCCTGGAACCGGTGCGCACCACCCTGTATTACGGCCAGATCAATCTCGTCCTCATGTTGCTGGTGTTGTGGGACTGGTCGCGGCCCGAGGGCGCGCGCGGTCGCGGGGTCGGCGTCGGTATCGCGGCGGGCATCAAACTCGTGCCGAACTACTTCGTCGTGCAGTTCGCCGCCATGCGGCAGTGGCGTTCGGTGGCGACGGCGGGCACGGTGTTCCTCGCCACGGTCGCGGTGAGCTGGGTGGTGCTGCCCGCGGACTCGCGGCAGTACTGGACATCGACGTTCTTCCAGTCCAGCCGGATCGCCGACGACACCCATCCGGCTAATCAGTCCCTGCGCGGCGCGGTGGCGCATCTGCTCGGGCGACCCGCGCCGGTGTGGCTGTGGGTGATCCTGGCCTGCGCGGTGGTCGCCGCGAGCCTGGCGGTGACCGCGGCGCTGTACCGGCACGGTGAGCGGCTGCTCGCGGTGATCTTGACGGGTCTGACGGCGTGCGCGGTGTCGCCGTATTCGTGGGGCCACCACTGGGTGTGGTTCGTGCCGCTGCTGGTCTACCTCGTCCATCGCGCGCAGTACCGGCCGATATGGTGGGCGATCGGGGGTGCGCTGTATCTCTCGACGGCCGCGTGGGCCTATCACTGGAGCGCGACCTGGGTCTCCATCGGGGTGTTCCTGCTGCCGCCGTCGTGGCCGATCGCGCCCCTGCTGATGAATGCCTATGTCCTCTGCTACTTCGCGATTCTGATCGGCGGGTGGTTGTCGGTCCGGCGGATGGCGCGCGGGGTGCACGGCGGTGGCGCCGATGAAGCGCACGGGGAAGGTGACCGCGCCGCAGAGCCTTTCAGCCGCTCGCCACCAGCGGCCGGTCGGACGCGCCGCCCAGCGGATCGCCGTTGACCGGCGGCGGGTTGCCGAGGTCGCGGCGGCGCTGACGTAGATAGCTCCAGTGCAGCAAGCCGATACCCATCAGTCCCGTCGCGGCGCCCGCGATGGCGACCTCCCACCCCGGCGGCCGCCAGCTGAGTACGAGTTCGGCGTTCTCGGTGTTCGCGGGTATGTCGACGGCGATGAACGTCTTGGCGACCGTGGTGAACGGTATCTCCTTGCCGTTCAGCGTGATTCGATGACCGGGCCAGTTCAGGCGGGACAGCACGACCCGCCCGCCCGCGGGTGAGGTCACCCGGGCGGTGGTGTCGAAGGTGTCGTTCGCCGTCGCCGTGGCGATGACACCCTCGGTGTCGGCGATCATGCCGTTGCGGTCGGAGATCGGCCCGCCCACGCGTTCGAGGACGCGGATGTAGCGTTCGTGGCCCGGATAGTCGGCCCAGCGCCAGCCCGCGGGCGCGGCCTGGTCGCGCACGTTCGGATACTGTGCCGCGTGCAGCACCACCCGGTCGACCTTCATGAGGTCGACGATCGTGCGACCGGTGCCTGCCTCGACCTCGAAGGCGCGGCGGTAGGCGTCGGCGCAGGTGCTGCCGTCCCAGGCCATGCACAGCAGGCCCGCGAACGCCGCGTGCCCGATGGGGGTGTAGCCGTTGACGTATTCGAGGCCGAGGTTCTTGGCGTAGTTGCCGATCGCCAACGATCCGTAGGCGCCCGACACACTCTTGTCCTCCGGCAGCAACAACGCCCGGTCGGCGAGTTGCAGTGTGCGGCCGTCGAAATCGGGAAAGGCCGCCATCATGGTCGAACGCCGTTCGGGGAAGTTGTAGGACAGTGGCGTCGGCGGCGCGGTATGGACCTGGACGAAGGCGATCGGGAACATCGCCGCCAGGGTCAGCACGCAGGCCGCGGTGATGCCGCGATGGCGCGCGAGCCAGATCGCCGCCGCGCCGAGCGCGAGCACCGCCGCGACGGCGAGCAGATGCCGCAGCACCAGTTGCGGTGCGGCGGAGAAGGAACGGATGAACAACAGGCCGACGAGCGTGGCCGCGGCGGCCGCGCGCCGCCGCGAGGACTCGAAAACTCCATGGCGACTGAGCAATACACACACCAGGACCAGCAGTGCGATGGCGAGCATGGGCAGTACCCGCGCGGGCCAGCGCAGCGGGCCGATCGCCCCGGGGCCCGCGGTCCACATCAGGACCGCCACGGCGAAGAAGGCGATACCGCTGAATTCGCGGGCGGATTCGGCCGCCGCGCGCCATGCGACGAAGGCCAGCGCGGGAATCAGGAACCAGGCGATGTAGACCATCGGCAGCGGCTGCACATGGCCCCACCACGCCGTGAACGCGGGCGTGGTGCTCGGCAGACTGGCGTTGAGCGATTCCGACCACGGCACGGTGAGGAACGGGTCGTTGTGGATCTTGGCATTGCCCCGCCAGGTGACCTGCGAGGACAGGATGCCCGGCAGATTGGCGACGAGCGCGGCGAGCGCGGCGCAGCCCGCGGCCAGCAGCACCCGCGCCGGGGGCAGCGGGTCGCGCTGGTGCAGGTATTCGCCCGCGGCGACGGCCACGATCATCAGCGCCGCCTCCACCGCGGGGAAGGCGTACTGCACGGTCAGCGTCAGGTAGAGGAATACGAACAGCGGAATCGGACCGCCGCGTCCGCGCGCGTAGAGCACCGCCGAGGCCCAGGCGTTCACCAGCCACGCGGTGGCGGTGTGCGAGGTCATCCAGCTGGCCTGGTCGAAGAACAGGAACCAGCCGCTGAGCGGGAAGGCCACGCCCGCCACCGCCGACCATGGCGCGCGGGCGCCGTAGGCCAGGCAGATCCGGTAGACGCCGAGTCCGGCGATGATCGAGAAGACCAGTTTCACCAGGGTCGCGTAGAGCGCGACATCGTCCATCGACGGCGCGAGGAAATGGACCAGCAGTTGCGGCGGGTTGTAGAGGCCGGCCTCCTCGAGCGAATAGTTGCCCGCCATCCACTCCCACGGCACAAGTGCGGGAAAACGACCCTGGCGCAGTTGGTTTCCGAGCATGACCCACATGGGGACGTACTGCGCCTCGGTGTCGTCGGTGTAGAAGTGGCGCGCGTTCGCGAGGAGCACCGCGGCGTAGCCCGCGACCACTCCGAGCGCGGTCACCGCGCCCCAGGCATATCTCTGTCTTCGCGATTCGATGGTCGCGCTTGTTCTCACGAGGCCGGGATCGTAAACGAATCGGGTAAACGGGACGAGACGGGCATGGCGGATGGGGATTCTCGCGCGACGGCAAGTTTCGGGTTATTCGGCGATGGGTGTCACACCAGCGATTATTGTGTGCAATTGAATTGCTCGCTACCGTTTGGAGAGGAGGTGCGGCGATGACCGACCACGAGAAGGCCCCGATCGAGGAGCTCCGACTCGACAACCAGGTGTGCTTCGCACTGTATGCCGCCTCCCGAGCCGTGACCCGACTCTACCGGCCGCTGCTCGACAGCCTTGGCCTGACCTATCCGCAGTACCTGGTCATGCTGGTGCTGTGGGAGCACGGCCGGATGTCGGTCAAGGATCTCGGCGCGGCGCTGGAACTCGACTCGGGCACGCTGTCTCCGCTGCTCAAGCGGCTAGAGTCGGCCGGCATGCTGACCCGAGGCCGCTCGCCCGAGGACGAGCGGTCGGTGCGGGTCGAACTCACCGAATCCGGTAGCGCGCTGCGCGCCCGCGCCCGCAGCGTGCCGCGTCAGTTGGCCTGCGCCATCGGCTGGGACCCGGAGGAACTGGCCGAATTCCGTGGCAAACTTCGCGCGTTCGCCGCCGACGCCGAACGGCAGCAGCTCACCGGGGCCGATCCCGCCGCCGAGACGGACTCGCCGCGAGCGTGATTCACGCGCCCGCCGGCGGTACGGTCGCCCGCGACCGAATTCGGCGATGGCCGTAGAGTCGGACGCGACGGGCGCGCAGGGGAACGAGCCGTCCGGGCGGGGACAGGTCGAGGGGTAGGGCAGACCGAGACGAGGGGTGGGACTTATGTGGTATCTGATCGACGCCGCGGAACCGGATCGGGCCATTCGGCATGTGCCGGAGGAGGGTATGGCCCGCGAACGCTCGTTGCACCGGCTGGTGCGACCGAGTTCGCTGTCGGCGGTGGTGAGTTCGGTGCTCGCCCAGGCGATCGACGGCAACGACCGGTGCGCCCGCGAGGTTCTCGTGCGCGGCGAAACGCAGTATGTCGTCGCGGAACCGGTGTCGGGTCCGGGCGGGAGACCGCTGGCCGCGCGGCTGTGGGTCGGCGCGGGACCGCGCGACGACCCGCCGGGTATCGACGTGTTCGTCTGGGACGGAGCGCGGTGGACGGTGATGAGTCACGGGGCGGGCGGGGTCGTCCTGCCCGCGGGGCATCCACTGCTGCACGCGGCGTGGTTCCTGTCCCGGGTCATCGAATGCGAGGATCGCGACCGGCTGATGGCGACCGCCCTGGACGCGCGGCCCGGTGTCGAATGGCAGGGCACCATGCAGGTGCTCACCGCCGACGATCGCAGTGTCAGGGTCTTCGGCTTCTTCCGCTATCACGCCCCCGCGGCGCTGCGCGGGCTGCTGTTACAGGTCGAGCCCGCGCGCGAGCCCGGACTGATAGCGCCGACCTATCGTCGTGACGCGGCGGCCGCGCTGCTCGGCAGCAGCGCCGCGCTCATCGATATCAGAACCATGCAGATCATCGAGTGGCTGACCCCGCCGCTGCCCGACATCGCCTGGCGCCACCATCCCGCGTCGCGCGACACCGATCCCGTCGGTGACGGCGAGTTCACGCTCTCGACCACCCATCTGGTGCATCCCGACGACCTGGAGACGTATCTGCGGGCGTTGACCGAGCTCACGGAATATCGCGTGGAGTCGGCGCGGCTGGTGGTCCGGCTGCTGACCTTGGCGGGCGGATGGTGCGCGGTGGAGCTGTCGTGCATTCGGCTGCCGCAGGGTCGCCCGCGTTTCCTGACCTGTCTCATCCGACCCGTCCAACCGGACGCGTAATCCCCCTTGACGGACATTTGTCCAGTTCAGTGCGCGCGTCGCCGATGCGCCGCGCGGCCCAAGTGTGATCGTTTCCATCCCGGCGGTGTTGATAGCATGGCGTTTCTAGCCGACCGGATGCGGGCGACGCCCCCGGATTCACCTCGAAAGAGTCCATTCATGCAGTTTGAAATTGTCGAGCGAGACGAGACGTGGGTTGCCGGACTCCCGGTGCGCAGCCCGAAGCGTGCGCTCGGCGAACTGCGTGACCACGACCTCGAAGCGGCGTGGGCCGCGGTACTACATCAAGAACTCGGCGGCCCGCTGGCCAGCGCGTATACCGACTACAGCGGCGAGCTCGGCACCTATCACACCCAGATCGTCGGCTATCAGTGCGCGAGCTTCGAGGAAGTGACCCGCGGTCATCTGGTCGCGCGGTTGCGGCCCGGCACCTATGCGCGCTTCTCTTCGGTGGGTAATTTCCCGCAGGTGATGACCGACCTGTGGACCCAGATCGCCTACGCCGAGGAGCACAACCAGATCAAAAGAACCTATACCGGTGATTTCGAGTGTTATCCGCACGCGTACAAGATCGAGCTCTATCTGGCGGTGGATTCGCGATGACGATCGGGGACACGCGGGTCCCGGCCACCACGATGTCGAGTGCGGGTGAGGCGCGACCATGAGTTATGCGATCGTCGTTCGCAACGAAGCGATCTACGGCGGACTTGTCGTGCCGCGGGTGCGGCCCAGTTTCAAGGTCAGCAACAGCGATCTGATCGAGTTCCTGAAGGACCGGCTGCGCGACCGTCCGGGCGCGGACTATCCGATGTACACGGTCTACGTCCCCGACCCGGCGGGCAACTACAACGCGATGGTGTGCTTCGAGTACTCCGCGCCCGCCGACGTGCCGGTCGGCGATCTGCTGGTTCGGGTGCCGAAGGGGGTCTACGCCCGTTTCGCGCCCAATGGGGACTATCACGATCCGGTCGAGGACGTCTGGGCGCAGGTGGACGACGCGACCGCCTCGGCCGAGATAACCCGCGCCTACCGGGAGGAAGTCGAGGTCTGGCGCGGCCCGGAGTCGGTGGAACTCTTCATTTCCATCCTGGTCTGATAGCTGAAAAATAGCCCAACAAAGAACCGACTGGTCTCCACGATACGTGGCTTGGCAAATTCAATGGCTCTGGCCTGCGGTGATTGGGGGCGAACCACGGTGTTTTCGGAAGATTAGCGGGACGCCTGGAGAATTCCGGCCAGATGGCGGATACTGCCCTAGGCAACTGCGCCAGACGGCTGCGCCCGTCGGAGCGGTTTCGTCGAATGGAGCAAGACACCGTGCGCGAGTGCGGAGCTACGGAGTAGGAAAACCGATGACTGTCGAAGCGATTGCAGTCGTTCCGGGGGACTCTCACGGCGGGGGAATTCCGCGGTTCCGGGACGAGCAATCCGGTTGTACGTTCTTCGTCACCACCGCCGCCGACCACCCCGTGTTGTGGGATCTGTATTTGCGCGGTGCGCTGGAGAATTACCGTCACTACGGCGTCGAGGCCGCGCTCGAGTACGACCGCATCGGCGACGGTCGCGGCACCGCGTTGTTCTTCCTCGGAGTCGATCCGTCCGGGGTCGCGGTCGCCGGTGTGCGGATGCACGGGCCCTACGCCGACGTCGACGAGGTGCGCGGGGTTGCCGACTGGGGGCCGCACCCGGGCGCCGACGATCTGCGCCGCATGGTCGCCGAGCGCATTCCCGCCGGTGTCATCGAGGCCAAGGGCGCGTGGGTGGCTCGAAGCGCGACGGACCGGCACGCGCTGAGCGCGACCATCTCGCGCACCGTTCCGCACGCACTGCGCATGTTGGGCGCCCGCTACGGACTCGCCACCGTCGCCACCTTCACTGTGGAACGGCACCGGGCCGCGGGCGCCGTGGTGGCCGAGCACATTCCGGCCGCGCCGTATCCCGACGAGCGTTATGCGACGGTCGCGCTCTGGTGGGATATCGAGGCGTACCAGACAATTGCCGAGCAATCACAGCGAGAACTCATCGCGGCCGAACAACGCGAACTCGGGTTGGTCGACACCACGCGAACCCGGCCCGTCACCGGAACGGGGGACCGGCCCGAACATGGGTGGTGAAGGCAGCCGCGCGCAGGCGTATCGACCGCTGATCCTCGATGAGGACAACCCGGAAGACGCCCGTGCGCTGGCCGAATTGCGGCGGCGGCCGGATATCGAGGTCATCGATCTGCGGCATGATTTGCGCGAGGAATACCGGCGGCTCGGAAATGGCGCCCCAGCGCCGGTCGGGCCCGAATCGGATCGCTGGGTGCACTATCCGTGGCGGCGCGCACTGGTCGGGTTGCCGGGTCCGCGGATCCACCGCGCGGTTCGCCTCGACCGCAATCGCAACAAACTGACCCGCGACGAACAGGATCGATTGCGCGAGTTGCGTATCGGCATCGTGGGGCAGAGCACCGGACACGCGGTGGCGGCCGTGCTCGCGCTCGAAGGGGTCGGCGGGATGCTGCGGCTGGCCGATCTCGACAGCATCGAGCTGTCGAATCTGAATCGGGTTCCGGGCACGGTCTTCGACATCGGCGTGAACAAGGCGGTGGTCACCGCGCGCAAGGTGGCCGAGCTCGACCCGTACCTGCCCGTGGAGATCTTCGAGGCGGGCGTCGACGAGGAATCGGTTGGCGCGTTCATGGACGGGCTGTCGATCGTCGTGGAGGAATGCGACTCGCTCGACATGAAACTCGTGATCCGCGAGGCCGCCGCCCGCCGGGCGATGCCGCTGCTGATGGAGACCAGCGACCGCGGCCTGCTCGATGTCGAACGCTTCGACCTGGAACCGGACAGGCCGCCGTTCCACGGCCTGCTCGGCGAGTTGCGGGCCGCGGACCTGCGCGGTCTCACGGCCAAGGAGAAAGCGCCGTTCGTGGTGCGGCTGTTCGGCGCGGACGCGCTCTCGCCCCGTCTGGCGGCCAGCATGGTCGAGGTCGGCGAGACGCTGGCGAGCTGGCCGCAACTCGGCAGCGATGTCATGTACGGATCGGCGAGCGTGGTCGCCGCGGCCCGCCGCATCGGCCTGGGGCAGAAGCTGTCCTCGGGCCGGGTCCGCATCGATATGGACCGGCATCTGGACGATCTGGCCGAACCGACCCCGGAACAGGACCCGGACTGGGAGGTCGAACCCGAACCGGCGCCCGCGGGCGATCCGATCGGCCTGATCATGCAGGCCGCCCAGCGTGCGCCGTCGGGCGGCAATGTCCAGCCGTGGCGGCTGCGCGCCGAATCCGACCGTATCTCGATCGAACTCGACCCTGCGCACTCCTCGGCGATGGATATCGGCCTGCGCGGCAGTGCGGTCGCCGTGGGTGCGGCGCTATACGCCGCACGGGCCGCCGCGGCTGCTCATGGTTTGCTGGATGGGGTGGAACTTCGTGAATCGGAGGACGGGGTTCCGTTGACCGGTGTGGTGCGACTCGGCGCGGGAGCCGATGCGGACGCGGCCGCCGACTACCCCGCCGTCCTGACCCGGGAGACGAACCGCCGTGTCGGCACCGGGGCCGCCCTGCCCGCGGACGTACTGTCCGCGCTCGCCGCGTCCGCGGGCCGGGAGGGCGCGTTCGCGCGCGCGATCACCGACGCGGGCGACCTCGCCGCGGCCGCCGAACTGCTCGCCGAATCCGATCGGGTGCGCTACCTCACGCCCCGCCTGCACGCCGATATGGTGGCGGAACTGCGCTGGTCGGGCGCGGATCTGACGGTCGGCATCGATGTGCGCGGCCTCGAGGCCACCCCCACCGAATTGGCGGGCCTCGAAATCGCGCGGCGCGCCGACGTGATGGCACAGGTGCGGTCGTGGGACGGCGGTGCGGCACTGGGTTCCTATATCCGCGACCGGGTGCGCTCGGCCTCGGCCGTACTCGCCGTGACGATGCCCGCCGAGCCGGGTCTGGCCTGCTACGCGCGGGGTGGCGCGGCCGTGCAGCGGGTGTGGATCGAGGCGCAGCGCCGCGGTCTCGCGGTGCAGCCGATATCGCCGGTATACCTCTACGCGCAAAGTTCTGGCGAACTGGACGCGATTTCCCCGGACTACGCGGATACACTAGCGTCACTTCAGAGCCGTTTCCTGAACCTACTGGGAGTGCCCGGGCATGAGACCATGGCATTGGTTCTGCGCCTGAGTTACGCGGCCGCTGCCACGGTGCGGAGCAGGCGGCGTCCGGTGCCGGGCGTTGACACCCGTAGCTAGCGCGATCGGAGACAAGGTGCCTCGGCGGACACTCGACTCACTGGTGACCCAGGTCGCCACCGAGCTGATGGGTGTCGACGCCACGACGATGGTGGCGGCGACCGAGCGTGTCCTCGCGAAACTGGTGGAGTACTTCGACGTCGATTTCAGCTACGTCCGGCATACCGACCGCGAACGTCGAGCGACCGTACTGGTCGCGGAGTGGCCGCATCGCCGCGACATCCCCGATCCCGATCCGCTCGGCATCATCTACTTCGAGAACGCCGACGGCGTTTTCCGACAGCTCGAATACGCCGTCGAGCCGATGGTCGCGCGCCCGACTCCCGAATTCGCCGACTACCAGGAGACGGTGCGGCGCGGATCGGGCATTCCGCAGGTCACCTCGGCCGCGGTGCCGCTGCTCTCGCGCGGTGAGTCGACCGGTGTGCTCGGCTTCGTCAAGGAGGGCGACCGGGAGTGGAGCACGCGCGAACTCAACGTGCTCAAGGCCATCGCGGCACTGTTCGCGCAATTGCACGCGCGCGTGGTCGCCGAGGAGCGCCTGCGCTACATCGCCCTGCACGACGACCTCACCGGACTGGCGAATCGCCGCGCGCTGCTCGAGCACATGGAGGAACGCCTCCAAGCGGGCGCCCCGGGGCCGGTGGCCGCCTTCTTCCTCGACCTGGACCGTCTCAAGGCGCTCAACGACTTCCTCGGCCACACCGCGGGCGACAACTTCATCCGCACCCTGTCCTCGCGGCTGCGCGAACATCTCGACCCGAACGACATGATCGCCCGGCTCGGCGGCGACGAATTCGTCATCGTGCCCGCCAAACCGATGGACGCGGTCGCCGCCGAATACGAGGCCGCTCGCATCCAGGCGCTGATCGGGCGCCGGGTCACCGTGGGCGGGGAGTCCGTCAGCCGCGGCGCCAGCGTCGGGGTCGCGGTCGGGATTCCCGGGGAGACCACCGTGGCCGATGTGCTGCGCCGCGCCGATCACGCGCTGCTGTCGGCCAAGTCCGGCGGCGGCAACGGGGTCGCGGTGTTCACCGACGCCATGCGCGCCCAATTCGAATTGCAGGACGACGTCGAGCTGAACCTGCGCGGCGCGGTCTCCGACGGCTCGCTGCTGCTGCATTACCAGCCCGAGGTCGATCTGCGCACCGGGCGGATCGTCGCGCTCGAGGCCCTGGTGCGCTGGATGCACCCGACCCGGGGTCTGCTGCCGCCCGCCGCCTTCGTCAGCGTCGCCGAGGCCACCAATCTGGCCGGTGAACTCGGCCGCTGGGTGATCAGGTCGGCGTGCGCGCAGTTCGCCGAATGGCGCCGCCGCGGGCTCGCGGGCAATGTGGTCATGCGCATCAACGTCTCGCCGGTGCAGTTGGTCAGCCTGGATTTCGTGGAGCGCATCGAGGACATCTTGCGGTTGTTCGACATCGACGGCAGTTCGGTGTGCCTGGAGATCACCGAACACGTCGTGGTGCAGGATCTGGCCCGTACGCAGGTCACGCTGCGCGGCCTCAAGCGTATGGGCGTGCAGATCGCCATCGACGATTTCGGCACCGGCTACAGTTCGCTTTCGCATCTGAAGGCGCTGCCGGTCGACGCGGTGAAGATCGACCGCGGCTTCGTGCAGCGTCTCGGTGCGAGCACCGACGATCTGGCGATCGTGAAATCCATCATCAGCCTCGCGGGGTCCTTCGGTCTCGGCGTGGTCGGGGAGGGTGTGGAGACCGCCGTGGCCGCGCGCACGCTGGTCGGACTCGGCTGTTACCGCGCGCAGGGCTTCCTCATCGCCCGGCCCATGCCCTCGGACGAGGTCGAGGAACATCTTGGGCTCGGACGCATTCCGCTCGACCTGGATCTGCCACGGGTTGGCCGGACCCAAACCGCCCGCTGACCGGGATTCCGCCCCGGTTTCCCCGGTTCTTTCACTGCTGTTCACCCGCTGTTGATCGCTAGGGACCCGGCGGTAACCGGGGTCGCTGCACGATCGGCGGGTGCGCATCGTGCAACTTGCGAACTTCTACGGTCCGCGGTCCGGCGGGCTGCGCACCGCTCTGCATCACCTCGGCGAGGGCTATGCGGCGGCGGGGCACGAGGTGGTCCTCATCGTGCCGGGACCACGTCGCGAGGAACAGGTGCTCGACACCGGCGTGTTACGGATAACGCTGCCCGCACTCGCGATCCCGTGGACGGGCGGGTATCGCGCGGCCGACCCGCGGCGGGTCGCCGACGTGCTGGCGGGCATACGGCCGGACGTGCTCGAGGTCTCCGATCGGCTGACCTTGCGCGGCTTCGGTCGCTGGGCCCGGCGGCGCGACGTGGCGAGTGTGATGATCTCGCACGAGCGGCTCGACCGACTGCTCGGCCAGATCATGCCGAAGCGTGCCGCGCGGCGCTTCGCCGATGTCGCCAATCGGCGCACCGCCGCCGACTACGACATCGTCGTGTGCACGACCGAGTTCGCGCGAGCCGAATTCCAGCGCATCGACGCGCCGAATGTGGAACTGGTCCCGCTCGGCGTCGACCTCGACCTGTTCAGCCCGCGCCGCCACGACGACCGACTACGCGCGGATCTTGGTGTGCCGGGCGGGCCGCTGCTGGTGCACTGCGGGCGGCTGTCGGTGGAGAAGCGGGTCGATCGCAGCATCGAGGCGATCGGCGAGCTGCGCAAGTCGGGGGTACAGGCGCGTCTGGTCGTGGCCGGGGACGGTCCGCGCCGCGATGCGCTCGAACGCCGCGCGCGGACACTTCCACCGCTGTCCGACGGTACGCCCGCGGTGCACTTCACCGGATTCATCACCGAGCGAACCATGGTCGCGAAACTGCTCGCCACGGCCGATGTCTCCCTCGCGCCCGGACCGCACGAGACCTTCGGGCTTGCCGCGCTGGAGGCGCTGGCGGCGGGCACGCCGGTGGTGGCGAGCCGGTCTTCGGCCCTGGTGGATATCGTGACCGCCGAGTGCGGTGCGGTCGCGGCCGACCATCCATCGGCGTTCGCCGACGCCGTCACCGATGTGCTGGCGCGCCCGACCGCGCACCGCCGCCGCGCCGCCCGCACTCGCGCCGAACAGTTCACCTGGCCGCGTGCGGTCGCGGGCATGCTGGAGGTGCTGGGCCGCTGAGCGCGGGCCGAGTACGCTGCGCCCTGATCGTTTCGACAGGCGGGATTCGACGGTGGGAGCTGGTTCGGTGGGCGCATTCGGGCGGAAGACGGTACGGGACGCGAAGGTACTGGTGACCGGAGCGGCCAGCGGTATCGGCCGGGCCACCGCGCGCGCCGCCGCCGCGCGCGGTGCGCTGCTGATCCTCACCGACATCGATGCCGACGGTCTCGAGCGCACGGCGGCCGATATCCGTGCCGCGGGGGGAACGGTGCTGGTCACCCGGGCTTTCGACATCACCGACCATCCCGCGGTCACCGCGTTCGCCGCCGATGTGCACGCCGAACACGGAGTCCTCGACATCGTCATGAACGTCGCCGGAACCTCGACCTGGGGGACGGTCGAGAATCTCGAGCACCGGCACTGGCGGCGCATGGTCGACATCAACCTGATGGGTCCCATCCACGTCATCGAGAACTTCGTGCCGCCGATGGTGCGCGCGGGCCGGGGCGGTGCGTTGGTGAACGTGTCCTCGGCGGCCGGACTGCTGGCGCTGCCCTGGCACGCGGCCTACAGCGCGGCGAAGTTCGGGATCAGGGGTGTATCGGAGGTGCTTCGATTCGATCTGCGCCCGCACGGGATCTCGGTGCATCTGGTGGCGCCGGGCGCGGTGAACACGCCGCTGGTGCAGAGTTTCGATCTCGTGGGGGTGGACAAGGACGATCCGCGGGTCCAGCGGATCACCAGCCGTTTCACCCGGCACGCCGTGGCGCCCGAGCGGGTGGCGCAGGCCATTCTGCGCGGTGTCGAACGCAACCGGTTCATCATCTACAGCTCATTCGATATCCGGTTCGGATATTGGTGGGCGCGGAAATTCGCCTATCCCTACGAATTCGTCATCCGCCGGATGAGTGAACGGTTCAGCAGGCTGCTGGTTTCGAAGGACAGTTGAGATGGGTGTCGAGCACGCGCGCGCCGGGACCGTCGATGCCGAGGCGGTCGTGTTCGTTGACGAGTTTGCAGCTGCCGAGTGACAGGCAGCCGCAGCCGATGCAGCCGGTGAGATTGTCGCGCAGGCGAATCAGCTGATTGATGCGGTCGTCGAGATCGCCGCGCCACGTGGTCGACAGCGTTTCCCAGTCGCGGCGGGTCGGGGTGCGGCCCTCGGGGAGTTTGTCGAGCGCGGCGCGAATCTCGCTGAGCGGTATGCCGACCCGCTGGGAGATTCTGATGAAGGCGACCCTGCGCAGTGTCTCGCGCGCGTAGCGGCGCTGATTGCCGCTGGTACGGCGGGATGTGATCAGCCCCTCGCGTTCGTAGAAGTGCAACGCGGAGACGGCCACTCCGCTACGCTCGGATAGTTGGCCGGGGGTCAATTCCTTCGCTCGCCAATCGGCATTCGACATGCACTCTCCTCCATTCACCTCAACAATACTTCAGGTTCTGTGACCGGGGGCGAAATTCGGACACCCTGGCATTCGGGGCAGTGAATTGCGTGCCCGATGGCTATCGGCGAACTACGGTCTTGTCATGGGAGCAGACGCTGTGCAACAGGGGCGCGAGGCCGCGCGCCTCGGGGTGACCTCGGAGGTCGCGACGCTGCGTGCGGTGTTGCTGCACCGTCCCGGCGACGAATTGCGTCGGCTGACCCCGCGCAACAACGACCAGCTGCTGTTCGACGGCATTCCCTGGGTCGAGCGGGCCCAGCAGGAACACGACACCTTCTCGGGCGTGCTGCGCGAACGCGGTGTCGAGGTGCTGCTGCTGTCGGATCTGCTCGCCGAGACGCTCGCGGTGAGCGGGGCCGCGCGGATACAGGGCATCTCGGCCGCGGTGGACGCGCGCCGGCTCGGCCACGCCCTCGCCGACGAACTCGCGGCCTTCCTGCGCGGCGTGCCCGCCCGGGAACTGGCCGATGTGCTCATGGCCGGGATGACCTTCGATGAACTGCCCTTCGAAGCCGATGCCGCCTCGCTGGTGCGCAGAATGCACCACGGCGGCGACTTCGTCATCGATCCACTGCCGAACCTGCTTTTCACCAGGGATTCCTCGTTCTGGGTCGGGCCGAGAGTCGCCATCACCTCCCTCGCGTTGCCCGCCCGGATGCGGGAGACCTCGCTCACCGATCTGATCTACGCCTTCCATCCGCGTTTTCTCGGCGTGCGCCGGGCCTACGAATCGCATACCGCGCCTATCGAAGGCGGTGACGTGCTGCTGCTCGCCCCCGGCGTGGTGGCGGTCGGGGTCGGTGAGCGCACCTCGCCCGCGGGTGCGGAGGCACTGGCGCGCAGCCTGTTCGACGACGAGCTCGCGCACACCGTGCTGGTCTCGCAGATCGCCCAGAGTCGCGCGACCATGCATCTGGACACGGTGTGCACGATGGTCGACACCGACGCCGTGGTCATGTACTCGGCGGTGCGCGACTCGCTGAGCGCGTTCACGATTCGCCGCGAGGACGATTACGGCGGCCGCAGCGGCGCGGGCGGGGTGAGCATGCGCGGACCCGATCCCTTCCTGCCCGCGGCCGCCGAGGCCATGGGCATCGGCAAGTTGCGCGTCATCGACACCGGCCTGGACGGGGTCACCGCCGAACGCGAACAGTGGGACGACGGCAACAACACCCTCGCCCTCGCGCCGGGCGTGGTCGTCGCCTACGAGCGCAACGAGATGACCAATGCCCGGCTGCGGGAGGCGGGCGTCGAGGTGCTGACCATACCCGGCTCCGAACTGGGGTCCGGTCGCGGCGGCCCGCGATGCCTGTCCTGCCCGCTCGCGCGGGATGACATGTGACCCGCCATGTTCCCGGTCACCATCAACCACGAGTCGTCGGTCCCGCCGTACGAACAGCTGCGACAGGGCATCGTCGCCAGGGTGCGCGCGGGCCAGCTGACCGCGGGCACGAAGATCCCGACCGTGCGCGCGCTGGCGGCCGATCTCGGTCTCGCTCCGAACACGGTGGCCCGCGCCTATCGCGAACTCGAGGCCGACGGTGTGCTCGAGACCCGCGGCAGACAGGGCACGTTCATCGCCTCCTCCGGCGATCCGACCATCGACGCCGCCGGACGCGCCGCCACCGACTACGTGACCGCGATACGACGGCTCGGCCTCGACGACGAGACGGCGCTGCGCTACGTCAGATCGGCGCTGGCGGCCGGCTGAGCCTCAGCGCCAGCTCGGCAGCCACAGATGGTTCTGCCAACTGCCGACACTGATCGGCAATGCGGTGAGTATCGGCCACAGATACACGAAGTTGACGATGACCAGTCCCAGATAGAGGCAGACCAGCAGCAGCCCGAGTCCGCGGCGTTCACTCGGCAGCGCGGGCAGGAAGGTGCCCGTGGGACTTCGTCGCTGGGCGAAACCCTCGCCGGGGCCGAGTATGTCGCCGAGCGCGAGCGCGACGCCCATCACCAGGAATGGGGCCAGCGGGACCGCGTAGAAGTAGTACATCTGCCGGTCCAGGGTGAGGAACCAGGGCAACAGCCCGGCGGCGTAGCCGGTCAGGACCGCGGCGTAGCGCCAGTCCCGCCGGGTGACCGCGCGCCACAGCATCCAGCCGAGGACCGGCAGCGCGAGCCACCAGATGGCGGGCGTGCCGACCAGCATCACCGCCTTGACGCACTGCGAGGCGCCGCAGCCGCGCACATTGCCGTCGGCGTAGTAGTAGAGCATCGGCCGCAGACCCATCGGCCAGGTCCACGGTTTGGACTCCCACGGGTGGTGGTTGCCCGCCGAATTGGTCAGCTCGGTGTGGAATTCCATCGATCGGGCGCTGTAATACCACAGCGAGCGCATGGCGTCGGGCACCAAGTAGGACCAGAATCCGCCGGTGCCGATCGGGTCCTTGGGGGCGGAAGGATTGCCCGCCATATAGCGGTACACCCCGGTCTCGCCGGCGAACCAGGCCCAGTAGGTCGCGAGGTAGACCGCGACGGGAACGACCACCAGCGCGTAGAGCGCGGGACCGAGGTCGCGGATCGCGGCGCCGGAGAACGGTTTGCGCACCGCGTACGCCCGCCGCGCCGCGACATCGAAGAAGACGCAGAGCAGTCCGAAGGCCATGACGAAGTAGATGCCCGACCATTTGGTGCCGCAGGCGAGTCCGAGCAGGATGCCCGCGCCGAAACGCCACCAGCGCACCCCGAGCCGCGGCCCGAAGGAGGTCAGGCCGATACGGCCCTCCAGATCGACCCTGGCCATGCGGCGGCGCACATCGTCGCGGTCGACGATCAGACATCCGAAGGCCGCGGTGACGAACAGCGCCATGAAGATGTCGAGCATGCCGATGCGCGAGGACACGAAGGTCACGCCGTCGGCGATGAGCAGAATGCCCGCGAAGGCGCCGACCAGCGTGGAGCGCGCCATCCGGCGCACGATTCTGATCACCAGCAGCACCAGGACCGTGCCCGCGAGCGCCGCGGTGAACCGCCACCCCCAGCCGTTGTAGCCGAATATCGCCTCCCCGATGGCGATCATCTGCTTGCCGACCGGCGGGTGGACCACCAGACCGTAACCGGGATTGTCCTCAACCCCGCCGCCGGTGACCATCTGCCATGCCTGCGGCGCGTAGTGCTTCTCGTCGAACACCGGGGTCCGCGCGTCGGTGGGGTAGTCGAGCAGCATGAATCGGGTCACTGCGGCGATGGCGGTCAGGAATGCGGTGACGAGCCAGCCGCGCAGCGTGTCGGTGGGGCCGAAATCCGGGGACGGGCGCAGCGGAGCGGGACTCGACCACGAAGACACGGTCCCGAACGGTGCGGTCGCGCGGGAGGTCACCTGGGTCACGCCCCGATGGTATGCGGTCCGAGGACCCGATCGCGCGGCGGTGAGCCTGCCGTCGGGTGAACGGCGCGCACTAGGCTGCCTATCGAATCCGGCGAATGCCGGACGACACGGCGGATGGAGTGCGGTGGCGGCGGAATCGACGGCGGACCGGGGTGCGCGCGGCGGACTGGTGCTCGCGGCGACCCCGATGGGCGATATCGGCGACGCATCCCGGCGCCTGTGCCAGGCGCTGGCCACCGCTGATGTCGTGGCCGCCGAGGACACCCGCCGCACGCGCGCGCTGGCCAAGGCGCTCGGGGTCGAGATCACCGGCCGGGTGGTGAGCTTCTACGACCACGTCGAGACCGCGCGGATTCCGGCCCTGCTGGACGATATCGCCGACGGGCGCACCGTCCTGCTTGTCACCGATGCGGGCATGCCGTCGGTCAGCGATCCCGGTTACCGCCTGGTGGCGGCGTGCGCGGCCCGCGACCTGCCGGTCACCTGTCTGCCTGGTCCGTCGGCGGTGACCACCGCGCTGGCGCTGTCCGCGCTGCCGGTGGAACGGTTCTGCTTCGACGGGTTCGCGCCGCGCAAATCGGGTCAGCGCCGCACCTGGCTGGCCTCCCTTGCGACCGAGACGCGCGCCTGTGTCTTCTTCGAGGCACCGCACCGGCTCGCGGAATGCCTGGCCGACGCCGTCGAGGTGCTCGGACCCGATCGCCGGGCGGCCGTATGCCGTGAACTCACCAAAACCTATGAGGAGGTCGTGCGCGGGACCCTCACCGAACTCGCGGCCTGGGCCGTGGACGGTGCGCGCGGGGAGATCACCGTCGTGCTCGCGGGCGCGGAACCGAAGTCCGCGGACCCCGCCGACCTGGTCGGTGCGGTCGAAGGTCGCACCGCCGAGGGTATGCGGCTCAAGGACGCCTGCGCCGAGGTGGCGGCCCGTACGGGGGTGTCGCGGCGGGAGCTGTACGACGCGGTACTCGCCGCCCGCGCGGCGGATTAGGGAATGATCGTGGCATGACCTCTTTGGAGAACAAGGCCAAGGCACTTCTGGAACTGCACCGCCCAGGTGACCCGGTCGTCCTGCCGACGGTCTGGGACGCCTGGTCGGCGAATCTCTCGGTGGCCGCGGGCTTTTCGGGGCTCACGATGGGCAGCCACCCGGTCGCGGACTCGGTGGGCCGCAGCGACGGCGAGGGTATGACCTTCCTGGAACTGCTGACCCGGGTCCGCCAGGTCACCGACGCGGTATCGGTCCCGGTGTCGGTCGATATCGAATCCGGCTACGGACTGGAACCGGCCCAGCTCATCGAAGGGTTGCTCGAGGCGGGCGCGGTCGGACTGAATATCGAGGACACCGTGCACAGCGAGGGCAAGCGGCTGCGCACCCCGCAGGAGCACGCGGATTTCGTGCGCGGGCTGCGCGAGTTCGCCGACGCGGCGAGCGTGCACGTGGTCGTCAACGCGCGCACCGACCTTTTCCTGCGCCAGGACGGCGACGAATCCGATCGTGTCGACCGGGCCATCGCCCGGCTGCGGCTGGCCGCCGAGGCGGGCGCCGATGTGCTGTACCCGGTGGGCAGGCATTCCGACGCGGATATGCGCCGCCTGACCTCCGAATTGCCGCTGCCGGTCAACGCGATCGGACTGCCCGCGGTCTCGGACAAGGCGACGCTGGCCGGTCAGGGCGTGGCGCGGATCAGCTTCGGTCCCTACCTTCAGTTCGCGCTGGCGGAGGAGGCCAACCGGCTGCTCGATCGCTGGAAGTAGCGAGCGTGCCGGGTCCGGCTCGCGGCCGGGACCCGGCGCCCTCACGCCTCTTTGGGCTCCACGTAGCGCGGATAGACCGGTTCGGGCGCGGGCAGCGGCGTGCCCGCGACCAGCGGTGTCGCGATATCGGCGAAGTCGCGGCCGCGCTGGGCGAGCAGATCCAGGATCTTGGCCGCCGAACCGGGCATGACCGGCTGCACCAGGATCGCGACGATGCGCACGACCTCGAGCGTCACGTACAGTACGGTCGCCATGCGCGCCAGATCGGCCTCGGTGCCGGATTTCCGCAGCGCCCACGGTTGTTGCGCCGAGAAGTACTTGTTGGTCTCGCCGAGGGTGAGCCACAGCGCTTCCAGCGCCAGATGTATCTGCTGGACCTCGAATTCGGCCCGGCAGCGTTCCAGCAGACCCGCCGCGCGATCGAGCAGCGCGCGATCCTCGGCGGTGAATTCCCCGGGCGTCGGCACCGCCGCGCCGCAGTTCTTGTGCACCATCGTGAGACTGCGCTGCACCAGATTGCCGAATTCATTGGCCAGATCGGCGTTGATGCGTCCGACGATGGCCTCGTGGCTGTAACTGCCGTCCTGACCGTAGGAGATCTCGCGCAGCAGGAAGAACCGCAGCGCGTCGAGTCCGTAGGTCTCCACGAGTGCGAGCGGGTCGACCACATTGCCGACCGACTTCGACATCTTCTCGCCCTTGTTGTACAGGAAGCCGTGCACGAAAACGCGTTTCGGCAGCGCCAGACCGGCCGACATGAGGAACGCGGGCCAGTAGACGGTGTGGAAGCGGGTGATGTCCTTGCCGATGATGTGCAGGTCCGCGGGCCAGAACTTGCCGAACGCCGCGGATTCCGTCGCGGGGAAGCCGACGCCGGTGAGGTAGTTGGTGAGCGCGTCGACCCAGACGTACATCACGTGGTCGGGATGGCCCGGCACCGGGACGCCCCAGTCGAAGGTGGTGCGCGAGATGGACAGATCCTTCAGCCCCGCCTTGACATAGCTGACGATCTCATTGCGCCGCGTGGCGGGCGCGATGAATTCGGGACGCTCCTCGTAGAGCGCGAGCAGTCGGTCCTGGTACTCCGAGAGCCGGAAGAAGTAGTTGGACTCCTCGGTCCACACCACCGGCGTCTTCGACTCGGTGGAGATCCGGGTGCCGTCCTCGAGGACGGTGGTCTCCTCGTCGGTGTAGAACGCCTCGTCGCGCACCGAATACCAGCCGGAGTAATTGCCGAGGTAGATGTCGCCGTTGGCGAGCATCCGCTCCCAGATGGCCTCGCTCGCGGCCCGGTGGTCCTCGTCGGTGGTGCGGATGAAGCGATCGAACGAGATGTCGAGGCTCTTGTCCATCGCCTCGAACACGTCGGAGTTGCGCGCGGCCAGCTCCTCGACCGGCAGACCCTCGGCGGCCGCGGTCTGCTGCATCTTCTGCCCGTGCTCGTCGGTGCCGGTCATGAAGAACACGTCGTACCCGTCGAGCCGCTTGAACCGGGCGATGGCATCGGAGGAGATGTACTCGTAGGCATGCCCGATGTGCGGCGCGCCGTTGGGGTACGCGATGGCCGTGGTGATGTAGAAGGCTGGTGCCTCGGCACCAGTGGGTGCTGTGCGGTCGGCTGCGCTCATGGTGTGTCTACTGTAATGCGCGTGCATCGAGTCGCTCGAACGAATATGCCCGTGTGGGCTGTGCCGACCCCGGGGACGCGCCGATGAGCGCCAAGCGTGCCGCACCGGATCTGCCCCAACCGCTCGCGCCGCTGGTCGACGCGCACACCCACCTGGACGCCTGCGGCGCGAGCGACGCCGATTCGGTCGCGGCGATCGTGGACCGCGCGGCCTCGGTCGGCGTGGGCACGGTGGTCACCGTCGCCGACGATCTGGACGCGGCCCGGTGGGCGGTGCGCGCGGCGCACTGGGATTCGCGGGTGCACGCGGCCGTCGCGCTGCATCCCACCCGCGCGAACGCGCTGGACGACACCGCGAAGGCGGAGTTGGAGCGGCTGGCGGCCGATCCGCGCGTTGTCGCGGTGGGCGAGACCGGCCTTGACTACTACTGGCCGGGAAAGCTGGAGGGTTGCGCGGATATCGAGACCCAGATCGAGGGTTTCCGCTGGCATATCGATCTGGCCAAACGGGTCGGCAAACCGCTGATGATCCACAATCGCGAGGCCGACCACGATCTGCTCACGGTCCTGCTCGACGAGGGCGCGCCGTCGAAGGTGATCTTCCACTGCTTCTCCTCGGACACGAATATGGCGCTGTCCTGCGTGGCCGAGGGGTATGTGCTGAGCTTCTCCGGCACGGTCAGCTTCAAGAACGCGCACGAGCTGCGCGAGGCCGCCCAGGTGGTGCCCGACGAGCAGATCCTGGTGGAGACCGACGCGCCCTATCTGACCCCGCATCCGTTCCGCGGCGCGCCCAACGAGCCTTATTGCCTGCCGTATACCGTGCGCGCGCTCGCGCACCTGCGAGGCCAGGACCCGGCGGAACTCGCGCGGCTCACCACCGCCAATGCGCGACGGGTGTACGGAATCTGACATTTGCCCCGGGTTCGATCGAGTGGAAACCGAGCTGCACAAAATGTGGGATAGATCACTCAATGGTGGCGTATTTGTGATTTACCTGCGATATCGAGATTCGATCGTGATACACGCTGCCGGGAGTTTCGGCGCACGGGTTGTCGGGTAGCGGCCCCATCGTTATCGTACTGTGATCATGTCCCCCTTCGTGCGTATCAACCAGTCCCGATCGCCGCTGCTCTACGCGGCGGTCGCGGCGCTGCTGATGACGTTGATCGTGGGTGCGGCGATGGCCATCGTGAACCGCAAGACGGTCACGGTCGTGGTCGACGGTGAGAGATCGACCACGACCACCATGTCGCGCAATGTCGCCGGCGTGCTGCGCGCCGCCGGTTTCTACGTCACCGACCGCGATCTGGTGCTGCCCAAACCGGCCACCGCACTCGTCGACGGCGCCACCATCGTGTTCAACCGGGCTCGCGAGATCACGCTGACCGTGGACGGCAAGCCCCAGAAGGTGTGGACCACCGGCATCACCGCGGGCGAGGCGCTCGAACAGCTGAAGGTCCCCGCCGACACCTTCGTCTCACCCGCGCGCGATCAGCGGATTCCCCTGGTGGGAGCGGCCCTGCACGTGTCCACCGCGCGCACCGTGCATCTGCTCGACGGCATCGGCAATGTCGTCGACGTCCGGCTGGCCGCGCCGACGGTCGGCGAGTTCCTGAAGGTCGCGGGCATTCCGCTCATCGAGCAGGACACCGTCGAACCCGGTCCTGACACGCCGCTCACCGACGGTGTCAAAGTGGTGGTCACCCGCAAGCGGGTCGAGAAGCGCGTGGAGACGATGCCGCTCGACCCGCCGGAGAACGTCATCGAGGACGTCACCATGAATATGAGCCGCAGCGTGGTGGAGAGTCCGGGATCGCCCGGCGTCCAGGACGTCACCTTCGCGGTCACCATGCTCAACGGCCGGGAGATCGCCCGCGAGCCGATCGCGAACACGGTCACCACCCCCGCGCAGCCGAAGACGATCCGCAAGGGCGCCAAGCCCGGCACCGAGGTGCCCCCGGTGCGCGACGGCGCGATCTGGGACGCGCTGGCCCGCTGCGAGTCCACCGGCAACTGGGCGATCAACACCGGCAACGGCTACTACGGCGGCATCCAGTTCGACCAAAGCACCTGGGAGCGCCAGGGCGGACTGCGCTACGCCCCGCGCGCCGATCTGGCGACCCGCGAGGAGCAGATCGCCATCGCCGAGGTCACCCGGGCCCGTCAGGGTTGGGGTGCGTGGCCCGCGTGCACCGCGAGGCTCGGTATCGGCGGCTGACCGGCACGTCCTGCTTGGTAGGTTCTTCCGGTGTCCGAACCCGATACCGCCGCCAGGGGTGACGCCGCACTGCTCGGTCCCGCCGAGGTGCGGACATTGGCCGAACGGTTCGGCATCCGGCCGACCAAACAGCTCGGACAGAATTTCGTTCACGATGCCAATACGGTGCGCCGCATCGTCGCCGCGGCGGGTGTCGGCCGCGCCGATACGGTGCTCGAGGTCGGCCCCGGACTCGGATCGCTGACCCTCGCGCTGCTGGACGTGGTCGACTCGGTGGTAGCCGTGGAGATCGACCCGGTGCTGGCGCGCCACCTACCGGTCACCGTCGCCGACCGCGCGCCGGACCTGGCCGACCGGCTGCGTGTGGTCGAGGCGGACGCGCTGCGGGTCAGCGGATCCGAACTGCCCGCGACGCCGACCGCGCTGGTCGCGAATCTGCCCTACAACGTGGCGGTCCCGGTGCTGTTGCACCTGCTCGCCGAAATCCCATCGCTGAGAACCTCATTGGTGATGGTGCAGGCCGAGGTCGCCGATCGCCTTGCCGCCGAACCGGGTAGCCGCGTGTACGGGGTGCCGAGCGTCAAAGCGGGCTTCTTCGGCACGGTGCGCCGGGCGGGCGCGGTAGGCACTCAGGTGTTCTGGCCGGTGCCGCGGGTGGAATCCGGTTTGGTCCGTGTCGAGCGGTACGAGCGCGCGCCTTGGCCGACCGACGACGTGCACCGGCGTCGGGTGTTCGAGGTGGTCGACGCCGCGTTCGCACAGCGCCGCAAGACCTTGCGCGCCGCGCTGGCGGGATGGGCGGGGTCCGCGGCGGAGGCCGAACGCCGACTCCTGGCCGCGGGTATAGATCCGACGGCTCGCGGTGAAACCCTTGATACCGCGGCGTTCGTCCGGCTGGCTGACATCGGCTGAGTTCCGCTCCGCCGGTCGCGGAAACGAAAGTCATTGCCGTCAGCGGATTTGCGGGACCGGTCGCCGGGACGCTAGTATCGGCGACCGCGCCTGCGCATCGGCGGACCGGGCCTCGGCGGCAACCACGGGTGGTGCCGACCGGTAGCTGGAATGCCGATCCCGGCTGGGCGCCTCCACGAATCGGACCGGGCGGTTTCCCTTGTGGCACAGGGAATCCGCCTGTGAATCATGCTGGGGGTAACGGCGGCGCCACCGAAAGCCATTGTGAATAGTCACCTTTTTCTTTCGCCCCGGTGGTGTTCGCTTTCCCGCTGCCGCCCGCTGGGTCCATCGGCGTGCCCGGGGTCGGGTCTGGCGATGAAAGTGCAGGTCAGGCCGATGATCTCGGTGGGTGTTCGCGCCCGATCGGCGATTCGCCGGACGGTGTCCGCCATATCTGTGATGCCGATCACCGCATGTGGATGAATCTGTGAATACTTCCACGGGTTGTGGACTCTCCTCTCGAGGGCGGAGTGGGCGACCGGCTCGGATGCGCCGGCCGTTGATCTTCGCTACAGTCGGCTCACCCGCGAGATCGACGCGGCCAGACCAATCGGGGGATTGATGCGAACCATCGGGAATTCCGAACAGCATGCGGCACCGGCGGGTTCCGACTCGGAGGCACGGTGATGGCGGTCCGGAGCCATTACAACCACTACGACCCGGACACATGGTGGAAGTGCCCGCCGCAATCGCCCCGGCCGCGTTGACGCTTCCCGGATGGCAACCACGGAATCCGACCGGTCCCGGTTGGGGCACCCCCTCATGAGGCCCGGCGTGACGCTGGTGCGGCTACTCGGAACGGCATTGATGTGTTGTCTGGTCGTCGCGGGTTGCCAGACGACGACATCGCCATCGCGGGAAAAGGAACCGCCGTTCGAGCGACCACCCGCAGACTGCGGCGCCGTCGGCGCCGCAAGCAAACAGGCGGTGTCGGACTTCGCCGGAAATCTCTACGATCCGAAGATCGAGTTCCGTAGCGAGCGGCCGGTTGCGCCGGAGTCGGTCGAGTTTCTCACCTGCTACGGCGCTTACGTCGCCGACGAACGGCGACCGGCCGTGGACGGCAGCAGTCCTTCGGCCAGCACGGTGTTCATCACGATCGGGGTGTACAAGGGGGATACCTGGAGTGGCGTGGATCCCATCGAAGACGCGAAGCGTCTCTTCGTGAGCTATCGCGACGAGCATGCCGCACCGGTCGAGATCATCCATAATCTCGGAGACGAGGCATACGGTTCGAAGACGACCTCGGATACGGATGCCAGGGCCGAGGTCGACTTCCGTATCGAGAACGCGATCATGCGCGTGCGGCTGAACCACTCCAATGTCGGGAGTTCGGCACGGCTACAAGAATCGGATGTCGAAGCGAAGGCCTTGGCGCTCGCGCGGGCGCTCGCCGACAACGTCGACAGCTTCATGTAGCGGAGTACGTGCGCCAACGGCTTGCGGGACGGGTTACGAAATGTCGGTCGGTCGGTGACTGCCACGAATTCCGAGACCGTACATCTGCCGTCCGGCACGCTCGGCGTCCCGATCGGTCGGGGCGACCGACCATCGGGACGCCGATTCGGGCGCGACGCCGAGTGTGCCCGCAGCCGAGGCGCGGGACGGGCCGGCCTCACACGGCGACTTCGTAGCCCGCCTCGTCCACCGCGGCCGCGATATCGGCATCGACGAGCGGCGCCGTGCTGTCCACGCGGACCGCGCCGGTGGCCAGATCCACGTCGACCTCGGTCACCCCGTCGATGCGGCCGATCTCCTTCTTCACCGAACTGGCGCAGTGGCCGCAGGTCATTCCTTTGACGGTGTAGGTGGTGGTCACCATCGTCGACTCCTTCGTTCGTGGATCTCATGCGCCCGGAGTTCGCCGGACACTTCAAACATACCCCTATGGGGTATGTGTGGCAAGCGGTCGGGTGCGGCGTCGTAACGAATCGCGCCGAACAGGTGAATGGCGCATATCGGAGGGCGCGACTGTCGTATCCACCGGTTAGGCTTGAGCATCGTGTTGTCAGTAGTGCCAAGTCCCGTCACCGTGCGCGCGCCGTCGAAGGTGAATCTGCACCTCGGAGTCGGCGATCTGCGCGCGGACGGCTACCACGATCTGACAACGGTATTCCAGGCGCTTTCGCTGTGCGACGACGTGCAGATTGCCCCGGCGAGCGCGCTGAGCGTCAAGGTCAGCGGCGAGGGCGCGGCCGAGGTCCCCACCGATCGCGCCAATCTGGTGTGGAAAGCGGCCGTGCGCCTGGCGCATCTGGCGGGCCGCGCGCCGCTGGTCGAGATCGCCATCGCCAAGGGCATCCCGGTGGCGGGCGGTATGGCGGGCGGCAGCGCCGACGCGGCCGCCGCGCTGGTCGGACTCAACGAGCTGTGGGATATCGGTCTCAACCGTGACGAGTTGGCCACGATCGCAGCGGAATTGGGCAGCGATGTGCCCTTCGCCCTGCACGGCGGCACGGCGCTCGGCACCGGACGCGGCGAGCGGCTGCTGCCGGTGCTGTCGCGCAATACCTTTCACTGGGTCCTCGCCCTGGCCAAAGGGGGACTGTCCACCCCGGCGGTCTTCGCCGAACTGGATCGGCTGCGCGAACACGGCGATCGGCCCCGGCTGGGCCAACCCCAGCGCCTCATGCAGGCGCTGGCCTCGGGCGACCCCAAACAGCTTGCCCCACTGCTCGGTAACGACATGCAGGCCGCGGCCCTGTCGCTGAAGCCGGAATTGCGCCGCACGCTGCGCGCGGGCGTCGGGGCGGGCGCGCTCGCCGGACTCGTCTCCGGGTCGGGACCAACCTGCGCCTTCCTCTGCGAGAGCGAGGAATCGGCCATCGCGGTCGCGGCCGAGCTGGCGGGCGCGGGCGTGGCGCGCAGCGTACGCACCGCGAGCGGTCCGGTGCCCGGCGCGCGCATCATCGGCGGCGAGGCCCAGGCCAAGCGCTGAATCGCGGGTCCGGCGGGCGCGTTAGGCTTGCTCGGGCAAGCACCGCGCTGTCCGCGCAATCTGTGCCTGCGCGACCCTCGGAAGGATCCATGTCCAACCTGATCAACCTCGAACAGGTCTCCAAGAGCTTCGGCGTCAGACCGCTGCTCGACACCGTTTCACTCGGCGTGCACGCGGGTGAGCGGATCGGTGTAGTCGGCCTCAACGGCGGCGGCAAGACCACGTTGCTCGAGGTGCTGACCGGACTCGAGGAACCCGATTCGGGTCGGGTGAGCCGGGTCGGCGGATTGCGGATGGCCGTGGTGACCCAGCGCGGCGTCCTGCCCGCGGGCGCGACCGTCGGCGCGGTGGTGCTGGCCGGATTGGCCGAGGAGCGGCCGGACCTGGCCGAACACGAGTGGGCATCCGATCCGCGCATTCGGTCGGTGCTCGAGGGCATCGGCATCGAGGGCCTGGGCATGGATACCTCGGTGGACAATCTCTCCGGCGGTGAACGGCGTCGCGTCGCCCTGGCCGCGGCGCTGGTGCGCGAACTCGATCTGCTGGTGCTCGACGAGCCGACCAACCACCTCGACGTCGAGGGCGTGCAGTGGCTGGCCCGGCATCTGCTCGGCAGGCGCAGCGCGCTGGTGGTCGTCACCCACGATCGCTGGTTCCTCGACACCGTCGCCACCGACACCTGGGAGGTCGTTGGCGGCAAGGTCGAGAGTTACGAGGGCGGATACGGCGACTGGATCTTCGCCCGTGCCGAACGCGCCCGTCAGGCCGACGCCACCGAGGCGCGCCGCCAGAATCTGGCCCGCAAGGAACTGGCCTGGCTGCGGCGCGGCGCGCGGGCGCGCACGTCCAAGCCGCGCTACCGCGTCGAGGCCGCCGAGGCGCTGATCGCCGATGTGCCGCCGCCGCGCGACAGCGTGTCACTGGCGGCTTTCGCCCGCAAGCGGCTCGGTCGCGTGGTGGTCGAACTCGAGGACGTCACCCTCACCACACCCGACGGCCGGGAGTTGGTCCGCGACCTGACCTGGCGACTCGCGCCCGGCGAGCGGGTCGGCCTCGTCGGTGTGAACGGTTCGGGCAAGACGACGCTGTTGCGCGCGCTGGCGGGCGACGCGCCGCTCGCGGCGGGCAAGCGAATCCAGGGACAGACGGTGCGGATCGGCTGGCTGCGTCAGGAACTCGACGATCTGCCCACCGATATGCGCGTGCTCGAGGCCGTTCAGCAGGTAGCGCAGCGAATAATGTTGGGCGACAAGGAGATATCGGCTGGTCAGTTGGCCGAGCGGCTCGGGTTCACCCCGGCGCGCCAGCGCACCCCGGTCGGCGACTTGTCCGGCGGCGAGCGCCGCCGCCTGCAACTGACCCGCATCCTCATGGCGGAACCGAATGTGCTGCTGCTCGACGAGCCGACCAACGACCTCGATATCGACACCCTCCAGCAGTTGGAGGATCTGCTCGACAATTGGGCGGGCACGCTGGTCGTCATCAGTCACGACCGCTATCTCATCGAGCGCATCGCCGATTCCACCTGGGCGCTGTTCGGCGACGGCAAACTCACGAACCTGCCCGGCGGCATCGACGAGTACCTGACCAAACGCGCCGCCCAGACCGCCGCGCCCGCCACGAAACCCGTCGCGGCCAGGGCCGACGCCACCGAGTCCGCGGCGCCCGCCACCGACGCCGCCGCCTACCGCGCCGCGCGCAAGGAACTCGCCAAACTCGAGCGCGCCATCGACAAGCTCACCGAGCGCGAACAGAAATTGCACGCCGCGCTGGCCGATGCCGCCACCGATCCCGGCAAGCTCCTCACGCTCGGCGCGGAGCTCAAGCAGGTGCTCAGCGAGAAGGAGACGGCCGAGGAACGCTGGATGGAACTCGCCGAAGGGGCCTGAGCGGTGCTCAGTGCGTGCCGGAGGCGCGGCCGTCCTGGACGACCACCGGCAGGCAGGTGCGCACGAAATCGGCGCCGAAATCGGTGAGCGCGATGCTGCGGTAGTACACCTTGGTGCCGAAGCCGGAGCGTTTGAGCACCTCGCGCACCGGTGACTGGGCTTCGAGGATCTGATAGCGATTCGGATTCCCCACCGGTTCCCGGGTGAATTCGATCAGACCAAGCCTGCGCAGGTTCGGCAGGTACTGCGGAACCCGGTTGGGAAAGCGCAGTCCGGCGTGTTCGCCGATGAGGTTGAGTCCTGAGACGACCCGTTCGGCCCCGAGTCCGCGCGGGCGCCCGGTTCGGATGTCGATGGTGGGCTGGGCGCCGTCGAGGTGCAAGAAGCGCAGGATACGAGCTTCGTCGGGGGTCAGGTCGGCTAGCATGCGCGCGAAGGCGGGGTGGATGTCGTGTGCCTCGCCGTGCGGACTGGCCGACAGCCGCAGCAGCGCCGCGCCCTGTTCCCGTAGTGTCGGCACGCCGGCGGCGTCGGCAGACGTGCCCGCGGCGGGCAGACCGAGCGCGCGGCGCAACGCCTCCCGGAATTCGGCCTCGGCATCGGCGAGGACCGAACGGGTCGGCGCGCCCGCGATACTGCCGCGCAGCACGGCCGCGCTGACGCCGAAGGCGGTGTCGACGCTCCACACGGTCACCGCGCCCGCGGCCGTCACCGCGACCTTGGCGACCCCGGTGACGGCGCGCACGGTGTCCAATGCGGTGGGCAGGCGCCGTCTGTCCACGGCCGCGGCGGAGCGGCGCGCGATGTCGTCGGCCGAGGGCCGCGGCTCGCCGGATTCATCCGCGTCGGCGTCGGTCGCCCGGGGCGAGGTCGTCACCTCGAAAGACCCGTCGGCCCCGCTGTCGCCGTCCGCATCCGTCACAGCCATGTCGTCGCCACTCCCGTTCCGAAGATCAGTATGTGAGCGTATCCGGCGAAGAGACCCAATACGCCGCCATGCAGAAAAAGAAGCCATTCATCCTGTTTGATGGCCGAACGCAGCATGTCGACGAAGTCGTTCGGCGAGAGCACCGCCATCTGTCTGGCGATGTAGTCGTTGATCTGCTTGCCCTGGCGGATGTTGAACTCGGGATCGGCGAAGGCGATCGGCGCGATCGACATGGCCTCGGTGGTCAGGGTCGATTGCAGCGTGTCGTATTCGCGGCTGCCCAGCACGAACTTGACCGCCGAACGCGCCGGGCCGAGCGCCCGATCGGCGGCGGGGCGAAGGGTGTCCTCCAGCATCTGCATGGTGCGGTCGGAGCGGGGGCCGTTCAGCAGTTCGTCGCCGATATTGGCGACCGTGATGACCTGACTCGACACCAGTTCGGCGTAGCCGGCAGTGATCTCGTCCTGGCGTTTGATGAGCAGACCCTGCCGCCACGGGCACCACCACTTGGGGTAGGCGGGCGCGAAGATCATGTTCAGGCCGACCCAGTTGACCACCCAGCCGATGATCACGCCGCCGACCGGTAGCACCACCAGCGTGGACCAGTCGGTCAGGTGCAGGATGGCGACCAGCACGGCGCCCATGGGCGCGCCGAAGTAGAAGCCGAAGTTCTGCATGAACCGCAGTTCCTTCGCACCGAGCACCTGGAACAGCGTATTGAGCAGGTGCGGTCGGGCCTGGAAGTAGCGGATAACCATTTGCTTGACGTCGATGAGTTGATCGATATTCGCGCCGAGTTCATCCGTGAGTTCCCGCAGAATCTCGGGAAGTTGCTGGCGAACACGCGCGTGGACCATCTCGCGCACCTGGGTCGGCAGGTTGTACCAGAGTTGTGGATGCTCGCGTCGCAGAATTTCCTCGACAATGTCCTTGATCTGTGCGTCGGCGATACTCGCCAGATGTTCGGCGAGTTTGTCCGGCTCGAGTTCGCGATAGAAGTCCGCGACGCTGCCGAGCTTGGCGAGCCCTTTGTCGACGGCAATGCTCGCCATTTTGTCGGCGCGGGATGGAACGATGCCCTGCCAGCCGATACGCCCGTCATAGCTGAGCAGCGGAAGCACCTGAATTCGTTTCGGCAGGAACGGGAACAGGGCACGCAGACCCGGTAACCGGATTCCGTGGAAGGCGATCGGCCTGAACAACATGAGGATGCCGGTCCAGTTGGTGACGTAACCGATCACCCCTGTGAAAAGCGGAATCGTCACAAGCTCGAGAAGGATCGTCGGATGGATTCCGAATACGCTCTCCAACACGACATCCTCCTGCCGATACACCGGTGACCGCCGCCTCACCGGCACCCCAAACTAGCACCCCGCCGGGGCGCGGACCCCATTGTGAGCCCGCGGGTCGCGCGGGCCCGGGCGCCATGCGCCACACCGCCGCGGCCCGAGATATCGGTCACAATGAGCGTCGGCAATGTCGCGGTGACCGGGGGATCGCGGCGAGAATGGCCATCGTCACACCGACCCCCCGTCGGCTATCCGGGAGGCCGACCGCGCGGACGCGCGGCGGACAGCCCGAGCGAGGCGTGATTCGGCGAACCTGGAAGGCTGGCGGGCAATAATCTGTGGGCAGACTCGTTCATCGACACAATATGGCAATACATCGGAGTAGACGTGACAGACGACAGGGCCGGACAGGACATCACCCGAGCCGGTACCCGCTCCGTGGAACGCAGCTCGGAGGTGGAGCAGCGCCAGATCAGCAATGAGGCCCGGCTGATCCGCGGTGTGTTCCGTGCGGCCGGGCTCGCGGCGGGCACGGCGGTGCGTGGCAGTCAGTGGGCGGTCAACACCTCCTACGAGGTGACCAGGGAGATCACCAAGGCCGCGCTCGACGGCGAGTCCTCGGCCGATATCGCCGAGCGCACCGGTAACGCCCTGCGTTCCATCGCCCGCAGCGCGCTCGGCGTCACCGAGGGCTCGGTCCGCGAAATCGTCAGCTACGTACCGACTCCCGCGAACGGCGCGAGCGGGCAGCAACCGGTGGCGATCGGCACGCATCTGTATTCGGCCACCACCCAGGAACTGCGCCGCCGCGGCGACGCGCTGCTGGCCCGCTCCGCCGACGTCTACTTCACCGAGGACGTGCACCCGGCCTACGACCGGATCCTGGACGAACTCGCCCCCGACGAGGCTCGCATCCTGCGCTTCATGGCGCTCAACGGTCCGCAGCCCGCGGTGGACGTGCGCACCAACCGCCCGCTCGGCATCGGATCCGAACTCGTCCAGGGTGATCTGACCTCGGTGCCGGAACAGGCAGGCGTGCGCTATCCCGACCGGGCGCGTCCCTACCTGATCAACCTCAACCGCCTCGGCCTCACCCTGACCTCCGACGATCCGGTCGTCCTGAGCCGCTATATGGTGCTCGAGGTG
The DNA here is from genome assembly GCF_001310275.1 of Nocardia arizonensis. Classification (GTDB taxonomy): domain Bacteria; phylum Actinomycetota; class Actinomycetes; order Mycobacteriales; family Mycobacteriaceae; genus Nocardia; species Nocardia arizonensis. Next base: position 135,211 of record NZ_LGYZ01000121.1, read on the forward strand.
CAGCCGGTGGTCGAGGCCGCGCTGAAGAAGGCCGGTCGAGCGCCGAAAATCGTCCGCAAGAGTCTGCGCCTGACCGAATTCGGCGAGGATTTCTGCCGCACCTGTTTCACCATCGGAAGTTGATCGCGGAATCGCCGCACGGACGGAAAATCCGGGACTGGTTATAGCGATCTGATACAAATCTCCGGCATTTCTGAAGTGTGGCGGCTTCGAGTGGGATTGTTGAGCTATGGAGCAGGGAAGCGGCGGGCATGGGCTCAGCGACCCGACTGCGAACACCGCCGAACAGCAGCGCGAAGATGATCGGGATGACCGGCTCGAGGTCGGCCCGACCGTGCCGGACGGCGGCTCGAAGACCGCCGAGACCGATCCGCGGGTGCATTCCAGCCCGCCGCGCCGCGACGACCGGAGCCTTGACGACATCTCGGCCATCAGCAGGCTCAAATTCCGCTATCTGCGGGCCCTCGACACCAAATCGTGGGACGAGTTCGCCGACACCATGGTCCCGGACGCCACCGCCACCTACAGCGAATATCTCCAATTCGAATCGCGGGACGCGTTCCTGGCCTTCATGCGCAATACCCTCGGGCCGCACGTCATCACCGAACACCGCTGCGACCACCCCGAGATCGACGTCCACGGAGACACCGCCACCGGCACCTGGTACCTCGCCGACACCGTGCTCATCCCGGCGCACAATATGCTGCTGCGCGGCGCGGCCTTCTACCACGATCGATACGTGCGCTGCGACGACGGCAACTGGCGCATCTCACACACCGGCTACGAACGCACCTACGAAGTGGTGCTCTCCCTCAGCGACCTGCCGAGCCTGCGGCTGACCTCGAGCCGGTGGGGTCTGATCGCGCGCGAGGACGGCATCGCCCCCGTGGAGATGGACCCCGGCACCTCACCACTGCGCCGCGAATCCGACGCGAAGTGAGTCAGTCCGCCGTCGCCACCAGCGGTTCCAGGGTAAGACCCGGATGTTCCTTCTCGATGTACTGCAAACGCCATTTGTCGCTGAACAGCGCGAGCAGCACCCCGTCGCTGCGGGTGAACACCTCGACCCCGCGCTGACGATCGAGTTCGGGCGCGGATGCGGCATCGGTGCGCCGCGCCAGTGAATAGGCGAGGAAATCCATCGTGGTCTCCACGTTGAACTCCGCCATCATGCGCGCGGTGACCACCTCGAACTGCATGGGCCCGACCGCGGCGAGTACCGGGGAGGCGTCACCGCGGGCGTCATTGCGCAGTACCTGTACCACGCCCTCGGAATCGAGCTGATCGATGGCCTTGCGGAACTGCTTGTACTTGCCCGCGCTCTGGGCGCGCAGCGCGGCGAAATGCTCCGGCGCGAAGGACGGGATCGGCGGGAACTCGACCTTCTTGTCCACGAACAGGGTGTGGCCGGGCGCCAGCGCGGTCGCGTTCACCAGGCCGACGACATCGCCCGGATAGGCGGTGTCGACCGTGGAACGTTCCCGGCCGAATACGGTCAGCGCGTATTTCGTCGCGAACGGTCTGCCGGTCTGGGCGTGGGTCACCACCATGCCGCGCTCGAATTCGCCGGAGACGATCCGCATGAACGCCAGCCGGTCGCGGTGCGCGGCGTCCATACCCGCCTGCACCTTGAACACCACCGCGCTGAACGGCGCGGTCGTCTCGCGCGGCCTGCCGTCGACGTCGGTGCGCGCCGCGGGCGCCGGTGCCAGACCAACGAGGGTCTCCAGCAGTTGCCGCACGCCGAAGTTCAGCATGGCCGAGGCGTAGATGACCGGCGAGGTCTGGCCCGCCAGGAACAGTTCCTGATCGTGGTCCTGGCCGATGGCGGAGAGCAATTCGCTCTCCTCGGCCGCGGTGGCCCACGCGTCGCCCTCGCGGGCCTGTGCCTGATCCGGGGTCAGCGATTCCTCCGGCGCGATGGTCGCGCCGCCCGCCGTGCGGGTGAAGTGGATGTATTCGGTGGCCTCGCCGCCCTCGCCGCGGCGAAGCAGGCCGCGGAAATCACCCGCGATGCCGACCGGCAGGAACAGCGGGGTCGGGGTCAGGCCGATGCGCTCGCTGATCTCGTCGAGCAGTTCCAGCGGGGCACGGCCCGGCCGGTCCCATTTGTTGATGACGGTGATGACCGGTATGCCGCGGTGCCTGCACACCTGGAACAGCTTCAGTGTCTGCGGTTCCAGGCCCTTGGCCGCGTCGATCAGCATGACCGCGGCGTCGACCGCCGTCAGCACCCGGTAGGTGTCCTCGGAGAAATCCGAGTGGCCCGGTGTGTCGACAAGGTTGATCACGGTGTCGACATCGGAGCCGGCTGCCCGGTAGTTGAACTGCAAGGCGGTGGAGCTGACCGAGATGCCCCTGGCCTTCTCCATCTCCATCCAGTCCGAGACCGTCGACTTGCGTCCGGCTTTGCCGTGGATCGCGCCCGCCTCGGAGATCATCCGCGCGTGCAGGGCCAATGCCTCGGTGAGCGTGGACTTGCCCGCGTCGGGATGGGAGATCACCGCGAAGGTGCGTCTGCGGGCGATCTCGGCGGACAGCCCGCGCGGCGTGGGAGCGACGACATCCTCAGGGGCGGTCACGGGAAACAACCTTTCACAGACGACCGGATCGACAACCGGTCCAGCCTACGTGACGAGGTAACGGCCGGATTCGGCGCGGCGCTGACCACCCGATTCAAAGCGGGCCGCGCGATTGGGGTATGGTGTCGGGGTTGTCTCGGCGAGGGTGACCGCAGACGTAATTGCGTTCACCGTGATCGACGCGGCTCGGCTTTCCGGCCGTCCCCGTTCGGTCTTCGCCTGACGAGTAGACCACCGCGCCAGGGTTTCGGCAACAGCTGCCGATAGCCACTGGTGAGCGACCAGCCCGGATGAGCCGTAGGAGTAGAGCCAGTCATGTCCGACGTCAACGTACTCGAAGCCGCCGTACGCACCGAGTTCGGTAAAGGCGCCGCCCGCCGCACCCGTCGTGCAGGCAATGTTCCCGCCGTGCTGTACGGCCACCAGTCCGACCCTCAGCATCTGTCGCTGAACGCCCAGGCGTTCGCCGCCATCCTGCGCGAGCACGGCACCAATGCGGTGCTGAGCCTCGTCATCGACGGGAAGAAGCAGCTCGCGCTCACCAAATCCGTTGTGGTGCACCCGATCCGCCGCTACATCGAGCACGCCGACCTGCTCGTGGTCAAGCGCGGTGAGCGGGTCACCGCCGACGTGCCCGTCACCGTGACCGGTGACGCCGCCCCGGGCACTTTGGTCACTCAGGAAGCCACCACCATCTCCATCGAGGCCGACGCGCTGAACCTGCCCGAGGCCATCGAGGTCTCGATCGAGGGCGCGGAGGCGGGCACCCAGTTCGCCGCGGGCGACATCACGCTGCCCAAGGGCGTGTCGCTGGCCGCCGACGCGGCGACCCTGGTCGTCAACATCATCGTCGCTCCCGCCGCCGAGGCCGAGGGTGCGGCCGAGGCCGCCGAGGCCGCCGAATAACCTTCGTCTTCATGACGGACTCCGTGACCGGCCCCGCGCTCGTGGTCGGACTGGGCAATCCCGGTTCCGAATACGAACGCACCCGGCACAATATCGGCTTCATGGTCGCCGACGCGCTCGCCGAGCGCGTCGGCGGCCGTTTCACCGTGCACAAGAAATCCGGCGCCGACCTGCTCCAGGCGCGCCTCGACGGCCGCCAGGTGCTCATCGCCAAGCCCCGGTCGTTCATGAACGTCTCCGGCCGCCCGGTCGCGGCACTTGCGAAATTCTTCTCCGTCCCCGCCACCGAGGTCATCGTCGTCCACGACGAACTCGATCTCCCCTTCGGCGAGATCAAACTCAAGCGCGGCGGCGGTGAAGGCGGCCACAATGGCCTGCGCTCGATCTCCAGCGCGCTCGCCACCAAGGACTACCTCCGCGTCCGCCTGGGCATAGGCCGTCCACCCGGTCGCCAGGACCCCGCCGACTACGTCCTCAAACCCTTCGCGGCCCCGGAACGCAAAGAGGTACCGGTGATCGTCGAGCAGGCCGCCGACGCCGTCGAACTCCTGCTGAAGGTCGGTCTCGAACCCGCCCAGAACCGCATACACTGATCATCCCTGTGCGGAATGGGAGGTCGGGGTGGACGGGCGGGAGATGTCGGCCGAGGAGGCCGAGCGGCTGTGGGAGGCGTGGACTCCGGGTGAGCTCACGCGGAGTATGGCGGGGGTCGCCGCGCCTTGGTATGTGGCTGCCGGCTGGGCGCTGGATCTGTTCACCGGTGGGGACGCGCGGGCGCATTCGGACCTCGAGATAGGGGTTCCACGGGAGAGATTCGACGAGGTCGCCGCCGCGTTTCCGGGGTACGAGTGGGACGTGGTGGGCGACGGGCGGGTCTGGTCGTGGCCGGATGGGGCGCAACATCATCAGACCTGGCTGCGTGACCCGTGTAGCGGGCGGTATCGCCTCGACGTCTTCCGGGAGCCGCATGTCGGTGACCGATGGGTGTGCCGCAGGGAGCCGTCGATCACGCTCGCCTACGACGAATTGATCCTGCGCACCGATGACGGCATACCTTACGCTTGCCCCGAGGTCTGCCTGCTGTTCAAGGCCAAGGCGCGGCGGGACAAGGACGAAGGCGACTTTCGGCGCGTGTTGCCCGCCATGGATTCGGTGCGTCTGGAGCGGTTGGCGCAGTGGCTGGCGATCGTGCACCCGCGACATCCGTGGCTCGACGAGCTCTCCTGACTCGCGGCGTTCGTCGGGGGGACGCGCCGCCCGTGTCGGTGGTTCGGCGTAGGTTCGGACCATGAGCGGATTCACCGGCTTCCCGCTGGCGGGACTGGATTTCTACGAGGATCTCGAGGCCGACAACTCGAAGACGTTCTGGACCGCGCACAAAGAGGTATACGAGCAGTCGGTGAAGGCGCCGATGGTCGCGTTGACGACGCAGCTCGAGGAGGAATTCGGAACGGCCAAGATTTTCCGGCCCCACCGTGACGTGCGTTTCTCCAAGGACAAGGCGCCCTACAAGACCGCGCAGGGCGCCGTGGTGAGCACCGCGCCGGGCACCGGGTGGTACGTGCAGATCAGCGCGGCGGGATTGTTCGTCGGCGGCGGCTTCTACTCGGGAACGCCCGCACAGGTGGCGCAATTGCGGACCACCATCGACGACGAGGTGCGCGGTGCCGAGTTGGCGGCGATCATCGCGAGACTCGCCGCGTCGGGTTTCACCATCGGCGGGGAGAAGCTGAAGACCAAACCGAAGGGGTACGAAGCGGACCATCCCCGCATCGATCTGCTCCGCCACAAATCGATCACCTGTCACAGGGAGTACGGCGCGCCGGCCTGGCTGCCGACCGAACGCGCCGCCGCCGAGGTCCGCGCGACCTGGCAGTCGATGCGCCCCTTCATCGACTGGCTCACCGCCGTGGTATCACCGACCGCGTGATATCGCGGTAGTACCCGGCGTCACCGCTTCGCGACGGAGACCGGAGGCGCCTCCGCCGCGTACTCGCGCGAGGGGTGTTCGATCACAGTCGACCCGCGAGAACGAGCGCGAACCTGTCGTCCTTATCGGTCCACACCCGTTCGGTCTCGAATCCCGCGGCGCCGAGTTCGGCGCGCAGGCCCTCGACGCGGAATTTCGCCGAGATCTCGGTGAGCATCTGCTCGCCGCGGGCGAACTCCACGGTGAGGTCGAGTGCACGGACGTGGACGGTCATGTCCTCGGTGGCGGCTAAGCGCATTTCGATCCACTCGTGGTCGGGGTCCCAGCGGGCGACGTGGTCGAACTTGTCGGGTGCGAAGTCGGCGTCGAGGCGGCTGTTGAGTACATGCAGGACATTTCGGTTGAACTCGGCCGTCACGCCCGCGGCGTCGTCGTAGGCGGGGACGAGGATGTCGGGTGCGATGACCAGACCCGCGCCGAGGAGCAGTCGCTCGCCGGGTTCGAGGACATCGTGGATGCCCGCGAGGAATTCGGCGCGTTCGGCGGGGATCAGGTTGCCGATGGTGCCGCCGAGGAAGGCGATCATGCGCCTGCCGCCGCGCGGCAGGTTCTGCAAGGTGTCGGTGAAGTCGCTGACCACGCCGTGCACGGCCAATGTGGGGAATTCGGCGGCGACCCGATCGGCGGCGTCGCGCAGGGCGCCCGAGGAGACATCCTGCGGCACATAGGTTTTCAATGGACCTTCGGAGGTGAGGGCGGTCAGCAGCAGTCGCGTCTTCGCGGCCGAGCCTGCGCCGAGTTCCACCAGGACCTCGGCGTGCGCGGCACGGGCGATCTCGCCGACCACCCGCTCGAGCAGCGCGCGCTCGGTGCGGGTGGGGTAGTACTCGGGCAACTCGGTGATCCGCTCGAATAGTTCGCTGCCGCGGGCATCGTAGAACCACTTGGGCGGCAACGACTTCGGCTCGGCGGTGAGGCCCCTTTCGGCGTCGGAGCGCAGCGCGGCGGTCAGGTCGGCCTCGGAGAGGTGGGTCTCCACGGTCGGTGCGGTCATGAAACGAGCCTTTCCGGTTCGGGAAGCGGTTCGACGGCAAGATGATTCGGTCGTGCGGTGACCAGGCTGCGATCGGGAATCGACTGCCAGCGCGGATCGTTGTCGAAGGGTTCGGAGCACAGGATGGCGAAGGTGTCGGTGACCAGGGCCGACAGCGCGTGATCCCAGGTGGTGGCCCATAGTTGCGCGCCGTCGCCGAGCAGCAGGTTCAGCCGCGACCCCGGTGCGTGCGCGAGTACGGCCGCGAGCAGCAGGTGCAGGGCGGCCGGGGCCGTGGCACGATCGTCGTCCGCATGGTCGGTGGCGAGCAGGCCGCGCAACAGCACCCACAGTGTCGCGGCGTCGGTCGCGGCCTCGGCCTCCAGCAGACGCGCGGGCGCGAACAGTCCGCCCGCGCCGAGTTCCTCCGCCGTGCCGAGGAATTCGGCCGCGACCGCGCCGAGCGTCCTGCGCCAGTCCCGCACCACGCCGTTGAGGCTGAACGCCCAGCGGCCGTGCGTGAACGGTGCGCAAGCCGACCGCTCGACCGGCATACCCACCGTGGCCGAACGCACCGCACCGAGGACCGCCCACGATTCCAGTTGCGGGAGAACCTCTTCCACCGCGGGATCGGTCCAGATGGGGGCCGGGTTGCGATAGCGGCTCACGGTGATCGCGTCATCGACCTCGCGCCACCACGCGACCCCGAAACCGTCGGCATTGATGACGCCCCCGCCGCGCATATCCCGCGGCGCCCATGCCTGGGTGCGCAGCGAGTGCGTGCCAAGGGTGAGCATGTCGCCCACGCGGACCGGCGGTCCGACATAGCCGAGATGTCGGCACATCAGCGTGCCCCGATCGAACGGCACACCGCCGCCCGCGCTCGTGCGCGCATCAACGTTCCTCGGGACGCAGGTCGCGGGCCAGGCGGAAGCCCGCGAAGATCTGCCGTCGGATCGGATGGTCCCAATTGCGGAAGGTGCCGCGACAGGCCACCGGATCGGTGCCGAAGGAGCCGCCGCGCAGCACCCGGTAGTCGCCGCCGAAGAACACATCCGAGTATTCGGCGTAGGGGAAGGCGCGGAACCCCGGATACGGTTCGAAACCCGAGGCGGTCCACTCCCACACGTCGCCGATGAGTTGGTGCACACCCGCGGGCGACGCACCCTTCGGATAGGCGCCGACCTCGGCGGGTTCGAGATGGCGTTGGCCCAGATTGGCGATCTCGGCATCCGGTTCGGCATCGCCCCAGGGGTACTTCCGGGTGGAACCGGTCGCCGGATCGAAGCGGGCGGCCTTCTCCCACTCCGCCTCGGTGGGCAGACGCTTACCCGTCCAGTTGGCATACGCCTCGGCCTCGAACCAGCACACGTGCACCACCGGTTGTCGCGGGCGCAGCGGGGTCATCACGCCGAAGACCCGCCGCCACCAGTTCCCGGCCGGATCGCGCTCCCAGAACCGGGGCGCGACCAGCTCGGCCTCGCACCGGTGCGCCCACCCGCGTTCGGACCACAGTTCCTGACGCGAATAACCGCCGTCCGCGACGAAGGCCGCGTACTGCTCGTTGGTTACCGGTGCGGCGTCGATGGCGAAGGCGGGCAGTCGGACCCGATGGGCGGGGCGTTCGTTGTCGAGCGCCCACGGATCGTCGGAGGTGCCCATGGTGAATTCACCCGCGGGAACGATCACCTCACCGGTCACCGGCGCGGCGGCCCGCGGCGCGGGCGGCGCGGACAGTACCGGTGCGCCCGCACGCAATTGGTGGGTCGCCAGCATCGTCTCGTCGTGCTGCTGTTCGTGCTGGGCGATCATGCCGAAGGCGAATCCGCCTTCGACCAGCGCGGTTCCGCGCAGCGGACTGTGGTCGAGCACGTCCAAGACCTTGTCGCGGACCGTACCGACGTAGTCGCGCGCCTGCGTCGGATTCAGCAGCGGCAGCGCCGGGCGGTTCGCCCTGGCGTGTTTGAAGGCGTCGTATAGCTCATCGATGTCGGCGCGCACCGGCTCGCGGCCGCCGACATCGCGCACCAGCCACAGCTCCTCCTGATTGCCGATATGGGCGAGATCCCAGACCAGCGGGCTCATCAACCGCGAATGCTGCGCCACCAGATCCGCGTCGTCGACGGCGTCGGTGAGCGCGGCGGTGCGGGCGCGCGCCCTGGTGAGCACGGTGGCGATGTGCTCGCGTAATCGTTGCGTATCGGCGTTGTCGGTGGCGGGGTACCGAGTTGTCACGTGTGCTCTCCGAGAGTCGTTCCGTATGAATCGTTTCCGAGCGGGATCGGCGGCGCGCAGGGGCGAATCGTCCGGGTGCGGGCCGTGCGGGACCCGGACGCTGTCCGGTTCACGCCCGCGTTCCGGTCGGGGTGTGTCCACCTCGACAGCGTCGCGCGGCGCCGTCCAACTCGGCCGCGGCCCGTTCGGTCGGGGCGTGCGCGGCAGCCAGGTCGAGTAGATCGGCGGCGACGGCGCGCATCTGCGGATCCGCGAGTCCGTGCCTTGCCGCCTCCAGCCACCGGCCCGCCACGGGGTCGGCGAGCTCGGTCGCCTCCGCCACGACGCGCGGAGTGGAAAGCAGTGCGTCGATCGCGTGGACCGGGACGGCCCAGACCTCGTCCGGCTGGGCGTCGAGATAGCGGATCTCCAGATGTCCCGAGGCGCGGACCGGCGGGAACAGGGTGGTCAGGTGATAGTCGAGATCGGCGAAATCCGGTCTGCGGCCTACCTCGTCGTCGAGTGCGCCGGTCAGCCAGTCGGAGAAGGTGGCGCACGGTGGCGGCGTCCAATCCGCGCTCGATTCGGCGCGGCGCACACACAACAGCGGCACGTCCAGTGCCCAGCGGGCGTAGGCGGCGATGGGGTCGGACCAGTCCTCGGCGGGCGGGCGGGTGCGCGCGTTGTCCAGCCGCAACCACGTGCGCATACGTTGCGAGGCCCACTCGCCCGCGGGCGCACCGCACAGGACCGGGGAACAGGCGAACGCGGCGACCAGCGCCGGACCCATCACGTGCGCGGCCTGCCAGCGGGCGGCCACCTCCGCCGCGTCGGCGCCCGCGTCCACACTGACCTGGGTGGCGGCGGTATTGCACATCATCAGCTTGCCGAAGGGGCCGATACCGTCGAAGGAGTTCTCCATGGCCCGGTAGCGCGGGAGCGGCAGGAGACGTTCGGGCGGACGCTCGGCGTCGGCGGCGCCGGAAATCATGCGAATCGAGCGGGTGGCCATCAGGTCACGCAGCAGGCGCGTGTCCCGGGCGAGGCGTTCGCACAGGTCGGCGGCGGTGGGAAGGGCGGCGCTGGAGAGTTCGATCTGGCCGCCGGGTTCGGCGGTGACCCGGCTTCCTCCCGGCAGGGCCAGCTCCGGTGAATCCGGGGCGATGGATCGCGGTGCGTACGGTCCGAGTGCCGCGGCCAAGGCGGCGGGATGCGGGCGAGGGGCCGCGCCCGGGGAAGCACCCTGCGCGGAAGGCCCGGTCTGCACCGTGAGCCACTCGATTTCCGCGCCGATCAGAGTCGGTGGACCGAGTTTGAAACAGACGCCCCCCACATATGCCTCGGCCGCGGCACGCGAGGACAGTCCCTCCGACGACGCGGCCGTATCTGCCGATTCCGGATGTTCGAGCGTGACCGCCATGTCAACCTCCACCGTGGGTTCGCGCCCCGGACAGCGGTCCGTGGCACCAACGCCGAATAGCTCGTCTCGAGTGGGTCGTACTGTCGGGTTCGAACGGCCGGATGCGTCCCGCGCGTTCGATGGTCATCTTGCCTGTCGCCTGATTGTGTGTTTCGCGTACTCGTGTCGCAGCGGTCCTGTAGTTGCAGCGGTCCTGTAGTTGCAGCGGTCCTGTAGTTGCAGCGGTCAGGGGCGCTTGCGCACGCACCGGACCAAACCAGCCTAGCGAGGGGGTCCGACAAAAACCGGCAGCCGAACGGATCGGCGCACTGGGCCGGGGTATCGATGATCACGACACGCTAGGGTCGATGCCATGCTGGACGTGACGCGCGTGCGAGCCGATACCCCAGGTTACGACTCGGATCCGCGCATGGTTTTCCTCGACAGCGCGGGCTCCTCGCTGCCACCGCGCGCCGTGGTCGACACCGTCGTCGGGCATCTGCGGCGCGAGGCCGAAATAGGCGGCTATCGCGCCGCGGCCGAGCGACTCGACGACCTCGCCGCGGTGAAGACGGCCATCGGCGAACTGCTCAACGCGCCGCCCGGCAGCATCGCGCTCAGCGACAGCGCCACCCGTTCCTGGACCGACTTCTTCTACTCGGTCCCGCTGGCCGCGGGCGACCGCATCCTCATTTCGGAGTCCGACTACGCCGGCAACGCCATCGCGGTGCTCCAGCGGGCCCGTGCGACGGGCGCGCGGGTGGAACGCATACCGAGTGACCACAGCGGACAGATCGACCTCGACGCACTCGCGGCGATGGTCGACGAACGGGTCGCGCTGGTATCGGTGCTGCACGCGCCGACCAACGGTGGACTGGTCAACCCGGCCGCCGAAGCGACCAGGATCGCGCGTTCGGTGGGTGCGCTCGTGCTGCTGGACGCCTGTCAGTCGGCGGGACAGATCCCCATCGACGTGGTCGAACTCGATGTCGACGCGCTCTCGGTCACCGGACGCAAATGGTTGCGCGGACCTCGCGGCACCGGATTCCTCTACGTGCGTCCCGAACTCGCACGGACCATGTCGCCGCAACGGCTCGACCTGCACAGCGCCGCGTGGACAGGACCGGACGAATTCGAACTCGCGCCCGACGCCACCCGCTTCGAGTTCTGGGAATGTGATGTCGCGGCCCGTCTCGGCCTCGGCGCCGCCGTGCGCTACCTGCTCGACCTCGGGCCGGAGGAGGTCTACGCCGCCATCGCCGCGCGCGCCGAACATCTGCGCAAGGAGTTGCCGCAGATACCCGGGGTGACCGTGCGCGACCTGGGTATCCGGCACAGTGGCATCGTGTCCTTCACCGTCGACGGCGTCGACTCGGTATCGGTGCGCGACCGGCTTGCGGCCGACGACATCACCGTGACCGTCAGTCACGCCGGTTCCACCCTGCTCGACATGACCTCGCGCGGGCTGGACTCGGTGGTGCGGGCTTCGCCGCACTGCTTCGTCGAATTCGACGAACTCGATCGATTCCTCGCGGCCGTCGCGGCCCTGTAGCGGAACGGGTCGCAACCAACATGTCCCAGCGTGAGCTCATCGTCCTCGGCACGGCGAGTCAGGTGCCGACCAAACTTCGCAATCACAACGGCTACCTGCTGCGGTGGGATCGGGAGGGGGTGCTGTTCGACCCGGGTGAGGGCACCCAGCGGCAGATGGCATACGCCGGCGTCTCGGCCACCGACATCACCCGCGTCGCGCTCACCCACTTCCACGGTGACCACTGTCTCGGCCTGCCCGGAATCGTCCAGCGGATCAATCTGGACCGGGTGCCCCATCCGGTGGACGTGTACTACCCCGCCTCGGGTGAGGTGTACTTCCAGCGATTGTGCAATGCCACCGTCTACAACCGCACCGTCGAACTGCGGACACATCCCATCGCCGCGTCCGGCCCGGTGGAGGCGACCGGAGCGCCGTTCACCCTCACCGCGGTGCCGCTCTCCCACCCGGTTGAGGCGTTCGGCTACCGGATCGCCGAGCCGGACGGCCACCGCATCGTGCCGGAACGCCTGCGCGCGTTGGGATTACGCGGTCCCGCCGTCGGCGAACTGCAAAGCGTCGGCACGGTGGTTCACCAGGGCCGCACCATCACCCTCGACGAGGTCACCGAACCCCGCCCCGGCCAGCGGATGGCCTTCGTCATGGACACCCGACTCTGCGACGGCGTCCACGAATTGGCTTCCGGCGTAGACCTTCTCGTCATCGAAGCGACATTCCTCGACGCCGAGTCCGAGCTGGCGGCCGAATACGGCCACCTCACCGCGGGCCAAGCCGCCCGGGTGGCCGCCGAAGCGGGCGCCCGCACCCTCGTCCTGACCCATTTCTCCCAGCGCTACCGCACCCTCGACGGTCACCGTGCCGAAGCCGCCCGCCACTACGACGGAGACCTCGTCATCGCCGAAGACCTCACCCGAATACCTCTTCCGCCCCGTCTTCGACCCCCGACCGGAAACGCGCGCTGATCGTTGTCGTCGCTCACGGCTGAGAGCTTCGCGTCGAAGACCTCGGCGTACCGGGCGGGTCGTACCGCCGATTCTCCGCAGTCCTACGCAACCGGTTAACAGCGGCCCTGATCAGCGGGATTATTGAACAGGTCGGAGGCGTAGGGCCCGGCAAACGGTCGGCACGGAGGAATCGGATATGAGCAGGTTCACCGACGAGATGTACGCGACGGCGCGGTCAAGCACGCGCGGTCTGGTCACCGGGGAGCCCACGTCACCGGTTCGACGGACCTGGGGTGAGATACACGATATCGCCCGTCACATGGCGGGCGGACTCGCCGAGGCCGGAATCGGCCACGGTGACGCGGTGGGCGTGCTGGCCGGTATGCCCGCCGATATCGCGCCCGCGTGCCAGGCCATCTGGATGCGCGGCGCGTCCATCACCATGCTGCATCAGCCGACCCCGCGCACCGACCTGATGGCGTGGGCGCGCGACACCGAGACCGTATTGCACATGATCGAGGCGAAAGCCGTGGTCCTCGGCGCACCGTTCGAGGCGGCCGAACCGTTGCTGCGCGAGCGCGGGATCATCGTCGTTCGCATCGATCTGCTGGGCGAGGGACCCGCTATCGATCCGGTGCCCACCGGCGAGGCAGACATCGCCCTGCAACAGCTCACCTCCGGTTCCACCGGCTCGCCGAAGGCGGTGCGGATCACGCACGGGAATTTCTGGGTCAACGCCTACGCCATGTTCGACCGCGTGAAATTCCGGCTCGACCACGACGTGATGATCAGCTGGCTGCCGCTGTTCCACGATATGGGCATGGTCGGATTCCTCAGCGTGCCCATGCAATTCGGCGCCGAAGTTGTGTGCGTGACCCCGCTGGACTTCCTCACCCGGCCGCTGCTGTGGGCCGAACTCATCGGCAAGTATCGTGGAACCGTCACCGCCGCACCGAATTTCGCTTACTCGCTGCTTGCCCGCCGTCTGGCGCAGGCGCCCGAGGGCGCACTCGACCTCAGCAGTGTCCGCTACATGTGGAACGGCGCCGAGCCGGTCGATCCCGACACCATGGACCGGCTCGCCGCGGCCGGTGAGCGCTTCGGCCTCAGCCCGATGGCGCTCACCCCCGTCTACGGCATGGCCGAGACCACGCTCGCGGTGTCGGTGCCCGATCCCGGACTCGGCATGGTCCTCGACGTCGTCGACGCCGATCTGCTCGAGGCGCTCGGCAAGGCGGTGCCGGTGTCGGAGGAGCACGCCGGGCACGTCTCGACCCGGCGTCTGCCGACCCTCGGCTACCTCGTCGACCACCTAGAGGGCCGGGTCGTCGACCCCGAGCGCCAACCGCTGCCGACCAGGTCGGTGGGTGTGATCGAATTGCGCGGCCCGGCGGTCACCGCCGGATACGTGACCGTGGACGGCTTCCGTCCCGCCTGTGACGCCGACGGCTGGCTCGACACCGGTGATATCGGCTACTTCACCGAGGACGGTCTGATCGTGGTGTGCGGCCGGATGAAGGACGTCATCATCATGGGCGGACGCAATATCTACCCGACCGATATCGAACGGGCCGCCATGCGGGTGCGCGGCGTGCGTGCGGGCAACGCCGTCGCCGTGCGTCTGGACGCCGGGCAGAAGCGGGAGAGTTTCGCGGTGGTGGTGGAGTCCAACGACCACCGCGACCCCGACGCGGTCAAGCGCATCGAGCGCGAGATCGTGCACGAGGTGTTCGCCGAGGTCGGTGCGCGTCCGCGTAGCGTGACGATCCTCGGTCCCGGCGCGCTGCCGAAGACGTCGTCGGGCAAGCTCCGCCGCGCCGCCACCGCCATGCACCTGGGATGACTCAACGGTTGTAGACGATCAGACTGAGGATCAGCCCCAGAATCAACCCCACCGCGGACAGCAGCGCCGCCCACCTGCCGTACTTCTCGTGCTTGCGATCGGCGAGCAGTCCGAACACGATCCCCGCGGGCCCGAACAGAATCGGACACAGCAGCAGCGCCAGTGCCGCGCACACGAACGCGACGACGGTCAGCATCGGAGGATCCGGCGGCGGGCTGTCACCCGGAGCGGACGGTGTGGTCATCGCGCGAATTCTCGGTGCGGGTCGGTGGTGAGCACATCGCCAAGTGGATCACAGCTCGGCCCGCGTGCGGTCGAACCGGCCCGTCGGACGGCAGGTCGTACCCCGATACGGCCGGTGTTCGCGACACCGGCCGTATCGGTGCGTGCCGACAACGCGGCGTCCGGTCTACAGGTCGGTGTCGTCGACGATCTCCATGGCCGCCACTTCGGCGGGACGGTCGTCCTCCTTGGCGTCCTCGGCGCGTTGCGCGGCGGGGGTCCACTCCTGGCGGAGTTCGTCATCGATGCCGAGTCGGCCGTCGTCTTCGTTCTCGCGGTAGGGAATGCGCAGGTCGCGGGGTGGATTCTCGACGGCACGCTCGTACTCGCGGATCTCGTCGGCCTGATCGTCGTCGCCCATATCCATATCGAGTGATTCACGGTCCATAGTTCGAGTATTCCCCGAATTCGCTCGCAGTCGCAGCGCTGGCAGAAGTCACCGCTCGATCCGGCGATCCGATCACCGCTACGACAGGGCCGCCGCGCGCTCGGACGCTCAGGCGTTGCCGTTGAACAGGCCGGTGACCGATCCGTTCTCGAAGACCTCGCGGATCGTACGTGCCAGCAGCGGCGCGATGGACAACACCGTGAGCTGCGGGAACTTCTTCTCCTCGGTCAGCGGAAGGGTGTTGGTCACCACGACCTCCTTGGCGCCGCAGTTCGCGAGCCGCTCGGCGGCCGGATCGCTGAGCACGCCGTGGGTCGCGGCGATGACCACGTCGCCCGCGCCCGCCGCCTTCAGCACGTTGACCGCGCCCGCGATGGTGCCACCGGTGTCGATCATGTCGTCGATCAGGATGCAGGTGCGACCCTCGACCTCACCGACCACGCGATTGGCCTTGATCTGGTTCGGCACCATCGGGTCGCGGGTCTTGTGGATGAACGCCAGCGGGGAGCCGCCGAGCGAGTCGGCCCACTTCTCGGCGACGCGCACGCGACCGGCGTCGGGGGAGACCACCGTGATGTGCTCGAGGCTGTAGTTGGTGCGGATGTACTCGGCCAGCTGCAACTGCGCGTGCATGTGGTCGACCGGTCCGTCGAAGAAGCCCTGGATCTGGTCGGTGTGCAGGTCGACGGTGATGATGCGGTCAGCGCCCGCGGTCTTGAGCAGATCGGCGACCAGGCGGGCAGAGATGGGCTCGCGGCCGCGGTGCTTCTTGTCCTGGCGGGCGTAGGGGTAGAAGGGCAGAACCGCGGTGATCCGTTTGGCCGAACCGCGCTTGAGCGCGTCGATCATGATCAGCTGTTCCATCAGCCACTGGTTCAACGGGGCCGGAAAGCTTTGCAGGACAAAGGCATCCGATCCTCGGACGGATTCCTCGAAGCGGACGAAGATCTCGCCGTTGGCGAAGTCGCGCGCGGTCTGCGGGGTGACGTGGACGTCGAGTTCCTTCGCGACCTGTTCGGCCAGCTCAGGATGAGCGCGTCCCGAGAAGAGCATCAGGTTCTTCTGGTTGTCGATCCATGACGCGGTCACTACTGTTTGCCATCCTTTTGCTCTGTTACCCGACCCGATAGTTCGTCGGCCGTCGACAACGCTGCCGCCGCCGCCCGCGCCGCATCCGTCCCCGGACGGTGGCGCTGCACCCAGCCCTCGATGTTCTTCTGCGGCCCGCCGGACACCGCGAGTGCGCCGGGCGGAACGCTTCTGCGCAGTACAGTACCCGCAGCCGTATACGCCCCATCACCCACGGTCACCGGCGCGACGAACATGGTGTCGCTGCCGGTGCGCACGTGCGAGCCGACGACGGTGTGGTGCTTGCGCACCCCGTCGTAGTTGACGAACACGCTGGACGCGCCGATGTTGCTGTGTTCACCGATGGTCGCGTCACCCACATATGTGAGATGAGGCACCTTCGAGTGCGCGCCGATGGAGGCGTTCTTCGTCTCCACGAACGCGCCCAACTTGCCCGATTCGCCCACCACGGTGCCCGGCCGCAGATACGCGAACGGGCCGATGGTCGCACCGGGACCGATCGAGGCGCCCTCGCCGTGCGTGCGCACCACCTTCGCCCCGTCGCCGACGAGCACGTCGGTGAGCGTGCAATCCGGCCCCACCTCGGCGTCCTCGCCGATGACCGTCGTGCCCAACAACTGGACCCCCGGACGCAGCACCGCGTCCCGGCCGATCTGCACCCCCGCGTCGACCCAGGTGCTCGCCGGATCGATCACCGTCACACCCGCACGCATGTGGCGCTCGAGGATGTAGCGATTGAGCGTGCGCGTGGCCTGCGCCAACTGCACGCGATCGTTGACTCCCGTGACCTTGGCCGCATCCACCAGGCGCGCGCCGTGCACCGGATGGCCCGCCTCCCGAGCCAGCCGCAACACATCGGTCAGATACAGCTCGTGCTGGGCGTTGGCGGTCGAGAGCCGCCCGATCATGGTGCGCAGCACCCGCGCGTCGAAGGCGTAGACACCGGAGTTGACCTCGGTGATCGCGGCCTGCGCCGGCGTCGCGTCGGCGTGCTCGACGATCTCGACCACACCGCCGTCGGCATCGCGCACGATCCGGCCGTAGCCGTTGGCGTCCTCCGGGACGAAGGTCAGCACGGTCACCGCCGAACGCTCGGGATAGCTGCGGTGCTCGTCCAGCAGCGCGCTCAGGGTATGCCCGTCGAGCAGCGGCACGTCGGCCGAAGTCACCAGCAGATCGCCGGAGAAATCCGCGGGCAGCGTCTGCAACGCGCACTGCACGGCGTGGCCGGTGCCGAGTTGCCGCTCCTGAAGCGCGGGCGTGATCTCGCGGCTCAGATCGGCGGCCACCGCGTCAACGGCGGCGCCCACTTGTTCGCGATCGTGGCCAACCACGGTGATGAGATACGCGGGGTCGATCTCGTTCGCCGCGTGCAACGCGTGCGCGAGCATGCTCCGACCGGCCAGCGAATGCAACACCTTGGGTGTCTTCGACCGCATTCGCGTCCCGGCTCCGGCGGCGAGAACGACGACGGCGGTCTGCTGTGGCATGGATCTCCCTCGGCTGCCTGTTCATCGTGTTGGCGGCTTCGTATTCGGTCAGCGCTGTGCTGAGGTCAGCGATGTGCGCGGCCAACGATAGGCCATCGTGCCGATGTGCTCCGCCGCCAGGACTCGAACCTGAACTATCTGAACCAAAATCAGAGGTGCTGCCATTACACTACGGCGGATCGTCACACCGGCGGATCTGGCGCAACCCGCCGCTGTGCGCACGGCACGGCATGAATCCTCGCACGAGACCCCGCCCCACGTCGAGCTAGTACGCCCACGAGCCGGTTTCCCGCCGACCGACCACGTGAGATCGATTGCCTCGCCGGTGAGTGGACGGGGTGGCGAGGCGCCGCCAGGAGCTGTCCGGAACAGTTGTCTCGGAACGGTACCGTCCGTGCAGGGAGGCACATATGCGCGCAACACACTTCCCCGAGCCGCGACCGACCCCGAAGGCACATGGGTAACTCGCCCGGACCGGCGCGGAGCAGGCCCGACCCCGACACCGGAGTCGAGTCGGCCGACCCGCCCGCGAGCGAGCGCGCACGCAAGGGCGCGACACCGCCGCGGCCGCGGATGACCGGCACCCAGCGACGCAGGCAACTGATCGAAATCGGACGCGCGCTGTTCGCCGAGCGCGGCTATGAAGCCACCTCGATCGAGGAGATCGCGCAACGCGCCCAGGTCTCCAAACCCGTGGTGTACGAACACTTCGGCGGCAAGGAAGGCCTCTACGCCGTCGTCGTCGACCGCGAGATGTCGATGCTGCTCGACATGATCACCTCCTCGCTCACACGCAACCGGTCCCGGGTGCGCCTGGAACAGGTCGTGCTGGCCCTGCTCACCTATATCGAGGAACGCACCGACGGATTCCGAATCCTGGTGCGCGACCAGCCCGTCGCCACCGACGACGGGCGCTACTCGAGCCTGCTCAACGAGGCCGTCAACCAGGTCGCCCACATCCTCGCGGGCGACTTCGGCCGCCGCGGCCTCGACACCGGCCTCGCCACGCTCTACGCCCAAGGTCTGGTCGGTACGGTCTCCACCGCCGCGACCTGGTGGCTGGATGCGCGCACACCGTCGAAAGAGGTTGTCGCGGCACATCTGGTGAATCTGTGCTGGAACGGGCTCAGCCACCTCGAAGCGGACCCGCAACTCAGCTCGGAATGGCCGACGGCCGCCACCGATTGACCGAGATTGTTAACCAGCGAATTGCGATGGAGGCCCGGCCGAATGCTCGAATTGGTTAACGCACGACCGCCTGATGGTACCGTTCACGCATCCTCTGGGTGCTGTTCGGGCGGTGTGTCGGTCTTACTTCGGGATGTCGGTCTACTTCAGGATGGCTGGTTTCAGGAAATGACAGGCGGATCTGATGGCTAGGCAAGCGCGCGCGGAGATCACGCGCGACTCCGTCCTCGCGGGCGCTGCCGATGTCTTTCTGCGCTTGGGATATGCGAACGCGAGCCTGAGCGAGATCATCGCGCAATCGAACGTGACCAAGGGCGCCTTGTACTTTCACTTCGGGTCGAAGGAAGAACTCGCCCGTGCGGTGGTCGACCAGGGCAACGAACGCTTGGTCGGATCGTGCCAGGGATTCTTCGATCCACGGGTACCCGCGCTCGAAGCGTGCATCGGGATCACCTACGTGGTCGCGGACCTATCCATGAATGATCCGATGGTCGGAGCGATGCTCAAGCTCACCCATCAAATCGGCGATTTCAAGGGCGCCCAGGGCGAGAACATCGCCAAGACATGGGGTGACACCTACCGGTTGCTCGCCGAACGCGCCATCGCACAAGGAGATCTGGAAGCCGACCTCGATCCCGATGTGATCGGTCTGCTGCTCCAGGAGATCACCGCGGGCGTGCACATCGTGGCGGTCGGCACCGAGTCGATCGACCAGATGGCGACCCGCATGGAACGGGCCTGGTATTTCCTGCTACCGTCCCTCGTCCCCGGGGAGAAGCTCTCGTACTTCCGGGAATTCGCAGCCCGAAGGCTCCGCAGATACGTGCCGTAATACTGGCGGCGCCTCCGGCGCCGCGGGTTCGCGGCCCTTTGGGTCTCGCGTCCGAGCGGCCGATACTTGCTCCTTCGTCGCATCGTTTCGACCACTCGGACGCGAGACGGCCGCGAACTGGATCTCTGGCCGTGCCTTCGGCACGGCGGGGTTCGCGGCCCCTTATGTCTCGCGTCCGAGTGGTCGTTACTCGCGCCTTCGTTGCTTTGTCTCGGCTGCTCGGACGCGAGGGGGCTGCGAATTGTGGCTGTGGTCTTGCTTCTGGCGCGGCGGGTTCGTGGGGGTCGCTGTCGGGTTGCGGGAGGATCGGCCGGTGCGGCTGGGGTGATCTTTCGGTGTTGGTTCGCGCTTGGGGCCGGGGTGGGTGGCCGGGGTACCGATGGTGGGGGCGGCGGTCGGGTCGCGGCCGGTGTTTAGACTCGATTGGCTGATCAAACCACCGCCTCGTCGCAGGAGTAGTCGATGTCGTCCCACCGTCCACCTCTCGCGGGACTGGCCACGGTGGCCGGCTCCGACATCGGCTTGCGGACCGTCTCCGACCTGGTGGGCAAGTCCTCGGTCGAACTGGTCGCGCCGGTGGCGGCGCGGCCGTTCGTGGCCGCCACGGTGGCGGCGAAACAGCCGTTGGTGGTGGTCACGGCTACGGGGCGGGAGGCCGACGATCTCGCGGTCGAGCTGACCGAGATGCTGGGGGGCGGCGTCGCGCAATTCCCCTCGTGGGAGACCTTGCCGCACGAACGGCTCTCCCCGGGGGCCGATACGGTCGGGCGCAGGCTCGAGGTGCTGCGGCGTCTGGCTCATCCGCGTGACCCCGTTTTCCCGGATCCGCTCCGGGTGGTCGTGACCACCGTGCGGTCGCTGATGCAGCCAATGGCGGCGGGGCTGGGGGATATCGCGCCGATCGTGCTGCGCGTCGGCGCGGAGTTCGATTTCGACGAATTGCTCACGCGGCTGGTGGAATTCGCGTATACGCGGGTGGACATGGTGGGTAAGCGTGGCGAGTTCGCCGTGCGGGGCGGGATTCTCGATCTGTTTCCGCCCACCGCGGATCATCCGGTGCGCGTGGAGTTCTGGGGTGATGAGATCACCGAGCTGCGGCCGTTCTCGGTCGCCGACCAGCGCTCGCTCACCGATGTCGCGGTGGATGTGGTGGCCGCGCCGCCGTGTCGGGAGTTGCTGCTGACCGACGCGGTACGTGACCGGGCGGCGGCCGTGGCGGCGGACAACGCCGCGGACGCGGCGCTGGTCGAGATGCTGGAGAAGCTGGCCGAGGGTATTCCGGTGGACGGGATGGAGGCGTTGCTGCCGGTTCTGCAACCGGGTGAGCTGCGGCTGCTGACCGAGGTGCTGCCGCGGGGCGCGCATCTGCTGCTGTGCGATCCGGAGAAGATCCGCACGCGTGCCGCCGACCTGGTGCGCACCGGCGAGGAGTTCCTGGAGGCGTCGTGGACGGCGGCGTCCTTCGGCGGCGCGGCGCCGCTCGGCGGGCACGGGCTCGATCTGGCCGCCTCCGGCTATCGCGGACTCTCCGATATACGTGAAAGCGCCGACCGCGAGGGCCTGCCCTGGTGGACCTTGAGCCCTCTGACCTCGGGTGACCCGGCCGAGGTCGTGTTGCCGATGCTGGCGGGTCCGGCCGCGCGCGGGTCCGACGAACTGGTGGCGACCATCTTCGCCTCGCTGCGCGCCCACGTCGCCACCGGCGCTCGCGCGGTCGTCGTGGTAGCCGGTCACGGTACGGCCGCGCGCATTCTGGAGCGGCTCGCCGACGCCGACGTTCCGGCGGGGGTGCTCGCGCCGGGCGCCGAACCCGAGCCGGGTGTGGTGGGGGTGCTCTGCGGTTCGCTGCACGACGGACTCGTCTTCGACGACGCCGGACTCGTCGTGGTCGCCGAATCCGATCTCACCGGCAATCGCGTCACCGCGCCCGCCGAGGGCAAACGGCTGCCCGCCAAGCGGCGCAATCAGGTCGACCCGCTGGCCCTCAACGCGGGCGATATGGTCGTGCACGACCAGCACGGCATCGGCAAATTCGTGGAGATGATCGAGCGCACGGTGGGCGGCGCGCGCCGGGAGTACCTGGTCATCGAGTACGCGCCGGGTAAGCGCGGTCAGCCGGGCGACAGGCTGTTCGTGCCGATGGAGTCGCTGGATCAGCTCTCGCGCTATGTCGGCGGGGAGATGCCGAGCCTGTCCAAACTCGGCGGCTCGGACTGGGCGAACACCAAACGCAAGGCCCGCAAGGCCGTTCGTGAGATCGCGGGTGAACTGGTGCAGCTCTATGCCGCCCGGCAGGCGGCGCCCGGACACGCGTTCGGCGCGGATACCCCGTGGCAGCAGGAGATGGAGGACGCGTTCGCCTTCACCGAGACCGTCGACCAGATGACGGCCATCGCCGAGGTCAAATCCGATATGGAGAAACCGGTGCCGATGGACCGCGTGGTCTGCGGCGATGTCGGCTACGGCAAGACCGAGATCGCGGTGCGCGCGGCGTTCAAGGCGGTCCAGGACGGCAAACAGGTGGTCGTGCTGGTGCCGACGACCCTGCTGGCCCAACAGCATCTCCAGACCTTCACCGAGCGGGTGGCCGGATTCCCGGTCACCGTGAAGGGACTGTCGCGGTTCACCGACCCGGCCGAATCGCGCGAGGTGCTCGCGGGTATGGCAGACGGGTCGGTGGACATCGTGGTCGGCACGCACCGGCTCCTACAGACGGGGGTGCGCTGGAAGGACCTCGGTCTGGTGATCGTGGACGAGGAGCAGCGCTTCGGCGTCGAGCACAAGGAACACATCAAGGCGCTGCGCACGCACGTCGACGTGCTCACCATGTCGGCGACGCCGATTCCGCGCACCCTGGAGATGAGCCTCGCGGGCATCCGTGAGATGTCGACGATCCTCACCCCGCCGGAGGAACGCCACCCGGTGCTCACCTATGTCGGCGGCTATAACGACAAGCAGGTCACCGCCGCCATCCGGCGCGAACTGCTGCGCGACGGCCAGGTGTTCTACGTGCACAACCGGGTGTCCTCGATCGACAAGGCCGCCAAGCGGATTCGCGATCTGGTTCCGGAGGCGCGGGTGGTGGTCGCGCACGGCCAGATGAACGAGGACATGCTCGAACAGACCGTGCAGGGCTTCTGGCAGCGCGAATTCGACGTGCTGGTGTGCACGACGATCATCGAGACCGGTCTCGACATCTCCAATGCCAACACCCTCGTCGTGGAGCGCGCCGACGCGCTCGGCCTGTCCCAGCTGCATCAGCTGCGCGGCCGGGTCGGTCGCAGCCGGGAACGCGGATACGCCTACTTCCTGTATCCGCCGGAGAAGCCGCTCACCGAGACCGCCTACGACCGGTTGGCGACCATCGCCCAGAATTCCGACCTCGGCGCGGGTATGGCCGTGGCCATGAAGGATCTCGAGATCCGCGGCGCCGGTAACGTTCTCGGCGCCGAACAGTCCGGGCACGTGGCGGGCGTCGGCTTCGACCTGTACGTGCGGCTGGTGGGCGAGGCGGTCGAGGCGTATCGGGCCGCCGCCGACGGAAAGCCCATCACCACCGAGGAGGTCAAAGAGGTCCGCATCGACCTGCCGGTGGACGCGCACATCCCGCCGGACTACATCGCCAGCGATCGCCTGCGGCTGGAGGCATACCGCAAATTGGCCGCTGCGCAGGATGATTCGGCGCTGGCCGCGGTTGTCGAGGAACTGGTCGACCGATACGGGCCGCTGCCGGTCGAGGTCGGGCGCCTGGTGTCGGTGGCGAAGCTGCGGCTGCTGGCGCGCGAGTACGGTGTCACCGAGATCGCGGTCACCGGAACGACATTGAAGGTATCGCCGCTGCTGAACCTGCCCGATTCCAAACAGCTGCGGCTCAAGCGCATCTACCCGAGCGCGGGATACAAGGCCGCCAGCGGTGTGGTGCAGTTGCCGCTGCCCCGGGTGCACGACAGCGTCGGAGCCGATCGGGTGCGCGACGTGCAGTTGTTGCAGTACGTCGCTGATCTGTTGCTGGCGCTGGACGGGAAGGCCGGGGGCGCGGTGGATCTGCGGGTCGCCACCGAGGTGTCGGCGAATTGACCGACACCGATCGCGACCCGGTCGCGGTGACCGCGCACGCCCTCGCCGAGGCCGTGGACGTGATGAACCGGCTGTGGGAATTCGGCGGCTGGGAGGTCACTCAGACCCACGATTCGCTGCGACCCTACCTGCTGGAGGAGACCTACGAGCTGCTCGACGCCATCCAGGCAGGCGACGCCGAGACCATTCGGGAGGAACTCGGCGACCTGCTGCTCCAAGTCCTGTTCCACGCCAGGATCGCCGAGGCCGCCGGTGAGTTCACCGTCGGTGACGTGGCCGCCGCACTGGTCACGAAACTGGTCAATCGCAGTCCGCACCTTGGGGATTCGCGCATCGACCCGGCGGCCACGCTCGCGGAGAAGATCGCCGCGCAGGAGGCGGCGTGGGAGGAGCGCAAATCGGCGGAGAAGGCCCGGCGCTCCTGTCTGGACGGTATCGCCATGGCCCAGCCCGCGCTCGCGTTGGCCGAGAAGGTGATAGGCCGCGCGACCAAGGCTGGGTTGCCCGAGGATCTGATCGGCGAGGAACTGCGCGTGGTGCGTCTCGGCGGCCCGGACAGCGCCGAGGAGCGCCTTCGCAAGGCCGCACTGACCTTCGCCACGCGCGTTCGAGCCGCCGAGGACGCCGCCGAGGCCGCGCGCGGCGCGCGTCTGCCCCTGACCTCGCAGGACTGGCGCGCCCACTGGGCGTGAGCGATTCGGGATTCGTCCGATCGCGAACGTGCCGTCACCGCGCGGCGGACCAGCTTCCATGCGAGCCTGCTATGTCGACCGGGGATCACGGTATTCGGGAAGCGATGGCGGGCAGAGTGGCGGCCGTGCGGGATCGGGCAGAGAATTCTCCGCGAGTCGGTTTCGCAACGGTCGGGTACCGATTGAAAACCGGCGCAACAAAAATCGGGACTACGATAATAATCGTGCTGAAAGGCGGCGCGACCGCGCCGAACGGAAGGGGATCATGAGCGTCACACTGGCCAAGGGCGGAAATGTTTCGCTGTCGAAGCAGGCCCCGAACCTGACCAAGGTTTCGGTGGGACTCGGCTGGGACGTGCGCACCACCACCGGGGCGGATTACGACCTCGATGCGAGCGCGCTCGCCACCGGACCGAATCTGAAAGTGCTGTCCGATCAGCATTTCGTGTTCTACAACAATCTGCGCTCGCCGGAAGGCACCATCGAGCACACCGGTGACAACCTGACCGGTGAGGGCGAGGGAGACGACGAGACGATCAATGTCGATCTGGCCGCCACGCCGCCGACGATCACGAATATCTTCTTCCCGGTGTCGATCCACGACGCCGACGCCCGCGGACAGTCGTTCGGGCAGATCCGCAACGCCTTCATTCGCGTGATCGACGCCACGACCGGCGCCGAACTGGCACGCTACGACCTCACCGAGGACGCCTCGACCGAGACGGCGATGGTCTTCGGCGAGCTGTACCGCCACGGGCCGGAATGGAAGTTCCGCGCCATCGGTCAGGGCTACGCCTCCGGGTTGGCGGGTATCGCCCGCGACTACGGCGTGCACATCTGACCTGTGCCGGAGACGACGCCGCGCCGATCGGTTCGACCGATCGGCGCGGCGCGATTCGTTCCGAAGTGGAATCAACCCGGTGTGGTGACGGATTCGGGCAGCAATCCGGGCAGTTGTCGTTCCCTGCGGTCGAGCAGGGCGAAGTAGCGGCGGACCATGAGCACCGCGGTGGTCGCGAGACCGGCGGTCAGACCCCACCAGACGCCCGCCGCGCCGAGGCCGAGCGGGAAGGCGAGCAGCAGGGCCGCGGGCAGGCCGACGACCCAGTAGCCGACCAGCGACAGGCGAAGTCCCGCCTTGGTGGCCTTCAGACCCCGCAGTAGTCCGGTGCCGATGTTCTGCGCGGCGTCGAAGAATTGCAGCACGATGCCGATCAGCAGCAGGGTGTGCGCGATCTCGATGGTCGCGGTGTCGCCCGGCTCGAGGAACGGCCGCAGCACCATATCCGGCGCGACGACGTAGACCACGCCGGTGACCGCCGCCACGATCGCGGCGTGGCGCAGCGCCAGCCATGCCACCGTGCGCGCTCGGCCGAATTCGTCGCGTGCCACCGCATGGCTGACCAGGATGGACGCGCCGTGCGAGATGCCGATGGCGACCTGGAAGACGATGTAGATGATCTGGTAGACCACATTGTGCGCGGCCAGGGCCGCCGGTCCGAAACCGCCCATCACGAGCGCGAGCACCGAGAACATGCCCGCTTCCGAGCCGTAGGTGAGCGCGATCGGCGTGCCGAGCCTCAGTTCCGATCGGACCGTCGACAGGTGTACGGGCCAGGGGCGCAGCGCCAGGGCGCGGCCGAGTTCCTCGTCGCGGCGCACCATGAGGTAGAGCGCGCCGAAACCGAGCAGGAATACCAGGGTGGTCGCCATGCCGATGCCGGTCAGCCCGAGGGCGGGCAGACCCGCCCAGCCGTGCATGAAGGCAAGCGCCAGTGCCGGATTCAGCGCCACCGATCCGAGGGTCACCATGAGCAGGGCTTGCGGGCGCTGCATGCCGACGGTGTACTGGCGCAGCACCTGGAACCACAGGCACGGCAGCAGACCGGGAGCGAGGGCGACCATCAGGGGGCGCGCGTCGGCGAGTACGCCCGCGTCCTGGCCGAGCCACCGCAGCGACCAGCCGAGGCCGATGAGGATCATGCCGCCGAGCAGCCCGGCCAGGGTGGCGATGAGGAAGCTCGAGCGCACCACCGCGCGGACCTCGTCGTCGGCGGATTCGCCGCGCTTGCCCGCGGCGCCGACCGCACCCGCGATCTGGTTGCCGGTGCCGGTGACCAGTCCGACGCACATGGTGCGGACCTGGTTGAACAGCACGATGGCCAGTCCGCCCGCGGCGACCTGCCGCACCCCGAGAGTGCCCATGAGCGCGATATTGGTGGTGGACACCGCGATCTGGGCGAGTTGGGTCAGGACGATCGGTGCGGCGAGGGCGGTGAGCCGCCGTCCGTCGGCTCGCCCGCCCGTCCCGCCGATGCGAAGGTTCGGCAGGTTCATCGGTCCGCTCCCACCGCGCGGCGGGCGGCGCGGTGCGTCGCGACGCGGATCGTCAGGGGCTTCATCGCGCCTCTCCACTCGAGCGCCTTCGGTTTGGCGCACCGGGACATATCATCGCGCCTCGACCAAGCCGGAACTGTTCGAGGCGGGCGAGTAGCGCCGCAGCAGCCGGGCGACCTCGGCCTCCACCTCGGGGGCCAGCAGGTCGCGCGCCGACATCCAGGCGTCGTCGAATACGGTGTCGAGATATTTCTCGCCGCCGTCGCAGACGATGGTGACCACGGTCGATCCGGGCGGGAACTGTTCGAGGCGGGTGAGTCCCGCGTACACCGAGCCGCCCGCCGAACCGCCGATCATCAGCCCGAGTTCGGCGGCGACCGCGCGGGCGGCGGCGAAGGCGTCGATATCGGACACCTTGGCCCCTTCGTCGAGCAGTGAGTAGTCGACCGCGGTGCCGATGGTGGCGCCGGGCGGGGTGCCGGTGCCGGACTGCCAGTACGGGCCGCCCGGACCGCCGAAGGCGATGGAACCCACCGGCTCCACCCCGATGACGCGCGGAACGCATCCCAGTTGGCGCAGCCGGGTCGCGGTGCCGAACAGCGAGCCGCCCGTGCCGACCGACGATAGCAGGATGTCGACCCGCCCCACATCTTCTAGCAATTCTTCAGCTACCGAATAATAGCCCACCGCATTGGCCGGGTTGTTGTGCTGTTCGGTGAAATACGCGTCGGATCGCTCGGCGGCCATCGCCGCGGCCAGGTCCTCGCGCGCCGAGGTCGCCAACTCGTCATTACCCTCGTCGGCTACGAAGACCAGTTCGGCGCCCATCGCTCGCATCGCCCGCAGCTTGTCCTTGCACGCGTGACGATCGACCACCGCGGTGAAGCGATACCCACGTTCGGCGGCTACTACCGCCAGACCGAGTCCGGTATTCCCTGAAGTGGATTCGATGATATGTCCGCCGGTGCGCAGCAAACCTCGACGTTCGGCATCGAGGACCATTTCGCGCGCCATACGGATCTTGGCCGCGCCCGTGGGGTTGAACTGCTCCAACTTGAGCAGCAACCGGGTGCCCGTGGCGGTGGTCGCGAGTTCGAACAGCGGGGTGCGGCCGATCAGGTCCGTCACGCGGTTGACGAGCGGCATGGGTATCTCCTCGGTCGTGAGCGGTCGTGGCCGCGGCGCGGGGCCGATCGCGCGGTGCGGCCTACTGCGGCGCCGTTTATCCGGCGTCGAGTCTCCAGCGCAGCCGGTCGCCGTCGGCGTCGTACAGCACGACCTTCGGCGGAATCGGCAGCTCGTGAAAGGCGGATTCGTTGGAATCCATCTGGTATCCGGCGGTATTCGGATACACCAGCAGGTCACCTACCGCCGCGGCGCGCGGCAGCGGGATTCGGCGCCAACTCAGCATGTCCGATTCGAGACAGGTGGCGGCGCCGACGCTGGTCGGCGTCGGATCGCCCGGACGTCGCGGCCACAGCACCGGATCGGGCAGGTATTCGCTGTCGAACCACTGTTCGGACAGGCTCAGGCTGGTGCCGTCCACGGTGAGCAGGCGATACGGTGCGCCGTGTGCGACGCGAGTCTTGGCGTCGCGCACCCGGAACACGGTCGATCCGGCGCGATCGAGCAGCGCGCGACCGGGTTCGATCGCCAACCGGATGCCGTTGTCGCGCAAGCGGCCCGCGAGGTCGCCGTGACGCAGGATCGCCGCAAGCATGTCGGGGCCCGGCTCGGCGCAGTGGTAGGGGTAATAGGAGTCGAATCGCTTGCCCGCGTGGAACCAGTCGCGGGTGACGCCCTCGGTGAAGGCACGCCATTCCCGCGCGGGCACGTAGTCGACGGCGAAACCGCCGCCGATGGAGATGACCGAGGCCTCATGGCCGAGCGCCCTGGCCTCGAGGCAGCGATCGACGAGTTCGGCGGCGAAGTCGGCGCGCGCGACCGGGTCGTAGCCGGACAGATGGAAACTGAAGCCCGTCAACGCGACCGGACCGCCCTCGCGATCCAAGATGGCCATCGCCACCGCGAGTTCCTCGGCGTCGAGCCCGAACCGGCTCGCCGACGCCGTCGGCAGCACGCGCAGCAGCACCCGGGCCCGGCCCGCCGTCTGCGCGAGCGCGGTGATCCGGTCGAGTTCGGCCACGCTGTCCACGGCCAGCTTGGCGCCGTGGCGCAGTGCCAGCCACAGCAGGTCCTCGGATTTGGCCGGTCCGGTGACCATGAGCTCGGTGCCGCGAATGCCGTGGGCGAGCGCGGCGGCGAACTCACCGGTACTCGAGACGTCCACCCCCGCACCGGCGTTCGCGCACGCCCTGATCACGCACGGGGATTTGTTGGCCTTCTTGCCGTAGTAGATGTCGCCTGCGACTCGCGCCGCCCGCATGACCTCGTGGAAACCGTGGATATTGCGTTCGACGCGAGCGGGATACATGACGTGGAACGGCCCGCCGATCGCGAAGGCGATATCGCCGAGCAGTTCCGGGTGGTCGAGCAGTCGCCGCTCCCACGGGTCGCGGTGCGCGGGCAGGGCGGTGGCGCTGTTCGCCCGTTCGCCGGGCGGGGATTCGGTGCTCGGCGTGTCGAGCCGGGACCGAATCGCGTCCGGTCCGCTCAGTCCCACAGCGGGACCTCCGTGCCGCGTCCTTCGGCGATGGCCCGTTCGGCGAGGGCGTGCGCCACCGCGACATCGGTGAGCACGAGTCCGCTGTTGTAGACGAAGACGCGCTCGTCATCCGTGCGCCGCCCGACCGCGCGGCGGCTCAGGATCTGCGGCAGTTCCGCGTCGACCCCGCGCAGCGTGCCGTCCGGGCCCGCCATATCCGTGCCGGTCAACCGCATCTGCTCGGCGCTGGTCGCGACGACCCGATCGGCATCGATCAGCGTCGACGGCGCGAGCCCGTAGCCGACCAGCACCGCCACCGAACCCGGTGCGAGATCGGCGGATTCGAGCGCGACCTCGGTGCCGGGACCCGCGGTCGCGAGCACCACGTCGGCCGTGGCCGCGGCGGCGCGCGGATCGGACACGGTCTCGAGCACGGCGTGCGGATCGTGCGCGGCGAGCATGCTGCGCACCGCCGCCAGCCCCTCGGTATGGGTGCCGTAGACCATGAGTTCGCGCAGTTGCGGTGCGGCGGCCAGCAGATGCGGCAACGCGTTGCGGCCCTGGGTTCCGGTGCCGATGAGCAGCACGCGCCGCGCCCCGGGGCGCATGGTCTCGCGCACAAGCAGCGCCGACACCGCGGGTGTGCGCAGCGCGCCGACCCGGGCGCAGTCCATCATGGCTATGGGCGCGCCGGTGGTGTCGTCGTAGAGGGTGATCGTCGTGTAGTAGCGCTTGGTGCTGCGATCGTGATCGGGATCGAACTTGTACGAGGTCTTCATCGCCACGACGCGGCGGCGGCCGTCACGGCCAAGCATGGCGTAGGCCACCGACCAGCCGCGCGGGTCGGCGACGCTGAGTTTGCGGGGATTGTCCGACTCGCCCGCCGCGAAGGCCAGGTAGGCGTCCTCGACCGCGCGTACCACGGCCGCGGGCGTGATGGGCAGATCGGCGAGATCGCTGCGGCTCAGTACCCGCAGGGGCGTGGCGCGGTCACGGCTGTGCAACGGTTCCTCGTTCATCTGCTGTGGTTTCCCGCCCTGCTCCCGCCCCGGTCGGCCGCCGATTCACTGCGACCGGGAAAGGGGCAACGATCTGTTGCCCATATCCATTCTCGTCGGATTCGGCCGCTCGGCGGCGCCGTTCGGGCAGGCGGATATTGACACGCTTGAGCCAGCGGTCGGTGCCGTCGTAGCGCGCGGTGAACGGCACCCGGCCGTGCACGGCCACGTCGTTGTCGATCAGCAGCAACTCGCCCGGGTCGAGTGTCGCTGTTACGCAAACCCTTTCGAGTTCCATGGTGAGATGAGCGTAGGCACGCCGGAATTCGACGCCCGCGTCATCGAGCGGAGTGTATGCCGGATCGTAGCGCAGGGTCAGATCAGCTGTGCTGTATCCGCTTTCGCTCCACACCGTGGGAACCGGGATGGCGTCGAAACGCTCATGGCCGCCGCCATAGGACACGTCGGGCAGGATCGGCAGGGTCGGCGCGGCGAGCAGGCGCAGCTGTTCGCCGGTCAGCTCGACGCGGCGCACCGAGGAGACGGTGGTGCCGACACCGTCGGTATTGCGCAGACAAACCAGCATCAGCAGATTCGACCGGGCCGGGTGGAAGGCGTCCTCGGTGTGCGGACACAGCAGCGTCTCGCTGCTCGCCCCGGACTGCTCCGCCTCGTGGCCGCGGGCGGGCACGATGTTGTTGACCAGCCGCCCGTCCTGCTGTCCACGCCAGCCGAAGGGTTCACCGGCGCAGCGCCCGAGCAGCAGCGTCACGATGTCGAATTCGAAGGAGCGCGCGCGCCGCGCCGGATCGCAGCTCCAGCCCGCCGCTTCGCGCCAATCCGACGGTGTCGGGCCGAATTCCGCGTCGGTGATCGGCAGCCCGGTCACGATCGCCGCTCCCGCGGGTCCGGCGGGCGGGCGCAGCGCCCGGCGTACCTCGGCGGGCAGTTCGCGGGCGCGGGCGTCGATCCGTTCGACCAGAACGGGATCGGTCAGCGTGCGCGCGCGATCCGGTCGCGCGGGCGCGGCATCCAGTTCGGTACAGATTTCGTGTGCCAGCGCGCGCACCGCGTACCCGGCCTCGGCGGGCAGTTCACGTCGTTCGATATCCAGCGGGTGAAGCTTGCTACGTTCGGAGAGAACGCTTTTCACCAAGGATCCCTTCTTCGGGTCGGGTCGGGAACGGGTGACGATCCGATCTGCGAAGCTAATGGGTCCGCCCGCGTTAAGCAAGCCTTACCTAAGCGAGTCGTGAAATAAGACATGCCAATTGGTTTCCGCGACCCATGGGACGAAAGGCGCCGCGACCCGGCGAGACCGGCGGGTCGGCGCTCGCGAATCGGCGGCGCGCTCGGCGGATCTGGATGATGGAATCGTGTTGTCGAAGAAGTCCGGCGCGGTGGCCGCCGTCCTGGTGAGCCTGGTCTTGGCCGGATGCGGTGGGGGTCCGTCGTTGCCGCCGATTCCGCCGGGAATCCCGCCCGGACCCGGCGCAGTGCTGCCCGTCATCGATCTGGACGGCCCGGGTCGTACCGCCGTGCAATTGCGCGGTTGGGCGAGTGAGCAGTCGAGTACCGGGATCTCCTCGGTCGCGCTCGAGGCATACGGCTACGCGGCCGCGGTCATGGCGCGGTCGAGACCGGACTGCGGTATCGCGTGGACGACGCTCGCGGGCATCGCCAGCGTGGAGAGCCGTCACGGCACGCACGGCGATTCGACGCTGGCGGGCGACGGGGTCGTGCGCCCGCCGATCATCGGCATCGCGCTCGACGGCGCAACGGGAGTCGCACTCATCCGCGACACCGACGGCGGGGCTCTCGACAGCGACACCGAATTCGACCGTGCGGTCGGCCCGCTGCAATTCATTCCCGAGACCTGGCGGCGCTGGGGTGTGGACGCCAATGGCGACGGCGTCGCCGATCCGCAGAACATCGATGACGCGGCACTGACCGCGGCCCGGTACCTGTGCGCGAGCGGTGGTGATCTCACTTCCGAGCGCGGCTGGCAGCAGGCCCTGCTCACCTACAACCGCTCGACCGCATACCTGCTCACCGTCCGCGATCGCGCGGCGGCCTACAGCGTAGGTCGCCGCGCGTGATCCGGCGCCCGCACCGCCCGCGCGGTGACCGGGACCGGCCGTGCCGGAGCCTGTGCCGGTCCGTCCTGCGCTAGGCTCGGCACCGCACGGCCCACCCCGTGAGACCCACCGTGCCAGCAGCGAAGGAGTGTCGTTTTCGTGGCCATCATCGAGCAGGTCGGCGCACGCGAGATCCTGGATTCTCGCGGCAACCCCACTGTCGAGGTCGAGATCGCCCTCGACGACGGCACCTTGACCAGGGCGGCCGTGCCCTCCGGTGCCTCCACCGGTGAGCACGAGGCCGTCGAACTACGTGACGGCGGCGACCGGTACCTGGGAAAGGGAGTGCAGAAGGCCGTCGAGGGCGTCCTCGACGAGATCGCCCCCGCCGTCATCGGGCTCGACGCGGTCGAACAGCGCACCGTCGACCAGGTGCTGCTGGATCTCGACGGCACTCCCGACAAGTCGCGCCTCGGCGCGAACGCGCTGCTCGGCGTCTCGCTCGCGGTGGCCCGCGCGGCGGCGGAGTCCTCGGGTCTGGAGCTGTTCCGCTACCTGGGCGGACCGAACGCCCACGTCCTGCCGGTTCCGATGATGAACATCCTCAACGGTGGCGCGCACGCCGACACCGGTGTGGACGTGCAGGAATTCATGGTCGCGCCGATCGGTGCGCCGACATTCAAGGAATCGCTGCGCTGGGGCGCCGAGGTATATCACTCGCTCAAGGCGGTGCTGAAGTCCAAGGGCCTGGCCACCGGACTCGGCGACGAGGGCGGTTTCGCTCCCGACGTGGCGGGCACCAAGGAGGCGCTCGACCTGATCAGCGTCGCCATCGACAAGACCGGTCTGAAGCTCGGCACCGACGTCGCGCTCGCGCTCGATGTCGCGGCAACCGAGTTCTACACCGCCGGAACCGGTTACAAGTTCGAGGGCGCCGACCGGACCGCCGCCGATATGGCGCAGTTCTACGCCGAACTGCTCACCGCCTACCCGCTGGTGTCCATCGAGGACCCGCTGTCGGAGGACGACTGGGACGGCTGGGTCGCGCTCACCGACCAGATCGGTGACAAGGTGCAACTCGTCGGCGACGACCTGTTCGTCACCAACCCGGAGCGCCTCGAGGAGGGCATCGCCAAGGGCGCGGCCAACGCGCTGCTGGTGAAGGTCAACCAGATCGGCACACTGACCGAGACACTGGACGCGGTCGAACTCGCGCACCGTAACGGCTACAAGACGATGATGTCGCACCGTTCCGGCGAGACCGAGGACACCACCATCGCCGATCTGGCGGTGGCTGTCGGCAGCGGCCAGATCAAGACCGGCGCTCCCGCCCGCAGCGAGCGGGTCGCCAAGTACAACCAGTTGCTGCGCATCGAGGACGCGCTGGGCGATTCCGCCCGGTACGCCGGGGACGTCGCGTTCCCGCGCTTCGCGTTCGAGGGGTGAGTCTCGCGGTGCGCGCGGGTCGGCGGATCCGCGGCGGCCGAGGTCGCCGCGCCGGATCCGCGCGCACCGGTGACCGGGAGTCGGCATGACCGAACGACGCGGGCGCGGCGCCGGTCCGGGCGGGCGCGGTGAGCGCCGCACCTCCCGGATCGCCGGATCGCGTCCGCGAGCGGGCGCCGATACCGAGACCGCCGCCAGACCCGCGGCGGCCAAACGCGTCACTCGCCGCCGGGCGGAGGCCGAACGCGGCGCCAAGCCCCGCAAGATCGCGGCAAGGAAGTCCGGCGACCGCCACGACAAGACCATTCTCGGCCTGTCCACCGGTAAGGCCGTCATTCTTGCGGTCGTCGTGTGCGCCCTGGCCCTCACCCTGGCCGTGCCGATGCGCACGTATTTCGCGCAGCGCGCCGAGGCGGCGCAGTTGGCCGAACAGCGTCGCGAACTCGAGGCCGATCTGGCCAGACTGCGCGATCGGCGCGCCCAGCAGCAGGATCCGGCCTTCATCCGGGCCGAGGCCCGTGATCGACTGCGGCTGGTGATGCCGGGGGAGACGCCCTATATCGTGCAGGTGCCCGGGATCGAGGAGCCCCCGCGGCCCGCGGCGCCGACCCGGTCGAAGACACCCGATCCCTGGTACACGCAGCTGTGGGAGTCGATCTCCCAGCCGCAGCCCGGTCCCTCGCCCGCGCCGACACCCGCGACCGCCCCGACGCAGGCCCCGGAAGGACCAAGGTGACCGCACCGACAGACCGTGATCTGGAGATCATCGCCGAGCAACTCGGCCGCGCCCCGCGCGGAGTGCTCGCCGTCGCCTACCGCACACCGGACGGGTTGCCCGCGGTGGTGAAGACGGCGCCTCGATTGCCGGACGGCACCCCGTTCCCCACGCTGTACTACCTCACCGACCCGCGGCTGACCGCCGAAGCGAGCCGTCAGGAGTCGGCCGGGGTGATGCGGGAGATGACCGAACGTCTCGGCGCGGATACGGAGCTGGCGGCCTCCTATCGCGCCGCGCACGAGAGTTATCTCGCCGAACGCGACGAGATCGAGTCGCTCGGCACCGAATTCACCGGCGGCGGCATGCCGGATCGGGTGAAATGCCTGCACGTGCTGATCGCGCACGCCCTGGCGAAGGGGCCGGGGGTCAATCCGTTCGGAGACGAAGCGGTGGCGCTCGCGGCCGACAACGGATTGCGCGGCACGGCGATTCCGGCCGACTGGCCGACCTACGAACGGACGAAGGAGCACTCATGAGCGGTGCGTCGACGGATGACCGCGCCGGACTTCGGGTCGCGGCGGTCGATTGCGGTACCAATTCGATCCGGCTCCTGATCGCCGACGTCCGGCCCGACGGCCGCCTCACCGACGTGCATCGCGAAATGCGTATCGTGCGGCTCGGTCAGGGCGTCGACGCCACGGGCGCGCTGGCGCCCGAGGCGATCGAGCGCACCCGCGTCGCGCTGGCCGACTACGCCGCGCTGATGCGCGAGGCCGAGGTGGACCGGGTGCGCATGGTCGCCACCTCCGCCACCCGTGACGCCGCCAACCGCGAGGACTTCTTCGGTATGGCGCGCGCCGAACTCGGCACCGTCGTTCCGGGTGCGGAGGCCGAGGTCATCACCGGCGACGAGGAGGCGCGGCTGTCGTTCAGCGGTGCCATCGGTGAATTGGCGGGCGCAGCAGGACCTTTCGTTGTGGTCGATCTGGGCGGCGGCTCCACCGAACTGGTCTTCGGCGACGCGGACGGTGTGCGGGCCGCGTTCTCGGCCGATATCGGATGCGTACGGATCACCGAGCGCTGTCTGCCCGGCAATCCGCCGACTCCCGAACAGATCGCCGCCGCAAGGGAATTCGCCACAGAGCGGCTGGCCGAGGCGTTCGCCAAGGTGCCGGTCGAGGACGCGCACACCTGGGTCGGCGTCGCGGGCACGATGACGACGCTGGCGGCGGTGGCGCTCGACCTGCCCGAATACGATTCCGAGCGTGTGCATCTCACCAGCCTCACCCTGGATCAGGTGCGGGCGGTGTGCGATCGGCTGCTCGCGATGGACCACGATCAGCGCGCCGCGCTCGGGCCGATGCATCCGGGCCGGGTGGACGTCATCGGCGGCGGCGCGGTGATTACCGAGGTGCTGGCCTACGAATTGGCCCGCCGCGCCGATATTTCCGCGCTCATCGTCAGCGAGCACGACATCCTCGACGGTATCGCCATGTCGATCGCCTGATCCGGCTCACTCTCGCGCGCGCTCGACCAGGGCGATGACTGCCGCGCGCAGATCCGGGCGCGGACCCTCGCCGTAGAGTTCGGCGAGCGCGGTCTCGGCGACCATGGCGACCAGCAGCAGCGCGACCGCGTGCGGATCGGTCCAGCCCATCGCGCGCAGATCGGGTTCGATGAGCCGGGCGAACTGCTGATTGCGGTCGTGCACCTCATCGAGCAGATCGGTGTCGGTGCGCGACTGGGCGAGGAATGCCTTGGTGCCGCGAGTCCGCAGACAGGCGTCGAGATAGGCCGCTACCCCGACCCGCACTCGCGCCGCGCCCGGCGGAATATCGGCGATGTGCGCGCCGATCAGCTCGGCGAGGGTGTCGTGGTAGCGGCGGTGCAACGCGATGACATAGCTGCGCCGATCCGGGAAGTGATGGTAGAAGGTGCCTTTCGCCATGCCCGCGGCCTCGACCACCGCATTGACCGACAGCCCGCGCAGCCCCCTGTCCTCGGCGACGCGCGCGCCCGCGTCGAGAAGGGCGGCGCGACCGGGTTCGGGCGGTTTGGGCATGATCCGATCTTCCCCGATGTCTTGGCGGCGGGGGACACCCGGGGTACTCTGTGACCGACCGGTCGGTCATAGCTCGCGGATCGAGTGCCGACCCCCGTGGATGTCGATGAGGAGAATCATGCCGTGTTGGTCGATGCGTCTGATCGGAGTCTTTGCCGCCCTTGTCCTTTCGGCCGGTGCGGCCACGCGGATCGCCGCCGCCGACGAACCGGCGGCGGCCCCTTCCTTCAGCTACCTGGGCGGGGTCGGCGCGCAACTGGCGGCCCCGGGGACGCCGCCGCCCGGAGCCAACGACTGGTCGTGCCGCCCCTCGGCGGCCCATCCGAATCCGGTTGTGCTGTTCCACGGGCTGAGCAATGACACCATCACCTGGAATACGCTCGCACCGGTTCTGAACGCGGCCGGATTCTGCGTCTTCACCACCACCTACGGCACCGGGCCGCTTGGGCCGATCGGCGCGATCACGCCGGTCGAGGAGAGCGCGGCGCAGATGGGCGCGTTCATCGATCGGGTACTGACCGTGACCGGGGCGGCCAAGGTGGACATCGTCGGCCATTCCATGGGCGGCGCGGTTCCGTTCTACTACCTGAACCATCTGGGCGGCATCCCGAAGATCGACGATTACGTGGCGATGGGCGCACCGCTGCACGGCACCACTCTCAGCGGTATCCAGTCCATGTTCACGGGACTGCTCGAACAACCCGCCGTCGACGCATTGATCACCAGCCGCTGCGGACCCTGTCAGGTGTCCTACGGCTCGCCGTTCCTGAGTACCCTCAACCCCGATCCGGCCATCGCCCCGGATATCCGGTTCACCACCATCGTCACCCGCTACGACGAAATCGCCACACCGTACTCGACCGGCATGCTGGACGGTCCGAACGTGCACAACGTCGTCCTTCAGGATCTGTGCGCCACCGACTACACCGAGCACTACGAACTGACCGCCGATCCGGTCGCGGTGCGCGCGGTGCTCGACGCCCTCGATCCCATAGCCGCCGGACCCGCGAGTTGCGCGGTGGTGCTGCCGTTCGTGGGACCGATCGGGCGCTAGTCGCCGCGCGCGTTCGTCGGCGAGTTGTTTGCCGCACGGTTGCGACCTGTGTCACTGTCGGAGATATGTCGCACCGCGCGGTCGCCGACCTGCCCTGTTCCGGTCGGACCCTGTCCGACCATTCCATCGGATCGGCGAATCCGTTCGGGGCCGAATTCCGGGAACACCCTCGTACTACGGAATGCTCGACATCCCCGGGCGCCATCGCTACCGCTCGGTGACCGATGGCGCGTCCATCCCGGGTTCGCCTACTCCGGCAGCGCCGGTCCGGTGGCGCGATTGCCGCCGTCGTGATTGTTGCCGTGCTCGCGCCCTGGGTAAGTCGTATGTGGCGGGCATCCACCAAGGACACCCGGTAGATACCCGGCGACCGTGGGAAAAGGAGTGCAGCGTGGCGACCTACAGCTCATCCGTACGACGCGGCCTGTTCCGCACCAAATCGGTGGAACAGTCCATTCGCGATATCGATGAACCGGACTCCAGGCTCCGCAAGGATCTGACCGCCTGGGATCTGACGGTATTCGGCGTCGCCGTGGTTGTCGGCGCGGGCATATTCACACTGACCGCGCGCACCGCGGGCAATGTCGCGGGGCCCTCGGTATCGCTCGCCTTCGTCTTCGCCGCCATCGCCTGCGGTCTGACCGCGCTGTGCTATGCGGAATTCGCCTCGACAGTTCCCGTCGCGGGCAGTGCCTACACCTACTCCTACGCGACCTTCGGCGAACTCGCCGCCTGGATCATCGGCTGGGACCTCATCCTCGAATTCGCCCTCGCCGCCTCGGTGGTGGCGAAGGGCTGGTCGCAATACCTCGGTGATGTCATGGGGCGCGGCGCGGCGGTGGTCGACATCGGCGGTGTCACCTTCGACTGGGGAGCCGTGCTGCTGTTGGCGATCCTCGGCACACTGCTCGCGGTCGGCACCAAACTCTCCTCGCGAGTCTCGGCCATCGCGGTCGCCATCAAACTCGGTGTCATCGCGGTCGTGCTGGTCGTGGGTCTGCGCTATTTCGACAGCTCGAATCTGAGCCCCTACATTCCGCCGTCCCGGGCGGGTGCGGTCGACGAGGGCATCCATCAGTCGCTGTTCTCGTATCTGACGGGCGCGGGCCACAGCACCTTCGGCTGGTACGGGCTGCTCGC
The DNA here is from genome assembly GCF_001310275.1 of Nocardia arizonensis. GTDB lineage: Bacteria > Actinomycetota > Actinomycetes > Mycobacteriales > Mycobacteriaceae > Nocardia > Nocardia arizonensis. The sequence goes on from NZ_LGYZ01000121.1 coordinate 174,090, forward strand.
CGCGGCCAGTCTGGTGTTCTTCGCGTTCATCGGATTCGATGTCGTGGCCACCACCGCCGAGGAGACCAAGGATCCGCAGCGCAATGTGCCGCGCGGCATCATCGGGTCGCTGCTCATCGTGACCGTGCTCTATGTCGCGGTCTCGCTGGTGCTCACCGCCATGGTGCCCTACACCGACCTCGCGGGCGATGACGCCACCCTGGCCACCGCCTTCGCGCTCAACGGCGCGGACTGGGCCAAGAACATCATCTCCGTCGGCGCGCTGGCCGGTCTGACCACCGTCGTCATGGTGCTCTATCTCGGGCAGACCCGCGTGCTGTTCGCCATGTCCCGTGACGGCCTGCTGCCGCGCGGGCTGGCCCGTACCGGTCGCGCCGGGACACCCGTACGGCTCACGGTCCTCGTCGGCGTGTGCTGCGCCGTGCTCGCCGGATTCATCGATTTCGGCACGCTCGAGGAGATGGTCAATATCGGCACCCTCTTCGCCTTCGTGCTGGTGTCCATAGGCGTGGTGATCCTGCGCCGCACCCGTCCCGACCTGCCGCGCGGTTTCCGGGTTCCCTTCGCGCCGCTCGTTCCCATCCTCGGCGTCCTGGCCTGCCTGTGGTTGATGCTCAATCTCTCGGTGGAGACCTGGCTGCGCTTCCTGGTGTGGATGGCGATCGGATTCGTCGTCTACTTCGCCTACGGCCGCCGTCATTCGGTGGTCGGCAGGTCGCAGGCACGGTCACGGCAGTCCCCTCCGCTGCCGTGACCTCTCGGCACACCGTCGACGCCGCTTCGGGCAACCATCACCCGAGGCGGGTTGCTAGATAGTAGCCGAATCTCGCGGAGGTCCCGCCGGAGCCTCCCGGCGGCAGCCGACACGCCGCGCACCGTACGCATCTTTCGGCGTTTCGGGTGCGAATCGGTGGGTCCGTGACACCCTGTCCGCGCCGTGCCCGCAGGCGTCTCGCCCCCTCGCGTCGCGGCCCCGCGCGCCTGTCCATCCGCCCTCTCGACGCCGAACCGCGCCGCCGCCGACTCCTCCCGTTCGATCCCTTTGTCCGCCTTGACCTCCGAAGACACACCGCGAACCCCCGATTGACCCGATCGGCCGTTTCGACCCCCGGGGGCCTATCGGGATTCCGGTACAGCCGTACGAGTCGGTAGGCTGACCCGCACGCCCCTATAGCCCAATTGGCAGAGGCAGCGGACTTAAAATCCGCCCAGTGTCGGTTCGAGTCCGACTGGGGGCACTCGTGAACAGGGAGGACGTCCGATCCTCACCGGTTTGCTGGGGCGATAAGTCCGTTTGTACCGCGCACGCTCTGACGGTCGTCCGCTTTCGTCCGCCTCGAGACAACCGGTCGCCGGTTTTCCCCCGTGACCGGCCGTCGATACGAGCGCGATTCGGGTCGAAATGGGGAGGATCACCCGGTGACCGGGGCGATGTCGGCGCGCAGTCGGCTGCTCGGAATCTCCGATGGAATGCGCTCCAGGACACCCCCTGCGAATACGTCGTAGAGGGGGAGGGATTCGAGGTGGACATAACCTATGTGGCAGTCGCACGTGGTGAGCGGGCAGGAGCGAGGGGTTAGGGACGCGCGGTAGGTGTCGTCGTAGAGGTTGCCGAGGGGCGTGGGGACGAAATGACAGCGGCGGACGGTGCCCTCGCCGTCGACCGAGATGACCGAGGAGCCGGTGCGGCAGGACAGACCCGCGGAAGGGTGGGGGTGGCGGCTGTAGGGGAACAGCGGGTCGATGGCGGTCCAGTCGGCGGCTTCGGTGTCGGTGTAGGTGTACCCCTCGGCGGCGTTTATCCACAGATAGACATGGGCGGGCAGGTCGGCGCGCAGGCGGCGGGCGTGCGGGAGGTGATGCGGGAGCCCGACCATGCCAACGCTGAAGCGGATGCCCGACTCGTGGAGGCGGATGGTTTTGCGCAGGAAGCGGTCGTAGGGCGTTTGGCCGGGATGGTAGGTGCACCAGAGGGCCACGGTGTCCGGGTCGGCGTCGGCGAGCCAGTCGGTGCGGCAGCTCAGGTTGGTCTGGATGGCGACCCGGCGGACCTGCGGCCGGTGCGACAACTCCACCAGGGCGCGGCGATACCAGGAGCGCACCAGCCCTTCGCCCCACGGGGTGAACAGGATCGAGAGCCGGTCACCGGTTTGTCCGCGTGTCCAGTCGGTGAACCGTTCGAGGGCGGTGCGGTCGGCCCGGAGTTCGGCGGTGGAGTCGCGGCGCTTGGCGAACGGGCAGTACGGGCAGTCGTAGTCGCAGGAGGCCAGCGGACCGCGGTAGAGAATGGTGAGATCCACCGCCGGTCACCGGTGTTCGTAGGCGGACATGGCGGCGCGAACCGCCGGGGAGAAGAATTCGGGGCCGATGGCGTCGGAGTAGGCCAGACCTTCGGGGGTGAGGCGCAGATGGTCGGTGTACGGCTCGGCGAGCCAGCCGCGGTCGGCGAGGGTCCCGAGTTCGGCGGGGAAACCCTCGGCGGGGGTGTGGCCGAACCGCCGTCGGTAGTCGGCGACCGCGAAACCCTCTGCCTGGAGCAGTGATTGCAGCAGGTAGCGCCGCTCGGCCTCGTCACCGTCGATATGCCGACCATAGGCGGCGCGGGTGAAGTCGGTGGTGGCCGTGTAGGCGTCGACGATGGCGCGGACCTCGCGCGGGGCGACGGCGTAGTCGAAGGAGTAGTGGGTGCCCGAGGTGTAGGAGCGGGCGCCGCAGCCGAGTCCGATCATGCCGTCGGTCTGGCAGGCGTAGTCGTCGGGACCTCGTGGTGGCGCGTCGGTGCGGCGGAACATGCGCATGGAGACCTGCTCGTAGCCCTCGGCCAGCAGACGATCACGGCCCTCGGCATAGCGGCGCATCCGCTGCCCGTCCCACTCTCGTTCGGCCGCAACGTGATCGGCGTTGCGGTCGAGTCCGGTGAGCGGGCGCACGTAGAGCGGGTAGAGGTAGAGTTCCTCGGGGCGCCACGCCAGCGCGGCATCGAGGGACTGCCGCCAGGTCGCGGCGGTCTGACCGTCGATGCCGTAGATGAGATCGATATTGAGCACCGGAATCCCCGCGTCGCGAATTCGTCCGAGAGCGGCTTCGGTATCGGCGCGGCGCTGCGGACGCACGGCGGCGCGCGCCTCCTCCTCGAGGAAACTCTGCACCCCCAGACTCAGCCGGGTCGCGCCGCGTTCGGCCAGGACCGCGAGCCGATCGGCGGTGGCGGTGGCGGGCGATGCCTCCACCGACAGCGGGATCGCGCGCAGGTCCGCGCCCATGACGGCCTCGGCGATATCGCAGAGCCGGATCAGCTCCTCCGGTTCGAGGAAGGTGGGGGTGCCGCCGCCGAAGGCCGCGGTGGCGAAGTGCGGCGGTTCGGCGTCGCCGAGTGCCGCGCGCACGGCCTCGGCCTGTCGGGTCAGCGCGTCGAGATAGCGGCCGGTGAGGCCATCGGGCGCGCCGACGCGGGTGAACAGATTGCAGAAGCCGCAGCGGACCTCGCAGAACGGGATGTGCGAGTACAGCGACAGCGCCCGCCGCGATTCGCCCGCCCACAGATCGGCCAGCGCGGGCCGTGGTCGCAGCGGGTGATAGGCGGTCTTGTGCGGATAGGCGTATACGTAGTTCTGATACGGCCGTGGCCGGGCGATGGCGCCGGTCATGCGGGCGGCTCCAGGAAGAAGTGGCCGTAGGGCACGGTCCACACGGCCTCGTGGCCGAGCCGGTGACCGGTATAGCCGTCGTCGCCGTAGGCGGTGCCGTGATCGGAGCACACGATGGCGAGACAGCGCCGCCGCGAACGCATCGCGTCGAACAGCCGGCCTACGTGGCGATCGATGTATTCCAATGCGGCGGCGTGGGTTTCGCGGCTGTCGCCCGCCTCGCGGATCGCGCCGGGCAGGTGGAACCAATTCGGCTGGTGCAATGCCGAGGCATTGACGAACAGGAAAAGCCGCCGTTGGGCGGGCAGTTCGGACACCACCCGTTCGGCGCGGGCCACCTGAGCCTCGAAGGAGGTGGGCGAGGCCACGGAGAACTCCGACTCCCAATGACTTTCGGCGAACAGACCCGGCAATACATTGCCGAGCGCGCCGCGCTTGTTGAAGAAGCCGACGCCGCCAACGCAGACCGTGTGATAGCCGCGCGCGGCCAGCGCGGTCACCAGGTCGGGTTCGTCGAAGACGAAGGTGCCGTCGGCGGTGGTCTCACTGCCCGCGAAACGGGCCGCGAACAGGCGCGGATGCGGACCCGGCGCGGCGGGGGTCGGCAGGAAACCCGCGAAGATGGCGTGATGTGCGGCGTAGGTGAAATTGCCAGGGGCATGGCGTTTCTCCCACACGCCGCCGGGCAGGTTGGCGGTCAGATTCGGCAGCCGGCCCGCCGCGGCCGATTCGACCGCCACGTCGTAGCGCAGGGTGTCGAGGGTGAGCAGCAGCAGATCGTCGCTGCCGACCACGGTGTTCATATCCAGCCGGGGCGCCGCTGCGGTCACAGCGGCGCTCCGCGTAGCGCACCGGCCAACTCACGCGGAAAGGATTGCTGGGCAACGTGATACCGGCTCGCCGCGGCGATGACCTGTGCGGTGTGGGTGTCGAGTCCGGCGGCGGGCGCCTCGGGAAGTCCGGTGAGTCCGGGCAGCAGATCGCCGAAGGCGTTGACCTCGCCGACCGCGAAACGTCGCCACCCGACCGCGGGCAGCAGGTCCACCCCGACGCACAGGGTCGCAGGGAAGCAGGCCGCCGCTTGTTCGCAGATCGACAGAGCGGTGCTCCAGTGCTCGCCCACGGCGGCGCGGAAGGCCGCGAGATCGCCGCGCGCGCCGCCGAGATGCAGATTCGTGAGCGGCCCGCGACTGGTTCTGACCACCACATGGGTCGCGCGACCGCCGATCACCACCACGCGCAGATCGGCGGACCGACCGCCGAGACAGACCTTGGGAATCCACCGTTCCAGATGCAGACCGTCGGGTGCGAGGCGGTCGACGATCGTCGCGATCTCGCGTTCCCCGGTGTAGCGGCGCACGCGCAGCGAATTGTGCAATGCGCCGTCGTGTGCGATCTCCACCGACGTGGTCGCGCGCAGCAGACCGGAGCGGGTGGATTCGATCGCCAGTACGCCCGAGGCCGACGATCCGTGTGCGGGTTTGACGAACAGACGCGGCATCTCGCGCAACTGTTCGCGGATGTCGGTCCAGCCTCGTACCGGCACGGCACCGCCCGAGGTCGGCGAGGCGGGCACCGGAACGCCCGCCCGCGTCAATCGCTCGTGGCAGCGTCGCTTGTCGAACAGCGCGGCGAGATCCTCGGTGTCGTCGAGGCGGAATCCGCCGCGCAATGTCCGTACCGCGTCGAGGAAGCGCGCGTACCAGCGCGCCGAACCCTCCACCCGCGTCGGGTCGGTCTGGGCGCGCAAGAGTCGGTCCACCTCGGCGTTCTCACCGGGAGAATCCAGACGCACGATCTCGTCGTCGGCGAAATCGTGGCCGCCCGCGCGCAGTACGTCCAGCCATTCGACCACGCGCACGGTGGCCGCGCCCGCGGCGCGGGCGGCGTCGAGGAACAGTGCGACGCGCCGGTTCTCGCCGTTACCGACGATCACCCAGCGCGGCGGATGTGGAGACGGTGCGGATTCGAACACGGCTCACTCACTCGCCGACCGCGACGTATCGCCAGACGGTGGCGTCGTCGTCGCCGCTGTCCTCTTCGGCGTCGCCTGCGTCGAGTTCGAGACGAACGCCCGCGGGTTCCAGCGTCTCGCGCAGACGACCACGCATACCCTCGGACAGGTAGTTGTAGTGCATGTCCAGCACGTTCAGGTGACTGAGCGGCTGACCGGAAAGCAGCGCCGCCACACCGTCGTCGGTGAGCACGCCCATCGACACGTCCAGACTCTTCAACCGGGCGACCACCGGCGCCCCGGCCAGCGCGGCGCAGATGTCGTCCTGGGTCTCGCTGTTGCGCAGGGCCAGATGTTCGAGCGCGGGCAGCCGGTCACCGGACAGGATCGGCGCGAGATCGGCCACCTCGCTGTCACCGCCGTATTCGGAGGTGCCGAGCCACAGGTCCAGGTGTTCGAGCGCGGGCAGATCGCTCGCCGCGATACCGCGCACGACATCGGCGGGCAGGCCGCCGCTTTCCACGATGAGTGACTTCAGTTTCTCGTGCCGCAATGCCGGGAACCGCAGGTTCTGCCCGCCGCGCACCCCGAAGACCTCCAGACCGGGAAAGGCTTCGAGCAGCGGGGTGACCAGACCCTGGTTGATCCAGGAGATTTCGCATTCCTCCATGACGATGTCGCCGAGGAACAGCGCGCGCAGGGCGGGCAGCCGGTCCGCGGCCGAGCACAGCGCCTCGACGACCTCGTCGGGCCCGGTGTCGTACACGTCCTTCCAGGTGCCCACGATCAGGGCCGTCACGTTCGCGGTGTCGACGGCGTACAGGAACCGGGTGAAGCATTCGCCCCAGGTCTCCTGGCCGTCGTAGTGTTCCACGCTCAGCCGCCACGCGACCGCGTCCGCCGCGGGCAGCGTGACCGCCTTCTTCTCTTCGGTCTCGGCATCCGGGAAGGTGTAGGCGGGCAACCCGCCGAACTCCTGGAGATGGTCGCCGATGGTCATGTGATTTGCCCGCCCCTTCCGGCAGTGCCCGTGATCGTCACGACTTTCTACCAAGGCGGACCGACAATGGGCGAGGCGGGCGGTTGTCGGTTTCCGGCGCAACCTTCGCGCACAACGGCGCGGTCCGAGCGCCGAGGAATACGTGCCGCCGCGCCGGACCCGGGCTTTCAGCCGAGTATGCCGCCGAATACCCCGCCGCCCCGCTGGCCCGCCTGTTCCCCGCCGCCGGTGCCGCCGACGAGACCGCCGGGGGGCAGTTCGGAGGGCTGCACGATGACGAAGCCGCGGCCGGAGAACGCCAGTGTCACACCCTCTCCGGTGCTGCGGCCGATGAGCCGTCCGAGTCCGAAGGAGTCGTTGCGCTTCATTCCGGTCTGCAAACTGGACGACCACGCCACCGCGGCCTGCGGATCGGCGTAGGTGGGCTGGTCGACATCGAGCACGACCGGGGTGCCGTGCGTGGTGATCGCGATGCGGCCCACACCGGTGAACACACAGTTGAACAGACCCGCGTTGCTGGCGTATCCGGCCGCGCCCTGCACCCGCCTGATGTCGTAGCGCAGGGTCGGGTCGAAGGCCAGGACATTGGAGCCGTTGATGGTGAGGCCGTCGCTGCCGTCGAGGTCGATGGTGTGCACATCGGCGGCGTTATTGGCGAGGAACAGATCGCCGCGGCCGGAGACCTTCATCAGCGGCACGCCCTCACCGGTGAGCCGCGCCTGGATCGCGCGCCCGATACCGCCCGACCCGAGCGCCTGGAAGTGCAACTCGCCCTGGTAGGCGACCATCGCCCCCGCCCGCGCCATCGTCTCGCCGTTCACGGCGACCTTGATCATCTTGCCGCCCTGCTTCTGGATGCCGACGCCATTGGCCTCGGCGAAGTTCGGGTTGAACAGGTCGCTCTGCATCGGCCGTGCTCCTTGCTGTGGTGCTGACGTCGGGGCGGGCGGTGAATAGGCTGCCGCGGCCGGGTAACCGGGGGGCGAGGGCGGATATCCGGGCTGTGCGTAGTTTCCCGGCGCGGGCTGCCGCGGTGGCGCGGGCGGCGAGTACCGTGCCTGCGTCGGCTCCGGTTCGGCCTCGACATCCACGCCGAACGCCGTGGCGATGCCCGCGAGTCCGTTGTCGTACCCCTGACCGACCGCGCGCACCTTCCATGCCCCGCCGCGCCGGTAGATCTCGACGCACACCACGGCGGTCTCGGTGCTCAGCCCGGTCATGGGGAAAGTGAGTGTCCCCGAGAGCGATCCGATGGTGGCCAGCAACGAACCCACAGCGGCGAAGGTGGGCGGCCCGCTGCCGTCCAGACTCGCGGTGACGACGACCTTGTCGACGTCGGCGGGCAGCGCGCCGGTCACCACGTCGACGGCATCGCCCGCGCCCCGTCCGTGCCGGTAGGTCACCCCGGGGCCCGCGGGCTGGTTGAAGAAGATGAAATCGGCGTCGGAGCGCACTTTGCCGTTTGCGCCGAGCAGCAGGGCGGACACGTCGACGGGCGCGGAACAGGTGACGGTGACCGTCAGCCGGTCACCGGGCGCGGGGCGGTTCTCACCGCGCGACAGTGCCGTCACCGCGCACCGCCCCGGCCCGCGCGCGCTCCGAACGAGTTCCGGGTCATGGCCTCGAGTGTGGCGCGGATTCCGCCCGCGCGCCACCGTCACTGGTCAGCCACGGGCGAACACGCCGGATCAGACGGGGGTGATGGGCAGGCGCAGTGCGGCGGGCGCGGCCTGCGGGACCACCGGATTCTTGGGCGCGATGGGCTCGAGCCGTCTGTAGGCGGCGCCGAGTGCGGGTCGCGGGTCGGTCTCACCTTTGTTGGGCCACAGCGACATCGCGCGTTCGGCCTGCGCGGTGATGGTGAGCGACGGGTTGACGCCGAGATTCGCCGAAATGGTTGAGCCGTCCACCACATGCAGACCCTCGTAGCCGTACAGGCGCTGGTAAGGGTCGACGACACCGGTCGCGGGCGAGTCGCCGATCGGGCAACCGCCGATGAAGTGCCCCGTGATGGGGATGTTCACCATCTCGGTCCAGCTGCCCTGCGGAATGCCGTCGATCTTGGCGGCGACCCGGCGGGTCACGTCGTTGCCGACGGGAATCCAGGCGGGCGGCGCGGCGCCGTCACCGTGGCGGGTGGTCATGCGGCGACCGAACAGTCCGCGCTTGTTGTAGGTGACGATGGAGTTGTCGACGTTCTGCATCACCAGCAGGCCGATCATGCGTTCGGACCAGTGCCGCGGATTGTGGATGGTGATGAGATCGCGCCGCTGCCGCCACAGTTCGCGCAGGCCGAGCACCCAGCGCCGTTTGCCGTCCGCGCCGTCGACCAGCACTGTGGTGAGCAGACTCAGCGCATTGCTGCCCTTGCCGTAGCGCACGGGTTCGATGTGGGTGCTGGCGTCGGGGTGGATGGAGGAGGTGATCGCCACGCCCTTGGTGAAATCGGTGTCCTTGCCGCGCGCCTTGGCCGCGAGGACGGCCTCGGAGTTGGTGCGCGACAGTTCGCCGAGTCGATCGGAGATGTTCGGCAGGATGCCGTCGTCCTTGAGGTTGTGCAGCAATTGCTGGGTGCCGAGCGCGGCGGCGGAGAACACGACTTGGTCGGCGGTGAAAGTGGTGGGCCGTTTGCGGATCCAGCGTCCGGTGCGCACGGTGTCGACCGCGTAGCCGCCGGTGGGCAGTTGGCGCACGGTGACCGCGGTCGTCAGGGGATGGACCGTGGCCCCGGCCTTCTCCGCCAGGTACAGATAATTCTTGACCAGCGTGTTCTTGGCGCCATGGCGGCATCCGGTCATGCACTCGCCACAGTGCGTGCAGGTCGCGCGCTCGGGGCCCTCGCCACCGAAGTAAGGGTCGGCGACCTGTTGTCCGGGCCGGGAGTCCTTGTCCGCGAACAGAACACCGACCGGGGTGCGGCGGTAGGTGTCGCCGATGCCCATATCCTCCGCGACGGCCATGAGCACCCGGTCCGACGGCGTGGTCGCCGGATTGGTGGTGACGCCGAGCATGCGGGAGGCCTGGTCGTAGTGCGGCGCAAGTTCCTCGCGCCAGTCGGTGATATGGGCCCACTGCTTGTCGCGGTAGAAGGTCTCCGGGGGTTCGTAGAGAGTATTGGCGTACACCAGCGATCCGCCGCCGACGCCCGATCCGCTCATGATGAAGGTGTCGTTGAGCAGGGTCATGCGCTGGATGCCGTAGCAGCCGAATTTCGGCGCCCACAGGTACTGGCGCATATGCCAGGAGTTCTTGGCGAATTCGCCGTCGGCGAAGCGGCGGCCCGTCTCCAGCACCCCGACCCGGTAACCCTTCTCGGTCAGGCGCAGCGCGGTGACGCTGCCGCCGAATCCCGAACCGATCACCAGCACGTCGTAGTGGTGGGACTTACCGCTCATAACCGTCCTTCCGCCGAAGTGTGTTCCGCATCTCAGCTTTCCCGGAGTTCGATCGGCGCCGAGAGAGATACCCGGACATTCGATCGGTATTTTCGGCCAAATCTCCCGTCCGCGGGCGCGGGACCACCTACCCAACCGGGTAGTTGTGCGGATGCCGCGGGCGCCCCCGGCTGCGAGCATGGGGGATGGGGAGTGTTCTGATGACAGGTGACCTGCACGGCAATACGAGTCACGCCTTGGCGTCGGTGCGGGCCGCGGTGCGTCAGGGCTGCGACCGGATCTTCGTCCTCGGCGATTTCGGCGCCTGGGAGCACACCGCCGAGGGACGGCGCTATTTCGACGTCATCGACCGCCGCGCCCGCAGGAACTGGGTGCTGGTCTATTTCCTGGACGGCCACACGGCGCTTTCGGCGAGTTCGCCGGTGCGGGCGGATCTGGCCGTCTGAGGTCTCAGAACGCGCGGCAGGAGTCGCGCGCGGTGTTCTTGGTGGCGTTGAACTTGTCGATAGCGGCGTTGAGGGTGTCCACGTCGGCGCGTCGCTCCAGTGTGCCCGCGAGCGCGTTGGTGTCGTCGCGGTAGGCGTGCAGCTTCTGCGCGATATCGGTGTTCACCTGGCTGGTGATCGCCCGGTCGACCGTCTGCGCGCCGGCGCGCAGCGTGGTGACCGCGGCGTCGGCCTTGGCATTGGCGTCCGGCGCGTTCTTGTTGCCTGCCTCGATATAGGCGTTGAACCCGGCCACCGAGCTCTCGTTGGCCGCGAAGAAGGCATCGCAGGCCGATTCGGTGGCGGCGTGCGCGGCGGCGGCCCGCGAACTCGACGCGGCGACAGAGGAGGCCGTGACATCGGAGTTGTAGGCGGCCAGATCCGTGCGGTTGACCTCTGCCATGCCGCTGACCTGCCGTGAGCAGGCGCCGACGAGGAGGATGCCGGTGACGGCGGCGCCCGCGGCCGCGGCCAGTCCCACTCGTTCCAGTCGTCGCATATCGGTTCGCCCTTCTTCCCGCTGTGCATCCGATTCGCGACGCCGAATCGGACCTCCGACCGTACTTGCTCTACCCCGGTGCGGCAGCTCGGCGTGCTCGGATCGATACCGAACGACGGCATGATCTCTCGCGGCCGCCTACGGTGTGCGGTCGGGTCCGGGTTTCGGGCGATGTCAGGGGCGGGCGATATCGATGACCAGGCGGGTCGGTGCGCTCAACGCGGTCACCGAGAAGGCCGGACGGTCGGCGTCGAGGCCGATGAACGATTGGGTCGTGCCCTCGAAGACGAGGGTGCGATAGACCCCGGTAACGGCGGGAACGGCCGGATTCACGACGGGATCGGCACCCGAGTATGGCGTCACGCCGCTGTCGAACGGATAGGCCGATCCGGTGATCTCGACCTCGAGGATCGAGCGGCCCGCGATATCGATGACCTTGCCGCTGCCGTCCTGGACCGCGCGGTCGGCGTACTGCACGATCCAGCCCGGAGTGCCCGTACCGCCGAGTTCGTAGACGACCCGGTCGAATCCGGGTTGCGCGCCGATACGGACGTCCGTCACCGTGACGCCGGCGTCCCGAGATGGCGCGCCGCGCTTGGGTAGCGCGTCGACCGGGAGTTGGGCGGGCGATTCGGCGAAGGTGCTGGTGGTACTGGTCGCGGAAGTGCCGGACGGCGTCGAATCGCTGTCGTCGCCGCAGCCTGCGAGCAGCGCCGCGGTGACGGCGAGTGTCAGCACAGTCCTGGTACGCATGTGATCGATGTTACTGACGGAATGCCGGGAACTCAGGAACTCGCGGCGGCACGGTGATTCGGCATAAACCGACCGGTAGATATGTTTGCCAAAAAGATGCTACCTAGCGAATTCGGTATCGCTTCGGACTCATTCGGCGGTACGGGAAGCCGTCCCGTCCGGCGGGGTTTCGGATGACGGATCGTATCCTCGAACAGTGGGAGTGTGGTCTTGCTCACCGGGGTCGACAATCTGTCTGTCGGCCAAGGTGTTTCGACCAGGGAGTATCGGCTGGGCGGGTCGCGGTGTCGCCGAACCGGCGATAGCCCCGGAGTATGCGTGCGGCGGTACCCTGAGTACCCGAATACGGCCGTAACCTGTAGCTATCGCGCGGGGTGGCGGCGGGCCTCGGTGACCGGACGCTCGATGCCGTCGTGGACGCGAATCCCGCGGTCCCGCGCGCCTTCCGGCGCGGCCGGCGACGTGCGGTCGGGCTCGCTCGCGGAGTCGGCGGATCGGTGCCGCGCGTGTCTCGCGCGGACCGTGCGAAAGTCGTTGCGCCCGTGTGTCTCCCGGTGTGTCGCGACCGGAATCGATGAGAAATTCCGGGCCAGTCGCGACTATCGGGCAACGATCTAGCACACTTGAGCCGTGGGAGATGTCGAGGACGTACTAGCCCGGCTGCGCCGGTATCCGGATGTGGAGGCGCTGAACCTCTATGCCGTCGATGCCGCCGATCGGCTGATCCTCGACGTCGCCGGGGAAGCCACCGCCGCCGCGGGTAGCGGAAGAGTTGCGGTTATCGGGGACGCGTACGGCGCCTTGACCCTCGGCTCCGTCGTCGCGCACGATCTGCGCGAGGTGCGCGTCCATCAGGACCTGCTGACCGGCGAATTGGCCCTCGCCAACAACGCGCGCGCGCTCGGGCTGGCCGATCGCTACACCGCCTATCCGCTCTCCGAACAATTGCTCGATGATGTCGAAGTGGTGCTGCTCCGGCTGCCGCGCGCACTGGCGGGACTGGCCGAGATCGCCGAGGCCATCGCGCGATACGCCCATCCGGGAGTCACGGTGGTCGCGGGCGGGCGCGACAAGTACCTGACCAAGTCGATGAACGACACCCTCGCCCAGTTCTTTTCAGAGGTGCGGGCCAGCCGTGGACGGCAGAAGTCGCGCACGCTGCTGGTCGCGGGACCGAAGCCCACGGGCGAACCGCAGTTCCCGATGCGCGATCGGCTCGAGGACTTCGACCTCGAGGTGGTCGCGCACGGTGCGGCCTTCTCGGGTTCGCGCCTCGATATCGGCACCCGATTCCTGCTCCAGCACCTCACGCGGATGAAACCGGATGCCCGCGACGCCATCGACCTCGGCTGCGGTACCGGCATCCTGGCCGTGGCGCTGGCCAAGGCCAGGCCCGGCATCCGGGTCGTCGGCACCGATCAGTCCGCGGCCGCGGTGGCCTCGGCGTTGGCGACCGCCGCCGCCAACGATGTCGGCGACCGGGTGCGCGTGGTGCGCGACGACGCCATGAGTTCGGCCGCGGACAACAGCGCCGATCTCGTGCTCTGCAATCCGCCCTTCCACGTCGGCGCGGCCGTGCACACCGGCTCGGCCATCAAGATGTTCGCCGAGACCGGCCGGGTGCTGCGTCCCGGCGGTGAGCTGTGGACGGTGTACAACTCCCATCTGAACTACCGGGGCGTGGTGGAGCGGATGGTCGGCCAGACCGACGTGGTCGGCTGCAATCGCAAGTTCACGGTGACCCGTTCGGTGCGGGGTCTGCACGACATCCAACGCGGGTGACGAAGTTCGCGCCCGTATGCGGAACCAACGGTCCTTGTCCGTACGTTGAATGGTGCATAACGGTCAGTCCCCAGACTGAACTGGACGAACTTTGCCGGTAGCATCCGTTGCATCGGCACTCGAACAGGAGGCGTGCTTTGCGGAGCTCCAGCAATCCGGTCTTCAGAAACTTGCCACGGCAGGAGGGCGTCGGCGGCTACGCCAACTTCGGATCGGGGGTGACGGGCGCCGGTCAGTTCGGCAACCAGTACGGACAGCCGCAGCCCTATCAGCAGCCGTATCAGCCCGCCACCGCCACCCGGGCCATGACCATCGACGATGTCGTCACCAAGACCGGCATCACTCTGGCCGTGCTCGCCATCTCGGCGATCATCTCCTACGGCCTCACCAACGCCAATACCGCACTCGCCCCGGTGTTCGTCATCGTCGGCGGCCTGGTCGGCCTGGTGCTGGTGCTGATCGCCACCTTCGCCAACAAGATGGACAACCCGGCCATCGTGTTGTCCTACGCGGTCGCCGAGGGTCTGTTCCTCGGTGCGCTGTCGTTCATGTTCACCAATGTCGAATTCGGCGGGGTCGGCGGCAGCGCGCTGATCGCCCAGGCCGTACTCGGCACCTTCGGCGTGTTCGCGGGCATGCTCGTGGTCTACAAGACCGGAGCGATCCGGGTCACGCCGCGTTTCACGCGCATGGTGGTCGGCGCCCTCATCGGCGTGCTGGTGCTCGCGGTCGGCAACCTGATCGCGAGCTTCTTCATCTCCGGCGGTCTCGGCCTGCGCGACGGCGGCGCACTCGCCATCGTGTTCAGCCTGGTCTGCATCGCCATCGCCGCGTTCAGCTTCCTGCTCGACTTCGACGCCGCCGATCAGCTGATCCGCGCGCAGGCGCCGGAGAAGGCGGCCTGGGGCGTGGCGCTCGGCCTGACGGTCACCCTGGTCTGGCTCTACGTCGAGATCCTGCGACTGCTGAGCTACTTCAACAACGATTGATCGAGACCCGATCACGAAGGGGCGGTCGCCACGGCGACCGCCCCTTCGTCTTGTCCGTACACCGTTCCCGGCCCTGTGGCGACGCCATGGGAACCGGGAACAGGGCGATCAGCTGAGCCGCTCGAGCACCATCGCCATGCCCTGGCCGCCACCGACGCACATGGTCTCCACACCGAACTGCTTGTCGTAGGTACGGAGGTTGTTGATCAGCGTGGTGGTGATGCGGGCGCCGGTCATGCCGAACGGGTGGCCCAGCGCGATCGCGCCGCCGGAGACGTTCAGCTTGTCCTCGTCGATCTTCAGCTCCCGCGCGGAGCCGAGCACCTGCACCGCGAACGCCTCGTTGATCTCGAACAGGTCGATATCGTCGACGGTCTTGCCCGCCAGCGCCAGCGCCCGCTTCACGGCCTCGATCGGGCCGAGGCCCATGATCTCCGGCGACAGACCGGACACACCGGTGGAGACGATGCGCGCCAGCGGGGTCAGGCCGAGTTCCTCGGCCTTGGTGTCGCTCATGATGACCAGCGCCGCGGCGCCGTCGTTGAGCGGGCAGCAGTTGCCCGCTGTGATGGTGCCGTCCGGGCGGAAGACCGGCTTGAGCTGGCTGACCTTCTCGTAGGTGACACCCGCGCGCGGGCCGTCGTCGGTGCTGATCACGGTGCCGTCCGGCAGCGTGATCGGGGTGATCTCGCGTTCGAAGAAGCCCGCCTTGATGGCCTCCTCGGCGCGGTTCTGCGAGCGCACGCCCCAGTGATCTTGGTCCTCGCGGGAGATGCCCGCGTAGGAGGCGACATTCTCCGCGGTCTGGCCCATGGCGATGTACACGTCCGGGACCAGCCCGTCCTCGCGGGGGTCGTGCCAGATGCCCTTGCCGCCCTCCGCGGTGGCCGCGGTCCTGGCCTCGGCGTCGGCGAACAGCGCGTTCTTGGTGTTGGGCCAGCTATCGGCCGAACCGTTCTTGTAGCGGGAAACCGTCTCCACACCCGCGGAGATGAACACGTCGCCCTCACCGGCCTTGATGGCGTGGAAGGCCATCCGGGTGGACTGCAACGACGACGCGCAGTAGCGGTGCACGGTGGTACCGGGCACGAAGTCGTAGCCGAGCTCGACGGCGACGACACGGCCCAGATTGAAGCCCTGCTCGCCCGCGGGCGAACCGCAGCCGAGGATCAGGTCATCGATCTGGGTGGGATCGAGCGCCGGAACCTTGTCGAGCGCCGCGCGCACGATTTGCGTGGTGAGATCGTCGGGTCGGATATCGACCAGCGAACCCTTTGCGGCCCGGCCTATCGGGGAGCGAGCGGTGGAAACGATAACTGCCTCGGGCATGAGGGCTCCTTGTGTACTCCGTGCTCAGTTTTGTACTGGCACTTCTATGTGTACCGAATCCGCCGAGCGGCGCAGTCGCCACCCCGGTGATTCCACGAGTCCACGCAACCGGGCGGTGATACCCCGACGTTGGGCCGAGCGGGCCTGCGGTGACTCGGCTCTGCGCTGAGCGAGCGCCGTCACCAGGACCGGCAGCACGTGGGCCGCCGCGAGTTGATATCCGTCGGCCGAGGGATGGAAACCGTCCTCGGCGAACAGCCGGTCGGGCGCGGTGAGAAATTCCGTACCGAGATCGCGCATGGACACCGGATGCCCGCCCGCGGCGTGGGTGACCGACATCTGCGCCTTCGCCAGCCGGGCGCTCCAGTTGTGCACGATGGTGCGCAACGGCTGCGGTATCGCCATCACCGTGCCCAGATCCGGGCAGGTGCCGACCACGACGACACTGCCCGCGGCCCGCAGTCGCGCGACGGCGGCCCCGAGCCGATTCGCCGAGGCCGAGATCGAATGCTTCTTGGTGATGTCGTTGGCCCCGATGAAGATCACCGCGGCGTCCGGCGGTGGACCCGCGACGAACATGGCGTCCACCTGCCCCGCCAGGCCCTTCGAGGTCGCACCGGAGATGGCCTTGGTGCTCAATCGCACCCGCAGCCCGGTTTCCTCGGCGAGACCGCGGGCGATGCGCACACCGGGGACCTCCTCACAGTCGGTGCAGCCGAGCCCGGCCGCGGTCGAGTCGCCGAAGACCATGAGGTGGACGTCGACCGGTTTTCCGGGGCGCCACGCTTCCGGGGCCGCGCAGCCTGCGGTGAAGACGCCGTCGGCCTGCGGCGGTTTGGAGGTGTCGCGCCCGATCGCGCCGCGCGCGACGCCGGCCTGGGCCATGAGCAGTCGGTAGGCGGCCCACGACGCGGTGCCCGCGCCGGACCCGGCCAGCAGGGTGGCCAGCCCTGTCACCGCGGCGGTGCGCCGGTTCATCCGAGGTGCCACGACTGTAAATAGTACGGGCTCGGATGGGATGTGCGGAGAGCTCAGGCGGGGACGTCGAAGGTTCCGCGTGCCGGAATATTCGCGGTATCAGTGCTGACGGTCACCTCGATGCGGCCGGGGCCGGTGTCCTGGAACAGTGAGTACTGGATGCTCCCGTAGATACCGGTGACGACATTGTTGTCGTAGCGGCCGGTCGCACCCGTGTCGAGATTGCGCCACGACACCACCGTCGGCACCTCGCACAGCGGCGCGAACGGGTAGTCGCCCGGCCCGACGCCACGCACCGGGGTGGCCCGCACGTTCAGGATGGCGCGTCCCGGCCAATCCGTACTGGTGTCGGCCCAGGTCTGGATGCTGGTCCAGCAGGCGCCGCCGTGGGCGAGGGTGGGAACGTCGGCGAAGTGCACGGTGGCCGCGTCTGCCTGCGCACCGGCGGCGAGCGCGACCGCCGCCGCCGTACCCGCGAGCACTGTCGCCGCACGGGCGATGTTGGGCTGCTTCATGTTTCCCGATCCTATGCGGGCGGACCGCGGTTGGGGGCGAGTCCGCGGCCGTGGATGTCGTCGCGGCGCGTCCCGACCGCGACGGCACCCGTCGACGCGACCGCCGCGTGGGCTTCTGCAACGATGGGGCTATGCGCATCGCGGATCACGTCGTGGACCTCATCGGCAACACACCCCTGGTCCGATTGAACTCGGTGGTCGGTCCGAACGCCGGTTTGGTCGCGGCCAAGATCGAATACCTCAACCCCGGCGGCAGCTCCAAGGACCGGATCGCGGTGAAGATGATCGACGCCGCCGAGAAGTCGGGAGCCCTGCGGCCGGGTGGCACCATCGTCGAGCCGACCTCCGGCAATACCGGCGTCGGACTCGCGTTGGTCGCGCAACAGCGCGGCTACAAATGCGTCTTCGTGTGCCCGGACAAGGTCTCCGAGGACAAGCGCAATGTGCTGCGCGCCTACGGCGCCGAGGTGGTGGTCTGCCCGACGGCGGTGCCGCCCGATCATCCCGACAGCTACTACAGCGTCTCCGACCGCCTCGTGCGCGAGATCGACGGCGCGTGGAAGCCGGACCAGTACTCCAACCCCGCAGGCCCGGACAGCCACTACGAGACCACCGGTCCTGAGATCTGGCGCGACACGGAGGGCAAGATCACCCATTTCGTCGCCGGTGTCGGCACCGGCGGCACCATCACCGGCACCGGCCGCTACCTCGAGGAGGTGTCCGGCGGTTCGGTGCGCATCGTCGGCGCGGACCCGGAAGGCTCGGTGTACTCCGGCGGCACCGGCAGGCCCTACCTGGTGGAGGGGGTGGGCGAGGACTTCTGGCCCTCGGCCTACGACCCCGGTGTGCCCGACGAGATCATCGCGGTCTCCGACGCCGACTCCTTCGAGATGACGCGGCGGCTGGCGCGCGAAGAGGGACTGCTGGTCGGCGGATCGTGCGGTATGGCGGTGGTGGCCGCGATCGAGGTCGCGCGCCGCGACCCCGACTCGGTGGTCGTGGTCCTGCTGCCCGATGGCGGACGCGGCTACCTCTCCAAGATCTTCAACGACCAGTGGATGAGCTCCTACGGCTTCCTGCCGAGTGGCCTCGACGGCAGTACTGTCGAACCGCTGGTGGGCGATGTCCTGCGCGGCAAATCCGGTGAGCTGCCGGACCTGGTGCACACCCACCCGTCGGAGACCCTGCGCGACGCCATCGAGATCCTGCGCGAGTACGGCGTGTCGCAGATGCCGGTGGTCGGCGCGGAGCCGCCGGTCATGGCGGGTGAGGTGGCGGGCAGCGTCACCGAGCGGGATCTGCTGTCCGCGGTCTTCGAGGGTCGCGCCCAGCTCACCGACTCGGTGGCACAGCACATGAGTCCGTCGTTCCCGCTCATCGGCGCCGGTGAGCCGATCTCCGCGGCGACCAAGGCGCTCTCGGACACCGACGCGCTCATGGTGGTCGATGACGGCAAGCCCGTCGGCGTCATCACCCGCCACGATCTGCTCGGCTTCCTGAGCACCGGTTCGATCGGGCACTGAGACTCGCATATCCGACGGCGGCCGGAGTTCTGTTCGGTCGCCGCGCTGTCGCGGATCGGCAAATCTCTCGCGAAGCTCGGCAGGCTGACCGCGCTGGCGATCTGGGGAGCCGGTTCGGCCGTCGCCCTCGATCGAGTCGGCGTTTCGACTTCGGTGACGTGGCCGATTCTCGCGACGGTGCCGGCCGCGGTCGGTGCGGTGCTGGTGCTCGGCCTGGTCGCGACCGGGCTGTCCGGTCAGCGGAAGGCGTTGGCGCCGGTGAGCGCCCGGCCGAGGACGAGTTGATGCACTTCGGCGGTGCCCTCGTAGGTCAGCACCGATTCCAGGTTGTTGGCGTGCCGCAATACCGGATAGTCCAGTGTGATGCCGTTCGCGCCGAGGATCGTCCGGCATTCGCGGGCGATGGCGATGGCCTCGCGGGTGCTGTTGAGCTTGCCCGCGCTGATCTGCTCCGGCCGCACCTCGTGCCGATCCTTGAGCCTGCCGATCCGCAAGGCGAGCAGTTGACCCTTGCCGAGTTCGAGGGCCATATCCGCGAGTTTGGCCTGGGTGAGCTGGTAGGCGGCCAGCGGTTTGTCGAAGATCTCGCGGGTGCGGGCGTAGTCGACGGTCGCGGCCAGACAGTCCCGGGCCGCGCCGAGCGCGCCGAACACGATGCCGAATCGGGCCTCGCTCAGACACGCGAGCGGTGAACTCAGACCCGAGGATTGCGGCAGCACCGCCTCGGCGGGCAGTCGCACGTCATCGAGATCGAGTTCGGCGGTCACCGACGCGCGCAGCGAGAGTTTGCGTGTCATCTCCCGCGCGGTGAACCCGGGCGTATCGGTCGGGACCAGGAAGCCACGGATTCGGTCTTCGGCGCGGGCCCACACCACCGCGACATCCGCGACCGAACCGTTGGTTATCCACATCTTCGCGCCGTTGAGCACCCAGTCACCGCCGTCGCGCACGGCGCGGGTGCGCATACCGCCGGGATTGGAACCGAAATCGGGTTCGGTCAGACCGAAACAGCCCAGTGTCCGGCCCGCGGCCATGTCCGGTAGCCACCGCTGTTTCTGTTCCTCGGAGCCGAACAGGTGGATCGCGGTCATTGCCAGCGACCCCTGCACCGAGACCATGCTGCGCACGCCGGAGTCCACGGCCTCCAATTCCTGACAGGCCAGACCGTAACTGGTGGCCGACATGCCCGCGCAGCCGTAGCCGTCGAGATGCATACCGAGCAGACCCAGTGCGCCGAGTTCCGGTGCGAGTTCGCGAGCGGGCAGCGTGCCCGCCTCGAACCACTCCGTGATATGCGGTCGCAGCCGCCGCGCCGCGAAGGCGGCGACGGTATCCCTGATCTCTTGTTCCTCGGCGGAGAGCATGTCATCGATGGCGAAGAGTTCGTCGACGGTCAGCATGGGCTTCAGCCTAGATGCGCGGTCGCGCGCGTCATCGCGATCGCCGACGTCGCTCCGGCATCGGCGCCGATACCGTGGTTTCCGGTACGGCGCGCGATTGCCCGGGATCGACGGCATTTAGGCTGGGGCCATGACCGAGCTGGGATTCTCCACACGGGCCGTACACGCCGGATTCGAGCCGGATCCGCAGACCGGCGCGGTGAACGTGCCCATCTACGCGAGTTCGACCTTCGCCCAGGACGGGGTGGGTGGCCTGCGCGGCGGCTTCGAATACGCCCGCACCGGCAATCCGACCCGCACCGCGCTCGAGGCGAACCTCGCCGCCCTCGAATCGGGGGCGTACGGCCGCGCGTTCGCCTCCGGCATGGCCGCCACCGACTGCGCGCTGCGCGCGATCCTGCGCCCCGGCGATCACATCGTCATTCCCGATGACGCCTACGGCGGCACCTTCCGGTTGATCGACAAGGTCTTCGGTCAGTGGGGTATAGAACATTCCCCCGCGCACGTCTTCGACGTGGACGAGATGCGCGCCGCCATCCGACCGAACACCAAACTGATCTGGGTCGAGACGCCCACCAATCCGCTGCTGAACATCGGCGATATTCCGGCGCTGGCCGATGTGGCGCACGCCGCGGGCGCGAAACTCGTGGTCGACAACACATTCGCCACCCCGTACCTGCAACAGCCGCTGCTGCTCGGCGCGGATGTCGTCACCCATTCGACTACCAAATATCTCGGCGGACATTCCGATGTCGTCGGCGGCGTACTGGTCACCAACGATCCCGAACTGGACGCGGCATTCGGATTTCTCCAGAACGGCGCGGGTGCGGTGCCGGGACCGTTCGACGCCTTCCTCACCCTGCGGGGCACCAAGACCTTGGCGCTGCGCATGGAACGCCATTGCGACAATGCCGAGACCCTCGCCGAATTCCTTACCCGGCATCCGGCGATCTCACAGGTCATCTATCCGGGTCTGCCCGATCATCCGGGCCATGTCGTCGCCGACAAGCAGATGCGCCGATTCGGCGGCATGATCTCGGTCCGACTGCACGGCGGGCGTGCCGCCGCACACGAATTCTGCTCGCGCACCAAGGTTTTCACCCTCGCCGAATCGCTGGGCGGGGTCGAGTCGCTCATCGAGCACCCGGGCGCCATGACCCATGCCTCCACCGAGGGATCGGTGCTCGAGGTGCCCGCGGATCTGGTACGGCTCTCGGTCGGCATCGAGGATGTCAGCGATCTGCTCACCGATATCGAGCAGGCGTTGGCGAGCTGAACGCGAGGAGCGGCCGCTCCCGTCGCCGGGGCGGCCGCTCGAGCCGGGTTTCGTGACGAAGGGATCAGCTGTGATAGGGCTCCGCACTGATCAGCGTGACCTTCATCGTATTGCCGTTGGGCAAGGTGTATTCGCGCGTCTCGCCGACCTTGGCGTCGATCAGCGCGCCACCGAGCGGGGAGTTCGGCGAGTAGGTTTCGAGCTTCGAGTCGTTGAGGCCCTCTTCGCGGGTCGCGATCAGGAAGGTCTCGGTGTCGGACTCGTCACCGTCGTAGTAGACCTTCACCACCGAACCCGGCAGCGCGACGCCGGATTTGGTGGGGGCCACACCGACCTTCGCGTTGTTCAGCAGCTCCTGGAGCTGACGAATGCGCGCCTCCTGCTGGCCCTGCTCCTCGCGCGCGGCGTGGTAGCCGCCGTTCTCCTTGAGGTCGCCCTCTTCCCGGCGTTCGTTGATCTCCGCAGCGATGACGGGACGATTGGCAATGAGCGCGTCGAGTTCGCCCTTGAGCCTGTCGTGCGACTCCGGGGTCAGCCAGGTCACTTGCGTCTCGGTCATCTCGATCACTCCCTAGTAGTTGTTCCCGGCGCACCGGGATTCCATACCGATGCGCGTTACCCGTAGGCGGGCACGCATCAGCCGACGGCTAGAGCGATCCTGGGAAGTTCTTCGAACCCCGACAGGCGCCCCGGGCAAACCCGAAAACCCGGAACTCACAGCGCTGGCCGCCAATGCAGCAAACACGGCTCCGGGCCCCGGAACCGTGTATCTCCCCATTTTAGCATGATTCACAAATACGCAGGTCGGAGTTAATTTTGCCGACCGGCTCGCCGTCGATTCGTGACCTTTGTCCGGGCCGTCAACCCGCCCGGAGATACTCGGGAATCCGGTCGCTGCATCCGTAGATATTGCCCGCCGAAGGCCGGGTGGAGGACCGCACGACGGTGGTGAGTTCGACCGTGCCGCTCGGCGACGGGGCGATCAGAACCTCCCGCCGACCCACCTCCGCGCCATCGCGATCCATCGCCCGAACGAAACATACGGCCGGGCGCGTCGGATCGTCGCGGGTGACCTTCATGCGGATCGAGAGGGTGGAATCGTCGACGACGGTGTATCCGAGCTGTTCGGCGTCGATGGCGTCGGGACCGTAATTACGGAAGCCGACGTAGGCGACGCCGAGGCCCGCGAGCAGCACGATCGCGCCGATCACCGCCGGAATCCACCGCCGGTCCGCGCGTGGCCCGGCGCCCGGTCCGCGGGTCCCGTATCGATCCGCGCGCCGGGCGGCGGCATCGGCGGAGACAGTGCCGCTCGACTCCGGTTCGGGCTGATTCACGGGATCTGATTCATGGGGCTCGGCACTCCCGGGGGGCACGTCGGAACAAAAGTGGGTCGGATGGAACTATAAGAGACGAAGACCGGACACCCGCGACCGAGAGCGATGGTGAACAAGACGTGAGTGGCCTTCGCCTCATGGCGGTGCACGCCCACCCCGACGACGAATCAAGCAAGGGCGCGGCGACCGCCGCCAGGTACGCGGACGAGGGACACGATGTCCTGGTCGTGACGTTGACCGGCGGCGAGCGGGGCAGCATCCTCAATCCCGCGATGGACACCCCCGGTGTGCTCGAGCGCATAGAGGAGGTCCGGCGCGAGGAGATGGCGGCCGCCGCCCGCGCGCTCGGCGTGCGCCAGACCTGGCTCGGATTCGTGGATTCCGGGTTGCCCGAGGGCGATCCGCCGCCGCCGCTGCCGGAGGGCTGCTTCGCGCTGGTGCCGCTGGAGGAGTCCACCGAGGCGCTGGTCCGGGTGGTCCGCGAGTTCAAACCGCATGTCATCACCACCTACGACGAGAACGGCGGCTATCCGCATCCCGATCACATCCGCTGCCACGAAGTGTCGGTGGCGGCCTTCGAGGCGGCGGGTGATCCGACGCGCTTCCCCGACGCGGGCGAGCCGTGGACGCCACTCAAGCTCTACTACGACCACGGCTTCAGCCTGAAGCGGCTCGAGACGTTCTCCGCCGAGTACGAGCGCATGGGTGAGCCCTTCCCGCTCCAGGAATGGCTGGACCGCATGCGGCAGTACGCCGACCATCGCGGGGACAAGATGATGCGGGTCACCACCCAGATCGAATGCGGCAAGTACTTCCCCCAGCGCGACGACGCACTGCGCGCACACGCCACCCAGATCGATCCGAACGGCGCGTTCTTCGCGATACCGATCGAATTCCAGCAGCGGCTGTGGCCGACCGAGGAGTTCGAACTCGCCAAGACCCGCGTGACCACCGCACTGCCGGAGAACGACCTGTTCGCCGGGATCGAGGACGACCGCCGGTGATTCTCGAGATTCTCGCGCAGACCCCCGGCACGCCGACGGGTCCCGAGTTCGGCAAGGCGTCGCCGCTGGGTCTGGCGATCATCCTGCTGCTGCTCGTCGGCACCGTGTTGCTGGTGCGATCGATGAACCGGCACCTGAAGAACCTGCCCGCGACCTTCGAGCCGGAGCATCCCGAACCCGATCAGGAAGCCGACGATGGCACCGAACCCGGGATCGCCCGTCGGGCCGAACCCGGGGATTCCGCGAACGGCCGCTGAACGACGTGAGAATGGCGGGTGTTCGGCCCCCCACTCGATAATGACATTGGGGGCCGCGGATTTCCGTCGTTACCGGCCGATGACGTCCGGCTCGGGCGGATTCGGACAATTGGAATGAATCGGTCGCGGAATCGAGTCGACATATCGGGACTCCGCCTCACGCGCAAGCGTTTTCGGCAATGGTGACAAAGGGTACTCGTCAGTAGCGTACCGCGCCGGTTGTCACCCCCGCGTGCTACGAATGCAGTACCCACTCCAGTGAAGGACTCCCATGCAGACTGTGATCGGGCGGATCGACCGCGCCATCGATATGACGAGCAAGATTGTCGACGCGGTCGAGCCGGACCGATTGTCGGCGGCCACGCCGTGCGCCGGATGGGATGTGCGGAAGGTGCTCAATCACACCGTGGGCGGTATGCGGCTGTTCGCCGCCGAGTTGGCGGGCACCGACCCGGTCGGGGCACACGACGACGACTGGCTCGGCGCCGATCCGCAGGCCGCCTTCGCCGCGGCCGCCGAAATCGACCGTGCCGCATGGCATCGCCTCGACGTGCCCGAGGCGACGGTGCGCCTGCGCTTCGGCGAGGTGTCCGCGCCCCAGGCCGCGCTGGTCCACCTCACCGAGGTGGTCGTACACGGCATCGACATCGCGCTCGCGCTGGACCGTCCCGATCTCGCCGACGATGCGCTGAGCGCCGAACTGCTCGAGGTCATGCACGAGACCGGCGGTGTCGAACCGTTCCGGCAGCCCGGCCTGTTCGGCGCCGCGCTGCCGGTCGACGCGGACGCACCCGCGCACCGCAAGCTGATGGCCTACGTGGGCCGCACCTGGAACTGACACCGCTCCGGTTCAGTCGGCGATCGGCCGAACCGGATGGCGCAGGATCGTTTTCATCGTCTCCGGCTTCGCCTTGCGCGGGTCGGAGAGATAGATCTCGTGATGGCGGCCGTTCATGGTGAGGCCCTCGGCGCGCATGAAGGCGTCCATGCGCGCCAGGGTCTCCGGCTCGGTGGCATATGGCCCCACGTGCATGGCCTGGATCGCGTCACCCTCGGTGAACCGCTCATAGGTCACACCCGTGATCATGTCCGCGGTGACGGTGTCGGGCAGACGGATCATCATGGTCCAGTGCCACTGCTCGCGCGGCACGGTCAGCGGCGGCTCGTCCGACTCCACCCACCACAACCCCTCCAATTTCGGCACCACGAAGTCGGCCCCCGCCGCCTTGGCCACCTTCTTCGCCCCGTACACCGCCCGATAGAGCGCCGAAACGGCCTCGCCGTACTCGACCCCCATCGGCGCCCCCATTCCGGTCACCGTCGCATACCCGTAGGTGTCGAAGGTGCGCCGCACGGGTTGTGTCGGCGCGGAGTAGTAGTGCTTGTCGCTCTTCGCCAGATCGAGCTTCATGGAGGACCTCCTGTCTCGGGATGCCCCGATCCTCTACCCTCCCGTAGCCGGAGGGACAAACGTTCAGCGGACGAGGCGGCTGGTGCGCTTTGAAGTCGAACCCGTGGAACGTGCCGCTGTGCTCGCGGTAGCCGGTCTATCTCAGCCAGCGGACACGATGTTCCTCGACATTGCCGAGGCTCGCGAGGCGCGGGGTGGGCAGATCACCATGCGGGCTGGGCCACATGTGCGCTGCTGCTTTCGGCTGTGCCGAGGCGAGAATCGGTCAGGCAGTCTGCGCGTCGATGGGAATGGCGGTGGTGCGTAGGTGGGTGAGTACCTCTTGCATCGCGTCGAGGTCCTTGTCGGAGAACAACTCCTCGGGGCCACGGGGGGCCATCCTGCTGAACGGGGGATCGTAGAGCGCGCCGATTTCGACGATGCCGTTCATCGTGATCGACTTGATCAACAGTTTGATGAAGTCGAGCTGATTCGCCGAGAGCGTGCGACTCTCCTGGAATTTATCGAACGCGGCGATGGCGGCTTCTTCATCGAGTCCCGCGATCGCGCGTACGAACAGGCCCAGCTGCCCGTCATGCTCGGACTTGGCCTGCTCCACATCCTCGGCTGTGCCGAATCCTTCCGCCAGGAAAATATTCTCCAGGAAAGCGACATCCATGGTGGTGATCTGCCGGTTGCGGCGCAGCTTCTGTATCGCGATCTGGTCGACATGCTCTGCGAGGTAGGCGCGGACCTTTGCTTCGAATCGGGCCTTGCCACGAATGCCGCTCAGCGCGGTGAGTTCCTGGATGTGTAGTTGACCGAGCTCATCGGTGAAGTCGGTGTAAACGGGGCTGCGCCGGGTCGGCTTGATGTTGGCGACCAAGGTGCGCAGGCGGCGGCGGAGGGTCTCGAGCATCGGCAGGGTGACATCCTCCCACCAGGCGTCAGAGCAGATATCTTCGAGGAAGTCGTGATGTTTCGCTACTGCGGGTATGTTCTGCAAGTCCGGGCTGAGCAATTCGGTGGCGATGTCGCGCACCTGCTCCTGTAGCGCCGCGAAGCTGGGCTCGCCAGTGAGGCATGCGTACTCCAACCGCAGCATGAGGTAGTCGAAGCGTTTGGCCTGTGCGCTGTTGCCATCTTCGACGAACTCGGTAGGCAGTCCGGCGATTTCATCGAGGTCGTTGCGCTTCTGCGGAGTGATCCGCTGCCAGGCGGCGGGATCGACGAAGGCTTCCACCTGTCGCAACTTGTGGCGTACTTCGATGCTGTCAGGGTTCATTCCGGCCACCTGCTGGTGTAGCGTCTGCGCGAACTGCCAGCGCACGTCGCCGGTGCTTTCCGGTTCACCTGTCGGGATCTCAGCGGGCGTATCGCCGGGATGCTCCAGCTGGTCCAACTCCAACAGCAGGTTGGCACGTTGCCGGAACAGCTTCTCGCGCAGCGAGAGTGTCGCTCGGCCCGTTGTGGTGGGGAGGTTCTGGTTGAAGTATTCGACGTTCTGGCCCAGGTCGAACACCACGAATCCGGTCTTATGCTGTCCCGGACCGAAAAGGTTCTCGCACAGCCGGGTTCCGCGTCCGAGCATCTGCCAGAATTTGGTCTTCGACCGCACCCGCTTCGCGAACACCAGGTTCACCACGGCGGGCACGTCCAATCCGGTGTCGAGCATGTCGACCGAGATCGCGAGATAGGGCGCGCTGTTCGGCTTCTCGAACTTGTCGATGAGGCTTTGCGCGTTGTCGGCCTGGCTGGTGATGACAGTGGCGAAGTCGCCCCGGAAATGCGGGTACAGGTTGTCGAAGCGCTCGGCGATAAGCTTGGCGTGCTTCGTATTACGGGCGAAGACGATGGTCTTGCCGATGTGTTCGCCGGTATCGACCTTCAACCCGTACTCCATCACGGTTTCGAGCATCTTGTCGATGGTGTCGGCGTTGAACAGGAACTTGTTGAGATCGTCGGCGTCGATCATGTCGGGGACGTCGCCGTCATCGGCAGCCCAGTCCGTGGACTCCCACTGTTCCTGTTCCTCGGCGGAGAGTTCGTCGTACTTGATGCCCAGGCGTGGGAACTTCAGGGGCACGTCCACGACGGTGGGCGGCACCAGGTTCTTGTCGGCTACGGCCTCGTCGAGGTCGTAGTTGTCGGTGGGCACCCCGTCCTCGAGGTGGAACAGCTGGTAGGTGTTGTGGTCGATGTCGTCGCGCGGGGTGGCGGTCAAACCGACCAGCAGCGAATCGAAGTAGGTGAAGAGCGTTCCGTATTTCTGATACACCGACCGGTGCGCCTCGTCGACGATGACCAGATCGAAATGGCCTGGTCCGAAACGCTTTATCCCGTTGAAGTCTGTCTCGTCGGCAAACGCCATCATCGACTGATACGTGCACACGTACACCCGGCCGACGGCCTTCTTGTCGTCCAGCAGGTTCACCGTGGTCAGTCCTGGCGCGTGGGTCTTGAACGCCTTGGCCGCCTGGTTGACCAGCACCTGCCGGTCGGCCAGGAACAGCACCCGCTTCACCCAGCCCGCCCGGGCCAGCAGATCGACCAGCGCGATGGCGGTACGGGTCTTGCCTGTTCCGGTCGCCATCACCAGTAGAGCCTGGCGTCGATTATCGGCCTCGAAGCTGCCCGCGATGCGGCGAATGGCGCGAGTCTGGTAGTGTCGGTTGACGATCTGCTCGTTGATGGTTTCAGCGGAGAGCTTCTTGCGGCCGGCGCGGCGCTGAATCAGCAGCCGCAGCTCGTCCTTGGTGTAGTAGCCCTGGACCCGGCGCGGCGGATAGCGCAGGTCATCCCACATCCAGGTCTCGAATCCATTGGTGTAGAAGATGATCGGACGCTGACCGGTCTGCCGCTCCAGTGCGTCGGCGTACTGGCGGGCTTGCTCCTTGCCCGCGATATCCGGATCCTTCGATGCGCGTTTGGCTTCGACCAATCCCAGCGGCTTACCATTGTCGTCCCACAGCACATAATCGACGCGGCCCTTACCACTTGGCGTCGGCAGTCCGGTGACCGGATACTCCCGATCCTCGAGTTTGTCGAGCAACCACCCGGCTTCGGCCAACAGCAAGTCGATATACAACTTCCGAGTGATATCCTCGGTGTAGTCGTGCGTGTCGGGAACTATCCGGTTGGCCTGCTTGGCCGTCTTGATCTGCGCCCGTAAGTCGGTCAGCTCCGCTTCGAGATCGGCATTGGCCGCCCGTTGCTCGGCGAGATCCTTGCGCTGCTGCTCGAATTCGGCCAGCATCGCCTGAATCTCGGCTTGTTTCTTGCGTTGTACGGCCGCGGAAACCGGTCGAGGTACCAGGTTCGGGTCGAAACCCAATGCCGCCGAGGGGAGATTCGTCGGGCTGCGGGCATAACGCCGGGCCACCCAATACAGGACCTGGAACAGCTCACCCAGAATCGCCATCGAGGACTGCGTGGTAACGGGCTTCTTGCCGTGCACGCCATCATTGCCGACCCTACGGATCAGTTCCATCTTCGCGCGCATGTCGACGCCGACCAGCGCCACCATGGACGGATCATTGATCTTGGCGTTCAAGTCGTTGTAGTACGGCTTCCTCAGCGTGGAGTCCGCGTCGTACAACCACTCGACCGTCAACTCCAGCGTCCTGCGGGCACAGATACAAGCCACCCGCGGATCGGCCACCCCGACCCGCTCGGCCCGCACCGCCTCCTCGAACAGATTCGGCCACTCTGCCCGCAGGAACGCGAAGTTGCTCACGGAAGTCTCTCCCCCTCACGGTGATCGAGATCATCTTGCCACAGCTCACCGCGGAAGGCTCGGGACTGGAGGGAGGCAAAGAGGGTCTCTACTGTAGCCAAATGGTCTCGCTGGTGGTCCATGACGTCACGCAGCGCTCCGAACCTGGTGGCGAACTCGTTCTGTAAATCCATAGGTGGGTAGATAAGCGATATCGACTCGAATCGAGACTTGCTGACGAGGCCCTTCATCCCTCCGGTGGATTGATCCTGTACCAGCCGTTTTCCGACAACTAACTGCATAAAAAGGAAGAATTTATTGGCAACGGGCTTTGTAATTGCGTTGATCTGTTGGTTGAATGCCACCTGTCGATCCGCGATGGCAACATTGCCAATGCTCGCAGGGCTTCCAGCGATGCAAGTGACCAAGAGTGATCCTGAATCGGCAATACGAGCCCGCTTGGCACCTGCTTCGGAGAGTCCTTCGGCGGCTTTGGAAAGAAACAACTGGGTTGGAATTATATTGTCCGACTTGATCCATTCTATTGTATGTCCGTAATTTGACTCGTCGGCTCTGGGTGGAGTATTTCCTGTGATCACTCTGCCGATTTGGCCAATGTTCATTCGATCCCAGTTCATCGGGTTCTGTACTGGATCGCCGAACATATCGAGGAAGAGGGATTGGGCGAGGTCGTTGAGGAGAGTGATGGCCTGCCGCCGCTTCGACCGCAGCGCATCCGCTCGATCCAGCACCTCCGCAATCCGCTGCTGTTCCTTTAGGGGAAGGATGGGGATTGTGGTGCTCAAGAGTGCATCGCGGCTCAGTGTTGCTTGGTTGACCCATTGGCGGCACATGGCCTTGTATACACCGCGTTGAAATTCGGAGTTGAGCCATCTATGCAAGTAGGAGGGGTCGACTATATCGCCGTTTACGCGCAATCGTAAAAAATGATTGCTATAAACCGTTGGCTCTAATGGGTTCCGGATGAGCGCAGTTTTGCCGACGAGATCCGGGCTATTGGTGGCATTGAACAGGATGTCACGATCTTGGAGGAGTGCCTTTCGGACACCTTTGTGACTTCTGGGGACCAACCGTTTTTTGTTGGTATCGAGCAGTCCGTCACGGGTAATATTGTTCATACGAATCTGAAATATGCCATCAGAAACTTCGTCACCGCACGCGAACCCGGGCTGTGCTTCGGCGATGACTTCCCTGAGTGGTGTCACGATCGGTGCGCTCACCCCAGTATCCCCTTCAACTCCGACATGCTCTGCTGGATCTCTGTCTCGATCCGCGTCAACTCCTCGATGATCTCCATCGGCGGCCGGTGCTCGACCTCTTCGTGGACTATCTGCTTGTACCGGTTGAGCGAAAGATCATAGTCCTGGGCGGCGATGTCTGCCTTGGGCACGCAGAAACTCTGGGCGGTGCGGGGCCTGTCGTGTTCGCTGCCGTTGCGCAGCGCCCAGCGGGCCAGGACGTCGGGAAGGTTGTTCTTGGTGTGCTCTTCGTCGGAGAGGGCGGTGATGGGGGCCGCACCGAGTTTGGTGTCGGGCAGCAGCGGGGTGCGCTTGTCATCGAGGCTGAAGCCATCGGCGGTGACTTCGTAGAACCAGACGGAATCGGTTCCGCCGCTATTGGTTTTGGTGAAGAACAGGATGGCGGTGGAGACGCCCGCGTAGGGCTTGAACACTCCGCTGGGCAGTTTGACCACGCCGTCGAGCTTGTGGTCGTCCACTAGCATCTTGCGAAGTTCCTTGTGCGCCTTGGTGGAACCGAACAGCACGCCGTCGGGGACGATTACAGCGGCACGACCGCCAGGTTTGAGCAGGCGCAAGAACAAGGCCAGGAAGAGTAGTTCGGTCTTCTTGGTTTTGACGATGGCGTGAAGATCCTTCGCGGTGGTCTCGTAGTCGAGGCTGCCGGCGAAAGGGGGGTTGGCCAGGATCACGGAGTACTTGTCGGCCTCATTCGCTGAGCTCTCGGCGAGTGAGTCCCGGTAACGGATATCGGGTTGGTCGACGCCGTGCATGAGCATGTTCATGCTGGCAATGCGCAGCATGGTGCGGTCGAAGTCGAAGCCGTGGAACATGCCCTTGTCGAAATGCTTACGGGTGGCCGGGGAGAGGAGATCCTCGTGGTGAGTTGCGGCGATGTATTCGGCCGCGCCGACGAGAAATCCGGCTGTGCCGCAGGCCGGGTCGCATACCTCGTCGTGGGGGCCGGGGGCCAACATGCGCACCATCAGACCGATTATGTGGCGGGGTGTGCGGAACTGGCCGTTATGACCCGCGGTGGCGAGTTTGCCGAGCATGTACTCGTACAGGTCGCCTTTGGTGTCGCCCGCGTCGAGTGGCAGGTCGTTCATCAGGTCCACCACTTTGCCGAGCAAGCCCGGGGTGGGAATCGTGAAGCGGGCATCGCGCATGTGGTGGGCGTAAGTGGATTCGTCACTGGCGTCCGCGCCGCTCAGATTCCGCAGCCACGGGAACACCTCGTCACGGAACTTGGGGAACATCAGGTCCGGGTGGAGGTTCTTCAGCTTCGACCACCGCAATGGATCGGTCTCATCCATGTAGATCGGTTGGTCGATCTGGCGACCGGTGCGGTTCGCCTTGCGCTCCTTGGCGGTCTGGATGTCATCGAGTCGCCGCAGGAAGATCAGGTAGGTGATCTGCTCGATTACTTCGAGGGGGTTGGAGATGCCGCCGGACCAGAAGGCATCCCAGAGGCTGTCGATCTTGGTGCGCAGTTCTCCGGTTATCACCGGCGAACTCTATCGAAGCGCCCGAAGCCTGGGGACATGGACGCGGATCGTTCAGGCGAACCCGCCGGGCGTGAGCGCCTACCTGGCGAGTCCGTGGATCTGGATGAAACAGCTGCCGTGGTTTCCGGCGCTGTAGTCCGGCCTGGGGCGAGACGAGCGGGCGTCAGGTGATTGCTCTGTTGGCGCGGCCACGAACTGATCGTCAGTCCCCTGACACGCATCGAAGTCTGCGATATGCGCGTCGAGAACGACCAATTTTCGTTGGGCTCGACGTCCCGGTCCCGAAGCAGATCGTCGAACTGACCCCGGCACCCTGACCAGCGGGAATCCGCGCGCCTAGAGACACGGTCTCTCGACGTGTTCATCTATGTCTGGGCAGTTCAGAGCATGAATCGGGGCTCTATCCAAACTGAATTGTGCGGAACCCAGGATCGGGGAAGCTGAATCCGGCACGACGCAGGACCGCCATCTGCGAAAACCTTGGTGTCTGCGGGAACTGACACCGAGGTTTGGTAGTTGCCGCCTTCGTGACGAGGGTGAGTGCGCGGAAGTCCTCTTCAGGTTTGTTATCAGTGGGCTGCGGCCATGACCAGATCGCGGTAGGGCAGGCCGACGACCAAGTAATCGGCTATGCCGAGTTCGGTTTCGACCTCTTCGAGATGGATGGTGGCGGCGTCGGTGTCTGCGGCGGTGACCTCGGTTTCTACGAAGGTTCCGGCGTGGGTGACGGCGTCGATAGCGACGATGATGTCGTCGTGTTCGGGGTGCTCGTAGATGGTGCGCGCCTTCTCGACGCGAACGAGTTCGACCATGCCGATTGCGGCGAGCAGTTGGTTGGCCGCTGAGGCTTGGTCAGGACCACTGAGAGATACGTTGGTTTCGCGTTTGGCGATCACGTCGGTGTCGCTGTGGGTGCCGGCATTCGACGGTGGCTTGTAAGTGATTTCGGCGAACCCGTCTCGCTGGCGAATACGGAGGCACTCAACGGTTTTCATGTAGTCGACATCGGGGCGGCTGAAGTAGGTGTCGACTTCGGTGAGGTGTCCGGCCTCGTGGTAGCCGAGTTCGGCAAGCCGCTGGCGGAGGGTACTGGGGTCGGGGAGTTCGCGTTTACGCTCGACCTCGATCACGTGCATGGGTTGAATCATCCTCTCGTGTGGATGGCAGTGTGGACGCGGGCAAGGCCGGGTTTGGAGCAATGTTGGCGGATGGTTTCGAGTCCCTGCTGTAGGGCGTCGGAGTCGGTGATGGGGATGTTCTGGAACAACACCATCTGCTTGGCGTCGCTGAGTGGGTTGGCGAGGTTCTTGCCGAGAAATCGGTTGTAGTAGTGGCGTTCTCGGACGAAGACATCGGTGGGTTGTACCGGCATGAGAACGGAAGGCATGCCCGTGTCGGTCTCGGCGGACTGGACGGCGAACGCTGTCAGTAGCTCGTCGGTGGTGAGGTAGGCGTAGGTTTCTCGGCCCTCGCGCTCGAGCCAGCTGCCCCAGATGTGGCCGCAGTCGTCGTTGCCGCGTTCGACGGCTGCGAGGAATAGGTTCAGCGCGACATCGGTGACCGCGTCGAAGATGTCGCCGTCGATGACGTGATGGTCGCCGTAGGTTTCGCTGACTGCCTGGATGTTGGCGCGGTCGTTGGTCGACATCCACGCGCTATCGGTGAATGCGAAGTGCACCCGCTTGTGACCGGTGCGGAAATCGATCCAGTCCCCCGAGAGTTGGCCGTCGAGTATCGGCGTGAATCCCAGAATGCCCGAACGCCATACATGGTCACGCAGCGTGATGTAGTGGCGTTGCGCTTCACGGAACAGCCCGATCGGGGCGTGGATGACGGCGCAGACGCGGGGGTCGAGTTCTGGTGCTGCGACGATGCGGGAGTTCTGGCGGACGACAACTTCGTCGTCGTGATGGTGGTACGGGTGGGTGCCGTGATGGAGGTAGTGCGGCAGGAACAGGCGCAGGAACTGCAACCACGACGGGGCACTGTAGGACTGGACTGCGGGCTCGTGCAGGGAGGGCGCGTCGACGGCGTACACGTCGCGGTAGACGAAGAATCCATAGGGTTTCAGCACACTCGGGAAGGTCCGGATCATCGTGTGAAGGCCGCTGTAGGCACCGCCGTAGGAGTAGACCTCGTGCAGCAGCGCCGACGCGCTGATGACATCGACAGGTTCGCTGACCAGCGTCGCGATGTCTTGTGCCCACCCGCGTACCAGTGCGCACGTACCGACAGTATTGAAACGGTCGATGGCCTGGGTGAGAGTGTGGGATGTTATGCCAGGTGCCTCGATGAGGGTGAGACGAACATCGTGGGGCTCGGCCTCCAGCTGGGATGCCAGGAACGTGACGGCCGCGCCGCCACCGGGGCCGATCTCGACGACGTGCGGGGCGGCATCGGCAACCCGAGCCAGGGCACGTTGAACGAGTAACCCCTTCTCATGGCCGTGGTCGTTGGCGGCAACGTCGAGGTAGCTTGCCTCGGATTTCTGTTGGTGGGCAAAGGAATTCGATGTACCGATCATTGTGCGCCGCTGGCCTTTGGTCGGGGATTGTGGTCGGTCGAGGTGAGGGCGGCTACGGCTCGAGATAGAGGCGTTCATTGGGCAACTTGGTGAGTTCAGCGGTGTCACCGGGGATGACCTGTACCGCATCTGGGCAGTGGTGGGCGCGGAAGTCCTGAATGAACAGGAGTGCGGCGGTGAGGCAGGCGGCGAAGTCGAACCGTGCACCATGCAGGTAGACGCTCAGATGAACGTCTGCCTCGCCCGGCAGCGGGGAAGCCTGTTCACTCATGACCTCTCCTGTAATCGGTCGGTGCTGGTACAGGCCAGAGCCTGGTTGGCGTGATCAGGTCACATGCTCGAGCGATAGCCCGTACGCGGCTGCTGAAGTGGGCCATGTCAGGCGCGATGACCGCTGCCGCTCCCTTGCCGCGTGCCGTCCCGACAATGAGGGCTGTCGGCATGAACGTGTCGTCACCGATGGTGACCAGTCCGGTCAGGGCATAGCCGCGTCGCTGCGCCAACTCGGTGATCACTCGTTCGTCCCGCGAACGGTGCGGGCCACTGACATCAAGCGACAAATCTGGGTTCAACATCGTGCCCCCTCAGTGCTGCGAATGTTGTAGGTAGGAGTCGGCATCGGACGCAGGTTCAGTCTGTGACCAGGTGCACGGAGATCGATATGTTTGGTGCGGACAGAAAATCTGTCCGCATCCGAGGCGGCGTCGAAACCGGTCCCACACGACCAGGTCAAAGAGGATGAACCGATGGCCCAACAACCGCGCGAGCTGGCCGCCATGGAGTCGGCACAACAGTTCTTCGGCGCGGAACTGCGGCATTGGCGACTGTTGCGGAAGATGTCGCTGAGCCAGCTCGGCGCTGTCAGCCACGACAGTGGTTCGCTCATCGGCAAGATAGAGAAGGCTCAACGACGTCCGGGACGAGATTTCGCACAGCGAATGGACGAAGCCCTGGAGACCGGCGGTGTTCTCGAACGCATGTGGGTAGACATGAATTCGCCAGCACTACAGAAGGATTCGATAATTCAGTTGGTAGCTGACGAGCCTAACGCACCATGGGTCGGCTGCGACGTGTTCGACCCTGTTCGCGAATGGTTGGACGAGACCGTTCCGGTCTTTGCCACAGGCGAAAACCATCGGCGTGTTGGCACCGCCGATATCGAGGTCATGTGGTCGATGTGCGACGTGTTCTCCAATGCGGACCACCATCTCGGCGGGGGCTACGCACGCGCGACTCTGGCGCGGTTTCTTGATGACGTAGTCGGACCGGCACTGCGTAGCTCTTACGACAGTCGTACCGCGTCCGAGCTGTACGCAGTCGCGGCGCGACTGTGCGACCTCAGCGGCTTTATGTGTTTTGATTCAGCTCGACAGGGGTTGGGACAGAAGTACTTTCGGCAGGCTCTGCGGCTCGCGAAGGTAAGCGGCAATGCCGCGTTGGGGGCGCATATCCTCACAGACATGTCGATGCAGGCGCACTACCTGAGCCGTGCGAAGGATGCGCTGTGGTTCGGCGCGGCGGCGGTACGCGCGGCAGAGCAATCGGGTTCACCAAGCAGTGCCGCTCGATGCAATGCTGTGCTGGCGCGTGCGCATGCGTTGAATGGCGACGTGACCGCTGGCGTACAAGCGATGCTCGAGGCAGAGCGGCGGTTGAACCGTGCACGTCCGGATGACGAGCCGGATTGGATTCGGTTCTTCACTGAGCGGCAGTTGTCGGCCGAGTTCATGTATGTGGCGCACGATGGGCGACGTGCTGTGGATGTGCAACAACGCGCACCTGTGGTTCTGGCGGATTCTGTGGGGATGGAGCGTCGACAAGTGTTGGTAGCGGCGACGTTGGCGGCCTCGTACGTACCCGAAGCCGGCGAGGCCACAGCGGGCCAAAGTGTGGAGGTCGAGCAAGCATGTCGGGTGCTCCTGGACACGATGATTGTTGCTCGTGGCCTGACCAGCGCTCGCGGTATCGAGTCGATCAACATTGTTCGTCGTCGCCTGGCACCGTACGCTGATCTGGCTATCGTTCAGCAGGTCGAAAACGAGTTTCGATCCACAGTCGCACTAGTCGGATAGGGCTGGCATGTCGTTGGAGGAGTACGCCGCGCTATCCGCTGCATGCCAAGTCTGCGGGCTCGATCCCACTGGGGCGGAACTGATCCACCACTCGAGCAACGCTGTCTATGTCCTGCCGCGTCACGGAGCTGTTGGACGGGTAAGCGCCAACGAGGCGGACGCCGATAGGCCGAGACGGACCTACGCAGTAACCGAATGGTTAACCGCGAAGCATCAATTCGGCGCGACGGCTCCGCTCCCCGGCGTCGAACCGGTGCGGGTCAACGGGTACACGGTTGGATTCTGGCAGTATTATCGACAGGCGGCCGATAGCCCGGAGCTGACCTCGAGGGAACTTGGCCGTCTCCTGCGATCGCTGCACAACTTGCCTACGCCGCCCATCGAACTTCAACAGTGGACGCCGTTGGAATCGCTGCACGGAGCGCTACATATGGACAGCACGGTGGGCGTCATCAGCGAGGACGAACGTGCGTGGTTACTGAGCCGAATTGACGAGGTCCGCAAGGAACTGTCCGAACTAGATTGGCCATTAGGCATCGGGCTGATCCATGGTGACGCCTGGGCCGGAAATCTTTTGTGGGACAACAGGTTTAATTCAGCGCGATCGATTCTCGGAGATTGGGACTGGGTCAGTATCGGCCCACGAGAAGTGGACTTGATACCGACATGGCATGCCGCGGTGCGGTATGGACGTGACGAGACATGGGTTCGGAACTTCATCAACGAGTACGGCTACGACTTGTCGGAGTGGTCGGGGCACCGGGTACTGCTGGACATGCGTGACCTTGTTCAGGTAACCGGCCCACTCCGGCGAGCGACAACATCAGTCGAGCACGCCCACCGGTTGCGGCAACGAATCGATGACATCCGTGCAGGCAACCGGCAATCGTCGTGGAGCCATTACATTCCGGGCAGACTTTAGAGCTCGTATCAGGTTCGGTTGCTGAGTCGTCGCCAGCAGATGAGGGCGGCTGCGAGGTTGAGGAATTCGTGGTGGATGTCGGTGCGGCGTTCCCAGCGGATGGCGAGGCGGCCGTACTGGTGGAGCAGGGCCGGGGTCCGTTCGACGATCCAGCGTCCGGCGGTGACCTTGTCGCGGGTGCCGCTGTGGGACCGCGAGGCCAAGACGTTCGTCAGCTATCGCAGGACGGCTCGGCGAGTTTCGCGTAGGTGACCCAGCGCCGTGGAACGACACGGGCGGCTTGGGCGTCCGCGCGGACTTCGTACTGACGAATCCACCCTTCAACAACCGAACCGAGCGTTTTGCCGAGTTTCCCGTCACGGGCTGGGAATTCGGTGATCCTTCACTGCACAACGACAACTTCGCCTGGCGTACCTGTCCAGTCCGAGGATTCTCCAAGAGTTGGCCACCCGTGCGACGGGCACCACGGTGCCGAACCTGAGCAAGGAGGCGTTAGGTCGCCAGCTGATCGCTCTGCCATCCTTCGAAGAACAACGTCGAATGGGCGTGGCTATGGTCGCCATCGACGACCAGATCGCCGCGCTTCACACGCTGGCGGAGGCCGGAGCGTCAGCCCGTGCCTCGCTTGCTGATGGCTTGGTCACCGGAGTGATGGAACTGGGCGCGGTTGTGCCTGATCTGGACGACGTGATCGCCGACCCGGCGAGGTCCGCGCAAATATGAGTAGAGGAGACCTCAGTGGCGGAGTCCTCGGTGAACCGTGAACTGATCGGGGCGGTCGACACGTATGGAAGGCTGGAGAGATGAACCGACTCGGCAGCGCGACCTCGCCCTACCTCCGGCAGCATGCCGACAACCCGGTGCACTGGCGGGAATGGGATGCGGAGGCGCTGGCAGAGGCGGCAGCGCGGGATGTGCCGATTCTGCTGTCGGTGGGGTACGCGAGTTGCCATTGGTGTCATGTGATGGCGCACGAGTCTTTCGAGGATGAGGCCACGGCGGCGTTGATGAACGAGCACTACGTGTGCGTGAAGGTCGATCGCGAGGAGCGGCCCGACCTGGATTCGGTCTACATGAGTGCGACGGTGGCGATGACGGGGCAGGGCGGGTGGCCGATGACCTGCTTTCTCACCCCCGAGGGCGAGCCCTTCTACTGCGGCACCTACTTCCCGAAGGTGCCGCGCGGCGGAATGCCATCGTTCACACAGTTGCTCACCGCGGTCGCCGAGACCTGGCGTGACCGGCGTTCGGAGGTGAACCAGGTTTCCGCGCAGGTGGCGGAGTCGCTGCGCGCGCAGGCCGCGGGGCTGCCCGACGCCGAATTCGAGGTGAGCGCCGAACTTCTCGATCACGCGGTCGCCGCGGTGCTGGGTGATGAGGACGCCGAGCACGGCGGATTCGGCGGCGCGCCGAAATTCCCGCCTTCGGCGCTGCTCGAGGGGCTGTTGCGTGATTGGGAGCGCACCGGTGCGCCGGAGACGGCCGCGGTGGTGCGGCGCGCGGCCGAGGCGATGGCGCGCGGCGGCATCTACGACCAGTTGCGCGGTGGTTTCGCACGCTATTCGGTCGATGCAGCCTGGGTGGTGCCGCATTTCGAGAAGATGCTCTACGACAATGCCCAATTGCTGCGCTGCTATGCCCATCTCGCGCGGCGCGCTGTCGCACCGCTCGCGTCGCGGATCACGGCGGAGACGGTGCGGTTTCTGCTCACCGATCTCGGCACCGCGGAAGGCGGGTTCGCTTCCGCGCTCGACGCCGACACCCATCTCGAACCCGACGGTCCGGGTGTCGAGGGCGCGACCTACGTGTGGACGCCCGCGGAGCTGACCGGCATCCTCGGCCCGGTCGACGGTGCCTGGGCCGCGGAGGTCTTCGGCGTGAGCACGGCGGGCAATTTCGAACAGGGCGCGTCGGTGCTCACCCGGTACACCGACCCCGACGACGAAGCCCGCCTCGCGCGGGTGCGCGCGGCACTGGCCGAGGCCCGCGACGTCAGGCCGCAGCCCGCGCGTGACGACAAGGTCGTCACGGCCTGGAACGGTATGGCCATTACCGCGCTCGCCGAGGCGGGAACCGCTCTGGCACAACCGGAGTGGGTCGAAGCCGCAGTGCGCTGCGCGCGTTTCCTGCTGGACGCGCACGTGATCGACGGCCGCGTCCGCCGCGCCTCACTCGGCGGCACGGTGGGCGCGGCACCGGGCATCCTCGAGGACTACGCCTGGCTCGCGGTGGGACTGCTCGCCCTCCACCAGGCCACCGGTGGCCTCGTCTGGCTGGAACACGCCCAGCGTCTCCTGGATGCCGCGATAGACCACTTCGCCGATCCCGAATCCCCCGGCAGTTGGTACGACACCGCCGACGACGCGGAAACGCTCGTCACTCGCCCCCGCGACCCCATCGACGGCGCGACGCCCGCGGGCGCCTCCGCACTCGCCGAAGCGCTGCTCACGGCCGCCGCCGCGAGCGACCCCGCGCACGCCGAACGCTATCGCCTTCTCGCCGACCGAACCCTGCGCCGCGGCGCGATAGTGCTGGCCCGAGCACCCCGTTCGGCGGGGCAATGGCTGACCGTGGCCGAAGCCGCGCTGCGCGGCCCGCTCCAAGTGGCCATCGCGCTTCCTCCCGCGCTCGAACTATCCGCCGCGACAAGAGAACTGGTCGATTCGGCGCGAGTCAACGCGCCCGGCGGAACCGTGGTGATCGCGGCAGCTCCCGGCACGGTCCCGCTGCTGTCCGAACGTCCACCCGTCGGCGACGAAGCGGCCGCGTACGTCTGCCGCGGCGCGGTCTGCGACCTTCCGGTCACCACCCCCGGAGACCTGACCGCGGCCCTCGCCCACTGACCTGCGCGCCGACGGCTCGACCTCCCGATGATCCGTGACATGTGTCCCGCCGGCACGCACGCCGTATTCGTCGACCTGCTCAGGCGCCGTAGCGTCCGCGTGCGAAGAAGTTCCCGTGACGCGGTCAGTGGCTGGCGGTGGAATCGGTTGCGGCGGAGTGGACTTCGGGGATCGGGCTGGGTGGATCGGATCGTTCGGTGGGCGGGGTCGGGGGGAGATCGGCGGGGTCGGTGTCGGTCCAGCAGGCGGTGGGGGTGGGCATGCCGCGCAGATGGATGCGGTCGTAGAGGGTCCACAGGTCGCGTTCGGCGGCATTGGCGGCGTCGATGACGGTGCTGCTCACCAGGATTCGGCGGGGAGCCGCCTTGGCCTTGGCGGTGAGACGGGCGGCCTCGTTGACGGCGTCACCGATGACGGTGAACTCCAGGCGGGTGTCGGTGCCGACGTCGCCCGCGAAGACGCGCCCACGTGCCACGCCGATGCCGATATCGAGCTCGCCGCCCGCGATGACCTCGTCACGAATGCGGCGGGCGGCGCGCAGGGCGGGAGTCGCGTTGTCGGCGAGGGCGATCGGCGCGCCGAATATGCACAGGGCGGCGTCGCCCTCGAATTTGTTGACCAGACCGTTGTTGTCCTCGGTGGCGGCGACCACGATGGCGAGCAGACGATTGAGCTTGGCCACGAAATCGTGCGGTGCCAGGCCGTTGGACAGCGCCACCGAGCCGGTCACGTCGACGAACAGCGCGGAGACCATGCGCACGTCGCCGGTGAGGTCCATGCCGCGGGTGAGCGCGCGTTCGGCGACGTCCGCGCCGACATGGCGGCCGAACAGATCGCGCATGCGTTCGCGTTCCCGCAGGGTGATCGACAGCTCGTTGACCGAATGCTCCAGTAGTCCGATCTCGCTGGTGCTGCCCACCGGAACCCGGACCTCCTGATCGCCGTCGGTGATGCGGTCCAGTGCCAGGCGCAGGGTGCGCAGCGGGATCGCGACCGAACGGGCCAGGAAGGTGGTGGCCAGCGCGCCGACGCCGATGCCGACGGCGGACAAGTAGAGCGCGGTGCGAATGCGGTCGGGGTCGCGCGCGGCGGGATCGGCGAGCACCACGATCAGCATGGCCAGCGGCAGCGCGCCCGAGACGCCCCACGTGACGATGACGCGCACCAGTACCGAGGCACTCCAATGTGTCGTCGCCCCGAGCACCTCGGAGACCTCGGGAATCGCGGGCCAGATCATGCGGTCGACGATGAGGAAGGTCACCGCCGCCGACTGGAATGCGCCGAGGACGAATATCGAGACGGTGACGGCCCTGTCGTTGTGCTCGGTCATGTGCGCGAACAGCCACGAGGCCACGATGACGCCGGGTATCCACAGGGCGAGCACACGCACCGTGATGGCGACCGGCAAGCGCAGCACCCGGCGAGCCTCTTCGGGCGTTGGCCTGCGCTGCTTGTCCAACCAGTCGAAATATGAACTACGTTCGCGCAGGGCGAGGACGATTCCGCACAGGAATCCGATGGTCGGGTAGATGCCGATCTGGATGAGCGAGTGCGGCCGGCTCGCGCCGAGTCGGCCGAAGAAGCCGCTCAACCACAGTTCGGTGACGATGACGGCGAGTCCGCTGAGATTGGCCGTGATCACGACGACGGCCAGACCCCAACGCGCCTTGAGGCCCCAGAGCGTGAGTTTGGCGATCACGATGTGCCTACGTTCCCTCCCGCGTTGCCGCCGCGATTCGGTGCGCCGGACCGGGGGCGGCGTCGATTACTCGAAGCGCCAGCATAGAACCCGTGCGAGTAGGGCAGGGGGATTACGCCGATCATGTGACCTTTGTCCGCCGAACGCGGGACGAGGGTCGCGTCGCGGTCGGCTATTCGACTCTGGTCAGCGCAGGACCACCAACCAGATGGCGATGTAGTGGCTCAGCGCGGCCAGCACGGTCGCGGCGTGGAAGAACTCGTGGTGACCGAAGACCTCCGGCCACGGATTGGGCCATTTGGTGGCGTAGAGGATGGCGCCCACGCTGTAGATGACGCCGCCGACGGCGAGCAGGATCAGCGGCACGAGGCCGACCTGCGCGTGCAGTTGCCCGGCCACCGGCACCACGGCCCAGCCGAGCAGCAGATACAGCGGCACCCCGACCCAGCGCGGCGCGGTCGGCCACAGCAGTTTGAGCGCGACACCCGCCAGTGCTCCCGCCCACACCACCGCGAGCAAGGTGCGCCCCGTACTGCCCGGCAGGCCCATCAGGGCGAAGGGGGTGTAGCTACCGGCGATGAAGACGAAGATCATGGAGTGATCGGCGCGCTTCATCCTGATACGGTCGCGCGGCGAACGCCAGGTGATCCGGTGGTAGACGGCGCTGACGCCGAACAGGGCGCAGACGGTAAGTCCGTAGATCAGGCTCGACCAGCCGGCGGTCGCCGAGACGGTCGATGCGACGGCCACCAACGCGGTGACCGCCACGGCCGCGACGCCTACGGCCCAGGTGTGGATCCAGCCCCGCATCCGTGGTTTGCCGAGCGCGGTGGCGACCAGTTCGACGGCGCTGTCAC
This sequence comes from Nocardia arizonensis, assembly GCF_001310275.1. Classification (GTDB taxonomy): domain Bacteria; phylum Actinomycetota; class Actinomycetes; order Mycobacteriales; family Mycobacteriaceae; genus Nocardia; species Nocardia arizonensis. Next base: position 217,002 of record NZ_LGYZ01000121.1, read on the forward strand.
CGGGGGAAGGCGCGATCGGCGCCGCTTCGGGGGCGCCGACTGATTCGGACACGGAATACCTCCTGATTGACCGGTCGGTAACCTACGCTATCGTAAGTTTATGGAATCGGACCGGCGCGTCGCGATTCGTGGTCGATGCCGTGTTCGCGCTTTCGGGGCGTACTGTTGGACGCCGTGGAGGTTCCGAGTCCGGTGCGTGGTCTGCCTTACCGCATCTACGAGGCGCGGCTGTCCAAGCAGCTGTCCGGTAAACAACATCCCCGGCACGTCGCGGTGATGTGTGACGGCAATCGGCGGTGGGCCAGGGAGAACGGGTTCACCGACGTGAGCCACGGTCATCGGGTCGGCGCGCTGAAGATCGCCGAACTAGTCGGCTGGTGTGCCGACGAGGGCATCGAGATGGTCACCGTCTACCTGCTGTCGACCGAGAACCTGCGCCGCGATCCCGAAGAACTGGAAACGCTGTTCGAGGTCATCACCGATGTCGTGGAGGAGTTGTCGGCTCCTGAGCAGAACTGGAGTGTGCGCATCGTCGGCACGCTCGACGGCTTCCCGGAACTGATCGCCAAACGGCTGCGCACCGCGGCCGAACGCACCATCGGCCGCGACGGCGTGCACGTGAATGTCGCGGTCGGCTACGGCGGGCGCCAAGAGATCGCCGACGCCGTGCGCAGTCTGGTGCGCCAGGAGATCGCCGCGGGGGAGACCGGCGAGGATCTGGTGCAGTCCATCACTGTCAACGCCATCGGCCAGCATCTCTACACCTCGGGCCAGCCCGATCCCGATCTGGTGATCCGCACCTCCGGCGAGCAGCGGCTGTCGGGCTTCCTGCTGTGGCAGAGCGCCTACTCCGAGATCTGGTTCACCGAAGCCTATTGGCCGGAGTTCCGCCGCGTCGACTTCCTGCGGGCGCTGCGCGACTACGCGGCCAGGCACCGCCGCTTCGGCGTCTAATCCGGTTCGTCGCATGGGTTCGGCAGGGCCGCAACAGTTTACAATTTGCGTAGGCGCAGCCTGTTGATGGCGTGATCGGCGTCCTTGCGCAGCACCAGGGTCGCGCGCGGGCGGGTGGGCAGTATGTTCTCGACCAGGTTGGGCCGGTTGGTGGAGTTCCAGATGTCCTGTGCCGCAACCTTGGCCTGCTCGTCGGCCAGCGCGGCGTAGTGGTGGAAGTGGGCGTCGGGATCGGCGAACGCGGTCGCACGCAGCGCGAGAAACCTTTGCACGTACCACTTCTCGATATCCTCGATGCGCGCGTCGACGTAGATGGAGAAGTCGAACAGATCCGAGACCATGAGGCGCGGCCCGGTTTGCAGGACATTGAGCCCTTCGACGATGAGAATGTCGGGCTGGCGGACGCAATGCATCTTGCCGGGCACGATGTCATAGGAGATATGCGAATACACCGGTGCGCACACCTCGGCCGCGCCGGATTTGACCTCCGTGACGAATCGCAGGAGTTTCCGCCGGTCGTAGCTTTCCGGGAATCCTTTGCGGTGCATTATGCCGCGCCGATTCAGTTCCGCGGTCGGATAAAGAAATCCATCCGTTGTGACCAAATCCACACGCGGATGATGATCCCAGCGCGCCAACAATGCCTGGAGCACGCGCGCCGTCGTGGATTTTCCGACCGCGACACTGCCCGCGACGCCGATCACGAAGGGCACTTGCCGATCGGGATGCTTTTCTCCGAGGAATGTCGCGGTGGCCGCGAAAAGTCGCTGGCGAGCCGCGACCTGGAGGTGGATGAGTCGAGCCAACGGCAGGTAGACCTCGGCGACCTCCTCGAGATCTATCTGTTCGCCGAGACCGCGCAACCCGATCAGTTCTTCCTCGGTGAGCACCAGCGGCGTCGATTTGCGTAGCGTTCGCCACTGCTTTCGATCGAATTCCACATAGGGGCTCGGCTCGCTCATTCGTCCCACTTACCCGACGCTCCATTTCGGCAAACACGCCCACAACCCGCGTTGGCGCTTCGAGATCCGGTCCTGCTCTCGCCGCATGTGCGAATTCTCCTCCGCCTTCCGGGCATGCGGCACGCGGGGTATCGCTACCCGTAGGTAACCGAGTCGATACCCGGCGTTGTGCCACTAACGTGAAGGCTATGGAAGCGCATCCACTGGTGACCGAGTACCTGCGACTCGGCTTGGCCTTCGATCGGCTGGAGGAAGGTTTCGTCGACGCGTACACCGGAGATCCGGTGCTGCGACGGGAGGTGCAGAACGCGCCCGCACCGCAGCCGCGGGAACTGGCCCGTCGCGCCGCCGACCTGCGCGCGGAACTCCCGCGGGCCGGACTCGCGCCGCGCCGCGCGGAATTCCTCGACGCGCACCTGCGGGCGCTGGCGTGCTCGGGTCGCAAATTCGCCGGTGAGCCCATCGGTTTCGTCGAAGAGGTGTACGCCTACTTCGATGTCGAGATCGCCCCCGGCGACACCGAGGATTACCGCGATGCGCACCGGGCGATGGACGAGGTGCTGCCGGGCGACGGGCCGCTGGCCGAGCGTCTCGGCGCGCACCGCAAGGCCGACGAGATACCGCCGGAACGCCTGCGGGCGTGTGTCGAGGCGTTCTCCGGCGCGCTGCGCGATCTTGTGCGCGAACGGTATCCGCTGCCCGAGGGCGAACACGTGACCTACGAAGTGGTCGGCGACAAGCCGTGGTCCGGATTCAACTACTACCTCGGCGATTACCACTCCAAGGTCGCGATCAACTCCGATCTGCGGCAGTACATGGCCAACCTGCCGCATCTGATCGCGCACGAGGCGTATCCGGGACATCACACCGAGCACTGCCGCAAGGAGGCGGGACTGGTGGCCGCGGGGCAGGCCGAACAGACGCTGTTCCTGGTCAACACCCCGCAGTGCCTGATGGCCGAGGGTCTCGCGGATCTGGCGCTGCGTTCCATCGTCGGACCCGACTGGGGTCACTGGGCCCAGGAGATCTACGCCGACCTCGGCCTCCGCTTCGACGGCGACCGTGCGCAGCGGCTTTCGGCCGCCTCGGCGAAACTGCTCGGCGTGCGCCAGGATGCCGCGCTGTTGCTGCACGACCGCCACCGCGACGAGACCGAGGTGGCCGAATTCCTCCAGCGTTGGAATCTGCTGACTACGGAACGGGCCCGGCAGTCACTGCGATTCCTGTCCTCGCCGCTGTGGCGGGCCTACATCAGCACCTACGTGGAGGGCTACCGCCTGCTCGGGGGCTGGCTGGACAAGGCCGCCGACGCGACCGATCGGGCCGAGCGTTTCGGCCGTCTCCTCGACGAACCGCTCACCCCCGGCGCGATCCGCGCCATGTGATCCTCGAACGACACCGGCCCCGCCGCGACTGCGACGGGGCCGGTGCGGCTATCGGTCCGAATTCACCAGTTCGAGCAGGCGGCGCCGCCGGAAGACAGGGTGCAGGCGGACTGGAGCAGTGCCTTGAGCAGCGCCTCGAAGGGCGACGCGGCAATGAAGTTGAGCAGCATTTCGTATCCTCGAGTGTCAGCATGGACCCGTGCCGTCCATCTGAGCGGCCATCTTGTCATATGCGGACAACCGCGCGGTAGGAGAGTGCGAATGCGGTCACCTCGCGGAGTAACTCGGCTACTGGATGACCGCGCATCCTTCGCCCGAGGACAGGCTGCACAGGACGAGCGACAGGGTGCGTAGCAGGGCTTCGATCGGATTGCTCGGCACAGATACCGGAGTGAGCATGTGTGGTTCCTCACGGACGCTGGACAGTGTCATGGGTGAGACCGGTCCGCGGCGCGTCGGCGTTACCCGTCGTCGTGCCCCATGAATCCGGGGCGGGAGACACCCGCGCGTATCAGACGAAGGTGACGCGGACGGAGACCGGATCGGTCTCCAGCGCCTTCACCGCCCACGCGGTGGCCGACCGGCTGATCCTGCTCCGGCCGAAGGTTCTGGCGCGGGCCACCACGTCGTCCTCGGGGACGAAGGCCGCGGTGCCGGTGTAGTCGCGGTCGCCATGTCGCAGCCGCACACGCGGATCGGCGGTGATATTGCGTGCCCAGCCCGAGCGCATGCCGTGCTGACAGATGATCCACGCGCCCTCGGTGTCGATCGAGATCGTGACGGGCACACGGCGCGGCAGTCCGGTTCTGGCGCCGACGGTCTCGAGTTCGGCGATGAGCGCGGAGCGAATGCCGAGTCGGTCGAGGAATCCGACCGCGGGATTGACCAGATAGCGGCCGATGAACCGTTCGCGTCTGAATTTGCGCAGGGTGGCGTTGTCGCTCATGGCATTCCGATCCTTGGGTCAGCGAAGAAGTACGCAGGTGGTGGTGCCGTGGGCGACGAGGTGACCCCGGTCGTCGACGACGCGACCCTTCCTTCGGTGAACCGATCGGTCCACGTCTGTCATGATTGGAGCATGAACCGATCGGTTCATGCAAGCGGGTCGTGCACCCGACCGGGAGTCGAATGGAGGAGAGATGACCGCCGGACCACGCGACCGCCTGATCGACGGCGCGATCGAACTCGTCCGCGAACACGGTGTACACGGCGCCGGACTCGCGGCGCTGCTCGACCGCAGCCGGGCCTCGCGGAACTCGCTCTACCAGCACTTCCCGTCGGGCAAAGGGGAACTGGTCGAGGCGGCGACCCGGGTGGCGGGCGCGCGGATGTCCGCGGTGATCACCAAGACCACCGCGACCGGCGACCCGCAGCAGTGGCTGTCCGCGCTGATCGGATGGTGGAAGGCGGGGCTCGAGCACAGCGACTACACCGCGGGCTGCCCGATACTCGGTGCCGCACTGGCCGAATCCGAACCAGCGGTCCAGGCCGCCGCGGGCGAGGTCTTCGCCGAGTGGACCGAACTGCTCACCGCGGCGATGCGACGGTCCGGGCTGCCCACCGAACGCGCCCGCACCCTGGCCGGATTCGTGCTCAGCGCACTGGAGGGCGCGATCGTGCAATCGCGCGCGCTCAAGTCGACCCGCCCGCTCACCGACGTGGAGACCGCGGTCGGGCCGCTGCTGCGCACCCTCCCGTGAACCCGGATCGGCGGTTGTCCGGCGCGCGGCACGCGCAACGGGTAACCTGGCCGGTCGGCCGTCTACTCCCGCCCGCTGCCCGACGGTGGGTTACCGGCCCATAGACTGATGGTCGTGACGCAGACGACCGCCTCTGTCAATACCCAGTCCCTCGGTGAGCTCGATCCCGAGCTCGCGGCCGCGATGGCGGGCGAACTCGCCCGTGAGCGCGACACCCTCGAGATGATCGCCTCGGAGAATTTCGTGCCGCGCGCGGTATTGCAGGCCCAAGGCAGTGTGCTGACCAACAAGTACGCCGAGGGGTATCCGGGGCGTCGCTACTACGGCGGTTGCGAGAACGTCGACGTCGTGGAGACCTTGGCCCGCGACCGCGCCAAGGAACTGTTCGGCGCCGAATTCGCCAATGTGCAGCCGCATTCGGGCGCCCAGGCCAATGCCGCGGTGTTGATGGCCCTCATGGAGCCCGGTGACACCCTGCTCGGACTCGATCTCGCCCACGGCGGTCACCTGACCCACGGTATGCGGCTGAACTTCTCCGGCAAGCTCTACGACGTGCACTCCTACGGTGTGAGCAAGGAAGACCACCGCATCGACATGGACGAGGTGCGCACGATCGCACTCGAGGCCAAGCCGAAGGTGATCGTGGCCGGCTGGTCGGCCTATCCGCGGCACCAGGATTTCGCGGCGTTCCGCGCGATCGCCGACGAGGTCGGCGCGCACCTGTGGGTGGACATGGCGCACTTCGCCGGTCTGGTCGCCGCCGGTCTGCATCCGTCGCCGGTGCCCTACGCCGATGTGGTGTCCTCCACCGTGCACAAGACCCTCGGCGGTCCCCGCTCGGGTCTGATCCTGGCCAAGCAGGAATTCGCCAAGAAGCTCAACAGCGCGGTATTCCCCGGTCAGCAGGGTGGACCGCTCATGCACGCGATCGCCGCGAAGGCCGTGGCGTTCAAGATCGCGGCGGGCGCAGAATTCCGTGACCGGCAGGAACGCACCCTGGCGGGGTCGAAGATCCTCGCCGAGCGGCTGACCGCCGCCGACGTCACCGATAAGGGCATAAGCGTGCTCACCGGCGGCACCGATGTGCACCTGGTGCTGGTGGACCTGCGCAATTCGCAGCTCGACGGTCAGCAGGGTGAGGATCTGCTGCACGAGATCGGTATCACGGTCAACCGCAACGCGGTGCCGTTCGACCCGCGTCCGCCGATGGTGACCTCGGGTCTGCGGATCGGTACCGCCGCGTTGGCCACCCGCGGATTCGGGGAGGCCGAGTTCACCGAGGTCGCCGACATCATCGGCACCGCGTTGGCGGGCGGCTCCGACACGGCGACGCTGCGGGGTCGGGTTTCGGCCCTGGCGCGGGCCGTGCCGCTCTACGACGGACTCGAGGACTGGCGTCTGCTCGGCTGAGCGGTCGAATTCAGTTGATCCTCGCCCTGGCCCGGACGATCGCGTCATCCACGTAGCGGATGATGTCGGCGCTGGTGCCGGGGCGGATCATGAGCGCGCGATTGGCGGGCATCTCGCAGTAGCGACCGTCCTCGGCATCGATCCAGCGCAGTCGGCCGATGCGCAGTGCGTCGCTGTTGCGCGGACCGACCAGGACGCTCACTACTCCACGCGTGGCGCAGGGCTGAGTCCAGAAGCGGCGGTAGCGTTCCTGCACCGCGCGGGCCGGGTCGTTGTCGAACGGGTCGGGCCGGTCGGTGGTGAGATCGTCGAGGAGATAACTCTTCTCCGATGCCTCGCCCGCCGCTGGATCGGGTAGCAGACGGATCAATTCGGCGGGCAGCTGCTGGGCGCGGCAGCGACGCATGCGGACCCGGCCGCCATCGGCGGCCGGATTCTGTAGCGCCACAACGCCACTGTCGCCTACGGCGCAGCCGATGCCGCGTATTTCCGTGCCGCCGCGCCGCGAGTCGATGCCGAACAGTTCGATCCGCCAGTGCGGAGTGCTGAGCACCCGCAGCGCGCGTTGTAGCGGCGCGTGATCGGGATGGTCGAGTTCGGAGCGGAATTGTCGCTGATAGGCGTGGTATTCGTGCAGTCCGTGGAAGCGGCTGGTGAAGCGGAACGGAAACGGCATCCGGTCGAGTCCGGTGCTGAACCAGGCCGCGGCGAACTGTTCGGCGGACAGCGTCCATTGCGCCATCATTCGGCTCCCAATGCGGGCGGCACCGTCGGCTTCACCTCGCCGAGCAGCTCCGCCGCGTGCTCCTCGGATCGCAGATATTTCGGCGAGCGGTGTTCGCCGTCGCCGTCGCCGCGCCCGCGCGCACCGGGCGGGACCATGCCCGAGTACCCGGTGCCGCCCGGGACGCCTGGACGTGCCTGCGCCGCCGCGGGCGGTGGTGCGGCCGATTGCGCGGCGGGTTGGGCGGGTACCGACGTACCGGGGCGCGGCGCCTGCGTCGGAGCGGGCGCGGACGAACCGGTGGCGGCGGGGATATCGGCTCGCACCGGGACGCCGACCGCGGATGCGGCGGCCGGTTGGATGCCGCCGGACGATGGCTGCGCGCTCTGCGGAACGACCTGGGCGGCGGATGAATACGAGATCGGGCTGCTCGAATGCGACGACGGCGTATTCGAGAAGGCGGACGCAGTGGTGGGCACGGCGGCCTGCTGGGGCGTGGTGGCCTGCGGCGGTGTGGCCGCGCCGTCGTCCGCCGGATTCTCCGATGTGTCGCCGCCGGTTTCGGGTGCGGTGGGTTTCGCCGCACCGGATTCCGAGGGGGTGTCGCCGGGCGCGGGGGTGCCCGCGTCGCTGGATTCGCCGGGCGCGGCCGGGCGGGGCGAGGGTGCGGCGTGGTCGTCGTGGATCGGGGTGACCGGCACGGCGTTGCCCGGTGTCGGCACCGGGACGCCGGAGCCGTTGGCGGTGAGCGGTACCGGCGCGGGCAGGGTGGGGATCTCCGGCGCGGTCATGCCGTATGGCTGGATATAGTAGGTGACCATATCGTCGCGCGCCTGCTCCTCCCGGCTGTTGCGGATTTCGGGCGACGTCGAGGCCGTCGAGGAGTCGGGTACCTCGGGAATCGCGGCCTTGAATCGGGACGCGGCGCTGCCCGCCGCGGACAGCGGCGTCGACTGCTGGGCCAGTGATTCACCGAGTTCGGCGACCGCGGCGGTGAATTCGCGAATGCCGCGCACGGCGGCATCGGCCGCGGCACCCTCCCACCGCTCGGAGACGGCGCTACGGATCGCCGCCTCGAACCGTTTGCCCGCGTCTGTCACCGCGGTCGCGATGGCCGCCCATGCCTCCAGCGGACCGGATAGGGCGTCCGTATTCATCTGGTCGGCCGCCTGTTTGATCTCGGCGTGCGAAAAGCTGTGCGCGTTCTCGGGATTCGTGATGACCCGGCCGTCGGTCGGTCTCATGGCAGTCGCCGCCTCATGCTGGGCCCCTTCCGTCAGTGCCGTCTGAACTTATAGACGCACTTCCGCTCGCAGCGGTTCCATCGAAACTACCGCCGATTCGACTCGGCGCGAACGGTGTCGGGTAGTCGCGCAGTTCGATGTCGTTGCTCGCGGTGTCGGTGTACTTCAGCATCAGCGTCCACAGTCGCGAGCCGAGCAGCCAGTTGCGCAGCGCGATTCCGCGTCGGGTCTTGGGCGCGAGGAAGCGACCCGCGTTGCCGCGGCCCGCCATTCGGGTGTAGCGGCGCATGACGCGGTCGTATTCGGCGAAGGCGGCCACATGGTCGCCGTCGTGGCGGGCCAGTTCGCCCGCGAGGACGTACGCGCCGACCACCGCGAGTCCGGTGCCGAAACCGCCGAGGGTGTTGCCGTAGGCGGCATCGCCGAGCAGTGCGATCCGCCCCTTGGTGTATCCGGTCTTCGACATGTCCACCCGGCTTATCGAGTCCAGGTAGAAGTCGTCGAAGGAATCCAGTTCGGCCAGCATGCGCGGCACCTCCCAGCCCAGACCGGCGAAGGTCCGCGCGACGATCTCGCGCTGGGCCGCGACGTCCGAGCGCGCGTAGTCGAGTCGCGGCGCGGCGAACAGGTAGAGCTGTTGCGCCTTCGGGCCGCCGCTGACGGCGAGGCGGCCCGGTGCGTTGTAGCCGGTGGCGCACGCCCGGGTGGCCGGTTCACCGTCGCGCCCGCTCCACGGGCTCGCACCCGCCACGCAGTAGTAGTGACCGAGGTGGGTGACGAAATCCCGTTCCGGTCCGAACACCAGTGCGCGGACTCGCGAATGGATGCCGTCGGCCCCGATGACGAGGTCGAACGTGCGCGGTGCGGCGTGTTCGAAGGTGACGTGCACGCCCTCGCCGGTGTCGGCGAGCGCGCGCACCGTGTCGTCGAAGAGGTATTCGCAGGTCGCGGCGGTGCGCTCGTAGAGGATGCGGGACAGGTCGCCGCGCAGGATCTCCACGTCGCCGCCGGTGAAGTCGCCGGACAGCATGGCCAGCCGCCGCCCGGATTCGTCGACGAAGACGGTGTCGGTGGCGCCGGTGCGCCGGGCGTGCACCTCGGCCGCGATACCCATGCGCTCGAGCACCGCGCGGTGTGTCGCGCCCTTGAAGTCGACGGCCTGGCCGCCGGTGCGCAGGGCGGGGGCGCGTTCGACGACGGTGACCGCGTATCCGTAGCGATCCAGCCAGTAGGCCAGTGCGGGCCCGGCGATGCTCGCGCCGCTGATCAGGACGTTCTTGGTGGTCAAGTGGGCTCCTCGGCTCTGTGTCCGACGTAATCTGTATCCGATGGACGCAAATTAGAGTATGGTAGACACAGTTTCGACGTCAAGATGCCGAGGGAGGTTTCTCCGATGCCACCGCCCACCACCGTCGAACTGCTGTGGGGCACTCCCAAGCGACCCACGCGCGGCCCGAAACCCGCGCTGACGCTCGAGGGGATAGTCGCCGCGGCCATCGAGCTCGCGGACGTCGAAGGTCTGGCCAATCTGTCCATGCAGCGCCTGGCCGAACGCCTCGGATTCACCAAGATGTCGCTGTACCGGTACGTGCCCGGCAAGGCCGAGCTGACCGCGCTCATGCTCGACACCGGGCTCGGCGCTCCGCCCGACATCACCGCGGACCCGGCCGATCCTCGACCCTGGCGCGCGGGGCTCAGCCTGTGGTGCCACACCATTCACGAACGCTTCCAGGCTCACCCGTGGGGGCTCGAACTCGCCATCGGCGCGCGACCCATCGGCCCGAACGAGATGGCCTGGATGGAAGTCGCGCTGCGGTTGCTCGCCGACAGCGGTCTGAGCGCCGCCGAGAAGCTGGACACCATCGTGCTGCTGACCGGCCACGCCCGCGCGCTGGTGCAACAGGTGCGCGCGGGCGCGCCCGAAGACTTCCAGGAACGAATCGCCGCGCAGCTCATGGACCCGGCGTCGGTGGCGGCGCGGCGTTTTCCCGCCGCGCGCGCGGCCTTCGCCGAGGCCGGTTCGGTGGCGGGCGGCGACGGCGCGCTGCGCTACGGCATCGACCGGATACTGGACGGCATCGGTGTGCACATCGAGCGCCGCCACGCCGGGAATCGGCCTATCGTCGGACCATGACCGAAGAACTGAAGCAGGACTCGACCACCACGGTGCGGGAATTCCTGTCCGCGCTCGAACTCGGCGCCACCGGCGAGGCGCTGGGATTGCTCGATCCCGATATCGTCTGGAAGAACACCGGACTGCCCGACGTGCGCGGCCTCGATCGGGTCGGCCGGGCGCTGCGCGGTCTCGATCGCGACGGACTCGGCTTCGCCGTCGACATCCACCACATCGCCGCCGACGGCGCCGATATCGTGCTCACCGACCGCACCGATCACCTGCGCTTCGGCCCGGTGCGGATCTCGTTCTGGGTGACCGGCACCTTCCGATTGCGCGAGGGCCGCATCGTGCTGTGGCACGATCACTTCTCGTTCGAGAACTTCTTCAAGGGCGCCCTGGTCGGCCTGTTCCGCGCGGTCTTCGACCGCTCGGGCGCGCACCGGCTCTGACTCCGGCTCAGGAGTGCTCGGTCAGATACTCCAGGTAGACCGGGCGCAGCACCTCGGCGATATCGCCGTCACCGGCGTGGACGTAGTCGTCGAGCATGGGCAGGACCCATTTGATATCGGCCTCGCTCTCGCCCATATTGCCCGCCGCGGCCTCCGCGGCGGGGATGGAGGTGAGCAGTCGCCACAGGAATCTCAGGTCACCGTGGCGCACCGCCAGCTTCACCGCACGGTCGTGCAGCTCCTTGGACGACAGCTTGTCCAGTTCCTCGTTACCGGCCATGACGTCGACTTTAACGGGCCGCCGCGGCTCGCGACGAGGCAAGGGGGGCCGATGCGCGTTAACGGGATCTTCACCGACACGCCTCGCAGTCCCCGAGCGCGGACCCGGTGGTCGAAGGTAGTTTCGATGATGCGGACCGCGTCGTTGTGGTTCGTACGGGAGGTCCTGACCGTGACTGAGCCATTCAGTACGAAGGGGCCGGCACCCGGCCCTAGTGGCATCTGACTACGTCGGATCCCATCAGGACGGACCGGTCCAGCGAGATCGTCCGCGCGGGTGCCGCACGGACGCAAAGGAGCCCACCGTGACTGCTGCACGCTCCGTTTCCGCTCCCTCGGCGCATACCCGCACGACAGGTACGGTCGCCGCCGGTCCCAGGACTTACGTCATCGACACCTCGGTCCTGCTCTCCGATCCCTGGGCGTTCACCCGTTTCGGCGAGCACGCCGTCGTGTTACCGCTGGTCGTGATCAGCGAACTGGAAGCCAAACGGCACCACCACGAACTGGGCTGGTTCGCGCGGGAAGCCCTGCGCAACCTCGATGACCTGCGCCTGCGCTACGGCAGGCTGGATCAGGAGGTGCCGATCGGCACCGAGGGCGGAACGATGCAGGTGGAACTCAACCACACCGATCCCGCGGTACTCCCGGTCGGTTTCCGCACCGACACCAACGACTCTCGCATCCTGGCCTGTGCGCTCAATCTCGCGGCGGAGGGCCGCGACGTCGTGATGGTGTCGAAGGATATCCCGCTGCGCGTCAAGGCGGGCGCGGTCGGCCTGCGCGCCGACGAGTACCACGCCCAGGACGTGGTCACCTCGGGCTGGTCGGGCATGGTCGAGATCGACGTGGCGACCGCCCAGGTCGACCAGATCTACGCCGACTCAGTCATCGACCTGGACGAGGCCAGGGATCTGCCGTGCCACACCGGCATTCGGCTGCTCGGCAGCAGTTCCAGCGCGCTCGGCCGGGTCACCCCGGACAAGCGCGTGCAACTGGTGCGCGAGCGGGAGGCGTTCGGTCTGCACGGCCGCTCCGCCGAACAGCGCATCGCCCTCGACCTGCTGCTCGACGAGAGCGTCGGCATCGTCTCGCTGGGCGGCAAGGCGGGTACCGGCAAGTCGGCGCTGGCGTTGACCGCGGGACTCGAGGCGGTGCTGGAACGCCGCACCCAGCGCAAGGTCGTGGTCTTCCGGCCGCTGTACGCGGTGGGCGGTCAGGATCTCGGCTATCTGCCGGGCAGCGAGAGCGAGAAGATGGGCCCGTGGGCTCAGGCCGTCTTCGACACCCTCGACGGGCTTGCCTCGGCGGAGGTCATGGAGGAGGTGCTCAGCCGCGACATGCTGGAGGTGTTGCCGCTGACCCACATTCGCGGCCGGTCGCTGCACGATTCGTTCGTTATCGTCGACGAGGCGCAGTCGCTGGAGCGCAATGTGCTGCTCACGGTGCTGAGCCGGCTCGGCTCGGGTTCGCGGGTGGTGCTCACCCACGATGTGGCCCAGCGCGACAATCTGCGCGTGGGCAGGCACGACGGCGTCGCGGCCGTGATCGAGAAGCTCAAGGGGCATCCGCTCTTCGCTCACATCACCCTGACCCGCAGCGAGCGTTCGCCGATCGCGGCGCTGGTCACCGAGATGCTGGAGGAGTACGGACCTACCGCGTAATCGGGTGACAGCAAACGGTCAGCGTGTGTTTCATCCCACATCTGACCGGGTAATGTTCGCGTGATAGCTGTTCGGCTCGTGACCCGGCGAATTCATGTGATTCGCCGGGTTCTTGCTGGAGAACGGCCTTGGCTACGCGCGAGAGGATGGAAATGCACCACTTCGCTCGACGAACGGCTGGATATTCCACGGCGCTGCTCACCGCGGCCCTGTTGGTGACCGCGGGATGCGGCGACAACGACGACAACGACTCGAATGCCGCGTCGAATACGGCGAGCGCGGCCGAGACCGAGTCCGCGAGCATGAAGATGGCGCCCGCCGCCTCCGGGACCACCTCCGCGCCCGTATCGGCGACCGAGGAGACGCACGCGGGCACGGCCACCGAGACCACCAGAATTGCCACCCAGGGCGGCGCCGAGGTCACGGTGTCCGGCGACATCTACGACAAGTACGCGGCGACAGAGGGTCCCACCGGCATGCTCGGCGTCCCGCTCGGGGCCGAGCAGGTCGGCCCGGGGGGCGGGAAGTACCAGGACTTCGTCGGCGGCACGATCTACCAGGCGCCCGACGGCGATCCGCACATCGTCTGGGGCGAGATCCGCACGGCGTGGGAGGACAACGGCGGCGCCAACGGCAAACTCGGCTATCCCACCTCCGACGAAACCGATATCCCCGGGGGCAAGCAGTCCACCTTCACCGGCGGCACCATCACCTGGGTCGATGGGCAGATCACCGTGACACCGACATCCTGAAGGGCTCGGCGTCCGGGGCCGTATGAGAGGATGCACCGGTCTCGGACGCCGTCCGGCAAATCTGTCGTCCTCCCCGCGTCGCGGGCACAACAGCTAGGTTGTGGTGTGCAAAATCTGTTGACCGATCGCGAGTTGCTCGAATCGCTCGCGGACGAAGTGGAACTGAATCTGCGTCGGCACACCCAGGTGGCCGACGGGTGGCAGCCCCACGACTTCGTGCCGTGGGACGCGGGCCGTAATTTCGAATTTCTGGGCGGAACCGACTGGGCGCCCGAACAATCCGAATTGAGCGAGGTCGCCAGACTGGCTTTGACGGTCAGCGTTCTCGTCGCCGACAACCTGCCGTCGTATCACCGCGAGGTCGGCAAGTACCTGCGCACCGGCGCGTGGTGGCGCTGGGTCGGCCGATGGACGGCCGAGGAGAACCGGCACGAGATCATGATCCGCAACTACCTCATGGTCACCCGATCGGTCGATCCGGTCGAGCTGGAACGGCTGCGGATGGATCACATGACCAAGGGCTTCCGCAGGCCGCCCCAGCATCTGCTCGCGGTCCTGGCCACCTGCGCCTTCGAGGAGGCCGCGGCCGCCATCCGCCACCGCAACACCGCGGCGCTCGACGAGAACCGGCTGGTCACCGCCATCTCCGAACGGATCGCGGCCGACGACGAACTCCAGTCGGAATTCTTCGCCGACCTCGTCGCCGCCGGATTCCGTATCGCCCCCGACCAGACCATGCGCGCGATCGCCGACAGCGTGGCCGATTTCGCGGTGCCCTCGGTGACACTGGCCGACGGCCGCAGCAGCGACGACGTGCTCGCCGCGGCGGGCATCTACGATCCGGCGCGGCAGAACGAGTTGGTCTTCGCCCCGCTGTTGAAGCGCTGGAACGTCTTCGACCGCGCCGATCTCGGCGAGGACGGCGAGCGGGCGCGCGCCGAACTCGCGCATCTGCGCGACTGATCGACCGGCCGGCGCGTCCCGCCCGACGCGCCGGCCGACCCGCTCGGGTCAGTCCTTCTCTTCGGCCTTGGCCATCGAGAGCACGTCGAGACGCCGGTCGAGTTCCTCCAGGCTCAGCCGTTCGCCGATGAGACCGCGGTCGATCACGGTCTGGCGGATGGTCTTCCGCTCTTTCAGCGCTTCCTTGGCGACCGCGGCGGCCTCCTCGTAGCCGATGGCCGAATTCAGCGGCGTCACGATCGAGGGCGAGGATTCGGCGAGTACGCGCAGATGCTCCTCGTTGGCGGCCAGTCCGCGCACGCAGCGGTCGGCGAACAGGCGAGAGACATTGGCCAGCAACCGGATCGACTCGAGGAGGTTGCGGGCCATCACCGGAATGTAGACGTTCAACTCGAACGCGCCGCTCGCACCGGAGAACGCGACGGTCGCGTCATTGCCGATAACCTGCGCCGCGACCTGCGTGACCGCCTCGGGCAGCACGGGATTCACCTTGCCGGGCATGATGGAGCTGCCCGGTTGCAGGTCGGGGAGCCGGAGCTCACCGAGTCCGGTCAGCGGACCCGAACCCATCCAGCGGATGTCGTTGGCGATCTTGGTCAGGCTCACCGCGATGGTGCGCAGCGCGCCCGACGCCTCCACCAGACCGTCGCGCGCGGCCTGCGCCTCGAAATGGTCCTGCGCCTCGGTCAGTGCGTCGATATCGGTGGCACGGCGCAATTCGGCGACAACCGCCGCACCGAAACCGTCGGGCGCGTTGAGTCCGGTGCCGACGGCGGTGCCGCCGATGGCCAGCTCGCCCAGCCGCGGCAGGGTCGCCATCGCGCGATCGATACCCGCCGCGATCTGACGGGTGTAGCCGCCGAATTCCTGACCGAGAGTGACCGGTACGGCGTCCATGAGGTGGGTGCGGCCCGATTTCACCACCGTGCGCCACGCGGTCGCCTTGTCCAGCAACGCCAGTCGCAGATGTTCCAGCGCGGGCACCAGATCCTTGATGACGGCCTCGGTGGCGGCCAGATGGGTCGCGGTGGGGAAGGTGTCGTTGGAGGACTGCGACATGTTCACATCGTCGTTGGGGTGCACCTCCACGCCGTTGGCCTTGGCGATCGAGGCGATCACCTCGTTGGCGTTCATATTCGAGCTGGTGCCCGAACCGGTCTGGAAGACGTCGATCGGGAACTGGTCGTCGTGGCGGCCCTGCGCGATCTCGTTCGCGGCGGCGATGATGGCCTCGGCCTTGGTCGCCTCGAGCAGGCCGAGATCCCGGTTCACCTTGGCGCACGCGGCCTTGAGCAGTCCGAGCGCCCGGATCTGCGCTCGTTCCAGACCGCGTCCGCTGATCGGGAAGTTCTCCACGGCGCGCTGGGTCTGCGCTCGCCACAGGGCGTGCAGCGGGACCCGGATCTCGCCCATTGTGTCGTGCTCGATGCGGTACTGCGTCTCCTCGGTCATGGTTTCGACCCTATGCGACCGGTGTCCGATGGGGGCCACGCATGGAGCCGGACACCACATGCCGCAGGCCGCGGATGGGGGAGACGAAAGAGACGCGCGGCCGGTGGCATACGCGTCTCGGATCATGCCCGCCCCGATCAGGGCAGCGGGGGAACCGCGTCCTCGTCGCCGATGAAATCGACCGAGGAGTACTCGCGCAATTTGGTCAGGCGGTGGTAGGCATCGATCATGCGGACCGTGCCCGACTTCGAGCGCATGACGATCGACTGGGTGGACGCGCCGCCGCCGTAGTAGCGCACGCCGCGCAGCAGATCGCCGTCCGTGACGCCGGTCGCGCAGAAGAAGACATTGTCACCGGCCACCAGATCCTCGGTGCTCAGCACCCGGTCCAGATCGTGACCGGCATCGATCGCCTTCTGGCGCTCCTCGTCGTCCTTCGGGGCGAGCATGCCCTGGAGGACCCCGCCCATACAGCGCATGGCGGCCGCGGCGATGATGCCCTCGGGGGTGCCGCCGATGCCGACCAGGATGTCGGTGCCGGAATCCGGCCGGGCCGCGGCGATCGCGCCCGCCACGTCACCGTCGGAGATGAGCCGGATGCGCGCGCCCGCGTCACGGACCTGCTGGATCAGCTCGGCGTGCCGCGGCCGGTCGAGGATGCAGACGGTGAGATCGGATTTCGATAGCTTCTTGGCCTTGGCGACCCGGACGATGTTCTCGGCGATCGGGACCGAGATATCGATCACATCGGCGGCGTCCGGGCCGACCGCGATCTTGTGCATGTAGAACACCGCGGACGGGTCGAACATGGAACCGCGCTCGGCGACCGCGAGCACCGCGATCGCGCCGGGCGAGCCCTTCGACATCAGCGTGGTGCCGTCGATCGGGTCGACGGCGAAGTCCACTTCGGGACCGGTGCCGTCGCCGACCGCCTCGCCGTTGTACAGCATGGGCGCTTCATCCTTCTCGCCCTCGCCGATCACCACGGTGCCGCGCATGGAGACCGAGTTGACCAGTTCGCGCATGGCGTCGACGGCGGCGCCGTCACCGCCCTCCTTGTCGCCGCGGCCGACCCAGCGGCCTGCCGCCATGGCTCCCGCCTCGGTCACCCGGACCAGTTCGAGCGCAAGGTTGCGGTCCGGGGCCTCGCGGCGGCTGGGTGCGGGCGAAGTTGCCGTCATGGCGGGTGCCTCCCTCGTAGTTCCGTTCCGTACGATTGTCTCATTCGGTGATCGCGGGACCTCGCACCAGATGGGCCGGGGTGGCGAGGGCGCGAGACGGTGGCGAGTGGATACTGAGAGCGTGTCCTACCAAAAGCCACGCGTACTGCACGACTACAAGGATCTGTTCTTCTCGCTGATCCCGCTGGTGCTGATAGCCGTGGTCTTCGCGGGACTGGCCAGCCAGTGCAGTGTCGCTGCCACCGGGCCGACCGCGGGCAAGATCCCGCATTTCGACGTGCGATCCGCGCTCATCGCGGACGCGCGCACCCTCCCGTTCCCGGTCCGCGATCCCGGGATGCCGGGGGATTGGACACCGAATTCCGGCAGTCGCGACACCATCACCGGTCCGGGCGGCGGCCCGGTGAGTACGGTCGGCTACATCACCCCGGCGGGTGCGTACATGCAGCTCACGCAGACCGGCGCCACCGAGGAGATGCTGGCCCGCCACGTTCTCGGCTCGCGCTACGCCAGCGGCGTCCAGCAGGTCGGCGAACAGCGTTGGACGGTCTACGCCGAACCGACCGAGGAGACGGCCTGGATCGCCGACTTCGGGCAGAGCCGGGTGCTGATCAAGGGCGCGGGCGACGCCGCCGCGTTCACCACTCTCGCCGGCGCGGTCACCTCGGCCCGGCCGCTGAGCCGCTGAGTCCGCCCGCCGTCAGCGGTGGGCGACGATATTGACCACGGTCCCGTTCGGATCGCGCACGAAGAAGCGCCGCACTCCCCACGGCTCGTCGCGCAGCGGGTAGACGATATCGGCGCCCGTCGCCGCCAGATCCGCGTGCACCGCGTCGACATCGTCGACCTCGACGCTCATATCGGGACGGACCCTCTCGGCGCCCGCGCCGACCAGAAGCACCTGGGCCGTGGGATTGTCCGGCGAGACCATGCTCACCGCCCATCCCAGGTCCATGGCTTCCTCGAAGCCGAGCAGCCGGTAGAACTCCCGGCTGCGCTCCATATCGTCGGTGTGTATATCCAAGGTGGCGCGACGAATGCCCATCGGTACTCCTCCTAGACCTGCTCCTCGGCTTCGGATCGGGATATCGCGTCCTCGACGCGCTTGCGCGCACCCGCGAGATGCTGTTCGCAGCGGGTGGCCAGTGCCTCGCCGCGCTCCCACAGCGCCAGCGAGTCATCGAGATCCATACCGCCCTGTTCGAGCATCTTCACGACGTTGACCAATTCGTCGCGGGCGCGCTCGTAGCCGAAGTCGCGGATCTCGGCCAGATAGCTGTCGGCATCATTGCCGGATTCGGTCACCGTCGGTTCCTTTCGCCGCTGTTGTCCTCGCGCGAATGTGCTCGGTCCACATCGCTTTGCCGGTCCACATCGCTTTGCCGGTCCACGATGCTTCGGCCCAACTGCTGCGCGCCGAGCGCGGCCGCTGTCACCGCGCCGTCGGCCACCCGGATTCGCAGCTGACTGCCCGCGGGCGCGTCCTCGATGGTGCGCACCACATGCCGCTCCCGGCCCGCGACCCGTTGCACCACAGCGTAGCCACGCGCCAGTGTCGCGGCCGGACCCACCGCGACGAGCTTCTCGCGCAGATGCCGCGTGCGGGTGGCCTCACCCTCCACCAGGTGTTCGGCGCATCGCCGCGCCGAGACGCGCAATCGCTCGACCTCCTCGGCGCGGTGGCCGATCTCGCGCAGCGGATCGGCCAGCACCGGGCGCGAACGCAATTGGGCCAGTGCCCGGGTCTCGCGCTCGACCCAGCCGCGTAGCGCCGCGGCGGCGCGGGATCGCAGTTCGCGCACGCCCGCGAATTCGGCGGCGGCGTCGGGCACGATGTGCTTGGCCGCGTCGGTCGGGGTCGCCGCGCGCGCGTCGGCGACGAGATCGCTGAGCGGACAGTCGGGTTCGTGACCGATGGCGCTCACCACCGGGGTGGTCGCCGCCGCGACGGCGCGGCACAGCGCCTCGTCGGAGAAGGGCAGCAGATCCTCCACGCTGCCGCCGCCGCGCGCGAGCACGATCACCTCGACGACCGGATCCCGATCGAGTTCCTCCAGCGCCGCGATGATCTGCGGCACCGCGGTCGGCCCCTGCACCGCGGTATTGCGGACCTCGAAACGCACCGCGGGCCAACGATTCCTGGCCACGGTGAGCACATCGTGCTCGGCGGCGCTCGCCCGGCCGGTGATCAGTCCGATGGTGCCGGGCAGGAACGGCAGCGCCCGCTTACGGCGCGGATCGAACAGTCCCTCGGCGTCGAGCAGCGCCTTGAGCCGTTCGATCCTGGCCAGCAGCTCGCCCACGCCGACCGGGCGAATCTCGATGACGCGCAAGGAGATCGTGCCGCGGCCGACGAAGAACGACAGCTTGCCGTAGACCACGACCCGGCTGCCCTCCTGAAGAGGGGCGGGTGAGCGGCGGATCAATTCGGGATCGCAGGTCACCGACAGCGACATATCCACGGACGGATCGCGCAGCACCAGGAAGGCGGTGCGGGTGCCGGGGCGCAGATTCATCTGCGTGATCTGCCCCTCGACCCACACGCTGCCGAGCCGATCGATCCACTGCGAGACCTTGAGGGCGACCGTGCGCACCGGCCACGGATGTTCGGCGGAGTTGGCGGGGCCGTCCTGAGTCATACGCCAGATATACGCCCACGGTCGGACAGGTGCGCACCGGATCGGCCGGTACATGCCGACCGACCCGTCGGTGCGCGCGAATCGGACCGGGTCACTGGGACCGGACGGTCGCGATCCGGTTGGTCAGCATGGTGACGAACGGCGCGCGGTCGCGGGTGCGCCGTTCGTAGTCCAGCAGCGCGGTCAGGTCGCCGATGGTCAGCATGCGCAGCCGGGCGCGCAGTTGGGCGAGGGTCATATTCGCGTAGTCGTAGCGGGTCGCGACCTCGGGTTCGATGATCTCCTCGGCCTGCGGTTCGCCGGACTGCGGTTCAATGGCTTGCGGTTGGTCGGTCTCCGGTTCCGCCGCGGCGGCCGGCTCGGTGCCCGCGGCTGTGACGTCCGTCTCCGTCGCGGCGGATTCCGCCGCGGCGAAGGACGGCGCGCTTACCGCGTGTCCGTTGGTCTCGGCTCTCGCCTCGGCCTCCGCCGCCTCGAACAGGTCGAACGCGCTGGTACGCGCGGCGGGCCGGTCGGCTGTGCCGGGGATTTGCTCGGAGTCAAGGTCTTCATCGAAGGTCGCCCATTCCGGCTGCGCTTCGCGTGTGTTGCCCAGACGGTCGAAAACCGCGTCGCCCTTGAGAGCGAGGCTGGTCACGAACTGCTGGAGGTGCATGGAGGTCTGTAGCAGCTGACTGATCGCCGTGATCGGGAAGTTCATCGCCGCCGTTGGTAGCCGGCGCGTCTCTTCCAGGGCGTAAACGGCGGCGCCGGCTGCGACCCGGGCCAGGTACGGAGGTCGGAACATGGTCCTAGCCTGCCCGATACGCGTGGTTATGCAAAGACGACGTGTCACAGACAGATTCTCGCGTATCCCACCGGGCGGTTGCGGGCGTCGACACGCAAGTAAGCTGGGCGCATGTCTTCGGCCATCCCCTTGAACGTCGGAATAACCCGCTCGGCGGGGTCGGGCACCGTCGACGCCGATGGCGGTAAACGGGTGCTGCTAGCCGAGCCACGCGGCTACTGCGCGGGCGTGGATCGCGCGGTCGAGACCGTGGAGAAGGCGCTCGAGAAGCACGGCGCCCCCATCTACGTCCGCAAGGAGATCGTGCACAACCGCCACGTCGTGCAGACATTGCGCGAGCGCGGCGTGATCTTCGTCGACGAGACCGACGAGGTGCCGGAGGGCCAGGTCGTGGTCTTCTCGGCGCACGGCGTGTCGCCCGCCGTGCACGCCTCGGCGGCCACCCGGAACCTGCACACCATCGATGCCACCTGCCCGCTGGTCACGAAGGTGCACCAGGAGGCCAAACGCTTCGCCCGCGACGACTTCGACATCCTGCTCATCGGCCACGAAGGGCACGAGGAGGTCGAGGGCACCGCGGGCGAAGCGCCCGAGCACGTGCAACTCGTCGACGGTCCCGGCGCGGTGGACAAGGTCAGCGTGCGCGATGAGAACAAGGTCATCTGGCTGTCGCAGACCACCCTGAGCGTCGACGAGACAATGGAGACCGTCCAGCGGCTGCGCGAGCGCTTCCCGGCATTGCAGGACCCGCCCAGCGACGACATCTGCTATGCCACGCAGAACCGCCAGGTCGCGGTGAAGGCGATGGCGCCGGAATGCGATCTGGTGATCGTGGTCGGATCGCGCAACTCCTCGAATTCGGTGCGGCTGGTCGAGGTCGCGCTCGGCGCGGGCGCGCGTGCGGCGTACCTGGTCGACTACGCCCGCGAGGTCGATCCGGCCTGGCTCGAAGGCGTGCGCACCGTCGGCATCACCTCGGGCGCGTCGGTGCCGGAGATCCTGGTGCGCGGCGTGCTCGATATGCTGGCCGAGCACGGATTCGCGGATGTACAGCCGGTGACCACGGCCAACGAGACCCTCGTCTTCGCCCTGCCGCGCGAATTGCGCGCGGCGCGCGGCTAGCGCTTCTCCGGCTTGCGGCGTTCGGTGCGCTGCGGATCGCGGTAGCGGGCATTGGGCCGCGGATGCTGCGGCGTCTCGCCGCGTCCGCGATTCTGCCGCGGCGCGTCGGATTCGGTCCTCGGCATGGCGGCGGTGGGCCGCGCGGCCCGATTCGGGGCCGGGCGGCCCTCGCGCGGACGGCCCTTGGCCGCGACCCGCGGCGGTTTGTCGGCCACCTCGTCGGTCGGTCGCCTGCTACCCGGACGTGGCGGTTCGTACTTGTCGGTCTTCTGATCGCTCAGATCCACAATGGGTTCCGGCTTGGGACGCCGGGGTCGCCGTTTGAGCGGCGCGTCCTCGGGACGCACGGATTTCGCCGCGGATCGGGCCGCCGCCTTGGCCGCGGTCCTGCCCTTGCGGGGCCGCTCGGCCGTGGCGTCGCGGCCCCAACTCGAACCGCGCCGGGCCTCGGTGCCGCGTTCTTCGTCGTTCGCGCGCCGGTGCAGATAGATGCGCAGCCCGCCGATGCCAAGTACCAGGGCGGTGGCCAATATCATCGTCGGGAACCGGTCGACCAGCGGAATCGCCAGATTCAGCAGTATGTCCTTGAGACCGGTCGACGCGCGACCGGTGAGCAGCTGATAGGACAGCGGAACCGCGATGAACAACAGCAGTGGCGGCAGCACCATCGTGCTGAAGAGCCCGCGATATCGAACGGCGAGCACCGCCGCGACACAACCCGCGACGTACAGCGCGGCGAAGGTGCCGGTCAGTTCCGCGCCATCGCCGCCTGCGTCGATAAGGAACCCGAGAAACGTGCAGGCCACAGCGATGAGGACCGCGGCCCCGGCCGGGATGCCCGACACCGAGGGCAGGATCGACCGTTGCGGCGCGGGCACCCGGGATCGCACACGTTGGGAAGCAGCCACGCAATGAACAGTAACCGCCGTCGCGCCGGCCGGTGTTACGGCACGGCCCGCGGACCGGGTCGGGTCGGGGTTCAGCGCGGCTGGTCCTCGGCATCGGCGAAGCCCACCGCGCGCGGCCACGAATCGACCCGGCGAACGGCGGGCACCTCCTGTTGGGCGACCTCGAGTTCATGGAGTTTGCGGGCGGTGACCAGCACCCGCGATTCCACCGACGCGACGGTCTGATTGAAGGAGTCGACCGTCTTACCGAGCTGCGCACCGAGCTTGTCCAGGTGCTTACCGGTCAGGGCGAGGCGGGTGTAAAGCTCCCTTCCCAATTGCTGAATCGTCGCCATATCACGGGATATGGCCTCTTGGCGCCATCCGAGCGCCACCGTGCGCAGCAGCGCGATGAGCGTCGTCGGCGTCGCCGGGATCACATTCCGGCCGAACGCGTACTCCAGCAAGCCGGCGTCGGTGGTCAGCGCGGCATCGAGGAACGGATCGCCCGGCACGAACAGGACCACGAATTCGGGAGAAGGATCGAAGCAGGACCAGTACGCCTTGTCGGCGAGCTGGTCGACGTGCGCACGCAGATGTTTCGCGTGGCGGCGCAGCAGGTCGGCGCGCGCGTCGGGGTCATCGGTGAGACCGGCGTCGAGATAGGCGGTGAAGGGCACCTTGGCATCGACCACGATCTGGCGGCCGCCCGCGAGCCGTACCACCATATCGGGACGCACCAGCCCGACCCGCTCGCCGTCGCCGGGTGCGGTCCTGGTCACCTGGGTGTCGAAGTCGCAGTGCTTGGTCATGCCCGCCAGTTCGACCACGCGCTCGAGTTGGATCTCACCCCACCGCCCGCGCACCTGCGGGGCGCGCAGCGCGGCTACGAGTTGCCCGGTCTGGCCGGCCAACTGGTGGGAGGCGCGTTGTATGCCCGCGACCTGTTCGCGCAGACCGGAATAGGCGTCGATGCGATCGTGCTCGACCTGGCTGATGTGCTGACTCAGCGCGCCGACCGCCTCGCGCAGCGGTTCCACGATGGCGCCGACGGCGTGGGAATGCCTGCGCGCCGCGTCCTCGTTCGCGGCGCCGAGCGACTGGCGCAGCAGCCGTTCGTTGTCGACGGCCGCGGCCAGCCTGGCCTCCGCGGCGACGGCCCGGTGACCGGTGCGCGCGGTGTGGGCGAGCCGGCCGAGCGCGATTCCGGCGGCGAATACCAGCATCAGTGCGACGAGCATCGGTGCGGTCATAGGGCAGATAGTGCCCTACGGCACCGACAGTTCCGAACGCGCCCGCTATCTGTCGGCGCCTACCGGGCGAATACGCGGTGACGTCGGTCTATACCCGCCCGTACGGGCGCCCGGCGGCGGTCGGGCAAATGGCGATCGCGGCATTGTCCCGAATGGCGTTCGCGCCGTTGGCATGTCCGGTCCGTCACCTGCCGACCCGATCACGGACCCACGCGGGGCCTGCGACGAAACGCCGTCGAACACGCCGGGACAAAGGTGGCATATCCGACACGAGGGGCCGGGCAATTGAATTCTGTCGGTGGGTGCGCCTACGGTTTCGGCCCATGCGGATGCTGCACACCTCGGATTGGCACATCGGGCGTACCTTCCACGGCGTCGATCTGCTGTCCGACCAGGAGCACGCGCTGCGCGCCATCGCCGATATGGTGCGCGCGGAGTCGGTCGACGTCGTCGTCGTCCCCGGCGATGTCTACGACCGCTCGATTCCAAGCGCCGACGCGATCGCGGTGTGCAATCGCGGATTCGAGGCCATTCGCGCCGCGGGCGCGGTGATCGTCGCCACCTCCGGCAATCACGATTCGCCCACCCGGCTCGGCGCGGGTGCGCGTTTCGCGGCGGCGGGCGGGCTGCATCTGCGCACCACGGTCGCGGGCGCGCACGAGCCGGTGCTGCTGCGCGACGAGCACGGCGAGGTCGCCTTCTACGGCATTCCCTATCTGGAACCGGATATCACCCGCGCCGAACTCGATGTGCCGCAGGCACGTTCGCACGCCGACATCCTCGCCGCGGCGATGGCGCGAATCCGTGCCGATATCGCCCGTCTCGACGGGGTGCGCGCGGTGGTGCTCGCGCACGCCTTCGTGGTCGGCGCCGAGGCCACCGGCTCGGAGCGCTCGATCTCGGTCGGCGGCGTCGAGACGGTCCCGCGCTCGGCCTTCGACGGCATCGACTACGTGGCACTCGGACATCTGCATTCGCCGCAGACCCTCTCGGAGTCGGTGCGCTATTCCGGTTCGCCGCTGCCGTATTCCTTCGCCGAGAACTCCCATCGCAAGGCCGTGTGGATCATCGATCTGGACGAATGCGGACTGCGCGACGTGCGCCGCCGCGACCTGCCCGTGGTGCGCGGCTTGAGCAGGCTCACCGGCACACTCGAGGAACTGCTCGCCGATCCCGTGCACGCCGCCGCCGAGGAACACTACGTCTCGGCCACCCTCACCGACACCGCCCGCCCGGTCGACGCGCTGCGCGTCCTGCGTGAGCGCTTCCCGCATATCGTGCACGTGGAATGGTCACGCCCGGAGGGCAATGCGGAGCTGCGCTACCGTGAACGCGTGCACGGTCGACGCGATATCGAGGTGGCACAGAGTTTCCTCGCCGACGTGCGCGGCACACCGAGTCCGGGGGAGATCGCCTGGCTGGACAAG
Source organism: Nocardia arizonensis (assembly GCF_001310275.1). GTDB lineage: Bacteria > Actinomycetota > Actinomycetes > Mycobacteriales > Mycobacteriaceae > Nocardia > Nocardia arizonensis. The sequence continues at coordinate 242,352 of NZ_LGYZ01000121.1, forward strand.
GCGCTCGCCGCCGCCGTACGCGAATCGGAACGGGTCGCCGCCGCGCCGCCCGACGAGTGGCCGCCGCGCGCCGCGGATCTCAGCGCGTGAACCGGGGGAGCGCCGCATGAGACTGCACCGGCTGGAGATGACGGCGTTCGGGCCGTTCGCCGAGACCACCGCGATCGATTTCGACGAACTCGGGGCCGACGGGCTCTTCCTGCTGCACGGCCAGACCGGCGCGGGCAAGACGACCGTGCTCGACGCCATCGCCTTCGCCCTCTACGGCAGCGTGCCGGGCGCGCGAGGCGAGAGCAAACGTCTGCATTCCGATCACGCCGACGAGCAGACCCCGCCGCGCGTGGTGCTCGAAGCCACCCTGGGCGGCAGGCGGGTGCGGCTGAACCGCACACCGGAATTCCTGCGGCCGAGCAAGCGCGCCAAGAGCGGATGGGTCAAGGAGAATCCCGCCGCCACACTGGAATGGCTGGACGGGCGCGGGGTCGATCTGTCGCGGCTGACCGATATCGGCGACGAGATCATTCGCTTGCTCGGCATGAGCGCGGATCAGTTCTTCCAGGTGGTGTTGCTGCCGCAGGGCGATTTCGCGCGCTTCCTGCGCGCGGAGAACGAGGAACGCGAACGGCTGCTCGAAAAGCTCTTCGACACACAGCGGTTCGGCACCGCGGAACAATGGCTGGCGGACAAACGCCGGGCCTCCGACGCCGAGATGAAATTGCGCACCGAGGCCATCACGCGCCTCATCGACAATGTGGCGATGGCCGCCGGACACAGCGTCACCGACACCGTGGAACCGGCCGACGCGGTGGTGTGGTCGCAGGATCTACTCGCCGCCGCCAAATCCGAACTGGTCGTGACCGCCGCGGAAACCGAGCGCGCGCAGCGGGAATCGTCGCTGGTCCTCGCGCACGCGGAGAAGCAGCGTCGCCTGCACGAGGTGCGCGCCCGCATGCGGCAGGCGCGCGCCGCCCTGGATCACTACACCGCGACCTCCGACCACCGCGCCGCCCTCGTCGCCGAACTCGAAGCGGCGCACCGTGCCCAGCCGGTCGCCGAGGCGATCGACGAGGCCAGGGCGGCGGTCATGGTGAGCCGGGGTCGCGACAACGAATTGCGCACGGCGGCCACCGGACTCGCCGACGCGCTGCGGGACCCGAAGGCCGCCGACCTCCACGGCGCCAAGCTGCTCGACCCCGAATCCGACGCGGTGCGCGGCGAGGCCGATGTCGACGCGGCCATCCGGGAGTGGAGCGCCCGCGTCGGCGCGCTCGAGGAGGTGCGCGGGGACGCGGCCACCGCCACGCGCCTGACCGACGAACTCGCGGATCTGCGCCACGAGGACCAGCGGCTCGCGGTGCGGGTCGCCGAGCTGACCCGGCGTCGCGACGAACTTCCCGCGACCATCGCCGCCGCCGAGGTCCGGCTCCGCGAAGCCGCCGATGTGGCGGCCGGGCTGCCCGCGCTCACCGTCGAACTCGAACGGCTCGAACGGGCCGCCACCGCGGCGGTCGAATTGACCCGCCGCCGTACCGCGCTCGATCACGCGCGCGTGGAATTCGAATCGGCCCGCACCGTCCACAACGACGCGAGGGAGCGGGTGCTCGAACTCCGGGAGCGCCGGCTGGCGGGTATGGCGGCCGAGTTGGCCGGTCAGCTGGTCGACGGCCAACCGTGCGCGGTGTGCGGTGCGGCCGAACATCCCGACCCAGCGCGGCCCACGGAGCGGTCGGTGTCCGAACGCGCCGAGAACGAGGCCGTGGCGGCCGAGCGAAAGGCCGAGAGCGCTCGCGACCGCGTCCGCGATCAGGTCGCCGGACTGGAACAAGAGATCGCGGCCTTCGAGGCGGCGGGCGGTGATGCCGATCCGGTGGAGTTGGCCGATCGTCGCCGCGCGGCCGCGGATCGGCATGCCGACGCCGTCGAGATCGCCGATCTGGTGGGCGTATACACCGACGAACTCGGCGGGCTGCGCACCGAGCAGACGCGCGTCAACGACGAGCTGCGCGACGCGGATTCCCGCCGCAGCACGGTCACCGCCCGCATCGCCGCCGCCGAGGCCCGGTTGGCCGAACTCACCGAACGGCTGCGCACGGCCGCGGGCGCCGACGCCACCATCGACGACCGCCGCCGCCGTATCGACGGGCTGGTGCGCCGCGCGACGGCGTTCCGCAATGCCCGAACCGAGGCGGATTCGGCAAGGGAACAGGTCGTCGCGGTGGCCGCGCGAGTCGAAAGTCTCGCGCGCGCAGCGGGTTTGCTCGCCGAGATCGAGGAATCGGAAGGTGCGCCGCGGTCCGCGGACGAAGTGGTCGCGCGACTCACCACGCATGCCGAGGTCGTGACGGCGGCGGCGCGGACCGCGCGGCGCCGCAGCGAGATCGAGGCCGAGTTGCGCGACGCCGACCACGATCGGGTGCGCGCCGAGGCGGTGCTCGCCGAGCCGGAGACAGTGGCCGCCGCGACCGCCGAACCCGAGGACCTCGCCGAGATCGACCGCCGGGTGGCCGAATCGCGCGCTGCGAGCGATGCCGCCGTCGCCGCGCACGCCGAGGCGATCCGCAGGGTGACCTTGCTCGAGGATCTGGGCGGTCAGCTGTGGGCGGCGCTCGACGTGATCGCGCCGCTGCAACGCGCACACGACGAACTCGCCGCGCTGGCCGAAGTGGTCGCGGGTCGCGGAGAGAACAACCGCCGCATGTCGCTGCGCTCCTACGTGCTCGCCGCCCGTCTCGAGGAGGTGGCGGTCGCGGGTTCGCAACGGCTGCGTCGCATGTCCGGCGGACGCTACGAACTCGTGCACACCGACCGCGCGGGCAAACACGGCCGCCGCGGCGGTCTCGGCCTCGACATCCGCGACGACTACACCGGCGCGGTCCGCCCCGCCAAGACCCTCTCCGGCGGGGAGACGTTCATGGCCTCCCTGTCCCTGGCCCTCGGCCTCGCCGACACCGTCGCGGCCGAATCCGGCGGCCTGGTCCTGGACACCCTTTTCATCGACGAGGGCTTCGGCGGCCTCGACGCCGACACGCTGGACGCCGTCATGGGCGTCCTCGATGAACTGCGCGCGGGCGGCCGAGTCGTCGGCATAGTCAGCCACGTGGACGAAATGCGCCAACGCATTCCCAGCCGCCTCCACGTCATCCGAGGTCGAACCGGCTCCCACGTCCGCGCCACCGTCGCCTGACCGCAGGCACCTGGCCAGCACACTTCGGCCCGAGACTCCCGCCGAATGCGAAAGCCTCCGCTCTCGGTTCCGAATGGATCGGATTCGCGCCCGCGCCGCCGTTACGCGGCATGTTCGTGCTCGAGGAGCCAGCGTTTGGTCGTGAGTCCCCAGCGGAAGCCACCCAGTGCGCCGCCTATGCGCAGGACTCGGTGGCAAGGGACGAACAGACCCGCCGCATTACGGGCGCAGGCGTTGGCGGCGGCGCGGGTGGCGGCGGGTCGGCCGGAGATAGCGGCGAACTCGGTGTAGGTGACCGGGTCGCCCGCGGGAACCTTGCGGAGTACCCCCCAGGCGTGCAGCAGGAATTCCCCGGAGTGCTGGGTGACGGGGATCGGGTCGATGGCGGTGAAGTCGCCCCGGTGGTACTCGGTGATCGCGCGCGTGATCGCGCCGAGGTCGGGACGTTCGCGCAGTTCGGCGGGACGCAGGCGCGGGTGGACCAGGCCGCGGAGATTCTCCGCGTCGCTGGTCCAGCCGGAGGCGAGTATCGCTCCCGCGGCGTCGGCGATGGCCGTGAAGGGGCCGATCGGGGTGTCGACGGTGGTGTAATCCGCCGTATGCGTGGCGGTGGACATGGTGGTTCTCGCTTTCTCGGGTAGTCAGCGCACCGTGCGCCCGGCCAGTGCGGCCTTCCACAGGTGCATGGACAGATACGACCGCCACGGCGCCCAGCGCGCGGTGTCGGCGAGGTCGACACCGAGCTGGGCGGCGCCCTGGCGCACCACCAGATCGGTGCCGAGCAGGACATCCGGGTCGGCCAGCAGCCGCATGGTCACGTAGTCGGCGGTCCATGGACCGACACCGTCGAGGGCGAGCAGATCGCGCCGCAGGTCGGCGGCGGTGCGGCCCTGATGCAGGTGCAGCTCGCCGGAGGCCAGCGCCGCGGCGGCGGTGACGATGGATCGGATGCGACGGGCCGGTCCGGTCAGCACCTCCGCGCCCCGTTCGGCCACCACCGCCGCGGTCGGGAACAAGCGCGGCACCGGGCCTTCCACCGATTCCCCGAGCGCTTCGACCAGTCGGGCGGTGTGCGTGGCCGCCGCCGCCACCGAGATCTGCTGCCCGATCATGGTGCGCAGCAACAGTTCGTGACCGTCGACGCAGCCGGGCACCCGGATACCGGGACTGAACAGCGGCCGCCGCGCCCCGCTCGCCGGTGGCAGATCATCGGTGGCAGGCGCGGTGCCCGCGTCGGGGAGTTGTTCGCCGTCGAGCGGTTCGGAGTCGACATTTCGCGGCAGCACCCCCAGCACCTCGTCGATGCCGACCGGGTCGGCGTCGAGGTCGAGCAGGTGACGCAGCCGCGCCACCGTGGGGGCCAGATCGCGCATGTCGTGCAGGGCGAGTTCGGTGCGTACGTGATCGCGTTGGAAGCTCATCCGTATGGTGGCGTGCCCGTGCGGGGTGCGCAGGGTCCGGGTGTAGACGTGGTCGTCCCACAGTTCCATGCCCGGTGCCACATGCGAGGACAGGAACCATTCCAGCCAAGCACGATCCATCGGCTCACGGAATGGCAGCCGCAGGGTCAGGGAACCGTTCGTCGCGGGCACCGCGGCGGTGTCGCGGCGGGCCCGCTGCGCCTCCGTGCGCATGGTGGTCGGGCTGACCGCGAACACCTCGCGCACGGTGTCGTTGAATTGCCGGATGCTGGCGAATCCGGCCGCGAAGGCGATGTCCGACATGGGCATCGAAGTGGTCTGGATGAGCAGGCGCGCGGTGTGCGCGCGATGCGCGCGGGCCAGCGCCAGCGGTCCGGCGCCGAGTTCGGTGGTCAGTACCCGGGTGAGTTGCCGCTGCGAATAGCCGAGGGTGGCCGCCAACGCGGGCACGCCGCCGCGTTCGATCACCCCGTCCCCGATGAGGCGCATGGCGCGGGCGGCGAGATCGGCGCGGGTGTTCCACAGCGGGGAGCCCGGGGCGGCGTCGGGCAGGCAGCGGCGGCAGGCGCGGTATCCCGCGTGCTGGGCGGCCGCCGCGGTGGGTAAGAACGTGACATTGGAGCGTTTGGGTGTAATGGCAGGGCACGAAGGGCGGCAATAGATCCCGGTGGTTCGCACCGCCGTGAAGAACTGACCGTCGAATCGCGAATCCCGCGTCGACACCGCCCGATAGCACCGCTCGAAGTCCAATGCCGTGATTGTCACGCAATCAACAATGTCAGCTCGCGCCAACCCGTGCTAGCGGAAATCGGACGGTGTTGCTGGCCGTGCCTTCGGCACGGCGGGGTTCGCGGCCCGTCGAGTCTCGCGTCCGAGTGGTCGATACTTGCTCCTTCGTCGCTTTGTCTCGACCGCTC
>NZ_LGYZ01000122.1 GCF_001310275.1 Nocardia arizonensis
TCTTGTCTCGACCGCTCGGACGCGAGACGGCCGCGAACGGTCGCTCGTATGACTCGCTCCGTGGTGGTTGCGTGGGCGTGCAGTGTCTGTATCTGTGGCACTGCCTTCGGTGGGGATCGGTTCGCGGTCTTTGGTATCTCTGGCCGCGCCTTCGGCACGGCGGAGTTCGCGGCCCTTTGGGTCTCGCGTCCGAGTGGTCGATACTTGCTCCTTCGTCG
>NZ_LGYZ01000124.1 GCF_001310275.1 Nocardia arizonensis
GTGATGCCGCCGCAAAGCGGCGGCATCACGAACTACGGCTGGAGTACTAGTACTCCAGCTGCACTTCGTGATGTAATCGGGTAGCCTTTCGGTCGTGTCGATGGATGATGATCTGGCTGCGTGGGTGGCTGGGTTGGATGAGTTGTTCGGGCGGGTGGCGGGCCGGTTTACGCGGGCGGAGCCGCGGTTGCGGGCGCGGGGGTATGTACGGGGGTTGCTTGCGCCGCTGGCGGGGAAGAACGGGTGGACGTTGGCGGAAGCGGCCGGTGAGCGCACGCCGGACGGGATGCAGCGGTTGTTGCATGCGGCGGCGTGGGATGCGGATGGGGTGCGTGATGATGTGCGCGCCTATGCGGTCGAGCATCTCGGTGATCCGGACGGGGTGCTGGTGGTGGACGAGACCGGTTTCCTGAAGAAAGGTGTGAAATCGGCTGGGGTGCAACGACAGTACTCAGGGACAGCCGGGCGGATCGAGAATTGCCAGCTGGGTGTGTTCTGCGCCTATACCGGTAGCAGGGGGCGCACGCTCATCGATCGGGAGTTGTATCTGCCCAAGTCGTGGACCGAGGATCGGCAGCGATGTCGTGAGGCGAGCGTGCCCGAGGACGTCGGGTTCGCGACCAAGGCGACGCTGGCGAAGAACATGCTGGCCAGAGCCCTCGACGCGGGAGTACCGGCGCGGTGGGTGACCGCTGATGAGGCATACGGTGGTGACGGCAGGTTCCGGGCCTGGCTCGATGATCGCCGGATCGGGTATGTGGTGGCGGTGCCGCGCAGTCAGACCATCCCGGTCACCGCGGGCAGTACCCGTGCGGATCACCTTGTCTCGCAAGCACCTTCGCAAGCGTGGAAACGCCGTAGTTGCGGTGCCGGTGCGAAAGGGCCACGGATGTTCGACTGGGCGGTGGCCTCGCTGCCGGTCTATGAGTGGACCACCGCCGCGGGCTGGAGTCGCTGGCTGCTGGCGCGGCGAGCGCTGACCCCGAATACCAAGGGCGAGTTGGAGATCGCCTACTACCTGTGTTGCGCACCCACGGGCACCGCCGACGAGGAACTGATCCGCGTCGCTGGTTCCCGGTGGGCAGTCGAGGACTGCTTCCAGACCGCCAAAACAGAGGTCGGGCTCGACCAGTACCAGGTCCGCCACTACGACGCCTGGTATCGCCACATCACCCTGGCAATGCTCGCTCACACCTACCTCGCAGTCACCGCCGCCATCGCCCCAAAAGCATTGGCAGCGGCCTCATCCCGCTCACCCTCGGCGAAATCCGCCGTCTACTGGCACACGTGATCACCCATACCCCCGCCCCCGCGGCCATCCGGCGATGGTCGAACTGGCGCCGACGCCACCAATACAGAGCGAGAAAGGCACACTACCAGCGGCGACACCGATTACATCACGAAGTGCAGCTGGAGTACTAGCCACCAGCACTATCTCCAGGGCACCGAGATATGTCCGGCGCCTCACCAACGTATGGCCGCCAGCACCAGATCGTGACGCTTGGCGAAATCGACGACCTTGCGCCACTCGGCAACCGACTCATCACTCGGCCGCTCGACCACAAACCGGCTGCCACCCACCAAATCCGCAACTAGTTTAGCTGCGGCGGCCCGCCGGTCCTCGGCAACGCGAGCCGTAGCCGCCGGTGCCGACCGCCGTCTCTGTTCGGGCAGCACTTGCTTGGAATTTCGCACAAGCACTCTCGCGGCCTCAGCACCGGACCGACCATTGTCGGCCGGGCGATCAGGGTGATGCCCATGCTCGAGATAGAAACGGCCCGCGTCCGTAACTTCCGCAGACCACCCACCCCGCCTCGTGACGGTTACCAGCCCCCGCGCCTCCAGCGCTCGCGCTGACACCTGAGGTTCCCCCGGGGGAACCTCAACCTTCATCGCAGACCCGGCATCATCTTCACAACCGCCAGCAGCAATCACCCGCAGCACATCCAACATTCGCACGCTGAGCGGATCCCATCGACGCATAGTCCACAGCACACACCCACACCAGCAACCGTGCAATCCCCCGCACAGCAGCGCTCCACGTCGGAAGGTAACGGTCATCAGTCATCGAACGTCACCATCACCATGGTGCCGCCATCGCAGGCGCTGAGATCCCCTGTCCGCTTCCCATTCAGCCGGACAGTCCAGCCGCCCCCGTGGGTCATAACAACGCACTCGTACAAGTAGACCGCCGACGGTTGTGGATACGGAGCTACGCCAGCGTCCCCGATCCTATGCCTGCTCGGCGGGCGTCCACAGGCGAGGACAGGTTCCCCAAGAAGAGGGCAGTTGCAGTTTTCGCTCGTTCCTCTTCCGCGATCTGGATTTGCTTGCGCAGGCCAGCGATACCCGCATCTGCGGCGGCCACCTCGGCGCCGATTCGTCTCTGCCTATCCAGAGAGGGCAAGGGGACAAGCAGTTTACCGAGGCTTGCCGAACTAATGGACGGGATGGTGGTGCCAGCTGCTTTGTTCTCGATCCAAGTTTTGACCGAGGGGAGCGAGAGGAATGCGATGAGATACTGCGCGTCCACTACGCTTGGGTCACGTACGCGTAGCCTGATTAGCGCCGTGCCGAATAGCATTCCATCGTTGCTGTTATTGGCAATGGCGCATGGGCCCAGGGTACCCGTCCTGACACACAGGATGTCCCTATCCTTGAGATGGAACTTTTCAAGTTTGGCAGCGTCCCCCGGAGGCACCCGCCTCGTATGTTCCTCGATAATGCAGCGATGCTGCAATTGCTTAGGCACAACGATAGGGATTCCGTCGTCTACGAAGTCAAGTTGCTTTACTATCGAATTAGAGGGGCCTGTTTGGATTTCACACAGGATATGTAGGGGCACGGTATTCTCGCCTGCGAACTCGCCAGGAATCGGGCGATAGTCAGCGGGATTGAGGGAGTATGCTAGACCTTTGATGTCAGCGAAGCTGACATCAACTGCGACGCCTCCTTGGTCCAGTTCTTTCGTACGGAATTCTTCGGCTGCAGACCTCCACTCTCGATAGCATTCAGCTATGGCTTGTATGTCCCGCTCGCGCAACCAGCGCTTGCCGGCCTTCTTTTCGCCCGCTGCCCTGACGTCGATAAGGAGGACAGAATCTCTGATCTTCTCCTGCCGGGAAAGGAGCCAAATGCTCACCGGTACAGGTGTGGCGGCGAACAGTCCGGGGGGAAGCGCGATGACACCTTCCACAACACCTTGCTCGACCATTGCCGCACGTATAGCGAGCTCGTCCTTGTCTTCGGTCACGCCCGCCTGATTCGGCATGACGACCGCCGCCCGACCGCCATCGCGTAGCGAAGCAAAGATGTGCTGTAGCCAGGCAAAGTTGCCGTTCTTCTTCGGCGGGGCCTGGAATGGCCAGCCTCCGTATGGCGAGGGCCATTCGCCGGAGGTCTTCTGGTTGAACGGCGGGTTGGTCATGATGAAGTCAGCCCCCACCAGCCGCTCCGAAAGGTCCCTCTGAGACAAGACATCGCCAGGCAACAGGTCGACGACATCTGCCCCACGTACGGCGATGTTCATCGCTGCTAGACGAAGCTGCTCCGGGTGGCCCCCGTACCCCGTGGCCTCAGCATTCATAACAGCAGACACCGCCCCTGAGAGGAATTCTCCGAAACGCAGGAACGGATCGTGGCACCGTACAGGACTCGCGACCTCGTGGAGCATGATCTCTGTCGCCAGCCGCACAATGCTAGGTGGCGTAAAGAATTCGCTGCTATCTCGCTGGCACCACTCAGCGAAACGATCAAGTATCGCCGTAAACGCGTCGTGGTCCAGACCATGACACGTCCGGAGGACCTGGGCCACGTCCTCGGCTGCTTCGGGCTGGAGTCGCGAGAAGACCGGCCGCACACCTGGCAGTACACCATGCTCACGCAGTACAGCGTCGACGATTGCCCCGAGCGAGTCGAGCAGGTTGGCTGGATCACTCTGATCTGCAACAGCTTTGGCCGCCATATCGAAGATTCGCGCCCATCGGTCGCGAGCACGGACGCGTACGAACACCGAACAAAGTAGTAGTTGCAGGTAGTCCATCTGCGGTCCACTACCGCACACCCTCTGGGCCAGCGGCCCATACAGCTCGGCGAGGGCAGCATCAGCACGGTCGGACCTCTTCCGTCCGGCGCCGTTGCGCACTGCTGATGGGCCCGATCGGTCAATCCCCCGCTGGCGTGACTTCCGGATTACCCGGTCGGCATAGGTGCAGCCCTCCCTCTCGGTCTGCAAGAGTTGGCCTTTGGGGATCTTGCGAGTCTTCAGCCACTCGATCATTTCGGCAAGGACGAAGAAGTCGCCCTCTCTCGATGATCGCGGGCAAGGGAAGCTGGGGTACCGACCCTTCCATACTGATAGGAGTCGTCTGTTGATGCCTGCCAGGTCGGCGATCTCTTGCCGCGTCACCAAGCGGTTCTCGGTCCCGCTCACTGACGGAATCCGAACAAGAAGGCGATGACCGTCAGGGCGAAGACGCTCGCGCCGGCGCACCCAGTCCCCCCATGAACGACCGCGGACGACAGTGAGCCACCATCGACAACAGTGAGGATTCCAGCAATGATGCCGACGATCACTCCGAACAGGGCGGCAATCAGCATCAGCAGAACTCGGACGGACTGGGACATCGAACTCCTCCGTATCGACCACCTGGGCGAGTAGTTGCCTCGCTGCACTGGCAACACGTTATGCCTACAGAGCTTCGAAGCGATGTGCGCATTGCCATGCGCACCCTGCTGAGGAGTACGTCAGCGATCTCCTTCGGAGGGTGCGGAGGGTCCTCGTTTCTGCATCTACCTGCTCGCTCATGGCCCTTGAAGTCGGTCACACCCGTCATCCTCGCATCTGAAAACTGTTAACAGGGTTATCAAGGCTTGAACGCGGATCCGGGGGAGATCGCAACCGGCTCAGGGTCGTCAGGCACGGTGCCGGAGCCAGATCCGATCAGTAGATCCGTGTGCCAGCCGCAGGAGGGCTCAGTGGCGCGGTTTGTCAATTGTCCGGCGTTGGTTTACCCGGGCTCCCGGTCATGGGATCGATGCCGAGCATCCGCTGATCGACCTGGACGCGACCCTGGTCGACTCACACAGCGAAAAGAAAAGCGCGGCACTCACATTCGAGAATGGCTTGGCTTCTACCCGCTGCCGGCGTTCATCGACCACGGCGCAGAAGGCACCGGTCACCCAGCCGCGGGCCTGCTGCGGCCGGGGCGAAATCGCGGGACGTAGGCGGGGCGATCAGCGGTAGCCCCTCCGCTTGCGCGTCGTTACTGGAGTAGGAAACTTCGGGCGCGCGCCAACGTCGGCTCGACAACTTCCACCGCGTATCCGTTCCGATGCGAGCTTCCCCAGTTGTATGGGGCGTGCGCGGCAGGGTGACTGAAATTGGCGATTACAGTGGCAACGCCTGCGAACTCGGCGTATTCGAGGTGCTCGTTCGCGGGATCTATCCTGACGCTGTGCTCGAGGTGCGGGGCGATCAACGCCCGCAAAGCCTTGCTCTGCAAGATCACCAAGGTGGGCTCGAGAATCCGAACCGTCGCCGCAAGGTGAGGAAGGCATGACCGATCCATCGCCGGCACCCGCGCGGCGTCCGCACCCCAAACCTCGTCCTGCACGCATGCGTCATCTCGACCAATACTCCCCCTTGCCCATCGAGAGGACGAACCAGACTACCTGAATTGCAACATGTTCTATCTGTGATAGCCGAACCCGTATCGGCTGACCCTAGGGCTGAATTCGCAATCTATAAGGGACTTTAGACCCTTACTGCTTTCGCGACGGACATGAGAATGTCCACAAAGTATAACTTGTTCTACTAAGGAGGACCGCAGTGGCGACACCTCGAGGGTCCCGTGGGAAGATCCGCGAGATCGACGTGGGCTCCATGCCGACCCGCTACGCCCGGGGCTGGCACTGCCTGGGCCGCACCGCCACCTTCCGCGACGGAAGACCACACTCGGTGCAGGCGTTCGGTACCAAGCTGGTGGTCTGGGCCGACCGCAAGGGCGAACTGAAGGTCCTCGACGCCTACTGCCGTCACCTCGGCGGCGACCTGTCCATGGGCAAGGTCAAAGGGGACAACGTCGCGTGTCCTTTCCATGATTGGAGCTGGGACGGGGCAGGCAACTGCAAGAACATCCCGTACGCCAGGCGTGTGCCCCCACTGGCGCGCACACGGTCTTGGATCACCCTGGAGCGCAACGAGCAACTATTCGTCTGGCACGACCACGAGGGCAATCCACCCGCACCCGAGGTGGCCATCCCCTACATCCCTGGACCGTACTCCGACGGAGACGGTAACTTCACCGAGACACTCAACGGCGACTGGACGCCGTGGACATGGAACTCGATCCTCATCGAGGGCTCCAACTGCCGTGAGATTGTCGACAACATCGTGGACATGGCCCACTTCTTCTACATCCACTACGCGTTCCCGACCTACTTCAAGAACGTCTTCGAAGGCCACGTCGCCACCCAGTACCTGAAGACCAAGGGCCGCCCGGACATCGGCATGGCCGTGAAATACGCCGGCGACACACTGCTCGAATCGGAAGCGTCGTACTTCGGACCCTCGTACATGATCAACCAGCTGCGAAACGTCTACGGCGGATTCGAGGTCGACAGTGTCCTGATCAACTGCCACTATCCGGTCACGCAGAACTCATTCGTGCTGCAGTACGGAATCACCCTGGAGAGGCCCAAAGGCATTACGGACGAGCACGCCCAACGGTTGGCCGAGAAGATGACCGAGGGCATCACCGTCGGCTTCCTGCAGGACGTGGAGATCTGGAAGCACAAGTCCATGATCGACAACCCGCTACTGTGCGACGAGGACGGGCCGGTCTACCAGCTGCGCCGCTGGTACGAGCAGTTCTATGTCGATGTCGCCGACATCGACCCGAAGATGTCGCGGCGCTTCGCATTCGAGGTCGACACCAGCAAAGCCAATGAAGCCTGGGAAGCGGAAGTCGCCGAAAACCTGCGGAAACAGCGAAAAGCCGACACCACTGTCGGTTGAACGAGCAGGCGGGGCCGCGTCCGGCGACGGCTCGCGGCGGCGTGAGTCCGGCTCATGAGAGGTGGTCGAGAGTGTTCCGCGCGCGCACCCGCTCAACGCCGTTTCCGGTTCCGTCGACCCGGCGGAGAAGAGGCCCGCGGAATCGGCCGGGCCGGGATATCTGCCGTTCAGGGTGTCGGTGCGGAGTTCGGTGATGGTGCGCAGGCGAGGATCGTTTTCGATGGCGGCGACGGCGGCGGATACCGCCGCACGGGACGCCTCGACGGCCTCCGCGTGCAGTCGCACGATCTCCAAAGCGTCAGAATCATATTCTGCGAGATCTATACGCGGATGGCCCGATACCGGAGGCGTCGTGGAACGATTTCCTCGAACGTGCCGGCGCCATAGCGGCGACCATCGGCGCCACCGACGTCCAAGTGATGGCGAACGCGCCCGCCGACGGCGATCGCCCCGCCGCGCACGATGTGTGGTTCACCAGTGCGGACGGTGCGATCATCAAAGTCGCAAGCAAGCGCGCGACAGTCATCACCGGTTCGACCGGTTGCCGCCTGCACAGCGCCGACTTCGGCTCCCCTGTCCGATAGAACCGCAGCGGGCCTCACGTGCTGAATCTGCCTGCGGTTGTGCGGCTCGACGGTTGCCTGCCGAATTTGCACGAACCGCCGGCCCAGGCGCGGGCCGTCGTCACGGAGCGGAAGACCCGCATGCGCGCTACGAGCCGACCGAATCCGGATCGGACGCGCACTCGACGGACCGCTCGGGACTGAAGGCCGAAAGCCGGTAGCACCGTTACCCGGATCATTCGTTCGACCTGCGGATGCCGATGCAAGCCGGCCCAGAACCCCACCCGTGGTGTCGGCTTTTCGCTTGACGGCCGTCACACCGGAGCGCCATAGCCCGTACTTTTGGTGCTAATATGCTTTTATGCGCACCACGATCGATCTACCGCCGGAACTGATGCAGGCCGCCAAGATGGCCGCCGTCGAGCGCGGGATGAGCCTGAAGGACCTTTTCACCAAGGCACTTGCTCACGAGATCGGTGCCGGAGTTCAGGGTCGCAAGCGCGGGCGTATCGGCTTTCCACTGGTCGGCGGACCGGACATGGAGCCGAAAGTTGATGTCACCAATGCCGACATAGCGGCTGCCTTCGAGGCCGACGACATCGAGAAGTACGCGCAATGACCCTGATCGACGTCGGTGTCTGGCTTGCGGCGATATGGGGCAGGCACGTACATCACAAGATCGCGGCCGAGTGGCTGGACAGGCAAAGCGACAACCTGCTGCTGTGCCGAGTCGCCCAAACGGGTCTGCTCCGACTGCTCTCCAATCCCGCGGTAATGGGTACCGATGTCCTGACCCGCGCCGCGGCGTGGCGCATCATCGATCAGCTCAGCGAGGACGAACGCGTGCTCTGGTCAGACGAGCCCGCCGAGCTCGGGGCTGTTTTCCGCGCCTTCTCGGCCAAGGACGACAAGAGCCACAAGCTGTGGACCGACGACTACTTGGCCGCATTCGCACAAACCAGTCGTGCCGCACTGGCCACTTTCGATCGAAGGCTCGCGACTCGCTATCCATCCGTCCACGTCGTAACACTCTGAGCAAGGGGTGGCCGGGCTGTCCACGAACGGCCGATACGCCGTCAACGGAAAGATGGTCTTCGACCTGCAGACGGGCGATGGGCACTGCTTACCACCGGTTCGACCGGTTGCCGCCTGCACAGCGCCGACTTCGGCTCCCCTATCCGCTAGAACCGCAGCGGGCCCCACGTGCTGAATCCGCCTGCGGTTGTGCGGTTCAGGGAACGGCGGTGAACAACTCGTAGCTGTGGCCGTCGGGGTCGCGGACGTAGACGCCGCGTCCACCGGCCAGATGGTTGATCTGCCGGTCCCACCCATGTTCCGGGCCGGAGCCGTACTGCACAGCAGGCCACTTCTCCAGCCGCCCCAGCACGGCATCGAAGGTGTCGTCATCCACGAGAAAGGCGTAATGACCGGGCTCGACCCGCCCACGATCATCGAAGTCGAACGTCAGATCGTCGTTGACGCGCACGGGCACGAACGGCCCGGTTGGAGCTGACACCGCCAGCCCCAGCAGCTCGGCGAAAAACGTTGCCGCAGAATGCTTGTCGGACGCCGGGACGATCGTGTGGTTGAGAACGATGGACATCGCCGCCTCCTGCTCCGCCGGCCCCGAAAGGCCAGTTGCATGCGATACGCATACAAATATAGGTGTGTATCGCATACAATGTCGAGGGTGGGCACACGTGAGGTTCGAAACGCCCCGGCCATGACCGATTCAGCGGTCGACGGTGGCCCGGCACTGTTTCGGCTGGTCCGCTTCTGGTCGCGCCGCTGGAGTAACCAGGCACTCACCCGAGCCGCACGGGAACCAGACGCAGAGCTGCGGCGCGTGCAGCACATTCAGGTTGTCGAAGCCGTCGCCGCCGCGCTACGGGCGGGCGCGGAAGCGACAGTCACCGATGTCGCCGAGCAGCTCGGTCTCGATCACTCCGGTGCCAGCCGCATGGTGGGCGAAGCCGTCGCGGCCGGATACCTTACCCGCGGCGACTCCGCTCACGACCGCCGCCGGGTCGTCGCCAGACTCACCGGCAGCGGAAACGAATTGCTGACCGCATCCCACGACTGGCAACGTCGCTGCTTCGACCAGCTCACCGCGACCTGGAACGAACACGACCGCCACCAATTCGCCTGCTACCTGCAACGCCTCGCCGACGAGACGATCCGGTAAGTCGATCGGCCCGGCGAGGACCGCGAAACCTATCGGGAGACACTGCCGGGAATTGTCCGTATGTGATCGAGGCCGGTCAGGAAGGTTCGAGTTCGACGAGCCCGGCTTCACGGACGCTTGATCCAGGCGTCGATGTCGGTGCCACGGCGTTCGGTCCTCAGCTGCGCGAACTCGCGCACCACATCGGCGCGCCCGGTCATCTCGGGGCAGGGGTCGCGACAGCAGGAGTTCGGGAACACATCTACATGCAAATGCGGAAGAATATCCTGCGCAAACGCGGAAAATAAGTTCTGTAAATGCGGAAGAAAACGCCATACTAGCTGTATGGACGGGACACTCACCGGGATCGCTCAACGACGGCTGACCGCGGTCGTTCAAACGCGGATGACCGAGGAGCCGGTGGTGGTCCTCAACGGGCCACGCACCGTCGGCAAGAGCACGCTACTCGCGCAAATCGCGGAATCGGCCAATCGAACCGTGATCGATTGCGATGACCCGGCGACCCGCGCGGCCGTACGTAACGACCCCGGCAGGTTCGTGAGCGGCAACGGCCCGATCCTGATAGATGAGTATCAGCATGTGCCGGAGTTGCTCGACGCCATCAAAGCCGAGCTGAACCGAGACCTGAGTCCGGGCCGATACGTCCTCGCCGGATCCACCCGCTATTCGACTCTGCCGCAAGCCGGACAAGCATTGACCGGACGAGTGGATATCGTTGACGTGCTACCCCTGTCGCAGGGCGAAATCGCCGGGACGAGTGAAGAGTTCGTGCACAATCTCCTCGGCGGCGTCGCGCTACCGGACAGCGCACCTGCTTCTGACACGTCGCGAGACGACTACGCGCACCGCGTCACAGCGGGTGGAATGCCGGTCGCGCTACGTCGGCCGGCCGGAAGGTCACGGTCGCGGTGGTACGCCAACTATCTCCAACTGGTCCTCGAACGAGATGTCCTCGAGATCAGCCGGATCCGGCAGCGGGAAATGTTGCCGCGCTTACTCGATCAGATGGCCGCACGCACCGGACAAGTTCTCAACATTGCCGCCGCTGCCCAAGCCATCGGATTGGAGAAGTCGACCGCGGAGAATTATCTCCGGTTGCTGGAGGCTGTTTTTCTCGTCTACCGGCTACCTGCGTGGGGAACCACCCTCGGCTCACGCATCACCCGCCAACCCAAACTCCACTTCGTCGACTCCGGCGTCGCCGCCTGGCTCATGGGATCGACCCCGGAGAAGATAGCCGGCAATGACCCCGCCGCGCTGTCGGAATACGGCCATCTAATTGAAACCTTCGCCGTAGGAGAGATTCTCAAGCAGATCAGCTGGTGGGATGGTCCGGTTACAGTCGGACACTTCCGCACCGGATCCGGCGACGAAGTCGACCTGGTCGTCGAGAGCGATGACGGGCGAGTGATCGCCTTCGAGTTCAAGGCGGGAAGTCGGGTGCATGGCGAAGACCTGCGGGGTATTCGCATTCTGCGCGACCGCCTCGGTGATCGGCTCGACGCCGCGATCATCTTCTACACCGGCCCTCATATGTTCCGACATGAGGAAGGCGCGTTCGTCGTCCCACTCGATGCACTGTGGACACCACGACCCTCGTAGTCTTTCGACCCGTGGCGAAAGCCTGTGTCGGTCTCACGGTGGGGCTCGTGCGGGGCGCCGAGGGTTTCCCGGCGCCGATCGCAGACGAATGGGCGCCCAGTCCAGGAATCCCTCGCGCGCCCCAGCCTATTTCAGGCCGGAGCGGACGAACGCGTCGACGACGTAGCGTTGCAGGAAGAGATAGATCAGGAAGATCGGCAGGCACGCCAGGCCCGACGCCGCCATCACCGCACCCCAGTTGTCGCCTTCGGCGCCGAGGAAGCTGCGCACACCCACCTGGAGCAGTGCCGTGGACTTCCGCAAAACCAATGAGGGCCAGAGATATTCGTTCCATGCGGTGATGAAGAGCATGATCGCGAGTGCCGCGATGGCGGGCCGCAGGTTCGGCAGCACCACCCGCCACAGGATCAGCCAGCTGTTGCGCCCGTCGATCCGGGCGGCGTCGACCAGATCGCGGGGGAATGCCTGCAGGTGCTGACGCAGGAGCAGGACGGCGAACGCGGAGCAAAGATTCGGCACCACCACACCGGCGATGGTGTTGAGCAGTCCCAACTGCGAGACAAGCAGATAGTTGGGAATCATGGTGACCTGGAACGGGATCAGCCACGAACCGATGAACATCATGAACAGCACCCGTTTGCCGGGGAAGTCCCACATGGCGAATCCGTAGGCCGCCAGTACCGCGAGAAACAGCTGCGAGACGGTCAGTACGAACGCCATGGCGAAGGTGTTGACCAGCATCGATCCGATGGGGATCGTCTGCCACACATAGCGGAAGTTCTCCAGACTGACCGGCCACGGTATCGGCGATTGCGACAGCGCGTCGGCCGGCGCCCGGAACGCCGTCACGAACATCCAGTAGATCGGGAAGATCGCCGCCACCGCGAGCACGAGCAGCACCGCATGGCCGAGCGGGCCGGCGGGGATCAGGCGTCTGCCGGTATCGGTGGGGTCGGGGGCGGTGGCCGGGTCCGGTCGGGCGATGATCGCACCCGATGCGGTCGAGACGAGAGCCATCATGTCCTCTCAGTTGTCATGGAAGCTGAGTCGTTCGGAGAGCTCGACGAAGATCAGCGCGATTACGCCGAAGGCGAGGAAGAACAGCATCCCGGCGGCTCCCGCGGCGCCGGCGTCGAAGGTGCGGAACCCGAATTCGTAGAGCAGGTAATAGATATTGGTGGTCGAATCGCTCGGCCCGCCCTGGGTGAGGATATCGATCACCGGGTACGTCCACTGCGCGCCGAGCAGGATCGTCATGAGTCCGAGGAAGGTCAGCGTCGGTGACAACAGCGGCAGCGTGATGCGGCGCAGGATCGTCCGGTCGCGCGCACCGTCGAGGGCGGCCGCCGCCGCGTAGTCCGGGCTGATCCCGGCGAGTCCGGCCGAGACGACGAGCACGCCGAAGCCGAGCATCTGCCAGCCGACGATCGCCACCACGGCCCAGATCGCCATCGACGGGCTGCGGAAGACATTGCCGAGTTCGAAGCCGAGGTGGTGGGCCAGCGCGGTGATGGCGCCGCCCGCCGGATCGAACATCCACCGCCAGACCGCACTCGTCGCGACTGGCGTCACCAGGAACGGAACGAAGATCAGTGCCTGATAGGCCGTTCGGGCGCGACCGTTCACCCGACGGGAGACCAGGGCGATCAGCAGTGGGAGCAGCAGCGAGAAGACCAGCAGCGCACCGATGTAGATGCCGGTGTTGACCAGTGCCCGGTGCAGTTCGGGCAGCGCGACCACTTCGACGTAGTTGCTCGTGCCGACCGGGACCTTCGGCTGGGTCGGAATCAGGTTCCACCGAAAGAACGACAGCTGGAACGTCTCGGCGAGCGGCGTATACACCCAGACGACGAGCATGGTCAGCGCGGGCAGGATGTAGAGGTAGGGGGCGAGCGGGATCCGGCGCCACGCGGGCCGGGCACGCACGACCGCGTGCAGACTGTCCGTGGCGGTCTGTTCCGCCGACGTGCGTACCGCGACCAGCATGATTACTCGCCGTCCACCGTGTCGACGCCGAGGACCAGCCTTCCGTCGAGTATGGCCTCGAGCTTCTCCGCGGAGAACTCGTAGACCGTCGGATAGTCACCGATCGGGACCACCGAATGCAGCACCCGGTCGGCGTAGACGTGGACCAGATTGAACGACTGGGCGCCGTTCTGGCCACGCGCCGAGGGGTATTCGACGTTGAGATCCTGGGTGTAGCAGGTGGCCGAGGCCACCGACACCGGGATGCCCGCGAAGGTCGACGTGGTCGAATAGTGCAGGTGCCCACCGAGAATCGCCAATACGTCGGTGCCTTCGAGAACCGCGGCCAGGCGCTGTTGATCGCGCAGTTCGACCAGGGCGATCAGGCCGATCGGACTCGGCACCGGGGGGTGGTGCAGGGCGAGCAGGGTGCCGTGCGGTGCGGGCGTCGCCAATTCGGCCGCGAGCCAGTCCAATTGCGCGTCGGAGAGTTCGCCGTGATGGTGGCCGGGCACGGTGGAATCGAGGGCGATGACACGCAGGCCGTTCACGTCGAAGACCCGGTCGACCGGTTCGTCGGTCGGCGCTTCGTCGAGCAGGCCTGCCCGGAAGGTCTCGCGGCGATCGTGGTTGCCCATCACCCAGATCACGGTGGCGCCGAGTTCGGCGGCGGCGGGTTCGACCATCGCCCGCAGCCGGGCGTAGGCGTCGGGCCTACCGGTGTCGGCGAGGTCGCCGGTGAAGATGATGGCTTCGGGACGGGTGTTGGACCGGGCGAAGCCGTCGAACAGGGCGCGCAATTGCGCGTCGCTGTCGACGCTGCCGTGCAGCAGCTCGTCGTCGGCGACGAAGTGGGTGTCACTGACGTGGAGCAGGAAGTGGCTCGGCGCCGGGTACTGGCTCGGGACAGTGGTCATCGGGGATTCCTCTCAACGTTCTCTGCGGTGTCGACGAGAAGCGCTGTCAACGTGCGGATTTCGGTGTCGGTGCGGCCGTGGGCGAGCAGGTACTCGCGGGGCGAGCCCCACTTGTCGTGCAGCCGTTCGATGACGTGCTCGATCAGTGGGGCCGGGCTGGCCGTGAGGATGGTGCGAATCTCCGGCGGCAGCGAGCGCCCGGCCGCGAGATAGCGGGCGAGCATGCGGTCGGCCCACTCGCCGCGCAGATGTTGCTCGGTCGCCACGTAGTCGGCGATCACGTCGTCCTCGTCGACGCCGACGGCCAGCTGGGCGAGGGCGATCACCAGGCCGGTGCGGTCCTTGCCCGCGGTGCAGTGCACCACCACCGGGTCCGCGCCGGACGCGGCGATCCGCCCGACGGCCTCGGCGAGTCGCGTGCCGTGCTGGTCGATCATGCCCGCGTAGATGTCGTCGAGGCGGATATCGAGTGTGGTTGGGGTGCTGTCGAAGATCGGGACGTGGTGCACCACCGCGCCGAGTCCGGCCAATTCGCTCGGCGCGGTGCCGCGTTCGTCGGCGGTGCGCAGGTCGATGATCACGCCGACCGCGCGGTCGGCGAGGGCGGCCTGTCCGGCCGCGGTCAATTCGTGCAGCGCGTCGGAGCGGAACAGCTTGCCCCACCGGGTGCGGCCGGTCGCCGCGCGGTAGCCGCCCGTGTCGCGGAAGTTGAACGTGCCCTCGACCAGGATTCGCCGGTGGTCGGCCGCGGTGTCGATGCTCATGTCGGGTCTACTTGCCGACGAGGTCTTGGGCGCGACGCTGTGCGTCGGACATGGTGGCGCGGGGGTCCTTGCCGTAGAAGACCGAGTCGTCGACCGCCTTGCTGAGGATCGTCTCGATCTGGGTGTAGCGGTCACCGGGGAAACTCACCCACGGCTCGAGCCGATCGAGCTGGTCGAGATTGGGCTTGACCAGCGGGTTCTGGGCCGCCCATGCCGCGAGCGGCCCGCTGCCCTGAGTCATCGAGGGGCGCAGCGGCAGGTAGCCGATCTTGGTGGTGATCATCTCGTAGGCATGCGGGCTGGTCATGAACTTCATGAACTCCCAGGACGCCCGCTGCTTGGCGGGGTCCTTGGCGAAGGTGAACAGGGCCGAGCCCGAATTCGTCGGGACCACCGGCTTGTTGGCGAAGGCGGGCATCGGCGCGTCCTTCAACGTCCAGTTACCGTTCTTCGCGGCGGTCATGAAGGCGCCCTGCAGTGCGGAGGTATGCAACTGGATGGCCGTGGTGCCGCGCGAGAACGCCTCGGTCTGGCCCGAGGTGTCGAGATTGGCCAGCAGGCCCGCGTCGTATAACTCGCGCAGCATGGCGACGGTGCCGACGGCGGGTTCCTCACCGAACTGGACGGTTGTGCGGTCCTCGCTCAACACCCGTCCGCCGTTGGATCGCATCATGCCTTGCATGCACCAGTTGCCGCCCGAGGTGCAGCCGACACTGAGCGAGGGTTTGCCGGTGCGGGCGGTCACAGCCTGTGCCGCGACGCGGACCTTGTCCCAGGTGGACAGGTCGGGGTTGTCGCCGAGTCCGGCGTCGGCGAGCATGTTCGCGTTGTAGAACAGCACCGGCGTGGAGAACACGTACGGGACACCGTAGGTGGCGCCCTGCCAGTCGCCGAGGGTGGCCGCCTTCGGGTGGAACGGGTACCCCTGCGCGAAGTGCTCGGCGACGGCGTCCTTGCCGACCAGCTTGTCGAGCGATTCGGCGCCGAGCTTGTTGACGGCGAAATCGAGTCCGTCGAAGGTGAGCTGGGCGACGTCGGGTGCGTTGCCCGCCAGCAACTGGGTCTGCACGCTACCGACGGTGTTCTGCCCTGCCGTTGAAGTACCTTGGGTGGGTTGGGCTTTCACGGTGATGTTGGGGTGCGCGGCCTGGAAGTCGGCGACGAGGCCGTTGATCGTGTCGGTCCAGACGCCTGCCTGGAGCAGGTTGTAGGACTCGAAAACGATCGAAACCTTTTGATCGGGGGCAAGTTCGGGGATCTGCCCCGCTGACGAGCCGGTGCTCGACGAGCCGGTGGAACAGGCGGTGAGGGTGGACAGCGCCACGGCGACAGCCGCGAACGCCCAGCGATGACGACGCATCGGGGTTTCTCCTGAAAGGTGTTGTGCTGGAAAAAATCAGAGGCTTGCGGTAGCGAGTGCGGTCGGGGACTCGGCGTCGGACGCCGAGTCGTCGACCCATTCCAGACGGATGCCGGAGTCGTGGTCGAACAGGTGGACGTGCGCGAGGTCGGCGCCGAGGGTGACCTGCTCGCCCACGGTGAGTTCGCGACCGCCGTTGCCGCGCATGGCGATCGAGGCGCCGCCCGCCGTGGCGCCGTAGGTGATGTGCTCGCTGCCCAGGTTCTCGACGGTCTCCACGATCGCGTCGATCGCGATTCCGCGACGCCGCGTTCCCGGTTCGCATGGCTTCAGGTGTTCGGGCCGCACACCGAGGGTGACCGTGGTCGGCGCGAGTTCGCCCGCCCACAGCTCGCCGGTCACGCCGGGCGCGTTCACCCCGACATGACCCGCGGCGGTGGCGAGTTCGACATCGAACAGGTTCATCGCCGGGCTGCCGAGGAACCCGGCGACGAATCGGGAGGCCGGCGCGTTGTAGACCTCGGCGGGCGTGCCGAGCTGTTCGAGCCTGCCCCCGTCGAGGACGGCGATCTTGGTCGCCATCGTCATCGCCTCGATCTGATCGTGGGTGACATAGACGAAGGTGGCGCCGAGGCTGCGGTGCAGCTTGGTCAGCTCGTGTCGAGTCGCCGTGCGCAACTTGGCATCCAGGTTCGACAGTGGCTCGTCCATGAGATAGGCGCGCGGTTCGCGCACCAGCGCCCGCCCGACCGCGACCCGCTGACGCTGCCCGCCGGAGAGTTCCTTGGGTCGACGGCCGAGCAGGTGGTCGATCTCGAGCGTGCGCGCGACCTCGCGCACCCGTTCGTCGATCTCGGGCCGGCGGAACCGTCGTTTGAGGCGACCGGCGGTGAGCGGGAAGGCCAGGTTCTTCGCCACTGTGAGGTGCGGGTAGAGCGCGTAGCTCTGGAAGACCATGGCCACGTCGCGGTCCTGCGCGGTGGCGCGGGTCACGTCGTCGCCGTCGATGGCGATGCGGCCCGAGGTCGGTTCGAGCAATCCGGCGATGATGCGCAACAGCGTGGTCTTGCCGCAGCCGCTGGGGCCGAGCAGGACGAGGAACTCGCCGTCGTCGATGGTCAACGAGATGCCGTCGACCGCGGTGACGCCCTGGAAGGTTCGGGTGATATCAGTGATCTCGATTGTGCCCATCGGCCACCATTCGTCGTGAAATGAAATTTCATAGTGGAGCTGATCTATGAATTTCTGTTACGACGACATGGTCGGGCAGGCGGGTTAACACCGAGCGCACCGCCGGCAAAAGTTCAGCATCGCACCGATGCACAACGACTTCTCAGTCGGCGCGTTCGGACTTGCTCACCAGCGTCATCACTTGATCGCGCACCGCGGCGGTGGGTTCGGCCGACTGCCCCGCCTCCCGGGCGATCGCCGTGTTCAAGACGAACAGCAGCAGAATCTGGACCACATTGCTGGCCACCCCGGCCTCGGAATCGGTGATGCCGGTATGGCCGGCGCCGGCCACCAGCGCGAGATCACTGTCCACACACAGTTGGGAGCGCGCGTAGCCGGAGATCGCGATGATGGTCGCGCCGGTGCCCTTGGCCGCGGTGACCGCCTGTAACGTCACCGCGTTCTCGCCGCTGTCGCTCACCGCGACGACCACGTCGCGCTGGTCGAGAGTCCGGGCGCTCAGCTGTTGCGTCACCGAATCCATCGGCGCCTCACACCCCTGCCCCCGGCTGAGCATGTACAGCGCGAACAGTTGGGCCGGTGGGCCCGACCCGCCGTTGCCGACGATCAGAATCCGCCGTGCCCGCGCCAATGCCGCGGCGGCGCTGTCGAACTGCGCGTAATCGAGCGTGCCGAGCGCCTCCGACCACCGCTGCGCGGCGGCCGCGAAATAGGCGGGCACCCAGTCCTGGCTCGCGGTCGCGTCCAAGCGCTGGTCCCGCGGCGACTGCACCGACCCGAAATCGCGCACCAGCAGCAGCCGAAGATGCTGAAAACCCTTGAACCCCAAGTTCTTACAGGTACGGATCACCGTCGCGGCCGACACGTTGGCCCGCGCCGCCACATCGGCGACCGAGAGCAAGGAAATCTCCGCCGGATGTTCCAGGAACTGCGCCGCGACGCGCCGCTCACTCGGCACCAGCGCGGGCAGGAGCGAGCGGATGACACTCAAGGTGCCACCGATCGGCGGTTCGCCGGAGGGGATGCTCATGTCACCCTATGTAGCACCCGCAGGTAACAACAGAGCCATCCCGCCTTTCTCAATGGATTCGGCCGGCGCCATCCTCACTCGCCAGGACACGGCGGGTGGTACCAAATGCGGCATGGTGAAGACAACCGTATACCTCTCCCATGAGCTGAAGGTTCGCCTCGACGCGGAGGCCGCGGCGACCGGGGTTAGCAAGGCGGAACTCATTTGCCGCGGCATCGCGATGCTGCTGGACGCATCCGACCGGCCACGCAACGACGCGCCGCTGCCCGTCTTCCACAGCGGGCGCTCACGCAGTTCCGACGAGATGCGTGAAGACGTCTACCAACGGATCAAGCAGCGATCGGCCCGTAGATGATCATCGTCGCCGATCCCTCGGCGCTCTTGACCGTGCTCGGGAGTGCCGGTCACGCTACTCCACGACGGCGTTTTCGAGTTCCGCTCGGACTTGGTCGACGTCGAAGGTCTCCCCCGAGCCGAAGTCTTCTCGGGACCGGCGCAGATCTGCCAGGGTGTCGCCGTCGCTCAGGATCTCCAACGTCTCCCGCATCGACTCGTACTCGGCGACGGAAATCAGCATCACGTCGGCGCGGCCGTTGCGCGTGATGGTGAAATGGTCGTGCTCCCGCGCCACTCGGTCCGCGAGCTCGGCGACGCGAGCCTCGGCCTCGGTGATGGGGATGATCTCCATGAGTCGGAAGGTATCAGGCTGGTCATCATGGCCTGAATCGTGACCTTGCCGGTCGAGCATCTTCAGCTCATCGCCAGTTGTCGTCCCCATTGCTCGGCCATGGTTACACCGCCACGCCCGCCCGCTTCTCCTCGGCATACCTCGGTGCCAGCACCTCCATCTGGTCGATGACCTGACGGATGGCCGCGGGCTGCTTGTCCGGCGGATATCCGTACTTGATCAGCAGACGTTTGATGGTGGAGCGAAGCTTGGCACGAACATCGTCGCGGACCGTCCAATCGGTCTTCACATCGCGCCGCATCACCTTCACCAGCTCGCGGGCGATGTCGCCGAGCACGTCATCACCCATCTCGACGACAGCGGACTCGTTCTCGTGGACGGCGTCGTAGAACGCGAGCTCATCCTCATCGAGCCTAGGGCTGAACTTGTTGCCGCGGTCGCGTTCCTTGGCGGCTTCGCGCGCCAGCTCGATCAACTCGGAGATGACCTGAGCCGATGTCAGCTGCTGGTTGGTGTATTTGTTCATCAATTCGCGCAGGCGCTCGGAGAACGCCTTTTGCCGGACCAGGTTGTTACGGGTGCTGTGGCGGACCTCTTCGGTCAGCACGTCGCGCAACGCTTCGATGGCCAGGTGCGGATGCTCGGATTCCAGGGTCTGCCGCTCGAATTCGGGGGTGAGTTCGGTAAGCGACGGCTTGGGCATGCCCGCGGCGGCGTAGATATCGATGATCGCGCCGGATGCGGTGGAATCGGCCAGCAACTTGTCGAGAACACGTTTGATGTCGGCGGGCAACGGCCTGCCTTCGGCTTTGCGCTGCTCGGCATCGCATTTGGCCATCCAGACGCGTACCTGCTCATAGAAGTTGATCACCGGCCGCAGATCGGTCAGCGTCTCCGAGCCTCGGCAGACCGCCCAAGCCCGGCCGAGCTGATTCGCCAGGTCACGGAATCTGTCGCCGAGTGTCGGATCACCGGGCGTCACACGGTTTCCGGGTGTCGCGGGTGAGCGCAGGTATTCGAGGAGGCCGGTGACGACCCGCATGAACTGTCCGGGCTTGGGACCGAGTTTCGAGCGCCACGGATATCCCGCACACAGCGCGTCCAGTGCGGCCACCAGCTGCCTGGTGAGTTCGATGACCTCGTCCGGTGTCGTCTGCACCGGCTGTTCCCGGCCCGCGGTGCGCGTGTATTCCTTGAGCGCCTTCTCCAGGTTGTCGGCGATCGGCGCGTAGGCGACGACCAGTCCGTCCTTCTTGCCTTCGAAGGTGCGATTGACCCGGGCCAGGGTCTGCATGAGCAGCGCGCCCTGGAGCGGGCGGTCCAGGTAGAGGGTGTGCAGTGGCGGTGCGTCGAATCCGGTGAGCAGCATGTTCTGCACGATCACCAGCTCCAGCGGATCGTTCTCGTCCTTGAGCCGGTTGGTGATGGACTTGTTCTCCGACTCGCGACGCACATGCTTGCGTATCGGCTGCGGGTCTTTGGCGCTGCCCGAGTAGACGACCTTGACGACGCCGTCCTTCGGAGAGTCCGACTCCCACTCCGGCTCCAGCGCGATGATCTCCTCATACAGCTTCGCGCAGATCTCGCGGGTCGCGCAGACGATCAGTGCCTTGCCGTGGCCGCCGATGTACTCGTCCATCACATCCCGGCGGTTCTTCCAGTGCCCGACAATGTCCTTCGCGACCTTCGCCAACCGCTCGGGTGCGCCGTACAGCGCGTTGAGTACGGTCACCGACTGTTCGACGCGGCGACGTTCGACGTCGTCGAGTCCCACCACCGCCGCGTCCGCGGCGCCGTCGATCTCGGCATCGGTGACATCCGCGGCGACCCTTACCTCCGGCAGCCGCGGCTCGAAGATCACCCGTACGGTAGCGCCGTCGTCGACGGCACGGGCCAGGTCGTAGATGTCGATGTAGTCGCCGAACACCTTGCGGGTGTTGCGGTCCTCGAAGGATATCGGGGTGCCGGTGAACGCGATCAGGGTGGCGTTGGGCAGCGCCGACTTCAGATGTGCGGCGTAGCCGTCGAGGTCGTCGTAGTGGCTGCGGTGCGCTTCGTCGACGATCACGATGACATTGCGCCGATCCGACAGCAGCGGGTGTTCGAGCCCGGAGTCCTTCTCGTCCTTTGTCAGTCCGAACTTCTGTAGCGTGGTGAACAGTATGCCGCCGGTCTGCCGGTCGGCGAGCGCGCTACGCAGTTCGGCGCGGCTGCGGATCTGCTTCGGTTCCTCTTGCAGCAGTGTCGATTTCGAGAATGCCGCGAACAGCTGCCCATCGAGTTCGGTGCGGTCGGTGACCAATACGATCGTCGGGTTCTTCAGCTGTGGCCTTGTGCCGACCAGATGGGTATAGAGCTCCATCTCCATCGACTTGCCCGACCCCTGGGTATGCCAGACAACGCCGGCCTTGCCGTTACTGCGCATCGCCTCGACGGTGCAGGCGACCGCCTTGCTGACGGCGAAATACTGGTGCGGCTTGGCGATTCGCTTCACCAGACCGTCGGCGGTCTTGTCGAAGGCGACGTAGTTGCGCTGCAATTGCAGGAATCGCTCGGTCTGTAACACCCCGTCGATCAGGTACTCCAGCTGGATGCCCGCGTCCTCGTCCTCGACGCGGGCTCCGAACGCCAACGGCTTCCCGTTCTCGTCGACATTCCACGGCGAATAGTGGTTCAGCGGCGTGAACGCGGTGCCGTAACGGGCGGTGATGCCGTCGCTGATCACGGTGAGCACCGTGAACCGGAACGCCATCGGGAACTCGTCGAGGTAGGTGGCGAGCTGGGCATGCGCGGAGGCCAGATCGGCCGCCCGCGCCCCCGGCTTCTTCAATTCGACCACGACGACCGGCATTCCATTGAGGTAGAGCACCACGTCGAAGCGCCGCTGGTGCTCCCGCGAACGAATATCGACCTGGCGCACCGCCAGGAACTCGTTGTCCTCCACCCGCTCACTGACGAATCGGATCGTCGGATTCTGCTCGACTCCGAGATGATCGACATAGCTGACCCCGCGATACCCGTCGACCAGAATCTCGTGCAACCGAAAGTTCTCCGCGATCGCGTCCTGCGACTGCGGCGCCAGCACTTCCGCCCGTGCCTGCTCCAGATACGCCACCGGCACCGCCGGATTCAATTGCCGCAACCGCTCCAACAGCCGCCCCGGCAACACCAATTCCTGCCACGATTCCCGGCCCCGGTCCTTCCCCGGAGCGATGTCGGTGCCCGCCAACGGCTGCCACCCGTCGAACTCCCCCAGCCGATCGAGCATCATCTGCTCCAGCTCGGCCTCACTACCACCGACATTCTCGATCATCAGACCATCTCTTCCACTTTCTTTTCCGCGTCCTTGACGCGGAGCTTTCCGGACATGAGGAGGGGAAGGAGTTCGTCGCGGGTTTTGGCGAGGGCGACGTTCTCGCGCGCGATAGCATGTCCCAAATTCTGGAGCGAATCGAGCTGTTCTATAGTTGGCCCGAAAGCATCCAAATCCACGATCGGCACTCTCAGAGCCCCGATATCCTGAAGGTTCACGTATGGGGCCATGTCACTCTTGTGCATCGCGATATCGGTCTGACGAATCCGATCGGGACTGCGGAACCACGCTGCCAACCAAGGTTGAATCCGACCGTGGTTTTCAGCAACGCGAAAATAACACAGCTGCGGACTGTATACACTTGAGGGAATATCGTCCGGTACGACAGCAACTCGCCCAACAGTACCTTTAGTCGTAAGAACGATATCTCTGGACCGGCAGGCTTTGACGCCGACTTGACTGATGTAGTCGTTACTGACGAAATCTTCGCCGCTGAGCACTATCCGACCATGTTGAATATCACCAGCTCGCACTATCCGCATCCCAGGCTGTCCATGCTCAGACCGCTTGGTGCGATAGCCATCACCGTAGGTCAGCACCCCCTCGCCTGTAAGATCACGCATACTGGCGCGGGGAATTTCATACGATGCGGCAACTACGGACTCGAACAAGGCGTCGCCTAGCGTGTTCGCGGTGGTGTCGATCCGATGGTTGGCGGCGATCTTGTCATCGAGCGCCCCCAACACCTCCGAAATCGCCCGCTGCTGCGGTAGCGACGGAACTACGACTGGCCAACTCGGCATCGTAGCTAACCCAATTCTCGGTACGGTCGCACCGTGAATAGTGTTTTGTGCAATCGTGCGCTGGAACTGGGGCCCCAGGTAGAAGTACAGAAGAAATCGTGGTTCGACAACTTTGAGGTCGGGCCGAAGCAGCGCCATTCGTCGGCCGAGGCAAGCTCGAACCCCATCCGGCATCAATGCCGCCTCACCGATTCGAGTTTCGTAGGAGAACAGGAGGTCCCCTGGTTGGGGCGTCACCCTTCGAGTCCAGCGCTCGAAGTCTTCCTCCGATACGTGATCTGACTCCGCCAGATCCAATCGGCCAGCCCGCAGACTAGAGATGTTGAGGAAGTACGGCCCTTCGGACAGGCGACCTGGAGTCGCATGCGGCCCGTCGAACAGCTGGCCCAGTCCACCAAAGGTGGTGTGCACCAAGTTATCCATTCAGCCGCTCCAACTGCATCCGTACTTCCGCCGAAAGCTGCGCTGAAACGTCGAATGCTGCCAGTAGTTCCTTCTGCAACCGGGATACTTTTGCATCTACAGGTTCGTCATCGACCTCACCTTGAGCAGTCCCCACATACCGCCCCGGCGTCAGCGCATAGTCCGCCACCTTGATCTCATCCACAGTCGCCGACTTACAGAACCCCGGCACATCCTCATACGTCAACCCCTTTGCCGCAGCCGACCGAGTCCCCCGCCACGCGTGATATGTATCCGCGATCTTCGCGATGTCCTCATCCGACAGTGCCCGCTCGGCCCGGTCAACCATGTACCCGAGTTCCCGGGCGTCGACGAACAGCACCTCACCCGTCCGGTCGACGGCACCACCACGACCGGCCTTCTTGTCCTTGGCGAAGAACCACACGCACACCGGGATACCGGTGGAGCGGAACAGTTGGGTGGGCATCGCGACCATGCAGGACACCAGGTCGGCTTCCACGATGCGGGCGCGAATGTCGCCTTCCCCGTTGGAGTTCGACGACATCGAACCGTTCGCCATCACCACACCGGCGGAGCCGCCCGGCGCCAACTTGTACAGCACATGCTGGATCCAGGCGTAGTTGGCGTTGTTGGCCGGGGGAACACCGAACACCCAACGGGGGTCCTCGACGTTGCGAGTCCAATCCTTGATATTGAACGGCGGATTCGTCATCACGTAATCCATCCGCACTTCGGGGTGCTGGTCGCGGGCGAAGGTGTCGCCCCAGCGGGCGCCGAGACCCTTGTTGTCCATACCGTGGATGGCGAGGTTCATCTTCGCCAACCGCCAGGTCTCCTCGATGGCCTCCTGGCCGTAGACGGCCAGGTCCTGCACGTCACCCTCGTGATATTCGACGAACTTCTCCGACTGCACGAACATGCCGCCCGAACCACAGCACGGGTCGTAGATGCGGCCACTGCTGGGTTCCAGCACTTCCACGATGGTGCGTACCACACTGGGCGGGGTGAAGAACTCGCCGCCCCGCTTTCCCTCCGCGCGGGCGAAATTGCCGAGGAAGTACTCGTATACCTCGCCCATCAGGTCGCGGGCCTTGTGCGTGCCCTGCCGACTGAACTGGGCGCTGTTGAACAGGTCGACCAGTTCGCCGAGGCGGCGCTGATCGATGTTGTCGCGGTTGTAGATCCGCGGCAGCGTGCCGACTAGTGACTCGTTGGCCTTCATGACCGCGTCCATCGCCTCGTCGATCAGCAGGCCGATCGACTTGGCGGGCTCACCGGTCTCGGACTGTTTCAGTCCTTTGGAGTTCTCCGCCAAATGAGACCAGTGCGCGTTCTCCGGCACCAGGAACACTCCATACCCGCGATACTCGTCGGGGTCGTCGAGGTACAGCTCGAGCTGTTCGGCGTCCAACCCCTCGCCGCCGAACTCCTCCTGCAATGTGCTCCGACGCTCGTCGTAGGCATCGGAAACGTACTTCAGGAACACCAGCCCCAGGATCACGTCCTTGTACTGGCTGGCCGATAGCGACCCCCGGAGCTTGTCGGCCGCCTTCCACAGGGTGTCCTTCAACTCCTTCATCGTCGACGGCGCCTGCGGCTCTGCCGCCTGCCTCTTCCTCGGGGGCACCCGGGGCTCCTCTCCTCGTTATCCGACAACATCTTTCACGTACTCATCCGACCGGCTCGGCCTGCACGCACAGGCTGACCGTGCCCGCGCCGATCCCCTCGATCAGCGCCCGGCACAGCTCACCGACCGCGTCCTGCCGCGCCCGAAGCCGAGCGGAGTAACCGGCGGCCCGCGCCAGCACCGCCTCCAAGCGCGCCGACTCATCCTCGCCCAGTCGAGGCACATTCCACGACTTCCAGTCGGCCCGATGCGCGGGCAACTCGTTGATCAGCGCCGCCAGTGCGCGCGGCCCGATGCCCGCATCCGGCGACAACCGCAGGATGCGCGACGGCGACAACACCAGGTTGCCACCCGTGTCGTCGACCAGCGCTCGGGGTGGATGTTCGCAGAAGACCACGTCGCCTGGCTCGGTGCGGGTCGCGCGAGGATAGCGACTGTGCGCGTTCAGCGGGTCGAGTACGAAGCCATCGGTGCGGCCGTCCGCTGACAGCACCCGGACCGTGCCGTGCGGGTCGTGGTGCGACCGGTCGATCTTGTTGCCGGTCCGCATCCGCACCAGCTTGCGTTCGGCGAGTTCACCGAGCGGGCGCTGCCGCACCTCCAGGGAGCCTGCGCCGGCGCGGGCCACCACGTCGAAGCCGGGGTCCGGTGCCGAAGTCAGCAAGGTCGCGGCGTATATCCGGTGCAGGTCATCGACCGCCTCCGGCGCGCGCACCCGCACCGCGGTTGTGCCTGGGGGAACCACGGCATGCCCGGCCAGGATGTCGCCGAGCTTGACCACCCGGCCGTAGCGGTAGGCGCGAGCGGCTCGATCCGCATGATCACCGATCGCCGAGGCCAAGTCGGCGGCCAGCGCGTCATGGTCGAGGTCGGCGGGAAGTACGGTTCCCAGATCGGCGACCACCGGGAGGTCGATGTGCGCGCCACCGCAGTACACCCAGACGCCGAGCGCTTGGCGGTGCGCCTCTTTCCACAGCCCGCGCGGTAGCTTCAAGGCCACCGCGAGGCCGCCGAGGCGCAATGTCTCCGCCCGCTTGCCCTCGAGATTGTTCGACCGTGCCCCGGCACGCGGAATCGCGTCGCACAGCGCCGCCGCCGCACCCAGTACCACGGCGATCTCACCGTGACCCAGGTCGATCAGCACGTTGTCGACCTCCTCGAGCGCCCTCGGCGGATTTTCGCCGACGACCGACAGCAGCCGCACCCGCGGCCCGCACCCCGATGCCTGCTCCTGCTCGCGAATCACCATGCGGCGGCGCAGAGCGCGGGCGGCGGGGGCATCGCCGAGCGCGTGCACCTCGATATCGGGGTCGGAATCGGACAGTGCGAGCACCACACTGGGCGCGTCGCCCGCCGAGACCAGTTGCGCCCCTTCCGGGTCGAGTTCCAGGCGACAGGTATTCACGATCGTGCGCAGCAGCGCCACAGCGGCCGGGTCCAGGTCGCGTGCCGCCAGTTCACGTCCGGCACGCGAGGATTCGAGCTTCACCAGCGCATCGACGCCACCGTAGCTGGAGGCCACCAGCCCGTCGATGAACGAGCGCGCCTGCCGCGTGTTGTCCAACGCCGCGACCTCTCCGGCGAGCAGTTCGTCATCGGGATCGAACTCCCGGGCGGCGGCGACGCATTCGTCGGCGGACAGCTGTTCCAGATCGCCGGTCAACTGACGCAGACACAGCAATGTCACCAGGTCTTCCAACGGTGTTCCGTCCGGGGCGCCTGCCGCCGCCGCATCCACACGGTGTTCGGCGTTGTTACCCCTGCCGGTGCGTTCCAGATAGTCGACCACATCCGCCCGTGCGAAACGCGCGATGCCGCCGACCTCATCGACCGGCCGCGGGAACGGGATATGTTCACCGCGCACCGCGGGGCGGTTGCGCCACATCGACACCACCGACCGCTTGACCTGCGCCAAGTCGGCTATGTCCCGCAGCGTGAGCGTCGGTTCGCTCGTCGGATGATCCATCGGTGCCGCTCATTTCCTTCCGGGGGATGAGAGCGACAGTACGAGCGCGATCACCCACGTCCAATATTAATCACCGATAAACCCCCTTATCAGTACTTTTCATCGACATAAGCGGATCGGGTGCCCGATCGTTGTGCCACACCGCACACCGAGCAGGGAGGTCACGATGAGCGGCAACCGACAATTCCGGAAGTGCCGCCAGTACCGACCACGCCAGGCGGCGGTACGGCGAGAACTGACGCTGCACAGCGGCGCCGATCTCGCCTGCTTTCCACCGCTGATCCGCATCGCACGCTGCGCCACGGGCAAGGTGCAGTACTTCGCCGCCGCCGACGCCGAGTTGGCCCTGGCAGGCATCGACCGAAGCGACCCGCGGCGTCGCGAACAGCGGGTGTACCACTGCCCGGTATGCGAGGGCTGGCACCTCACCAGCCAGGATCCGCGCATCCCGAAAAGTACAGCGTAAGTGCGGATTCCGCATCAGCTCGCCGAGCTCGCGGATAACCCCGCTTATCGGCCTACCCCGTGACCGGAACCACCGTCAAAACGGGATCGAGCCCGACGAAGTCGTCGACATCGGCGGTGTAGAGCGGAAGATCATTCGCCGAAGCGACGGCCGCGATCAGCAGATCCATTTTGCGCGGCTTGGGATTTCGACCTGCCGCTACGACCAGTCTTGCCATCGTGGCGAACCTGCGTGCCGCTGCCGAGCACAACGGCAGCGCGTCGAAAGCATGCTCCACCTCGAGCAGGCCGACAGGGTGCCGCTCGGTCGGTGTGTCAGTCATCGAGACTATCCTCGCCGAACGCGGCGTCGATCTCCGCTCGCTCCTCGGCGGCACCGCCCGCCGCCGCGAAACGCGCGAAACGCGCCTTCAAGTCGGCGGTTGCGATATCCCGCTGCGCGCGGATAGGACGGAGCTCCCCGACCGGACGCCCGTTGCGGGTGATGACGAAATCGTCGCCCGCCTCGAGCGCATCCATCACACCCGCGCTGCCGTTGCGCAGCTCGACTTGCGTGATCGTCCTCGTCATCGCACGATGGTAGCGACGCATGCTATGCATAGCTAGAACAAGCGTCTCACTCCCGATCGCCGCATACGTGCCCACGATGACCAGGCGTTCGCAGTGCACATCGACAACTTCGAGCTCGTCACCGTCCTGCCCGACGCCCGGACCGGAGGGCAGCGCCCACATGACGGGCTCGGTTCGGGTGGACAATGGGCAGATGCACCTGCACGGGACGCCACCCGGCTCGGGGAAGGGGTTGAGCAGAGCCGAACTGCTCGCCGCGATATCGCTTGCGATCGACCTCGGTCTGGGACAGCCGATGGAACACATGCTCCGGTCGTCCTTGATCGCGACACGGATCGCCGAGCGGATGGGGCTCGACCGGCAACAGCGGGCGACCGTGTACTACGCCAATCTGGTCGGGTGGATCGGTTGTCACGCAGACTCCCACGAACTGGCGGCACTGTTCGGCGACGACATCGCCTTCCGGGCCGGTACCTACTCGGTGGACATGACCGGCCTGCCGTTCCTGCGGCTGATGACGAGTCATGTCGGACGCGGATCGCCGGGCTGGCAGCGCGCCATCCGTGCCACCGCCTTTCTGGCCACGGCTCGCGGCCGGGTCGCCACACTGATCCAGTCGCATTGCAGTTCCGCCGGGGTTCTCTCCGATCGGATGGGTTTGGACGAGCAGGTCGGAAAGGCGCTGGCCCACGTCTTCGAACGCTGGGACGGCCGTGGATTGCCCAACGGTTCTCGCGGCGACGACATACCGGTCGAGACCCACATCGCGCACGTCGCGGACGTCGTCGAGGTGCACCTGCGGGCGGGCGGACTCGAGCACGCGAAGGACGTCGTCCGTTCCCGGGGCGGCAGTCAGTTCAGCCCGGCCGTGGCGGCGTTGTTCGAGCGGGACGCGGCGGCGATCGTGGACGGGTTGCTCGAAATCGACGTCTGGACCGGAGCGTTGGCCCAGGCGCCGGATCGCGACCGGACCATGACGGGCGAGGAGAGCGACGAGTTGCTCGGGGCCATGGCTGATTTCGCCGATCTCAAATCGCCTTTCGCGCTGGGACATTCGCGTGGCGTCGCGAACCTGGCGGCCGGGGCGGCCCGACACCTTGGCATGTCGGCGTCGGAGATCACGCATCTCTACCGTGCCGGCCTGGTGCACGGCCTCGGCAAAATGGGGGTGTCGAATCGGATCTGGGAGAAGAAGGGGCCGCTCACCACGGCCGAATGGGAACGAGTACGGATGTATCCTGACCTGACCGGCCGGATACTGGGTCGGGTCAACGGGCTGGAGTCTGTGGTGCCCATCGCGATGAAGCACCGGGAGCGGATCGACGGGTCCGGCTTTCCCCGGGGGATCGCGGGCGCGGAGTTGACCGCGCAGGACCGGCTGCTCGCCACGGCGGACGCTTATCAACGACTGCTCGAGCCGCGCTCCTACCGGCCGGCGCTCGATCCTCGCGACGCTGCCGCGCGGTTGCGAGAGCAGGCGCGCGCCGGACGCCTCGACGCCGAGTCCGCCGCGGCCGTGCTCGCGGTGGCCGTCCCACGGAGTTCGCGACGGACGCCATGGCCCGCGGGACTGACCGACCGCGAGGTCGAGATCCTGAGACTCGTCGCGCAGGGCCGATCGAACAGAGAGATCGCCGCCGAACTGTTCATCGCGGAGAAGACGGCGCGGAACCACGTCGAACGTGTCTACGCCAAGCTCGGCGTCAACAATCGCACGCAGGCCAGTCTCGCCGCGATCGACCGGGGTCTGGCGGGGTTCCCGGTCAAAGCGGCCGTGAGTGGCTGAGCTCGCGGAGCTTCATCGCCGGTGCGCGCCGGGTCGGGACCGCCGGTCCAAGACCCATATCGTGGCCAGCACGAGGACGATGGCGAACGAGGCGAGCGCGATGAGACTGCCGCCCGCGCCTCCGTGGAAGGTGTCACCGTAGACGGACATGGTCGGCAGCGTGGCGCTGTATCGGTCGAGATCCAGGCCGCGGCCCAGCGCTTCGAACGCGTGGCGATTGGACAGACCCAGACTCATCAACCGTCCCGGGAGGGCCATCCCGTCGACGGGGACTATTGCGCCGCCGAACAGAACCTGGGGGAAGCAGAGCATCGGCAGGGCGAGGGCGGCCTGCGCGGCATTGGAGACCATGGCCGAAGCGAGCAATCCGAGGGCCAGTGCCGAGACCGCCTCGATCACGATCGTCAAGAACAGGAACGCGGACACATCCCATCCGACGGCGGGCAGCCGACCGAGCGCCCGCAACACACCGAGCAGCAGCGCGCTCACGCCGGCCAGCACCGGAAGCAGCGCTGTCACCTTCGATGCCACATAGGCGCTCACGCTGAGCCCGGCCAGGCGCTCCCGCCGGAAGACCGCCATCTCCCCCACGATCTGGAGCAGGCCATACGTGAGGCCGAAGAAGAAGCCCGCGAACGCGATCCAGAACACGATCTGGACCGGGCCGAGGTCGGCTTCGCCACGCGGATAGAACGCGTCCCGCTTGAACAGCGTCGCCATCATCGCGGTGACCAGCACCGGCGAGCCGAGCAGGACCGCGAGCGTCAACCGGTTGCGGAGGAGAACGTCGACATTGCGTCGTGTGAGTAGCCACCATTGCCGGACCGCGCCAGTGCGCCCGAGATCCGACCGGGCGGCGGGAACGGGCAGTGCCGCGGCGCCGGGCCGGACCGTCGACTTCCCAGCGCTGTCGGCGAATCGCTCCGCCCAGATCCGCGGAGTGTGCTCACGAGCCAGCCGTTCATACACCTCGGCGAGATCATCGACGCCGAAGTAGCGCCGAGCCTCGGCCGGGCTGCCGGTGAAGGCCAGGTGGCCGTCGCGCGCCAGGAATACCACCCGGTCACACCGGTCGATGCCGGTCGGCTCGTGCGTGGTGAGAACGACGGTGACCCCGCGCAGGGTGAGTCGGCGCAGCAGCCGCATCACGTCGGCGGCGGTCGACGGGTCGAGCCCGGAAGTGGGTTCGTCGAGGAAGAAGAGGCGCGGTCGGGTCAGCAGCTCCACGGCGATACTCGCCCGCTTGCGCTGGCCGCCGGAAAGCGCACGCACCGGAACCTCGGCCCGATCGGCCAGGTCGAGGTCACGCATGGTTTCCTCGACCACCCGTTCCGCCTCGGCCACCGACGTGCCTTCGGGCAGCCGCAGCCGCGCCGCGTAGCGCAGCGTGCGGCGCAGGGGCATCTCGAGATGGATGATGTCCTCCTGCGGCACGTAGCCGATGCGGGAATCGGCGCTCACCCGGGTCCCGCGAACGACGCCGTCATGCCGAACCTCACCGGCGGACGGCGGTTGCAGCCCCGCGAGTATCTCCAGCAATGTGCTCTTTCCCGCTCCGCTGCCGCCTGCGATGGCGACCAACTCGCCCGGTTCGACCGACAACGACAGTTCCTGGAGAATCCGCCGCGCTCCGATCTGTCGGCTGATGTCGACCGCGTCGACTCGCCCACCGCTCGGCACGCCAGGCGCGTGATCTGAAATGCGCGCATCGAACTGTTCGTATGTCGATTCGGTCATGACCGGTGACCTCCGTGATTGCTGGACTCGCTTCGTCATGCACCGATCATCGGTCCGCCGCCCCCCTGGTCACATGGGGCGTTTGCCTCAAATCAATGCCCACCGGGGCGTACCGGCCACCGCTATCGATGAGGGCCGGTTGCCGAGTCAGCGGCGGCGAAGGCGAGTACGTGTGCGACGCCGCCGCACGATACGACTTCGGCCGACCGATTACGATCCCGGATTCGCTACTCTCCGAATTCGTTCAACGAGTCGGCGTTATGGCGGTGTATCCCCACCTCCGCGAGGCAATCACGGCATCAGCCGCAAAACTCCGACTCCCTCCACCCCTGCTGCGGTTACTGCGGCCCGGAGACGTGCACGCGACTCCCAAGACGCCGTTGCCGTAGTCAGCTCGAAACATCACGACGCACCGCTGGTCTCGCCCACTCGAGCAATGGCCCGAAACGAGTGCGCACCACCGTGGTTGCCGTCGGTAGGATCGGTCCATGACCGCCGACCACCCGGGGCACGTCACCGAGGTCCCGACAGATCCCGCGCAGATCACCAAGCGGCCGGACGATCCGCCGGTGCCGCCGGGCGCGCTGCTGCTGGAACTCGTACCGGTGCCTGTGGCCGATATCGACAAGGCGATGGCGTTCTATCGCGACCAGGTCGGATTCCGGCTCGACGTGGACGTTTCCCCCGCGCCCGGTGTACGGGTCGTCCAGCTGACCCCGCCGGGTTCGGCGTGCTCGATCCTGCTGTCCGAGGGCGTGACCGCGGCGAACGCGACTGTCGGCGGTCTGCGTGGGCTGCACCTGGTGGTCGCGGATATCGAGGCGGCTCGTGCGGGTCTGATCGACCGAGGCGTCTCGGTCGGCGATATCGAGGACGTCGGCGGCGGTGTGCTGTATGCCCACTTCGCCGATCCGTACGGCAACACCTGGTGCCTACAGCACATGCCCTGGCGATGAGTCTCGCGGCGGTTACCCGTCTGTATCCACAGATCCGATGGACGCACTCTTGCAGCTGCCGGCTACAATTCCTCTTCACCGGGTGCCGGATCATCATCGATCAACCGCTCCAGCGCTTCCGCGACCTCCCGGGTGAGCGGGTCTTCGAATCCGCGCACGAGCAGTAGATCCTCGTGCAACTCGCTCAGCGTGGTGCGCGCCTCCATGCGATGACCGACGAGCGCGAGCAATCGCCCGAGAGCCAGCCTCAACTCGAGCGCCATTTCGCTGCCGTCACTCTGTGTCGCGCGCACGTCATCCAGCACCGCGCGCATGCCGGACAAGGCTTCGGTGAGTTCGCCGAGTTCGACTCGGCAGTCCGCGGCGAATTTGCGACATTGGATCGTCAGCTCGTCGGCGAAACCCTTCACCCGCGCGCAGGCCGCGGCAAGCGCATCGAATTCCGTTCTTGCCTTGCGGAATTCACCACCGAGGAAGCGCGCGAGCGCGATATCGAACCGCAGTTCCAGTACCCGCGGGCTTTCGGTGCCGAAGGCACGGCCCACCGGCTCGAGGATGCCACCGAGGACATCGGCCGCCTGCAATGCGCGGCCCGCGCCGACCAAGTCACGGTACTCGGCCAGCAGATGACGCAACCGTTGCTCGAGCACCTCGTCGCTGATCGGAGCGGTGGCGGGCAGTGCGCCCTGGAATCGGGCTGTGCGCGGTATCCGCTCCGGACGCAGAGGCGGGTTGGGGCGTCGAAAAATGACGGTCGGATCGGGCACACCCGACAGGCGCCCATCGCTCGGTCCGACGGCCGACCCCGGTGGAGGCAGCAGCGGGAGCAGTCGCTCGTACACGTCCGCGGCGTCACCTGGTCGCTGTTCGGGGTCCTTGGCGAGCAGGTCCAAGACCAGCCGGTCCAATTCACCCGGTACCTCGGCACGCAATTCGCGGGGCGGAACGGGCGCGGTCGCGGCGTGATGATGCAGCACGATCGGCGCCGCACCATCGAACACCGTGTGGCCGCACAACATTTCGTAGAGAATGCAGCCGAGCGCATACAGGTCGGTGTGTGGTGTCGCCTTGGCGCCGATGGCCTGCTCCGGCGACATATATGCCACCGAACCGAGAATCGCACCCGTCGCGGTCGACTTCGGGACGCCTGCCGTGAGCAGCGCGGCGATACCGAAGTCGATGATCTTCACGGTGCCGCTGGGCGTGACAAGGATATTGTCGGGCTTGAGATCGCGGTGGACCACCGGCAGCGCGTGCGCGTAGGAGAGCGCGGTCGCGATCTGCGCGGTCACCGCGACTGCCCATTCGAAGTGAACGGTGCTCCCCGGGCGTGTGGGATGTTCTTCCGGAGAGAAGGTCCGACACCGCTTGTCTTCTCCGCACGTGCGGGGACGAAGTCCTAGAATTCCTTGGAGGGACAGCCGATTTCGGTAGGGGGATGTGTGCCACGGTTCGTTGAGCCACCCGCGCTGGTCGACCGTACGGATGAGCTCGCGATGTTGCTCGAGCATGTCGACAGGGCGGTTGAATCCGGGCGTAGCGCGGTGTTCGTGCTGCGGGGTGAGGCGGGGGTCGGTAAGACGAGCCTGCTCGCGAATTTCGCATATCGGGCGGTTCGGCGACACCGAGAGGTCGGTTTGCTGTCGGGGTACGGGCAGGCGATGTTGAATTCGCTGGCTTCCGATTCGTTCCAAGCGATTCGGGAGTGTCTGCGGTCGCTGACATCGTCGGCGGAACGGTCGGGGGCTGGGCGATTGGGGCGGGTGGCGTCGTCGTTTCGTCAACACGCGCCGGACTGGATCGAATCGGTCCCGGTGGTGGGGCATCTGCTCGCCGCGGGGGTGCGGACCGGTCAGGCATATGCGGCGTCGGGGCGGGGACCGTCCGAAATCGACAGCAGGCTGGATC
Organism: Nocardia arizonensis; assembly: GCF_001310275.1. Lineage (GTDB taxonomy): Bacteria > Actinomycetota > Actinomycetes > Mycobacteriales > Mycobacteriaceae > Nocardia > Nocardia arizonensis. The sequence goes on from NZ_LGYZ01000124.1 coordinate 34,838, forward strand.
AATTGCTTCGGCTCGTCGAGGATCTGGTGTCCGCCGGTCCCGTTCTGCTCGTGCTGGACGATCTGCATTGGGCCGACACCGCGACGATCGATCTGTTGACCAGGATGGCGTTGCGCGTCGACGGGCCGCTCATCATGGTCCTCGCGTACCGTCCCGACCATCTGCATTCGGTCGAACAGACACATCCGTTGCAGCGCACGGTATTGCGGCTGTGTCGGTATCGGCCCGAGACGGTGCTGATCGACCTTCCGCGATTGTCGAACGCCGATACCGAGCAGTTGATCCGCAGGGCGGCGGGAGATGCCGCGGTGGCGCCGCACATCATGTCGCAAATCGTACGGCTGAGCGCCGGAAATCCCTTGTTCGCGGAATCGCTCGTGCGGTTGGGCGACCACGTGACAGGGCAGACGCCGCGGCAGATCACCGCTGTCCTGGAGGAGCGGCTGTCCTATCTCGACGGCGCGGATCAGCGGTTGCTCGAGATCGCGGCACTCGTCGGATACAGCTTCGAGGTCGAGTTTCTCGCACGACTCGCGCGCATGGATATCGATGACGTCTACGAGCGTCTACATGTTCTGTTCGAAGATCACGGGCTGGTCCGGCCGGCAGAGCCACGTGGAATCCACGACAGGTATCTGATCCACCATCCGTTGTTCGCCCAGATTCTGCGTGAGCGAGGCGCTTCGAATGCGCCGAGGTGGCGACGTCATCACGCTCGTCTGCTGGAGATTCTGGAGTCCGAACCGGATTGGGACGACGAGACACATGTGCGGGCGGCCGCGGTGGCGGTGGCCGCGCGCGACACGGCCAAGGCCGGAGCGCTGGCATCGATCGCGGCGCGTCGGCAGTTCACACTTGGGGCGGTGTCCAAGGCGTGTGAACTGGCCAGGGTCGCGGTCGAGCACGCGCCATCGTTCGGCAACTCCGCACTGCTGGCCGAATGCCTGTCCGCCCAAGGCGAACACGTTGGCGGCACCGATGCCTGTGTCGCCGCGCTCGGCCATCTCGGGTCGATGGCGGTCCCGGCGGACGAGGAGGCTCGTGTGCGACTGCTGTGGGCCCGTAACCTCCGCATGACCGGCCGCTGGGACGAAACCGTCCGAGTGCTCGAGCAGTTCGTCGCCGCGCACACCGGTGCGGACGAGATCCTCGCCGAGGCGACCATGTTGCGGGCCGAGGTCGCACTGTGCGGTCCGGTGCAGGACACCGCGCGGTGCATCGCCCTGTGTGACACGGTCGCGTCCATCACGGCCGACGCAAGGGTACGTTCCAGGGCATTCGGGCACCGGGGTCTCGCTCACCTCGCCGCCTACGATTCGGCGAACGCCGAGGATTGGCTGCTTCGTTCGATCGAAGCCGCCCGTTCGACGGGGCACCCGTATGCCGAGTACGAGGCGCTGCATTGGTTGAGCAAGAAGACCATGGCATGTCTCGAACTCGGCCGATCACGGGACTTGCTCGACGAATTGGCTCGTATGTCACGCACCAGCGGGGTCGCCAGCGAGAATCCACCCCACCTTCGTGATTCGAGCAGAGTGCACGGTCTTCAGCATCGCTACGCGGACTCCGCCGAGGCCTTCGCTCGCTATCTCGATCTCGTGATCCCCGGTTCGGTGGGCCGGGCCGAAGCCACACTGGCCTGTCAGATCCATGAACTGGAAACAGTACACGGATTATTCGCCGGAGAACGTCTGCTCGCACATCTGCGGGATGTCTGCCTCACGGAGTTGCTGTCCCCCGAACGTCGCGCGCGGCTCACCGATCACCTACGCACACTGGACGGCAGGACGCGCGACTGGGATCCAATGAGGTTCGCCATCACCGAACTTCGTGTCGCCCCCCAGGACGCGCATGCCGCAGACGCCATCTTCCGCTTCGATGTACCGAGTCTGCGGCAGCTGCGGGCGACGCCGCGCACCGGTGGTGTCGCGTCGTGAAACAGTGCGGCTATGAGGATTTCCTCCTCGCGCCCGGGTTGCTTCAGTTCAACCACGCCTCCTACGGGGTCGTTTCACGAAAGGTGGCTGCCGAAGCAGAGGCGGTCCGCCTGCGCATCGAGTCGGATCCGACCAGATATCTCGGGGTGGAGCTTCAGGGCCGGCTCCGCCGATGCGGTGAGGACACCGCGAGATTCCTGGGTGTCGATGCCGGACAAACGACACTCTGTGCGAATGCCACATCCGGTGCGGCAGCCGTCATCGGATCGGTGCCGCTGCGTTCGACGGACACGGTGGTCGTGCTCGACACCGAGTACCCGTCGGTGGTCGAGGCATGGAGGGTCGTGTGCGCTCGAGTCGGTGCGCGGTGTCAGGTACTCGAGGTTCCGCTCCCATTTCGCGGGGTCGATCGGCTCTTGGCCGATCTGGACGCTCACGTCACCACCGATGTCACCTATCTCCAGATGAGCCTCATCTCGTCGTCGGCCTCGTTGCGCCTGCCGGTCGGCGCTGTGTCGGAATGGGTGAGAAATCGCGGGGGCCAGATCGTACTGGACGCCGCACACGGGCCCGGACATGTCGAACTTGCGCCCGCGCTGGATGACGGTGTCGTCGCCGCGTTCGGCACGCTCCACAAATGGTTGCCCACCGCGCGGCCGATCGGATTCATCTGGCTCGCACCGCGACTGGTCGAACTCGTTCGCCCCGCGGAAGTGTCGCTGACATGGGGCGCGGCGAACCTGATCGAGCGATTCTCTTGGCCCGGTACTTTCGATCCCGCTCCGCGATTGTGTGTTTCGACGGCATTCGGGCAATGGACTCGATGGCGGGACGCGGGACACTGGGAGAACTGCGCGGCGCTCGCCGACGCGGCATCGTCGACCCTGACCGAACTCGGGATGGCCTCCACAGCGACGCCGGAATACCGGGCGCCGAGAATGCGATCGTTCATCCTCGATCGCGTGACCGTCGCCGATGTGAAAGCTGCCCTCGGCCCGGCAGGCGTGCGGGTGTGGGTCGGGACCGCGCCATCGGGCCGGACTCTGCTACGGATATCCACACACATCTACAACGACCATGCCGATATCGATCGGCTCGTGAACCGACTCGCGGAGGTGCCTACCCAATGACTGCTCCTCCTCCTATCCCCGAACGTCTCGAGAAGGCGATCATTTTCCTCAGAGGTGACCAGGACGGTCGGGCGTGGCTCGCCGCACTCCCCGAACGACTCACCCGATACGCCGACCGTTGGAAACTCGACCTCGACCGCGTCGCCGACAGCGGCGCGATGTCGTGCTGCGTGTATTGCGCGACATGTGAGGGGAAACCCGCTGTCCTCAAGGTCCCGGTCGACGAACAATCGGGCACCACCGAAATGCTTCTGCTGGAACGTTGGGGGCCGACCGGTGCGACACCGTCCATCCTCGAACGAGATCCCGACAGTGGTGTCTACCTGATGACGAGAATCGAACCGGGCGATATCGCGTGGCCCATCGGGTCACGGGTCGAATCACAGCGGTTCGGTGAGCTACTGAGTCGGCTGAACCGTCCCGCGCTACCCGAACTGCGTGAACTTCGGGATCTCGCGGACGTGACATCCATGCGAATGCGGTGGGCGCGCGAACGTTTCGTCGATCCGCGCTACACCGAAGCCATGACCCGCTTCGGCGCGCCCGACCGACTGGCAGAGGCGGGGCAAGTGCTGGACACACTTCTCGAAACCACACAAACACGATTCGTTCTACACGCTGACCTCCAAGCCAAGAACATCCTCCGCGGGCAGGTTCATTGGCAGACCATCGATCCGCTGGGCGCGGTGGGCGATCCCAACGCGGAAGCCGCACTCTGGGTGGCGATTCAGGACGGCCCGGTCACCATCGACGACCGCCTGGAGCAACTCGCCGCGCACCCACTACTCGATCCGATTCGTCTGCGGGCGTGGACGTATGTCTTCGCGGTCGTGGAGTACCGCCCGTATCTGCCGCCCTCCGGTGACCGAATCGAGGTGTTCGTGCGCAGCGCCGAACCCAGCCACATGATCGATCTCGTGTGCGCGCGGTGATGTGTGGTCGGACGATGGCGGATAGCGGAAATGCCGGTGTTCAACGGTGTCCGGCCCAGCGAATCGGTTATGAACTGTATGCGTCGATCAGGACGAGTTATCCGGTGACCCGGCCCACTATCCGAAGCGAAAACCGAAGAGTCCGCCCGTGTCGGTTTCATCGGTCAGGCGGGTTTCCAGGACATATGGCATCGAGTCGAAGAGGCCGTCACTCTGCGATTCGACAAGGGCCAGAAAATCGGAGTTCAAGCTGACAATGTACTGGAAACCTTTCTCCTCGGCCAGCCTGGCACCGATGTTCAGGCAGGACGCGACTTGTCGTCCGTCGATCGCGTCGAAGAGATGACTGTCGTGTACCAGGATTCGAGGCGCCCGATTCTCCCGCATGGCCGCCACCGCGCAGACCATATCGAGCATGAAAGTCTCCACGCTACGGATACCGGAACTAGCGTCACCAGAGATTCGAGGCTCGACAGACAGGATTCCCTTGGAGGTCGGAGAGACGAGGAGTGATGCTTCGCGGTCGCTGTAAATCTCCGCGCCGAGTTCGCTGAACAGTGCGATCGATTCATCGAGTTTGTCTGCGTGTTCATGCGTTTCGGCCCGAACCGCCGTGACGAGTTCGGCGGTCTTCAGCTTGATCGTATCGCCGATGGCGCTGACCGACTGGGCAGCGTCGAGTCGCCTCTCGATATCTGCGACTTCCGCTTCACGTTGCGCGAGATCGCGTTGCGCGCTCAAGAACGTATCGAGCGCGACAGTCTCGCCGAGCAGCTGCATGATCTGTGCACGCTGCCGATCCAGGGTGCCGCGTTCCTGATCTATGTCACCGAGGCGTGATCGCACCGCCGCGAGTTCTCTTTCCAGAAATATCCGCCGGTTGCGGAGAACGGATTCGTGGAAGGCCGCGACATCCTCGTAGCGCCGCGTGACCGCGTCGGGAAGTACCAGACCGACCTCCGCGTACACGCGGCCGAGTTTCGCCGTCAGATCCGCCTTCTGCACATCGGACACCTCATCGCTGAGAGTGTCCCTGATCTCCCGTAAACGACGTTGTAACGTCAGCCCCTCTTCGTTGAGTTTGCGAATCGCCCGGCTGAATTCGTCGGCTTCCTTTTGGTGTTCGGCGTAGCGATCATCGACCTTGAAAGCACGCAGATCTTCTCGCATGCGGTCCCGGCGTCTCCGCGCAGTCGCCAGGCTGACCCGCAGTGCAGATTCGTCGAGAGAAAGGTGCGCGAGAGCGCCCTCCTGGACTGCCTTGCGAATCGCCTTGCTCTGTTTCGCCAGTCTGTCCAGTTCGCCCGCCCGGCCGAGCACCTCGGCGGACATACCCAACATGAATCCGAGCTTGACCCCCGATTCCCAATCGGACTCCGCGTGGTGTCCCTTTATCGGATTGCCGAAGTGGGTACGGATCAGCTGGGCCCATAGTTGGCCGGACGTCGGACGTGATACCCCGGTCGGTATACCGAATACATGACGTGACAGGAGTTCCTTCCAGTCCTCCACGCGCAAATCGATGTCACCGTTGGTTTTCGACCATCCGAGGACCTGCACCTTCCCCCCGGAGGACACAGCCCGGGTAACCGATACATCGTCACCTTCATCCGAGGACTGTCCGGGCAGGCGGAGCCGCGCGGTGAAGCGATGCTCCGACAGTTCGGGGGCTCGGAACTCCGGTGGCAGGTCGCCGCCGAAAAGATAGCGCAGGATCTTGACGAAACTCGTCTTGCCACTGCTATTCCGACTCTCGCCTTGTTCCGAGGCGGCGGTACGGTCCGCGACGAGAATATTGAGCCCGGCGTGGAATCGCAATTCCTTGAACCGCCGATCCGACGAAGCGAGTTCAACGAGGAACATCAGCTCGCCTCAGTCTGCCGTCATCGGCCGCATCTATCATGCCCATCGCATATAGGGAGGCCAGCGCCAGCGAGAACCAGTCGAAAGTGATCCGCCCCGAATTCTTCGACATCCCTTGACGAGCGGTGTAGCGCTCCCAGAGCATCGAGACCGACAGCGGTTCACGCAGTTCTTCGAGCAACTCCGAACCCACCGTGATCAGGGCTCGTTCGGGTGCGATCCCTTTAGTGGGCAAGAGCATCGGGCACCTCCACGTCAGACGTCGCACCCCGGGGTCCGGGGGGCACCTCGAAAATATGGCAGGAATCGAAGAAATAGGACACTACCGCGAAGGCCGCGTTGGCCCGCGTGCCGTCCATCCGTACATTCGGACCGGCCACCGCGACATACAGCCGCTCGAGTATCTCCCCCGGGTCTGCGGTGACCGTGCGCGCTTGCTCGTACAGACCACGGAACCGCTCACCGTGCGCATCGAGGAGCCCGGGTTCCGATGCCTGCGCGTACCACAGGTCGATCTGTGGAGCGAGCAATCGGCCGTAATTGAACTCCGCTCGACTGGCATCGGCCAGTTCGTTGAAATCCATCTTGTTCGCCGGGACCGGCAGCACGGCATCCAACGGCGCGGCGACCGGCCCCACGGTGCCCAGGGCGTCGAGAAGGGGGATGAGATCGGCCAGTTCCACATTCGCGACACCGGGCGCTCCGGGGAAGACCTCGTTCAGGACCTCCATACCCAATTTCGAGACGATGTCGGTCCACAGCTTCTCCGTGGTGAATATCCGAACTGTCAGCGGTCGTCCTGAATGCGGACCGTGCGTGCGCTGAAGTTTTGTCGCTACTCTCGACGCGAGCGGACCCACGGGAACATTGGTCACGAACCGCCAAGTGTGGAAACTTGGCCACTGGTCGAAGGCCCGCGCGAAATCCTTCTCGATCTTGTTGGCCAGCTCACGTTCCGCGTCTCGCCCCGGCCGCTGCCCGTAACAGGCGTAAGCGATACTCCCCGATTCGGCGAGCCCGTCACAGCCGCCGTCCCCGAACCGGCCGGTCGGCGCAGGATTCAGGTAGTCATCATGGAATCGCCCGAGCACCGCGGCGACATAATCCTCGAACGGGACGCCGGATTTAACGCACTCCCGTTGATGGCGAGCGTAATACCAGTCGAGCCAATTGGCGGTCAACAAGATCGGCAGTTCCCCCACAAGTCCCCCTCGGCATCCATAGCAGATCGCTCCCAGAGTACTCGCTCCGCAGCGGCGGTATTACTGGCGATGAGAACCGGCGGGCCACAGCCTTGCCCTCGCCCACGCGCCTCGGCGGGACGGATGAGCGAGGCGATCGACTCGAGCCGACCGTGCTTGACCATGGTCGAATCGCGGACCGCACGGGGACGGCCGATTCCGGGAGTCGAACGGCGATGAGTCTCGCGGCGGTTTCCCGTCTGTATCCATAGATCCGATGGACGCACTAGAGGAGAGCGTATGACCGCGACATATACCTTCGACGTCTTTTCCAGCCTCGACGGCTACGGCGGGGTCAACGGCGGCGACTGGGGTGGTTACTGGGGCAAGCAAGGCCCGGAACTGCTCGATCACCGCCTGGGGTTGTACGAGGTGGAACAGCGGATGGTCTTCGGGGCCAACACTTATCGGGTGTTCACGGAGTTGCTTGCCTCGGGCGCCGAGGAGTCGGTGCGTGACCCGTGGGTGACCAGGATGAGAAGCCTGCCGGCGACGGTGGTGTCGACTACGCTGACCGAACCTTTCGACTGGCCCGACGCGACCGTGGTGAGCGGTGACGCTGTCGATGTGGTCGCACGGCTCAAGAAGGAATCGGAGGTGCCGTTGCGCTCGCACGGCAGCCTTTCGATGAACCGGGCGCTGATGGCCGCGGGTTTGGTCGACCGCGTCCAGGTGACGGTTTTCCCCGTGATCACCGGGCGGACCGGTGATGACCCGATTTTCCAAGGTGCGGCCGACTTCGACCTCGAGCTGCTCGAGAGCCGGACGCTCGACCGAAACATCCAGGAGCTCATCTATCGGCCCACCCTGCATGCCTGAGCCTTCCACGCGACCCGCCCGGAACTCCCTCCGACCGACATGCCGTGATCGGGCCGAGATCGGAGCGAGTCCTGGCCGAACCGCGTAGTTCATTGCGTCATTACCGGTTCAGCCCAGTCGGACGAGTGCTCACGACCCCGGGCAATACTTTGCCGGTGGTGGCGCCGAGCACGATCGCAGCCGCGGTCACGTCGGCAATCCCAGCCCGTCGAGGCCGTGGCGAGTGGCGGTGCGGGAGCGTTGCGCATGCGCCTGCCCTGCGCGAGTCCTGTCACAGTGACGCATTGAGGCCGTTCGAGCCAGTAGTTCAGGTATTCAGAACTGATGCGAGGGTCACACACACAAAGCACGTAGAACGTGTATTATCGAGTACGCGGACCCGCCCCACACATGTGGCAAGGCGGGTCTTGCTGTATTCGGAGTTCTCATCAGATCGCAGTCGGCCGACCGTCGACATCCGATGCGGCGAGGTAGTCGTCGTACCAGTTCCACGCGAAGCGGTTGCCCTTGTGCTGGTGCAGGCTCGCGTAGGTCGTCCAGGCAACAAGGTCGGCCATTTGTATCAGTTGCGAGCGCTTGGAGTCGTGGAACAGCGGGTCCTCGATGACATGGCGAGTGTTCAGCGCGAGGGCGCGGTGCGCGTCGAAATAGGTCTTGTCGGTTCCGTCGCCGTCCATGTTGACGATGCCGACCTCGTCGCGGCTCGCGAGGTTCCGGTCCCAGCGGCGCACGAGCGCCGCGTAGGTAGCTGCCTTCTCCTCGAAATACGCCTTGCCGCGGGCGTCGGTGCGACGGTAGACCGATCCGACGGTGATGTGAGGGCAGTCGCGCAGTGTCGTGAGGCAGTGCACCGCGACCTCACGGCCGAGGGTCTTCCACTGGGTCTCCGCTGGCGCGTTGGGCACGATCCGGGCGCGGCCGTTGATGTACTTGGTGGCGTGCAGTTCCTCGGATACCGGCACGGAGTGCTTGAGATACAGCTCTTTTCGCATCTCCAGTAGGTCGCGCAGACAGGCCCGCCACGCCTCGTGAGTGCAATCCAGCCAGCCGTAGACGATCCAGCCGGTGTCCTGGAAACCGGAGTCGTCGACGTAGATCAGCCGCAGGTCAGCCATGACGCACAACCCTACGGCCAACCTCCGACCACAGCGAAGGAACGGAAGCCTGGGAGGATCCGAATTCGGTTGCCGCTGGGCATCTTCGACTTCTGCCTGCCACCTTCGGACCGGGATCGTAGTCGCCGGACCGACTCGGGCGAGCCCGAAAGTGCCCGGTTCCTTGGCCGTGGCTGGTGGCCGGGTTCCGGTGTCGAGTTGACGGACCGATCCCTCGCCGACGACCGGGGCACGACCGCCACTGGGCAGCTGTCGGCACGGCCGGTGCCGCTACAGAATCGTTGCCGCAGAAACTGACTGGCCTGTTTCTCATTGGGACGGTCGCCAGGCGAAAACGGACTAAACCGGACTGCGTAGGCGTTGCCCGGCGACCCGTCCCGGGAGCTGAATGGAAAGAGCGGATCGCTATCAGTATTGCGTTCGGCTGATGGCCGCACAGAACAATCGCTGACTAGGAGGCGACGCCATGCCTACCATTACTTCCCTCTCACCGACCTCGGGGCCCACGACCGGGGGTACCAGTGTCACGATCACGGGCACCGGGTTCACCGGTCCGACGACCGTGCGTTTTGGTACCACCGCAACAACTTTCACCCTCGATTCCCCCACGCAGATCACCGCCATCGCCCCGGCGGGATCAGCGGGCACGGTGCAGGTGACCGTGACCACCTCCGGCGGAACCAGCAATGGGGTCGGTTACACATATCTCGCGGTTCCGGCGTTGACCGGTGTCAGCCCCGGTCAGGGGTCCACCTCGGGCGGGACGACGGTCATTCTGACCGGGTCGGGTCTGACAGGGGTTACCGCGGTCAATTTCGGTGGCACACCGGCGACCTCGTTCACGGTCAACTCCAACACCCAGATCACCGCCGTCGCTCCCGCGGGGACCGGGACCGTGCAGGTCACCGTCACCACCGCGGGCGGAACCAGCAACGGCGTCGCCTACACCTACGTCGCGGTTCCCACCCTCACCACGGTGATACCGAGTTCCGGGCCGACAGCCGGCGGCACAACGGTCATCTTGACCGGAACCAATCTGACCGGGGCCACCGCGGTGAACTTCGGTGCGACACCGGCCACCTCGTTCACGGTCAACTCCGCGACCCAGATCACGGCCGTCGCTCCGGCGGGGACCGGGACCGTGCAGGTCACCGTCACCACCGCGGGCGGAACCAG
>NZ_LGYZ01000133.1 GCF_001310275.1 Nocardia arizonensis
CGGCGGTGTTCAATACGATTTGCCAGAGGTTTCATCGCAGGCATCCCCGCGTCGCCGTGAGGTCGACGTGGTTGCCCGATCGGGAGATCCGCGGATGGAGATCGACATCACCTGCCCGAGTTGCGGGCGGCTGGACTGGGTGCAGAGTGTGCCCGCGTTGTGCTCGGACGGGACCGCAGTCTCGTTCGGCAGCGGATCGTATTCGGGGTTCGGTATCTCGAGCGGTGGGTTGGTGCCGGTGTTCGGCACCATGACCGTCGATCGCACCCATACCTCCGCGTTGGCCGGTAGTTTCGCTCGCGAACCCGCCTGGAAGCCGACGCGACGGCTGACCCGTTGGGGCTGTCTGTTGCTGATTCCCGCGTTCTTCATGGCCCTCGTCCTGACCCTCGGCATCATCTTCTCCACGGACCCAGGAGGAGGCCAGGTGAACATGGCTCTGGCAGGGGTGTTCATGGTCGGGTTCACCGCGTCACCGGGCCTGTTGTGCCTGGCTGTCGTGTGGGCTCGCTGGCGTCACAACAACCGGATCCGGCGCGGGCGCCCGGCTGCGCACGGGCTGTGGCGGGCCGGGTTCTACTGCCATCGGTGTGGTTGGGCGTTCTGGCCGTATTCGCCGGTGGCGGGTATTCCGGTGCGACAGCCGTTGTCGCCGCAGCAGTTCCGCGGGTATGTGTGGCAGGTCGGCCGCTACTTCGTCAGCTGATCCACCCTCCTGTAGCACGCATCCCATCGGCGGATACTCACCCCGTTCATCCTCGAACGAATCGCCGTCCCTGAGTCGGTGAACTGTTGCGAGGTCGTTGGCAATGCTGTGTTTCAGCGTCGGCCAACGAGCCAAGCGATTCGGTGCTCGCTGACGGTGTGACGCGCAACTGATCCGAAGTGGTCGCTGCCGAGCCCGGCGTCATGTCGATTGGTCGGTCGGTGCCGAGTCACCCGCTGTCGTCGGTGGTCGAGCACTGCCGGTACCGGCCTGTGGCTCCTCGGTCTGCACGGCGTGGTCGGGGGTGGTGTCGGTCGGTGCGGCGACGTCGGCGGACTCGGCTGGCTCGTTGGGCTGTGTTCGAGCGAGGGTGATGAGTTGGCGGACTTGTTTCGGGGTGATCTCGAGCAGGTCGGCGACGTCGTCGTCGGTGTGGCCGGGCTGGTCACGAATGATCGCCGCCGCGTGGCCCTGGTCGGCGCGCAGACCCGCGATCTGGGTAGCGGCTTCGTCTTCGACGACGCTGATCCGGCGTCGTAGTTCGGTGATCTCGGCGTCGCGTTTGGTCTCGCACGCGGTGATCGCCTGCCAGTCGGTGAGGTAGCGGCGCACCGCCGCGGACACTTCGCGGTCGCGTTCGCGGGCGAGTTCGCGGCGTCGGCGCACCCGCTCACGTGAGCGCTGCACCCGCTGGGTCATTTCCGGTGATCGAGCCGTGCGCGGCGAGCGCGGTGGTCGACGTTCAGCCATGTGCTGACCTCCAACAAATCCGGCCAGCCTGCTGATCCTCCACCACCGATGCTACTCCCCGCCCGCGGGCGTGATCACCGATCGTGTCCTCGCGTCCGACAGACGACCACCGCGACGTCACCGCCCTGTTCAGGGTCGTCCCCCGACCGACAGGCATCGACGGCGCTCCGCGGTGCTTGCTCGCTGTGGCGTTGCGCTGCGGCCCCTGTTCCCGCACACCGCCATCGACATCCCCGTATCGCTCACCGAAAGGAGTTTCGCCGTGTCCACCCCCATCCCATTCCCGTCTGCGAGCCGGTTGATCGCGTCGGTGCCCGGCATCATCGGGTTCCTCCCGCAGCGATCGTTGATCCTGATCCTGATCCCGGCCACGACCGATCCCGGCCACGACGAGCCGGCGGCGCTTCCCCACTTCGATCTCACCGAGGATCCCGCCTCGATCACCGACCGCCTCGCTCCCCTGCTCACGACGCTGGGTCCGGCGATCGGTTACGTGCTCGTCATCGACGACCGACTACACCCTCCACACCACGACCCGACCACGACCACGACCGGCCAGATCCGCCATCACCGCCTGGTCGAACACGTGGTGCGCGCGTTGACCGACAGTTCTGTCCGGTGGCAGGGGAGCTTCGCGACTACCGCGATCGTGGCGGGCGGGGTGTGGTGGTCGCTGTCGGGGCCCGCCGATTCCGGGACCCTACCCGACCCCGCTCACTCCCCCTTCGCGCGCGAGCGCGCGGCGCTCGGGGTACCGGTGCTGGCGTCCAGGACCGCGCTGGCCGACTCGCTGGCTACCGATCCCGCACTCGCCGAACAGGTCTCGGCGGCACTGCCCCAGGCTCTCGCCGACGTCCACGGCCGCCGCGCGGGGATCGCCCACGCCGAGGCGATCTCGGATCAGGACCGTCGTGACCTGGAAGCGGTGCTGTATGCGATCGCCGATCACGCCGCCGGGGAGGAGTTCACCGCGGGTCGCCTCGCACGGCTGGGGGCCGCGCTCGGTATCCCGGCGGTGGAGCGATGCCTGCCCGCGACCGCCGCCGGTGCGCACGCCGTCGCGGCCGAGGGCTTGTGGGTGTTGTTGACCCGCAGCCTGACCGGCCCCCACCGCGCCCACCCGGCGGTTCTGCTCGCCCGCAGCGCCCACCTGCGCGGCGACGGCGTGCTGGCCCGGATCGCCGTCACAACAGCGCTGGAAGCCGACCCCGCCGACCTCTACGCCCGCCTGCTCTACGCCGTGATCGAACGCGGCCTGCCGCCCCGGGCACTGAACCGGCTCACCCGCTCGGCCACCACCGCCGCCGCCGACCTCGGCATCACCATCGGCTGAGAACCCCGGCATCCGCTACTCGGCCGCCGGGGTCCGCGCACAGCCACCCCGCGCCCGGCGCATCGCAGCACCGGCACCTCCGCCGAATCGGCGAAAAACGGGTTGCCGTACCGATATCAGCCGCTCAGCGCAGCCGCAGCCGAACCGAAATCGTCTGTCACACCCTCGGATACGTGCCTGTAGCCGAACTACGCAGCCGCGATGGACACCACGGCAGCGGCGGCACTCCCATCTATCTCCCTATCTCCACCAGCGAAGGGATCTCTCGTGCTCGACTACGAAACGCCGTCCCCGCCGCGCGAGTGGATCACCTCGATCCACTCCGCGTTGGACTTCACCCCGACCCGATCACTCATCGTGATCGGGCTCCCCGACCAGCACACCGACCAAGCCCGTGCTTCGGTGTCGTGCGTCGAATTCAGCGCCAGCGCACCGATCCTTGCTGCGTGGCTGCGACGCCGCCTCGCCTCCGCCGATACCGGGATCGGATACGCGATCCTCATCGACGACCGCCTCACCCCCACGACCACACCCGAATCCGACCATCCCGGATACCGGCTGACCGAATACCTCACCGACGCATTCGCCGGAGGTCCTGTCCCGATCGCGGCGAGCTGGGCGACCCACGCACTCACCCCCGACCAACCCTGGTGGCCGCTGCCCGCGACCGAGGACTCGACCACGACACGGCACCTCCCCGCCACGCTTCCCGCCTTGTCCCACACCCAACGCTTGGGCGAGGTATTGACACCGGACCTCGACCTGTTCGACGCGGTCACCGCCGAGCTCCCGGCCGCGCTCGACGCACGCGCGTGCCGCCTCTGGGCCGACCACGACGAGCACGTGCGCGATCTCGACCGCCGCGACCTGGAACTGGTCCTCGAGACGATCGCCGATATCGACGACGGCGCCACCCCGACCGCGCGGCGACTCGCGCGCGTCGCTGTCGCCCTGTCGGTTCCCGCGGTCTCCCAATGCCTGCACGCCACCGCCGCGAGCGAATACGCCGACATCGCCGAGACGTTGTGGGCACTGTTGGGTCGCTGCCTGAACGGGCCGCTGCGCGCGACCCCGGTGATGTTGCTGGCCTACAGCGCGTTCCTGCGCGGTGACAGCGAACTGACCGCGGTCGCGACCTCGGTCGCGCTGCACGCCAACCCCGGCGAAATCACCGCACGGCTGATCTACGCCGCCTTCGACAACCCCCTGCTCGCCGAGTCCCTCGACATCAACGTGCGTTTCGGCGCCGCCGCCGCGACCGACCTCGGAATCACCATCGACCACACCGGCACCGACTGAACCACCGCGCCGTCCGACGACCCGCCGCCGGCCCGGCGCGCGGTCACGCCACCGCGCCAGCGATCCCCTCGGGCCGCACCACACCCGGCGCGACCTCACCGGCACCGCCCAGTCACAGGCCGCCACCCGACGGGATCGACACCTACCCGACGCGATCGACCGACTCCGGTTACCGGGTGCTCGCGTCTTCCCGCCTCTGCTTCGCCCTGGCGGGCGACTTCGACCGAGAAAGGCGGTCCGTTCCGTGCCCATGTCCATCATTACCGGCCCCGCCGTATCGCGTGGCACCCGCCGCGCCCGCCGCCCGGTCATTTCCCTTGGTGCGGTGGATTTCTCGCTCGCACCGGGCCCGGACCTGCTCGACTACGACCACTATCTCCTGTCGCTGTCGAGCGGCAAGGACAGCCAAGCGATGGCAGATGTCCTGGTCGAGGTGTTCCACCGCCTCGGCGTGCTGGACCGGGTCACCACCGTCCACGCCGACTTGGGCCGCGTCGACTGGCCCGAAACATCGGCGCTCGCGCGAGAACACGCTGAGTACTACGGGCTGCGCCATGAGGTGGTAGCCCGCACCGGCGGCGATCTGCTCGACCGCGTCACCGAACGCGGCAAGTGGCCATCGCATAGAAACCGTTGGTGCACAAGCGATTTCAAGAGATCACCGGCGCGGCGGGTGATCACGATGCTGGTCGCGGAATCCCGCGCCGCCGGGATCGTCGACCGCCCGATCAAGGTCTTACACGCGATGGGTCATCGGGCCCAGGAATCGCGGGAACGCAGCAGACGGCCCGCGTTCGTGCACGAGCCCGGCCGGACGTGTCCGTGCCCGTCGTGTGCCGCCGCCCGCGCGGACGGGAATCCTCCCAAGGGCGGTGTCTCGAACTCGCGACGGATCGTGGACACCTGGCTGCCCATCCACGCCTGGGACCTGGCCACGGTGTGGGCACGGATCGCGGCGGCGGGCACCCGGCCACACAGTTCCTACCGGGCTGGATTCGGGCGAGCGTCGTGTGTGTTCTGCATCTATTCGTCCAGGTCAGGGCTGGTTCGGGCCGCGCGCCTGCACCCGGAGTTGGCCGCGCAGTACGCGGCGGTCGAGGCCGAGATCGGGCACCGCTTCCGGGTGGATGTGTCCATGGCCGAGGTGATCGCCGACGCCGCCAGCGATACCGGTGCCGGGGTGGTCGCCGACCGGATCGACTGAACCCGCGATGACCCGCCGCTGCGACCGGCTCCGGTCCGTTTCCTGGCACGCCGAGCCTTCCCTCTCCACGCATCATCCGAACTCGCAGAAAGGCGAGAGATTGTGAGTGACAACGAGATCGACGCCTATCACCCCGATTTCGATCCGTACATGCCCGATGAGCATCGGATCGAGGACGCGGTGAAGGTGTACATGGTGTTCGAGGACGGCCGCTGGTGTCTGGACGCGTTGATCCAGCAGGGCGATCCCCTCGACGAGGTGACCGGCACCCGGTGCAGCTACGAGCAGCCGCGCGAGGATTGCGCGGTCTGCTCGACCCCGCAGGGCCTGGCCGCTGTCGAGGCCGCCGACCGCGCCCCGATGCCCACCCCGCGCGAGTTACTGGACATGCTGGCCGCGGAGTTCGGTGTCGTTCTCGTACCGGCCGCGATGGCAGGACCCGGACCCCACATCACGCGCCTGAGCGCGCAGATCCAGCAACTGCTCAACAGGCGCAGCGAAGTCGACCAACTCGGCGAACAACTGCGCGAAGCCTTCGTCGCCGCGGTCGAACTGGCGACCTACCTCAACACCCAGCCCCGGCACGGACGACTGCACACTGTGCGGTCCCTGATCGCCCGCATCACCAGGAACCCCAGCTCATGACCCACCCTGCCGGGGTGGCGGCGGCCTGCGGGTGCCCCGAGTCCGCATCCTCGGTCGTGGGCGGTGTCCATGTCCGCCATCACCCGCGGTGTCTGCACGGTGAACCCCGCCGCTACGTCTGGTCCTACGCGGGCGCCTTGTACACCGGCAGCCTGGCCGACTACGGCGAGCACTTCGAATCCCTGGACCCCGACGCCCGCCACCGGCTCACCGCCGCCGGGGACGAGTTACGCACCTGGACCGAGCACTACCAGCTGCACGTCACCACCACCATGACCCCTGAGCACCGCGTGCTCTGTCGCCTCGCCGTCACCGGGGAATGGGTCGACCTGCTCATCGACATGTCCCGTTGACGCCCAGGCGCGCCGGCGCAGCTCCGGACGTTCGAGTCCGCCGACGCCCCGCCGAGTGCGCGGCCCGCGGTGCGGCGTCGCCCCGACGGCGGGCTGCCGAGCCCCTCGTGTCCCTGCCCCCAGTGTGAAAGGTGATCATCGATGGCTGTCAGAACCTCGGTGCCGGTGCCCGAGTTCGCTCGCGAGATCCTGGCCGAGTCTCGCATCGAGGGCAACAACCTGGTGTTGCCCCAGCAGTTGAGCCACGCCGACTACCGGAAGATCAACAGGGTCATCGAATCCATGGGCGGGCGATGGAACCGCCAGGCGCGCGCCCACGTCTTTCCCGACGATCCCACCGAGATCATCGCCGCCGCCCTCGCGCGCGGCGCGACCCCCAACACCGACCGGAAAGTCCTGACCGGGTATTTCGCGACTCCCGAACCGGTGGCCCGCCATCTCGTGGCCGGTCCGCATGCCGGGATCGCGGCTCTGCCGCCGGGTGCGCGTGTGCTCGAGCCCTCAGCCGGGGACGGTGTGCTGGTGCGGGCGATCCTGGCCACCAACCCCGGCGTGGAGATCACCGCCGTCGAACCCGACCCCACCCGTGCCGCCGCGATCGACTACGACCCGCGGGTCACCATCGTCATCGACGGATTCGACGAATTCGCCGCCACCGCGGAACCCGGGTACGCCGCGGTGGTGATGAACCCGCCCTTCGCATTACCCGGGCGGGCGACGGTGTGGATGGACCACCTCTACACCGCCTGGAACCTGCTCGACCAAGGCGGGCAACTGCTGGCCCTGGCGCCCGAGAACTACACCTACCGCGCCGACCGCGACCACCACGCCATGCGCGAGTTCATCACCGCCCACGGCGGGTACGAGTCACTGCCGCCCGGATCGTTCGCCACCTCCGGCACCGGCACCGCCGCCGTGCTCCTGCACGCCCGCCGCCCCCACGACCACTGACACCGGCACTCATCCGAACCACCGGTCTGCACCGACGCCGGGCCACCGCTGTCGATTCCGGCCAAGGTCGCGGTCCTGTGCACGCCGGACCGCGTCATCGTGCTGAAAGGAACGGCTCCCATGCGCGAGGACGTCGAGGGATTGTTCCCTCTCGCAACGCTTTTCGGTGACGAGGCGATGCCGATATGCTGGTCGTTCGGATTAGGCGTCGATAGCGCCGCCGGCGTTACCCGCACGCTGCTCGATCCGGGGTTCCGGCCCCCGCAGTTGCTCGATGATCTGTCGAACCTCACCGTGATGGTCGCCCAAACCGGTGACGAGTGGCGAGTGACCAATGACCTTGTCGCCCAACATATCCTGCCGCTGCTCGCTGCCCGTCGGGTGCGTTTCGTCGAAGTCGCGCGCGCCGGTCCGAGTGTCGCCGATGGGATCGTGGTCCTGCAAGACACCCGGACCCCGACCCGGCTGCATCCCGACCCCGACGAGCACGGCTTCTACCCGCTCTCGGCCGAGCACCGCGGCAACGGCGTCATGCCCACCCTGGCAGGGCGCGCCTGCTCGGCCAAGGCCAAAGGCCAGCCCCTAGATGCTTGGCGCGCAACACATTTGGGTCCGCGACCCTACATCCACGCGATCGGTTATTCCGCAGAGGAGTCGGGGCGGATCGCCCGCGACACCTCGGTCACGATGGGCGGGCGCCGCCACCCGATCTACCCCTTGTACGAGGCGGGAATGACGCGCGCGATGAGCCAGGGCTACCTGTACGGATTGTTCGGTGTGTGGTGGCCGAAAAGTTGCTGTAGGCAGTGTGGCTATATTTCGGTACCTAGCTGGCCCGATCAGCTCGCCCGCTACCGCACCTTTCCCGAGGAAGCGTTCAAACATCTCGTCGACGAGTACTGCGCGCTGGCGCTCAACCATCGCAGTGGCCTGTTCGGGCCGGGTAAATCGTTGCGGGACCGCCTGCGCGCCGACGGTGCTTGCGAGGTCCATGCCCTGGCCGACGCGGCGATGGATGTGTGTGAGTGGGCGGTGTATCGGGTACGGCGCTGCTACAGCGCCCGCGCCCAAGCATGGCGCGCGGTCGAGATCATCCACCGCGCCGACCGCGCCGAGGCCGAGCGGTTCATCGGCAACCTCGCCGATAGCCTCCAGATAGCTGTCCGTGTCGACGGTGAGCACACCCGGCTCTGGCTGACCGTCGAGACCGAGGACTATCCACGCCTGGAAGAGTTCTTCGTCGCGGCCCCGAACACGATAAACCCGAAGAAACGTTCGGGTTTCGAGACCCGGTGGGGCGGACACGCCGACGAACGGCTGCTGGCACTCGAACACGCCGCCCTCCACTACGCGGACTCTCCGGTCGCCGCCTGAGCGCCGGTTCCCCGGTTCCTCACGCCGACTGCCAGTTTCGCACTCCGCGCCCCGCGCCGCATCCGGTCCACACCGCGCCGAGAGCTGTTCCATTCCCGGCTCCCGATGCGGTTGCGGCTTCCGACGGCCCGGCGCGAGCTGGCCTGCCTCCCTACCGAAAGGACGATGATCGTGTCCCAGATTCAGCACGAGTTCACCGCTTTGGAGACCGAAACCCTGATCTGCACGGCCGCGGAGCTGTGGGCCAGTACCGGCGACCCCCACGACATCCTCGGCAAGCACCAGAAGCAACTGCTCGACCGCGCACACGAACGTCTCACCGACGACGACCCCGACGACGGCGAACACCCCGTCGCCGGCCCCACCGGCGAGAAACCGGCGACGGCCTTCGTCATCGCTCACCACGACCCGGTCCCGTTCGCGATCGACGAACCCGCCTTCGCGCGGTGGCTGGCCGCCCACCACGACCGGGTCGAGGGCCTGCTCCCCGGCGAGCACGACACCCTGCCCGCCAGCGACCTCGTGGCGTTCTTCGACGCCGCGCGCGAGGCCGAGGTCCTCACCGAGGACCCGCGCCTGGAGCTGTGCCTGGACCACAACGACCCTCCCGGCCTGCCCGGGTTCACCCTCATGCTGCGCAACCAGCACGGCGACCAGGACGGGCTCGGGCTAACCACCGGATTCACCCAGATGTTGTTCCCCGACTCCGGGACCTCCACCGCCGAGGCCGCACGGTTCCACCTCGAACACATCCTCGAGGTCGCCAACGGCGTTCTCTCCCTGCTCACCGGCCGCCTCTGACCTGCGCAACGCCGCGCACCTCCTCTCCCACAATCAGTGAAAGCAGGACTCGCCATGATCCCCGTTCCGGAACTACGTACCTGGGCAGCCGGCCTGGACCTGTCCCACCACGTCGGGATCGACGAGGGCGGGCTGACCCTGGTGGAGATCCCCGACCACGACCGGTCCTCCGGCGCCTACCTCGAGGTCGGCGGCTGCGACGACGACCCCGACCCCACCGACCCGCCGACGATGGAGACGGGGCCGGTGAGTGCGGCGCCGGGTTCGGTGGTGGTGTCGGTGGCGGATCTGCTGGCCCTGGTCGGCGGGACCCTCACCCGCGCCGAACTGCCTCGCGTGCGGGCCGCGATACGGGACTCGAGCGTCGGTGACACTTTCAGTGAGGTGGTGTTCGCGGTCATCACCGCGCGCCGACACGAACTCCTCGCCGGGCTGCGGGAGTTCTTCAATCCCGGCGCGTTCACCGGCCGCCTCACCCACCGACCCCTCGCCGAGTTGCCGAGCGATCACATCGGTCGGCTGTTCGGTCAGATCGAACACGCGTCCAGGCTGTCGCTGATGCGGGTGTGCTGCGGGGACGCGGCCCGGGTCTGTGTCCTCGACCGCGAGACCGACCGGTTGTTCGACCTCGGCGAGACCTTCCAGGCGTGGCTGCACGGCGACGCCCCGCTGCCCGGGGCGGTCACGGGGTGGATCGGTGATCCCGTCGACGACTTCACCTACGACGAACTCACCCACATCGGCCGCCACGACTACCGGCTGCCCGAACATGACGCCGCCAGCGACTGACGTCGTGCCGGATCACAAATCCGGCAGCCACACAACACACCCATAAACATGCGTACATCTGCATGTCGATATTGGATGGAGGTGGTGCTCCGTGTCGGAGCCACTCACGATCTCCCACACCGCCGAGGAAGGCACTCTGCTGGAAGGGACCGCCCGCGGCGACGGCACCTACGAGGTGATGCTTCAGGTGCGCGAGGCGATCGGGCATTGGAAGTGGGGCCGCAGCCTCGACGGCTGGTATGTGGTGTCCTCGCGTGATCGCCAGCCCAAGCAGTACCACATCGACTACGCCGCGACGAAGCTGCGCGAGGCCGGATACACCGTCGAAGTCGACATCGACCGCACCGCGCGCGCGACCGCCGACGCCGAGACCGACCGCGCGAGCCGTCAGGCTGATAGGGTCGATGCGTTGCGGGACAAGGCATCCCGCAAGGACGCGAAAGCCAGCGCCGCGGAAGCCGCGGCTCAGCGGGCCCACGACAGCTTGCCGCCGTTCGGCGAACCGATCAAGATCGGGCACCATAGCGAACGCCGTCATCGCAACGCGATCGACAAGGCGTGGAAGACATTCGGGCGCTCGGTCGAAGCCGACCGCGAGGCGACCCGCGCCCACCAGCGTGCCGAGTCCGCCGCCCACACCACCGAACAGCGGTACTCCCCGCGCACGGTCGCCAACCGCATCGACACCCTCGAAGCCGAACAGCGCGGGGATCAACGTGTCCTGGACGGGCACACCCGCCGGTTCCTCGACGGCCGCGGCGAGGTCTACCAGACCGAAACCACGACCCCGGCGACCGGCGAATATCGGGAGCGGGTGCTGGCCCGGATGACCCAGCGCGAGCGCGACATCGCCTACTGGAAACAGGTCCGGCAATCCCAGATCGATGAGGGTTTGACCCCGGGCTGGGGCCGCGACGATTTCACGGTCGGGGACTTCGTGCGCGCCCACGGCTCGACGTGGCGTCAGATCACGCGCGTGAACGCGAAATCGGTGTCGGTGGTGAACTTTTCACTGTCGCCGATGTTGCTGCACACGATCACCGCGAAGATGACCGGGCACCGGTGGATCACCACCGACGACACGGTGCGTTTCCACGAGGTCACCGCCGTCATGACCGAGGCCCAGGCCCGCGACCGGTTCCCCGACATCTTCGCCGACCTCGACACCACCACCGTGCCGCCGCGCCCGAAACGCAAGACCGGCAGAACCAAACTCGACTACCAGCAGGGTCTCCAGGCCGAGCACTGGTCCTGGACGGTCGAGGGCATCGACTACGACGCGACGTGGCCGCATCCACCGTACTGGTACGCCACCCCACCCGAGCCCATCACCGAACCGGGTGTGCTGCGGCTGCGCGCGCGGCACCGCCCGGACAGCCGCGTGTTCGGTGACCCGGTCGAACTCCCGGTGACCGAGTTCGCGATCACCGGGCCGGTGCGCTGGCCCGAAGAG
Organism: Nocardia arizonensis; assembly: GCF_001310275.1. GTDB lineage: Bacteria > Actinomycetota > Actinomycetes > Mycobacteriales > Mycobacteriaceae > Nocardia > Nocardia arizonensis. The sequence continues at coordinate 11,659 of NZ_LGYZ01000133.1, forward strand.
GTCCACAACCAGGTCCGTGACCTGGTCGAGGCCCGCACCTACCTGCCCGCCGCCTGACATCCTCCGCGCACGACATCGCGCCATGACGATTCCGCGCGCCACGGATTGCTCGATTCCACTGCACCACAACAGTATCCGTCGAGGTCGGTGACGACGCCGACTTTGTTCGGGCAGCCTGTCGGCCGAATCCCCGCCGGCGGCCGGGCTTGCGTGGCGTCGTGTCCCTGTCCTGTCCGAGATCGGAGAACTGTCATGCCCGCTATTCCTGCTCGTCACGATGCGGTGGCCTGGTCGGTGACCGTGCGCGGACTCACCGGACACCTGCGACAGGTCACGGCCGAGGTCACGCCGGGACTGCCCTCGCTCACCGTGACCGGCCCCGGCGAGGATCGCCCGCCCGCCTGTATCGACCGCGTCCACGCCGCCCTCACCGGGGCCGGGTGGGCGTGGCCGCGGATCCGCCTCACCCTCACGACCTCCCCGCCGGTGCCTGCGGGCATCGACGGTATCCACGACCTCGCCGTCGCCGCGGCGATCCTGGCCGCGAGCGACCCGGCCACCGTATCCGCGCCACGCCTGGCCGGGGTCGTGCTGCTGGGCCAGCTCGGCCCGGACGGGAGTGTGGTCTCGGTGCGCGGGATCCTGCCCGCGGTCCTGGCCGCCCGCGACCACGGACACACCGTCGTGATCGTCCCCCACGCCAACCTGGCCGAAGCCGCTCTCGCGCCGGGGATCACCGTGCTGGGCGCGGTCCACCTGCGCGGGGTGCTGGCCTGGCTCGGCGGCGACAAGGACGCCGTGACCGGCCCCGCCGCCGTCCCGGCGCCACCGGAATCGACCGGTGTGGACCTGGGCGATATCCGCGGTCACTACCGGACACGGTGGGCCCTCGAGGTCGCCGCCGCCGGGGGCCACCACGTGCGGCTGATCGGGCCTGCGGAGGCCGGGCTCGGTGCGCTCGCCCGCCGCCTGCCCGGACTCCTGCCGCGCCTGACCGAGAGCGAGTCGCTCGAGGTCCGGGCGATCGCGTCGCTGACCGGCACCCTGCCCGAGGGACCGCTGCCCGCCATCGCCGCCCGCCCCTTCGTCGATGTCCACCACTCGGCGAGTGCCCGCGCGCTGCTGGGCAGTGCCGGCTTCGCGCGTCCCGGCGCGCTCGCACGCGCCCACCACGGGGTCCTGCACCTCGAGTCCTATCCCGATCTGCACGAGCGCGCACTCGACGCGCTGCGGACCTCCCTGGAAGCCGGGGAGGTCGTCGTCGCCAACCGCGACAACCTGCTGCGACTGCCGTGTGAGGCCCTCGCGGTCTTGACCTCGTCCGAATGCTTCTGCCCCGCAACCCATCAGGGCGCGTGTGCTTGCCCGGCGGGGGCAAGGCGCGGCCACCAGGACCGGCTGCGCCGGGTCTTGGCCGACCGGGTCGACATCACCGTCCGCGAGAACCCCGACGACCGTGCGGGTTTCGGGAACGACTCGCGCGAGACCAGCGCCGAGGTCCGCCACCGGGTCACCGCCGCCCGCACCGCGGCAGCCCACCGGTGGCGCGAGCACGGTCACACCCTCAACGCCCGCATACCAGCATCGCTGCTGCGCCAACAGTTCCCATTGTCCCCGACCGAATCCGCACCGCTCGAAGCGGCACTGCGGGAGGGCCGGATCACCCGCCACGGGGGTGACCGTGTCCTCGCGGTCGCGGTCACCATCGCCGACCTGCGCGGCGCCGATCATCCCAGCACCCACGACCTCGTCGAAGCCCTGCACCTGCACGGATTCGGCAGACCATAGCCCCATCCGAATCCTGGCCCACCGCGCCCACATACCCACCGCGACCGACGGCAGAGCCGGTCCGCGCTCACCACAGCCGATTCGCCGGGGATCGGGAATTTCATTGTCGGACCGGCTGATACGCCGCCTCTCCTTGCACACGCAACGGCATCGGTCGCCCATGTCGAAGGAGTCGTTCGTCTCGTGTCCACACCCGCGCCCACCGACCCGCACACCACCGAGATCGGCATCCGCGTCGAGAATGCCCGCGCGCGAGCCGAGGGCTTCGTCTGGGGCGTGCTCCACATCCAGCACCCCGGCACCCGCGAGGCGAGGACCGCCGCCGCGTTCGCCGCCGCCTACGCCGACCAAGTCACCCAATCCCTCACCGACGGCAGCGTTTCCGTGCCCGGTCTCGCGCAGGCGTGGGTCGCGTGGCGGGTCAGCGGTGACCTCACCGCGCACCTGGCGCCCGTCCCGTCGCCGGTCGAGCGGGTGCCCGGGTTCGCCGAATACGACGCGGCGCTGCGCGATCGCACGGCGTATTGGCTGTGCGCCGAAGCCCTCGGGTACGTGCGCGGCTGGTGTGATGCCGCCGGGGTCGGCTCCGGGGACGCGGTCGATTTCGCCCACGCCTACGCCGTGCTCGTCGCCGCGGGCGGATCGCGGCCCAGTATCGACGACGCCTGGACCAACTGGCGCGCAGGCCGCCCCCTCACCGCCATCGGCGGATGAACACCCGCCACCCCGCACGCCCGGCCGCGCCGAGCGCACCGCCCGGACATGCCCAGCCGACTCACGCACCGACAGAGAGGAATCCGCCAATGAACACTATCGATCACCGGCCGTCCGTGGCGGTGCGTGACCCCCGGCGGCTGGCGTGGGCGCTGCTGTCGCGCGCCGCGCGCGGACCCTCGAAACCGGTGTGGGAGCTGATCGACCGCCTCGGTGTCGAAGACGCCGCACACGCGCTCGCCACCGGCGCGGCCGAGGTGGAACCGGGGGTCCTCGCTCGCGCGGATCCCGATCGCGCCGCCGCGGATCTGGTGGTGCACTACGCGGGCGGGGGACGGTTGATCACCCCCGACGACACCGAATGGCCGAGCGCGCATCTGGCCGCGCTGCACGCCCCCGAGTGGGGCGGCGAGCACTTCGTCGGTCCTGTCGCGTTGTGGGTGTCGGGCACCGCCGCGCTGTCACCGATCGTGGAGGACGCGGTCGCGGTCGCCGGGACACCGCGCCCGAGCGGTTACGGGATCGAGGTCACCACCGCGATCGTCACCGAGGTCACCGCCCGCGAGATGACGATCGCCGCCACCGGCGGGCTCGGTATCCCCGCCCACGCCCTCACCACCGCCCACCAGGTCCCGGCACCGACGTTGACGGTGCTGTCGTGTGGCACCGATCTGGCCTACTACCACCACAGCCGCCACCTCCAGCACCCACGGCCCGGCACCGGCTTGTTGGTCAGCGAATACCCACCCGGCACCCCGACACGACCCGCCCGGGTCGCCGCGGCGCATCGGTTGCTGGCCGCGCTGTCCCGCGCCACGGTCCTCATCGAGTCCGACTGGCGGTGTTGGAGCGAAGCAGCGGTCCGGTGGGCGCAGCGGCTGGGCCGTAACGCCTACGCCGTTCCCGGGCCGATCACCTCCCCGACCTCCCGCAGCGTCAACTGCCTCATCGCCGACCACGGCCTCACCCCGGTCGCCTCACCCCGCGACATCTACCTGTGCGCCGGTGACCTGCCGGACGAACCGTTTCCCGACGACGACGCCCCGGATCGATCGAACGGAGAACCCGCGTGATCGAGCACTTCGCCTGGACCGCGCACCCGACCCGCGACGGCGACACCGAGCTGGCCCTGCTCGCCGCCAGTCCGACCACCGAGGTGGACACGGTCGCGGCGGTGCTGGCCGCGCACCCGGTCGTGCGCGAGCCCCGCAATCGGATTCGGGCCGCCTTGGCCAACAGCGACGCCGCATATCCGAGCGACCCGTATCGCCTCTACCGGCTCGGCGGGGCCGGCCATCACACCCAGCACGATCTGGCCGCCGCGCTCACCGTGCACCAACTCGCCACCGACCCGCTCTGGGGCGGGCTGCTCGACCGCATCGTGTTCCTCGCCGAACTCGGCCTCGACGGCAGCCTGCGCCCCCGCCTCCCGGCCCACGCGATCGCCGCCGTGGCCGCGGTGGCGGCGCGCGCCGAATTCCGCTACGCCGTCACCGCACCCCCCACCGACAGCACAGGTCTCGGCCCGGTCGACGGCATCACCGTCGTGTCTCCGACCGATCTTCGGGGTGTCCTGGACTGGCTCGACTCGCTGACCAGCGACCCGCCCGCACCCACGACCGCCTCACCTGCGGTCACCGTTGGCGGCGACGCCGATCCGGACGGACTGTCCAGCGACGCGGAGGACCGCTGATCGCGGCGGTCTCTCGGCTCGTTCATCTACCCGACTATCGAGGAGGCCGGCATGGGTTCGACCGGATATCACGTGCCCATCGAGACCGACACCCACCGCTTCGTCCTGGACAACCTGCGCGAACTCCTGCCCGACGGGCACCGCGTCGTGGAGCACTGCCGCACGTCACTGGGGACCGGCCGCCACGGTGGCTGGTCCTACGCTCTCTACGCCGCGGTCGCCGACACCACCACCACACCGGTGACCGTGTCGGCGTCGGTGGTGCTCTACCTGCGCCAGCACCGCGAGGGTGCCTCGGAGATCGTCGTCAAGCACCTGCACGAGACCGAGGGACCCGTCGACCACGAAGGCGTCACCCGCCGGGTCCTGCAAGCCCTCACCCCCACCGAGGATCCCGCCGCGTGTGAGTGGCGCGGGCACGCGATCGACCACCACCGTGCTGTCGCCGAGGGCCGCCGTCGCGCCCGTGACGCGGTCGGTGCGGTGATCCGCCTGGACCGCGCCTACACCTACGGCCATGGCGTCGGTGCCGTCGAGCAGGTCCTCGTCGTGTCCCCGACAAGCTGGCGGCGCGCCGAGATCACCGAGGGCCGGACAGTCACCGACTCTCCCCTGCTGCGCGCCGCCCCCGGGTGGGCGCTGCGCGAATTCGAGATCCTGCGCGCACCAACGCAATCCACGCCACCGATTCCACGATCCTGAACCGCAACGGATCACCGTGCGTGACCGCGCAGCCGCACCAGAGGCCCGCGCTGGCCTGTCCCGGGCGCATCTGGTTCACCCCATCCATCCATCCGGTTCACCCCATCCATCCCCTTGTCGTCGCATCCCCTGCCCTGGGGGTGTGGCGGCTTTCCTGTGTTCGGAGGTTGATCTTTCATGGGCAGACTCACTCGTGACCAGGCCGCCGCGCATCGCGAAGCCCTCGGGCTGGCCGGGCTGCGCCGCGACCTCGACGAGGACGAGAAACGTTTCGTTCTCGCCCATTTCCAGGAATCGGCCGACCCCAGCCATCCTGTCGGGGGCGCGTTCTTCACCCCGGAAGACCTCGCGGACTGCATGTCCCTCGATGTCGTCGGTCCCCGGGTGATCGACCTGTGCGCCGGGATCGGCGCGCTCGCCTTCGCCTGCCGTAACCTGGATGAGCAGCGCAGGGGGCTGCCCGCACGCGAAATCGTCTGTGTCGAAACGAATCCCGCGTTCGTGGCGGTCGGGATGAAGGTGGTTCCCGAAGCGACCTGGGTCTGCGCCGATGTGTTCGATATCGGGCGGCACCGGTGGCGGATGTTCGATACCGCGATCGCCAATCCGCCTTTCGGCAATCACGCCCGCGCCGGCAACGCTCCCGGCTACCGCGGATCCCGGTTCGAGTACCACGTCATCGCCTTGGCCTCACACCTGGCCCGCAGCGGCGTCTTTCTGATCCCGCGCGATTCGTCGCCCTTCCACTACAGCGGCGGCCAGGGAATGCGTGAGGGACGCGGCGATGCCGAATACAAGCGGTTCTCCTCCGGCACGGGCATCGCGTTGGAGCCCGGGTGCAGTGTCGATACCGCCTTCCACGACCCGTACTGGCATCACCGCCCGGTCCGGACCGAGATCGTGACCACCGACTTCGCCGATACCGCCCTCGCGCGCCGCCGCCGCACCCGCGCCCGCGGGGCTGCCGCGTTGACGCCGCCGTGGGATCGCCCGGCCCGCGCCAGCTGACCACACCCTCCACTTCTACCTCGCCGTTTCCGGCAGGAGTCTGGATTCGTCATGCCCACACCAGGTTTCAGCGTCAGTACCACGACCAACACCACCGAGTTCGGGGCCTCCTACACCCTGTTCGCCACCGACGACGCCCCCTTGACCGGGACGGTGTTCACCGACATGGGCGAACACACCGTCTCGGTCGACGGGATCCCCGAGCGCCGGTCGATGGTGGTCGTGCGGTTCTTCGGCCTGCGCTCGGGCAGCGAGGCGTTGGGCAATCCGCGGGTGGCGGCGCGGTTCGTTCCCGGTGAGCCCGGACGCGGGGCCGCAGCGGCGATGTGCCTGGGCGAGCCCGGTCGCCTGCACCTCGACCTCGGTCACCCGCTCGGCGGCCTCGAGGCCGATCTGCGGGAACTGGTGACCGACACGGTCATCGAGATCACCGCCGAGTTCCTGACCGACGAACGCGCCGCACGGCATCGCCATCACTGCGCCGAGGAGCGCCGCCAGGACGCCGCCACGGCCCTGGGAATCCTCGACGTGCTCCAACAGCGCGGCTACCGGCGTCTGGCCGCCGCCCGCGCCGAGACCGACGCTTCCTGGGCACTGGTCGAAGCATTGCGCCGCCCGAGCTGACCCCACCGCGCGATCGATACCCGCCCACCGAGCGCGCCAGACCCGAGGAGCTTCGACGATGTCCGACACCTATCTCGCTCTGACTCCCGCGGTGTTGTCCGATCTGCGTTCCGTGCTGGCCTATGCCGAGATCGGCGAAGACCGCGACTACGAGGAATGCGACGCCCTCGCTCGTGCCCATCACATCCTGCACCCGATCCGACGCCTGAACGCGTGGCTCGACGGTGCCGCGGATCCGGAAACATCCTTCGTCTACATCCAGCAGGGCGGGGTGGGCACCGAGTACTACCTGCACGCCTTCGACACCGCCGACGACGCCGAAGCCGGGCGCGTGGACTGCGCCGGAGACGACGGCGGAGGTTTCCCCACCACCGCGGTCGTGGCGATCCCCGCGCTCACCAGCGACCAGCTCGACGCCGTCGAAGAACTCATCCAGCAGATCGACACCCTCACCTACGCCGTCACCGACACCGAGGACGACGAGGACGAGAAGGAGGACGGTCTCGACGCCGTCGCCTGAGCCTTCGAGAACTCACCGATCCCATCTGCGCACACGCGAAATCCGCCCGCCGCGAGCGGTGGTGCTCGCGTGTCGTATCCGCCTGTCCGAGAGAGGAACACACTCTGATGTCGATCGCTTCGACCGTGCGTCACGCCGAACTGGGCGACCTCGTCGCCCTGCTCAACGATCAGCAGGCCGCCAAACTCGACGTCCTGGCCCCGGCCTCGGCGCTGCGCGCCTGCGACGGGCTGTTGCAGCTCTCGGGTGTCGAGCCGGTACTCGACGAGCGCGGCTTCACCGATGTGGATGGCCTGTATCGGCCGACCAGCGCGGCGGATTCGCATCTGGGGTCGAAGCTGAAGATCCCCGCCGGCTACCTGAAATCGTTGCGGGAGATCGAGCGCACCGATCTCTACGACGCCAACGTCAACGGCCTGCTCCACGGCCCGACCGATCCGCGCCTGCCCGGCGGCCCCGACGAGCGCTCGTTCCTGCTGCGCCTGTTCACCTCGTCCGTGCCGAATCAGCCGGGGATCGTGCGGGCGGTGCTCTCGGACCGGTACGGGATCATCGACAACCTCGACGTGCTCGCCGCCGTTCTCGACGGTATCCGCCTGGCCGACACCGACGTCGAGGTGCGCTCGTGTGACCTGTCGGAATCCTCCATGCACTGCAAGGTGTATTCGCCGAAGATCCGCGCGCTGGCGCCGACGTTCCTGGCCGACTATCGGACCCCGTTCGCCAACCCGGAATTGGAGGCCGAACGCCGCCGCGTCGCCGGGCAGATCGACACCGGCCGCCGCCTGGCCGCCCGCGAGGGCCGCGGCTACCGCCCCGGCGCCGAGCCGGTGGTGTTCGCGGGGTTGCGGTTCTCCAACTCCGAGATCGGTCATCACGCGGTCACCCTGAAACCGGAGCTGTTCGTGCAGATCTGCGGCAACGGGCTGACGCTGCCGTTGTTCGCGTTCACCAAACGCCACGTCGGGGACCGCCTCGAGATCGGCGGTACCCGCTCCTGGTCCCAGGACACCCAGCGCAAACGGCTCGCGGTCATCACCGCCGAGACCCGCGACAAGGTCTCGGAGTGGATGTCACCGCAATTTCTCGCCACCCGCGTGGCCGAGTTGGAACGCGACGCCGGGACCCCGGTGCACCAGCCCGAACGCACCCTCGAGGTCATGAGCAAGAAACTCGGGTTCACCGAGGACGAACGCACCGGGATTCTCTCGCACTTCATCGCCGGCGGGCAGCTCACCGCGGCCGGGATCGCCAACGCGGTCACCAGCTACTCCCAGACCATTCCCGATCCCGATCGCGCCGACGACCTCGACGACCTCGCGCTGACCGCGATGACCCTCGTCTGATCCCGCCTATCCCCTTAAGGAGTTGTGCCTCATGACCGAAACCACCACCTTGACCCGCGCCGAGTTCGACACCGCCGAGCACTTCGGCGCCGCCGGCGCGGTGACCGCACTGGGCGAAGACACCGTGGCCCGCTGGCGCGAACAGTTCCCGGACTGGAAGGCCAAGCACTGGGGCTACACCGACCCCGAGGCCCCGCACGGGGCGCGGCACCTGCGCCCGATCAACGTCGCCCCCCGCACCAAGAAGTAACCCGCCACCCCGCCGAACGCCACCACCGGTCGACACCGGGAAAGGAGCTCGCACACCGTGACGAACAAGAAGCGGCAAGTGGTGCTGCCCGCGGAGTTCGACGCCGTCGCCGACATTCTGGGTCTCGACTCGCAGGGCTGTGTGGTCATCCGGTTCGGAACCGACCACACGATGGTGCTGACCCCGTGCTGTCACGCCAGCGGCAAGGGCAGCGCCGATTCGATCTCCGGGGTCGTGTGCCGGGCCTGCTACCGCGACGTGCCCATCAAACACGGCGGCATCGACGCCGAGATCGTGATCGCTCGCGCCGATCTCGACATCGTCGTCGCTGACGCGCCCGCGCGCCCCACCGAGACCGAGCCCGAGCGCGGGTAGGCGCCGCTTTCTTTCCATCCATCGAAGTCCCCTCCCCCTGAGGCAGGGACCGGCCAGTCCAAAGCTGGCCGGTCCCTGCCTCTTTCACGTTAGGAGCCCGTCTCGATGCCCACCGACACCGACACGCCCACCACCGACACCGGATTCGACGTCGACGCCCAGGTCCCCGCCCTCGATCCCGATCCGGCCGCCGCCGAACCCGACGGCCAGGACCACGCCGGCTCCGACGCCGACGCCGCCGACGACATCACCGCCGAACCCGGCCGGTTCGACGAGTTGTGCACGGGGCCGACCGTGGATCCCGCCGATCTCGAGATTGACGAGAACGTGCGCAAGGACTTCCGGCTCGAGGACCACCCCGAGGTCACCGATTCCATCCGCGAGCACGGCGTGCTCACCCCGATCCTGGTGATCCGCATGCCCGACGGCCGTCTCGTGGTGCGTGACGGGCAGGTCCGGACCCTGACCGCGCTGGCGTTCGAGTTGCCCGAGGTCCCGGTCTACATCCGCGACTACGACCCGGCCGTCGACGCGACCGAGGCCGAGATCGCGCGGATCTTCGAGCAGATCACCGTCAACGACCGGCGCATCGCGCTCACCAACGGCGACCGCGCCGCCGGGGTCACCCTGGCCCTCGAGCTCGGGGCCTCGGTCACCCGGGTCGCCAAGGCGTTGCAGACCAAACGCGAGGACGCCAAACTCGTCGGCAAGGTCGGCGCGTCGGCGACCGCGCGCCGCCTCATCGACGAAGACGACCAGTACGACCTCACCCACGCCGCGGTCATCGCCGAGTACGAGACCCTCGGCGACCACGACGCGGTCCGCCGACTGCTCAACGTGCGCACCGGCGTGTTCGACTACGAGGCCAAACGTATCGGCGTCGAACGCGCCGAACAGCGCGCCTACCTCGCCCACGCCCTGCCCTACGCCCAGGCCGGGCTCGGGGTCCTCACCGACTACCCCGACCTCCACGACACCGACACCGACACCGAGCTGTTGTGCGCGGCCGAGATCGTCGACGCCGAGGGCAACGCGCTCGAATTCGCGACCATCGCCGCGAACCCCGGGCCGTGGCTGGTGTGGCTCGACCTCGACCAGGACCCGGTCTGGGTCGAGATCGACTCCGGCCACATCATCGACCCCGACACCGTGGACTGGGACACCAGCGAGGACCCCGACGCCGAACCCGCCGACGGCCTGCGCCACGCCCGCGAGGTCGAACAGCGCGACCAGATCGTGACCGAATACTTCCTGCCGCGTGAGCACCTCGACACCGTCGGGCTGCGCGAATACACCGAACCCGAACCCGAACCCGATTTCGCCACCGATGACACCGGCACCGATATCGGTGACGTCGCCGACGACGGCGAGGACCCCGACACCGGCGAGCGCCGCAGCCGGTTCCCGCAGGTGGACCCCGAGCAGGCCGCCGCCGATCGGCGCGCCGCCGCCGACGCCGCCGCCGAGGCCGCGGCGCAGAAGGCCGAGATCGATCGGGCCGCGCGGCGGCGTGTGCGCGAACTCAACAAGCTCGGGCTGGCCGCCAAGCAGACCCGCATGGAATTCGTCATCCGCCTCATAGCGCGCAAGACCCCGCCCGCCCAAGCCGCGCTGTTCCTGACCCGGTCCCTGCTGGCCGATCCCGGCCTGACCGGGGAATACCACAGCTTCGACTCCGCGCTGAAACTGCTGGGCATCGAGGGCTACCGGTCCCGCGCCGACCTGCTGGCCACCCTCGACACCCTCAAACCCGCACGCGCCCAGGTCATCGCACTCGCGCTCGTGCTCGGTGGCTACGAACACCGCGCCGACAAGGAACTGTGGCGCTACACCCAACCCGCGGTCCGCCGCTACCTGAACTTCCTGCGCGAACTCGGCTACACCCTCGTGCCCGTCGAACTCGCCGCCCTCGGCGAACTCGACCCCACCGACATCGACATCGACAACCCCACCGCGATCAGCGAACCCACCGACACCGATGTCGAGGCCACCAACGAGGAAACCGACAGCGACGAGCAGGACCTGCCCGAAGCCGCCTGACCCCCTCCCGAGTCCCGGTGCGCCCGGCAGAGTTCGGGCGCACCGGGGACCGCGTCCCGCCTCTTCTCGCGGCATTCTCCGAAAGGAGTCCGTTGTGCGCACCCCCGACGATCCCACCATCGACACCCTGGCCCGCACCGACAACGGCTATCGCGCGCGCAGCCTGTGCCTGGTCTTCCACCAGCCCGCCGACATCACTCTCACCGTCGAGGCCGACGGCCGCTTCCGCGCCACCGTGCGTGTCTTCGACCAGATGAGCCTGTCGTGGCATGTGGTCCTGCGCGCCGACCACCACGACTACCACCCGCTCGCCACCGACCCGGACCAGCCCGCCACCTTGGAGCAGGTCCGCGCTCTCGTGGACGATCTCCACGCCACCGCGGTATGGGTCAGCAGTACCGCCTACCACCAGGGACCACGGTGGTGACCACCACGTCGGCGCGCACCGACGTCGTGGACCTGCGAGGCTTCGCTCTCGACCTCGCCGCGCGCGGGTGGCCGGTGTTCCCGGTCCGGCCCGGCGCCAAGAAACCGCCGGTGTTCAAACGGTGGCCCGACCACGCCAGCACCGACCCGGCCCGCATCCGCCGGTGGTGGGACGAGGCCCCTGCGCGGAACGTGGCGATCGCGACCGGCCCGGCCGGGTTGTGTGTGATCGACCTCGATCCCCGCCACATGAGCCCGCCCGCCACCGGATTCGCCGACGCCGTGGCACGCCTGGCCAGCGCATCGACCGCCCCGGTGCCGGTGACCTGGACGGTGGCGACCCCGCACGGCTGGCACCTCTACTACGCCGCTCCCGCGACACCGCGGCTGCCGTGCACGATCGGGCGCCTCGGCGACGGGATCGACACCCGCGCCCACGGCGGCTACGTCATCGCGCCCGGATCGCGCACCCGCCACGGCCACTACACCGTGATCGCCGATCACCCGGTCGCCGAACTCCCGACCGAACTCGTCACCCTGCTCACCCCGCCGCCACCCGCGCCCGCCTCTCGACTGCCCGCGACCGCGACCCATCCCGACGCCTACCTCGCGGCCATCCTCGCCGGGGAAGCCCACCGCGTCGCGACCGCCCGGCTGCATTTCCGCAACCACACGCTGTTCCGGGCCGCGCTGGTGCTGGGGCGGCTGGTGGCCGCCGACGAGATCAGCGAACACCACGCCCACCGCGTGCTGTCGGACGCCGCGGCCGGACACGTCGGGGTCGAGGGATTCACCAGCGGCGAAGCCGATCGCACCATCGCCAACGGACTGCGCTACTCCCGCTCCCGTCCCCGCCACCTGCGCCGATAACTCCCCGACAGGCAGAAATGGAGACCTCTCATGCCGGATCCGCGCGTGGAAGTCGTGGTGGTCTGTGACCCGTCCGGAGAAACCGAGGTGTCGGTGTTCCTCGACGGAGTCGCCACCGACTGCGAATCGGTCGTGATCGACGCCGGTCGCGGCTGGGAATGGGACGAGTGGCGCGAGTTCCGCGACGCCACCCTCGCCGGACCGGGCAGCGCGGCCTGCCGCGCGAGGCTGATCGACGCCTTCGACGACCCGCCCGGCGGTGAATACGTCCTGGGCCGCGACCGCACCCACTGGCTCGACGGCGTCGACCGCGAAGACTGGCTCCCCTCCCGTTACCGGCTCACCGGGCCGCGCGCCCTCGCGGTCACCGTGCCCGCTGCCCCCGACGTCGACGCCTTCGCCTTGGCGTATCTGTGTCGGCACCTGCCCGAGGGGCAGCGCCTGATCCGCTACGACCGCACCCCGGCCGCCGACGCGGTCGCGGCCGGGGTCACGACGAGCTGGGACACGGTGTTGACCGCGGTGATCGCCGACACCACCACCGGCGAGGTCACCGCCCACCAGCTGCTCTACCGCCCCACACCCGACACCGATACCGGCCGGGTGCGGATCGAGTTGGCCCACCGCCACGAGATCGAAGGCAGCAACTACTACCGCCGCCTGGACCCGCGACTGCTCACACCACTCACCCCCATCACCCGCACCCGCGCACGCCTCTGGCGCGCCCAGGTCCGCCGATGCGCCGCACCACCACCGGCCGCCACCGTCGGAAAGGACACCTCACCCCAATGATCAAGGCCCCGCTCTGGTTCCGCCGCACCGACGTGCTCGAACTCGCCGAACACGCCATCGCCGCCCCCGAACACCGGCAAGCCTACGGCGACGAATCCCCGGTCGGGACACCGTCGCTGATATGGGTCAAGGACGACGGGATCTACCTGCTCAGCAACGGGCTTCCCAACCAACCCCGCACCGACACCGACCCCCCGACCAACAAGATGCACGTCGTCTACGCCCACGGCCACGGCCCCGGCACCCACTGGGACCACGGTGCGCCACTCGGCGACGACTTCGTCGAATACCTGACCCTGACCGAGCCCGACGGCGACGACTCCACCTCACTGCTCGGCCTCCTGCGCAACCCCGACGACCCCGCGAAATGGCTCGTCCTCACCGCACAGCCCGACACCGTCACCATCGAACTCAGCGGCACCGGCCCCTCCTGAGATCCGATCCGAACATCGCCGGGACACACACGCATCCGGCGAGTCCTGCCGGAGTCGGCGCGCCCATCGGCGGTTCACCTCACGCCGTCGACCCTCGATGACCCCGAGTCCGGAGGACCCCCATGCTCGAATCGACCTCGAACACCCCGACCACCGACCCGGTCTTCCGTTCGCCCCTCGACACGATGACGGCCAGCGAGGCGCGCCCGCATCTCCAGTTCTGCCGCGGCGAGGACGATCTCACCGCGCACCCCGGCGGTGAGGCCGACGCGACCGAGGTCCGGGTGTGGGCAGGCGAGCTGTGTCTGGCCGCGGTCACCCTCGATGCGGGCGGGTGGAGCTATGCCGGAGGCGACTGCGGGCACCGGATCCTCGAGGAAGACATGCACGCCCGCTTCCCCGACTGGCGCGCGGCCCTGTGCGCGCTCACCGGCCTCGCCCTCCCGCCCGAATAGACCCGCACGTCACCCCCGATTCCGGCGCGCGGTCACGACGCCCTTCGGCCCCTGGCCACGGGCCACATCCGCTCGACCCCACCACTTTCGAGGAGTACTGCCATGCACACGATCGCCCCGGTCTCCGATACCCGGCTGCGGGCGTGGGCGATCCTGGCCCGCGCCGCCCTCACCCCGACCACCTACCCGGACGTGGTCGTGTCCACCCGGGCGCTCGCACCCGATATCGAGGACGCCGCCGACCGGATCGGCGCGCTCCCGACCGGACTCGGCGCACCCGCCACGCTGGCGGAGCTGGCCGACCGGGATCTCGACCGCGCCGAGCGGGCCGGGGCGTGGCTGCTCACCCCCGACGATCCCGCCTGGACCGGACTCGCCTTCGACGACCTCGACGCCCGCGACAGCCGGTTCCTGGAGGCACCGATCGCGGTGTGGGTGCGCGGCACCGTCGAGGCGGTCTCGGTCCTGACCCGCGTCGCTGTGATCGGGTCGCGGGCGGTCTCCCCGCGCGGGGCCACCATCACCACCGAGATCGCGGGCGCGCTCGCCGAACGCGGTGTGCACATCGTCAGCGGTGGCGCCTATGGCGTCGACGTGTGCGCGCACCGGGCGGCCCTTGAGCGCGGTGTGGCGACCACGCTCGTGTCCGCAGGCGGGATCGACCGCGTCTACCCGGTCGCCCACGCCGAGGTGTTCGAGGCCGTCGCCGCGACCGGCGCGATCCTGTCCGAATACCCGCCCCGCGACGGTGTCGAACCCGCGCGGTTGCTCGCCCGTAATCGCCTCGTCGCGGCGATGTCGCGGCAGGTGGTGATTCCCGAGGCCGGTGTGCGCTCGGGCACCTTCGCGACCGCACGGTGGGCGCGGCAGTTGCACCGGCCCGTCCTGGCGGTGCCCGCCGCCCCCGGCGCAGCCGCGCGGGGCTGCGACCGACTGATCGCCGACGGCGACGCGCGCGCCGTGCACTCGGTCACCGACGTACTCGCTGCGCTCGACGAAACCGCCGACCCCGAACCCCGCCACCCGCACCACGACTAGCCACGCAGCCACGCAGCGTCATCGGCCACCACCCACCGCGCCGACGCCCGTCCGCGCGGTGACGATGGCTCGCGGGTGGGGCCTGACCCTGTACGCGAATTCGTTTGTCCCTGTTGATCATCGACCTTCGAGGAGAACCGCCATGGCCGGAGACACCGTCATCACCGTGATAGGAAATCTGACTGCCGACCCCGAACTCAAGTTCACCCCCGCCGGCGTCGCGGTCGCGAACTTCACCGTCGCGTCCACCCCGCGGTACTTCGACCGCACCACCAACGAGTGGAAGGACGCCGAGGCGCTGTTCCTGCGGTGCAACATCTGGCGAGAGGCCGCGGAGAACGTCGCCGAGAGCCTCACCAGGGGTGCGCGCGTGATCGTCAGTGGACGGTTGAAGCAGCGCTCCTACCAGACCCGCGAGGGTGAGAAGCGCACCGTCGTGGAACTCGAGGTCGACGAGGTCGGTCCGTCGCTGCGCTACGCCACCGCGAAGGTGAACAAGCAGAAGTCCAACCGCGCCAACACGAACAACGGTAGCAGTGATCGCTCCCGCGAACTCGTCGGGGCCGCCGCGGGTAGCCGCAGCGGTGACGACGACCCCTGGGCCACCACCGCCGGTAGCGGATTCGGCGGCGGCTTCGGCAACGGATTCGGCGGCGGCGTGGAGCCTCCGTTCTAGAAGGCCCCCTCCGCGCCTGCGCCCCCGCGCGTCGGAGGCGGGGCGCGAGCGGTGGCCGCACCCGACACCCCCGGTCGGGTGCGGTCCCCTTCCGTCCCACCGGTATTACGTGCCGCGCGGTAGTCGCGGCGCGAATCGCGGGCCTTCTCCCACGACCCGCACCGCGTCAGCGGGCACCGACCCCCGCTCCACTGTCGAAAGGTCGGTCTTCGCGTGAACGATTTCGAGAACTCGACCTACACCTGCGAGCAGGGCGACTGGGAGCCGCGCTGGTACAGCGTGCTCGGCCCCGACTGGCAGCTGTGGTGTGAAGCCGGTGACCGCGCCGAGGCCGTCGCGGCCATGCGCCCCGGTGATCGGCTCGTGCGTACCTGGCAGCGGATCCGCGTCGAGTCGCAGATGCGCGAAGAACACCCCTGAATCGAACCCCCGTTTCATTCCGACAGCGGTGGATCCCGCGCGAATCCGCGTGAATCCGCCGAAACCCCCGCCAGGACCAGGAGATCCCCCGATGAACGAGCCAGCACCTACCGAAGCTCCCGCCGTGACCGCGTCGGCAACAGCGGCGTTGATCGCCCTCGCCGAGCACACGCCCACGCGGGCGCGCGCCGCGATAACCGTGGCGCTGGCCGAGCTGACGCCTGCGGACTGGGCATGGCTGGGACTGGTCCACCGCGGCCACGCCCACTCACCCGACGCCGCCCTGTCCCGGGTCCTGACCCTGGCCGCGGCCCGGCTGGCCACCACCGCCACCACCGGTCCCCGCCCGCCCGAGCACCGGCCGCGCCCAGGCGGCGGCGTGGAGGTGCTCGAGGTCCCGGTCGCGGACGAGATCCGCGCCCTGTTGCGTGGCCCGGTCCGCGAGGACTGCTACGACCTGCGCCTGCACGCCGAACCGAACCCGGCCACCGACGCGGCGCGCACCACCGATGCGGCGATCGCGGCCCGCGCCCGCCACCGGGCGGCCCACCCTCGCCGAGTCGTGGCCGTCACTGCCGGGAGGACCGGCACCGGCGACCGGCTGGTGGCCTGACCCGGGAGAGGATCGCTATGAGCGTCGACGACCCGCGGGAGACGGCCACGATCCAGATCCGGTTCCTGACCCACGTGCTCGACCGCCTCGACGCCCTCGCCGAGCAGGCCAGCCCGTGGGACGGGATCCGCCGCCTGCACGCGGTCATCGCCGCACGCCTGGCCGTGATCACCGACACCGACCCGCCCGAAGCCGACGCCGACGACACGGTCGGCGGGCACGGTCGGCTCGCGTTGCTCGCGGTCGAGCTGCACCGGCTACGGCGCACGAGGACCCCGGCCACGCTCACCACCGGTGGCGGGCACCGCCTCCGTGTCCGGGTCCGGGCGGTCGGACGCCGCCACACCCTCGTTCACACCGACGGCGGACACACGCTCGCCGCGGTGCTGGTGCCGCTGCGGTTCATCGAATCGGTGGACCCGCTCGAACCCGGCGCGAGGCACTGACCACTGCCCTGCGCAACCGATACCCCACCACCCGAGGCCACCGCCCGAGCAAACAGCGATCCATCTCGGCTCGCATACACGCGCACTGCCCGGCCGAGGCACCGGCGTGGTGAGCACACCACTCCGGCCGAAAGGAGGGCGGCATGCCCATCGACTCCCCGAATTCTCCCGCGCCCGAGCACATCGCGGCCCCGCTGCTGGCCGCCCACGCTCCCGAGGTCGAGTTCCTGACCGGGATCGGCGGCAATCCCCGCGTCGTCGACACCGGCGGACACCCGATGTTCGCGTTCGTCGCGATCGAGGCCGAGGCCGGGCCGATCCTGGACCCGACCGGCACCCTCTACGTCCTGATCACCAGCATCGACGCCGGACTCGCCACCCACCGCGGCGACATCGACAGCTGGACCGTCGTCATCTACGACGCGACCGACTCCCACGACGAAGGAATCAGCGCCGGCGAGGAAGCCACCAGCTTCGCTGCGGCCTGGCAGCAGGCATGGATGGGCCTGGACCGCCCCGACGACCCGCACACCTGACACCGGCCACCCGCAAGGAGGAACTCGCTGTGCCCGACACCCTCACCGACGCCGACCTCCAGAAACTGCTCGCACTCGGTGTCCTGCGCCTCGAGCCGATCTCGGTCCTGACGATCGAGGACATCGAAGAGGTCCTGCACACCGCGATCTACGCCCTGGACGGGCAGCTGCGCGAAGACCTCGCCCAGATCATTCTGTGGCGCACCGACGACGCGCGCCTGCTCCTGATCGTCGAGATCAATGACCAGTTGCGGCTGACCAGCGCGAGCGTGGACGTCGCCGAGACCTTCATCCATCCCGAACCCGACGCCACCCGCGCCGATACCGTGCGCCACATCCTCGACCTGATCCTCGCCGGCCGCCACGCGCTGATCAGCGCCCTTGAGGCATACAGCGCACCGTTCTGACCAACCGGCCCCCAAGGGGTCACGCCGGGCAGCGCCCCGGGGCCGGTCGCGTCAGCGATCAAGGGTTGCGGTGGGGAGGGCTGACCGTCTGGCCATCTGCCCCGCCTGTCTGAGTGCTACCAGGGCGTGAGCCCGCCACGGCTCCGGGCCCGCGCCCGGCCGTCCCCGAATTCGCCCAGCGCGCCGCATGTCTCGCATCCGGCGGTAGTGCGGTCGTGCGCAGCGAATTCGGCGCCGACCGTTTCGGCGCGTTCCCTCCGCCGCGTCGGACTCCCACCCTGGTCGATCGCACTCAGGCGGGTCAGACGACCAGCCGCCCAGCCCCGTGCCGGGGTCACGTACACGTGCTGTGTGCGTCCGGCACGGGGCCGAGCTGTTTCCACGACAGAACAGGACCCAGTGATGACCGCAACGTTGAACGCACCCGTGACCGAACCTGCCACCGAGACCGTCACCGAAATCGCCGACACCGTCTCCCCGTTCGCCGCCGCGCTCGGTGAGATCGAATACCTCCTGGCATCCGATCCCGACGCCGCGCGCGAACGCTTCACCGACGTGCTGGCCCTGGCCTCCCCGGTCGAGCGTGAACTGCTCGCGCACGCCGCGGCGCGCATGGAGCGCGCCCCTTGGAAGACCGCGGCCCGCCAGCTCGGCTGGATGGCCAAGTCCCGGCCGGAACTGCGCGCCATGATCATCGACCACACCGCCGAGGGCGACCCCGGCCTCTACCGGCCCGAGCTCCCCGCCCCCTCCGAGGTGTCGATCGAAGCGGCCGAATGGGTGCGTCGCTCCATTCGCGACCGACGCTCCCGCGACCGCTACACCGCCACCCCGAGCGCGGCCACCGACGCCGCCCGCTTGCAGCCCGAGAAGATCGCCGCCCGCCGCGCCCGCATCCCCGCCCCCACCGTCGGGCTCGTCAGCCTGCGCCACCGGGACCGCGACCTCGCGGTCGCCGAACGCCGCCAGCGTGAATACGCCAGCTATGCCGCGCGGCGGCTGTACGCCATCGACACCGCCGTCGACGAGGACCGCACCCCGCCGGTGCCCGAACCGAGGAAGAAGGCCGGGCAGGTGTGGGCGCACGTACAAGCCGAGTTGTGGGATCGCTCCTACTTCCTGCACGTCGCCGAGTGCTACACCGAAGCCGACCGGCACCTGCTCGCCCCGGAGGTCCCCGAACGCCACATCGCCCCCGACCGCCGCTACGCCGGTCTCGAGGACGCGGCACGGGAGTTCCTGCGCGGACACGACAGCGAGCCCGAACCGTCCGCGCGGGGGCGCGGCGGGCGGGCGCGGCGCACCCGGCCGCAGTTCCCGCCGCGGATCACCACCGCCGACCAGTCCCGCTTCGCCGCCCGGCGTACCGGGCTCGCGGTGCCCAGCGACCGCGACGAGTATCTGCCCTACAGCGAACTCGACGTGCGGGAGTCCACCTGGCAGGGCTCGGGACTGGACTACGACCTCGCGGCGATGACCCCGTACCTGGGGTGGCCGTGCGTGAGCTGCTGGGTCGACCGGCCCGCCGCCGACCGCCGTCCCTTCCACACCCGCCACGGGATCGTGGTCAGCGACGACGGGCTCTGCGATGTGTGCCGCGCCGACGGCCACCCCGGCATCCCCGCGCTGACTGCCGGGTTCGGGATGCGGACCTTCGTCGAATCCCGCTGCGCCCACATCGCCACCTCCCATCCCGCCCAGGCGCGGGTGCTGCTGGACCGGGTACGCGCGGCGGCGGCGAACACCGGGCCGACCTGGCGGCTGATCACCCGGTGGATGGCCATGAACCTCGGCCAGCCCGAACGCGCACCCCGCACCGCCGCCGCGCGTCGGCCGCGCCGCGGCGGGTCCGCGCTCGGGGCCGGGCAGCGGATCGGACGCTGCGACGCCTGCGCCCGAAACGGTGTCGTGCACGCCGACAACTACTGCACCGACTGCCGCATCGACCTCGGCCTCGTACCCACCGCTACCCGCCGCACGTCCGCGGTGGCCTGACCGCCCCCTGCTCGATTCCCTCCCATGTTCCCCGGTCCGCCGCGGTGTCGACCCCTGCGGCGGGCCGGTCCACCATCCCCGATCCGGCAGGAGCCTGACCCGTGCATCGATTCCCGAACCGAGTCCGCCGTGTCCTGCGCGCGCTGCGCGATGCCGTGTCCGTACCTCATTCCCACCCGGGGGAGGTCCGGGTGCGGGTCTACCTCAACCGCGACCGGAACGCGCTGCTGACCGGATACGAGCCCGACGCGCCCCTCACCCTGGCCTACACCTACCTGCTGCGCGCCGACCCGGCCACCGACACCGACGAGGTTCTGCTCGAACGTGTCTTCGCCGCGTTCAACGACCACCCCGAACACGACGAGGACCAGATCCACACCGACACCTGGTACGCGAAAGGCATGCACGGCGTCACGGGACTGCGGTCGCTGTCGGTCGGCGACCTCGTCGGACTCGACGACCGTCACTACGCCTGCGAGTCCACCGGATGGTCACCCGTCCCCGCCCCGACCCTCTGACCCACCTCGGCGTCCCCGCGCAGCTCGGTTCGATCACCCGAACCGGGCCGGGCGGGCGGGTCGGGCAGATCTCCCGACGCGGCCCGCGCGGCTCGGGCACCGTCGCGAGCACTCGAACCGGAGGAAGGCCACCATGGTCCACTACATCGATCCCGCACAGCTGAACCTCACCGATCTCGAACAGCACCTGGCCGCCGGTACCCCGGTCGTGGTGTCGATGCGCGCCGCCGCCGGGCACGTCCCGCTGATCGACTGGGCGCGACGCCACGACCTGTTCGTTCGCATCGACCGGGCCAGCGACTGGGGCAACCCGTTCATCATCGGCCGCCACGGCAACCGCGACGACGTCCTCACCGCCCACTCCCACCACACCGCCGAACAGGTCGGCCTACTCGCGCGCCTGCGCGGCGGCGAGTTCGCCGGGCGCGTGCTGGGCTGTTGGTGCGCGCCGCTGCACTGCCACGGTGACACCCTCACCGCCCTCACCCTCGATCCCGACCTGCACCCGCTCGACGCCCTGCACCTGTGGCGGCCACGCCACTGAACACCCACACCGACCACCGACCACCACCTACGGCTCCCACACCAACCCCGCCACACCACTCTCCCCCTCCACCCCGCGCACCGCCCCATTCCCCACTCCTCCTACTATCATCTCCACACTGCTGCCATCCGCACCCACCTCTTCCTCTCTTCTCCACTCCTCTTTGTTAAGCACACCTCTTGCATTCCGGCCCCTCCCCGACCCGATCTAGATAACGATCTGGTCTCGTCCTGGGGTTTCTCGCGAACAGCCGGAATCTGCATACCCTGGATTCCTCGACTTTCGTCGGTTCGGGGTGCTCGATGGATTTATGACCGCGACGATTCATAAAGTCGTCGCAGGCAATGGCTATCAGTATTACCTGCGAAATATAGCCGCGAATGATGTCGACTCCCGCGGCCGTTCCGCGCTGTCCGACTACTACTCGGCCCATGGTGAGTCTCCTGGGGTGTGGAGCGGTTCCGGTTTGGCCTCCCTCGGCATCGATGTGGGTGCGGAAGTGACCGAGTCGCAGGTGAAGTCCCTGTTCGGGGTGGGTCGACATCCCGACGCCGAACAGATCGAAGACACCGTCTTCCACTACGCCTCCGCGCGCGGTGCGACTCCGAAACAGGCGAGCGACGCGGCCGATAAAGCGTCGCGTTTGGGTAATCCTTTTCGCGTTTACGCACCGAATTCTGATTACCGTAAACGGTGCGGGCAGGCGTATGCCGAACACAATATCGCGCACGACAGGCCCGCCGACGCACCCCTTTCGGAAGCGGATCGCACCCGCATTCGTACACATGTCGCGTTCGATATGTTCACCGACGAGTACTCCCGCCCGCCCTTGAACGCGCGGGAATTGTCGGGCTGGATCGCCAAGAACTCACGTCCACCCACTACTGCGGTCGCCGGTTTCGATATCACTTTCTCGCCGGTGAAGTCGGTGTCGGCGTTGTGGGCGGTGGCGCCACGGTCGGTGTCGGCGAAGATCGAGGCCGCCCACAACGCCGCAGTCGCGGACGCGTTGGGTTGGCTCGAGTCCCACGGGATCTACACC
The DNA here is from genome assembly GCF_001310275.1 of Nocardia arizonensis. Classification (GTDB taxonomy): domain Bacteria; phylum Actinomycetota; class Actinomycetes; order Mycobacteriales; family Mycobacteriaceae; genus Nocardia; species Nocardia arizonensis. The sequence goes on from NZ_LGYZ01000133.1 coordinate 33,931, forward strand.
CGGCTCGGCCGCAACGGGGTGCGCCAGGTCGATGTCGAGGGCATCGTCGCGGCCTGCTTTTTTCACAGGGATGCGCGTTCGGGTGACCCCGACCTGCACACACACGTTCTCATCGCTAATCGATGCCGGACTGCGGACGGTCGCTGGCGGACCCTCGACGGCGCCGCCCTGTACCGGGTGGTGGTCACCGTCAGCGAGATCTACAACACCCGCCTCGAACACCACTGCGAACGCCTCGTCGGCGTGGAATTCGCCGAACGGGCCGGCACCGACCCGAGCAAGCGCCCGATCCGCGAGATCGTCGGCATCCCCCTGCGGTTGATCGAGGCATGGTCACGGCGCGAGAGCGCGATCCGCGCCCGTACCGGTGAGCTGTCAGCGCTGTTCCAGCAGGCCCACGGCCGCGAACCGACACCGATCGAGATCCGCGACCTGGCCCAGCAAGCGACCCTGGAAACCCGGCCCGCCAAACACCTCCTGCGCTCGCTCGCCGAGCAGCGGCGTGCCTGGCGCGAGCAAGCCATCGCGGTCCTCGGTGGTCGGGAAGCCCTCGCGGCAATGGTCTCAGTGGCGCTGAATCCGGTACGCGCACCGCGGGTCACCGCGACGCGGGAGTGGATCACACGCACCGCCGACCGGGTCCTCGAAACCGTCGCCGAGCAGCGATCCACCTGGCGCTCGGCCAACGTCCGCGCCGAAATCGAACGCCAGATCCGCGGCAAAATCCACGGCAGCCAATGGCAGCAGATCAGCGAAGCCGTGCTGGAGGCGGCCCTGGACCCGGCGCGGTCGATCCCGATGGGCGACCCCGATATCACCGCCGAGCCCGAACTCGCCGTCGTCCCGGACGCGTTGCGCCGCCGCGACCAGTCCAGCAGCTACACCCCCGCCGGCGCCCAGATCTACACCTCCACCCGCATCCTGGCCGCCGAAGACGCCCTCATCGCGCTGTCGGTGCAGCCCGGCGCGCGCGTCGTGGCCCCCGAGGTGGTGGCCGCGGCGATCCGTGGCTACGACGCCGCGCATCCGGATCAACGGTTGAATGCCGGGCAGCGCAGCGTGATCGAAGGATTCGCGCGCTCCGGGATGCGTGTGCACACCGCCAACGCCCCTGCGGGAACCGGCAAGACGACCGGGATGGCGGTGCTCACCGCCGCCTGGAACACCAGCGGCGGCACGGTGCTCGGGCTCGCGCCCACCGCCAAGGCCGCCGCGGTGCTGGGCGAATCCATCGACGCGCGTTGCGAAACCGTCGACCAGCTACTCACCGTCATCGACCTGCACACCCCCGACCCACACAACTCCACACCCGATCGCGGGCATCCGCCGCCGTTGCCGCAATGGGTCCTCGACATCACCGGCGACACCCTCGTGATCGTCGACGAACACGTCAAGATCGGCACCCTCAAACGCCTCAACCTCTTGCGCTTCCTCGCTGATCGCGGCGCGACGATCCGCTGCCTCGGCGACGACCGCCAGCTCCCCGCAATCGAGGCCGGCGGCGTCGACGCCGACATGACCGCCGCCGCACCCGAGCAGACCCTCACCCTGACCCACGTCGTGCGCTTCGCCTCCACCGCGGAGGCGTCGGCGAGTTTGATGCTGCGCGAGGGCGACCCGGCCGCGCTGGGCTGGTACCTGGACAACGACCGCATCCACGGCGGGCACACCGGTTCGACCCACGACGACGCCTATACCGCCTGGGCCGCCGACCACGCCGCCGGGCGCGACGCAATCATGTTGGCCGCCAACCACGACACCGTCACCGCGCTCAACGAACGCGCCCGCGCCGACCGACTACTGCGCGAAGGCGGTCTCGACGGCCCGGAAGTGGTGCTCGGCGACCGCACCGCGGCCTCGGTCGGTGACACGATCCGCACCCGGCAGAACGCGAAGAAACTGCGTTTCGGTGCCCACGATTGGGTGCGCAACGGCTACGTCTGGACCGTCACCGCCGTCCATTCCGACGGCAGTATCACCGCCCGACACCACAGCAAAACCGGCGCGACTGTGCGGTTACCCGCCGAGTACGTCGCACAGAACGTGCGTCTCGGGTACGCCGCGACGATCGATTCCGCGCAGGGAATCACCGCCGACACGTGTCATGTCGCGCTCACCGGCGGCGAATCGCGCGAGCAGCTCTACGTCGCGATGACCCGCGGCATCCACGCCAACCACGCCTACATCCCCTCGGCGTTGAGCGGGGACGAGGGCTCGGATTTCACCGAGAGCGCGGCGTTCCCGCGGACCGCGGTGGAGAACCTCGTGCGGGTTCTGGGCCGTGACGGCGCGCAGAAGTCCGCACATACCCAGCTGCGCGATGCCCTCGATCCGCACCGGCGCATCGGGCGCGCGCTCGATATCTACCTCGACGCCCTCGGGCTGGCCGCCGAACACACCCTCGGCGAACCCGCACTCGCCCGCGTCGATGCCGCCGCCGAACGACTGCATCCCGGGCTCCCCGACGCCCCCGCCTACCCCACTCTGCGTCAACACCTGGCCACCCTCGCCGTCAGCGGCATCGATCCGGTGCACGCGTTGCGGGCGGCGATCGCCGAGCGCGAACTCGACACCGCCGCCGACCCCGCCGCGGTCTTGGACTGGCGTTTGGATCCTTCCGGCGCGCATTCGACCGGTACCGGGCCACTGCCCTGGACACCGGCCATACCGGCGGGGGTCGACACCAGCACCACCCAGGTCGACGCCCGCGCGCGCATTCTGGGCGACCTCGCCGCACAGATCCGGGTCGCGACCGAGGAATGGACGCCGCTGAGCGCGCCGGTCTGGGCGCGGCCCCTGCTCGGCGCCACCCCTGTCCTGTTGGCCGATCTCGCGGTATGGCGGGCCAGTCTGCATGTCGCCGACATCGACATCCGCCCGACCGGGCCACGCCGCTACCCCGTCCGGGAACGCGACCACCAAGACCTCCTCGACGACCGCGTCACCGCCGCGCTCGGTGACCCGAGGCGTCCGGTCAACCGGTGGGCCGAGACCGTGTCCGGAATCGAACCCCGCATCCTTGTCGACCCGTACTGGCCCGCGATCGCCGAACGTGTCGACCTCGCCGCCCGCGCGGGCATCGACATCACCGCGCGACTCCACACCGCCGCCGCGATTCGGCCACTACCGGATGAGATGCCCGCCGCCGCCCTGTGGGCCCGTTTGGAACTCGACGCTTCCGCCCTCGACGCCCGCGACCACAACCTGCGCCCGGACTGGATCACCGACCTGACCGACATCCTCGGCCCCGACACCGCCGAGCGGGTCGTCGACGACCCGGCCTGGCCACGGGTCGTGGCCGTCCTCGAGCGCGCCACCAGCACCCAATGGGCGCCGCGCCAGCTCCTGGCTACCGCGTACGAACTGCTGCTCGCCGCCACCCCCGACGACGGCGGCGGCCTGCGCCCCGACCAGATCGCCGCCGCCTTGGCCTGGCGCATCGATGCGCTCCTGCACCACACCCCCTCCACCCCACCCACGGTAAACGGAGCACCCATGAGCGAGAACACCACCCGCCCAGCGAACTCCGCAGCGCCGGCCCGCGAGCATCCACCCGACCCCGAACCGCCCCGCAGCCCGCAGCCCGCACTGGTGGCGTCTACTCCGGTCGACATCAATGCCTCCGGCTTCGATCCCGAGCTCGCGGCCATCGCGCAGCTGTATCGCGACGGCCGAGTCCGCGCGGCCGTCTACCGATTCCGGCAGTTCGAGCACCAGCTCACCGACGAACAACGCTGGGTTCTCGGCGCGGTCACCGACACCCTCTACCGCTACGCCTACCCCGTCGCCACCGCCCGCCTCCGCGACGCCGGACAACGCTTTCCTCAACATCGGGCGCTCATCGACGCCTGCACCCCGGCCACCGACCCCGGTGTCCACGACGACCGACCCGATCGCACACCGCCTCCACCGGGGTTCGAGCGCGCGCGCCGTCACCGAGCAGCCCGTGATCACGACACCCGCGTCGACCGCGACCTGGTCCGCGATCCGCTGCCCGATCCGCAGGTCCGGGCTCGCCGCCACGAACAGGACTACCACGACACCCGCGCCGGAACCGATGACCAGCCCTGGGCGCGCCCGGACGCGCACGAGGTCCGCGGCCTCACCGACGACCCCGCACTCCCCGACTCACAGCTGCCTCCCCTCCCGAAGCATGCGGCACCGACGCCGCGCGAGGCCGACCTCGCCGACCGCAGCTACCGCCGCGACGAAGCCAAAGACCCGACACCGGCCGCGTATTCACTCGACTACGACAAAGCCGCCACCCACCGCACGCGTGGGCTGGAATGCGTCGCGTGCAGCATCGAACGCCGTCCCCAAGACGCGACACCGATCCCCCCGCGCCGCGCCGACGACGGGCTCTGCGGGGAATGCCGCGACAACGGCGAAGCCGGTATCCCCGACCACGACCCGAGTCGGCACATGACCGCGCGCGCCGACCACCTCGCGGCCGGCAAACCGCTTCCTGCCGTGCACGCCATCCTGCGCCGGGACTGGAAAGCCGTCACCGATCCCGAACGCCGCGCCCAGATCGAAGCCTGGATCCGCGCCCACCCCGCACCGAACGGCGACATCGATCATCAACCGCCCGTCACCGATCCCCTGTTCGCGCTCAGCGACACCGAACTCGGCGTCCGGCTGGACGAGTTGCATCAGCAACTCGCGCTCACCGACACCTACGCCGTCGCGTTTGCTCCGGCGCCGCCCGAGCAATCCGACACCGTCGATATCGCCGAACTGCTCCGGCGCCACCGCGACGCGCAAACCGCCATCCACGCCGCACTCGACGCCGAGCAACATCTCCACGAAGCGACCCGCGCGCTGCACGCCACCCGATCCGAACTCGCGACCCACCGCGAAGGGCTCGACACCACACCCACCTACAAACGCCACGTGCGCCATGTCCTGCGTACCCGGATCGATGAACTCGTGCGGCAGCAAGCCGCACACGAACGCGCCCGCACCCGCGCCCGCGGTGACGCGCGAGAAGCCCACCGCGACGCGGTCAACCACGCCGGAACACCCGACAAATGGGACGAGGTCCTGAACACCAGCGCCGAGGACATCCGCGCCCGGGACAGCCGCGCTCATCCCCGCGACGCCACGCCGGACGCGACCGCTGAGAGGTTCGCCGCCGAGACCCGCAGTGAAATCGACCGCGTCTACGCCGAGCGACAACGCCGAGCCGAACTCAGCCCGGCGCAGACGCGTCATGAACAGGCACTGCGCCTCACCGACGATCCTCACACCACACTCGACCCCACGGGATTGAACCAGCCCGATCCCAGCGATTCGCCAGAGCCCGACCTCGGATTGTGAGCTCGGCTTCCGGACGGGTGGTCCTGCCTCGTCGTCGTTTCGGCCCGCCGTCTCGTGCGGGTCGGTGACAGTGTGGTCCTTCGTCGACGGTGACGCGCCGCGCGGCCGGTAGGGCCTACAGCCGCTGTTGCGTGGTAGCCCCTCGGTCGAACTCGCGGTTGCGCACTGCGGTGGCGAAGGCGAGGTATTCGGCGGCGTCGAAGAACAACGTTGCCGTTCCGGCGCTGCTCGCGTACCCGTCGGCGGCGGTGAACAGGTAGCCGTCGCCGCTGGTGCGGGTGATCGTAAGCGGGATCCGGACCGGATCGCCGGTACGGATCGCGTGTTGGATCGCCTCGAATTGGTCGTGGTCGAAGCTCAAGCACTCATCGAGAGGGACTTCGTGGTCACCGGTGTCGGCGAGTTTGTCGTCCCACATGATGGTGCGGGTGGTGTCGCGGTAGATCATGACGCATGCCTGTTGGGGTGAGCTGGCGGCGGCCTTGCGGAATTGACTCACGGTCGGTGTCGGCAGCACGGGGTGTTTCCTTTCGAGCGCGCGGAACCGTCGGGTTGTCCGGTTCTCGCACCAGTCCACGTTACGAGAGAGTGCCGATAGCGGCGAAGTTGCAGCGGCGTGCGTCATCGTCGCTGTCGATATCGGTGTCGGGGTGCCAGTCGGTGGCGTAGGTGATGCCGGGTTCGGTCAGTGTCCATCCGTCGAAGAAGCTGGCGAATTGTTGGCGGGTTCGCAGGGTGACGGGGGTACTCGCGTCGGCGAACACCGAGGCACCGGCGGCGACCTGGGTCCTGATCTGGGGTCCTGCGTCTTCGAGAGAGACGTGGGTCATCGCGATCTGGCTGCCGGGCGGCATCGCGTGGCGGAGTTGGACCAGGAGTGCGGCGGGGTCGTCTTCGTCGGTGATCCAGGGCAGCACCGATATCAGCAGCAGTCCGATCGGCTGGGTGAAGTCGAGCAGTCTGCGCGTGTCGGGGTGTTCGAGGATGCGCGGGGGTTGGCGCAGGTCGGCGTCGATCATGGCGGTCGTGTCGAGGAGCTGGTGTTCGGTGAGCAGGTCGCGGGCGCGGTTGATGGCTTCTTCGTCGTTGTCGACGTAGACGACGTGGGGGTCGGTGATGAGTTCGCGGGCGACTTGGTGGGTGTTGCCCCCGGCGGGCAGTCCCGATCCGATGTCGAGGAATTGCCGGATGCCGTGGTCGGCCATGTGCCGCACGGCGCGGCCGAGGAAGGCGCGGTTGTGCCGGGCCCATTTCGGGTAGAAGGGGATCGCGGTGTAGAGCTGTTCGATGAAGGGCAGGTCGGCTTCGTAGATGACCTCGCCGGTGATCATGTGCAGGTAGATGCGCGCCGAGCTCGGCTTGGCGGTGTCGAGATGGCGGGGTTCGAAGTCGGGTTCGGACATCGACGGATTTCCTGTTCGGTTGTGCTCGCGCGCAGTGGCTATCGCGTGACGGTGGGCCGGTTGCGCAGTCCGCGCAGCAGGTGGTGCATGAATTGCCGCGAATCGGCGGGGCTGAGCGCGGTCATGGTGAGACGGGTGAAGATCGTGTCGCGGATGGCGACCGCGGGTTTGTCATCGATGTAGCGGATCTCGCCCTGCGCTTCGACCACCGCCATCTCGAGATCGCCAGCGGCGCCCGGGGAGGGGACGCGGACCAGGATGTAGCGGTCCTCCATGCCCGCGCCGGGGGCTTGGTGGGTGAAGGGCATGACCTGGAGCTGGATGTTGGGTCGCCCGGATAGTTCGATGAGGTGGCCGATCTGGTCGGCCATCACCTGATCGTTGCCGTAGGTGCGGCGCAGGCAGGACTCGGACAGGATCGCGTGGAACTCCGGTGCCGGGCGGGCGAACAGGATCTGCTGACGCGCGGTGCGGGATTGGACATAGTCCTCGACGGTGATGGCGTCGGGGTCGTGGTCGTCGGGTGCGAATGGTTGGTGCAGCGCGCGGATGTAGTCGGGATGCTGGAGCAGGCCGGGGATGATCTCGGCGGCCGTTTCGCGCAGGCGATCGGCCACGGCTTCCAGATCGACCAGCAGTCGTAGTTCCTCGATGTAGGCACGCCGGTACCCCGAAGTCCAGTACCCGCGACGATGATTGTCCTCGCGCAGCTCCAGCAGCATCTGGAGATAGCGTTCATCGCCGATACCCAGTTCGCCGACCAGCTTCTTCAGCGCGTCGGCGGTGAGATTTCCGGTTCCCGCGATCGCGGCGGCGATCCGCGACTGGCCGACACCGACGATGCGCCCCGCGTCGGCCTGCGTGACACGCCCCCGTCGCAGCAGGTCATCGATTTCGCGTCCGAGCAGCACTTTCCGCGCGGTCCTCGTCGCCATGCACTCCCACCGTCATCTCATCGCCCGATCGGACTCTTCCCACCCATAGAGGTGATTATCAGGTTAGATTATCAGTAAAGATAATCTGTCCGAGATAGGACGCTTCGGTCGTCGATGTCCGGCAGGACATCGACGCGCGGAGCGAATGTGGACGCCGGATCGGCGCGTACGGCGTCAGGGCCAGCAGGTGGTGTCCAGAGGTAAAGGGGTAACCGGTGGAGCCGACGACGTTGCGCGAACCCACCGCCGAGTTCACCGTCGGCGCTGAGCCGAGCCAGCGATCCTGGGGTGTCCGCCTGCGATCGTTTCGGCTCGATCACCTCCAGATAAGCCGCAAGGATTTCGCCGAGCGCATCAACGCCCGCGCCCGCGAGGAGCGGGTCAACGTCGCGTGTTCCGAGCGTCATGTCGCACGGTGGGAAGACGGCGACGTCCGGACCCCGAGCGCAGTGTATCGACGTCTGCTGGCCGCGATCGGCGCGCCTGTCCCCCACCACGACCCGAGATCGACACGCCCGCGACCGGCTCCCGATGGCGTGCCCGTGCGGGCGTCGGTGTCACGGTCCGTCGGGCCGGGTGTGCCCGATGTATCCGAGCCGCTGCGGCGCGCGCCTGAAGCGACGTTGCTGGAGGCCGTCGCCGCTACGGTCGTCGGCTCCTCCTCCGCGCTGCTCCCGTGGCTCCCGCGACTCGATCAGGCAGGGGCACCGGATCGCATTCGCGGCGACAGGCGGGCCGCCGACGCCGGTGGCGTGCGGGCGGCCACAGCGCATTTGCGGTCTCTGGATCAACAGCGTGGTGGCTCCGCGGTCACCGATTCGGCCACCGCGTTGCTGGGTTCGATACCGAATCTGGCGACACTACGCCACGACGAGACCGCCGATCAGGCGGTTCTGGTCGCTGCTGCCGACCTGGCCCGATTGATCGGCTGGGCGTTCCACGACGCGGGAGATCAGTATCGCGCGCGCCAGTTCGCCACCCTGGCATTGAGTTTCGCGCGGCGGGCCGGCGCGGACAGTCTGGCCGCGTCCATCCTGTACGTGCTGGGCCGCATCGAGGTTATCGAACGCGACCCGCGCACCGCGCTGCGCATGTTCCAGCTCGGGCAACTGCCCGCGCGCGACGCCGCCGACAGCGGCGAATCGGCTCGCCTATACGCCAACGAGGCATGGGCACACGCCATGCTCGGCGACCGCAACCGCATGCACTTCGCCTTGACATGCGCCGAAGACGAAATGGGCCGTGTCGGCGATATCGTCGCGCCCTGGACTCGCGTGTTCTTCACACCGGGCGAATACACCGGCATCCAGGCCGTGATCTACAACGAATACGCCACCACCGCGCCCCACCCGGTCGCCGACCGCTACAGTCTCGCCGCCCTCGACAGCGCCCGTGCGTCCCTGCGCGCCGCCGCGCCGGGACGGCCCGCCCGCAGCATCGTGTTCGACAACATCACCGCCGCCACCGCGTGCTTCCGGCTCGGCGAGATCGACTCCGGCCTGTCCTTCGCCACGACCGCGGTCGAGATGTCCGAACAGATCACCAGCGCCCGAGTCGCCGAACGCCTGGAGACCATGCTCCGCGCCGCCACCACCGCGACACCACGCAGCGACGTCCGGGACCTATCCCACGCGGTCAGAGCGAGCCAGGTGGCGATCTCGCGCGCATCACACATGACCATGGGCCGTGCCACGAGCGCCTAGGCTGGAGGGTGTGGCGACCGATATCGCGGCCGAGCGCGCCGCCGAGTTGCATCGCATCGTCGAGCTGGCCTGCGCCCGAATCGGATTGAACTCCCACGGCGCCGAGCTGATCAAATACACCGTCAACGCCGTCTACCGGCTCCCCCGCGAACGCGTCGTCCTGCGCGTCGCCTCCGGCCCGGTCGCGATGTCGCGGGGACAGCGCGTGGTCACCATGGCCCGCTGGCTGCACGCCCGCGACGCCCCGATCGCGACCTTGCTCGACGCCGATCAACCACTGACCGTCGACGGCGACTACACGGTGACGTTCTGGCACGAACTCGGCCGGCGAACCGACTGGACCGCAGACGATCTGGCATCGCCGCTGCACCGACTCCACGCCCTCGACCTCGACTCGGCCGACCACGCCGTCCTGCCGACCTGGGACCCGTTCACCACCGCACGCGACCGCCTCGCCCACGCCGACACCACTGTCCTGGCCCCCGCTGACGCCCGCTGGCTGGGCGAGCAATGGGACAGCGCCGAACAGGCGTTCCGTCACGTCCAGGACCAGTTGCCGACCGGCATCATCCACGGCGACCCCCACACCGGAAACCTGCTGCACCGACACGACGACACGGTGCTCTGCGACCTCGACGAGACCGGGATCGGTCCCCTCGCCTACGATCTCGTCCCCCAAGCCGTCGGAGCGACACGGTTCGGTCGCCACGACTTCTACCGCGACTTCGTCCACGCCTACGGCAGCGAGGTCCGCGACGATCCCGCGTGGCCGATCCTGTCCCGTATCCGCGAACTGATCATGGTCACCAGCGTCCTGCCCGATCTCCAGCACCGCCCCACCGTCGCCGCCCAGCACGCCCACCGCCTGGCCACACTCAGAACAGCCCGGCACGACATCGCCTGGGATCTCTACATCTGATTCCCGCGCGCAGCGGCTGAAAGTCCCTCCGATCCGCGGGACCGGACGACGACCGCAGCAACAAATCGTCAACGGATCCGACCCGATTCATCACGGCCGGGTGTCCGAATCTGTCATGTCACCGTCGGCGGACGTGCCCGATTGTGCCCGGTGCAATGTCATGGTGCCCAGCATCCGGCAGCGATTAACTCTGTCTATGACAGCAGATGACGCACTCCGCGCCCCACCACGTCGGCACCGAACCGCATCGACACGGTAAGTCACACACGCCACGTCGGCGGCAGCCACCTCCGCGCTGCCGAACCCGAGGTTCCCGCAACCGCCTTCCCTGATCGCTTGTTGCCGGAGCCGCACAGCCCCACCGCACGGCAGCCCGCAGGCACCCGTCGTGCCTGCCCGAACACCTTCGGGTCGCCCGCTGGGGGGTCATCGGTCACTACCGCCCTTCGCCTCTTCGAGGACAAGCGAAAAGGGGTCACAGGAAATGTGGATTGGCTACGCCCGTTCGGACCTGCTGTCCAGACACGACGCCGACGCTTTCGATCGATCCGTGCACGAGTTCGCCGCGCGCAACGGGTTCGGGGACGGCCGGGTGTACTTCGAACCGCTCGCAGCCGAAAACGTGATCGGTGACCTGCTCACCGAGATCGACCACAGCGTGCCGGTGTTGAACCGCCTCGAATCACTGGCACGAGGGCGACGGATCGACCTCACCCGGCTCCTCGCACCGCCCCACCGGCGAGCCGATCTGCTCTGGTCGATCCTGTCCCGAATTCCGGAAGCCACCGACCTGCGGTTGCTGGTGCCCTCCCGACTGCACCTGTCCGACCTCGACCCGTCCGGACGGGCGGCACTGTCGCACCTCACCGCCCTGCCCACGCTCACCCTGCACTATCTCGACGCAACCCCGCATCGATCGGCTCCGGTCCCAGGGCCGCTCCCCCAGCACGACGCGGTCTCCGACCACGACGCGGGCCGCGAACAGGTCGTGGTCGAGTCCCGGGTCGGGGCCATCCCGGCCGCAGCGCAACTCGACGCCGTCGAAGCGCTGACCCGCAACGGGTGGCCCGAGGCGATCGAACGCGTCGACGCGGTCTATGTCGCCCTCATCGGCGACCGCCACCACCCGCCACGGTCGCTGTGGCTCGAACCCACCCCGCTCCCCGACACGGTGATCCGCACGTTGGTCGACACCGCGACCGGCGCGCTGGCCGTCGAACTCGACGAACCGTATCCACGCAGCGATGAGCCCTCCCGCGATCTGGTCGGCGTGTGCGAGCAGGTGCGCCGCTTGCCCAGCGGCACGCACACCATCACCCGCTGCACCCTCACCGCCCGCGTGAGCACGACCGGCCAGACGGGGGCGAGGATGCGATGAGCACCACGACGCCAGGCAGCGGCCAGCCGTCGATGACCCGACACCATGCCCGCCAGCGTGATCGCGGCACACCGATCGAGAACCTGCTCGAAGCTCGTGAACTCCACCTCGCGGTGGCCGGACGCCATGTCGAGGGCCCGTCGCCACTGACCAGGTGGGCGCGCGAGCTCGCCGACATCCACGCCAGCCTGCTCAGCGCGGCGGTGTCCCCGCAACGGCGTCCCGCCGATTACGACGACATCGCCACCCGCGACCAGATGAACGCGGTCATGGCGGCGATCGACGAGTGGGCGATATTCCACCTGCCACGACCGGTCAACGCCGACCACCACACCCACCCTCTGGGCGAGGTGATCAGCCACTACGCCGAGGTCTTCGCCCGATCCCAATGGATCCTGCGCCACACCACCAACACCGAGCACCACCACGACGCCGCGCTGCGGATGGCCCAAACCCACCGAGGCTACGCCGATCTGGTCACCGCTATCCGCACCCGCCGCGTCCAACTACCGCTGGGCTGGCGAGCAATCCAGGAGCTGCGATGAACCCCACACCCCCCGCACCCGGGCACCACCCCGACCCACCGACACCACGCGCCGTCGGCAACGACTCGTCCTGGTTCGGACAGATCCCGTCCGCGCACGTGCTGTTCCGCGCCTGGCACGCACCGGAATTCGTCGCTGCCCACTACCCGTTCCCCACCCTGGTCGATATCGCGGTGCAGATGCTCGATGCCCACCACGAATACCGCGCCGCATTCGGCCAGCTGCTGCGACTGCCGCCCGGCCACACCGACAGCGCCGACATCACCGTGCTCACCGACTCTCTGCACAGCGCCCACCACCGACTCGGCCAATTGGTCGAGCGCATCGACGACCACCTCGCCGCCACCCTCACACCGCCGGGGCACCGCGCGGCGACCAGTCACCGCGACGGACTCGGCACCGAGATATCGCAACTGTGCCGCTGCTGGATCACCGCGATCGATCCCACCATCCCGAGCAAGCCCGGTCCGCGGGCGCATCACTCACTGTTCGGCCGAGCCGTGGTCTACGACCTGCTCGCCGCCGACGTCGCGGCCGGACGCGTCCACCTGCCCGCCCGCATCCCGCAACCGGCCGACCCACCGCACTGACCACGCCCCCACACCGCATTTCTGCTCACCCACCCGAAAGGTACTGCGCCATGCGACTTCTACACCGGATCCCCGCACTCTTACACACCACCGTGCGCACGCTGCTGCAAGCCCTTATGTACGCGCTGGTCGCCAGCTTCGTGCTCGACACGGTCACCGCACTCACCCGACGCCGCAGTATCGCCGCCGCCCACCACGCGGTCACCCACTTCGGCGACCACCACACCCAGTAGCCGCGACGACCCAACCGGTAAGAAGAGGAAGGTGAGAGCGTGACGTTCGGGACCGTGAAATGGTTCAACCACGAGAAGGGATTCGGGTTCATCACCTCCGACCTCGGCCCGGATCTGCTCGTCCGCCAAGCAGACATCCACAATCGCGACGCGTTACTCCGCGATCAGCGGGTCACCTTCGACCACGTCGACAGCCCGAAAGGCCCTCTCGCGCAGAACGTCCGGCCCCGATGAACGCCCCGAGGCCCGGCCGCCTGCACAGCAAGCGACGGACCCGGCGACGTCTGCTGGTGGCCGCGCGGCGACTGTTCCTCACCCACGGCTACGCGGCGACCCACGTCACCGAGATCGCCGCTGCCGCCGGGTACACCACCGGTCCGCTGGGCAAGCACTACCCCTACAAACACCTGCTCGGCCACGAAGTCGCTGAAACCCTGACCGCGATCGCCCTACACCGCATCCACGCTGCCCGCCCGACCAACCGCAGTGACCTGGTCATGATGCTGTCGGCGTGGGCGGCCACCGTGATCAGCCACCCCGGATGGCTCTGGTTCGAACTCGAACTCGCCGCGACAGGTCCCGAGAACCGCGACCAGCACGTCGACCGCAGACAACGCATCCACACCGCACTGACCGAACTGCTCGCCACGACAATCGAACCCGCTCCCGAGAACGATCCCGCCACCACCGCCGCGTCACTGATCGCCACCCTGGTCGGATTCACCGTCTGCCCGCTCGATGACACCATCGCAGACAACCAGCGGGTCCGAACGCAGATCGAAATCCTCCTGCGCGGCGACACCGACCGCCCGTCTCCCGACACGACCACCCCGGCCCAGGAGAGCTGACCCATGAGCCGTCCCACTCGATCCGACACCGACCACGACCACCCGGCCCGCACCCCACGCAGCGACGAGCCCGCCTTCACCGCTCCCACCGACGACGATCCCGACGTCGTCACCGTTGTGCGGGCCGCACTCGAGGCGGTTCGCGATTACTGAGCCCGCCGTCCCGTTGCCCGGTACACCGTCGGCGTCGGCTCGAGACGGGTACTGCGCAGGTAACGGTTTCGATGAGACCCGGCCTGCGGCGGCGCGCGTGATCGCGTCCTGCCTCGGCGGCAAGGACGCCTACGAGATCGACCGCCATGCCGCCGCGCGCCTGGACGCCGCCCTGCCCGGCTTCCCGCGGCTGGCGCAGACGAACCGGGACTGGCTGCACGGAGTTGTCGCCGATCTCGCCGCCGCCGGAGTACGCCAGTTCCTCGACCTCGGTACCGGCCTGCCGTATCCGCCGTACCTGCACCACATTCTCGGCGAACACCACCGCGATCATCGGGTGGTCTACGTCGACCGCGACAGCATGGTCGTGCGCCACGCGGTGGCCCACTACAAGGACCGCGCCGTCGCGGTGATCCACGCCGACCTCACCGACCCCGATGTGGTCCTGCGACTGGCCCAACGTCACGGCCACCTCGACCTCGACCGGCCGGTCGCCGTCCTGCTGTCCGGAGTCCTGCACTATATCGATGACCGACACGTCGATATCGCCGCGCTCACCCGCGCCTACACCGACCTGCTTGCCCCCGCCTCGTATCTGGCCATCAGCCACTACCACCGGCCCGGCACCGACAGCGACACCGCACACCTGGCCGAAACCGCCCAAGCCAGCTTCCTGGACATCCTCGGGTGCGGCTGGTTCCGCACCCGCGAACAGATCCACAGCTACTTCGCCGACCTCGCGATCCTCGCCCCCGGCCTGCGCACACCCCACGCCGACGCGCATGCCAGATTCCGCACCCCAGCCGGTCAGCTCCTGCTCACCGGCCTCGCCCGCAAAACGTGACTCCACGCAACGGCTCGCCCTGGGCGGCTCGGCCGAGGCTGCCCGACAGTGGTGATCGCGGACCGACTGCCGCGCACTGGTGTCGGCGTGCTCGCTCGGCGGTCGTCGGCCAGACGGCCGGGGGTCCGATCAGTTCGCGACTACTCCTGATGATCCGCTGTACTGGGTGACCCGATAAGCTTCGCTGGGTGGCGCACCCGTTCCCGGCGAATCCTTCTGCGATGCGATATCGATCGGCCGCGCGAACGAGTCCCGATGGCGGCCGATGAGGCCGGTCACGCTCCCTTCCGAGGTTCTCGATCGTGAGGACTTCGACCGTCACAAGATTCCGATCCCCGCCGCGGTGGATGATGCCACCGTCGAGTTGGTCGCGGCGAGGTCGGGTAAGTGGCATGCCCGCAACGGCTGTCAGTACGGGCGCGAGGGCACCCTCCAGCAGATCCCGTTGCTGGGGATCCGGTGGGACCAGGTGTGCCGCAACTGCGGCAACGCCGCCAGATCTGTCGACCCGAACCACGCGGCCACGCTCCGAGCCGTCGCTGAACTGAGCGCGATGCGCCGACACCTCGACGCGTTCACCCACGCGCTGGCCGATCCCGAGGCCACCTTCGTGTGGCTCGATTACGCACGATGGCGTGCCGGATGCCCGATCTCGACGGCGTCGATAGCGGAATCGCTCGACCAGATCCGGGGTGTTCGGGGCTATTCGCGCACGATCGCGGCCATCAACAGCGCGGCCCTGGACTACTCGCGCCGACACGAGGAGTTGCTCGCGCAGTTGGCCACCCGGCTCGGCTCCGACGCCGAGGACGGACTGCTCGATCGAGCGATCGACATCGTGGACACCGACTCCCCGGCCCGCGCGGAAAGCGAATTGCTCGCCGCCATCACCGGGACCACCTATTCCGGTTTCAGGGTCTACGGCCGGCCCGATCGGTCCTTCGACGCGTGGACCTCGGTCGCTGGTCTCTGGCTCGCCGCGCACCGGCAGGGCCGCGACGATCCCGCCACGATCACCGCCGACATCACACGGCTTGTCGCCCACCACCTGTCACAGGTGACCGACCTGCCCCGGTTACCGGTCGATCCCACGGTGTCGGTCCATCCCGCCGATACACCGCAGAGCTGGGCGGATCGGATGTTTGCCAGGTTGCGGGACCGGACCGTCACCGCCTGGGTGGACCGGGCGGAAATGGCCCTGCACGGGCTGCGCGGAGTTCATCGCCGCGACGAAAGCACCGAGCCCGAACGCGCCCTGTTGGTGCCCGGGTGGCCACTGCACATCGAATCCCGCGCGCGACTGTCCTACCTGACCCAATATCCGCACCTGCTGGCGCCCGTGCCGATCGAAAACCGGTACGGCACCAGCGTGTCCTACGACTTCGACGACCGCGACGGGACCACGGTGGCGGTGCTGCGGGTGCCCGACCATGCCGCCGAACAGGCGCACGCCATTTCCTCCCACATCCGCTCCATATCCCTGACCGGCGAGGTCGACCCCACCACGGCGGCTCGCCAGCTGCTGCGCGAAGTCGGGGTCGTGGTCCATCCGCTCGACCTCGCTGACTCACCTCGACCGTCCTCGCGTGTCGAGACCGAACGCCGCCGCCTGGTCACCGCGCACAACGACACCCAGTTCCGGTACCACTCACGCCCGTTCGCCCTGAACAGCCGCGCGCGTCCCTCGCGCCTGCACGGCCAGGACGGTAGCTGGACCACCTGGGAGGCACGAGCGGCGTTCAACGACCTCGGCTCGATATTCATCCCCGGGGTCGATGATCTCGAACTGTTCGCGTTGGCCTTCTCCCACAGCAACGTCCACACCCCCACCGACGTGCAGGTCCGACTCGAAATCGCCGCCGCGCAACCCCCGACAGTCCATCCGCGGCTCGGCCTGCTCCCCGCGATCGAGCATCCCCTCACCGAACAGAGCGCGGGACTGATCGATCTCTCCGCGGCCCTGCACGGGATCACCGCGGACCACAGCGCCGTGCTCCTGGAGATCAGTCCGTGCCGTGAACCGGTCACCGTGCCACTGAACAGCATCGCCGTCATCCAGAGCGTGCGCCGCTAGACCCACCGTCGCGGCATCGGCCAACCGAAGTCAAGCCGTCCCTGCTGTACGAACTACGCAGTAGCAACCTCTCGCACGGCAAGGCGAGCGCCGCGGGCAACAATAAGGGCATGACGACCGACACCCTCACGGCGCGGACCATCGAATTGTGTGACGACCGGGTACATCGGGCAGCTGAGATCCGCGAAGAAATCGGTTGCCGGTGGGCCGACTACCTCGGCGAACACCCACGGTCGTTGACTGCGGTTCCTGGGCAGACCGACTGCGAGTGGATATTCGGCGTCCGCACCGTCATTCCGATGCCGATTCGGCTGAGTACCCTGTTCGGGGAGTGGCTCTACGAATTGCGCGCGGCACTCGACGCCACCGCCTATTACCTCGCCGTACGCGACAGCCACCAGGACCCGCCACCGAACGCGCGACGTATCTACTTCCCCATCAAGCTCGACGCTGCGGGCTACGACAAGAGTCAGCACCGTTCCGACCTGAAAGCCCTCTCGGACCGAACTTTTCAACTGCTCAGACGAGTCCAACCCTTCCAGGCCGAGCCCGACCACCTTTCCAACGCCCTGTGGTGGATCGAGGAACTCGCGCGCATCGACCGGCACCGACGTGGGCACGCCTTGGCACCGCACATCGGCAGAATCAGGCTCGGCCTGAAAACGCCGATCACAAGTCCGCGCTGGCTCGTTCCCGAGGGTTCATCGAAGCGAATTCCGGCAACGGATGCACTGACCCCGCTGCTGGCCTTCACGACGCCGCCGGGTTGGACCGAAAAGGACGTTCGCGATCACGTCGAGCTGACCGACGATTCGGTAACCAGTTGGCTCGATGTCACCGAGTGGGCGGACAAGGCATCCGACCCGATGAGTGCCATGAATCTCGAGCGCCGCATGGGCAATTGCGAGCAGCAAATACTCGACGGAATCGTTCGGCCACTGCTGACCGGCGAAGTCGATCCATCCACTACCCCGTCACGGTCTGGAGCCGCCGAGACCGAACACGCAGTCGAAGGTGCCCCGTAGGCGGCCAGCCGTAAAGACCGGCTACGCCAGGGGCATCGCACACACGCAGTGTCTGCCGGTGGCCGATCGGCTGTGGTCCGCTCTCGAACGCCTGGTGTGAGGGGTGCTGTGGGCGTATCGTTCGCGGGAGGTCGGCACGCACGCTGATCGTCGTCCGAGTGCCGCCGGATCCCCTTCCCGGCGGCACTCGGACGGTGTCGAGCCCGTCGACTCGGTTCGCGCGGAGTGCGAGTTCACCCGGCGAATGCCCTCGCCGCGGCGTGGTGGGCAGTCGAGGTGAAGCAGTGCATGGGCGGGTTGCGTCGCAACATCGTGCGATAGCGGCCCACCGTCGCGGGCCAGGGGTTGGTGACCGCGCCGCTGGTGTGTTTGTACCAGCTGTGCGGGCTGTGCGGCCACACCGTCTTCTCGATGGCCCGGTCCAGCCATTCCTGGTAGGCCGACATCACACCGGCGTCGACTTCTATTGCCGTGGCACCGGTTTCGTCCCGCATTCGCAGGCAGGCCAGGATGTAGTCGATCTGGAGTTGTTTCATCGCCGGGTTGCTGCCCGCGGCGGTGAAGGTGTTGGGTCCGGCGAGCAGGAACATGTTCGGGAACCCCGGCAAGGCCATGCCGTAGAAGGCCGATGCCCCCTCGGCCCACTGCTCGTGCAGCAGTCGGCCTTCGCGTCCGGACACGGCGACCTCGGCCAGGAATCGGGAGGCGTGGAAGCCGGTGGCGTAGATGATCGTGTCGGCGTCGTGGTGTGCCCCGTCGGTGGTGGTCAGTCCGTGGGTGTCGAGTTCGTGGATCGGTGTGGTGATCAGCTCGACGTTCGGTCTAGCCAGGCTCGGGTAGAAGCCGTTGTCGAACACGATCCGTTTGCCGCCGATCGGATAGTTCGGTGTCAGTTTCGCGCGCATCACCGGATCGGGTATGTGGTGTCGGAGGTGACGGCGCGCGAACGCCTCGGCGGGGCGGGCTGGCCAGGCGCGGCGCATGATCGGGGCCAGCAGGTGATCGGCGCTGTGGTGCAGCAGCCGACGGTAGGCAGTGTGTGCGCCCGGAACGGCCAGCAGCCCGGTGGTGATCGGCCCGAACGCCGGGCTGGGTTTGGGCAGTACCCACTGCGGTGTGCGTTGGAAGACGCGGACCCGGGTGGCGGTGTCGGCGAGGTGGGGCAGGATCTGGGCGGCGCTCGAGCCGGTGCCGATGACCGCGACGGTCCGCCCGGACAGGGGGTGGTCGTGGTTCCAGCGCGCGGTGTGGAAGGTGGTGCCGCCGAATTGCGTGTGTCCGGGCAGGGCGGGGACGTGGGGGCGGTGGAGTTGGCCGAGCGCGAAGACCACGGTTTCGGACCGGATCCTCTGTCCGGAGTCGGTGACCAGTTCCCAGCAGCCGCGCTCATCGAGATAGGTGGCGGCCGTGATCCCGGTCCCGGACCGCAGGTGCGGGGCGAGTCCTTCCTGGGCGACGATGCGGTGCAGGTAGTTCAGGGTCGCGCGTTGATCGGGGTAGCGGATGCGGCGATCTCGGTAGGGCGCGATCGGCAGCGAGTACAGGTGGGCCGGGACATCGCAAGTGCATCCGGGATAGGTGTTGTCGCGCCACACTCCCCCGACGTCGCCGGATCGCTCGAAGACCGCGAACCGGGTGACACCGGCTCGCCGCAGTGCCGCGGCCATGCCGATCCCCCCGAATCCGGCGCCGATGACCGCGACCTGGAGCCGCGCTCGGTTCTCGGTGGATCGTTGCCGGTGTGTGGACGGCCGCGCCGTGTCGAACGGTCTCGTCATCGGCGATCGCCGATCGTGAGATGGCAGACCGACCCCTCGGGGGTTCGCGGGGTGATGAGCGCGGGCAGGTCGGTGTGCGGGTGTAGGTCCAGTGGTGTTCCCGGTTCGGATATGTGCCATCGATGCTGTCGTGCGAATCGCTTGTGCATCGGTTGGGTGGGGTCGAGGTGTGCGTAAATGATCTGGACGTCGGATTCTTCGCAGATCTGGACGGCTCGGCGCAGCAGTGTGGAGCCGATTCCGCAGTGCTGCCACAACGCGTCGACGGCGATTCCGTGGACTTCGACGGTGCTCAGCGCCGCGTGGAGCACGGCGGCGTGTCCGGCATCGGCCAGGCGCACGCACAGTGGCATCGACGGTCCCGCGGTCAATCCACCGACCGGTATTCCGTCGACGAACGCGATCAGGGCCATCGTTCGTGCGGCGACGACGGTCGGGATGCTGACCGGTGCGCGTAGCCTCCGCAGGACGGTCGACGCGAATCCTCGCGTCAGTCCGGTGGACAGTAGTCGGGCGTCGTGGATGCCGAGGAGGTGGCGTGTGGCCTGTCGTGGCATCGGGTTTCCGGCCTCGCGGCGCCAGCGGGCTACATCGCTCACTTCGTTGCGGGTGACGGCGTGGCGTATTTCGACCCCGGGTGCGGTCGAACGATCGGTGGTGAACATAGGGGCAGTCCTTCGGTGTGTTCTGCGGCAGGCGCGGCCGATGGGCGCGGTTGCGGGCGGGGGTTCGCGCGCCCGGCAACCGCGTCGTCGTCGTGTGCTGCCCTCAGCGGAGGTTGTGGGTGAAGAAGCGGTCTTCGCTGGAGGTGTAAATCCTCAGCTCGAGTCCGGCGAGGGAGTCGAAGTCGATAGCCGCGCCGGGGGTGTGGACGGTGAGTCCGCAGCTGCGATAGAAGGTCGATAGTGGTGGGGTGTTGGGGAATTGGCCGTAGAGCACGTGGGATTTGAGTGCCCGCGAGGAGCGGATGGCACTGCGGACCAGGGCCGCTCCGGCGCCGGTGCGCCGGTGTTGTTCGTCGACGGCCAGGACCTGGATCTCGCTGGTGCGCAGGAGTGCGAGCAGTAGGTGGTCGGGGCTGTTGGCGATGACGCGGGTCAGCAGCCACATGGTCGGCCCGCTGATGACACCGCCGGCGATCTCGCCGTCGACAACGGCGACCGAGGCACTGGTGCGGGTGGCCGCAGCGGCAGGAACGCCGTGGGTGTCGAGGGTGCGGCGCAGCGTGGCGCGGGCGCTGGTGTGGCCGCTGCCGAGTAGTCCGTCCTGATGGAAGCCGAGTAGCTGCTCGACGAGGAAGTCCGGGTCGCCGACGCCGCTCATGGCGGCCCAGCGCACAAACTGGTGTAGTTCGGCTTCGCTGTCGATCTCGCGCACGGCGATGCGGGGTTCGCCTCGATCGGTGTCGAGGGTGGCGCTGTGGTGGTGGGTCATGGTGTCGTCCTTCTTCAGCGGTGTGTGATCGCGGCTATTCGGGCTGCCAGTGGGCGGTGTGTTCGTGGTCGACGACGCGGCCGAACTGGATGTCGGCGAAATGCATCCCGAACCCGCGGGTGTGGGGCTGCGCGAGTTCGCGCAGCAGCCGGGCGGCGGAGTCGCGCGACTGGGCGGGGTCGTCGTCGGCGGCGCTGGTCAGGCGTGGGTGGGTGATCTGGATCGGGGTGGTGAGGGCGTCGCCGAACACGACCAGGCGCTCGCCGAGGCTGTCGAGCAGGTAGCTGGTGTGGCCGAGGCTGTGTCCCGGTGTGGGCAGGGCGCGCACGCCGGGGAAGAACTCGCCGTCGGGTACCGGTCGGATCTGGGTTTCGAAGGTGGCCAGGACTTCCGGGGGTGTGCCGTCGGCGACGGCGAGCTCGCGGTGGTCCCATTCGGTGGCGCCGATCAGGATCGGGATGCCGGCGAAGATGTTGATGGTGGTGTCGGTGTGGGCCTGCCACAGCCAGCCGATGTGGTCCATATGCAGGTGGGTGAGCGCGACGAGGTCGATGTCGTTGACCGATTTCCCGGCCGCGGCGAGGCTGTCGATGAGTTGCCCGCCGCGCAGCTGCCCGACCGGGGTGGGCACGGCCAGGGGGCCGAATCCGGCGTCGATGAGCATGGCGCGGTTGCCGTATTCGATGAGCAGGGCGCCGACGCTGGCCACGAGGTAGCCGTCGGGGTCGACCAAAGCCGAGAACTGACGCCACACCTGGGCGTCGGCGTCGGGCAGCCAGCGGCGCGCGTCCAGCAGCGCCACGCCGTCGGGCAGGTAGGTCACGCGATGGTGCCCGAAGACTCGGCGGCGCAGTCCGGCCGGGCGGGTGAGTCGGTCGTTGGTGACGGTCACGGTGGGTTCTCCTTCTCGGGGTGTCCGAGATCTGTTGTCTCGGTGCGGGATCGGCCGACGGGTTCGTCGGCGGTCGCGATGGTTGTCGGGTCCGGGCGGGTCGTGTCGCCCGCGTGGGCGGGTCACGTCTGCTCCTGTGCTGGTTGCGGGCGCGCCGAGAGCGGCCAGGTCACGGGTCGGGTCCGGACTCGATGGCGGCCTGATGGTCGGCGAACTGGTCGAGGCGGGCGTCGTGGTCGCGTTCGGGCTCGACGCCCTGATCCGGATCGGGGTCGGTGACGGCCGCGGCGACCGCGGCGACGATGTCGTCGGCGGGGGCGGTGCGCGGTGTGGCGGCCAGTCGGGTGCGGGCCTGTTCGAGCCATTCCGTGGGGGCGGGCAACGCCGCGTCGGTGGTGTCGCGTTCGGGGGTTTTGGTGAGCTTTCGGCGCGCGGTGTCGCCGAAGGCGGCTCCGGTGTAGGTGTGCCACAGGGTGTCGAGGTCGTCGAGGGACAGGTCGCGGTAGAGGGTCAGGCGCTCATCGAGGCGGGCGGCGGCGGTGGCGGTGATGCGTTCGCGCTGGGCGGTGCTCATGCCCAGCGTTGTGGCGGTGACGACGGCGCGCTGCCAGAGCGTGTGCATGTTGCGACGGAATTGGTGCTCGTCCACCGAGTTCGGGTCGACACGGATCTGGTGGTGGGCCAGCAGATGCTCGCGAACTGCCGCGACCGCGGCCATGTCGGTGAGCAGGCGGGTGTCGGAGGCGACCCGGTGGCGGTTGCCGCGCCGTGGTGTCGCAGGTAGGGGCGGGGGCAGGATCTGGTGCGGGGTCCATGGCTGCTGGGAGAATCCGAGTCGCCGTGCGACATCGACCCAGGCGGCGGGCACCCCCGTGCTCCGGACCCTGACTTCGAGCAGGCCCCGCTCGCGGTCGACCCGATCGAGCTGTTGTTGCTGGGCGAGCCGATCGGTGACCGAGAGCCCCGCGGTGTCGAGCAGATGCCTGCGTCGGGTGGCTTCGGCGGCCAGCTCGTGCACGCGCCGCAATCCCTCGGCCTGATCGGACGGGATGTCGCGCACCCGCACCGGCAGCGAATTCGCGCTCACCACGGACTCGCCTGCGCGCTCGAGAAAACCGGTGCGGTGCCGACGTTCTCGCCGACCCACGGCTCATCGGGAGCGGCGACATCGCTGAAGCGCACCTCGAGGCCCGATCCGTTGTCGCCGTGCAATAAGGATTGCTGGTCGCTGTCGGGCAGCGCCGCGTCCAGCGCCGCGCACAGTTCGCTGGTGGGCGCGGTCCGCAGTGCCTCGGGAGCAGGCAGTGCGGGGCTGGTCTCGGTATCGACACCGGCGGCGGCCAGCGCGGTGGCTTGTGCGGTCCAGCCGCTGGTGTCGGTGTCGGCGGCGGTGTGCCAGCGGTGCCGGATCTGCTCGGCCGCCACCCCCTCCAGGGTGGCCGCGCCCGCGGCGGCCCAGTCGTCGAGCTCGCCCCACAATTCGGTCGCCTGGTCGGCGGTCAGCCCGAGCAGGTTCGCCACACCGGCGGTGCGCATGTAGAGGGCGACCGTGTTCGTGCGCAGGCTCGCCGACACTGCGGTCGGGGTGTGGGCGTGCAGCTGTCGGTAGGCGGTGTCGAGGGCTGCCCATTCCTGGATTCGAGCCACGTCCTGGCCGAGACCGCCCAGGACTCGGTCCCAGTCGATCGGGCCGGGACGGACCAGATACAGCTCCTTGCGCCAGCCGATCCCGCGGTCGCCGCGTGCGCGGGCCTGGTCGAGCCATTCGGCCGGTACCGCGCCCGCGGTGGCGGCGGTGAGCAGGTTCTCGCGCCCGAGGGCGTGGCGCTGGTACGCGCCGAACCACTGCGGTGAGGGTGCGCCATCGATTCCTTGCGCTTCGGTGAGCAGGTCCGCGAGGGCGCGACTGGAGTTCTGGACGGCCGCGAGTACGCGGGTCTGGGCTCGGGTGGGTGTGATCACGGCTGCTCCTGGGTGTCCTCGCCGGGGGCGAGGAGTCGGTAGTCGGGGCCGAATCCGAGTCGTTCGATCACCGGGCGCGTGCCGGGCGCGCCGAACCAGTTGCGGGGCACACGGCTGGCGGTGAGTCCGGGCAGGTCGACGTGCTCGCCCGGTACGCAGCGGTGCAGGGGCCCGTTGGCGGCGTCGAGGACCAGGCGCATGGTGGGGTCGATACCGCGGGTGAACAGCGACGACATCGCGGTCTTGTTCGCGGAGATGACCGCGGCCTCGAACGCGGCGTGCAGGAGCGCGAAGCGGACCGCGACGCTGTGGTGTTCCCACCAGCGGGTGCACCAGGTGTAGGTGCCCTCCCGGTGCTGGCCGGCGATCCGCACCGAGGTCACCGGCAGCAGCCAGTCCTGCACCCAGAGCCGGTAGTCGCTGAATCGCGGCGGCGGCGGTTTCTTCTTTTTCGCGCCGCCGTCCTCGCCGGTGCCGCTCCCCGAACCGGCACCGGCCCCGGCCGCCGACTCCGGGTCGGTGTCGGCGCGCGGGATGATGCGTGGGAGTTGTTCGGCGGGAACGGGTTCGAACGGCAACGAGGGTGTCGTGACGTGCTCGGTCGGGGTGCAGCGGTGCAGCGGGCCTTGCGCGGCGTCGAGGATGACCCGGAAGTGCGGGTCGACGTGGCCGGTGACGAACGCGCTGACGCCGGAGCCGCGGGAGGCTTCGAACGCGGCGTGCAGGTGCGCGACGCGGACCGCGACCGCCCGGTGCGCCCACCACTGCGCACACCAGGTGTAGGTGTTCTCGCGGTTGCCGCCCGAGATCCGCACGCTGATCAACGGCAGCAACCATTTCTCGGCGAAGGCCACGAAATGCGGATACGAGGGCTTGCGTGCCCGCGCCGTTTTCGCGGCCGGTGCCGCAGGCGGATTCGGAGTGCTCATCACTGGTCCCCCGCCCCGCCCGAAACGCTCGGATCGTCGTCACCGTCGTCGGGTGCGACAACGACGACGGACTGGCCGCTGGTGGCGAATTCCTTCAGCGATCGGCGGATGACCGGCGCGTAGTCGGTGTCCTGCCACCACACCTTCTCCACGAGCACCGGTCCGTGGCCTGGCAGTCGCACCAGGGCGCGGTCTTTCGGCAGCGCGGCGAGCGCGGAGACTTCGAGGATGGGTTCGGCCCGCCACGACAGGGTGCGGTTGGTGCCGCCCTGGCCGCGGCTGCGGGAGCGGTCGGCGACATCGTGCTGTCCGGCCATCTGCGACCAGTGCTGGAGGTAGTCCACCGCGGCGATACCGCCGCCGTAGACCTCGATGCTCTGGGCGCGCATCGTCTTGAGTCCGCTTGCGCCCCAGAGGTCTTCGCCCTGTTCGAGGACTTGCAGGATCGTCATGAGGATGATTCCGCAGCCCCCGGCGTAGGTGTAGTAGGAGGGCAGCTCCGAGATGCGGGCACAGTTGGCGGCTTCGTCGAGCACACCGAGCAGCGGCACCGCCAGCCGCCCGTCAGGCCGGGCGCGGGCCGCAGTGAGGGCGGCTTCGATGATCTGCCCGACCAGTGCCGAGGTGAGCGGGGTGGCGCCGTCGGGTCCGGCCATCGACAGCGCGTACACGGTGTCGGTGGATTCGACGAAATCGACCGGCTTGAATTCCGGCAACTCGTGCGTGCGCGACTGGATCTTCTTCTCGATCACGACCTTCGCCTTGGCTTCCCGCACGCGCAGGTGCGTGCGCGCGGGCGGGGTGACCATCTGCGCGTAGTCGGCATCGGCGAGGACGTTCAAGAACCGTCTCGCCATGTCGTAGAGCCCGTCGCGCTGGCGGGCGTACAGGGCCTGGGACTCGCGGATACGGTCGGCCGGGCGGCGCTGGCCGTGGGCGTCCAGGATCAGCGCCGGGGTCGGATCCTGGTCCTTGCCGAGCCACTCGGCCACGTGCAGCAGATCTCCGCCCGCACGAGCGGCGGCCAGGATGTAGAGAGCCAGCAACTCTTGGGCCCCGCCATCGAAATAGCTGTCCACCTTGGCATTCGCGGCCTGAGCCGCGGTGCCCGAGGACGCGGAGACGAAGAACCCCGCCAGCTTGCGCGCCGCCGGGAGCCCGGCGACCTGGGTCAGCAGGTTCACCCAGAACCCGCACACCGCGGTACCGGTCACCCCTTGCAGATCCGTCACCCACACCCGGCCGCGTTCCTCACGGCCGCCCACGGTGTGGCGGTAGAGATCGGGTTTGTTGCTGGTGGCCAGGCACGGCCCCCACGCCGCCAGCACCGCCGGAATCGCCCAGGCCATCGTCTTGCCGGTGCGGGTACCGGCCGCGATCGTCACCCCCAACTCCGTGGGCACGAACAACTCGACCCCGCCGACCACGGTGCGCCCCAGCGGCGGGCCTTTCAGTTGCTGCACGTCCTCGGGCGCGTCGGCCAGCAACCGCTGATTAGCCGCGGCGTTGTCGCGAGCGCGGGCGATACGGATCTGGTTGGGGCGCTGCATGGTCCGCGCCGCCGCATCGATCTCGTGCAGTGTGCGCAGCAGCCGCCACCCGGCCACGAGCACGCCCGCTTCGAGGCCGTAGAGGACAACGGCCACGAGTGTGGCCTGCCACGGCCACCCGGTGTTGCCGAGCACCACGGCCAGCAGGGCGGCGGCCGGGTTCCCGGTGACCGGTAACCCGGCCCACCACCGGCCCACCGACAATGCCGCCCACGCGGTGCCCGCGAGTGCGAGTGCCGCGAGGAACAGCAGCAGCATCGTGGTTTCCTCGCCGACTCCGCTCTTGGTCCGTCGACGGGTCTCTCGTGTCGCGATCATGCGCGCACTCCTGGATAAGGATCGGTGATCTGTTGGTGGACAGGTGTTTTCACAGCGACGCTCCGATGTCTCGGGACGGTTCGGGCTCGACGTCGACGTCGACACCGGGTTCGGGTTCAGGGTCGGGTGGATCGATGCCGTCGGCGTCGCCGAGGGCGGCGGCGACGGCGGCGTCGATGTGGGCGGTCGGGTCGGCCTCGGTGGTGGCGTGGGCGTAGGTGCCGTCCCGTCCGGCCAGGTAGGCGCGATGAATTTGTTCCGGGTCGGCCCCGGCCAGCGCCGCGTCGCCGCGTGCTTGGCGGGTCTGGTCGAGAAGTTCTTCCAGGCGCTCGATGAGGGCTTGGTCGTGGTTGGGCAGGTCGGCGAAGCGTTCGCTGGTGCGGGTGTGCTCGGCCGAGAGGTCCTGCACCCGCCGCAGCGCCGCAGCCCGGTCCACGCTGCGTCGGTCGGTGCCGGTATCGAGATCGCCGTCGAGTTCTTCGGCGTCGAGCAGGTCGTCGGTGGTGGCGATGAGCGCGTCGATCTCGGCCATCGAGACCTCGGGGCCACGTCCGCCGAGTGCGCGGTCGACGGCGTTGCCGGGGCGTAGTTCGATAACGTTGGCCCGGTCCTGGGGGCGGGAGCGGGCACTGTCCTGCGCCGAGCCGGTGATGTCGGGCTCGACGCGGCCGGTCAACACCGCCGCCTGGCGCAGGCTGCGCAAGGTGAGGTCGTCGACGACCTCGTCACCGTCGGCGTGGGCCGCGGCGACGCGGACGTAGGCGGTGCGGGTGGTTTCCGGGTGGGACTGCCACGCGCGGGTGGCGGCATCCAATTGCGTCCACAACTCGTGGGCTTCGACATCGCCCGGATCGGCCCACCGGAGTGCCAGCAGTCGGGCTCGCTCGGTGAGTTCAGCGACCTGCTCGGATGTTTCGCCGAAGGGAGCGATCTCGCTCAGGTAGTGGTGGAGGGCGAAATCGGCGCGCAGCCGGGCTTCGCGGTCGTCGGCGGCATCGTGGTAGTAGCCGGGATCGGTGGGGGACCCAGGCTGCGACTGCGCCCAGCTCATCGGCACCGCCCCAGCAGACGGTCAGCCGGTCGCGGCGGGTGGTGGTGTGGTTGGTACGGAATGGACATCGGCAGCCTCGTGAAAGAGAGGAATGCGGTGTCCCCGGGGTGGGTTCGATGTCGCGGCCAGTACCCGTGACCGGCGGCATCAACGAAACGCGAGGGTCGATCAACGGGTCAGGGGTCGGTGCCGTAGTCGTAGCGGTATCCGCCGTCGTTCTCCGGCTCCGGCCCGGGATCGGTGGCGGTGTCGAGCCCGGTGGTGTCGGTGGGCAGCGCGTCGTCGACGGCGGCGGAGATGGCGCCGAGCGCGGCGGTGGCGTCGGCGGTGTCGATGAGTGCGGCGTCGATGAATTCGGCGCGCAATGTCGCGGCGGCGGCGGCGATCATCTGTTGGGGTGTCGGCGGCAGCGCGTGCGCGCCGGCGATTGGGGTGCCGGTAGCCGGGTCGAGCGGCACATACGGCGGGATCGCCATCTCGGTGGAGGGTGTGGAGTAGGAATTCCATGCTTGGACCACGCTGAGTTCGTCTCGGATTTCCAGTCGCACGGCGTGGTCACGCCGATACGGTTCGGCGGCGTCGCCCCACAACGTGGCGGCCTCGTTCTCGGTGATCTGCGCGGCGTGTGCCAGGGCGACGACGCGTTCGTGGCGCAACGCCATGTTCTGGGCGAACGTCTTTTCCGAGTCCGGGTTCGCCCCGTAGCTCCACCGTCCGGTCGCGATGCGGTCGCCGCGTTCGGCCGCCAACGCGGCCATGCGTTCCAGGTGCCACAGGTCCAGCCCGAGCATGTCCATGAAGAACGATTGGGCGGCGTCGTCGCGCCAGGGCATGGAGTCCTGTCGCGACAGGGCGTCCACGCGCGGCAGGGCGCTGTTCTCCCCGAGCGCGACCGCGTCCGCGATCCAGTCCTGGCGCACCCCCGCGGTCAGCGCGGTCTGCTCCGCGCGTTCGCGTTCGCCGGTCAGCGCGTCCAGATGCGCGCGCCAGGCGGATTCGGCGTCACCGCCGGGGTCCAGGGGCTCGAAGCCCTCCCAGCCCTCACCGAGGATGCGGGTGTGCTCGGCGGTGAGCAGCCGGATCTGGGTCAGCAGTTGTGCCTGCCACTGCACGACCGTCTCACGGGCCCGGGGCGGCGGGGGCGGTGTGCTCATGATCGCCGCCCGCTCATGGTTCGACTCCGCCGTCGAATCCGACCTCGGGTGGGTGGTCCATGCCGAGGATCCACCGCTCCTCGCGTGCCTCGGGCCCGCTGACCGTCAGCGCGTGCCCGATCGCCTCGGCGTCGGCGGCGGCGGTCACGGCCTCGCGTGCGTGATCAAGCAGTACCTGCGGTCTCGGCGGCCGGTCGGCGTCGGGGACCTGCGACCGTGCGGCGTCGGCGCCCATGTTCTCGACGCCGCGGTGCACGTCCCAGGCGATTCCCGCCCAGGCGTGGGTGCGCCATAGCTGTTCGAGTTCGAGGTCGTCGTAGCCGTCGACGGTGTAGTCCACCAGGCGATCCCAGCCGTGGATGTCACGGCCCCAGAGTTGCTCGCGTTCGGTCTCGCTCAGCTCGGCCAGCGCGGCGACCGAGTCGACCCGGTCCCACAGCAGATCCATGTTGATCAGGTACTGCTGGTGTCCGGCGCTATCGGTCTGGTTGCCGACCCCGCGGTGTTCACGCTCGAGGGCGATGACGGCCATGTGTTCCAACGTCCACACGTCCTCGGCGATCGCCGCGATCATGCGCGCTCGGGTCGGGTCCTCGCCGTGGCGGGTGGTCGGCGGGTCGGTCACGCTCTCGCCCCACCGCCTACCGGCCGCCCCGTTGTCGATCGCCGCGGTGATCGCCGTGTCCGGGATTCCGGACGCGCCGGCGCGCACGATCAGTTCCTGTTGTTCGGCCTCCAGGTCACGCAGGTGCGCTCGCCAGGTCGCGATCGCGACGTCGCCGCGCTCGAATCCGGGCTTGTAGTCCGGATATCCCCGAAACAACAGCCGCGCGTGCTCGGTGCCGCGTTCCTGGATCCGGGCCAACAACCCGGCCTTCCACCCCGCCAGGTCCGCGATATCCTCGGGTCTACTCATCCGTGACGTCCTCTCTGTTCACTCTCTGGCACAACCGGTTTCGCAGGTGTCGATGTCGATGTCGTCATGGTTCGGCTCCCTCGCTCGGGTCGGGGTAGGACGGGGTCAGAGGGTGTTGGTCGGCCGGCCCGGTATCGGGGTCGGTGTCGGTGTCGGGTGTGGCCGGGTCGGTTTCCACCGCGGTCGCGATCGCGGCGGCGGTGCGGTCGAGGGCGGGGTCGGTGGTAGCGCGGTCGTCGAGCAGAGCGAGGGCTTCGGTGACCTCGGTGACCATGTCGTCGGGGGAGGTCGGCATCGCTGCCGAGGCGTCGGCGGCGGTGATCCCGGCGGCTTGCAGCACGACCACGGGAATGGTCGCCGCGCTGAAGTCGGCGGAAACGATCCCGTTCCAGACCCGGGCCAACGCCTTGAGGTCGGCGTCGCGGACTCGCTCGGCGACCACGGTGGACCAATGGTGCTGCCCACGCGCCCAGACCTGATGGCGTTCTTCGGTCGTCACTCCCAGGGCGTGCGCGGTCGCGCCCAGACGCTGCCAGGTCATGCCCATCATCCGGCGGAAACGAGCGGTGACATCGGCGTCGATGCCGCGTTCGGTGAAGACCGCACCGAGCCCGGCCATGTCCTGGAGGCCGCGCACCTCCCGGCCCAGGCCGGTGATCAACTCGTCGCGGTCGACGTGACCGGAACCCAGCATCGGCCGACCTGCCTGCCAGCGCGTGCCGCGTTGCCCGGACGCGCGCGCGTAGTCGATCCACGCCTTCGGCACCCCGATGCCGAGAGCGACCTGCTCGAGCTGGTCCAGGGAGCGTTGCCCGATGCCCCACTGCTCATCGACGGGGGCGAGCTCGCCGCTCTCGGCCGGGCGGGGCCGGCGACGTTCGTTGTCCAAGGCCAGGTTCTGGATACCTCGGAGCAGGTGGGCTTGCAGGCCGGTCGGGGTGTCCATTACCGGCTCCTCGTCGCGGTCATAGGCCACGCTCCGGCTCCGGCCCGAACCGCTGATCCCACTCCGGGTCCGGACCGAACCACTCGGCACTCGGATCGATGCCCGCCTCGTCCCCCGGTTGCGGTCCGTCGCCGATGTCGCCGCCGACGGCGGCGTCCACGGCGTCGGCGACCAACGCACCCACCCCGCGGTCGGGCGCGAGTTCGGAATCCATGAACGGCTCGGCCACGTGCGACAAGCGCGTCTCGGCGGTCAGCTCCTCGGTCAGCCCTGTCACCGCATCCGCCGAGCTCGAGCTCGACCCCGGGTATTCCGGTTCGATGGGCTCACCGGGATCGGTGGCCGGCCCGTCGCTGCCGGTGGCCTCCGGGGTGTCGGGGTCGATGTCGAAGAATTCGACGTCGATGACGGCATCGTCGGCGGTAGCGGGCAGGGCCGCGGCGGTGAAGACCCCGTCGTCGGTGAACTCGTGGCCGGTGTCCTCGGCGAAGCGCTGAGCGAAAGCGTCGGCGTCGGCGTCGTGTTCGTCGGACAGGTCCCGGTTGGCGTCGGCGGCGGCGAACGCCGCCGTTGACGCCTCGGCCTGCCCCTCGCTGCCCTGGTTGGTGAGGGTGTCGGTGAAACCGGCCGCGCGCCTGCGGATATCGATCAGTAGCCGCTTGTACTCGACGTCGAGACCGTGCACTTCGTCGGCGCGTTCCTCGCGACGGTCGTATGCCTTGGTCTTCCTGTCGTGGATCTCCTGGTTGTGGGTGTGCTCCTGCTCACCGGCCTTGTCGCGTCGTGCCAGATCCCTGTCGGCGCGCCCCATGCGTGCCCGGGTCTCGGTCTCACCGAGTTCGTGCGCGTCCTTGTTGTGGCTGGTGCGGCCTTTGATCTCGTCGACGCGGGCTTGACCGATCTTCCAGTCCGTCCTGGCTTTGTCGATCGCGACGCCCACCCGGACGTTGTGCTCACGGATCGAACGCAGCTCGCGCTGCTCGGCTTGTTGGACGCGCTGGCGATGTTCGGTGGCCGAGCGGCCTTCGGTGCCGCGTCCACGCATCAACGCCGCGGTGGTGTGCGCGGTTTGCAGAGCCTGTACGAAGCCTTGGCGGACCTGCTGGCCGCCTTCCTCGACCGGGTCGCCGCTCATGCGCGCACCTGCAAACCCGACAACCGCCACGCCATCGACGACCCTGCCCGGGTCGCGGTGGCATACACCGCGAACACCTCCGGATCGGAGACGGGCGCGGCGATGTCGACGCGCACGACCCGCGCCACCCGGGTGGCGGTGTCGGGTGGGTGGTCATCGGGCAGCATGCGCGCGCTGGTTTCGACCGGGACCCGCTCGGATCGCCACTGCTGCCAGACCGCGGCGGTAACCGGGCTCCACACCAACGCGCTCGCGGCGGCATCGGCCGCGAACCGGTCGTCGAGCACGGGTCGCGCGGTGTCCAGCGCGTCGCGTGGGTCGGCGTGCACGTCGGGCCGGTAGCCGAAGACCGCCGTGACCGCCGCGGTGAGGACCTGCTCGGCGTCACACGGATCGACGTACTCGAACGGCGCGGCGAAACTAGCTGCACCGCAACCGGTCTCGAAAGCGTTCGGGTCGGCGGGGGTCTGGGTGGCGCATGCTGTCGCGGTGAGCGCGACCAGGGCGGTCAGTGCCGCTGTCGTGTTTCGACTGTTCATGACTGCTCCCGGTCGGGGTCGGTGAGGGCGAGTAGTTCGCTGCCCCGCCAGGCCACGCACGGGGCTGTGTTCGCGCGCGCGGCGGGATTACCTGCGGGGTCGGTGACGATGTCGAGCAGTAGATTCGCCGCCAGCGCGGCGCCGTGGAGCCCGACCAGGTCCATGCCGTGACTGCGCGCCACGACCAGGCGAAGGGCCGCGGCGTCGACTCCCCACTGCCCGCAGGTCTGTCCGGCGACCCGGATCGCTTGGTGCGCGGCGGATTCGGCGGCCCGGACCATGCTGTCCACCGCGGCCTCCGGTGGGTGGCGGTCGCGCCAGATGACGTGGCCGCCCGGGGCGACGACGGTGAACAGGCTGCGGGTGCCCGCGCACCACAGCAGCAGTCGAGGCCCGTGCGCGGCGCGCACGGCGAAGATCGGATCCAGGGCTTTGCGCGCGGCGTTGAGCGCGCGCACGGCCTCGTAGTCGATCCCCGCCGTGACCCGCAGTGCGCGCACGAAGTTCTCGAACGCGGGCGGATCATCGAGGCCGTGCTCGACCGCGAACCGTTCCAGATCCAGGGCGCGCGTCGTGCGACGAAGAAACGCGAGGTTGGCGGTGACCAGCTGTTGGATCTCGCGCAGGGTCATCGCGGCCCGGGGCTGCGGTCGGTCGCTGTGCTCGTTCACGGTTCGACCTCCGCCGGGTCCGGTGTCGCTGCGGCGTCCTGCTCGCCGAGGTCCTCGGTCGAGGAATCGACGGTCGTGGGGGTGTCGGGCTCGGTTACGAGCGCGGCGTCGATGGCGGCGCTGGCCTCGGTCCAGGCCGTAGCGCCCGGTGTCGTGGACGCGGCGTCGATTTCGTCGCGGGTGAAGGTCGGGCTGTGCCCCGCCATGGCGCGGGCTTGGAGCTGGCTGCGCAGTTGAACGGGAGTCATCACGTCGTAGCCCTCGGCACGGTCGGCACTGACCCGGTCCATGAACCGGGCCATCGTGTCCGGGCGTGCCCGCCAATCGGCGAAGGCGTCGACGAGATAGCCCCAGTCCCCGGCGAGGCGGTTGTGCTCGCGCCACCGCTGCCCGATCTCACCGATGCGGTCCTCGATGCGCTCGGCCAACTCGCTGTCGATCTCGCTGTCTTCGAGGGTGCGTGTGAACACTGTCGAGAGGGCGAAATCCAGGCGCATCGCGAACTCATCCGGATCGCGGTCGCGATAGCGTCGCGGCGCGCTGTAGGAATGGGAGAATTCAGCCATGCCGGCCAGCCCCCCTCGGCGCGGGATACGATCCTTGCGAGATCGGCGACCGGACGTGAGCGGTCATGACACTCCCACCGGGTCGCGAATCTCGTAGCGGCGCACGTCCATCCGCTCCCCGGCGAATCCGCTGAGAAGGGTGGTCGTGACCGTCTGCCCGGATTGCGGCGCGTGCAGGAGCTGGTCGCGTCCCTGCTCGTCGGGGCCCAGATAGATCCCGACGTGATGAGAATCCGTATCGCCGGGAGAGGTGAAGAAGATCAAATCGCCCGGCTGTCGTTGCGCGAACGGGACCACCACCGCGCTGGGATGGTCCTGTTGGGCCTGGGTGTAGTGCGGCAGCCGGATCCGACCGCCCGAGGCGTGATAGATCGCGTACAGCGTCAAGCCGGAACAGTCCACACCGCCGTTGGTAGGGCCGTTGATGTCCCCGCCGCCCCACACGTACGGGGTCCCGATCCACCGGGAGCCGTGCTCGATCACCGCGCGCCCGAACGCGCTGGCCTCGGCCGGGCTCAACGTCGACCCGACCCCCGAACCACACCCTGTCGGCGCCGCACCCACCACGGATGATGCTGTGCGGGGGTCGATGTCGGCGAAGCGTTGATACAGCTCGCGCGCGAGTTCGATCTGCCCGGCGTAGGCGTTGGGCGCCGAGCGTTCGATGTGCTGGGCCAACTCCGCGGGTGAGAGGTGTTGCGCAGCCGCGCCGGATTGTTCGGCGCGGTCGTAGAACCAGTTGATCTGGTAGACGGGGTTCATCAACTGGGCGATGCCGACCGACCCCCACACGCTCGCCCGGAGTTGGTGCGGTCCGATCGAGTCGTGGTCGTGGCCGAGGCCGTCGTTGGGGAAGCTCAGCGATTCCGGCACCGACGGATTCGCGAGATTCCGGAACCCGGACTCCACCCCTTGAGCGGCCAGTTCGGCGATGATCACCGATTCGGGCATCAGCCGTTGCTTGCCGATAACGACCCCGTCGCGCGCCAACCGCAATTGGGCTTCGGTCATCCCCGCGACCGTCTGCCCGGTCGGACCGCCCGCCGAGACGCCCAGTGGCGTGGCGCAGGAGGTGCGGGGGTCGGCGGCGATCACCCCGAGTAACAGGACCAGCAAGGCGATCGGTAGTAGGATCGCCGCGGCGGCGGTCGTTCTCGAGGTCGCGTTCATCATCATTTCCGCTGGTCATCGCCCGCTCGATTCGGTATCCAGATCGAAACGACGATTCGTGTTGTGGACCTGGCTGGCCCGCTCGGTCGGGGTGAACGTCATCCGGAAGGCGACACCGGGCTCGGCGGCTTCACCCGTCTTGAGCAGGAAGCAGCCTGTGCCGGGAGGGGTTTCGCGTTGCCCGGGATCGAGGTCGTCATCGGTGGGCGGACGCGGCGCCGCCCAGGAAGTGACCAGGAGTTTCTCGGTGTCGGTGATGCCGACCGCGGCTCTGATGCGATCGATCTCCTCGGGGCCGACCGGGCCGATGATCTTCGCGCGGGCGCGTTCGAAGAATCCGAGCGCTTTGGCTTGCGCGGCGGCGGAATCGAAGGCGGCGAGGTCTTTGATGGTGTGGCTGCACATGATCAGCCCGGTCCCTAGGGTGCGGTTGAGTCGGGTCAGGGCGTCGACGCGGTCGACCATGAATTCCCCGACCCCGAGGACGCGCCAGATCTCGTCCATCACGACTTCGAAGGTGCGCGGCGGGGCGAGTCCGGCGTCGGAGAGGGCGTGCGCGGCGGCGACCGCGCCGAAACCCTCCGACCAGCACACCATCAACACCGCTGCCAGGAGTTTGGTGTCGCCCTCGGGGATGCGTGAGACGTCCACGCACACCGCCGGACTCGCCAGATTCAGGCGGGTGGTGGTGGGGCCGTTGAAGATCGCCCCGAACGGACCCTCCACCAGCGCCCGTAGGGATCGGCGCAGGGTTTTGGTGGAACCGCGGTAGGCGGTGTCGTCGTCTTCTTCGGCGAAACGCCGCATCTGCTCACCCCCGGTCGAGATCACGGCGAGGAGGTCTTCGATCAGCGGTGGCCGCTCGTAGGTGAATTCGTGTACGGGGCTGTAGAGTTCGCGCAGCCCGGCGGCGATGAGAACTTCTTCGTAGTCGGCGACACGGGATCCGCGCACGAGTTCGATGAGACCGGCGACGATGTTGACCTGTCCGGCTTCCACCCGGGCGGTGACCTGGCGGCGCTGGTCGGGATCGGTGAGCCGGTCCACGATCGACCCCAGCGCGCCGACGTCGAGAGGATTGAGCGTGCCGTGGCCGTAGCCGACATCGACGACCTGCCCACCCAGGTGCTCGACGAGGTCGCGGTAGTCGGGTTTGGTGTCGCCCATGCACAGCACGGTCTCCCCCGCCGCCACCGCGCCGGTCACCATCCGCCGGATGAGCGATGATTTTCCGAATCCGTTGAGCGCCAACACGAAAGCGATCGGCGCGGTGATGAATCCTCTCAGGAACCACGACATCGGGTCGAAATGGACAGGGGCGCCGGTGATGTAGTGCGAGCCGACCGGTGTGCCGACCGTGGGTGCGCTGGCGCCGACGGAGAAGGGCCACAGTCCGGCGACCTGGACGGTGGTGGCGCGCCATTCCGGGGTGGTGGGGACGACGGCGGCTCGGCCGCCGCCCGGCCCGCGGTAGCCGCGGTCGGTGAGCTGCGCGGGCGATCGGTCGAAGCCATCCCCGGCACCCGCGGTGTCGG
This sequence comes from Nocardia arizonensis, assembly GCF_001310275.1. Classification (GTDB taxonomy): domain Bacteria; phylum Actinomycetota; class Actinomycetes; order Mycobacteriales; family Mycobacteriaceae; genus Nocardia; species Nocardia arizonensis. The sequence goes on from NZ_LGYZ01000133.1 coordinate 70,446, forward strand.
TGCGGCGGGCGGCGGTGGCCCGGCGATGATCATCGCTCGATATCGCCAGCCGCGCCCACCAACCGCGCGGTCCGGGCCGGGCGGCAGCGGCTTCGGTCGCCGCGCGCGCGGTCGCGGTGAGCATCCGCACCCCCGCGACGGTCTCGTGGCGCCGCCGATCACGCCGGATGCTGTTCTCGCTGGTCATGCGCTGACCCGCTTGGAAATGGACGCGTGCTCCGGCAAGATCAACCCGATTCCCAGGCTGGCGGCGAAGGCCGCGGCTTGGGAGCCGTAGCAGCGGCGCACGCTCAACCGCGACGCCGCACTCATCGCCTTGACCGACGCCTCGATCCCGGGCAGGTCCCCGTCGAGATGATCGGTCACCGTCACCAACGCCCCGAACCGGGTCAAGCCCGCACCGCGCGCCTGTTCCTCGCGGGCGGCGCTGGTGTTGCCGACCCGGATCCGCGCCGACGCGGAAGCGATACCGCGTTCGGTCTGCTCGGCCGCGATCGCGTCACGGAAGTCCGAGTCGACCAGGGAGGTGGCTTCGGCGGCCGAGTGCAGCCGATACACCAGGGCCACGCGTTTGCGGGGCACGTCCGCGCGCGGGCGTAGGAGTTCTTCGAGGACGGTTTCCATGACCGCGCCGCGCGGCGCGGCGTCCATCTCCCAGGTGATCGAGCGGGCGCCGTCGTGGACGTAGTGATCCCAGCGATCGAGGTGGGCGACCGGGCCGACCGAATCCCAGGACTGGGTCTCCACCAGCGACGCGCCAGCGGCTTCGACGTCGCGTTGGGAGGCGAGGTCGTAGCGGCTGCGGACCAGGGCGAGGACTTCCCACGCCTGGAGCGGGGTGGCGGGCAGGCCGGCGCGGGCGAGTTGGGACAGCACGCCTTGCAGGCGTTGCCCGATCTCACGGGCCTGCTCGGCCTCGTCACGGCGGACACGGCCTTTGCCGATGGCGCGGTAGGTGATCGCGATGCGGGCCTCGATGCGCACCCCGACGCCGCCCAGGTCAGCGGCGGCCTCGCGCATCACCGCCCGCGCGAACTCCGGAGCTTGCTCGCGCACCAGCCGAGTGACCTCACGGGCTTGACGCAGCCGGGTCTCGACCACGTTGTCCAGGACCGCGGTAATGGCCACGACTTCCCCGCCCCGGCTCTGGGTCGCCAGGAACTGGCCGAATCCCTCGACCCAGGCGTCGATCTGGGGTTGATCGACCAGCTCCTTGCCGCGCGGGACGACCCGCAGCACGACGGTGTAGTGGTCGCTGCGGCGGATGTGCAGCATCGCGAACCTGCGCCCGCCCGCCGTCTCGTACTCCGAGAGCCTCGAATCCGCCAGCAGCCCGGGTAGTTTCGCGATGCCGGGGATGCGTGCGAAGCGCCCCGCTTTGTAGAGGTGTTCCCCGCGCGAGCGCGCGGCGGCGAACTGGATACGCAACGCCAGCAGCTCCCACCCCGTGCGGCCGTTGATCGTGACCGCCAACGGCGCGAACACCAACGCGGCCACGACCACCAAGACGGCGGCGACGCTGAGCGAGCGGGTGATCAGGAATCCGGCCATGATCGTGATCACCAGCCCGAGACCGAACATCGACACACCCCACGTGAACCCGAAAAACCCTGCGCTGCGGGGGCGTTCCCACCGCCCGTACATCCGCGCGGTCATCGCCGCACCTCCGCCGGGGTCAGCGAATCCGGATTCCAGCCCCCGTCGGCGGCGTCACGGGTCTGCGACTCGACCGCGGCAACGCCCTGCTCGCCCGCGGCCTTGACCTGCTGCGCCGCCATCACCGCCGCACCAGCAACTCCACCCGCGGCACCGCCGCCTGCCCCACCGCCATCGGCACCGCCCCCGGACTCCGCGCCCGCCCCTGCCGACGAGTTCGCATTCGGCGAGGTCGACCGCGCTGGAGATCCCGTCCCGGATCCACTCGAAGGCGCGCTGCCGGTATCGGCTGTCGACGCCGTGCCGGAGTCGCTGCCCGTACCACCGCCCAGGGGCCTGCCCCCGCCGCCGCCTCCACCGCCGCCGGGCGGTGCACCGCCGCCGGGGCCGTCACCGGATCCTGCTCCGCTGGGCGCGTTCTCACCTTCGCTGACCTTGCGCGCGCTACCGCCACCGCCGGTCGAGCCCATCGCGACACCGGCCGCGCCACCGGCCAGCACCGCGCTCGCGCCACCGCCCCCGCCCAGCGTTGCGACCGCCGGAGCGACCAGCCGGACCAGGGCCGGGAGCACGATCACGCTCATCACCAGCAGGATCAATCCGAGCAGCACCTGCTGCGGGTCGGTCTGGTTCTCGTCGCCCATGACCGTGAAGGCGATGGCGTAGACGAGGGCGCCGACGGGTTTGTAGAGCACGAACGCCAGCGACCAGGACATCAGCCTCTTGTAGGACTGCGATCCCGGCCCGGTGCCCGAGGCTGCCGCTGCTAGGGGGATGACTGCCACGACCAGGATCAGCAGGGCTTGGCGGATCACCAGCATGACCAGCTGGATCAGGGTGCTGATCAATCCGAGTAGCCCGACCACGAACAAGATCCCTGTGCCCAGAGTCGATTTGGTCTGCTCGTTCACCTGCCCGAACCGCTCGACCGCTCGCGCCCAGTCGCCGTCGCTGGCGGTGAAGATCACCCAGTTCGAGAACTCATCGCCAGCGCGGGTACCGGTGGTGACCAGGACCGCGAACGCCATCGAGGTGAAGGAGGCGCGTACCAGCATCAGGAAGCTTTCCTGGGCTTCGCCTGCCAGCCCGCCGCGTTTGGCCAGCGCCAGACGGGCGGCGGCGAACATGATCCCGGCGATGAGGAACACCACCTGGATCCCGCCACTAAACTCGCGGACCGCGGTCAGCGCCGCGCCCGGCTGGCCACCGGGACCGGTCAACACTGGAGACGGCAGATCAGTCCACCAACCCATCGCCATCCGCACGCCTCTGGTGAACCCGTCCATGAGGCGATCGACCATGTCGTCCCAGGCCGAGCCGACCGCGCGGGTCGCGACCTGGCCGACCTGGTCGCACACCTGCTGAGGGCCGAGCGGGATGTCGCAGACCATGGGTGTCGGCAGCTGTTCGCGCACGCCGCCGGGCGGTGCTGCGATGACGATGCTGTGGTTCATGCCGCTGTCCTCCAGCTGCCGAATCCGGTCAGTGAGTCGACGTAGGTGCCTGGTCCCCAAAGGGTTTCGATCTCGGTGGGCACCGCGACGCGCCAGTCGCCGTCGGCCCAGGCCATCGGCCAGCGCGCGATCCGGTAGCCGAGCCCGTCACGGATGGCGAATTCGACGACCGCGTAGTCGGGGCTGTAGCCCTGCGCGATCCGCACGCCGTCGGGGACGGTGACGTAGCGGGCGGCCTCGGGAGTGCGCGCCCGCGAGCGCGCGAACCGGTCGACCAGTGCCTGGCCACCGCCGCGATAGCGAGTCGCGAGTACTTGGCGCCAGGTGGGATCGGGCGCGGCCAGCGCGCGCCCGAGTGCGTCGGCGGCGGCGAGTCCCGCGCCTTGGGGTGTGCGCCCGAAGCCCGAGGCGATGCCGTCGGTGATCGTGGTGGGGCCGTCGCTGATCGAGACCGGCAGCGCCGCTCCGCCCCAGCCGCGTTGCCATGCCATCCCCGCGGGCGCGCGTACCAGGTAGTCCGGCTGGCTCGGGTCGGCACGGCGGGCTGGTTCCTGTACCAGAGCGGTACCGGAGTCGCTGGAGGCGATGTCGAGTCGGTTGCCGAACAGGTCCGCGGTCGGCCCCAGGGTTGCGGTGGCACTCGGGTGCGGCTCGGTGGCGCTCGCGTCTGGGCGGGGTGTCCGTGGCTCGGGCGGGGCGGGTTCGTCGTCGCGGGTGATGGTGACGACGAACACGACGATGACGACCACGACGATGGCGGTCATGAGGATGATCAGCAGTCGAGGAATTCGCATGCGGACGGCTCGCTTTCAGCGTGGCGGGAAGACGACGAGATCGGGTGGCGGCACAGCGACGGCGGTGACCGGCGGCGCCGGGTCGTGGGCGGGGTCGGGCAGGGCCAGGCGCCAGTCGCCGTACTGCCAGGCCACGGCGGCATGGTTGCGGGTGAGCGAGTTGTCCGGGTGCAGGCTGTAGATCTCGACCTCGACTGCCTCGGGGCTGTAGCGGGTGACGACGTAGCCGAGCAGGCGCGGGGCGCCCTCGGCGACGGGGTCGGTGATCGAGAGTTGTGCTCGCGCGGTCGCCCAACTGTCGCGGCCCGCGCCGGGGGCGAGCATGCGAGCACCGATGTCCGGCCATTGGGTGTCGGTGGCGATCGAGGACCGCACCGTCGCCTGTGTCGCAGCGACCGCCGCGCCCGCGGGTGAGTGCTCGTATCCGGTGGCGACCGCGCCGTCGATGCGGTGTGGGCCTTGGTCGGTGACCGGGAGGTCGACGCCCTGGAAGGACTGCCAGTGCAGGCCGGTCGGCGGTGCGGCGGTGTCGACCGCGGCCGGGACCTCGGCGGGTTCGCTGGGAGCACCGGTGCCGCAGGCGAACAGCGCGGCGGCGGTCAGCGGGCCGGCGAACGCCAGCACGGCGGCGACTGCCCATCGTGGAAGGCGTTCGGAGCGCGCGTGATTCGGATCGGTAGGCATGGCAGTCACCACCGGGGGATCACGGCGAGGGCGACGGAGCTGGCGGAACCGAGTAGGGCCGCGCCGAGCAGGGCACCGAGCAGTCCTTCGACGCTCTCCTCGCGGTAGGTGCGGATGGCCAGGAGCCCACCCACCCAGATCACTCGGGCGATGCACAGCAGCAGCACGCACCAGGCGAGGTACCCCAGCAGTTGCAGCAGCGGTTGCAGCACCTGCTGGGGCAGGATCGTGCGCCCGGACGGCGAGGCCGCCCACGGCATCCAATCCTGTTGCACGAATGCATAAACGACGTTGGGGCCCATCAGGAGGCTCCGGTAACGACGGCGTTCATGATCGGTCCGGCGCTGGTAGCCAGGATGCCGCCGAACATCGCCGCGGCAATGATCTTCGGCGACTCGACACTGCCGCCGTGCCAGCGCTCCCAACCAAATTTGCCGCCCGCGTAGATCAGGGCGGCGATCCCGGCCAAGCTGACCAGCCAGGCCAGGTAGTTGACCAGGTTGATGATCAGGTTCGAGCCGGGCGGCGTGGTGGGCGTGATCTTGATTTCCTGGGCCAGCACGGTCGAGGCGACCTCGGTAGCCAATGCGACGAGGGTCATGTCGTCTCCGAATTAGGTGGTGCCGCAACGGATCTGTGGGTCGCGGACAGGCGGGTGATGATCTGAGTTCCGGCGCGATGCACGTCGGCGGGAACCGCGTGGCGCAGCCCAGCGCGGCGCGGAGGCGGCGGATCGAAAGGGCTGAATTCGGCCAGCTCGCCGAGTTCGATCTCGAGGAGTTGGTCGTGCCAGCCGATGTCGTAGACGGCCGCGGCCAGGTCGGTGACCAGCGCCCGGTAGCGGCGCACCACCGCGGGCACCTTGCCCGGCCGTATCGGGGTCAGGACCAGCCCGATCACCTGCACCCCGTCCGGAGTCAGTCCGGCGTGCCATTCCCGTAGTCGGTCGGCCGCGGCGGTCAGACCGGGCGTGCACAAGCGCGCGGCCACGACTACGCGTTGGGTGGTCTCGGTCGAGGCGGGCCACGCCGGGCCGGTGTCGGCGGCCGGCGCCCACCAGCGCGCCAGCGTGGAAGCGGCAGCACCGCCGTGCGCGCCGAGCACCGCGAACAGCGGTGGGTGCGCGCCCGTCGTAGCCAGGGGCTGTTCACGGACCGCGGCGCGGTGCTGCGGGTCGGGAGCGGCAATCGTGTCCGGGTCCAGCCGTGGTGGGCCGGGTGGTCGCGTGGTGTCGGCGAGGCGGTGCGCGGCGGTCATCCTCATCCTCGCTTCTGGATGTTGGAGATCACCAGATCGCCACCGGCCTGGTCGGCGGGGCGGACGTTGATCAGTTGCAAGTAGTCGATGCGGGTTCCGTCGGGATGGCGCTCGACCAGATGCACTTCGGCGGTCGTCGGCGCGATCGGGCTGATCGCCACGCAGTGCGTGCTCCCCGTCGGGATCGAGGCGATCCCGACGGCCAAGGCGTCGAACACGAGTCCGGCCTCGGGGGCGACCAGCCCGAGCGCGGCGGCGGCGTCACGGAGCTGGTAGTACGCGTATTCGAACGCCGCGACCACCCCGGACAGCGAGCGGCGATCCCCGGCACCGTCGGTGACCACCTCACCGCTCAACCCGGTGCACGCCGGCGCCGGTGTCGCGGACGTGGTGGGCGGGGCGGCCAGCACGGCGGAATGCGCCACCGCGGTGTCGGGTTCGGTGGCGCCGGACCGGAATACGGCGAGGATGGTCGCGACGGCGGCGACCACAGCAAGTCCCGCCGCGATGCCGAGCCAGCGCAGACGCGCCGTGGGCCGGACAGTCCGGCGTTCGCGGGGTGGTGGCGGGTCCTCGGCGGGACGGTCCAGCCACCGCCACGCGTGATCGTCACCGTCGGCGCTTCCGCGGTCGTCCGGAACAGGTTGCAGGACGGTGTGTCTCGACTTGTCGAGCCATCCGCTCCCGTGGGGGCTGTCGATCTCGGTGTCCGCCATCGGTGTGTGTCACCTCCTCGGGTCGTGGGTGCGGGGGTGGGCCCTCCGGGCGGAAGTTCCGGGGAGGATCAGCAGACCAGCGGGGTAGCGTCTGCTGAATCCGGCTTCCGCCCGAAGGGGTCTGGGGTGGGTCATCGGCTCGACGGACCCACGGAACTCGTGCTCGCGGGCGGGGAACTCGGCCGGGAGGGCGCGATGACCGACGGCGTTCGCGTCATCGGCACCGTGGCCGGGGTGGTCGGCGTGGTGCTCGCCAGGTCGCGGGCGATGGCGGTGAACCAGGCCGATACAGTGCGCAGGGCGGATTCGCCGGTGCCGGTGGCGGGCACCTCGGTGTAGGAGCCGTGGCGGCCGGTGGTGTCGCTGTACTGGGCCGACCCCGCCAGGGTGTAGAGCTGATCGGGAGCGGTCACGGTGCTGGTGATCGCGTCGAACGCCTCGTTGACCCACCGGCTGGCGGTCTGCGGCGGCACGAGCTGCACCACCGCGGCGGCGAGCTTGGCCCCCAGGACCCCGACCGCCGCGAGGGGGTCGGCCATGCCGACGGTCGCCAGCTCGGCCACCGTCGCCGGGGTGAGCACCGTGCGCGCGACCGAGATCGCGGCGTTGAGCCCGATCGTGCCGAGTTTGAACAGCGCCGAGAGCGCATCGGCCTGGCTCGGTGCGGTCGCGGTGGGAGCGGAGGCTTCGGCCAGGCGCTGCCCGAGGGGTTTGGCGGGCTGGTAGGACAGCTGGTCCAGGCTGGTGCCCGACAGGTCGTCGTTGACGACGCCGACCGCGGTGGTGAACACGGTCGTGGACAGGGCGGTGGCGATGGTGGAGATCGCCGCGATCGGATCGCGGGTGTCCGACCGTGCCGCGATGTTGGCCACCGTCGTCGCCAGCGGGCTACCGGGTGTGGTGTCGCAGGTGGCGTCGCCGCCGACACACAGATCGGCGACCCTGCCGGTCAATGCGCCGTAGCCGGTGGAGCCGGTGGCCGCGGCCGTGATCCCACCTCCGGTCACCCTCGAGTCGAGCAGGGCGATCGTGGAGACATGGGTGCCGGTGGTGCCCGGCGCGGCCGAGGGGGTGTTGGTCTGCGGGCGGCCGGGCAACGTGGCCGCGCCGACGGCGCGGGCGGGGTTGGCCAGCAGCGCGACCGCTGCCACCTTCTCCGCACTGACCGTGCTGTCGCCTGCGCCGACGCGGGTGGCGAAGCGGGCTGCCGCCGCGGCGCCGTGGGCGTAGCCCGCGACCGCCAGGCGCGTAGTCGGGCAGCGGGTTTCCACACTCGCGGCGGCCTGTTCGAGCTGGTCGGCCGCGGAGGTGATTGCGTCGTCGTAGGCCAGGGTGGCGCCCTCGGAATTCTGGCCGTACGGGATGTAGGCTCGTTGCACGGCTTGTCCCGCCGCGGCGGTCAGCGGCCCGAATACCTGCCCGAGTGCGCCGGTGTCGCTGCCGGTGGCGACATCGCCCTCTTCGCCGCCCTGAACACCGAGCACGTACAGCGCCGGGCAAGCACCGTCGATCCGTACACCGGGGTCGGCCGAGACCGTCACGGTGACGTTGACGGCGGCGGTGCCGATGAGCAGAGCGATCACCGCACTACGGAGTGGGCGGCGGGAGAGTATGCGGTTGCTGTGCATGAGATTTCACCTCGGTAGGGAGTGCCTGCCCGCCCCGGGACGAGGGGCCGGGGCGGGCCGACACGATTCAGGTGGCCGGTGGTCGGGGGACGGTGGCCGCGGGCGGTGTGCGGCGGCGCAGCAGGAACCCGCGCAGCCGCGTCAGTGCTTCGCGGGCTCCGACCGTGGCGGTGCGGGTGTGGTCGGTGTCGTATTCGCGCCAGCTCAGATCCACGCCGAGGGCGCGGTATTCGGCGAACAGGGCGCGGCTGTGCGCGATGGGGATGAGTTCGTCTTCGGTGCCGTGGTAGAGGTGCACCGGCACGTCGGGGGCGTGCAGGGCGGCGGTCTCGGCGGCCAGGACATAGCGCCACAGCGGGTCGTTCCAGGGTTCGCGGCGCTCACACCACGTACCGAGGGGGATGTCGCGGTAGGTGTCGAGCAGTTGCTCGAGGGTCAGGGTCTGGGCGTGGGCGAGCCCGCGGCGTCCGTTCTCGGTGAGCAGATGGGTGACGGGCAGGTGGCTGTAGGCGCGGGCCAAGCCGACCATGCCCGCGAAGACCAGCCCGGCCCACGGCCCGGCGTCGAGATCGGCGACCAGAGCGCGCGGGTTGGCGACCACCGCACCGGCGGCGACGCCCCGCAAGTCTAGGTCGGGGGCGTAGGCGGGCTGGGTTTCGGCGGCCAGGACCGCGGCGCGCCCGCCGTCGGCGTATCCCCAGACCGCGCAGGCCCCCGACTCGCCGCCGATTTCGGTGGAGCCGGTGACGGCGCGGGCCAGGTCGAGCACGGTGTGCGCGGCGGCGGCCCCGGACAGGAACGGGTAGGCCCCCAATCCGGTCATGCCCACGCCTTGCCCGTCGGGGACCACGACGATCCAGCCCTGCGCCAACGCCGCCGCCACATCCGCGACGGCCGCTTCGCCGAGGCGCTGTGACGGAGCCGTGTGTTGCCCGAGTCCCCCGAAGACCGGGCAATACGCCAGTGTCGACCCGTCGTTCGCGACGGTGTCGGCGGGAGCCAGCACCAGTCCGGAAGCCGGGAGTGGGGCGTGGAAGGCGGTGCGGGTGGAGTACACGACCTGCCACGCGTGCCCGGCCCCGGTCCCTGCCGGGATCTCCGCGTCGCGTGTGCGGAGCAGGACGCCGACGGGCGCGGTGAAGTCGTCGGGGATCGGTGTGTAGAACTCGTCGGCTGCGGTGTTGGTGCGGGTGGTCATGGGTTACCGTCCTGCGAGGTCGTGGGCCAGGGCGACCATCCACGCCACCCCCGTGCCGAGTTGGCCGTTGGTGGCGTAGCCGTTGTGGGCGGCGATGGTGTCGACGTAGCGCAACAGCACCGCCGGATTCACCAGATCCGAGTTGTCGGCGACCAGCTGCCCCCACGCCCCCGACAACTGCGCGGCCAGCTTCGGCAGCAGCACAACAGGATTCGCGATGACGGTAGCGGTGATCGCATCCCAGCGCGCCGTCGCGGCGCGCCCGTCCGGCACCGGGGTGCGCGGGTCGGCGGCCTCGACGAGCCGATCGGCCAGGCCCTGCTGGGGCCGGTAGTCCACATCCGCGCCGTCGACGTAGAAGTCATCGAGCAACACCGTGTTCCACGCGTCACCGAGCGCGGCCTGCAACAGACCGCTCAGAGTGCCCAGCGCGGCGATCGGGTTGCGCAGGTCGGCTTGCGCGGCGATCTCGGCGCCGACTCGTAGGAACGCGGCGCGGTCCGGCGCCGAGCAGGCCAGGTCACCGTCGGTGCAGATGTCGGCGACACGGCCGGTCAGCTCGCCGTAGGAGACCGCGCCCGCGATCCCGCCGCCACCGGCAACCGGGTTGGTGAGCGCGACCTGCGACACCGCCGCACCGCTGGTGCCCGGCGCGGGATCGGGCACGACCTGTCCGGGCCGTCCCGGCAGAACCGGGGCACCGACCGGGCGATCCGGGTTGGCGTAGAGCGCGACACCGGCGATCCGGTCCGCCCCGACCGGCCCGACACCGGCTCCGATGTCGGCGGCGAAATCGGAAACCGCTTGCGCACCTTGGGAATACCCGATCCCGGCGATGAGGGTGTTCGGGCAGGTGTCGGCGATCTGGGTCGCGGCGGCGTCGAGCTGGTTGCGGGCGTCGGTCACCGACACCGCGTACGGGTCGGGTCCTCCCCCGGGCACGATCCCGCCGAAACCGGCGCCGTAGGGGATGTAGGAACGCTGGACCAGGCCCGGCGCGGCCGAGAGCACCGGGGCGATGAGCGCGCCGACGACCCCAGTGTCGGCGAGCGGGTCCGCGCTAGGGGAGGACTGGCCCGTGCCCTGCACACCCAGCACATACAGTGCCGGGCAGCCAGGACCGATCGGCACCGCCGAAGCGGGAACCGAGGCCAGCGTCACCCCGGCCGCCACGGCCGTGGCGGCGACCGCGACGGCGGCGAGTCGGCGGGTGGTCGAGGTCGTCGCGTTCACTGGCCGACCCCCACTCCGGCGCCGAATCCCGCCCCGACGGTTCCGGCGGCGACCGCGCCCAGGGCCGCGGCGGGGACACCGGCCACCACCGCACCGGCGAGGGCACCGGCCGCCGCACCGAGGGCGGTACCGGCGACCCCGGAGGTCACCTCACCGACTACCGGGACCGGCACGATGGTGCCCAGCGCGGCACCGGCGATCCCGCCGACCGTGCCCCCGATCAGTCCCCCGGCGACCGCACCGGCCGCCGCGGCGGGCGCTCCGAGGGCGATGGCACCGGCCGCGCCACCGATCCCGGCGCCGGCCAGGGTCGACCCCGACACCCGGTCCGAGCGCCCGGCCGGGATGCCGACCGAGTCCAGCGCGGTCGCCAGCTGCGCCTCCACCCCTGCGGAGAAGTCGTTGATCGCCTCCGCGCACGGTTCGTCCAGCCAGCCGGGCCGCGCGGTCTCCCACTGCCCGATCCGGATGACATCGGCGGGGACCTCGACCGGTGCGACCGGCTCGACGGGTTCGGGTAGGTGCAGGTCCTCGATCCGGATCGGTTCCACCGGCTCGTCCACCGCCGGCGCCGGACGCGTCGGCGCGTTGCGCACCTGCGGTGGCTGGGCGTAATACACCGGTGGCGCCGGGGCGGGGGCGGGTTCCGGCGGTGCCGCTTCGGGCGCGGGGTCCGGCGCGGGCGGCGGGGGCGGGGCGGTGGTCCCGGGCTGTGCGGGGCCGGTGACGCCCGGTTGATCGGCGATCGCGGTCAGCGGCTCGGCGGCCTGCACGATGCCCGCGGTCGCGATCAGCATCGCGACCGGGACCACCGCACTGAGGGTGACGCGGGCGGTGCGTGAGGTTCGCGGGGCGTGCCGCGCTCGGCGGGCGGCACGGTTGCCCGGAATCGGCATGGGGTGGTAGTCGATCGGATGGCGTTGCAGCGGTGGGTTCCCGGATGAGGGCATGACGAAATAAGCCTTCCCAGTGAGGGTGAGCGATGCGGGAGTTTGCAGGTGGCGCGCGAGGCGACCTAGGAATTCCGGCGGCCTGCTCCCACAGCGGAGGAGATCCGCTGTGGGAGACCGCTTCTCAGGTCATCTCGGTCAGATGATTCAGATGAAGGGCAAGATCAGGCTCAGGGCCTGCGCTGCGACGTTCAGGCCGTTCGACAGCAGCGCCAGTCCGGCGTTGATGTAGCCCAGAATTGCGAAGGGATCCACGTGGCGTTCCTCTCAGCGACTTTCGGATTCTCTGCGGGGCCGCTGTCGACCTCGCACATTCAACGAAACGCCCGGAAACGCTGGAAAACCAGGGTTTTCAGGTATGCAGTTTGCGGTACCGAAAACTGCATACCTTTGCTATTCGCTATCTGAACTGCTGGTTTGCTGGCGAAGGTATGCAAATTTGCACCACCAAAATTTTCTCCGGAATCCGGTCCGCCACAGCGCCGCTCAGATCGAAATCCGCCCTCGCGCTCGCATCCGCAGGGCAACCGGTTCGGATGATGTGATCATCCATGCCCTTGCCGGGCGGTACCCCATCTGGTAGGAACGAAACATCAACCTGGGGGCCAACAGATCACCATAACCTCTGCCCATCCTGCCGTGGAAGACTTTCGAGGAGGGGGATTCCACTCCCATGACCCGTGATCCCGAACAACGCAGATCACCCGGATCCCGACACGCACTACCACCGCGTGTCCCCACTCTCGGCAACACCTGCCGCCGAATCCGTGAAGAACGCGGCTACACCCGCGACCAAGCCGCAGTCATGCTGCTCAAGATCAGCCGAAGCTACCTCCGAGACATCGAACGCGACCGCCGAACTCCCGGCGTGGAGCTGCTGGAGTTGATCATCCTCGGCTACCGACTCGACTCCACTCTCGCCCGCCACCTGCGCGAATTACGCGTCGCGGCAGTCGATCTCGAACCCACCGCGGTACTCGCCAGAACCGTCACCGGCAACCCTGCGCTCATGGCCCATCTCGACGACCTGAACCGACGAGGCGAGCTCGCCGCCTACATCGACCCCGTCTGGAACGTGTTGGCCTGCAACGAGAAGTTCCGGGAAGCGACACCCGGACTCGAGCGCAGCGGGTCCATCCCCATCTGGATGTTCAGCGCCCACACCAAACCGATCCTGACCGATCGAGCCTACGAACTCGCCCACGCAACGGCCTCGATCCGAGCCATAACCGGGATCTTCCGCAACGCCGAACAGACCCGGGCGGTCTACCGCCACCTGGGACCCAACACCGAATTCCGGGCCACCTGGATCCAGAACGTAAGCGCCGCTTACGGGCGCGACCCCAGCGCCCTGATGCACGCCATCCACCCCGTCACCAGCCAGCCCGTCGCCTACAGCCTGACCATCTCCAACCAGTCGCAGTCCGTCCTACTGCTCATCCTGTCGCCCAGACCCTCCCCCGAGGAAGCCACGCACCGAGAAACCGACGGATAGAAAACTTTCGACACGCACAACGACACGCCGGTGACCTCACTTCGAGTTCAGCCGACCGCCGGGTCTTATTGATCAAGCTCAGCGCTACCCCACACCGGCATATAACCCGCCCCGAGGTTGCCGATACCCCCGTCAGCAACCTCGGGACGCTGTGACATCGCCGTGACTCATCTCCAGAAGATTGAGAAGGCAACGGAATCCGCTGCCGCAGCCATCGAGAAATTGCCGGATACAGGATCTATCCATGACCGTAAACTCTCCCACCCCCGCACCCGATCCCCACCGCCCCCCGTCCGAGGAAACTCATGAGCAGACCTATCCGGTATCCGCCGGAGCCCGCGCACTGAGGAAATCCGAACGCTGGTACATCCAACAACTCAAAAGCGGACGCTTTCCGGGCCACAAAGCTGGCCGGACCTGGTTCCTCACAGCCAGCGACATTGACGCCGCGATCGAAGCCTCCCGCCCCCCATCATCACGCCCAGCCAAACGCCAACCTCCGCCACAGCCGACGAACCGTGCTCGGCCGAAAACTCCACGCACGCCCAAGCGAACCCGCCACCGCCGATACATTCCACCCCAGGATCGATGACGGAATCGTCGACCGGTTGTCCGCGAGTCCCGGCCATCTGCGAGGTTGAGCGCGTCGTGCCGGGAAACGATTTCAGGTTCGTGACGACTGCCTTGTGCGGATCGAAGCCTCGCGATGCGGCACGTGACGGTGCGCTGCCGGAGCTATCAGGGCGCGCTGAATCGGTGGCGGCCTGCGCCGAGGGTGGTGCTGTAGGCCCATTCGAGGGTGTGATCGGTGCAGGTCACGGTCTTGGCGGCCCAGTGGGTGGAGTAGGCGCGACGAGGGTGTGGGGATCGGTTCGGGCGGGAGCTGTGCAGCGTGAGGGGATGGTGCAGCACGACGCTACCCGCTGCGGCCGGGGCGGGGACGCGACGGTTCCAGTCGACGTGGGCGCGTGCCTGTTCGGGGGCGAGGATGGCGTTGTGTGCGGCGCCGGGCATCGGGTGGTGGTCGAGCAGCGGTCCGTGGTGGGAGGCGTCGATGTAGCGCAGGCAGCCGTTGTCGAGGGTGGCGTCATCGAGGGCGATCCAGGCGGCGATTACCTGGTCGGCAGGGTCGCAGTGGAGGTGGGGCTGGTCCTGATGCCACGGTTTGACCGAGCCGACGCGCGCGGGTTTGAGGAAGACCTGATCGCGCAGCAGGTATCCGGGTTGGCCGAGGAGGGCCGCGACGAGTCCGGTGAGCCGGTGGTCGAGCACGAAGGTGCGGAAGGCTGGGTGTTTGGGGAAGGCCCAGTCCAGTTTTCTGGGTTCGGTGATGCCGTCGGCGGTGTCGACCACGAGCGGCGTGTGCTGGTCGCTGGTCTGGTATTCGCGCCAGGCGAGTTCTTCGGCCAGTTCGGCGATGGCGGTGGTCTCGGCGCGGGTGTAGACGTCGGGGATGACGACCCAGCCGTGTTCCCAGTAGTGCTCGATAGCGATGGCCAGAGCAGCGGACGTGGTTGTCATGGACGCTCTTTCGGGCTGAGTGATCAGGGGGCGCGGTGGATGAGCTGGTTGTCGCCTCCGGTGGTGTGGCTGTAGCCGTAGCGCGCGGCGGCGGTGGTGCAGGTGGCGGCGGCGGTGACCCAGTGGGCGGTATAGGCGCGGCGCCAGTGCGGGCTGGGGTTGGGAGCGGAGTAGTGCAGGACCTGGGAGTGCAGGACCACGACCGCACCGGCGGGGACCGGGAGCAGGACTTCGCGATCGAGGTCGATCGCCTCGGCCGGGGGCAGGTGATTGTAGATGGCGCCGGGCTGGGCCTGGTGGGGCCACAGGGTGTGGTGGGAGCCGTCGATCACCCGCAGGCAGCCGTTGTCGGCGGTGGCGTCGTCGAGGGCGATCCAGGTGACGATCATCGCCTCGGGCGGCTCGTAGCCGAGTGAGGCGTTTTCCTGGTGGTAGGGCTTGGCGGAGCCGAAACCCGGTGGTTTGCAGAACAGTTGGTCGCGCATCAGGTGCGCGGGGCCACCGAGGACCGCCGCCGCCAGCTCGGTCAGGCGGGGGTCGAGGACGAATGCGCGGAACTCGGCGTGTTTCTGGAACGGGTAGTCGATCTTGCGGGGCGCTTCGGCCGTGCCGTCGGCGCTGCGGTCGACGGTGAACCCGTCCCGGCTGTGCCGCATTTCATGGGTGCTCACGGTCATGGCGATCTCGGCGATCCGCGCGGCTTCGGCGGGGGTGAACACCGCGGGGACGATCGCGTAGCCGTGGTCGCCGACGTGCGCGCTGGTCTCGGCGATGGCCTGGGAGGTGGCCGTCACGATGGGTCTCCTATTGGGTGGTGGGCAGGTCGATGGCGGGTTTGATGTCGATCAGCGGGGTGTCGGTGACGCAGTCCATCCCGCGCACTGTGATGCGTGGGCCGTCGACGTCGACGATGTCGATGAGGGTGAGCCCGATCGGGTTGGGTCGGTCTACACCGCGGGCGGCGAACACCCCCAGCGGCGGCCCGTCGGCGGCCTGGCGCCGCCGGGTCACGGTTCGGTCAGCGGCGTGCGCCCACCACAGCACGTGGGCGCGGACTCCGGCGCTCAAGCCCTCGACGGTGTCGGCGAAGTCGGGGTCCAGCTCGATCGTGGAGAGCGCAGGCCGGGTCCAGGGCTGTCGCGGGCAGTCGCCGACCTGCTGGTAGGGGGTGTGGATGACGCCCATGAACACCACGACCTCGGCGCTCACCGCGGCCTCACCGGTCCCATCCGGCGGCGTGCCGGTCGAACAGCGCGGCGATGTCGGCGTCGCCGACCAGCTCCCGCATCCTGGCGTGGTAGGCGGGCCAGTGGGTGCGCAGCAGTTCGGTGGGGTCGGCCAGGATCCAGGACAGCAGGGCGCGGGCGGGTTCGTCGCAGCCGAGCAGCCCGGTGTCGTAGGCCATCGGATACAACCGGCAGCCGCCCCCGCACACCGCCAGCAGCGGGCATCGCGCGCATTCCATGTCGTCGGTGTGCAGCCCGGCCAGCGGCAGCCGATCGGTGAATCCGATACCGGTGTCGTCCAGGATCGAACCGGCGGTGAGCTCGGGGGCGAGTTCGGTCAGGATCGGGCATTGAGTGATCTGGCCGGTCGCTTTCACCGTGGCCAGGTGCTCGTCCTCGCGACAGGGATGCCCGGCGGTCATCGCGGTCAGGGCGTGCGGGTGGGCGAGCAGGCTCGTGGCCAGGTAATTGCCCATCCGCACGGGAAACGGGAACGGGGTTTCGGCGTGGCGGGCCAGGATCGCGGCGTAGTGACGCAGCGGCAACCGCACATCCGGGCGGACCCCGAACAGCTGGCGTTTGCGGGCGGCGGTGCGGGTGCGGTCCCCGTCGCCGTGGTGCACCGGGACGGCCAAGCGCACGTTCCACGCCTGCACCCGCGCGTAGCGGCGCAGGTGCTCGGCGATCTCGATGATCTCGCCGACCGGCTGTGACCACAGGTTAGTGGTGAACACCAGGCCGTATCCGGCGGCGGCCAGGTCGCCGATGGGGGCGTAGGGGTCGGCCAGGTTGCGGTAGCCGGGGCGGATCCGGTCGAGCAGGTCCGAGCGCAGCGCATCCAGCGAGATCCGGAACACCGTGGCCGGGTCGACCTCGGCGATGATCCGGTCGCGGATCTCCTCGGTGAGGAAGGTGGCATTGGTCGAGACCGAGGCCAGGGTGATGCCCTCGGCGCGCAGGGTCGCGGCGAGTTCGAAGAAACGGTCGATGTAGTGGGCGGAGAACACCTCCCCGCCCGTGACCGACACCGAGGCCACACCTTCGGCGCGCACGGCGGCGAGGATGTCGCCGATGCGCTCGGGCGGCCAGTGCTCGTTGCGGGTGCCGTGGTAGCAGTGCGGGCACTGGCCGTTGCAGGCCGCGGTCGGCTCCAGCACCGCGTGGTCGCGCCCCGGCAGGATGCTGCCCACACACCGCTGCCCCTGATCGATCTCCTCGAGGAACGCCGCGAAATCGGCCGCCGCGCGCTCACGCGGAATCGCGAACCGCTCGGCGATCACCCCCACCGCGTCCGGACCGGTCCCCCACCGGCCCACGGTCTCCCAGAACACACGAGATGTGCTGTTGAGCACCATCTTCCGCCCCGACACCCGATCGGCCAGGACATCGTCACCGACCAGGTGCAGCCGGTCGAGCAGTCGTCGGGCGCGTTCGTCGACGTGTTCGGTGGTCGTCATCGCCCGCACCCCTGACCGGTCGCCGTGCCCGCCGGGCTCAACGGCAGCAGCGTTCGACCCTCGTTCCCCGTGCCGGTGCCGTAGCTGGTGATCTTGCCCAGGTGGCAGCCGCCGCCGCACGCCGAGAGCTGCCCGCATCCACCGCAGGCTCCGGTCGGGGCCAGCGCCGCGCGGACCGTGGGCACCATCCGGGTGCGCCACAACCCCGCGATCCCTTCCTGGATCGGTCCGGCGTAGACCGCCGAGTGCGGGCAGTGCCGCAGCCGGCCGTCGACGCTGACCGAGGCCCACAACAGCCCCGCCGCGCAATGGCGGTCGAACTCCGGCCGCACCGGGGCCGTGATCGGCGTCGGATCGGATTCGAGGCAGTGCTTCGGCGCGCACGGCACCGTGACCCGCAACGCCTCCAGGTCGGCGCGGCATTCGTCGATCACCTGCGCCAGCCGCCGCAACGCCACCGGCCGCCGCGGATCCAGTTTCCCGAAGGGCACATACGGCATGAACGACACATCGTGCACGCCGATCTCGATCAACCGTCGCGTCAGCTCCGGCATCTGATCCAGGTTGTCCTCGCAGACAAGGGTTTCCGCAACCGTGCGCAGCCCGGCTCCGACCGCCGCCGCCATCCCGCGCCATGCCTGCGACGCGGCGGCGGGGTTGCGGGCCATCGCGGTGTGGGTGGCATCGAGGCCGTGCACGCTCAGCAACGCGACCCGCAGCCCGAGACCGGCCAGCCGCGCGGCTTCGGAATCGGTCAGGCGCACGCCGTTGGTGAACAGCTCCACGTCCATGCCCGCCTCGGCGGCGGTGGCGATGATGTCGCGGCAGTCCGGGTGCAGGGTCGGTTCCCCGCCGGAGAACCGCATCCGCAGACATCCCCCGGCCGCGGCCTGCTCGATCACCGACCGCGCGACCTCGATGCTCATGTGCGCGCCCGGCGCCGACGCGCTGACCGAGGTGCCGCGCTGGCCGTAGTCGTCGGGTACTTTCCACACGTTGTAGCAGAAGTCGCAGTGCCAGTTGCAGACCCGGGTGATCTCCACCTCCAACGCCAGCGGGAAATCCAGATCCTTGGCGGCCCACTCCGGCGGCGCGCCGCTGCGTCGACGCGAATGCGGCCGGTCCCCGGCCTCGAGCAGACCCGACCAGAACCCGGCCAGATCGGTCGCCAATACCGAGGAGTCCGCAGAGAACCGTGCCGCCAGCACGCTGACCGGGTCGTCGGTGGAGGTGTCGAAGGTGGCTTCGACGAACGCGGCGGCCGTGTGGTCGAGACGGTGTTCGAGACCGTGGCGGGCGTCGTAGAGCAGCCCGATATCGGGCCGGTAGGTGAATCGGCGGCGCAGATCCGTGGCTGCGGCCGGTAACACGGAAACCATGATGGATCCCCCTTGCGGCCAGACCCGCACGCGGCGTCGGCCGCGCTGACCGGGAGTGCCGGAGATGATGGTGATGTCGGCGAATAGCGTTGTCGCCGTTGAACAGTCCGATCACGGTGGAGACGGCGGGACGAGACATCCGCGCGCCGCGTCTCCACCGTGCGAACCACGATCCCGATCAGAACGAGCACTGCGGCGGCAGGTTCTCGGTCGTCTCGACCGACGGAGGCGTGTATTCCTCCTGCCCGCTCGTGTCGGCGTCCTGCGCCTCGATGGTCACAGTCGTGTCTTCCATGGGGTATCCCTCCTTCCCGTTCTCGTCGAAAGGGGTGAAAACCCAACGCTAGGACCACTTCTCGGCCGCTGTAACCGAAAAAGGGCCCCGCCGACCCGAAGACAGGAATTATTCCTGTCTTCGGGCCTTGCGGGACCCTGCGGGGTTGACGAAGCGCTACACGCCGATCAGCTGGGCGTGCAGGTAGGTCTCCACCTGTCCCAACGCCACCCGTTCCTGGCTCATGGTGTCGCGTTCACGCACCGTGACGGCCTGGTCGTCGAGGCTATCGAAGTCGATGGTCACGCAGAACGGTGTGCCGATCTCGTCCTGGCGGCGGTACCGTTTGCCGATCTGACCGGCGTCGTCGTAGTCGATGTTCCATCCGGTCGTGCGCCGCAGTTGCGCGGCGAGGTCTTTGGCCTTCGGCGACAGATCCCCATGGCGCGAGAGCGGGAACACCGCCACCTTCACCGGCGCCAGCCGCCGATCCAGGCGCAGCACCGTGCGGGTATCGACACCGCCCTTGGCGTTGGGCGCCTGGTCCTCGGCGTAGGCGTCGACCAGGAACGCCATCAGCGAGCGGGTCAGGCCCGCGGCCGGCTCGATCACATACGGGATGTAGTGGGAGTTTGTGCTCTGGTCGTAATAGGCCAGCTCGGTGCCCGACGCCTGCGAATGCGCGGTCAGGTCGAAGTTCGTGCGGCTGGCGATGCCTTCCAGCTCACCCCACTCGCTTCCGGCGAACCCGAACCGGTACTCGATGTCGGTGGTCCCGGCCGAGTAGTGCGACAACTTCTCCTTCGGATGCTCGAACAGCCGCAGGTTGTCCGGGTCGATTCCCAGATCGGTGTACCAGGCCAGCCGGGTATCGATCCAGTACTTGTGCCACTGGGCTTCCTCACCGGGCTTGACGAAGTACTCCATCTCCATCTGCTCGAACTCGCGAGTGCGGAAGATGAAATTGCCCGGGGTGATCTCGTTGCGGAAGCTCTTGCCGATCTGCCCGATTCCGAAGGGCAGCTTCATCCGCGAGGTCGTCACCACGTTGGCGAAGTTGATGAAGATCCCCTGCGCGGTCTCCGGGCGCAGGTAGTGCATCCCCTCCTCGGTCTCCACCGGCCCCAGATGGGTCTTGAGCAGGCCCGAGAAGTTACGCGGCTCGGTCCAGCGCCCGACCGTGCCGCAGTCCGGGCACGCCACCACCTCCATCGACACCGAATCAGGGTCATCGACCTTGTGCTTGGCGGCGTACGCCTCCTGCAAGTGGTCCTGGCGGTGGCGGTGGTGACATTGCAGGCACTCCACCAGCGGATCGGTGAAGGTCTGCACATGCCCGGCCGCTTCCCACACCTGCGGCGGCAGGATCACCGAGGAATCCAGGCCGACCACATCCTCACGGCCGGTGACCATCGACCGCCACCACTGCCGCTTGATGTTCTCCTTCAACTCCACCCCGAGCGGACCGTAGTCCCACGCCGACTTGGTACCGCCGTAGATCTCACCACACGGGTACACCAGACCCCGACGCTTGGCGAGGTTGGCGACGGTGTCCACCTTCGACTTGGGTGCCACTACAGGTTCTCCATCCGAATGAAATGCGACGTGAAACAGGAATTCCGCACAGCCTATCGGCCGTCTACGGTTCATCGACAATGCCATCCCGCGCTGATCCGTACGACCGACAGGCGCTCCGCGGGGGCGCCGCCGCCCCGTCTATGGTTCAGCGTGCGGCCGATGGGCGGCCTCGTCGGCCGATCCGCAGGCGCGCGACCCGGTAGAACCGATACAGCGGTCGATGAAGGCGCGGCGGCCGGTATCGCTGGCCATTGGCGCGGCGCTGGAGCGGTGCCACCGGTATGCGCGCATCCCAGATCTCGACCACGGCTATCCCCGGCGAGGTGCCCCGCACTCGCAGAGTGGCGATGGGGCTCGCTTCGCCGCCGTACCCGCGATGGCTGGCGCTGTAGGCAAGCAGACACCGCACCAGGTCGAGGCCGGTCTCCGCCATTTCCTCACAGACGGCACCGGCCACGCCCCACTCCCGTGCCGTCTTACGCAAGAAGTCCTCGGCCTGGCGGGCAGGTTCCTCGACGGTGAGATCGATCAGCACCCATCCCGACTGCGATGATCGGCCGCCGTCCCCGCTGCTCCGACCGCAGCGTCGACCTGGAGAACGGCCCGTGCCACCCGCCCCCGACAGCGGCTGCACCGCGGGATCGGTATTGCCGAGCTTCGGCTGTTTCACCGCAGCCCTCCCAACTCGGTGAGCTGAGTTACCGACACCGACTCCCAGTCCAGCAACCGCGTGCGGAATCGCTGGATCGGGCCGGAGCCATCCCAGCCTTCTTCGTCGGCCATCCCCATACCTATCGGTTTCCCGTACTCGGCTCGTGCCGGATCCCGGTGCCACAGCGCGTAGCGGCCGACTACCGGCGCGGTACCGGCGCGCGGAATCTGCGCACGAGTCCGCGCCATCCACATGGCAGGCCGCAGGTCGGATGCAGCGAGATCTCCTGCACGCCACCGTGTTCGCGGGTCATGCGCGTCGCGGTGGCCGCGTACCCGCACTGCGGACACCGCTCGAAGAAGTCCAGCTCCTCGCGGATCTGTGTCGACGGGCTCGATACCGGCGCGAGGCGTCCCTCCGCTGCCGCCGTGCCCCTGGGCGCCGCAGTGGACGTCTCCGGAAGTTCTCTGCTGTCCGGTGGTGTCGTCGGGGTATCGACGACCAGGCCGGACACGAAGGCGTGTGTGGCGTCGGTGAGGTCGTAGACCGTCTGGCCGCCGTCCGGGTCGGGCGTCGTCCTCGAGCGGACGAGCTTCCTGTTCTGGAGGCTGTCGAGTGTGCGCACGGTCGCGCCCATCGGCCCTCGTGTGTTCAGATCTGCTGTGGTGCAGGGATTCACCGCGTACCACAAGGCCAACAACATGCGCAACTGTGGAAGGCTCAGCCCGCGCACCCGGTGTCGGCTGTGGCGGGCGTGGATGGCCTCCGCGCTCGGCACCGTCGCGCGGTCGAGGGTCGTCGGATCGAGCACAAGGGTTCTCCCTCACCGCGGGATCGGCAGGACGCGGGGGCCGTCGATGGCAAGCCCTCGGGGGTCGGGAGCAAGGCCGATTCGCGCATCGGGCACGGTCCGGCGCAGCGCGGTAGTCGCTGACGATCGCACGATCGAGACGACACGATCGGCGGTATCGGTCGCACTGCACCAGCACTTGCTGCTCGGTATCCACCGGGAAGGCCCTGTTCACGTCCGGTCCTGTTCTACCCAGACACGCGCTGCCGCCGAGATGGTCTGTGCGACCGCACGCGGGTTGAGATCCGAGCTGTCGATGACCAGTTCGGTTTCGGTGGTCAACCAGCCGGATCGGGCGTCGAGGTAGTCGGGCAGGTGCTCAAGGCGCCAGCCGGCCGCGCGATGCAGGGTCGCGTCCTCGGTGATCCGCCGCCGCACCGTGTCGGGCGAAGCCTCGATCAGGACGTGGTGCAACTGGTGACCGAGCGTCCGGATGCCTGCGGCGATCTCGAGCCAGTACCGCTCAGTCAGCACCGTCTGGGGGACCACCAAGTCCTGTCTGGTTTCTCGGGCGATCACGTCGACGGCCAACGGCGTCAGCTTCCGCCACGCCGAGAGGTGCTGGAAGTCGTCGTAGCCAAAGTCCTGCAACTGGGACAGAACCAGGAAACCGACCTTTTCCGGGTCGAACCGGTGCCATGTCGGATCGGCCTCGACCAGCGCATCGGCACTTTCGGTCTTTCCGACCCCGTACGGGCCGTTGAGCCAGATGATCACCGCAGCTCCTATCTCGGGCGGGATTGCACGTCTATGCCTGCGTCGCGCCGTCGCTCGATGCCGATTCCTCCACCGGTATCGGGCGCGCGAATGGTAGGCGGTCCCAGGGCCACGGTTGGCCGCCGCGCAGGACGCGGGCGATGTTCTCGACCAGGACATCGGCGACGCCGTGGTTGGCTTCGCGGGTGCGTCCGGCGATGCCGGGGGTGTGCACGACGTTGTCGCGGCCGAGGATCGGATCATCGAGGGGCACCGGGACGGTCTCGTACACGTCGGTCGCCCAGGCCAATTCGCCGCGCAGCACCCGCTCCCGCAGGGCCGCCAGGTCGATTCCCGCGGCGTCGAGTGTGACCACCAGCGACCCCGCCCGGAGCCGGTCGAGCACCGCCGCGGTCAGCCGCGACCGCGGCGTGCCCTCGGTGACCACGACGATGTCGGCTGCGCTGACGTGCTCGAGGTCGATGCGCTGGGCACCGCTGACCGCGACATCGATCTCATCAGCGTCGGGATCCGCTACCGCCACCGTCGCCCCGAACGCGGCACACAGTTCGGCGACCCGTGCTCCCAGCGGCCCCAGTCCGACCACGGCCACCGTCTTGCCGCGCAGAGTGCCGTTCACGAGGCCGGGATGGTCGCTGTACTGCCAGCTCGGCAGCGGCCACGCACGCGGCCCTTCCACGGCCATCGTCGTGTGCCAGGACGGGAGCGACCGCAGCGCGGCCAGCACCAGGGCGATGGCGTGCTCCGCGCGCGAGTCGGTGTGCCCGCGCGACCCGTCGACATAGGCAATTCCGCGTGCCGCCAGCTCCGCGGCGACGGCCGAGCCGACACCGCCGACACCGGCGACCACAGCCAGTCGCGACAGGGCCGCGAGGTCGGCCGGTTCGGGCTCGACGCCGATCAGCACCAACGCCCGAACATCATCGACGCCGCGGATATCGCGCAGATGCGAGCTTGCGGGCACGGTCTCCCACAGCAAGGTGTGATCGGTCCCCACCAGGCCCTCGCGGAGGCGATCGGCCAGGAACGGCCACGTCGCCTTGAGATAGCCGTCGTTGACGATCAACACGTCCGGGCAGTCCAAGGTCCTGCCCGCGAACCGGCGGCGATGCGCTGCCTCGTCAGACGGTGATGGCACCGAGACCGGCTGATCGCCTTCGGGGTGCGAAGGGGAACGTCCCGTGGTCACCGCAGCCTCCCCACCGCCGCCAGGCAGAATTCGCCGTTCGGGCTGCCCCACCCGAACTCCGCCTCGTCCAACCCGGCCCGATCCGCGTCCGGACGCCAGCGGTGTACGGGCACCAACCCCGGCTCCCACAGGTCACAGCCGGACAGGATCGTGGCGATGTCCTCGCGCGGGCGGGGCCGGAAGTCGATCCCGTTGGCCTGGTAGATGTCGGTCGCGCGGGTGACCGCGCCGGTGTCGTCGTCGGTGGTGACGTGGCTGAGCACCACCCACGACCCGGGCGCAAGGATCGCGGTGAGCGCGGTGATGACGGTCCGGGGATCGGGAATGAACTCGGCGACGAATCCGAGGCAGATCGCCACCGGCAGGCCAGGATCGATCGTCTCGGTGAGTTCTTTCACGATCGTGTCGGTGTCGGTGATGTCGGCGCCGATGAACAACGTTTGCTCTCCGGCGAGCAATGCGCGCCCGTGGGCGGCCACCACCGGGTCGCTGTCGACATAGATCGTGCGCGCGGACGGACGCACGCGGCGGGCGATCTCGTGCAGATTCGGCGGGCACGGGTACCCCGAGCCGAGCTCGACGAACTGAGCGACGCCCTCGACGGCCAGGTCGTGCACGGCTCTGGCCAAGAACATGCGGGCCGCCTGCGCCGCGGGTGCGAATTCGGGCACGTCGGCGACGAGTTGTTCGCCGACTTGCAGATCCGTCCAGTACGAATCCTTGCCGACGCCGAGCAGCACGTCATGCACCCGCCCGCACTGGGCGCGCGACGGGTCGAGCGGGTCGCTCGCCACCGCAGCCGACCCCACTCCCCTGCTCACCGGATCTCGCCTTCCGCGTCCGGAGCGCTCACCACGACATCACCCACCGGTGCATCCACCGCAGGAAGGCGTCGTAGTCGACTTCGGCCGAGACCCGCATCGGGCGCCCGTCCTGATCGCGATACAGTCGTGTGTCGTCGCCGATGCGGATGCGTTCCTCGGCGAATGTCACGAACGGCAGCCCCAGCGCCGCGCTCAAGGTCAGCGGGTTGGGTCGGCCGCGCGGCGAGGTGCCAATGGTATTGGCCCTTTTCCGCGCGGCCTCCCGCCGAACCGGACTTGATGGTTTCCCGATCATCCGGCTCTCCAGTGAACTCTTGCGTGAGCGGGGTCGGCAGGGTGCCCGGTGTGGATGTGGCCGTGGCAGGCGGCGCAGACCACAAGGGTCTTTCGGCGTCGCTTGGACATGGCTGTAATCCATTGGGGTTGGGCTGGTTCGGGTGTTCCCAGGTCTGCGATCCTGCGGATGTGGTGGACTTCGACGTCGCCCACCGTTCCGCAGAGTTCGCAGGTGTCGGCAAGGAGTCTGGTGATGATCTCCTTGTGTGGGTAGTCGACCCGGACCGGTTGAGAATCAACGATTCTCGCTGTTGTCTGCCGTTGGAGCAGGATCTCGCCGAACCGTGCGACCAGTGCCTGTCTGCCGTTTCGTTCGATATGCGCTTGGAAGCAGGTGCGCGGCCCGTGCGGTGTCGTGATCTTGACCTTGTATCTGGTCGCGGCCTTCGACATCGACGAGTGGTGCTTGGCTGCCAGGGTCTTGAGCATCGATGTCTCCATGACCCAGCGCAATCGGCGAAGCCGGTGAACGTCGCCGGCGAGTAGGTAGTACTGGACGATGCCCCGGTAGATGGCCCCGTATGTGGCGACGATGCTGTAGTCGCTGCCACTGATCAGTGCCTTCTGCCTCGCGGGTTTGCCGCGGTGCAGGTAGGGGGCGGATTTGGCCTTGATCACATCCCGTGGGACACGTAAGCCGATCTTGCCGTTGATGCTTCGATTACGGCCGGTCTTCTTCGTGTCGCTGTGTTGGGCGGTGATCTCGTAGCCGAGGAATCGGGCCGCGCCTGTGCGGGCGTGGGTGATCAGCGTTTTGTCCTGGGACAGTTCCAGTTTGAGGTCTTCACGCAGGAACTGCGCCAGCCGCTGTTTGATCTCCTCGGCTTCGGCTTTCGGTCCGACGAATCCGAGCAAATGGTCATCTGCGTATCGGCAATACCGCAGACGGCGGAAACCGGGATCGTCCGGGTCGCCACTGGGCAGCCCGGCCATCCGCTGACGCAGTGTCCGGGCTTTCGCTCGATCACCGCCGCGCCGAGCTTTGGCGATCTGCCCGAGCAGATGACGGTAGGCAGGGTTGTTGACCCTGCGATTTCCTCGGGTGTATTCCGGGATGAGGGTCTTCTCGACGAACTCGTCCAATTTGTGCAGGTAGATACTGGAAAGGATCGGGGATGCGACCCCGCCCTGCGGGGCCCCCGACAGGGTGGCACCCCATTTCCAGTCCTCGAGATATCCGGCCGTGAGCATGTTTCGCACCAGCCGCAGAAACCTTTTGTCGTGGATTTTCTCCGACAAGATCTCGAGCAACCGATCATGCTCGATCGAGCCGAAGCAGTCGGCGATATCGGCCTCGATGAACCACGCGGTCCCGGTCCAGGCTTCGGCGATCTGCCGCAACGCGGTATGACAGCCGCGACCCTGACGGAACCCGTGGGACAGGTGGGAGAACGTCGGTTCGTAATACGCCTCCAACAGCAGCCGCACCACTTCTCCGACGAGCTTGTCCGACCAGGTCGGTAACCCCAACGGGCGTGTTCTGCCGTTCTTCTTCGGGATGTGTACTCGCCGGACCGGGCGGAATCGATAGCGTTCGTGACGCATCGCATCGATGATGCGATCGATCTTGCCCAGCGACATGCCATCCACGGTTTCCGGTGTGACCCCGGCCGTCATCGCCCCCTTGTTGGAGTAGATGCGCCCGTAGGCCAACAGATACAACTGCGGATTGAACAATTGCCGATACAACTCCTCACACGGCAGACCACGCCTGCCGCGCTCACTCAGGACACTCAGCACCGTTGTGGCGCTCTGCATTTCGCATACCTCTCGATAACTATTGGTGTCCGGTTCACCTGGTCTCCTTCGCCCTGCGAGCGGCTTTCCCGCTCTCCCCGGCCGGGCGTGACTCCGGCGACTACTACGAGACCTCCGTCGCCATAGGACTCGCGTCCCGTAGGCGATCCCGCGTTCGTGCGTGTTGTACGTGACAGCGTGAGTTAGGCGTCCCACTCATCTCCTTGAATGTCCTCGTTGGACATCGTCTCGCGCTCCAGAGGTGCGTCGGTCACGACCAAATCCGACGCAGAGCACGACACCGGTTTCAGCGGTCCTTTCCGGTGGATGTGGATTTGCATCGACTGGAGATTGGGATTCAGGCAATCCAGCTTTCGCCATATCACGCGGGTCCCTCCGGCACCCCGTCCCAGACCACTGGACCCGGTCGCCGGATTCTCTGGCATGCTGTTGTCCCCTCAGCCTTTCGGCATCAGGTCAGCCATTCGACCCAAGAACCTCCTCTGAGTTCCCCCCGGCTGAGCCGGGAATACAACACGCCGCTTCGCGGCGCACGTCGTGCATCCACGATCCGTCTTTGATGGCGAACCAGCGGCGCAGGTGCGTGGCCAGCCACCGCGCCCACTCCGGAGCGTCCGGTGCGTCGAGTGCGTCCACGAGCGGCCAGTCCTCGACCACCCGGATCTTGGGGTGGTTGGTGTGCTCGGACATCACCAGGATCGGGTGTGGCAGTATCCGCAGGGCCAGGGCCGCCGAGCCGATGCAGGTGTGGAAATTGTGGGACGCGCGCTGCGGATCCCGGTAGTCGGTGAGCCAGCCTCCCATTTGGGTGACGATCAACTGCTCGGCGTATTCCGGTGCGGCGGTGAGTAGTGCCGCCAGTTCGGCCATCGGCCCGCAGCCAACCCACCGGACCGGGCCCGGCGCGGCCTCGATGATGCCGGTGAGGGATTCGGTGAGCCGGTTGAGGCGGTCTTCGCGTTCCTCGGCCGGCGGGCGGATGTAGTCGGGGATCTCCTGACCCGGATCGACCAGAAGCCGCCGCTTGCCCCCGAGGTCGATGCCCTCGATGACCGGCACCTCGGCGCGGTCGAGCGAATCCAGCACCCGGCGCGCGAACAGCGCGCGCTGTCCGCCGACCTCATCGGCGGTCACCACCACCAGCTGGCCCGCCGGAATCAGGCGCGCCGCGAGGATCACGGTCACGAAATCGTCTGGGTCGTAAGCTATGTCGGTATTCACGACCACCAGGCCATCGAGGGCGGGCGGGTCGGAAATCGCTGTCGCGGCGGCGGAAGGGTCGACGATGGTTGTCAACGGAGTTCTCCTCTATCAGTGCGTACTACGGGTAGGTGGGATCGGAGTCAGCGCGTGCGGCGGGCTCGGGCCTGGCCGTCGACGGTCAGCACGGTGACCGCTGCGGCGTGGGTGGTGGTGGAGCGTGTCGTCGCGGACCGACGATGTCGGTCAACGCGAGTTCGATGTAGCTGCGCACCATCTCGACGGTGATGTCGGCCGGTTCCGGGTGCTGGGTCACCAGTCCCAGCAGCACGCACACCACCAGCGAGACGGTCACCTCGCAGTCGGTGGGCGGCGCGCCGATCCGCTCGGCCGCGTCGGCGAGCCAATCGCCGAGTGCTGTGACCAGTTGTGTGAGCGGGATCGCGCGTGCGGGTGCGGGTATCGGCGGTTTGGGTGAGAATTCGAGCTCGATCCAGCTCGTTCGCGTGGCCGCCAGGAACGCCCACGTCGACACGACCGAGATCAGCTGGTCGGCGGTGTCGACGCGCACCAGGCCCAGGCGCTTGATCACACCTCCGTACACGTGGTCCAGGACCGCCGCGCCCAGCTCGTCCTTGCCCGAGAAGTTCGAGAACACCGCGCCATGCGTGAAGCCGGCGCGCGCTGCGATCGCCTCGACGGTGGTCGCCTCGAACCCCTGCACGAAGAACAGCTCGACCGCCGCGGTCACCAGGCGCTCTCGGGTTTCGCGTTGCTTCTCGGCGCGCGTCGGCACCGGCTTGCCCGGATTCGTCATCAGCACGCCCGGCCCGCCGGAGGTATCTCGACGACAGCGCTCATCCCGTCGAGGACCCGCATCGTTCGCAGCGTCTGCTGTCCCAGCGGTGTCAGCGACCACACCCACGCACCATCAGCCCAGCTCTGATGCTGCCCTCGGACCAGATGCCGCGCCTGCAACGTGGTGAGCGCGCGCGCCACCGGCATCGACCGCCCTCCGGCGGTCGCCGCCGCGACATCGGCGGAACGGCAGCCCGCCTCGGCGCCCTCGAGTTCCCGCAGCACAGCGACCTGCACGCCGCTGAGCACGAACCCCGCGCTCGACCCGCGACGTTCATGATGGTCCTCGGAGACTCCCCCTGCGGGACGAGTGAGCACCGCCGCGGTCATTGCCGCGCTCCGCGCGTGAGGCCGCCACCGGTCCACCGAACATGCTGCGCCGCAGTGCTGTTCGAGTCTGCCGATGTGGTGGTGTGGTTCGGAGTCGCGCTCGCGCCGACTCGTTCCCGGTCGGACTGACCCGGCAGGGTGCCGCCCGCGTCGACATGGTCTTGCAGGTCTTCGCCGATCGCGTTGTACACCGAAGTCGCGTGGCCGAGCGCTATGGCCTGGCTCTGCTTCCGGGTCCAGCCCGCGAGTATCAGAATCTCCACCGCGGCTTCGAGTTCGCTCGAGTAGCGCGCCAAATCCTTCTCGTGGTTGGCAGCCTCGAATGCCCGAGCGAACGTCATGGTGTAGTCGCGGCCGAATTGGGCGGTCATCTCCGCAATGATCGCCTCGACTCGCGGGTAGTCGATGTCGCTGTTTTCGCTCTCCGGCAATGGCTGCGCCTCCGCCGGCGGTGGCGTGCTCATGCCGGTCGCGGGGCGGCGTGCGTGCGGGCGCCCAGGGTGACCGGCAGGCGGAGGTGGCCATTGACCACGAGGCTCGCGATAGGAGCGAGGTCTTGCGGGTCGGCGGCGAGTTCCATGTCCGGGAACGCGGCGAACAGCGCCGGGAGCGCGACCGTCGCTTCCAGGCGCGCCAACGGTGCCCCGACGCAGAAGTGCGGGCCGTGCCCGAAGGCCAGGTGCCCACCTTCGGCACGGGTGGGGTCGAACCGCTCCGGGGTGCGGTGCAGGTTGGGGTCACGGCCTACCGCGGCCAGGTTGACCAGCACGACGTCGCCCGCCTTGATCACGAAGCCGTCACCGAGATCGATGTCGGTGACCGCGAACCGGAACGGCATCAGGGGCAGCGGCGGCTGGAGGCGCAGGACTTCCTCCACCACCGCCCCCCACGTGAACTCTCCGGCCATCGCGTTCGACAGCAGCGTGCGGTCGCGCAGCAGGGCCACGATCGCCTGATCGAGCAGGTGGGTCGTGGTCTCGTATCCGGCCACGATCAGCAGCATGAGCGTGTCGGCGAGTTCCTTGTCCGACAACTCGTCGCGGGCGTACGCCTCCAGCAGGGTGCTGGTGACGTCCTCGCCGCGGTGGTCCGCCTTGAAGGCGATCAGCTCGGCCAGCACCTGATACATCTCGCCCAGGTTGGCTTCGGCCTGCGCCGGGGTCAGGGTGATGTCGAGGATCTTGGTGGTGCACGCGCACAGCGCCGCGGCCGGGCTGGCGGGCACACCCATGAGTTCGCAGATCACCCGGATCGGGACCTCGTTGACGAAAAGCGCACGCAGGTCGACCGTTTCACCGATCGGCATCGCGGACAGGCCCTCGATCAACTCGGCGGTGATCGCCTCGATTCCCGGTCGCATCGCCTCGATCCGGCGCGGGGTGAACGCCGGTGTGACCACCCGGCGCAGTCGTGTGTGGTCCTCGCCGTCCACGGTGAGCATGCTGCGTACCGCGACCCACCCGTACATCGCCCATGCCGGGGTGATCTCGCCGTCGCGCAGCGCGGGCCAGTGCTGGTGCGCGTCCTTGGAGATCCGCGGGTCCTTCATCAATGCCCGCAAGACGGCCGTGTCGGTCACCGACCAGGCCAGCACCCCGCCGGGCAGCTCGACGCGCGCGATCGGACCGCGCTCCCGCGATCGCTCCAGTTCCTCCGGCCAGTCGGCGCCGGTCAGCACGATCGGCGGGAGGTCGGTGTGCAGTGTCATCGGGAGTTCTCCTTCGGGTGCATCGGCGGCATCGCCAGATTCATGGGTGGGCAGGGCTGGAAGGTGACCGGAAGCGCGGCCAGGGCGCGGTGGAAGGGTCCGGGGCGCCACGTCGGTGCCTCGGCGGCGAAGGTGAGATCGGGAATGGCGTCGATCAGCAGCTCGACGGCGCGGGCGACGATGATTCCGGCGATGTCGCGTGCCCGTGTCGGGCATGCGTGTGCCCCGGCGCCCCAGGACAGGTGAGAGTGGTTGCCGTCCCGATCGATCCCCTGCTGGTCGACGGCGGGATCGGTGTTGCAGGCGGCGTAACTGATCAGCACCGGCTGGTGCGCAGGAAGCCACACGTCCTCGATCAACAGCGGTTGCGGTGGATAGGTGGCCCCGAAGTTCGGTAGCGGGGTGTCGGTGAAAAGCACCTCGGCGATCGCGTCCCGGACCGAGAGTGATCCGCCGTGCACATCGCCGCCGAACCGTTCGTCGCGCAGGGTCAGCAGCACCGCGTTGGTGATCAGATTGCACGTCGGCTCCGTGCCCGGACCCAGCAACAGCGCGGTCTGTTCGACGACCTCGACATCATCGAGGCCCGCTGGATGCTCGATCAGCCGCGATATCACGTCATCGCCGGGCGCGGCGCGTTTGGCCTGCACGGCCTTATACAGCGCCTCCCCGAACCGCGGGCCTGCCTCGGCGTCGCCGTCGAGCATGGCCGCCATCTGCGCCCACGCCGAATGCGCGTCCTCCGGTGCCAGGCCCAACAGCCCGCACATCACCCAGAACGTCAGCGGGTAGGCGTATTGACCGCGCAGATCCGCCCGACCCACCTCACAGAAGGTGTTGATCAGCAGCTGGGCATGGTCATCGATGATCCTCTCCACCCTGAACCGGTCGATCCCGGTCAGCGCGTCGTTGATCGCGCCCCGATACCGTTTGTGGTCGGGTCCGGCCGTGCGCAGTCCGTTGCGCCGCCCCCGCAACACCTCGAATACCGAACTGCTCGGGTCGGCGGTTTCCTCCCATCGCGACGGGGCCGCCGGGAAATGCTCCTCGTCGTGCATGACCCGCAGCGCGGTCCGATAACCGACCACCAACGTGGCCGCTACCCCCGGCGCCAACCACACCGGCACCAGCGACCCGTACTGCGCGCGCATCTCCCGGTACGCGGCGAGTGGATCAGCGGCGAATTCCTCCGAATACAGCGACACCCGCTCCTCGCCGTCGACCGCCGCCCCCGGACCGAACGGGCATCGAGCCTGAGTCGGGGCCGTCACCGGCGGCCCTCCTGCTGCCGCACGGCCGCACCGATGTCCACGGTCAGCTTGGCCAACGGGTTGAATTCCGCCAGTCGGCCGGTTGGTCGCCGCAACCAGGCGCGCACAGGGTCGTCCGGGCCGGGCAACGGCAGCTCCGTGCCGCCGACCGTGCGGATCGCCGCCACCTGGAACAGGCCCACGGCGACCTCCAGCGTCGGCGCGGGGACCTCCGGCGTCGATGCTCGCTGCATCAGGTGCACCGGCCGCTGGTCACCCGCCGGTGCCGCACTCGTCAGGAAGGTCAGGAAATCGGTTCTCCAGTTCTCCACGACCGGGGTCGCAACGCCCTGCTTGTCCAGCGCCTCGAGAACCCGGACCCCGAGGGCGCGGGGCATCTGAATGGCCTCCACCACGCCGGTGCGCAGCAGGATGCGTCCCTGCTTGCTGACCGTGGTGTCGAAGTCGTGCTCGTCGCGGTACTGCTCGCTCATCCGCTCGGCCGCGGCGATGTCGGTCTCTTCATCGACGGCCTGTTGCTCTAGGGTGATCATGGTCTGAATTCCTCGTACGGTTGGGATCAAGACAGCCGTCCTCGACGACGGCACAGGGAAAGGCGCTCAGCGCCCGACGAAGGCTCCGCACCTGGGTCTGCGGCATCGGTGAATGCGCGATAATCCACGGCGAGTGCGGAATTCATGCACCTCAGCATCGGCACACCCCACCGAATGGGGAACTGCACTAGCGCCGCACCGCACTGCAACATCACTGCACTTCCGCAGTAGCCCACTGCCGCACGACGGTGGATGGGTGGAAAACTGGGCGGCATGACAGAACTCAACGGCGTCCCGGTCACCGCCGACGATCTCGCGTCGCTGGCGCTGGTCGGCTACGGACACTTCACCTCGATGCGGGTCGAGCAAGGCGGCGCGGTACGCGGCCTGAACCTGCACATGGACCGCCTCCGCCGCGACTGTCAAACCGTCTTCGCCGCCGACCTGGACACCGAGCGTGTCCGCGAATACGTCCGCCACGCCATCCGCGGTGCCGCCGCGCCTCTGGTCGTGCGGGTGACCATCTACGATCCGGCGCTCACCCTCGCCCGGCCCGGCGACGCGGCCGAACCGCACGTGCTGATCACCATGCGGTCCGCGCCGTCCGCGACCGCTGGCCCGCTGCGTCTGCAACCGGTCGTGTATTCGCGAGATCTGCCGCGGGTCAAACACGTCGGACTCTTCGGTGCCCTGCACCAGCGCGCACTGGCCCAGCGCGCCGGATTCGACGACGTCGTGTTCACCGAGCCGGACGGCACGATCACCGAGATCGGCACCAGCAACATCGCTTTCGTCCGCCGCGACGGCCAGTTGGTGTGGCCGCACGCCGAAGTGCTCGTCGGCACCACCATGCGACTGCTCAACCAGGTCCGTGACGAAGAAGTCCTCACCGAGCACGTCACCCTCACCCAGCTCCCCGACTACGCCGGAGCCGTAGCGACCAACGCCGCGACCGGGGTCCGGCCGGTGATCAGCATCGACGAGCACCACTGGCCCGAACACGAAGTGGTCGAGAAGCTGCGCGCTCAGTACGAATCCATTCCGCCACAGCGGATCTAGTCTCACCCCGCGCCAGGAGGCCACTAGGCTGATACGCCACCGCAAGGAGAAGGGGTAGACGCGGAAATGATCAGCCTGGTGAAGCCCTGGACCGGCGCCGAAGTGACGGCGCTGCGCCGCGCGCTGCGCATGTCGTTGCTCGACTTCGCCGCCTACCTGGGAGTCAGCCCACGCGGCGTGTCCCTCTGGGAGGCCAAGGGCGCCGAGATCGAGCCGCGCCCGGTCAACCAAGCCGCCCTCGACACCTCGCTCAAACGACTCAGCGCCGACGAACTCGCCCGCTTCGTCCAGTTGGTACCGGCCGAGGCCATCACCGAAGCCCCCGAGGACGAAGACCTCGTCCAGCCCGACCGCGCCCGACATCCCGTCGACGGACGATGGATGACCCGCATCCCCGACAGCGTCTACCTGTCCGGACCACTCGACCAACCCGTATGGCTGCCCGACTACTGGATCGACACCTACCCGGTCACCAACGGCGACTACGCCCTGTTCGTCGGCGCCATCGGCCACCCACCGCCGCAACACTGGACCGGCCGCCACCCACCCCCGGAGATCAACAATCACCCCGTCGTGTGGGTCACCCACGACGACGCCAGCGCCTACGCACGCTGGGCCGGAAAACGCCTCCCCACCGCCCATGAATGGGAAAAAGCCGCACGCGGCACCCGCGGCGCGACCTGGCCGTGGGGCGACCAAGCCACCCCAGCGAAATGCAACTGCAAACGCGACCGCACCATCGGCACCACCACCCCCGTCGACCGCTACAAATCCGGCGTCAGCCCCTACGGCGTCTACGACCTCGCGGGCAACGTCTGGGAATGGCTGTCCACCGAAACCGCCCTCGGCCGATACGAACTCAAAGGCTCGAGCTTCCACTCCCTGCTCGAAGCCGCCGCAGCCGCGGCCTTCAACGACGCCGACCGGCTCATGCTCGACGACGACACCGGATTCCGTTGTGCCACAACTAACCTTGATGCCACACCGACGACAGGAATTTGATCGCGACTGGACAGAGTGTCCACACATCGGACATCGCCAGTCCGCGACATCTGCACACGTGCGAAACTGCACGGCGACCACAGTTTCAACGGCCGATGAAAAAGGCTCAAATCCCGCAGATTGAAGAATTCCGGGAACTCTGGTGTGCCGAATCGGCTTCGACAAACTGTCCATCAGAGCCTCCTACCTCGGTCGATTCGGTCGCGAATCGACGAAATCCCCCTGCGTAATCAGTCCGAGTAACTATTCGGCTCGTCGCTTCAGATCAGTCTGCGCGGCGCTCTAGTCTTGGTGTAGACCTTCGATGCGGACACAAATCTGTCCGCATCGGGCACCGAATCCAAGGGACCAATGGATGCCACAGCAGATGCGTGAGTTGATCGTTGAAACACCGCACCAGGTGTTCGGGGCGGAACTACGGCACTGGCGGCTCCTGCGCGGACTCTCACAGACGGCCCTCGGCGCACTGACCACCGATAGCGGTTCCCTCATCGGCAAAATCGAGAAGGCTCAGCGGATTTGCCACCTAGAGCTCGCGCAGCGCTTAGACACGGCACTGAACACCCAAGGCGCACTCGAGCGGATGTGGCGGCGCATAGAACAAGCCGCTACCAACCCCAGCATCGACACCACGGCCGATGCTGAGGCAGTACTACCGGGCAACCCATGGGCAGCATTGCCGTTGCCCGAGCTCCTGCGGGACTGGGAAGCCGGCGACACCCCAGAAGTTCCTCGTGGCGCGAGTAGAAGGCGCGTCGGACAAGCCGACATCGACATCATGTGGTCGATGTGCAACACCCTGACCACCGCCGATCGCCATCTCGGTGGCGGCTACGCGCGCGACGCCCTGACACAATTCCTGACCAGCACTGTCACGCCCGCACTGCACGGAACCTACGACGCGACGATCGCCACCGAGTTGCACACCGTCAGTGCACGTCTCGCTGACCTGGCCGGGTTCATGTCCTTCGACACCTCCCGGCACACATCTGCACGAGCGTGGTTCCGCACCGCCCTCGCGTTGGCCAAGTCTGCTGACAACCTCGCGCTCGGAGCGCATATATTCAGCGACATGGCCATGCAGGCGCACCACACCGGCCACCCAGCCGACGCGGTCACCCTTGCCGAGACAGCTGTGGGAACAGCCCGCCAATCCGGCTCACCATCGACCATCGCTCGCAGCAGCGCTCTGCTGGCGCGGGCACACGCCCTTGCCGGCGACCGCGGCCCAGCCGTCCAGGCACTCGTGGCCGCCGAACGCCAACTCGACCGCGCTCGGCCCAACGACGAGCCCCCCTGGATTCGATTCTTCACCCACGAACAGCTCGCCGCCGAGGCGATGTACGTCGCTAGCGACAGCGGCCAATTCGAGCTGGTACAACACCACGCACCCCTCGTCTTGGCGTCCACTGGCGAGATGGAACGCCGCTACGTCCTCGCCTCGTCAACCCTTGCTGGCTCCCACATGGCCCATCCACGTCAAGCCGACGTCGACCAAGCCGCGCAGATCCTTATCGAGGCATTGCCCGCAGCCAGCACTGTCGTGAGCAGTCGCGGACTCGACGCGATCAATACCGTCCGCCGTCAGCTCGCCGCGCACTCCGAACGAGAGCTGGTTCGACAGGTCGAGCACGACTTCGCCGAGGCTATGGCGCCGACCGGACAATGACCACAACTGCCAGTCTCCATTCGAGCCTTTACACAGCCTGCACAGCACACGGGCTGAGCACAGCCGGAGCACGGCTCATCCATCACTCCAGCAACGCTGTATTCGTCCTGCCGGAGCACAACGCGGTCGCCCGAATTTCCACCGGTGCCGCAGACCTTCCGCGGGCCCAGCGAACCAGAGCCCTCACCCTGTCACTCGCCGACGCCGGCTTCGGCACCACTACGCCCCTTCCGCACGCAACCCCGATCATCGTCGACGGCCACGACGTCAGCTTCTGGGTCTACTATCCGCAGCCCACAGGACAACCGTCGCCGACTTCCCGCGAGCTCGGAACACTGCTCCGCACACTTCATTCCACGGCAGTGCCAACCCACGTCGAACTCCCACAGTGGGTTCCGCTCGAATCTCTGCACTCCGCACTCACCGATCCGAACACTGAGACCGACCACCTCGGTGTGGACGAACGGCATCGGTTGCTCGACATGGTGTACGCCGTTCGCCAAGACATCACCGATCTCGAATGGCCCCTCGGCGACGGTCTGCTGCACGGTGACGCCTGGGCGGGCAATCTACTCTGGCACGACACCGGTTCCGCAGTCCGTCCCATCCTCGGGGATTGGGATTGGGCCAGCATCGGCCCGCTCGAGGTAGACCTGATCCCGACCTGGCACGCCGCGATACGCTTCGGACGAGATCAGGAATGGGTCGAGAATTTCATCGACGAGTACGGCTACGACCTGCGCGACGACTCCCGTGGATTCCAGGTGCTCCGCCGAATGCGGGATCTGGTCCAAGTAAGCGGCCCGCTCCGCCGCGCAGGCACCTCTCCGGATCATGCGGCGCGTCTGCGACAGCGAGTCGAAGGCATCCTGTCCGGAGACGAACACGGCCCATGGAGCCAGTACACCTGACTCGTACCGCGGCCAGCTGCCGCATGCGATGCAGTCGCTCGCTCGATGCCGATCCCTGGATCTGATCAGGGTGTCGTGACTCGGGCAGCCCGATGGAATTGCCAGGCGTCGCTGATGATGGTGGTCAGGTCGGGGTGTTGGGGTTCCCATCCGAGTTGGTGGTGGGCTTTGGTGCTGGAGGCGATGCAGATGGCGGGGTCGCCGG
Source organism: Nocardia arizonensis (assembly GCF_001310275.1). Classification (GTDB taxonomy): domain Bacteria; phylum Actinomycetota; class Actinomycetes; order Mycobacteriales; family Mycobacteriaceae; genus Nocardia; species Nocardia arizonensis. Next base: position 108,018 of record NZ_LGYZ01000133.1, read on the forward strand.
GGCGTCTGTCTCGGGTGTGGACGGGGAAGTCGGTGCCGGTGATTTCACGGACGGTGTCGAGGACTTGGCGGTTGGTGAAGCCGTTGCCGTTGCCGAGGTTGTAGATCTCGTGGCGGCCGGGCCGGGTGGCTTCCAGGGCGAGCAGGTGGGCGGTGGCGAGGTCGGCGACGTGGATGTAATCGCGGACGCAGGTGCCGTCGCTGGTGGGATAGTCGTCGCCGTAGAGGGTGAATTCAGGGCGGTCTCCGCTGGCGGCTTGCAGCAGGATGGGGATCAGGTGTGATTCGGGGTCGTGGCGTTCGCCGAGGTGGGTTCCGTCGGGGGTGAGGACGGCGCCGGAGGCGTTGAAGTAGCGCAGGCATGTGGCGCCGAGGGTGGTGGCGCCGCATTCTCCGGCGATGAGTTGGTCGACGGTGGCTTTGGTGGCGGCGTAGGGGTTGTTGGGGCGGACTTCGGCGGTTTCGTCGAAGGCGGTGGTGCCGTCGCCGGTGTACATGCTGCCGGTGGAGGAGAAGATCAGTCGCGGGGTTGCGGCGGTGCGGATGGCGCGCAGCAGCGCGAGGCTGCCTTCGATGTTGTTGGCCCAGTATTTCTCGGGGTCGCGGACCGATTCGGCGACTTCGATACTGGCCGCGAAGTGCAGGACTCCGTCGAAACCGGCGGTGGGGGTGAGGATGTCGGCGACGTCGTGGACGCGCATGTGGTGGAAGGTCGCGGCGGCGGGCAGGGTGTCGGCGTGGCCGGTGGACAGGTCGTCGATGATCTCGACGTCGTGTCCGGCGGCGAGGAGTTGGTGGGTGACGACCGATCCGATGTAGCCGGCGCCGCCGGTGACGAGCAGCTTCACAGGCGTGGATTGCCTTTCCGGGCAGTGTTATTCGATGATGGCGGTAGCGACGATATATCCCTTGGGATCGCGCCAGACGCGGCCGGGGTGGCTGGCGAACCAGTCGCGGATTTCGGTGGTGACCGCGTCGAGGATCTCGGCGCGGTGCGGGCTCGCGGTGTCGATGCCGCAGAAGGAGAACAGGGCCTCGGCGAACCGGATCAGCGGTGGCGCGTTGTCGAAGACCAGCGCGTTGTCGAAGACCTGGATCTGGGGTTCGCCGATGGTCGTTTTCATCAGGTCGGGCAGCGTCGTGGAGTCGACTCCGTTGGTCATGTGCTCGGCTGGTCGCAGGCCGTAGGGCCGGGCGCAGTCGGTGATCAGTTCCCGGGTGCATGCCGCGGTCGCGTGATGATTGACAGTGACGCTCACCCGTCCCCCTGGCCGGGTGACGCGCGCGAATTCGCGCAGGGCCGCAGCGGGGTCGGGGACGTGGTAGAGCATGTGCCGGGCGGTGGTGCGGTCGAACTCGTCGTCGGCGAACAGCAGTGCGGCGGCTTCGGCGAGCACGGCCTCGACCCCCGGCACGACGGCGGTGGCGGTGACCATCGCGGGGGAATTGTCCACCCCGACCAACCGGCCACGGTGCCCGGACCGGGCGAGGTGGGCCAGGAAGCGGCCGTCGCCGCACCCGATATCGGCAAGGTCTTCACCGCCGGTCAGCTCGAGGGCGTCCAAGACGTGGGTGATGGGGTCGTCGGGGTGTTCGCTGTGGCGGGCGTGGGTGTCGATGCGGACCTGTAGCGGGCTGGTGTCGGCGTATTCGGAGGCCAGGGTGGGGCCGGGGTTGCTCATGAGTGGTGCTCCTCGGCGGTGCTGTCGGGGTGATGGAGTTCTCCGGCGGCGGCGACCAGGACCGGGGTATCGAGCAGGTCCAGATCGCGGGTGGGGTCGCCGGGGACCGCGAGCAGGTCGGCGACCATTCCGGCGGCGAGACTACCGGTGCGGTGCCCGATCCCGAGCGCGTAGGCGTTGCGGCGGGTCGCCATGTCGATGGTCTCGCCCGGGGTGAGCCCGAGGTCGGTGTAGGCGGCCAGGGAGCTCGGGTAGCAGCCGTGCGGTGTGTGCGGGATGCCGGAGTCGGTGCCCGGGATCAGCTGGACTCCGGCGTCGAGCATCGTCTGAAGTTGGTGGCGGCGCACCGGCCACGGCAACCGCCCGGAGGCGGCGCGCGCGAGGTGGTTGATGGTGGGACACACCGGGATCCGCCGGTCGGCGATCTCGGCGATCAGGCCGTGGTCGAGGTCGAAGCCCTCGGCGCTCATCCAGGTGCAGTGCTCGAGGGAGTCCACTCCGGCGCGCACCGCCGCGGCGATACCGACCGTGGCGTGGGCATGCGCGGCCACCGGCAGCCCATGCTCGGCGGCGGTGGCGACGATGGCGGCGAGCTGGGCGTCGGTGAACTGCGCCGTGTACGGGGAGGCGCCTGCGCTGGTGGTGAATCCGCCGGTCACCATGACCTTGATCCAGCGCGCGCCGCGCGCGGCGTTGGCGGCGATCACGCGTTCGATGTCGGCGGTGGTAGTGACCGCGCCGCCGAACGCGGCGCAGTGCCCGCCCGGCACGGTCAACGGGATTCCCGCCGCGAGCACCCGTGGCCACGGCAAGCCGGACGCGGCGGGCGAGGTGAGGTCGAGGTGGCCAGGCGCACCGAGGTCACGCACCGTCGTCACGCCCGCGCGCACCAACTGCCGGGCAGCGGCGATGGCCCTGTCCTCCGCCGACGGCGCGGCGGCCTGGCCGGTGGGCGGGGTCTCGGCCGGGGCCGTGGCCTCGAAGGCGAGGTGGACGTGGGCGTCGACGAGTCCGGGGAGCAGGGTGGCGTCGGGGAGCGGGATCTGCTCGATCTCGGGGTGTCGCCAGTCCGACGGCAGGTGGTCGGTGGGTCCGACCCAGGCGATGTGGGCGCCGTCGACTACGACCGATCCGGACCGCAGTGCTGCCCCGCTTCCGGTGAGGACTTGGTCGGCGTGCAGGACACGCACGCTCATCGCGGCGGATCCGTCGGTGTGTGGCGGTCGGGATCGGCGAAGACTTCGATCACCCGCGTCCCCGCCGCGACGACCGCGGAATGGGGGATCTGGTCGTCGAGGCCGAAGTGCTGCCCGGCCGTGAAGGTTCGGGTGGTGGTGTCGGTGGTCAGGTCCACCTGCCCCGTGAGCACGACACCGATCTGGGGCCCGTGGGCGTGGGTCGGCACCCGCGCCTCGACGGGAAACGACCACAGCACCACCTGGCCATGCGGGCCGGCGATCAGGTACCCGCGCCCACCCGAGGCGCCGGTCGCGATCTGGGGCAGTGCTTGTATCCAGTCGGGCCAGTCATCCATGATCGCCTTCTCCCCGCGGCGCCGGGCCGCGATAGTTCTCGACCGGGGCACCGAAGTTGTGTGCTCCCAGCCAGTGGTAGTAGTCGCGGCGAATGCCTTGAAGGTGAAGGCGCACCACGGTATTCGGGTGCTCGATCCCGTGCGCGAAGTCCATCGGCGACAGCCGGGTCAGTGCCTGGTGTGACGGATGGGCGGTGAGGAGGGTGTCGCGGTCGATCGCCGCGGCGGTTAGATGCAGTCCGGCGGCGGCCGGGCGGCGTAGCGCGGGCGGGCCGTAGATGAGGATCGTGGCGGCCAGGACCGCGCGCTGGAATCCGTCCAGCACGTGCATCGCGGCCGGTGGGTGGTGCAGGGCCTCGATCAGTTCGTGTTCTCCGGTCGCGACACCGAACACCCGGCACGCCGCGGCGAGCACGAGCTGGTAGACCTCGGTAGCGGTGATCGGGAGGGGAGTGGTGTGTTCGCGTGCGGTGACGAGCGCCGTGGTTCGGTCGCGGTCGACGAGCCCCGCGAGCGCCGGGTCGTCGGGGAGCGTGCTGTATCGCTGGGGTCCGGGTCGATCACGGGTGCTCAGCGCGCGCAGCGCTTCCAGGGCGGTCTTGGTGTGCCATGGTGTCGCCGCGGGAGCGCTGTCGGGACAGTAGATGCGCGCGAGTTCGTGGACGAGTCCTTCCAGCCCTTCACGCCGCCCGATCCGCGGCAGCGCCACCCCGGCCGCAGCGCGGCCCGCGAGCGGCGCGAACGCGGCGTGGGCCAGGTCGGCGCCGAAGCGGCCCGCCACCCGCGACAGGTTCTCGCGGGCGACGGTGAACACGGTGGACTCGACATCGGGACGCTGTTCCCGCAACGCCGACAGGAACTTCTCCACCCAGAGCGCGTCGCGGTCGGGGTCGTCGACGACCGCGACGAGATCCACATCCGAACTCAGCCCGAACTCGTCCCCGCGCCGACGGATCGCGGGCTCGCCCCTGGCCAATGACCCGGACACGCAGACCGTCGCGGCGTCACCGAGATGGGTGCGCGCGCATTCGCGCACCGTCGCCATGTACTCGTGCAGGTCCGCGTTGACCTGCGCGCGGGCCGCTGCGGGGATGGTCGCGGTGTGCGTGAACCAGTCGTCGTATGCGCTCACCCGGTGGCCTCGTATGCCTGGATAATCGCCGACATCTCCTGGCCTCCGAGTCCGGCCGCGATGGCGGCCTCGAATCGTCGCGTGGCCGCGGCGATCAGCGGTGCCGCCGCTGGGTCGGTGGTGTCGAGGGTGTAGCGCAGGTCCTTGGCGATCACCGCCAGGGAGCAGTCGCGCAACTGGTGCTGGCCGGTGATCATCGCCGTGCCGTAGCCGCTGGCCACCGGCGCGGCCCAGCCGTGACGCGACCACACCCGCACCAGTGCGGCGGTGTCGAGTCCCAGTGATCGTGCGGTGGCGAGGGTTTCGGCGAGACCGGTGAGGATGACCGCGGCCACGGCGTTGTTGAGCAGTTTGACCGTGGCGGCCTGCCCGGCGCTGTCGAAGGCCAGGACTTCGGCGGTGATCACGCGCAGGATCGGATCCGCCGCCGCGCGGTCGGCGCGCGAACCCGCGGTGAAGGCAATCAATCCGGCGTTCTCGACTCCGGCACGGCTGCCGGTCACCGCCGCGTAGACCGGCCGTGCCCCCGCTCGCTTCGCGGTCTCACTCCACTGGTCGGCGTATCCGACCGAGAGAGTGGAACTTTCGATCACCACCGCACCTTCGGCGACGGCGAGCGCACCGTCGCGTCCCGCCCAGACGCTACGGCTGGCGTCGTCGTCGTGGACGAACGACCACACGACCGATGCCCCGTCGGCGGCCTGTGCCGGGCTGGCGCACACGCATCCCGGTCCTGTGATCGCGCTGGTGGTGCGGTTGTAGCGACGCAGCGCGACATCACGTTCGTGTAGGACGTGGGCGACCGTGTTGGCCATGATCCCGGCACCCAGCAGCGCCACCGTGGAGTTCTCGGTCATCACGCTGCTCGCTTGCCGTAGAGCATCCATACCATCGTGGGCGCGAATTCGGCGCGGACCTCGAGTTGGTGGTAGCGGGCCACGACATCGACCGAGGCGATACACGCCTGGACCTGCCCGCGCGCGGCGGCGTGGGCGGCCAGCGGTTTCGCCTCGACCATCACCTGCCGTGCGGCGGGGGCGTAGCGGCGGGCGAAGAACCGGGTGGCCGCATGGGTGGCCACCGTGGCGATCACCGCGTCGTGGCCCAGGTCGGCGCGGACCGCCAGGCACATCGGTTTGGTCGGGCTCTGCCAGCAGGCCAGCAACTCGAGCACACCGGTGTGGGTGAAGTGCTGATCGACCCAGGAGTCACGCACACGCCCGGCCTCGTCGAAGGCCAGATATCCGGCCGCGATCAGCGCGCGCACCTGCCCGTCGCGCGCGGCGGCGGCCATCGCGTCGGCGAACGAGGCCACCAACCGGACATCGCCGCTGTGACAACCGGCCTCGGCGTGGGCGTCGGTCCCTTCCGGCCCCAACGTCACGATCGGCACGCCCGGCTCGAGCTCGGCGACGGCGGGCTCGGCGACGGTGATCGCCTGATTCGGGCAGCACGCCGCCGCGTCAGCCGCCGTCGCGGGGTCGATGCCGCCCGCGCAGGTCGCCAGGTCGCCGACCAGGCGCAGTCGCGGGGAGATCGACAGGCACACTCCGGTCCCGGTGCAGCGGGCGGGATCGATGAGCAGTCTCACGTCCATGCCACGTCCAACCGCTGAAGCGAACGCACGACCCGGCCCGCCCGCCATCGACCGCGATCGCCGGGGTCGGCCAGCCGCAGACCGGGCATCCTCGTGGTGAGGGTGTGCAGGGCGATCCGTGCTTGCAGCCGGGCCAGTCCCGCGCCCACGCAGTAGTGGGCGCCGTGCCCGAAGGCCAGATGCGCCAGCTTCGTCCCGCGCCCCAGGTCCAGGGTGTCGGGATCGGTGAAGACCTGCGGGTCACGTCCGGCCGCGTGCATCGCGGGGATCACCGCGTCCCCGGCGCGCACCAGCACCGGACCCAGTCGTGTGTCCTCGGTCGCGACCCGGGTGAACCCACCGCCGACACCGACCGGCACGAACCGCAGCAGTTCTTCCACGCCCGCCTCGATCGAGGCGGGCGCGTCCACCAACTGCCGGTAGTGGCGGGGCTCGCGCAGCAGCGTGAACAACGCACTCGACAAGAACACCGTCGGCGAACCACGACCCCCGATCAGGCACGCGATCACCAGATTCACCACCTCGTCATCGAGTTCGGTATCGGCCTCCACCAACGACATCAACCCCTGCGGGCTGTGCGCCGCGAGCGCGCGCACCAGCTGTTCGCACTCCGCACGAGCCAGGGCCAACGATTGCGGGGTCGCCTCCCGCGCGGTCAGCGCGTCCCCGAGGCTGAACACCTCGTCACGGAAACCGGTAGGGACACCGAATATCTCGCACACCACCGCCGCCGCGAACGGCTCGACGAAACCGGCCACGACATCGGCGGGCTCTCCGTCCCCGACCAGCCCGTCCACCAGCCGATGTGCCAGGTCCGTGATCGCTGGTTCCATGGCCGCGACGCGCGCCGGCGCGAACAGCGGGGCGATCCGTCGCCGCAGCGCGGTGTGGCGGGGCGCGTCGGTGGCCAGAATTGCTGCCGCGGGCAGGATCTCGGTCGACAACCGGGCCACGTGCGGCCGGTTCGCCTGCTCCCGCGAGAAGCGCGGATCGGCCAGCACTTGCCGCGCCAGCGCGTGGTCGGTGACCAGCCATCCCCGCGCGCCGCTGGGCAGCACCACCGAGCTCACCGGACCGCCCTCGCGATAGTCCGGTTCGAGGTCCACTGTGTGGGTCTGTCCGAACGGATAGCCCCGTGGACACACCGACATCGCCATATCAGACGTCATGACAGACGCTCCTTCGTTCATGGTGTTGTGACCGAAAGCGGTACACCTCAACGTGATTCGTCCGAGGTTCCGCCTTGCGGTTCCCTGCGGATCGTGTATTCCAGCTTGCTCGCAGGCCCCTCTGGTGTTCCAGTGCCGACGGCGACCACGAAGTCGTACACTCCCGGGCGACGACGGCGATACGGTTCCGCTACGAAACTCGCACGGTTGCAATACGGTTGGACCCGGAAGCGAGGGGGTCACGTGCGCGCCGAGTGGACCAGCCGGGAAGTCAAAGCCTTGCGTGAGGCGGCGTTACGGCTCACCCAGAAACAGTTCGCGGCCTGCCTGAACTACTCGGTGCACACCATCCGCAAATGGGAGAACATCGCCACCCCGGCCGTGCGCGGCGCCAGCGCCACCGCACTCGACGACGCCCTGCAACACCTCGATGAGCACCAGCGGGCACGTTTCGACTCCGCACTCGACACCGGATCCCTCTTCTCCCACTTCGATCCGCCGCCAACCCATATCGTGGAGACGAACCAGGGTGTGGCCGTGGATCCGGGTAGCGTTTCCCAGCGACACCCCTCACCCGATGTGGGAGATGACCCCGTGCAGCGACAACAATTCCTGCAACTGATGACCGGCGCCTTCGCTGCCCTCGCCGCCAGCACACCCGCACCCGCCGCGGCGACCAGCCGCCGTCTCGGTGTCGGCGACGTCGAGCGGATCCGCAAACGCGCCCGCGCCCTGGCACGCCAGGACCATGCCTTCGGCGGAGAACTGTCGGCCCGTGACGCCCTGGCCGTCCTCACCCGCACCACCGACACCGTCCACGCGCGATTCCCCAGCGACGGCGTCCGCCGCGACTACCTGCGCGCGCTGGCCGAACTCGCCGACACCACCGCCGGGGTCGCCTTCGACGCCGGACTCCACACCCCCGCCCACCACGCCTTCGCCTGGGCCGTGCAATGCGCCAACGCCGCAGGAGACCTCGAACTACACACCAAAGCGCTCACCGGGCTGGCCAACCTCGCCGTGCACCGCAACCGCCCCGACGACGCCCTCACCTACGCCGAAATGGCCCTCGTCCGCGCCGACCTGCTCCCCACACGACTGCGCGCGATCGCCCACACACGCCACGCCCGCGCCCTCGGCGCCCTCGGCGCCCACCGCGGCCACGACTGCCTCACCGCCGTCCACCACGCCGAGGACACCTTCACCGTCGACGACGGACGCACACCCGACTGGATCGCCTACTACACCCCCGCACACCTGCACCGCGACAACGGCCGCGCACTGCTCTACCTGTCCACCCACGGAGCAGGCGACTTCCAACACGCACACACCCGCCTCAACGACGCGCTCGCCCAATTCCCCGCCGGATACTCCCGCGGCAAAGCCCTCGCCGCCGCCAACCTCGCCACCCTCGTCATGGCACGCGACGACCCCCACCACGCCGTCACACTCGGCCAGCACGCACTTCAAGCCCTCGACGACATTCACTCCGACCGCGTCAACCACGCACTCGGACAACTACACGACGCATGCCTCCGCCACCCCGACATTGACGATGTTCAAGCACTTCGCCACCAACTCGATGCCGCCCTATCGACCGCAGTGTGAGAACCCCGACTGATCACTGTTCGCGGCGATGCCGAAGCGTGGCGCAGCGGCGTTTTCGTCAGTCGAAGAGGCATACGCCGGGGACACGGCGACCTGGCTCTTGTTCGGGCGATACCACCTCGACTACGACTTCCTTGAGGTCGTCCACAAGCTTCTGCCAATCCGTCCCGGCGGCCATGTCGACCATAGTGGCACGGCCACCGAAAAATCGCGTCAGACCGAGAAAGGTAATCGCGACCGGCGGCGCAGAAGTGGGCGTTCTTCCTACACGACTTCCACCAATTCGGCCAGGTCCACGCAGTCGAGCAGGTTGGCAGCGATCTTGCAGGCTTCCGCCCCCAGCAGCTCGGTGGACACCGATTTCACAAGGATCTCCAAACAGACCTCGCGCTCGTATTCCTCGTCGAACGCACGCACCTGCACCCCGACCGCGACACGGGGCTCGTGTATGCCGGCGACGACCATCGCCTGGAAGAGGCCACGATGCACGCGCTCGTCGTCAGGATCGTCCGGATCGGGGTCGTTGTGCTCCAGACACCACGGCGGGCATTCCCCCTCCGCGGACGTCAGCCGCAGGTCTGCGGCGTCCATCAGCATCTGCACAATCCGCCGAGCTTCACCGGCGGTCAACGCTACGCCGACTCCGTGGGGATCCACCAATTCAATGAAACACCGACGTGATTCGCCCTGATCGCGAGCGACCACTCGAATCGAGATACGACGGACCACACCGATAACTACCACTTCGGCAATGTCCAGTACCAATTCCGGTCCATAATGGACGAAGCCCGCGCTGGGATGGTTCGTATCCCGCGCCCGGTGCGATTCACACCAGGGCGGGCACGAAAGATCAACGGTCACAACGACTCCCATACTTAAAGCCGACAGACACCCGTCCCGCGCCCGACAGAGCCAACTGTAACGCTCCGACATAGCGACTGACTAGGCGGGCGCGACATCCGGACGCTTACGCCGACAGGTATCGAGACAGATCCGCTCCGCACTGAGCATTCAGGACACGAGGTAAGCCTGGGGCATAGATCCGCGACGGCGCCGCTGGCCCGAATGTGTGACACAACACACGCACTGCCTTACCCGTCCTCGCAGGTCCGCGATTGTCAGCCTGTCCCCGGATCATCGGACGGCAGGCATACAGCCTCTTCCGAACACCACTGCTGCACTCGGAGCCGCCCTTGTCGATTTCCGGTCGTGACTACACACGACACCAGCGCGATCCAGCCGCCGGTCGATGTGCGCGCCCAGGCGTGCAGGTGACCTGGCACCGGACCCGCCAGAGACAAACCTCCGTTGCGCACACGTAGCGATACACTTCCGACGAACCGCTTCGGAGCCATGACCAGCTGACCGAGATCGATGATCACCCGACGCGGCGGATCGACTACATGGTACGAGGGCGGATCAAACCGGTCGGTCCATTCCTCGAACATGCGTTCGAGGATAGTCACGAGTCGCACCGCAGGCAACATTCTGCGAACTTCCGGCCGAGCAGCACACGGCTTTATCCGGAAGCTGACAGCGAGCTAGGCCGGCCATCTATCGTGGACGTGATCTGTCACCCTTGCCGCAGGAGATTTGATGAACCGCCCTTCCGCAGTGGCCTTTTGTCTTTTTAGCCTGGTAATGGCTGTTATTTGTTTCTATGTGCAGGACAGTCCAATGGTGAAGGACAATGTCGCCGCCTCTATCCTATTGGGGGTCGTCTCGGGACTATTTGCCACCTCGCTCGGTTCGGTATGGAAGGCGTTTCAGCCTCGAGCTGGCGCCAACGCAGGTACCCCTGCCGCCCGCACCCCAGCAAGTCCAGCAAGGCCCCCATTTCGAGAGGCGGCACGCGTCGGCAGAGGTGAGAGCGGGAAGCAGAGTGCACTCACGACGCATCTGGCGTGCTTCATGTGCGGCCTGTTATCGCTGGTAACACTCGGAGTGTCTTTCAGTTTCGTTACCCAACGATACGATCTCGGCACCGGATTAATTTTGGCCGCTCACATATTCGCCGGTGTTATGGCATTTATCTCAGCGATCGCAGCAATAGTTTTCTTCTGCTTCTCCGCACCAGAGCCTTTCGGTGGCCTTCTCGGTATTTGTGCCTTTTTTGCAGTTCTCGCAGTCCTGATTGTTGTACACGACCATCGGTGGTATCAGCGACATTGTGAAACCTCGCCAGCCCAGCAAGTCGCGGTCAGTCCGTACTGCCCGACTTCCTGACATGTCGAGGTGCAGCGAAGGCCGCAGCATCCAGCGTCAAGTGGGACCGGCCAACCGTTGGTGTTCAAGACTCGTCCTCTTCGCGTTGACGATGGGCGTATCGGTCGTCCTTGCGCTTCGACGGTATCCGTCGTGCCGCGTTCGACCTGCGCATGCCCGCCGCCGCGGCCGACCAGCATCCTGAATCACGCGCCACGTCTCATGAAAAGCTTGCGGCGAGCAGAGGCCAAGTCCGACGCGGTCACACGCTTCGTGGAGTCGCTCAAGGTCAACAGCAAGGTTGTCAATGCACTCACGGCTGTGACCACCGCCGATCTGGCCGACCCCGCCACCAACCACGCGCTTCAGAACTTCACGCCGCTCTTGGAGCCCCGCCTTCGCGTCATCGAATTCGAAACAACCGAGGACCTGGAGGACGGGGCATTCGACGAGCACGACCACTTGTCGGTGACCCTCGACAACGCCGGTCGACGAGTCCGAGACCTGCTCCAGTTACTCACGGGGAACTCCGATACCGCGTTGCTGGCACCTGGACACGCTGTGGTCCAGGCGATCTACACACGCCTGCGTGACGAGATCACCGCTCATGTGGGCACCGATGCCGATGGGGAACCGGAGGTGAGTTGGCCGACAGGGCGATCGACGCTCGAAATCACAGCGTTGCGTTACTCGATCAATGACGAGTTATTCAGCATGACCGGCACTTTCGACGTGACGTGGACGGATCTGCGGTGGCCGCACTGATGGGGAGTGACAGCGATGGGCTGGATTACTGGCAGCGGGACGCAGTCGGGCGTGGCTTGTTCACCGTGTCCTGCTGGGTCGACCACGGCACGGTCGAGTCCAATGTCGAAGGTCTCGACTGGAAGGAGGGACCCAATGTCTACTGAAATGTCTCGTGACGAGAAGCGACTCACGCTTCAGTGACGATTCGCGACGGCACCATCGTCGTGTAGTTGTGCCTGTTGCAGGAAGGAGTGGCGGTACCAGCACGCTCGTGACCTCCGGCACCGCCACGCAGTGTTCACGGTTCGGGAGTGAACCCGCTCCGGGCGAATACTCCCAGGACGGAAACGAGCACCGTGACGGCCGTCGGCCAGTCGATCAGCAGTCCGGCGACGACGGCCAGCCAGACTGCGGTGACAACTGCGATGACTGCGTGCCGCGTCTCAGGGTTCGGGGGCTCGGCCGGATCGGGGTCCTTGTGTCCGTTGGTTGGCGTTACGCTCATGGGCGCCTTCGTGTCCTCTCGTTGACTTGTGGAGCGGGCCGTTGGTTCACCGCGGCCTCTGCCTGGTGCAACAGGCAGGGGCCGCACCCATCCGCATCCGCGATGGATTGAACTCGGAGCGGTAGTCGGGCGGGTGAGAAGACTGCATCAGATCATGTCGACATTGACAAACACGCCTGTGTACAGACCTGTGGATAACTTGGGCGCAGCCGATGTCGACAGGTGCAGGAGATGTGCATAACCAGGGAAAATCGCCCCAGCAACACGCTATTCGACCAGGTCAAGTGCAGGTTGCCAGTCGACTCACATGGGAGTAATTCACCACTTCGGCGTGTCGCAAGAATTGCACCTCGGGCGTGTTGCGACTTCGCCCTGGTTGGCGGGGGAAGTCCAGCTATCAACGTGCGGATTCCCGGACGTCGGGAATATCCGCTCCCCACGCGGCGGGCCGGCGAATCGTGCCGGATACACCGCCGCGCTCACCACAGAAACGTACTACGGCCTGTCGGACATGACTGTTGCTGTGGTGTGTGGAATACGGCTACTTGCGGCGGTCTCGCCACCTCCTCGACCACTCGGTTGCGCCCACTGCCAGTACCAGAATGCCGATCGCAGCGCCCCCCGAGACGAGGAACTGCATGCCGCCGAGAAGGTAGGCCGCCAGAATCGCCACCGAGACCAGCACCACGAGCGACCACAGGCGCAGCCCGTATCCAGCGGCGAAACGAGTGGCGCGTGGTCCGGGCCGAGCTCGGACCGAGACCAACTCCGCCTCGAACTCTTCGTCCTGTCGAGGAAGACCATTGCCGTACCCGACCGCTCTCGCGGCGTCGAACTGGACCGAAACCAACTCGGCCTCGAACTCTTCGTCCTGTCGAGGAGGACCACCGACCTTCCCGATCGCTTCCGCGGCGGACAATCCGTCGCGGACAGTGTGCGTTCCGCGGAAGATGTGTGTCCTGACTGTCTCCGGAGCGATGGCCAGTAGTACCGCGATCTCGACGGCGGTCCATTCCTCCACTCGGCCGAGGTAGGTCGCGGTCTTCTGTCTCTTCGGCAGTTCCTGGATGGCTCGCAGGATCTCGGACTCCACGACTCGGGCATGGACCGGGTCCGGGTGCTCACGCCGCAGGGACAACCCTTGCCGCAGTTTCAGTTCGGAGAGGCGGTGTCTGTGCGCTTGCGACAGCGCTTTTCTCCGGGCGACGGTGAAGATCCATTTCTGCGGAGCGTCGATCCTGTGCCATGTGCGCCACGCCTCTTCGAAGGTGTCCTGCACGACCCCTTCTACGTCCAACGCCGAGTCGCTGAATTCGTTGGCGCGCGCCAGTTTCCGAACGAATCCCAGAAGTCGGGGCTGGTATTCGGCATAGAAGGCGGCAAAGTCCGTGCAACCCTGCTGCCACGCAACATCTTCAGTGCGGGAGCCCTCGGTGCCGAAGAAATCCATCCCGTCGGAGTCCGCCGGTTCCTGTTCATCCGTCATCGCGCACGCGCCGTGGTTCGCGCCGCCCGTGCCCCCGCGCGGTACGCGCGGTCGATCCACCTCGCTTTATACCTCAACCGCGTCAGGTTCCGCACACCGACGATCACCACACCGGCCACCATCAACTCCACTGTTCTCACGGACCTCAACTTCCCGGATCGTCACCGAGACTGGATGCCTCGGCTGTTCGATCAGGTAGTGGCCGCACACAGCCAATGTGTTTACACGAACTCCAAGGAATTTTCGGCCCGGAGCAACTGGCATCAAATCAGTACGCTCGCAACGGATATGAGGATCCGCAACAGCCACGGGGTGCGCCGAGCGAGCCTCTTCGACGTGGCGACGCATCCCGGTCAGGGACGATTCCGCTTCGGCGTAGATCGCGTCGCGCTCGTCCTCTGCCGTAGTGATCCGTTGCGCCGCTTCATCCTCGACATTCCCGCAGCGTCAGTCGCGGACTCCGCGATGGTGTCGGCTTCCTCGGCAGCAGCCAGCGCTAGGGCTTCGAGTTCCGTGGCGTGGTCGAGGCACCTGGCCATGTCGGCGACGACTTCCGCCGCGTCCGCCCGCGCTTTCCATGCCGCCAGTGAGGCAGGTGCTCGGTCAGGCTACAGCGGCTTGGGAATAGGGCACATCTCCTGCCACAGATCCCAGTAGTCTTCGCTGACCGGATTGTTGACCGGGGTAAGACCGGCTACGGCGCGGCCGAGCCACGGCGGTGTCGGATCGTCGAAGGTCAGCGCCGCCAGCAGTTGCGGCCCGGCGTCGACCTTCTGGGCGGCGAGGGTCGCGATCATCCATTCCAGGTCGTGGGCGCTCACCGTGGATGATTCCACCTCATTGGCTCGCAGCATTCCGTCGAAAAGGTAGGTGTCGATGGAAGGGATGCCATCGAGTGTCACCACAAGCCCGCGGATCTCTCGGTCATCGGGGATACACAGCAGTTCGGGAACCCGCTCGCGGATCACCGACGCGGTGACGTCGATCTGATCGCGCCCTTCCTGGATGCTCTCCTTGATCAGTTTCTTCAGTCCGGCGTCGTCCCCGCGGCGAGCGCTCGCGTCCGCGTGCGCGGTTTTCACTTCGACCAGGAGCACGAGGTCGTCGAAAACGACGAGATAGTCGACGGTCTTCTTCCGCTCGCTGGCGGGCCCGTAGGTGATCTCGGAGTAGACGATCGCGCCGTTCGGTTCGAGCAGCCTCAGTGTCTTGCCGACGTGCGCCTCCAGCGACGTGCCGATCGCCCCGAGATACCGGCTGCGGCTGGGTTTGTCGCTGACGAAGGCGAACATGCCCGTGAAGTACAGCCCGCGTGGTTTGATCTTGTCCATCAGGTGCGGGCTGTTCGGGACGAGGAAACCGCCGGGGCGACGGATCAACGGCGTCGCGAGCAAAGGGTTGTCGGCCCACATTTCGGTGCCTTCACGCTCGCCGTCTTTGGCTCGTCGCTGTAGTTCGGCGTCATCGGTGACGAGGTGGTCGCGGATGATCTTGTGCACCGCGTCCAGATCGGCACCAGGAAAGGCGTCGAGTGAATCGGCCAGCTCGAGGGCCTCATCGGAGATCCAGCCCCCGTCCATCGCGGCGATGGCATGCAGCACGAACACGGCCTGCATGTACACCGGCAGCGGGACGCCGAGGACACGTTCCCAGTCCTCTGCGGTCGGCAAACCGGTGATGCCGGGTTCGTGGAAGACGAACAGGCCCAGCGACCGGGTCAGGTCTTCCAGTCCGTAGGTGGTGAACGGCTGTTGCTGCGTCTGAAGTCGGTACACCATCCGCCTCATTCCCGCGCTGGCCAGCACACCGACCGCAGGAATATCCGGATGGTCCGCGTTACCGGCCAGAACGCACAGGCCGACGAGTCGACGATCGTCGACGGGCTCGTCGGCGCGGTAGATCATGCCCTCGGCCAGTGCCGTACGTGCGATCATCGAGAGGGCGAACTGGCGGACAGGGCTCCGCCGACGCGCCGTCAGCGTCGCTGGATTCATCTCGTCGAGTCCGGCGCTCACCTGAGCGACCTTCTCCAGCAGTCGATCCCGATGGTACCGACGAACGGCGTGGGAGAACTCCCGGTAGGTGACAGGCCGAGGACGCATTCCTCGATTCTTCCAGCCGCGGCGCGAGCACCGCGACCGAATATATGGCCGAGCATTCTCGGAGCGAACCACCGCGCGCAGCGCCCCCTGTCGGCCCCGGCGTCCGCTGGCACCGGAAATCCTGTACTCCGTCAAGGGCACGGCTGTCGAGTCCGACCGCGCGATCGTCGCGTCGTTTCATCGTCGCGGATCCGCCACTCGGGACTCTCCGTCGACCCCGCTCATGGAGTCGTGCGGGTCTCCGCGGGGTCGATGACGTCCGCAGTCTACGTCCCGCCGCCCTCCGCGTCCGGCCGGTCCGGCGTTGCCCGCGCGCCGATGCCCGGATCAGGGGTGCATCGCTCGATGAGATCGCTGAGCTGGTCGCGGTGTTCGCGGGCGGTGCGGCTGGCCAGGACATGGGCAGCGGTGATCGCGCGGCCGTATTCGATGTCCCGGTATTCGATCCGGCTCTGGTGTTCGGCGCGTTCGGTGTCGAGAAGTGCGCGCAGACCGGTGGTCTCGGCGATCAGGGCGCGGTTCTCGGCCGCGACGACATCACGTTCGCCTTCGGCCCGCGCTTGGGCCAGCAGCGCGGCCTCCACCTCGGCGCGTGCCTCGGCTACTTCCTCCGCCGCGTCCTGCTCGGCCCGGTCGCGTTCGCGTTCGGCGGCGGCGATCCGGTTGGCGGCGTCTCGCTCGACGGCGTTGGCTCGCAGGATCGCGTCTCTGGTTGCGGTACGGGCTTCTCGGGCGGTGGCCAGGGCGAGTCCTTCGACTTCGACTGCGCGGGAGAGTCGTTCAGCCATCATCGCGCGGGCTTGTTCGGCCTCGGCGCACGCGTGTTCGGCCTCGGCGATCCGATGGTCGGCCTGGCGGCGGATCTCGTCGACCTCGCGGTCGACAGCGGCCGGATCGGTGAGTCGGGCGAACAGATCGGCGACGTCACCGGCGACGGTGGCCAGTTCGCCGCGCAGTTCGCTGTAGCGGTCCAGCAGCCCCGCGAGCGTGTGCGCGCCTTCCGTGATCGGACGAGGCCCCGGGTGTAGGACCGCCACCTCGGCGCCGGTGGCCTCGCGCAGTACCCGCATGGCCTTCTGAGCGGTGTGATTCGTATCGTCGCAATATCGGCGGGGCGCGCCGCGCCGCCCGGGGGTCCGAGCGGGCAGCGGGGTGCCGCAGCCGGGAAACTGGCAGCGTCCCTGCGACGAAGCGGTGGCGTTCGGTGCCACGGCGTTCGACATCGGAATCCTTTCCATTCCATTCCGTTTCAATCCGCTGACACGAAATGGAATGAAACGGAATGGAATCGGTTCGTCAGGTGAAGGGGACGAGGTCAGGCGGCGAGCGCGAGCATCTCGGCCCGCACCCGGGGCAGCCGGCCGGCGATGACCGCGGCGGCGGAGCGGCTGGCGGCGCGGTCGTTGTGGCCGTACCGGCGGTCGGTGGTGGTGACCGATTCGTGGCCGGCGTCGCGGGAGACCACGAACAGCGGTACACCGTCCTGGAGCTTCCAGCTGATCCCGGTGTGGCGCAGCGTGTAGGGAGACAGCCGTTTGCCGCTCATCCGCCGGATCGCTGGACCGTAGACGGCCATCAGTTCCTCTGCCGGCAGCCCTCGCCACAGCGCCTTCTTGGTGAACAGCGTGAAGTCGCGCCGCGCCAGGCCGTCGAGGCGGCGCAACGCGGGCTGCCAGGCGTTCTTATAGAAGTGCGACGCAGTGACCGGGGTCTGTTCCCCGGTCTGGAACAGCAACGCGTTCCCCGGGCGGTCCAGGTCCAGTCGACCGAGGGTCTCGAGCGGGATGCTGAGGGTGCGGATGCCGCGGCTGGACTTCGGTTTGCCGAGTTTGAGACGGCTGCCGCCGTCCTTGTACGCCTTCGCGATGCGCACCGACCCCGTCTCGGGGTCGACATCGCGCACCAGCAACGCCGCGACCTCGCTCGGCCGGGCCATCGACACGAGCCCGAACTCGGCCTGGGGCCGCCACCGCGGCAGCAGCAGGTGCTCGAACAATTCCCACTCGTCGTTGTCGAAGATGTCGATCTCGGACTGATCGTGTCGCGGCAACCGGACTCCGGCGCAGGGGTTGAAGGGCAACAGCGGCGTCGGCCGCTGTTCGGTCGCCGCGCGCAGCGCGGCGCTGAGGAACCCGTGCTTGTTGCTGATCGTCTTGGGGGCGTTGCCTTTGTCCTGTTCGAGGAACACGATCCACGCCGCGTCGGTGTCCTGGGTGACCGCGTCCAATCGGGCTCGCTCCCCGTAGAACGGGAGGATGTCGTTGACGATGAACCGTCGATACTTGCGACGCCCGTCATCCTGGACGCCGACCATCCGATCGATGTAGCGCTCGAGCCATGTGGAGAGCAACATCACATCCGACCCGGTCTCGCGCCGGGTCTCGACGACCTTGACCGCTTCCTCGATCCCGATCCGGTCGATCAGGTCGGCCCACCACTGGGCCTCGTCGTACTCGTCGAAGGTCTCCGAGGACTGCCGACGCTTGCCGTCGACGTCGTAGAAGTAGAACGGAACCTGCCAGGCGATGGAACCATCGGCGCGCTTACGCGGCCGGGGAGTGGAAGACATGCCGAACCTCTCGGTCGTCGGGAAACACGACCTGAAAGCGGCTGATGACACCGATGATGGCACACAACCGGTGCTGATGACACCGATGATGACCGGCGGGTGGTTTCGGTGTCCCGGAACCACCCCTGACCTGGACGTTTCGTGGAGCCGCCTGGGGGAATCGAACCCCCGACCTTTTCATTACGAGTGAAGCGCTCTACCGACTGAGCTAAGGCGGCGTGCCTTTCGGCCACGCGAGTCTATCGTCTGGTGGGGGTTTATGCGAAAACGGGTGGTCAGGAGGTGCGGGCGGCGATGAGCGCGGCGACCATGGCGGCTACTGCGAAGCGGGGTTTGACGTTGAGGTCGAGGGCTTCGCGGCAGGCGAGGACGGCTTCTATCGAGCGGAGCAGGCCCTCGGGGGCGACGCGGTCGGCGAGGTCGTGGATCTGGTCGGTGAGGTCGGGGTGGGTTAGGGGGACGCCGGAACCGTTGCGGGCGGCGCCGAAGCGGATGGCGAGTGCGTCGCGGTAGACGCCTGCGACGTCGACGAGGGCGAGGTCGAGTGCGTCGCGGCCGGTGCGGGTGGCGCGGGACTTCTGGCGGCGTTCCAGATCCTTGAGCACGCCCGCGGAACCGCGGGTGGCGCTCGCGGTGCCCTTGCCGGTGCCGCCCGCGCCGAGTGCGGTGGCCAATTCCTCGCGTTCGCGTTCGTCGCGGGCGGCGCTCATCTGCTTGGCCTCGTCGTCGGCGGACTTCACCAATTCGTCCGCGGCGGCGTAGGCGGCGCCGGGTTTACCGACCGCGCCCACCAACGCCAGTGCGCGACGGCGGCGCGTGCGCGCCTCCTCGTCGGTGGCCAGGCGCCGCGCCCGGCCGACATGACCGCCGCTGATCGAGGCGGCCCACCGCGCCGTCTTCTCGTCGAGGTTGTCCCGCTCGCGCAGGACCCGTGCGATCGAGGCCACCGATGGTGTGACCAGATGCACGTGACGGCAGCGGGAGCGCAGGGTGATGGAGATATCCTCGGGATCGACCGAGGGCGCGCACAGTAGGAACACCGTGCGGTCCGGCGGCTCCTCCACGACCTTCAGCAGCACATTGCCCGCGGCCTCGGTAAGCCTGTCGGCGTCCTCGATCACAACCACCTGCCAGCGCCCCGTACTCGGCCGCCGCGAGGCGATCTGCACGATCTCGCGCATTTCCCTGGTGCTGATACTCAGCCCCTCCGGAATGACGCGACGCACATCGCCGTGTGTGCCCGCCATCGTGGTGGTGCAGGCGTGACACGAGCCGCAGCCGGGTACGCCTGGCTGCGTGCATTGCAGTGCGGCCGCGAAACACAGCGCGGCAACGGACCTGCCCGAACCGGGCGGTCCGGTGAACAGCCACGAGTGGGTCATGGCCCCCTCGGTGACCCCGTTGCGCGCCGCGACCGCGGCAGCCGTCAACTCGGACTCGACCGCATCCTGGCCGACCAACCGATCGAAGACACCCGCCACGCGCTCAACCCTAGCCGCTCCCACCGACACGGCCTTCCGAGGCAGCGCACAGCCTGGGTCAGGACTTCTTCGCGGCGGCCTTCTTGGCGGGCGTCTTCTTGGCGACGGTCTTCTTCGCCACCGTCTTCTTGGCGGCGGCCTTCTTGGCCGGTGTCTTCTTCGCCGTCTTCTTCACGGTGCCGCGCTCCCGCCGCTTGGCGAGCAGTTCCGAAGCCCGTTCGTCGGTGACCGACTCCACGGACTCGTTCTTGTCGAGACTGGCATTGGTCTCGCCGTCGGTGACATATGGACCGTAGCGACCGTCCTTGATCACCATCGGCTTACCCGTGACCGAGTCGGCGCCGAGTTCGCGCAACGGCGCGGTGGAGGCAGCCTGCCTGCCGCGGCGCTTCGGCTCGGCGTAGAGTTTCAGCGCCTCCTCCAAGGTCACCGTGAATATCTGCTCCTCGTTGGCCAGTGACCGGGATTCGGTGCCCTTGCGCAGATAGGCTCCGAAGCGGCCGTTCTGCGCGGTGATCTCCTCGCCGGTCGCGGGATCGGCGCCGACCACCCGCGGCAGCGACAGCAGTTTGAGCGCGTCGTCGAGGGTGATCGTGGCCAGATCCATCGACTTGAACAGCGATCCGGTGCGCGGTTTCGGCGCGGCCGCCTTCTTGGCGGTCTTCTTCGCCGCCGGGGGTTCCTCGGTCGGCCTCGGCAGGATTTCCGTCACGTACGGGCCGAAACGTCCTGTCTTGGCGACGATCTCGTGTCCTGACTCGGGATCCACACCGAGACTGCGCCCCTCCTGCGGAGTCGCGAACAGCTCCTCGGCGACCTCGGCGGTCAGCTCGTCCGGTGGCAGGTCGTCGGGCAGATTCGCCCGCTGGGATACCGAATCACCTTCGGGATCATCGGGATTGGCGATCATCCGCTCGAGATACGGCCCGTAGCGTCCTACGCGGACCACGACATCGCGACCCTCGTCGTCGGTGAACAACTTGATGGAGTTGATCTCGCGGGCGTCGATGTCGTCGAGCTGATCGCCGACCATCTTCTTCAGTCCGCCCGAGCGCGCGACCGAACCCTCGACACCGTTCTCGCCGCCGAAATAGAAGCTGGACAACCAGTTTCCGCGCTGTTGGCGGCCGCCCGCTATGGCGTCGAGGTCGTCCTCCATCGCCGCGGTGAAGTCGAAGTCGACCAATCTGCCGAAATACGCCTCCAGCAGGCCGACCACCGCGAACGCGACCCACGACGGCACCAGCGCGCTACCACGTTTGTAGACGTAGCCGCGATCGAGAATCGTCTTGATGATCGAGGAGTAGGTGGACGGACGCCCGATACCGAGCTCCTCCAATGTCTTGATCAGCGATGCCTCGGTATAACGCGCGGGCGGATTCGTACTGTGACCGTCCGGATTCAGCTCGACCGCGGTGACGCGCTCGCCCTCGTCCAATGCGGGCAGTCGGGATTCGGCGTCGTCGGACTGACCGCCCGCCTCCTCGTCCACGCTCTCCACGTACGCCTTGAGGAAGCCCGCGAAGGTGATGGTTCGACCCGAGGCGGAGAACACGCATTCCTCACCCGTGCCCGCCACACCGGTGATGCGCAAGGTCAGCGTCGTGCCGCGCGCGTCGGCCATCTGCGAGGCGACGGTGCGCTGCCAGATCAACTCGTAGAGCTTGAACTCGTCGCTGTCCAGCCGCGCGTGCAACTGCCCCGGAGTCTGGAAGGTGTCGCCGGACGGGCGGATCGCCTCGTGCGCCTCCTGGGCGTTCTTGACCTTGCGGTTGTACTGACGCGGCGTCGGCGAGACGTACTCGGCGCCGTACAGCTGCGTGGCCTGCGCCCGCGCCGCGGCGATGGCCGAGTCCGAGAGCGTGGTCGAGTCGGTGCGCATGTAGGTGATGTAGCCGTTCTCGTACAGACGCTGGGCCACCCGCATCGTGCGTTCGGAGGTGAAGCGCAGTTTGCGGCCCGCCTCCTGTTGCAGGGTCGAGGTCATGAACGGCGCGTACGGCTTGCGCGTGTAGGGCTTGGCCTCGGCGGAGGAGACGACCAGATCGGCGCCGTCGAGCGCCTCGGCCAGTCGCCGCGCGTACGCCTCGTCGAGGACGATCACCCCGGACTCCGCCTTGAGCTGCCCGTCGGGCCCGAAATCGCGGCCACTGGCGACCCGCGCGCCGTCCACGTTGACCAGGCGCGCCCCGAAGGTCCGCGGACCGGTGGCAGCGGCGTGCTCGCCCGCGCCCGCGCCCGCGTCGAGCTTGGCGGCGATATCCCAGTACTCGGCGGAACGGAACGCCATGCGCTCGCGCTCGCGCTGCACGATCACCCGGGTGGCGACCGACTGCACACGGCCCGCCGACAGTTTCGGCATGACCTTCTTCCACAGCACCGGACTGACCTCATAGCCGTATAGGCGGTCCAGGATGCGGCGGGTCTCCTGCGCGTCGACCAGATCGGAATCGAGTTCGCGGGTGTCGGCGGCGGCGGCGCGAATCGCGGGTTCGGTGATCTCGTGGAACACCATCCGGCGCACCGGCACCTTGGGCTTGAGCGTTTCCAGCAGGTGCCAGGCGATGGCCTCGCCCTCGCGGTCGGGGTCGGTGGCCAGATAGAGCTCGTCGGCGTCCTTGAGCAGACTCTTGAGCTCGGTGACCTTGGCCTTCTTGTCCGGACTCACCACGTAGATGGCTTCGAAGTCGTTGTCGACGTCGACACCGAGACGCGCCCAGGGCTGCCCCTTGTACTTGGCGGGCACGTCGGCAGCGCCACGCGGGAGATCCCTGATATGACCGACCGAAGCCTCGACCGTGTAGTCGCGGCCCAGGTAGGGGGCGATCTTGCGAGCCTTGGTCGGGGACTCGACGATCACGAGACGACGCAGGGGACGGCCCTGGTCGGCTGCACCGCGGTCTCGTGTTGCCACCGGCGAATACACCTTTCCTTTTCGACCCGCGCGACGCGTGAGCGCCGGTTGCGCGGCTGGGGCAAGCAGCGGCGATATGTCATCCCGCCACCAGACACGTTTATACCTTCACGCCGACGGCGGTCGAGTGCTTGCGACTCGAACCACTGAGCGTACGTGTTCACCGCCGTTCAGTATGCAGTGTCCGCCAGCAGACCGGTCGCGAGACGGATGCCTCGGCGATTACGCCGATCGTGCCCTACCCCAGATATAGCTCG
The DNA here is from genome assembly GCF_001310275.1 of Nocardia arizonensis. Lineage (GTDB taxonomy): Bacteria > Actinomycetota > Actinomycetes > Mycobacteriales > Mycobacteriaceae > Nocardia > Nocardia arizonensis. Next base: position 131,005 of record NZ_LGYZ01000133.1, read on the forward strand.
TCCCTCACCTCCGTTACCCGGTGGTGAGGGACGAGCTGAATCGTTTGCGTCACTCAGGAGAGTGCGCGGACTCCGGTGGCCTGAGGGCCCTTGGTGCCCTGGCCAACCTCGAACTCGACCTTCTGGTTCTCCTCGAGGGTACGGAATCCCGACCCCTGGATCTCGGAGTAGTGGACGAAGACGTCAGCGGACCCGTCCTCGGGCGCGATGAAGCCGAACCCCTTCTCCGCGTTGAACCACTTCACAGTTCCCTGTGCCATTCTGTTCCTTCTCTTTTCTTACCGGAACGGCGGACAACTGGGTTCGTCCACCGGGTCCGTTCCGACCGTTGTACTGTTGGTTCCCCCTGCAAGGAAAGCACCAAGCACACCGTTCGCAACATCGATCCTGCTGACGGTTTGGACTTTGGATCCGTCCCTCGAACACAGAAGCTTGCGACCAGGAACCAGTGAACCATGTCTTCGAGCAATTCAACAGTCGAGTTACCGACAATTTGCAAAAAACTTGATCTTGCGAATGCGCAGGTAAGGGACAGAATGCCCGAATCCCGACTTCAGGTACGTTTGCCGCTTGATAACCGAGTGTACGTTCAGCAATCTGGCTGTGACCCAGGTCGCTATTGGGTATCGAAATGTGGGGCCGAGGTTCCCAAGCGCACACGTTTCACATTTTCCCAGCGTATCGCGCACGACGCATCGTGAATTCGACCGACCGCGCGGCTCCGGCAACCGACGGCAACTCCGCAGATTACGGACGATCGTTGCTGAATCGTGTCCTGCGCGGGCTGCCGGACTCCGACGGCGGCCCGACCCACGTTGTCGAACTGCCCGCCCGCTCCGCGGCCACCACGACCTGGCCGGACTGGGTCGACGACGAGGTGATCGACGCGCTGCGCGAGACCGGTGTCGACACCCCGTGGGCCCACCAGACCCGCACCGCCGACCTGGCCGCGAGCGGACGTCACGTCGTGCTCAGCACCGGAACAGCATCCGGTAAATCGCTGGGGTACCAACTGCCCGTACTCACCGCCCTGCGGGAAGATCCCAAGGCCACGGCGTTGTATCTGGCGCCGACAAAAGCACTGGGAGCCGATCAGTTGCGGGCGATCAGCGAGTTGACCCGCGAGGGTCCGCTTCGTGATATCCATCCCGCCACTTACGACGGCGACACCCCCGCCGAGATCCGCCAATGGGTGCGCGCCAACGCGAGGTGGATCTTCACCAATCCCGACATGCTGCACCTCGGCATCCTGCGTTCCCACCAGCGCTGGGCGCGGGTACTGCGCCGACTGCGCTACGTGGTCATCGACGAATGCCACGCCTACCGTGGTGTCTTCGGCTCCCATGTCGCGCTGGTGCTGCGCAGGCTGCGTCGGGTCGCGGCCCGCTACGGGGCCGATCCGACATTCATCCTGTGCTCGGCGACCACGGCCGAGCCCGCCGCGGCGGCCGCCCGGCTCATCGGCGCCCCCTGCGTCGCGGTCACCGAGGACGGGTCGCCGCGCGGCGCGCGCACCATCGCCCTGTGGGAACCGCCCCTGATCAGCACATTGACCGGCGAGAACGGTGCGCCGGTGCGGCGTTCGGCGACCGCGGAGTCGGCCCGGATCATGGCCGATCTGGTTGCCGAGGGCGCGCGGACGCTGACCTTCGTCCGATCGCGCCGCGCCGCGGAACTGACCGCGATGGAGGCCCGGCGGTTGCTCTCGGAGGTAGATCCCCAGCTCGCGTCGCGTGTCGCGGCGTACCGGGCCGGATACCTGGCCGAGGACCGCAGAGATCTCGAATCGGCGCTGTCGGACGGATCGCTGCTCGGGGCCGCGACCACCAACGCACTGGAACTGGGGGTGGACATCGCGGGCCTGGATGCCGTCGTCATCTCGGGATTTCCCGGAACAGTCGCCTCCTTCTGGCAACAGGCGGGCCGGGCCGGGCGGCGCCTGCATGGCTCGCTGGTACTGCTCGTGGCCAGGGACGATCCGCTGGACACCTACCTCGTGCACCATCCCGAAGCGCTGCTGGACAAGCCGGTCGAGGCCACCATCACCGACCCGCGCAATCCGTATGTCCTCGGTCCGCATCTGCTGTGCGCGGCCATGGAACATCCCCTCACCGATGCCGAGGTCGACGCACTCGGCGCGCGCGAGCTGATCGAGGAAATGGCAGTTCACGGCCGTATTCGCCGGCGCGTGACCGGGCGTGACGGCGCGGCGCGCTGGTATGTGACCGCCGACGCCCAACCGCACGACGCAGTCGACGTCCGGGGCGGCATCGGATCGCCGGTGGCGATCGTGGACGCTGAAACCGGCAGGCTGTTGGGCACCGCCGACGCCGGACGCGCGCAGGCCACCCTGCACGAAGGGGCCGTCCACCTGCATCAAGGCGACACCTACCTGGTGGACGAACTCGACATCGAGGGCGGGGTCGTCTTCGTACACGCCGAAGAACCCGGGTGGACGACCAGTGCCCGGCGGCTGACTTCCATCGCCGTCGACGAGATCACCGAACAACGCCGCCACGGTGCGGTTACCTGCGCATTGGCGCGGGTAAGGGTCACGAGTCAGGTGATCGGTTATCTGCGCACCCTGCTCACCGGCGAGGTCCTCGACCTGGTCGAACTCGACATGCCCGCCCAGATCCTGCCCACCAGGGCCGTTCTCTACACGGTGACGCCGCAACTGCTGGCCGATGCGGGAATCACCCCGCAGCGCACGCCCGGCGCGCTGCACGCCGCCGAACACGCGGCGATCGGCCTGTTACCACTGGTCGCCACCTGCGATCGGTGGGATATCGGCGGTGTCTCCATCGCCGACCACCCGGATACCGGGCTGCCGACGGTGTTCGTCTACGACGGTCAACCCGGCGGTGCGGGCTTCGCCGAACGCGGGTTCGGACAGCTGCGCCGCTGGCTGGCCGCCACCCTCGAGGCCATCGAGGCGTGCGCGTGCGCGACCGGTTGCCCGTCCTGCGTCCAGTCCCCCAAGTGCGGCAATGGCAACCATCCGCTGGACAAGGTCGGGGCGGCCCGCCTGCTGGCCGCCGTTCTCGGTGAACTCGATGGCGAGCCGATCCGCATATCCGCAGGTCGAGACCACGAATCCGATTAGTAACGGCGCACCGCGACGGCGTGGCCGCACGGCGACATGCCGAGCGGTCACCAGTCGTCCGTCCCCGTCGCGACCCGGCCCTCGCACCGCACGACCGGCTCCCGAGTGTGACAAATAAAGAGGAATCGATTCATGTTAACTGGCGTATTGCCATAGCCTTTCCCGCGCGACGTGCGCAAACAATACGGATATATCCCCGCCGCGTTTCGGGAATTGATGCGATATCGCAATTATCCGACTACGGGATTACCAATTACCCCGCCGCGAACTAACCCCTGCCGGTGTCTGTACGGACGGGTCACTCGTCATCGGCGACGGGTCCCGCACGAGCGACGGCGTGAACGGTGCGTTGCCCCAGCAGACCTATTGGTACATTCCCTTCGACGCTTACCGTCGCGTCCCACTCGTCGACTTCGCAACCGCGTATCCGCATACTCATCCGCCGTACCACCTCACCCCCTTCGGCGCAGCCGGCCTCGACACCCGAATCCAATGCGCCCGCGGCGGCGAGAGCTCCGAGATCGGCCGCCGCCTGTGCTCGATGACGGGCAACCGCGACGACACCGATCTGCGCGATCATCAGGGTGAGCGATAACAGCGCGGTGAGCGCGAGACATCCCAGGACGGTCGCGCCACCCCGCTCCGACCACATCGCAGACCCGCCATCGGGCGAAGGTGGACCACAGCCTGCCCTCGCGAGCGTTGGCGGCGATGCCATGGACGCGGCGGCCGATCCGATGGGATCCGTCGGTCGCGGGCGGGCCTTGTCCGACGATGTGAACTCCACTCCGCTGGTCATCGGACACCGGGTTCCCGGGTGGCGACCGCGTCGGCGTGTAGCTCCAGTAACGGTAAGAGCGGTGTCCGGGAGTAGACGGTCGCGACAATACGATCACCCTCGCCGTGCATGGCGATACGAGCACCGGACGGGGCGATTCGGCCCGCCGCGGAGACCGCGTTCGCCACATCGCCGCGAGCACCCAGGCGCGCGGCCTCACGCGCGGCGTCGACACAGCGGATCTGTGTCGACGCCGCGAGCAGTGCGCCGACGCAGCACAGTACGACGGCGACGATCGACGCGACCGCGAACGCGGCCTCCACTGTCACCGCACCACGGTCACTCACCAGATCCGTTGTACTACAACCACCTTTGCGCCTGGTCAGACGGCCGTGTTCAGTGCCTTGTCGATGATCCGCGTCAAGGCATCGATGATCGAATCTCCCGTCACGACGCCGTACAGCACCGCGCCGAAGGCCGCCGCGGCAATGGTCCCGATGGCGTACTCGGCCGTGCTCATGCCCTCCTCGGCGGCCCCGAACCGGAGCAGCCGCAAGCGGATCGCATTCGGCGACGGCAACAGTCGCGTGAGGCGCGCCGAGCGGACGGATCGCCGCCTCTGGACCACGAATCTCGCCAACCGCGATGTCAGCACGTCTCGCGATATCCGTTCGCGAGGCCGCGCCCACGTCGACTCGCAGGCCGCGGCGCCCGACCGTCGCCTTCCGCTCCTCCCGCCCGACCGCACCGATGTCTGCGTAACCCTCTTCCCCATCTGCGTTCGCACCCGATACCCCTCTTCTCGATGCCCGCGCGGCCGCTCCGCGCGGACAAGTTCGTACGCCGCTCACAGCAGCCCGTCGCCGAGCACATGACCCGCCATACCGATCACCACCGGGACAATGCCAAGGCAGAGGAACGCGGGCAGGAAACAGAGCCCCAGCGGACCGCTGATCAGCACACCCGCGCGCTCGGCTCGCGCGGCGGCCAGATCCTCGACCACACCGCGCCGCTGCGCGGCGAGTTCGCCGATCGCCGTCGCCAGACAGGACCCGGACCGAGCCGATCGCCGCGCGATCCGCGCCAGCGACTCCACCTCTTCCGCCCCCGCCTCGCCCCGCGCGCCCTCGGCGGCGCACTGCCACGCGACGGCCGCATCCGCACCGAGCGCCAAGAGATCGGCGGCGCGTATCAGCGATCGCCCCAGTGCCGCCGGCGCCGTCCGAGCGACCGCCCGCGCGGCACCCGCGGGTGGCAGCCCCGCCCGAAGACAGGAGGCGAGCAGATCGAACACCGATGCCACGACCAACGGATCGCCCGCGACCGCCTGTGCCGCGCGCTAAGCCCGCTCCGGTCCGCCGGACCGCAATCCCCGTAACCGCCGCACCACCGCCACCCGCCCTGGCATGACCAGCAAGGCACAAACGCCAAGCAGCACGGAAACCATCGCCCCTCCCCTTCCTCTGAATCGCGGCCACGACGGCGCGGTGGTTCATGCGAGGACCTTTCCCGTGATGGCGTCGGTCCACAGGAGACCGGCGCAGGCCAGCAGACAGCCCAGCGGCAGCAGGACCGTGCCCGGGCCGCGGCCGAACAGCACCGCGATCGGTGCGGCGCCCATCAGTTGACCCAGGGCGATACCGAGGATCGGGAGACAGGCCAGCACGGCGGCCGTGGCACGCGGACCCGCCAGTGACGCGGTGGTTCTGGCCCGGAAGCGGATTCGCCCGGCCAGATCCGTTCGGGCGGCGGACAGCAGTTCCGCGAGGGCGAGACCGTGATGTTCGGCGACCTGCCACGCCTCGGCGATACGCCCCAGTTCGGCGGCCACCACGGAATCCGGTTGCCGCAGCCCCTCCGCACCCGCACCGCCGAGTCTCGTGCGTGCGGCAGCGATCGCGAATGCCCTGGCCGCGACACCTTCCGACTCACGCGCCGCGACGTCGGCCGCGGCACTCGGATGCGCCCCGACCCGAAGTTCGCCGATCACCGCCTCCAGCGCCGCCATGAGGTACCCGCACTCCACGGACCTGCTCTTGTCCACTCGAGTCCGTCGCCACCGCATGGCAACGGTGCCCGATACGGCGACGGCGGCGACCGCCGAACCGATGCCGAGCGCGAACATCACCGCGACCGCCACCGCCGCGACCGCGACACCCGCCGCCGCGAGCGCCGACCAACGCGAAGCGCGGAATCCACCGCGAGGCGCGCCGAACACCGCCGCACGACGCCGCACCGCGCTCGGTCGAGCGACAACCGAGACAGCCAATGCCAGACATATCGGGGCGAGCACGTACCCGGTCACAGGAACCACCGTTCGGCAAGCGACACGGCCAAGACTTCGGCGGCGCGCTTCGATGGTGGGCGTGCGATCGCGGCGGACGGCATATCGCGTACCGAAGTGGTCAGATCCAGGGTCATTCGAGCCCATCGTTCGGCGAGAAGCGCCGCGTCTGCTGGCTGCTCGGTTGTCGAAACGGGTGCGTGGGCGGTCTCTCGTTGGGTCATGTGTGGGATCGCTCAGTGATCAGGGCGGTCAGGGTTTCGGCCGCGGGGGTGGGTGCGTTGTCGTGACGCCAGGCTGGGCTTATGTGGACCCGGCCGGACTCGTCACGTACGAGGACCCCTATTTCGCGGAGACCTCGTGAGCCGTCGGGGCGGCGGTGGACGTGGAGGACCACCTGGACCGCAGCGGCCAGTTGGCTGTGGAGTGCGGCTCGGTCCATACCGCCGAGGGCGGCCAGCGCCTCCAGACGCGCCGGTACCTCCCGTGGCGAGTTGGCGTGGACCGTGCCCGCACCGCCGTCGTGCCCGGTATTGAGCGCGGTGAGCAGGTCGACCACCTCCGCGCCCCGCACCTCGCCTACGACTATGCGGTCGGGGCGCATGCGCAGGGCTTGGCGGACCAACTCTCGGACCGTGACCGCGCCCGCGCCTTCCACGTTCGCGGTGCGGGCGACCAGGCGCACCACGTGTGGGTGCGGGGGCGCGAGTTCGGCGGCGTCCTCGACGCAGATGATGCGTTCGCGGGCGGCCACCTCCGCCAGCAGAGCGGACAGGAGTGTCGTCTTGCCCGAGCCTGTTCCGCCTACTACGAGAAAGGCGAGACGGGATCGAATGATCCGACGCAGCAAGGCTTTCGCGTCGGCGGCAACCGAGCCCGCGGCGGCCAATGCGTCGAGGCCCTGGGTGGCGGGGCGGAGTACGCGCAGCGACAGGCAGGTGCCGCCGTGCGCGATGGGAGCGAGGACGGCGTGCAGGCGGACACCGAACGAATCACCCAGTGCCGCTTCGGTTCCCGAAAGACGACCGTCGACCCAGGGCTGTGCGTCGTCCAGTCGCCGCCCGGCGGAGAGGGCAAGCCGCTGCGCGAGGCGGCGCACCGCGGCCTCGTCGGGGAAGACGACGGCGGCCTTCTCGAGTCCGAATCCGCGATCTATCCACACCGCGTCCGGTGCGGTGACCAGGACATCGGCGACCCGCGGATCGTGCAGCAGCGGTTCGAGCACGCCCGCGCCGGTCATCTCGGTTTGCAGCAGGCGCAGGGCGCGCAACAGATCCGTATCGCCCAGCACGCCGCCCGCCTCGGCGCGAATGGCGGCCGCGACTTGGGCGGGATTCGGTTCGCCCGCCGCCCCGGCCAGCCGCGCCCGCACCCGGTCGAGCAGCTCGTCGGTCACCACGGCGCTCATCGTCGCCCCCGCGCGACATGTGCGCGGCCGCCGTGACATGCGGTCGGCCCGACACCCCGCGCGACCGAGGCCCGTGCGGTCCGCACCGACGGCCCGGCATCCGATCCGCGCACCCCGCGTGCGTTGTTCATCACAGGAACGCGCATTTCCGCATGAGGATGGCGTTCCGCGGCGCACGTCACATAACGACCGGAATTCATCGTGCACCCACCGGGGAGGATGCGCTGAGGACAGCGAGAACGGCATCCGCGGCGGTGCGCAGCGGACCACGCCGCAGGGTGAGCCCGCCGCGTTCCAGGCGCGCGGCGAGCCCCGGTTCGGCCCGCACGGCGGCCAACAATGGCAGGTCCAACAGGTCCGCGACCTCGGCTCCGCGCAGCCCGCCGGGCGCCGGACCTCGGACTATCAAGCCCTGGTTGGGATTTCGGTGCCGGACGTGTCCGGCTACCGCTTTCGCCGCGGCGACGGCGCGCAGCCGTGCGGGCACAACGAGCACGACCAGATCCGCGCAGTCGAACATCTGATCCGCGTGCGGCCCGCGTTCACCGGAGACATCGCAGATCACGAGATCGCCTGCGGCACGGCCTGCTTCGATGACGGCGCGGACCGCGACGGGTGCGAGTTCCCCTGGCAATCGGCCGGCACCACCGCGCCCGCAGGCCAGTACGACCAATCCCGGCGCCGCGGCGGGCAGCGCCTGATGCAGGGCCGCCGCCGAGACGCGACCGTCCTCGACGACCAGATCCGGCCAGCGCGACCCCGGTTCGGATTCGATGCCGAGCAGCAGGTCGAGGCCGCCGCCGAGCGGTGCGCCGTCGACCAGAACCGTCTCGGGACGGGTGCGCAGCGCCGCCGATCGCAGCGCCGCCGCGGCGGCGAGGACGGAGGCTCCGGCGCCGCCCGCGGCCCCCGCGACGGCGACGACGACACCGTCTCCCGCGCGCGGTTCACCGTACTCAGCAAACTTCTCGACAAGGCCGATGGCGGCCCCGGGCAGTGCCGTCACGCACTCGACACCGACGACCGCGGCGGCCTGCCAATCGGACAGTTCCGGCTCACCCTCCGTCACGAGGACGACACCGACCCGACGGGGATATCCGGCCTCCGCGCAGCCGCGCGCGGCGTCTGTGTCGAGGATCACCAGGGGCGCCGCGGCCCAGGCGTGACGACCGACAGGTAGCGCCGCTTCGTCCAGTTCGCGTTCGGCGGCGGCCGCGATGCGGCGCACCTCCTCGCGCAGCCGAGTCCCCCCGATGAGGACGAGGGCGGGCCGTTTCGCGGCCATCCGCTCTGGTAGGAAGTCCATGCAGGTCAGCGTGTCCGATACGCGGCGCTCGCGACAGCGCCGATATACCGAATGTGGATAACTCGCGGGGTGTGGATGAATTCCGTGCACGGGGAGGGGGCGCACAGTCCCCGAAATAGAGGACGGCCCCAGCCGGGGGGGGAGGAGGCTGGGGCCGTCGGGTTCAGCCCCGGGGGGTCGGGCTGAACGCTCCTGGACTATGTCCAGGTGCCAGCAATACTACACCCATGTGCCGCCCACAACGCAAGTCCGTGGCCGGAGAAGTTTGGTGGCGTCGCTGCGCCTGCATCTCCCCGGCAAACCCTCGCCCGCACCGGGACACGCGCACCGGGGTACGCGCACGTACCCGCGCTCGGCGAGCGCGCTCGCCCATTCCGCATATCCTGAACGGGTGACGGGCGAGGGTGACCACGAATCGGCTCCTGACCGGAGCGCGCGCATCACCGCGGCTCCCTACACATCTCCCGGCGGCAGCGGGCGCGTCGCCGCCTTCTTCGACCTGGACAAGACGGTGATCGCGAAGTCGAGCGCGTTCGTCTTCAGCAAGCCGTTCTTCGCCCAGGGCCTGCTCAACCGCCGTGTCGTGCTGGAGAGCAGCTACGCGCACTTCCTGTACATGCTCTCGGGAGCCGACCACGACCAAATGGAGCGCATGCGCGCCCATCTGACGAACATGTGCGCGGGCTGGGATGTCGAGCAGGTGAAATCCATTGTGGCCGAGACACTGCACGATCTGGTCGACCCGCTGATCTACGCCGAAGCCGTGGATCTGATTGCCGACCACCGGATCCGGGGCCACGACGTGGTCATCGTCTCGGCCTCCGGCGAGGAGATCGTCGGCCCGATCGCCGCGGCGCTGGGCGTCTCGCACACCGAGGCCACCCGCATGGTGGTCGAGGACGGCAAGTACACCGGCGACGTGGAGTTCTACTGTTACGGCGTCGGCAAGGTCACCGCGATCGAAAAGCTGGCCGCCAGTGAGGGTTACGATCTCTCGCGCTGTTACGCCTATTCCGATTCGGTCACCGATCTGCCGATGCTGAGCGCGGTCGGGTATCCCACCGCGGTGAATCCCGACCGGGCACTGCGCCGGGAGGCGGCCGCGCGGGACTGGCCGGTGCTGACCTTCTCCAATCCGGTGTCGCTGTGGTCGCGGTTGCAGACCCCCTCCTCGACCACGGTCGCCGCCACCGCGGCAGTCGGTCTCAGCGCGATCCTGGCGGGCGCGATCACCTACCGGATCTTGCGCGGTCGACGCTGAACCCGCAGGTTTAGCCAATCGATAGCCATCCACCGTCGAGCTCGAAACCGAGGGTCGAAGTTCGGGAATTGAATCACGAAACACCGGCCGACGCGCCGACTTTTCCCGCCTCTGCCGACCCTTGAAGTGAGCCTGGTCACAGTGGTAGAAAGGTAGCTACGGAAGGACGGAAGGCCAAGGCTCGACCGGAAGAGAAGGTCTCGTCTCCCGACCCACCCTTCCAGCACGGACGCCAGGCACCCACGCGGAGCACGCCGCGACAAGGGCAGCAGGTTGTGGGCCTGCGAGTTTCGGCATCCGACCGGCGAGAGCCTCGCACAGGTTGCGGGGATCAACCGGCGGGAGCCGCGACGACGCCGAGGCCGAAGCACACAACCCACTCAGCACGCTTGGTAACCGGGTGGTCCGTGCTAGCGGGCGGCGAGGTCATCGATGACAACGCCGCCCGCTTCGATATGTCCCGGGTCGTTCCCTAGCCCGCCGCGGCGTCGGCGATGGACGTGGCCTCGCGCGCCCCGTCCTCCAGCGCGCCGCAGCACAGGATCGTCCACCCCCCTACCGCCTGCGCGTCCCCGGTGGCGAAACCCGCGGCCGCTTCCACATAAGCCTGCCGCCGCCGCAACCAGAACACCTCCGGCACACCCAGAGCATGCGGATCCAGCCCGCTTGCCACCGTCACCAAACGGGACGCGGCGCGTGCCACGATGCCGTCGGCCATGCCGAAGGGCCGCAGCGCCAGCAGCTCGCCGTGCACCACCGCGGCCACGACGGGCGCAGGCGCGGCGGTGCCGAGCACCGTCTGCGCCAGCAGGTCCAACCGCTGCGACACTCCCGGATCGGTCCGCGGCCTGCCGAGCAGCTGTTCATCCGGCACCAGATCGGCGGCGGCCAGCAGATGCAATCGAGCCAGCGCCTGTAGCGGCGCGCGCTGCCAGACGCCAACCAGATTGCGCAGCGCGTCACCGTCGAGGGCCTGGCCGACCCGCAGCGAGCCCGCCAGGATCGGATCGGCTACCCGGCCGTCGGCGGGAATATCGGTCGTGCCGCCGTCGATGGCCGCCGAGGACCGGGCGCCCCGCACCGCGCTCTCGGCCGCGGTGGTCGGCCAGCCGCGCCGGTTCGCCCGGTGCCGGTGCACGGCGGCGAGGCTGTCGCGGGCGCGATCGGCGGCTTCGCGGACACCGGGCAGGTCGACGAGTGGCTGAAGCGGATCGGTCACGGGATACGAGGCTAGCCGCAGGTCCGGCCCGTCATACCGTCGGCAGGTCGCGGCCGGGGATGGCGTCGAGCAGACGGCGGGTGTACTCGGCGCGCGGGGTGTCGAACACTTCGTCGGTGGTCGCGTTCTCGACCACCCGGCCCGACCGCATGACCAGCACCCGATCCGCGATCTGACGGACAACGGCGAGATCGTGGGAGATGAACAGATACGACAGCCCGAGTTCGGCCTGGAGTTCGTTGAGCAGCGCCAGGATCTGGGCCTGCACCAACACGTCGAGCGCGGAGACGGCCTCGTCGCAGATCACGACCTCCGGGGACAGGGCCAGCGCACGGGCGATGGCGACTCGCTGACGCTGCCCGCCGGACAGTTCGCTGGGATAGCGCCGCATGACCGAACTCGGCAGCGACACCTTCTCCAGCAGGTCGCGCACCGTGGCCCGGCGTTCGGCGGCGGTGCCTATCCGGTGGGTGCGCAGCGGTTCCTCGATGGTCCGGTAGATCGAGTACATGGGGTCGAGCGAGCCGTAGGGGTCTTGGAAGATCGGCTGCACCCGACGCCGGAAGGCGAATGCGCCGCGACGATCGAGGCTCCCCACGTCGAGACCGTCGAAGGTGACCGAGCCCGCGGTGGGCGCGAGCAGACCGAGCACCATCTGCGCGAGCGTCGACTTGCCCGACCCGGATTCGCCGACGATGGCCGTCGTGGTCCCGCGCGGCAACCGGAACGACACGTCGTCGACCGCGGTGAACTCCGTCGACCGCAGCGGCGTCGCGCCCCTGATACGGAATACCTTGGTCAAATTGCGCGCGACCAGCAGATCCGCGGGTTCGTCCACCTCGGTGTCGGCCGCGGCGACCAGCGCGGCCCGCTCCCGGACCTCGATGCGCTCCCGCGTCGCGGACGGCCGCCGCGAGGCCAGCGAGGGCGCGGAACTCACCAACTTGCGGGTGTAGGCGTGCCAAGGATCGCGCAGGATCTCCCGCGCGGGACCGGATTCCACCACCCGGCCGCGGTACATCACCACCAGGTGTTCGGCGCGTTCGGCGGCAAGCGCGAGATCGTGGGTTATCAGCAGGACCGCCGTGCCGAGTTCACCCGTCAGTCCGGCGAGGTGGTCGAGGATCTGCCGCTGCACCGTGACGTCGAGGGCCGAGGTCGGTTCGTCGGCGATGAGCAGCGGGGGGCGGCAGGCCAGGCCCATCGCGATGAGGGCGCGCTGGCGCATACCGCCGGAGAATTCGTGCGGGTACTGGTTGACCAGGCGCTGCGCGTCGGGCATCCCGGCCTCTTCGAGCAGTTCCACGGCCCGGCGGCGGGCCGCCTTGCCCTTGGCGATGCCGTTGGCCTCCAGCGTCTCGGTGATCTGGAATCCGATCTTCCACACCGGATTCAGATTCGACATCGGGTCCTGCGGGACCAGTCCGATCCGGCTGCCGCGTACCGCGACGATCTCCTTCTTCGACGCCTTGGTGAGGTTCTTGCCGTCGAAGACGATCGATCCGGCGGTCACCGTGCCGGTTCCGGGCAGCAGATCGATGATGCTGTGCGCGGTGGTGGACTTGCCCGACCCGCTTTCGCCCACAATCGCGACGGTCTGCCCCGGATACACCGACAGACCCACATCGCGAACGGCGGGAATCCGCCGACCGTCGGAGTCGAAACAGACGGTGAGACCGTCGATCTCGAGCAGCGGGCGATCCGACACCGGAGCTCACCTCTTCCTTGTCCGCGGGTCGAGCGCGTCGCGCAGGGCATCGCCGAGCAGGATGAAACTCAGGACCGTGAGCGCCAATGCCGTGGCCGGATAGAACAGGATGGGCGAACCGCCACGCAGCTGCACCTGATTGGTGCTGATATCCGATCCCCATGACACCGTGGTACGCGGCAGCCCGACCCCGAGATAGGACAGCGTCGCCTCGGTGACAATGAATCCGCCGAGCCAGATGGTGGTGACGACGATGAGCGGCCCGGCCGAATTCGGCAGCACGTGCCGGGCCAGGACGCGCGCGCGCGACACCCCCAACGCGGTTGCCGCGCGGACGTATTCGCTGTTCTTCGCCTCGATCACCGCACCGCGGGCGATGCGCGCCGCCTGCGGCCAGGTGAAGGTCGCCAGGATCAGGATGACCGTCCACATCGTGCGCTGGTCGAGCAGTTGCATGATGACGATCGCCGCGAGCATGAGCGGAAGCGCGAAGAATATCTCCGCGATCCGCGACACGACCGAGTCGAGCGGCCCGCCGTAGAAACCGGCCAGAGCGCCGAGCGTGCCGCCGATCAGCAAGAACATACTCGTCGCGCCGAGTCCGCACAGCACCGAGGCGCGCGCGCCGTACACGGTGCGCGCGTAGATGTCACAGCCCTGTTTGTCGAAGCCGAAGGGGTGGCCGGCGCCACGCGGGTCCATGCTGAAATCGCCGTTGCAGTACCGCGGATCCTGGTCGGTGAACAGCCCCGGCCAGATCACCACCACGAGAACGAACAGGATCAGCAGGGCCGCGACAACGAACAGCGGATTGTGCCGCAGCCGATGCCAGGCGTCGAGCCACAAGCCGACCGGCGCGACGGATTCGTCCACCCGGTCGGTGGCGAGTACCTCCACCTCGTCGGGCGGGGCGATATAGCGTGCCTGTCCCGGGCGCGGTTCCCGCGCCGCGTCAGGCATAGCGGATCCTCGGGTCCAGGGCGGCGTAGAGCAGGTCGACGACCAGATTCGCGAGCAGGAATATCACCACGAGCACCGTCACGAACGAGACCACCGTCGGCGGTTCGCCGCGCACGATCGCCTGGTACATCGTGCCGCCGACGCCGGGAATATTGAAGATGCCCTCGGTGACCACCGCGCCGCCGATCAGTGCCCCGAGATCCGCGCCGAGGAAGGTGACCACCGGGATCATCGAATTGCGCAGGATGTGCACCGTGATCACCCGTCGGCGCCCGAGGCCCTTGGCGGTGGCCGTGCGCACGTAGTCCGCGGACATGTTCTCCGCCACCGAATTACGGGTCAGGCGCAGGACGTAGGCGAACGAGAGCGCGCCGAGCACGAAGGCGGGCAGCAGCAATTCCGACAGGCTCGCGTGACCGGTGACGGTCACCGGCGCGATCTTCCACTTCACCCCGAAGACGAATTGCGCGAGGAAACCGAGTACGAAGATCGGCACCGCGATGATGACCAGGCTGACCACCAGCAGCGTCGAATCGAAGAGTTTGCCTCTGCGCAGACCTGCCACGAGTCCGAACAGCACGCCGAATATGCCCTCGATCAGGATCGCGAGCAACGCCAGTTCGATGGTGACGGGAAAGGCGCGGGCCAATTCGTCACGTACCGGCCGCCCCGAGAACGACGTGCCGAAATCGAGGGTGACGATGCCCTTCAGATACAGCAGATATTGCACGATGAACGGCTCGTCGAGGTGATAGCGCGCCCGCAGCGCGGCCTCGACGGCGGGCGTCATGGGTTTGTCGCCCGCCAGCGCCCGGATCGGATCACCGGGAACGAGGAATACCAGTCCGTAGATGAGCAGCGTCGCCCCGAGGAACACCGGGATCATCTGAAGCAGCCGCCGCAGGATGTACCAGCCCATACGATCTCCCGGAATCGCGACTACTTCTCGATGTTCTCGAAGTCGAACAGACCGTTCCACGCGAGGTCGGCCTTGACCACGTGTTCCGAACGCCCCGCCGCGGCACGGTAATCGAAGACCGGGATGTCGGCCATGTCCTTGAACAACAGCGCCTGCGCCTGCGCCACGATCCGGTAGGACTCCTCGAGCGTCGGCGCGGCCAGCGCGGCGTCGAGCAGGCGGTCGAATTCCGGGTCGGCGTAGTCGACGTTGTTGGTGTCGGAATAGCTGTAGTACTGCGAGGTCAGGAATTGCAGCATGGTCGGGTAGTCGCCCTGCCAGCCGTAGCGGAAGGACTTGCCGATCGACTTCGCGTTCACCAGATCCCTGATGTTCTTGAAAGTCGGATAAGGCGCGCCGACGGCGTCGATGCCGAGTGTGTTCTTGACGCTGTTGGCGACCGCCTCGATCCACGCCTGATGGCCGCCGTCGGAGTTGTAGGCGATCTCGTAGCGCCCCGACCACGGCGCGATGGCGTCGGCCTGTGCCCACAGCCGTTTGGCCTCGTCCGGATTGTATTTCAGCATTTCCGAACCCGGCACGTTCGGATCGAAACCGGGCAGTGTGCTCGCGGTGAAATCGCGTGCGGGCTGTTTGGTGTCGTTGAAGATGGTTTGGCAGATCTGTTCCCGGTTGATCGCCAGCGATATCGCCCGGCGGCGCAGCAGGCCCTCGGCCCCGCCGAAATGCGCGACGTTCGACTGCACGCCGATGTGCTGGTTCTGCGCGGTGGGCGCGAGGATCGCACGATCGCCGAGATCGTTGCGGTAGGTGGTCAGGGCGCTGTCGGGAATCGTGTCGAGGGTATCGAGGTTGCCCGCGAGCAGATCGGAGTAGGCGGTGTCGAAGGACTGGTACATGACGAAACGCAGCCCCTTGTTCTTGGCCTGCCGCCCGCCCCGATAGTCCGGATTCGGCGTCAGATCGATCTTGACATTGTGTTCCCAGGCGCCGTCACCCGCGAATTTGTACGGACCGTTGCCGATCGGGTTCTCGCCGAATGCCTTCATATCCTGGTAGGCGACCGCGGGCAGCGGATAGAACGGCGCGTAGCCGAGCGCCGTCTCGAAATCGATGGACGGTTGTTTCAGCTCGACGGTGAAGGTCCGGTCGTCGACCACCCGCAAACCCGACATCGTCTGTGCTGTCGGCTTTTCCGCGGAGACCTCGTCGAATCCGACTATCGGAGTGAACACGTAGCTCTGCAACTGCGCGTTGGTGCCGAGCGCGCCATAGTTCCAAGCGTCGACGAAGGACTTGGCGGTCACCGGGGTGCCGTCGGTGAACTTCCAGTCCGGCTTGATGGTGATGCGGTAGTTCCTGCGGTCGGTCGAGGTGATCGACTCGGCCATCTCGTCGTGGGCAACGCCCTTGTTGTCGTAGTACTTCAGCCCCGCGAAGAGGCGATCGACCACGCGGCCGCCCATGTTCTCGTTGGTATTGGTCGGCACCAGCGGATTCTGCGGCTCGGCGCCATTGGTGGTGACGATGGCGGCGTCGACCGAATCGGTCGACGAGCAGGCGGACAACCCGAGGCCCGCGGCGAGCAGAACCGCCGCCGTAACCGCGGTAGCTTTGTGAAATATCAACGCGCTCTCCCGATTTCGGCATCGAACGGAACCGCGGGCACGTGCGGTCCCCCTGCGCGCCCGAAGCGATCCCACCAAAGGAACTCTCTCGGAGGTTAGCCATCTCCGACCGAACTGTCATCGGATCGAGCCACGTTCGGGACACTTGTTACCCGCGCGGCAACACGGCCGAAACAGGCGCAGGGATTCGCCGGCCTTCAGCCCGGACAGCACGGGATCTCACGAGAGGCGTTGGAGGACGCCACGGTATCCGGTGCCGATTCGCCGACCGCCTGTCGCTTGCCCTGACGCTCGCCCCAGGGTGCGGAGAACCGCTGAGCACATCGGCCCCCTCGCCATCCGAACGGGCGTCGCGCAACCCGCCGGACTCGGCCACGGGGGCGTGTTCGACCTGTCGGTGCTAGGCGCGATCGGGTTCACCGTTAGCCTTCTTGTGGCGGAACTCGCGCCGGCCGATGTCGATGACGGATCCGCCCTCGAATTGGCGAAGGCCACGGTGTTGGTGACATCAACGGCGGCGTGCCTCGCCGGTTCGGCGATACTGTTGCGGCGTGGGCGTGTCCACCGGGCACGGCGTGCCGCGCAGGCGCTCGGCGGCGTCGGCGTGGACGACGGTGCGCGCCGCGCAGATCGAACGAAGACGAGGCAGTGCCGGGACAGGGAGAAGGGTCGACCAAGTGAGTTTCACCCAGGGCGGTAACGGGTCACACGGCGGCGGCGATGCCGGGCATCGGACGCTGACGTCCATACCCTTGACCGACGCCGATCCGATTGGTTCGGCGAGTTTCGGCAGTCTGGTGCGCGACGCGACCGAGCAGATGTCGACGCTGGTGCGCGCCGAGGTGGAGTTGGCCAAGGCCGAGGTGACCGGCGAGATCAAGAAGGGGCTCCAGGGCAGCGTCTACTTCCTCCTCGCGTTCACGGTTCTGCTGTTCAGCTCCTTCTTCTTTTTCTTCTTCCTCGGGGAGCTGCTCGACGTGTGGCTGGCCCGCTGGGCGGCCTTCCTCATCGTGTTCCTGCTGATGGTGGCGACAACGGTGATCCTGGCGCTGCTCGGCTATCTGCGTGTGAAGAAGCTGCGGGCGCCGGAGAAGACCATCGATTCGCTCAAGCAGGCCCGCACGGTACTGCCCGGTGGATTCGGGTCGTCGGCGCATGAGGACCGGCCCGCTCTGAGCAAGTGAGGGTTCCCCGCCCGACCTCTCGCAAACATCGACGCGGTTGCGAAACGCCGACAGCGCGCGCCACGCGAACTTCGGCGCACTAGGCTCGGGGGACGTGTCGTCGAACTCACTTCCTGATCCGTCCACCGTCCGCTTCGAGGGACCGTGGGCACATCGCGACGTGCACGCCAACGGCATCCGATTCCACGTGGTGGAGGCGACGCCCGAACGCACGGACGCGCCACTGGTGGTGCTGCTGCACGGTTTCGCCGACTTCTGGTGGTCGTGGCGACATCAGCTGACCGGACTCGCCGATCTCGGATTCCGCACCGTCGCGGTCGACCTGCGCGGCTACGGCGACACCGACAAACCGCCGCGCGGCTACGACGGCTGGACGCTGGCAGGCGATGTCGCCGGACTCGTGCGCGCGCTCGGCCACACCGAAGCGACACTGGTCGGGCACGCGGAGGGCGGGTTGGTCTGCTGGACCACCGCCGTTCTGCATCCGCGTTTGGTGACGGCCATCGCGCTGGTGAGTTCGCCGCATCCGGCGGCGCTCAAGTCCGCTGTACTGCGCGACAGCCGCCAGCGCGCGAGCTGGCTGCCCAATTTCCTGCGCTATCAGCTGCCGCGCTATCCCGAACATCTGCTCACCACCCGCGACGGCTTCGAGGTGGAGCGACTGCTGCGTCAGCGGGTCGGGGCGCGATGGGCGGGCACCGCCGAATTCGTCGACACCGCGCATCGGATGCGGTCGGCGATCCGTATTCCCGGCGCCGCGCACTGCGCGCTGGAATATCAGCGTTGGGCCTTCCGCAGCCAGTGGCGACCCGACGGCCGTCGATTCATGGCGACCATGCGCGAACCCATCCACATCCCGGTACTCGCGCTGCGCGGCGAATACGACCCGTATCTGCTGCGCTCCACCTTCCACCGCGGGCGACAGTGGTCACCGCAGCGGCGGCTGGTCACCGTGGCCGATGCCGCGCATTTCGCGCACCAGGAGAGCCCGGACACGGTGACCACCGAAATCGCCAAGTTCCTCGGCTGATTCGCGAGGAATCAGCTCAGGACGCATGCCCCCGTGTTGATCGGCGAATACGCGCCGATCGCGGCCTCGAGATCCGGGCGGACCTCCGCGAGGGTCAGTACGTAGCCGGTGTCGTCGTCGGTGACCGCCGCGCCGAACACCATGCCGAGCACCTGGCCCTCGGTATCGACCAGCGGCCCGCCGGAGTTGCCCGCGCGGACCAGACCGCGCACGGTGTAGACCTCGCGTTCCACGGTGCCGTTGCGGTAGATGGTCGGGCCGGTGAGGTCGAGCGTCTCACGGACCCTGGCCGCGCTCGCGGTGTACGGTCCGCCGCCCGGATAGCCGAGCACGATGGCGCTCTCCCCCGAACGCGCGGATTCGGGCGACTGCGGCACCACCGGAGCGGTCAGCCCCGGCACGGCGAGTACGGCGACGTCCTTGGACGGATCGAACAGCACCACGGTCGCGTCCAGCGGCCCGCGCGCGGTGTCGACCGCGACGCTGGTGGTGCCCGCCACCACGTGCGCGTTGGTCATCACCCGTTCCGGCGCGATGACGAATCCTGAACCCTCCAGCGCGCGTTGGCAGCTCGGGGCGACACCGCGGATGCGAAGCACACTCTGTTGCAGCGAGGCCGCGACCGGACTGGCTAGCACGCCCGGGTCGGGCGGTTCCACCGCGGCGATCGGCGCGCGCCCGAACGGTCCGATGACATCGGGCAGCCCGGAGGTGTTGAGCAGTTGGGAGAATTCGTTGGGGACCTTGCGCAGCCAACTCGGCGCTACCTCGTTGACATCGGAGAGCACCTTGGACCCGTTGATGGCCGTCGCGATCGCGGGCTGGGACGAGGTCGCCAGCGGCAGCGCCAGCAGCCACGCGGTGACCAGCACCGCCACCGCCTGAAGGGCGGCGCCGACCACGCTGTCCACGCTGCGGGTGAACGGGTGCCGCATGCTGCCGCGGGCGGCGCGGCCGAGCACCATGCCCGCGACCTCGCCGACGATCACCAGCAGCACGATGAGCAGGATGCCGGTCAGCACGCGTTTTCGGCCCGCGTCCACATGGACGAGCAGATGCGGGGCGATAAGGATGCCCGCGACCGCGCCGAGTACCACGCCGAGGAAGGCCAGCGCCGAGGCCACCGCACCCTGGCGCCAGCCGGAGGAGGCGGCGAGCAGGGCGAGCAGCAATACGGCGATGTCGAGCCAGGCCGAGGAACTCATAACGTCATTCCCACGGCCGCCAAGGTCTTTTCCAGATCGCGCACATCCTCGCGATCCCAGTCCCGTTCCCAGCCGGCGGCCCCGAAGATGCCCGCGAGTATGCCGCCGGTGAGGCCCCACACCAGCAGGCCGTCCACCAGGAAGGCCGGACTGGTGTAGCCCATCGTGCCGCGCACCAGGAACCGGTTGGCGGGATCGAGCAACTCGGCCAACGGAACCCGCACCACGCGGTCGGTCTCACCGCGGTCGACCACGCGCACATCGCTCGGCGTGCGCCAGTAGGCCAGCACCGGGGTCACGTCGAAACGCGACGGCGGCACGAACAGTTTCGGCAGCACAAGCAGCGGTTCGACCCCGGAACGATCCAGACCGGTCTCCTCGGCGGCCTCACGCAGCGCGGTATCGATCGGACCGTTATCACCGGACTCGACACCGCCGCCCGGGAAGGCGACCTGACCGCGATGCTGACGCATGGTCGAGGCTCGCTGGGTCAACAGCACGTCGGCGTCGGCCGGAAGTCCGCCCGGCGCACCGGGATCGACCTCGGGCGATCCGCCGAACAGCACGAGAACCGCCGCCTGACGCGGCTCGCCCTTCAAGGTCATGGCCCGGCGCATCGCCCGCGCCAGTGACAGGGTGTCGGAGCCGTCGGCCGTGCTCGGTTCGGTGGCGCGACGCAGCCACGCGGGCGCGTCGGGCGATCCCGTCATGCCGCCCCCTCGGGCGAACCGGCCCCGTTGAACCTGCGCACCATCACCTCCGCGAACGACTTGTCGGCCCGCAACAGTCGCTGCGAGATCAGCGCTTTCGTACCGCACCCCCCGACGAAATCCGTGCGGCGATCCCCGCCCGTCGTCATGCGGCGACTCCAAGTCGCGCCGCGACCGTTTCGGCGATGTCATCCACGCTGTCGAAGGTGCGCACCACGACCTCGGCGACGGTACCGTCCGCCCGCAGCAGCACCGACACCGGCAGTACCGCCGGAGCGCCGACAGCGCCGCGCACCGAAGCGGCGGGATCGAGTACGCCCGGCAGTTTCACGCCGAGCCCCGTCAATCGGGACAGCGCCTTGGCCTCATCGGGATCGCTGTGCACAGTCAGCACGGTAATCGCGCCGCCCGCTCGATGTGCGTACTGGCTCAGATATGGCAACTCCTGCGCACACGGGCCGCACCAGTAGGCCCACAGGTTCAGCAGCGCGGGTCTGCCCGCGAGTGCGGCGGCCAGCGGGAGCGGCTGTCCATCGGCGAGACAGTTCAGGGTGATGGTCGCCAGCGGTCCCGCGCCGACCGCGTCCGGTCGGGGCCGCGGGCACGGCGCGAGTCCGGCTTCGGCGCGCGCCTGCTCGGAGCTCGCGGACGTTACCGCGATCCGATCGGGCGCACCGTCGTGCACCGCGCGCGGCCACAGGGCCACGGCCAGCGCGACCACGGTGACGGCACCGGCCAGCAGCAGCCGAACGGTGACCGGAATCCGGCTCACCGCCCGACCATTCCGAGCAGATGCGCGCGTTCGGGGCCTTTGACCAGTGCGGCGGCGGCGTCGGGATCGACCGGCCCGATGCCGAAGGACGGGCAGTCCGCGGCCAGCACGCACACCCCGCATGCCGGTTTGCGGGCATGGCACACCCGCCTGCCGTGGAAGATCACCCGATGGGACAGCAGTGTCCACTCCTTGCGTTCGATCAGCTCGCCGACGATGTTCTCGACCTTGACCGGATCTTCCTCGGCGGTCCACTGCCAGCGTCGCACCAGACGGCCGAAATGGGTGTCGACGGTGATGCCGGGCACCCCGAACGCGTTGCCAAGGATGACGTTGGCCGTCTTGCGGCCGATTCCCGGCAACTTCACCAATTCGCCGAGGGTGTGAGGCAATTCACCATCGTAGTGTTCCAACAGGGCCTGACCGAGCCCGATGAGCGCGTTCGTCTTGTTGCGGAAGAAGCCCGTCGGACGAATGAATTCCTCCAACTCGACCCGGTTGGCCTCGGCATATGCGCGCGCGTCGGGGTAGCGGGCGAACAGCGCGGGTGTGGTCAGGTTCACGCGTTCGTCGGTGCACTGCGCGGAAAGTATTGTCGCCACGGCCAATTCGAGGGGCGTGGTGAAGTCGAGTTCGCAGTGCGCGTCCGGGAAGGCGCGGGCCAGGGTGCGGTTCATCCGGCGGGCCCTTCGCACGAGTCCGAGCTGGGTTTCCGCCTGTCGGGTCCGCGATTTGCGCTTCGCGGGCGGTGTGTCGCCGGGCCGCTGCTCGGGGGTCTCGGTGGCGGGCGCCTGCCCGCCGACGGCGGGGGTGGAGGAAGTGGCACGCACCCGTCCACCATACGGAACCGCGAACACCCGTCGCCCGCCCAGATCGACTGCCGTGTTCCATCTGAGACCTACACAGTGTTTACTGCTCGCTATGCAAGGACTCGCTGTGGTGCTGTTCCCAGTGGTGTTGATGCTGTTCGCTCTGCTCATGGAGCGGGTCGAGAATCGGCTCCGCAAACTTCTCGAACCCGAGCCCGAGGTTCAGCAGTACCTGGACAACGCCAGCAACGCCGAGGTGAAGGAGCTGACCAAGCTCGGACTGCCCGCCGCCGTGGCCCGGATGCGCAAGCGCCGGTCGAGGGGTGAGGAGCTGGACGTCGCACGGGCGAGCTGAGCCCGACCCACCCCGATACCGAGAACATCACAGAGCTTCGGACCGGCCAACGCCCCGCCGCGCAATACATGCGTTACGTGGTGTCTGTCACTACGCTGTCACAAGTCCGCGTAGACTGCGCTGTTGGCCGAATCGCTTCGGTCCAGGACAAGCCATTTCCCATAAGGAGCACATTCGTGGACGAGGCCCTCGCCAGAGCAGGCATCTTCCAAGGCGTTGAGCCCACCGCAGTGGCGGCACTCGCCAAACAATTGCAGCCAGTGGATTTCCCGCGCGGGCACGTCATCTTCAACGAGGGTGAGCCAGGGGATCGTCTGTACATCATCACCTCGGGCAAGGTGAAGATCGGCCGTCGTTCGCCCGATGGCCGGGAGAATCTGCTGACCATCATGGGCCCGTCGGACATGTTCGGCGAACTCTCCATCTTCGACCCGGGTCCGCGCACTTCGACCGCGACCACGGTCACCGAGGTTCGCGCGGTCACCATGGACCGTGACGCGCTCAAGTCCTGGATCGATCAGCGGCCGGAAATCGCCGAACAGCTGCTCCGCGTGCTCGCCCGGCGTTTACGACGCACCAACAACAACCTGGCCGACCTCATCTTCACCGATGTCCCCGGCCGGGTCGCCAAGGCGCTGTTGCAGCTGGCCCAGCGTTTCGGCACCCAGGAGGCGGGCGCGCTGCGCGTCACCCACGACCTCACCCAGGAAGAGATCGCGCAACTCGTAGGCGCCTCCCGCGAGACCGTGAACAAGGCGCTCGCCGACTTCGCGCACCGCGGCTGGCTACGCCTGGAAGGCAAGAGCGTGCTGATCTCCGACTCCGAGCGCCTCGCCCGGCGCGCGCGCTGACCCCGACGACGACCCGCCCACCCGGTACGGCACCGGGCGGGCGGGATCATCAGCCGTTCGCGCGCAGATATTCCAACTGGGCCCGCACCGAACTGCGGGCGGCGGGCCACAGCCGCTGATCCACATCGGCGTAGACCACCCGCACCACGTCCATGGCATCGGCGTCGTCGCCGAGTTGCCCCAGCGCGGCACGGACCTGCGCCAAGCGCTCGTGCCGGTGCGCGATGTAGTACCGCGCCACCGGCTCCAGGTCCGCGTGGTCGGGACCGTGCGCGGGCAGCAACGCCTTACCCGCCCCCGCCTCGACCAGCCGTTCCAGCGACTCGAGGTAATCGGCCAGCGCGCCCTCGGTGGAGGCCAGCACGGTGGTGCCGCTGCCCAATATGGTGTCACCGGTCAGCACCGCGTCATCGAGGACGAAACTGACCGAGTCACCGGTGTGGCCGGGCGTCGTCAGCACCCGGATGGACAATCCCGCCGCCTCGATCACCTCGCCGTCGTGCGGCGCGGACTCGGTATCGCGCCGGTGCGCCGGATCGACCGCGCGTACCGGGCTGCCGGTGAGCTCGACCAGACGGTCGATGCCCCCGGTGTGATCGAGATGGTGGTGGGTGACGAGGGTGAGGGCGACCCGGCCTCCGGTGGCCCGCGCGATGGCCTCGCTGTGCGCGTGATCCTCGGGCCCCGGGTCGACGACCACGTATTCGGCCGCGTCCGGCCCGCCCAGAATCCAGGTGTTGGTGCCGTCGAGGGTCATCTGGCCGGGGTTGTCGGCCAGCAGGACCGCCGCCGTCGGCGTCACCTGTCGCAACCGCCCGTACGCGGGATGAGTCAGCGTCATCGGATTACCCCATCGAATCGGGAAACGTTGTCCACCAAAGTGTCTAGCGCACCTCGGCGATGAGTTCGACCTCCACCGGAGTGTTCCTCGGCAGTTCCGCCACCCCGACCGCGGAGCGCGCGTGTCGGCCCGCCTCGTCGAACACCTCGCCGAGGAATTCCGACGCGCCGTTGATCACCAGGGGCTGATCGAAGAATCCGGGCGCCGAGGCGACGAATCCGACGACCTTCACGATGCGCACGACGGCGTCGAGTCCGACCAGGTCGTGCACCGCCGCCAGCGCGTTGAGCGCGCACAGCCGCGCGGCGTGCGCGGCGGCCTCGACACCGACCTCGGCGCCCACCTTCCCGACAGCCGAGAGCTGTCCGTCGACGAACGGCAGCTGACCGGAGGTGTAGACCAGCGATCCGGTGCGCACGGCCGGGATGTAGGCGGCCACCGGCGCGACCACCGGGGGCACCGTCACGCCGAGGCGTTCCAGGTTCTGCCGCCAGTTGGTCGCGGCTTCCGCGGCCACGGCTACTGCCTCGGACGCTTCAGGTAGGCGACGTGCTGTTCACCGGTCGGGCCGGGCAGCACCGTCACGAGTTCCCAACCGTCGGCGCCCCACTGGTCGAGGATCTGCTTGGTCGCGTGCGTCAGCAACGGCACGGTGGCGTACTCCCACAGGGTCACATCACTCATACCGAGGAGACTAGTCGCCCGCCCGCCGGGAAAAGCATCGGATGCGCGGCGCACGGGGCCCGCTGTCTGGTACGGAAGCGCCCGGAAATCGGTCGCCGACCGTATCCCCCGGACGCTTGCTCGGATCGAGTTATAGGCTCGCGATCGTGGGAGTACCAACAGCAGTGCCCATTTCGGCGGAGCCGGGGCCGGAAACGGGCTGGCCCGAGCGCGCCGAACAAGCCCGATTACATTTCGTGTCGGGCAAGGGCGGCACCGGAAAGTCCACGGTCGCCGCGGCATTGGCGCTCGCGCTGGCCGCGGGCGGTCGCCGGGTGCTCTTGGTCGAGGTGGAGAGCCGCCAGTCGATCGCCCAATTGTTCGACCTGCCGCCGCTGCCGCCCACCGAGACCCGGATCGCGACCGCCGACGGCGGCGGCGAGGTGGTCGCGCTCGCCCTCGATATCGAACATGCGTTCCTGGAATACCTGGACATGTTCTACAACCTGGGCTTCGCCGGTCGCGCCATGCGCCGGATGGGCGCCATCGAATTCGTCACGACCATCGCTCCCGGTCTCCGTGATGTCATCGTGACCGGAAAGATCAAGGAATGCGCCGTGCGCACCGACAAGTCGGGCGCGCGGGTCTACGACGAGGTGGTCGTGGACGCACCGCCGACCGGCCGCATCGCCTCCTTCCTCGATGTCACCCAGGCCATGGGCGAGATCGCCAAGGGCGGCCCCATCGCCTCGCAGGCCGACGGGGTCTCGCGCCTGCTGCATTCGGACCAGACCCTGATCCACCTGGTCACCCTGCTCGAGGCGCTGCCCGTGCAGGAGACCGCCGACGCGGTCGCCGAACTCACCGCCAACGAACTGCGCATCGGCACCGTGATCGTGAACCGCGCGGGCGAGGGATTCCTGCCGCCGGAGGTCCGCGGACGCGCCGCCGACGGCGATATCGACGTCGAAGCGCTGCGCGCGGGTCTGGCGAGCGCCGGAATCACCCTGTCCGACGCCGACTTCGCCGGGCTGGTCACCGAGACCGTCGAACACGCCGCGACGCTGCGCGCCCAGGACGCCAGCGCCGCGGAACTGAAGCGGGTCGATGTGCCGCAGCTGTACCTGCCCGCCCTGCCCGACGGCATCGACCTGGGCGGACTGTACGAGTTGGCCGAACATCTGAGCACGCAGGGAGTCCACTGATGACCACATCGGCGGGCGCCGCGCCCCTGGACATCTCGCGCATCATCGAGGACGCCTCGGCCCGGGTGCTGGTGTGCTGCGGCTCCGGCGGGGTCGGCAAGACCACCACCGCGGCCGCGATCGCCCTGCGCGCGGCCGAACGCGGGCGCAAGGTGGTGGTGCTCACCATCGACCCGGCGCGCAGGCTGGCCCAGTCACTCGGCGTAGCGGATCTGGACAACAGTCCACAGCGAGTGGATCTCGGTCCCGAGGTCGCGGGCGAGTTGCACGCGATGATGCTGAATATGCGCCGGACCTTCGACGAGATGGTGCTCGAGCACACGAGTGCGGACAAGGCCGAGCAGATCTTCGCCAATCCGATCTATCAGACGG
Organism: Nocardia arizonensis; assembly: GCF_001310275.1. Taxonomy (GTDB): domain Bacteria; phylum Actinomycetota; class Actinomycetes; order Mycobacteriales; family Mycobacteriaceae; genus Nocardia; species Nocardia arizonensis. The sequence goes on from NZ_LGYZ01000133.1 coordinate 157,579, forward strand.
TGGCATCCTCCTTCGGCGGCACCCAGGAATACATGGCGATGGAGAAGCTCGGGCAACTGGCCGGGCGGCGCGAATGGGACCTGATCGTGGTCGACACCCCGCCATCGCGCAACGCGCTGGACTTCCTCGACGCGCCGAAACGGCTGGGGAACTTCCTCAACGGCAAGATGATCCGGCTCATCATGGCCCCCGGCCGCGGTGTCGGCCGCTTCGTGACCGGTGCGATGAGTCTGGCCATGCGCGGCGTGTCCACGATCGTGGGCGGCCAGATGCTCAAGGACGCCTCGATCTTCCTTCAGTCGCTGGAATCGCTGTTCGGCGGCTTCCAGGACCGCGCCGAGCGCACCTACGCGATGCTGTCCAAGCCCGGAACCCATTTCCTCGTGGTCGCCGCGCCCGAACCGGACGCGCTGCGTGAGGCGTCCTTCTTCGTCGACCGGCTCTCCACCGAGCGCATGCCGCTGGCCGGCTTGGTGCTCAACCGCACGCATCCGGCCCTGTGCGGACTACACGCGGAACGGGCGCTCACGGCGGCCGAACAGCTCACCGGTACCGACGACGTGACCGCGGCGGCCCTGCGGGTGCACGCGCAGCGGGTCACCACCGCCAAACGCGAACAGCATCTGCTGCACCGGTTCACCGGTGCGCACCCGAGGGTGCCGATCGTGTCGGTGACCGCGCTTCCGTTCGAGGTCTCGGATCTGGCGGCGCTGCGCGTCGTGGGCGATCAGCTGACCGGCGCGGCCGAATCCGGGTAGCTTTCAGGCGCTCTCGCTATTGCTCGGAAACGACGTCGAGCCCGCGGGTCGCGGGCTCGGTGTCACGCGCGTCGTCGCTACATGGCGATCTGATGCTGCCGCTGGGCCTGGAAGAAATCCGCCCAGGAAGTCACCTCGGGATGCTGTTTGAGCAGCGCACGCCGCTGACGCTCGGTCATACCACCCCACACACCGAACTCGACACGGTTGTCGAGTGCGTCGGCGCCGCACTGCATCAGCACCGGGCAGTGCCTGCAGATCGTCGCCGCCTTGCGCTGCGCTGCGCCACGGACGAACAGCTGATCGGGATCCACTTCCTTGCATCGGGCCTGGGCTACCCAGGCGATTCGCGCTTCGGCCTGCTCCACGTCCAATCGAGCGATGGGGGTTGTCATATGCATTTGGTGTGCCCCTTTGCAGTCCGAACACCGGGTCAACGGCGCTCCAGAATCGCGTAACAGCTCGCGGCAACCCGAACCCCGCTGCGAACTGCACCACATTCCACTTTGAGTGTTAGCTCTATCACACTGGGTTCTCAATCTAGGTAAAGGTATGGGCTCTGCGCAAGACCGTCTCGAGATTTATTGGTACGTCCGTCCCTGCGACACCCGCGGAGAACCGGACGGTCGCCGCGCCGTGCCCGCCGCCATCCCCCGACACGCGGGACACTCGTGTGCGACACGCCCACACGCCGCCGCTATCCCCGGATTACCCGCGCCGCCCGGGAAACACTCGTGCGAACGGCGACCACCGCACCCCGTACTCTGACAGGCGTGCCGATCACACATACGCTCGCGAAGCTGGCAGGCAGCTGCGCGTTGGCCGCCGTGCTCGTCGCCGGTCTGTTGTTTCCGCTCGCAGGTGGTTTCGGGTTCGTATCCAACCGCGCGGCCGACGCCGTCGACAACGTGTCCGCGGAACTGGTCGAGGGCACGGTGCCCGCCGTGTCGACCATGGTTGACGCGAGCGGAGCGCCGTTCGCGTGGCTCTACGAGCAGCGCAGGTTCGAGGTGCCGAGCGACAAGATCTCCAACGACATGAAGCTCGCGATCGTCTCGATCGAGGACCGGCGCTTCGCCGAACACGAAGGCGTCGACTGGCAGGGCACCATCCGCGCGTTCCTCACCAACACGACCAGCGGTGAGGTCCAGCAGGGCGCGTCGACCCTGGATCAGCAGTATGTGAAGAACTTCCAGCTGCTCGTTGTCGCCAAGACCGACGCCGACCGACGCGCCGCCATCGAGACCACCCCCGCCCGCAAGATCCGCGAGATCCGCATGGCGCTTACCCTCGATCGCGAGCTCACCAAGGAAGAGATCCTCACCCGTTATCTGAACCTGGTGCCCTTCGGTAACTCCTCCTACGGCATCCAGGACGCCGCGCAGACCTACTTCGGCGTCGACGCCGCCAACCTCAACGTCGCCCAGTCGGCGATGCTCGCGGGCATGGTGCAGTCCAGCTCCAAGCTGAACCCGTACACCAACCCGGAGGGTGTGCTGGCGCGCCGCAATACCGTGCTGGACACCATGATCCAGAACATCCCCGCGCGTGCCGAGGAATTCCGCCGGGCCAAAGCCGAACCGCTCGGCGTGCTCACCGAGCCCAAGGGTCTGCCGCGCGGCTGCATCGCCGCCAACGACCGCGGCTTCTTCTGCGATTACGCGTTGCAGTACCTCGCGAACGCGGGCATCAGTCGCGAACAGATCGACAAGGGCGGCTACCTGATCAAGACCACCCTCGACCCGACCGTGCAGGATTCGGTGAAGCGCTCGCTCAGCGAGGCCGCCAACCCGAACCTCGACGACATCGCCCAGGTCATGTCGATCATCGCGCCCGGGGCGGATTCCCATCCGCTGGTCGCGATGGCCAGCAGCCGCACCTACGGGCTCAACCGCGACCGCAACGAGACGGTGCAGCCGCAGCCGTATTCCATGGTCGGCGACGGCGCGGGCTCGATCTTCAAACTCTTCACCACCGCCGCGGCGATGGAGAAGGGCATGGGTATCAATGCCCAACTCGACGTGCCCGGCCGATTCGACGCCAAGGGCCTCGGCAACGGCGGTGCGCGCGGCTGCCCGCCCGCCACCTACTGCGTCGAGAACGCGGGCAAGTACAAATCGCCCATGTCGGTGACCGAAGCACTGGCCACCTCGCCGAACACGGCGTTCGTGAAGCTCATCCAGGCCGTCGGCGTGACGCCGACGGTCGATATGGCCGTGCGTCTCGGCATGCGTTCCTACACCGAACCCGGCAGCTCCGGTCACGGCAACCAGAGCCTGGCCGACATGGTGAAGGAGCAGAACCTCGGCTCGTTCACGCTGGGTCCGGTGGCGATCAACCCGCTCGAGCTGTCGAATGTGGCCGCCACCCTGGCCTCCGGCGGCCGGTGGTGCCCGCCGTCGCCGATCAAGGAGGTCACCGATCGCTACGGCAAGCCCGTTCCGCTGACCCAGCAGGCGTGCGAGCAGGTGGTCGAGCCCGGTCTGGCGAACACTCTCGCCAACGCCATGAGCAAGGACGACGTCAGCGGCACCGCCGCGGGCGCGGCCGCCGCCACCGGCTGGCACTGGGCGCTGTCCGGTAAGACCGGCACCACGGAGAGCCACCGCTCCTCGGCCTTCCTCGGTTTCACCAATTCCCTGGCGGGCGCGGCCTACGTCTACGGCGACAGCCCCACTCCCGGCGAGATCTGCTCGTTCCCGCTGCGCAGTTGCGGCAGCGGCGACCTGTTCGGCGGTAACGAACCCGCCCGCACCTGGTTCAACGCCATCAAACCGGTGGTCGAGAAGGGCCCCGAACCGGTGCTGCCGCCCCTTGACGACAAATACGTCCGCGGATCGAACCAGGCGCAGGTCCCCGACGTCACCGGCATGGGCCAGAGCGAGGCGACCGCCGCGCTGGTCGCCGCGGGCTTCCAGGTGCAAGCCGTGAACGGCAACGGCCCGCTTCCCAAGGGCAATGTCATGAGCAGCGCCCCCAACGGATCGGCGATCCCCGGCTCGGTGATCACGATCTACATCAGCGACGGTACCCAGCGGGCGGCCCCCACACCCGCCGCGCCGATCCCCGGCGCACCCGCGCCACCGGCCGTACCCCCCGGTTTGCAGTTGCCGCCCTGGTGGCCGAGATAGCGGGCGAATGAACGAAACCGCCGCCCCGATTCGCTTCGGGACGGCGGTTTCGTCGTTCAGGACCGACTCAGAGCCTGGCCTTCACCGCAGCCGAGATCCGCGAACCATCGGCCTTCCCCTCGGCCAGCCCCGTAGCGATCTTCATGACCTGCCCCATCTGCCGCATCCCCGGCCGCTCGCCGATCTCCTCGGCAACCTGAGCGATGGCGGTGTCGGCGAGATCGGCGACCTCCGCATCGCTGAGCTGGGTGGGAAGATACTCGTCGATGACCCGGGCCTCGGCGTGCTCGTTGGCCGCGAGTTCCCCCCGCCCCGCCTGCGTATAGACCTCGGCGGCCTCACTGCGCTTCTTGGCCTCCTTCTGGAGGACGGAGACAACCTCGGCGTCGGAGAGTTCACGCGCCTGCGCCCCCGCGACCTCGGCGTTCTGGATCGCCGCGAGCAACATCCGCAGGGTGGAGAGGCGCAAGGCGTCCTTGGCCTTCATCGCGGCGGTCATATCCGCCCGCAATTTCGCTTTGAGTTCCGACATGGCCCCACCGTAACCGTTCCCCCCGAGCCCACCCCACACATTTACCGCTCACCCCCCGGTGTCGCGCGCGGTACCGGTGTTCCCAGGTCGGCTGTGCAGGCCGATCCCACACCAGCCCCAAACCACAAACCGACCCATCCACACCCAACCCAGCCCACCCGGAGCGAGTCTTACGAGCGACCGGTTCGCGGCCGTCTCGCGTCCGAGGGGCCGCGACAATGCGACGCAGTCGCGAGTCGCGGCCCCTCGGACGCGAGACAAAAGGGGCCGCGAACCCCGCGGCGCCGAAGGCGCCGCCAGAGACACAGTGCGCAATCACACCCAGCGTTCTCGGGCGTGCTCACCTATGCTGGGCAAATGCCCGTAATCTCGACCTCCGCTGTCTACCGAACCGCGCTGGGAGCCGCCGGAGTCGCGGTGGCCGGAATCGGCTACGCCTCGCTCATCGAACGAAATGCTTTCATCCTGCGCGAGGCTACGATGCCGGTCTTGCAGCCGGGCTCGTCGAGCCTTCGGGTGTTGCATCTGAGTGATCTGCACATGATGCCCGGTCAGAAGTTGAAGCAGCAGTGGTTGCGTGAGCTGGATCGGTTGGAGCCGGATCTGGTCGTCGATACCGGTGACAATCTGTCGCATATGCGCTCGGTGCCCGCTGTTGTGCAGGCGTTGGGCGGGTTGCTTTCGCGTCCCGGGCTTTTCGTGTTCGGCAGCAATGACTACTTCGCGCCGGTGCCGAAGAATCCGGCTAAGTACTTCAAGAAGGATCACCGCCGGGTCTATGGCGCTCCGTTGCCGTGGAAGGATCTGCGCGCGGCGTTCACCGAGCGCGGGTGGCTGGATCTGACGCATGTGCGCCGTGATCTCGAGGTCGCCGGCGTCCGTATCGCCACGGCGGGTGTGGACGATCCGCATCTCCAACGTGACCGGTACGACACCATCGCGGGCGCGCCGAATCCGATGGCGGATCTGCGGATCGGTTTGACGCATTCCCCGGAGCCGCGGGTGCTCGACCGGTTCGCCGAGGATGGCTACGACCTGGTGATGGCCGGGCACACGCATGGCGGTCAGCTGGTGCTGCCGGGCTACGGCGCGTTGGTGACCAATTGCGGTATCGACAAGTCGCGAGTGAAGGGTCCGTCGAAGTGGGGTGAGCACACCCGGTTGCACGTGTCGGCCGGCTTGGGCACCTCGCCGTGGGCTCCGTATCGCTTCTGCTGCCGTCCCGAGGCGACGTTGTTGACGTTGGTGGCGGCTCCGCCACGGCGTCCGGGCGCCGATTCGGGTCACGGGGTGTCGGCGTCGCGGGCCGTGGCACGCTGAGTTCGGGTCGTGCTCGCGGAGGCGGCGAGCACGGTCGGGGGTGCACCCGGTAGGGTCGCGTGCCGAGACTTGGTGTCGGAGCAGGGGACGACAACGTGGGTGTGGTCAGCGAGCTGTTTGCGGTTCCGGTGCGTACGATCGTGCGCGGGGTGTGGCGATGAACGACGAATTCGGTGGGCGCGGTGAGACTTCGGTCGGTCACCCGACCGCGGGTTCGCGGGCGCCGTCGGTCCCGTCCTATGTCCGGAGTTCTCGACGTACTGGTCGCGGCGCGTCGACTTCTATTGCCGGGCGGTCTGTTTCGCCGGAAGCCGGGCCGGGCTCAACGGATGCCGTTGGTGGCTGGTCCCTTTCGGATGACGGCCCGTTCGGCGCACCCGTGCGGTGCGCTCCCGAATTGCCCTGGAGCAGCGGGGCCGCGAGCACGCCGTCCGGTGCGGGCGCGCCCTTCGGCGCCACGCCCGCGAGCCCGCCGTATGCCGCACCCGGGCACGGCTCGAGCGCTGCCGCGCACGCGTACCGACCGTTCGACATCGCAACGGTATCTCCGCAGGCGCCTCCCGCCGCGCGGGGTGTCGCACCGAACCGGCCCGCACCGCCGGGGCCCGATGCGACGGCGAACCCATATTCCGCACCGCCACAGGCACCTTCGCATTCGACACCCGCGTACGCGCCCTTGTATTCCACGCCGGGGGCTCCTCGGTTCGAGGATGCTTTCCCGTACGCCACCGCTCCTCGACGTCGCGGAAACGGTCGTCTGTGGATCGGGGCGGGGGTGGCGGCGGTCGTACTCGTCGCCGGGGCGACGGTGGCGGTGCTGGGTGATCGGAGCCCGGAACCCGCCGACGACGATTCCGGGCCCTCGATGGTGAGCGCGTTGACGACCTCGGCGCGCCCGGTCTCGCCGAAGGCTCCCGCGGCGCGCAGCACGGAGACGCCGGTGGTGCCGGGCTATCAGGTGGTGGTGGCGCCCGACAGCGGCGCCGCCTACGACGTGCCCCCGGACTGGACGGTGGCCGATCCTGACAGATCCGGCGGTTTCGGTTCACCGCCCGACGCGGTCGGCGGCAAGGGCTACGCCTTCGACGGCAAGGGCTACTGCCCGGGTTCGACCCGCACCGTCGCCTTCCTGACCGGCGCCGACGAATCCGATTCCGCCACGGCCGCGACCCGACTCGGCATCCGCACCGCCAAGGCCGCCTACTCCAACTCCCCCGCCGGCGGCACCGCGGGCCCGCCGCAGCCGCTCGACTCGCTCGACGGCTATCAGCACGGCGTCTTCGTGGAGACCAAGGGCACGATCGTCGGCGCCAAACCCGGCTGCGCCACCGAGTTCTCCGTCTACACCTTCGCCACCCCGACCGATACCGGCAACTTCGTGATGGTCATCGCCGCCGACACCGGCGTCCCCGCCTCCGTCGACCCCGACACCGCCCGCCGCATCTTCACCAGTATCCGACCCCACGAAAGCTGACTGACCTGCCGGTTTAACGTCCAGCCCCTCCCTGTTGTAAGCTACTCCAGGTTCGCTTCACGGGGTGTGGCGCAGCTTGGTAGCGCGCTTCGTTCGGGACGAAGAGGTCGCAGGTTCAAATCCTGTCACCCCGACTCGTGGTTGAGACGACGGGAAGGCCCCTGACCAGTAGCTTTGGTCAGGGGCCTTCTCCGTTGCTGAGGACAGCTGGAGCGACGCCGATGCCGGTAGGCAGCGAAAAGGCAGCATCAGCCCGGAATCAGCTCACCAGAACGCCGTCTGAGCCGTCCTCGTCGCTGTCGTCGCCGTCGCCCATCGTCGTGCGCACCGCATCCCAATCCTCCACCCGCCGCACGTAGTACTGGCCCACCGACCTCGTTGGTGAAGATCAGCCCGTGCGGCCCACGCTGGTAGGTGCGCATGCAGTCCCGCAGCTCCGCGACGAGCCACTTCGGAAGCGGCACCGTCCGCCGACCGGCACGCGACATCGCAAACGGCTTGAACTCGACATGCCCGGCGACCTCGGTCACGGCGCGGATCACCCGCAGCAGCCCGGCGTCCAGGTCCACGGCGTCTTCGCACAGACCCGCCGCCTCACCCCACCGCAGACCCGCGAACGCTGCCACCGCCACGAACACCCGGTACCGTTCCGGCCGGACCGCAGGCAACAGCTGTTGCCGAACTTCCTCCCGCGACAAGTACCGCTCGTCGGAATCCCGCTTGCGACGCTTCGGGATACGCACGCCCGAAGTGGGATCGACACCGATGAGGCGGTTCTTCGCTGCCGAACGCATCACGCCGGACATCATCCGCTTGCATTCGGCGACCGTGGCCCGAGACTTCTCCTGCGACAGGCCCGTAATCCACTTCTGCACCGGCAGATGGTCGATCTTGCCGAGCTGCCAGCTACCCCCCTTCGGGAGCGCATGCGTGCGCATGATCGACTCGTCACGCGCGGCCGTCGTGCGCTCGGTGTTCCACGTCTGCATCCACTCCGCAGCGTGATCGGCGACCAGGGATCGGCCAGCATGCGGAGAGATGTAAGTACCACTGGTCTTCGCCAGCTCGACTTGCGCCAGGAAGGTGTCCGCTTCCTTCTTGGTGCGGAACGTCTTCGACCGCTGCGCACCCGACGGTTCCCGCCAGAACGCCTTCCACTTCCCCGACTCGATCTGATTGACGAAACCCATTGGGCTACACCGCTTCCTGGAGATTGTCCGACGATTCCAGCCAGGTATGGAACGCCTTGCGGGAGATCACCCACCGACGCCCCATGCGTTTCGCCGGTATCACGCCGTCGTTCACGAACTGATAGGCGTTGCCCCGGGACACGCCCAACAGCGCCGCCACCTCCGGGAACGGTCCAACCCGTACTGCCCCGGAGGGGGCTTCGGCCCCCTTTCTCCGATTGCCGAACTACTGAGCGTCCTTCGGCTGCTTGGCCCTGCTGTGTGGTGGCCTGCATTGCGTTCACGCGCCCTCCAGCGTCAAGAGCGCCTCGGCGTCACTACGTGATCGGCATTCGCCGACTCTTGACCCCGGAGCCTCTACGCGCGAAAGGCAGGCCGATAAGGGGCAGGCGCAGCCGGCCCGCCTTGATGTGCAACCCACCACCCAGCAGGGCCAATCCCAGGCGACAGCTCAGTACCCTGGAGCTTTCTTCGCTGTTTTTCGACGCTCCCATTGGTCCCTGCGGTCGGTATCGAAGTCGCAGTCCTTGTACAACTGCAAGGAGGGCTGGTTGTTGAGGTTGTCTCGCACAGCGATCCCCCCGGCATGGCGCCCATCTGGACCTGCATAGCGGTGCTCAAGCAGGCGAAGCTTCGATCCGAACCGACTCCTGACCTCTCCGTAGCTCTCGTTCAGGTGAACGTTGTTAATCAAACTCTGGGAGTATGCGAAACACGCCATCGGGAAGAGTAGGGCAGACGCCACCAGATCGGCGATCTGCAGCGCGACATGTGCATCGGAGTGGCCGAAGACGGGACTTTCGACCAGGCTGGGGCAGGGGCCTCCGCCAGTCCGAAACCGCTGAGTAGTCAACCGATGCACCGACGGAACGTTCTTCGACTTGGTCCTAGCATCGAGGATCATGGCGCCGCGTGTAGCGGCTGCATGCAATTGCGCCTCGAACTGCACAGCCACGCGGGCCACCGTGTCCGAGTACACCCAGCGAGATAGCGGATCTTCGCCCTTGACGTGGATCTCCCCCACGACCTTGGCGTTGCTGTCCTCGAGGAGATTCAGCGTCTCGTGGAGCAGCGAGTAGACCGCACGACGCGCGTTTCGGTTTCCATCGCGGATGTTTTTGCGTAGGTCAGAGCCCTTGATCTCATGGGTGATCAGCTCGCTCAACTTGACGGAGAGATCGGCTAGGACTGGCCGGAACCTCTTCTTGAGCTGCAAGAACCTATACACCATGTCGTGAACTCGCCGGTCGTCGACTACTAGGCCAGCGATCACGAGTACCGGAGTGTCGGTCTGTGTACGCAAAGCCTGTTCGTCGCCCGACTCATCGAGATAGCACAGAAGCACCGCTCAATCGTTCATCAATGTGGTTGAGGACACAACTAAGGCCACCCCAGTGGGATGGCCTTAGGATCTGCCGCACAGTGTGCGACGGTTGCTTTTGCGCTTCCGATGATGCCAAGACTTCGCCTGGATTGCAACCGCAACTCCTACCGCGTGTCGTAAAACTCGGACCAGTCGCCGAGGCATCAAAACGGCAGCATGCCCCGCGAGAAAGGCCGGAACTAGGCGGTCCTCGATCGCAGATTTTGCCAGCTCAGCGGCACCGGATGATCTGCGCCGAGACACAGTAGCCACGTTCGGGACGAGGAGGTCGCAGGTTCAAATCCTGTCACCCCGACTCGTGTGGTTGAGACACGACAGAGGCCCTGGCCGTTCATTCGGTCCACACGCTGGACATTCGTGAGGACTTCGAGGTGGGAATCAGTCGACCGGGTAGCCCGCGGCGCGGAGGGCTCGGGTGGCGGCGGCTTTGCGGGCACAGCGGTCTATGTGGCAGGGGCGGTGGCGGCGCATAGCTTGGCGGGCCTCGAACAGGGTGAAGGGGCGTTCGGGGGCCTCGTGCGGCCAGCCCGCGGGCCACACGTCGGCGACCAACTCCTCACCGTCGGCGACGTGCGAGGGGATGGGCCACCAGACGGTGCCTGCGATCACGGCTAGTAGGCCGGAGATGAGCACGAGCAATCCGATGAGTACGAACATTTCCATCGTCACCTCCGGAAGGCCATTGCAGTGCACCCGGCGCCGGGGGCGTTCGCCACCGACCGGTCGCGTGGCCGATCGATGTGCCGATGAGGGGACGGCATCGTCCCGGCGCCGGGGCTGGTATCAGCTTGCGGCGCCGATATTTCGTGCGATGACGCCGGGGTGTTGCCAGCTGTTGCAGTGTGCTCCCGGTATTCGACGGGTATCGGTGAAGTCGGTGACGAGTCGGCGGGCGCGTGGCAAATTCTCGGTGTCACCAGGTAATACCCGGTGACTCCGGTGAGCAGAGTCTTACCGCCCGCTAACCTGCCGTCATCTGCCCGAAACGCGAGCTCCATAGCGTATACACGCATGTCGACACGGGTGGCCACATTGGCCGATGCTGCGGGACGGCCGTTGCGCGACGTCGTCTACACGACGTTACGCGCGGAATTGATGAATGGGGACATCAAATTCGGTGAACGCCTCACCGAACCGAAATTATCGGCGCGGTTCGGCATTTCACGGACGCCGATCCGGGAGGCGTTGACGGTTCTGTGTTCGGACGGTCTGCTCAAGCGCGAGGAATACGGATTCAGTCCGGTGCGCCCGAGCATCCCGCTGATCCGCGACCTATACGAACTGCGTATCACCCTGGAACTCAGTGGTATTCAACGCGCCATCGACAATCCGTCGGTGCGACACGACCGCGCCATGTTGGAGACCGAACGGGAGAGCTGGCTCGCCCTGCGAGCCGATCCGCCCGCACAGGAACCGGGCTTCGTGGTGCGCGACGAGGAGTTCCACGTGACCCTGCTGACCTCCGCCGGAAACGCCGAACTCGTGCGCGCGTTGCAGTCGGTGAATTCCCGTATCCGGCATGTGCGCATGTACGACTTCATGGTCAACAACCGCATCGAGACAACCATCACCGAACACCTGGGGATCATGGAGGCGGTGCTGGCGGATGACCTGCGCTCGGCCTACCGCCTGTTGCACACCCATATCGGGGAATCGCTCGACGTGGTGTTGGACCGGGTCACGCGGGCGATCACCGCGATGTCCCTGGCGACCGAATAGGGCGGGCGCGTGGATTTCGATACCGTTCTCGTCGCCAATCGCGGCGAGATCGCCTGCCGCATCATGCGCACGGCGCGGCGACTGGGGTTGAAGACCGTGGCGGTCCATTCCGAGGCCGACGCGGGCGCTCCCCATGTCGAATTCGCCGATATCGCGGTGGCGCTGGGTCCGGCCGCGCCGGCACAGTCCTATCTGCGCGCCGACCGGGTGATCGAGGCGGCGCTGGCCTGCGGTGCGGACGCCATTCACCCGGGCTACGGATTTCTCTCCGAGAGTGCGGAATTCGCCACCGACCTGGCCGCGGCGGGTCTCTTGTTCGTCGGTCCGACGCCGCGGCAACTGCGTATCTTCGGCGACAAACACACCGCGCGCGAGGCGGCGATGGCGGTGGGGGTTCCGCTGATCCACGGCAGCGGACTGCTGGAATCGGCCGAGCACGCGGTGGCCGAGGCGGAACGTATCGGCTTCCCCGTGATGCTGAAGGCGGTCGGCGGCGGTGGCGGCATCGGCATGCGGTCCTGTTTCGACGCCGACGGGGTGCGCGAAGCGTACCCGCGGGTGCGGCGGTCGGCGGCGACCAATTTCTCCTCCTCCGGCGTCTTCCTGGAACGGTTCGTCACGCGTGCCCGGCATGTCGAGGTGCAGGTCTTCGGCGACGGACGCGGGCGCGTCATCAGCCTCGGCACCCGTGACTGTTCGCTTCAGCGGCGCAATCAGAAGGTGATCGAGGAGGCGCCCGCGCCGGGTCTGTCGGAGGAGACCGCCGAGCGCCTGCTGGCGGCCTCGCGCGATCTGGCGCGCTCGGTGGACTACCGCTCGGCGGGCACCGTGGAGTTCGTCTACGACCTCGACACCGAAGCGGCCTCCTTCCTGGAGATGAACACCCGTCTCCAGGTGGAGCATCCGGTGACCGAGGCGGTGACCGGTGTCGACCTCGTCGAGTGGATGCTGCGGCTCGCGGGCGGGGACAGTTCCATGATCGACGAGCTGGCCGAATGCGGACCCGCCATCCGCGGTCACGCCGTCGAGGCGCGGGTCTACGCCGAGGATCCGGCCGATGACCACCGGCCGAGCGCGGGGCTGATCACGGCGGCGCGGTTTCCGGACGATGTCCGCGTCGACACCTGGGTACGCACCGGAACCGAGGTGAGTCCGTACTACGATCCGCTGCTGGCGAAGGTGATCACGGCGGGCTCCTCGCGCCCGGTGGCCTTCGAGGATCTCGCGAGGGCGCTGGCGCGCACGGAAATCCACGGCGTGCGAACCAATCTCGCGCAACTGCGGGCGGCGGCGAGCGCGGAGACCGTGCTTGCCGCCGCCCATCTGACCACGACACTGGCCGATATCCGGCCGGTGGAATCGCGCATGGACGTGCTGCGCGGCGGCACCATGACGACCGTGCAGGACCAGCCGGGCCGAATCGGCTTGTGGCAGGTGGGAATTCCGCCGTCGGGTCCGATGGACGACCTGTCCTGCGCGCTGGCCACGGCGGCGGTGGGCAATGCGCCACAGGCACCCGCCTTGGAGTGCACCCTGCACGGGCCGCGGCTGCGGTTCGCCGGATCGGCGGTGATCTGTGTGACGGGCGCGCCGACACCGGTCACCGTCGACGGCGCGTCCGTGCCGATGTGGGAGCCGGTTACCTTGCCCGCGGGCGCGATCGTCGATATCGGCATGCCGGTCGATGCCGGACTCCGCACCTATCTCGCGGTCCGCGGCGGAGTGCGTGCCCCGCTGTATCACGGCAGCGCCGCGACCTTCACGCTCGGCGGATTCGGCGGTGTCACCGGTCGGGCGCTCGCGCCCGGCGACGTAATCGACATCGGCGACGCGGAATCGACCGTGCCGCAAGTCGTTCCGGCGGAACGACGGCCCGAGTTCGGCCACGTGTGGGAGCTGGCGGTCGGTGTGGGACCGCAGACCGCGCCCGCCTATTTCACCGACGACGACATGGCGCGGTTCTTCGACCATCCGTGGCGGGTCGGCGGTCACGCCAATCGCACCGGGATCCGCCTCGAAGGGCCGAAACCGACCTGGTCGCGCGGCGACGGCGGCGACGCGGGACTGCATCCGTCGAATCTGCACGACAATCCGTACAGCGTCGGCGCGCTGAACGTCTCCGGCGATACGCCGATCCTGCTCGGTCCCGACGGCCCGAGTCTGGGCGGATTCGCCTGCCCACTTACGGTCGTTTCGGCGCACCGCTGGAAGCTCGGTCAGCTGCGTCCCGGCGACACGGTGCGATTCGTCCCGGTCACCGATGGTGAGGCCGAGGTCCTGCGTGGTTCGCACGCGCGGGCGCTCTCCTCGGTTCCCCGCGCGCTGAACCGCGCCGACAGTGCACACTCATCCACAGCCGCCGACCGGGGCGTGCTCGGCGGAGTGCGGGCGGGTTCGGACCGCCCGAGCGCGGTGTACCTGCGCGGCGGTGACGACAACGTCCTGGTCGAATACGGCGACATGGTGCTCGACCTCGGGCTGCGTATGCGCGTGCACGCACTGGCCGAGGCGCTCGGCGGACTCGGTCTGCCCGGCATCATCGATGTCACCCCGGGTGTGCGGTCGCTGCACATCCACATCGATCCACAGGTCCTTCCCCAGCGCAGACTGGTCGGCGCGCTGGCGGAGCTCGAATCGGAACTGCCCGCGACCGAGGACCTGACGGTGCCGAGTCGCACCATCCGGCTGCCGCTGTCGTTCGATGACCCCTCCATCGCCGAGGCGATCGACCGCTACCGCAGCGGTGTGCGCGACACCGCGCCCTGGTTGCCGTCGAATATCGAATTCATCAGGCGCGTCAACGGACTCGACAGCGTCGACCAGGTGCGCGCGGCCGTGTTCGACGCCGAATACCTGGTGCTCGGTCTCGGCGACGTGTACCTGGGCGCGCCGCTGGCGGTTCCGCTGGACCCGCGTCATCGCCTGGTGACCACCAAATACAATCCGGCGCGCACCTGGACGCCTTCGGACGCGGTCGGCATCGGCGGCAAATACCTGTGCGTCTACGGCATGGCCTCCCCCGGCGGCTATCAGCTGATCGGGCGGACCGTGCCGATCTGGTCGAGCTACCGCCAGAGCGCGCCGTTCGAACCCGGCACACCGTGGCTGTTCCGGTTCTTCGACCGCATCGTCTGGGAACCGGTCACGCCGGCGGAACTGCTGGAATACCGCGCGGCCGCCGCCGCGGGACGCTTCGACGCCGAGATCGGCACCGGCGCCTTCGCCCTGGCCGACCACCGGCGCATGCTCGCCGAGAACGCCGAATCCATCGCGGCCTTCGAGGCCGGACAGGCCGCGGCGTTCGAGGCGGAGAAGCGAGCCTGGCGGGCGGCGGGCGAGTTCGAGCGCGCCGCCGTCGTGGAACCCCGCGTCGAATCGGCCGCGGATCCGCTGGCCGGACTGCCTCCGAACGCGACCGTGGTCACCGCGCCGATGATCGGCAATGTGTGGCGGGTCGAGATAGCGGAGGGGCAACGGCTCCGCGCGGGCGACCCGATCGCCATTCTCGAGGCCATGAAACTGGAACTGCCGGTGCACAGCCCGGGTACCGGCACGGTTCTGCGGGTGTTCGCCGCACCCGGCGCGAAGGTGGAACCGGGAACTCCTCTAGCAGTGATCGGAGTCGACTGACATGTCCAGCGGCGTCCTTGACAACACCGCGGTGAACGAATCACCGACCGAACGGGTCGCGGCCGCGTTTCGGCGCATCGCCGAGGTGGACCGTCCCGAGGTGTGGATAACCCTGCGGAACCGGGACGACGTCGTCGCGGATGCCGCCGCGGTCGAGCGCGGAGTGGCCGCGGGCGAGGAATTGCCGATGGCCGGGGTACTGGTCGCGGTGAAGGACAATATCGACGTGGCGGGCCTGCCGACCACCGCGGCCTGTCCCGAGTTCGCCTATACCGCCGAGGTCACCGCGGCCGCGGTGCAGCGACTGGTCGCGGCGGGCGCGGTGGTGCTCGGCAAGACCAATCTGGACCAGTTCGCCACCGGTCTGGTCGGCACCCGAAGCCCGTATGGCGCGGTGCGCAACGGGCTGAATCCCGAATTGGTCTCCGGCGGTTCGAGTTCAGGATCCGCCGTGGCGGTGGCGCTCGGGATCGCCGACATCGGCGTCGGCACCGATACCGCGGGTTCGGGTCGGGTGCCCGCGGCGCTGCACGGAATCGTCGGCATCAAGGCCACACTCGGGATCATCCCCACCCACGGCGTCGTGCCCGCCTGCGCGGACTATGACGCGGTGACCGTCTTCGCCGCCGATCTGCGCGCGGCGGTGGCCGCGGCCGCGGTCATGGCGGGTCCCGAGTCGCGTGATCCGCGCAGCCGGACCTGGCCCGCCGATGTGCGCCTGGCCGCCCCCGCCCGCCCCGCGCTGGCGGTCCCGCGCGCCGCCGACCTGGGCGCGCTCACTCCCGAATACCGCACCGCCTTCGCCGAAACCGTTGCCGCCGTGGCTGCTTCGGGTGTCGAGGTGCGGGAGATCGATATCTCCGCGCTACTGGACGCGGCGCTGCTGCTCTACGACGGTTCGGTGGTCGCCGAGCGGTACGCGGCCGTCGGCGCCTTCCTCGCCACCGGACCCGAGAGCGCCGACCCGACGGTCGCGGCCATCATCGCCGCGGCGGGACGGACGACCGGCCCCGGCTTCGCCGAAGACCTCGACACCCTCGCGCGCGCCAGATCCACGGCCGCGCAGGTGCTTCGGGGTTTCGACGGTCTACTGCTGCCGACCACCACCGAACATCCGACCATCGCGGCGGTGCGGGCCGATCCGATCGCGATCAATCGCCGCATGGGCACCTACACGAATTTCTGCAACCTGCTGGATATGGCGGCCGTCGCGGTGCCGGGCGTGCCGACCGCCACGGGCGATCCCTTCGGCGTGATGGTGGTGACTCCAGCCTTCGGCGATCAGGTGGCGATCGATCTGGCGTCCCGGATCATCGCCGCCGAATCGCCCGCACTGGTGTCCGACGGCGTGGAACTGGCGGTCTTCGGCGCGCACCTGCGCGGAGAGCCGCTGCACTGGCAATTGGAGGAGATCGGCGCCCGATTCCTCGGCGAGATCGCGACGACCGACGCCTATCGGCTCACGGCATTGGACACCACGCCCCCGAAACCGGGACTGGTGCGCCACGGCGCGGGACTCGGCGCGCCGATCCGGGGTGAGCTGTTCCTGGTCTCGCGGGCCGGGTTGGGCGGCTTCCTGGCCGGTCTGCCCGCCCCGATGGCCCTGACGAGTATCGAATTGGCCGACGGCCGCGCGGTCGTCGGCTTCGCCTGCGCCTTCGACGCGGCGCGGGCGGCGACCGATATCACCGCGTTCGGCGGATGGAAGGCGTATCTGCGACACCGGAACTGAGTCCGAATCGGCGACGCGATGGACCGAGGCCCGACGGCCCCGGTCCATCGGCGTTTCCGGCTCGACCAGCCGGTACGAATGTCTTACACAAATGTACTAGACAGACGTTCAAGGGCTCTGTTAGACATACGTCTAAGACATTCGAACAAGAAAGGGGCGACCATGAGCGCCACCACCCGTCCCCGTGTCCTCGTCTCCGGCGGCGGCATCGGCGGCAACGCCGTCGCGCTGCAATTGCTCCGCGCGGGCGTCGCGGTCACGGTCGTGGAGCGCGCCGCCGCGCCCCGACCCGGCGGCCAAGCGGTCGACCTGCGCGGACCCAGTCGCGAAATCGCCGAACGCATGGGTCTCATGCCCGGCATCCAACGGCATCGCCTCGATGAGCGCGGCATGGTCCACGTCGACGGCAATGGCCGCGAAATCCTGCGCATGCCCGCCGAACTTTTCGACGGCAAGGGCGGCGTGGCCGATATCGAGATCACCCGGGGCGACCTGAATCAGGTGCTGCTCGACGCGGTGGCCGAGACGGGCGGCGCAGACTACCGCTACGGCGACCGCATCACCGGCATCGACCAGGACGACACCGGCGCGCGAGTCCGCTTCGCCTCCGGCGGCGACGAACGCTACGACATCGTCATCGGCGCCGACGGCCTGCACTCGGCCACCCGCGCCCTCGCCTTCGGGCCGGAGGAGCAGTTCAGCACCTACCTCGGCGGCTACATGAGCTTCTTCACCATGCCGACGCCCGCGGATATCGAATCGCACTGGTTCTCGATGCACGCGCTGGTCGGCGCGACCTGCATCGGAATCCGTCCCGACGCCGATCCGGCGACCTGCAAAGCCATCGTCATCCTGCGCTGTCCCGCCGATCCGGTCCTGCGCCGCGACCCCGCCGCCCAGCGGGCGCTGATCCGCACCCGGCTCGCGGGCGGCGGTTGGCACACCGACGCCATACTCACCGCCATGTCCGAGGCCGAGGACTTCTACTTCGACGAACTGGCCCGCATCGAGATGCCGCGGTGGACGCGCGGGCGGGTCGCACTGCTCGGTGACGCGGGCTACTGCGGTTCGCCGCTGACCGGGCAGGGCACGGCGATGGCGCTCGTCGGCGCGTATCTGCTCGCCGGGGAGATCGTCGGGCACGCCGCCGATCCGGTGCGGGCGCTGACGGGTTACGAACAGCGGCTGCGCCCGTTCGTGAGCGCCGCGCAGGAACTGCCGCCCGGCGGTCTGCGGGCCATGACGCCCAAGACCCGCCTCGGCATCCGCGCGGGCCACGCGGTATCCCGGCTCATGACGACGCGAGTGATGAAACCGCTGGTCATGCGGATGCTCACCGACACCGAGGGCTACGCACTGCCGGAGTATCCGACGCCGCACACCGCCTGGTCACGCGAATGAGCCACGGCGTCGGCATGATCGCCGCGGGCGGGCTTCGCCGCGCGGGCACATTTTTGCCCGACTGCCCGGGTGAGCGGACGGTCGACGCTCGATATGAGAGGGTTCGACCGTGGGTTTCTGGGATCGTTACGCCGCCGCCGTCACCGCCCGCCGCTCCTGGGTGTTCCTGCTCCTGCTGATCGCCGCGTCCGCCGCCCTCACCGCGGGCATCGGCGGAAACGACACCGCGGGTCAGGCGCCGAAATCGCTGCCCGACACCGCCGAATCCGCCCGCGCGGCACAAACCGCCCAACAGTTCCCCGACGCGGGCTCGGCCGCGGCCATCGTCGTGGTGACCCGCACCGACGGCGCGGCGATCACCGAGTCCGACCGCGGCGCGGCCACCGCCGCACTCGACCGCGCGGAGCCCGGACTCGGCGCGGGCGGATATCTGAGCTCCGAGGACGGCAAGGCGCTGATCGGCCGCATCCCGATCCCCGCCGATCTCAACGGCACCGCGCTCACCGATCGCGTCGACGCGCTGCGCACGGCCGTGCGCGACGGCGCACCCGACACGCTGCGCATCCTGATCACCGGCGGCCCGGCCTTCGGCGCCGATATCGCCGACTCGTTCTCCGGCGCCAACACCACACTGCTCGCGGTCACCGCACTGGTGGTGGCGGTGCTGCTCATCCTGACCTACCGCTCGCCGGTGCTGTGGCTGATTCCGCTGCTCGTCATCGGCACCGCGGACCGGCTCGCCACCACCGTCGGCACCGGCGTCGCCCGCCTGACCGGACTCAGCTTCGACGGTTCGACCGCGGGCATCACCAGCGTGCTGGTCTTCGGCGCGGGCACCAACTACGCGCTGCTGCTGGTCTCGCGCTACCGCGACGAATTGCACCGCGAATCCGATCACCGCGACGCCCTGCGCCACGCGGTGCGCCGCGCCGGACCCGCGATCCTGGCGAGCAATCTCACCGTCGTCGCCGCACTGCTGGTCCTGGTGCTCGCCTCGGTGCCGAGCACCCGCAGTCTCGGCGTGCTTGCGGCCTCGGGTCTGCTGGTCGCGCTGGTCTTCGTCCTGTTGGGCCTGCCCGCCGCGCTGGCACTGTGCGGGCGAAAGGTCTTCTGGCCGTTCGTCCCCCACCCCGACGACATCGACCGCGCCGAACAGGGGGTCTGGCATACGATCGCCACGAAGGTCGTCGCCCGACCCTGGACCGTCACCGCCGCCGCGACCGCTCTGCTCGCCCTCTGCACCGCCGGACTGTGGACCGTCGACATCGGCCTCACCCAGACCGAACAGTTCCGGGTGCGGGCCGAATCCGTGGACGGCTTCGACACCCTCGCCGAGCACTTCCCGTCCGGTTCCTCCGATCCGGCGCTCGTCGTCGCGCAGGCAGGCGCGGCGCCCAAGGTGCAGCGGGCACTCACCGGCGTTCCCGGCGTCGTGCGCGTGACCCCCACCGGGACCTCCCAGACCGGACTCGCGCGCTGGTCGGTCGTCATAGACGCCGCACCCGCTTCCGACCGCGCCTTCACGATCGTCGAGGACATGCGCGCCGCCGTGACGGACATACCCGAAGCCGAGGCGGCCGTCGGCGGCGCCGACGCGGAGGAACTGGATGTCCGCACGGCCGCCGAGCGCGACCGCACGCTGATCATCCCGCTCATCCTCGCCGTGGTCTGCGTGATCCTGTTGGCCCTGCTGCGTGCGATTCCGGCCGCCGTGCTGCTGGTCGCGATCACCGTGTTCAGCGCGGTCGCCGCGCTGGGGCTCGGCAGCTGGCTGAGCGTGCATCTGTTCGGCTTCCCCGGCATCGACACCAGCGTGCCGCTGTTCGCCTTCCTGTTCCTGGTCGCTCTCGGCGTCGACTACACGATCTTCCTGGTGACCAGGGCCAGGGAGGAGACGCCCGCGCACGGCACCACCGGCGGCATCGTGCGCGCGGTGTCGGCGACCGGCGCCGTCATCACCAGCGCGGGCATCGTGCTCGCCGCGGTGTTCTGCGTGCTCGGCGTGCTGCCGCTGATCACGCTGACCCAGTTGGGCATCGTGGTCGGCCTCGGCATCCTGCTCGACACCTTCGTGGTGCGCACGCTCATCATCCCCGCGCTGTTCCGGCTGATCGGCCCGAAGCTCTGGTGGCCCGGTGAGCTGAGCCGGTGATCAGCGCGGCGGCACACCCAATTCGGTCAGCAGGTTCTCGACGCGCCTGCCGATGTCGTCGCGAATCGGCCGGACCTCGTCGATCTCGAGTCCGGCCGGGTCGTCGATGATCCATTCGAGGTAGCGCGGCCCCGGCACCAGCGGGCAGATATCGCCGCACCCCATCGTGACCACGACGTCGGCGGCCCTCATGACCTCGTAGGTCCACGGCTTGGGATAACCGTCGGAGATATCGATGCCGATCTCGGCCATCGCCTCGACGGCCGTGGGATTGATCGTCGCGCTCGGCTCACAGCCACCGGACCAGGCCATCGCCCGGCCGCGGGCGTAGTGGTCGAAGAAGCCGAGGGCGATCTGCGAACGCCCGGCGTTGTGGGTGCACAGGAACAGCACCGTGGGATCGGTCCGCCGTCGCTTGCCCTCGACGCGGGCGCGGTCTTCGAGCTTGCGGCGGCAGAAGCGTTCGGCCAGCGTCGGGACGTAGGCGTCCACGGTCGAGCGGGCGACGACTTCGTCGTAGGACGATTCCAGATAGTCGTGGACGGTGTCCCAGTCGAACAGCGTCACGAAATCGAGGCGCAAGCGTTCTTCCGCGCGTTCGAGCGCCACATCGTGGTCCAGCGCCAAAAGCCGATAGTGCGGCGTGGCTGAGAGCTCAGACACTCGTCAAGTTTCCCGGGTGTCACTTGAAGCGGCAAACGAACTTCCCGTGAACCCTGTCACCACGCGGCGCGGCCGGGCCGGTCACCCCTCGTGCACCGGCCCGGCCCGTTACCGCGGATGGCGTCGACGACATGCATCGAATGGTTACCGGTCGCAGCGGTTGCGCCCCGATCGCTCATCAGCTTCCGGAAGTGCCACCATGCCTGCCCGATGACGGTTCGCCGGATCGGTCACCCCTCGTGGACCGATCCGGCCGCCGTCATCCCCCGGATCCGACTTGTCACCCCTCGTGGACAAGTCGAATCGGGTTCCCCACCCCGGCCGTGGCTGCTCCCCCCTTTCCTCGGTTACCGGCGGTAGTCGACTGTCTGGTTGGCGATCATCTGTGTCCGTCCTTCCGTTCGGTGTTACCGGTGAACCCCGGTGTCGAGATACACAATGCGATGGACGGCTTGCTGCGCTCTTAAAAAGACCTTGGAGCAAAGAAAATGCTGGTGAAAGCCAATTCGCCCCACGCGGTCGGTATTGGAGCCATCATGGAAGTAGTGCGCCGGCGAGATTGGAGCGACATGGAAACCGTGGTGGTCTTCGTATTGGCTTGCCTTCTGTATTGGTGGGGCCTGCTCTGACACCGACCCGACCAACCACAACCACGACAATCGCCCCCGGCCAGCGGCCGGGGGCGAAATTCTGTGTGGTCGGTTCCTGATTGAGTCCGCCGATAGGCGGGTACATGGTGTGCCGGGGAGGTGCGCCCTGGCTGGATACGCACCTCCCCCTTGTACGCCTGCGATGGGCTACATGGCGGACGGCGCCGAACGGCAGGCCGGGCACAGCCCCCAGAAGACGACCTCCGCCTCGTCCACGGCGAATCCGTGCGCGTCGCCGGGTTCCAGGCACGGCATCGCGCCGACCACGCAATCCACGTCGACGACGGTGTCGCAGCCGCGGCACACCAGGTGGTGGTGGTTGTCACCGGTGCGGGTCTCGTAGAGCGCCGCCGAGCCCGCCGGTTCGATACGGCGCAGGATGCCCGCGTTCACGCAGGCGTGCAGTACGTCGTAGACGGCCTGGGTGGACACCGAGCCGATCGAGGCCCGGACGGCCGCGGCGACCCGGTCGGCATCGGAATGGGGTTGCGCGGCAACCGCGCTCAGCACCGCGACCCGCGGGGCGGTGACGCGCAGTCCCGCCCGCCGTAACCACTCGCGTGGGTCGCCCGTGTCGTGCATAGAGTCGATGGTCGCCAGTTTTCCGGAGGCGGTCAAGAAAACCGGGGACAGGTGTGAGGCGACCGACAACCGGACCGTAGCCCCGCGCGACCCGGTCACCGATCAGCCCCGCGGCGGCCCGTCGGGTGGTCGGCGCGACCAGCGATACCGCGTGCCCCCTGGGAAGTTCGGCCGCGGCGGGAAGTTCGGCGCGAATCACCCCGGACGGAGCGGAATAGATCCGGGGGCGCACCGGTTGTAAGCCACTGTCGACGTCCGTACAGCCCCGGGCCGCAACCTCCGTCGCTTCGAGCGACCACTCGCCGAGAGGCGCATGTGGGACGTCGGCCCTCGCGGCGCCGTCGAATCCTCACGGGTCCGGCGGCGCCGCGAGGTTCGATGCGGCAGCAGGCGGACCTCGGCCGGCTTCACATCCGGGACATCCCGCCTGTTGCCCGGCTGGAAGGCGAACGGCGCGATAGCCTTTTCGCATGGGGCGTATGCGGGGACTGACGATCGGTATCGCGGCGGCAACGCTGGTGGCGGGAAGTGTGTTCGCCGGGTCCGCGCAGGCGGCGCCCACCGCCGAGCAGACGCACTGCCGGGTGTCCTCCGGGCGGGAACCGGAAAGGGCCGCCCCCGAACAGGTCGGGCTCGACCCCGCGCGCCTTGACACCGCGCTGCGATTCGCGGCCACCCGGAATCGGTTGAACGTCCAGGTTTTCCGGCACAACTGTCTGGTCGGCGAAGGTCCGACGAACGAGCTCACCGGCAAGGTGGCCTGGAATATCTGGAGCGCCACCAAGAGCGTGGTGTCGGTGCTCACCGGAATGGCATGGGACCGTGGCCTTCTCGACCTCGACGCAGCCATCGACCGCTATCTGCCGCCGGGTCTCGGCGACGAGGCGCACCGCTCGATAACCGTGGAGAATCTGCTCACCGAGACCTCGGGCATGAAGGTCGGCGTGCTCACCGAGGGCGTCACCGGCGTGATCCCGCTCGACCCCAACAGCGCGGTCCAGGCACTCGGCGTGCCGCTGGACAATCCGCCAGGCACCACGTTCAGCTACAGCCAGCGCAATGTGGATCTGCTGGCCTACGTGCTGGAATCGGCACTGGGCGAACCGCTTCAGAACTTCGCGCAGCGCGAACTGTTCGACCCACTCGGCATCGAGCGCACCGACTACTACTGGGCGCGCGACCGCGCGGGCCACACCTACGGTTACGCGCACCTCATGATCCCGCCCGACGACTTCGCCAAACTCGGTCTGCTGGTCGGCAATGACGGACTCTGGGACGCCCGAAGGATCGTCTCGGCGGACTATCTCGCGAAGGCACGCACCCCCTCGGCGGCCAACAGCTGCTACGGATATCTGTTCTGGCTCGGCCCGGGATGCGCCGAGGCCGCGAGCTTCCTGCCCGATGACACCTACATGATGGCCGGACTGGGCCTCCAGAACGTCTTCGTCATGCCGAGCCTCGATCTCACCGTGATGTGGACCGGCGCGTACGGCAATGTCAGCGCTTACGGGGTCTCCGGAATCGTGCAGAACACCGCGGAACTGCCCTACGAATTCTTCCGGCGGCTGTTCGCCGCATTCGAGGACAACCCGATGCCCGATCCCGGACCGTACCTCGAACCGCCGCTGCGCCTCGACCCGAGCCGCTACGTGGACGCCAACATCCTGCTCGCCGTCTTCGGCATCGGACCGAGCGCCTATCCGGGCTGCAATGTGCTCAGCTGCCTGAACTATCCGCTGGCGCCGCCGTTCGCCGATACCGCGCCCGGCTGCGCCATCCTCGCCTGCCTCGGACCGAACGCACCCGGCATCCGGTCCCAGCGGCCGAACTCGCCGACCGTCGAACTCAGCGGTCGCTGAGCAGCACCTCGGCGATCTGGATCGTATTGAGCGCCGCGCCCTTGCGCAGATTGTCCCCGGAGACGAACAGCGCGAGACCGCGGCCGTCGGGCACTCCCGGATCCTGACGGATACGTCCGACCAGCGATTCGTCCACACCGGCGGCCTGCAACGGCGTCGGCACCTCGACCAGTTTCACACCCGGCGCGCCCGCGAGGATCTGTTCGGCCCGCTCGACCGAGATCGGTTCGGCGAATTCGGCATTGATCGACAGCGAGTGTCCCGTGAACACCGGCACCCGCACGCAGGTGCCGCTGACCAGCAGCTCGGGCAGCCCGAGGATCTTGCGACTCTCGTTGCGCAGCTTCTGATCCTCGTCGGTCTCGAAGCTGCCGTCGTCGACGATCGACCCGGCCAGCGGGATCACGTCGAAGGCAATGGGCGCGACGTACTTGTTCGGTTGCGGGAAGGCGACCGCGCCGCCGTCGTGCACGAGCTTCTCGGCATCGTCGACCACCGCGCGGACCTGGGTGGCGAGTTCCTCGACACCGGCCAGACCGCTACCGGATACGGCCTGATAACTCGACACGATCAGCCTGCGCAGCCCGGCCGCGTCGTGCAGCGGCTTGAGCACCGGCATGGCGGCCATGGTGGTGCAGTTCGGATTGGCGATGATGCCCTTGACCAGATTGCGGGTCTGCTCAGGATTGACCTCGCTGACGACCAGCGGGACCTCGGGATCCTTGCGCCAAGCCGAGGAATTGTCGATAACGGTGACGCCCGCGGCCGCGAAGCGCGGCGCCTGCACCCGGGACATGGTCGCCCCCGCGGAGAACAGCGCGATGTCGAGACCGGACGGGTCCGCGGTCTCGGTGTCCTCGACCACGATCTCGCCGCCGCGCCAGGGCAGCGTCTTGCCCGCGGACCGCGCGGAGGCGAAGAACCGCACCTCGTCGGCCGGGAAGTCGCGCTCCTCGAGCAGCTTGCGCATGACGGCGCCGACCTGACCGGTCGCACCGACGACGCCGACGCGAATACCCACGCTTATCGCCCCGTTCCCGCGTGCACCACGGCGACCTCGTCGCCGCCGAGATCGAATGCCTTGTGCAGCACCTTGACCGCCTCATCGAGTTCGCTGTCCTTGACCAGCACCGAGATGCGGATCTCCGAGGTGGAGATGAGGTCGATGTTGACACCCGCCTCGGCCAGCGCCTCGCAGAACGTGGCGGTGACGCCGGGATGGCTCTTCATGCCCGCGCCGACCAGCGACACCTTGCCGATGTGGTCGTCGTAGAGCACCTGGGCGAACCCGATCTCGTCCTGGCGGCGGGTGAGCATCTCGACGGCGCGCGAGCCGTCGGTCTTGGGCAGGGTGAAGGTGATGTCGGTCTTGCCGGTGTCGATCTTGGAGATGTTCTGCAGGACCATGTCGATATTGATCTCGGCGTCGGCGACCGCGCGGAACACCTTGGCGGCGTAGCCCGGTTCGTCCGGCAGGCCGACGACGGTCACCTTGGCCTCGCTGCGGTCGTGCGCGACGCCGGTGAGGATTGCTTGCTCCAAGGGGATGTCCTCCATCGATCCGTAAACGTAGGTGCCCTGCTTGTCGGTGTAGGACGAGCGGACGTGGACGGGCACGTTGTAGCGGCGCGCGTATTCGACGCAGCGCAGCATCAGCACCTTCGCCCCGCAGGCCGCCAGTTCCAGCATCTCCTCGTAGGAGACCTGATCGAGCCGCTGGGCGTCCGGCACGATCCGGGGATCGGCGGTGAAGACGCCGTCCACGTCGGTGTAGATCTCGCACACGTCGGCGTCCAGTGCCGCGGCCAGCGCGACCGCTGTGGTGTCGGACCCGCCGCGGCCGAGGGTGGTGACGTCCTTGCTGTCCTGACTCACCCCCTGGAATCCGGCGACCAGCACCACGAGTCCCTCGTCCAGGGCCGAGCGCAGCCGGCTCGGGGTGACGTCGATGATCTTCGCCTTGCCGTGCGCGCCGGTGGTGATCACCCCCGCCTGCGAGCCGGTGAACGAGCGGGCTTCGGCACCGAGGGAATGGATGGCCATCGCGACCAGCGCGTTGGAGATGCGTTCACCGGAGGTGAGCAGCATGTCCATCTCGCGGGCGGGCGGCGCGGGCGCCACCTGCTGGGCCAGATCCAGCAGTTCGTCGGTGGTGTCACCCATCGCCGAGCAGACGACCACCACGTCGTGGCCTTGTTTCTTCGTTTCGACGATCCGTTCAGCGACGCGCCGGATGCGCTCGGCGGTGGCCACCGAGGATCCTCCGTACTTCTGAACAACGAGAGCCACGACAGGGTCCTCCACGATCGGCAACAGCAGCTGACAGCAGACCAGAGTACCGGCCCACGTCCAGGGAATATGCCGCTACCGTGCGCCCGCCGCCCGCCTGGAGCACATCGTCGGCTCGGTACCCGAACCGGAATCCGACGGAGCGCGCGCGGTGGTTCGCCTTCGGAACACCCTCACCGCGCCGACCGCCCGCCCCATTCGATTGCGCAGGTCACCCCGCCGTGACCGACGCACCGACAACCCGGGCGCACCCGATCCGGGCAGTCCCCGACCGAACTTCGCCGAGACATGCCACCGCCGCCTCGCCCCGCTCCCCGAAGCACAGGTAAGTGAGGTACTCCACACCTGTCCACAACCCCGCAGGCCGAGAGCGTCGACGCCCCGCCCTGCTCGAACCGCGCCGCGCGGGCCACTCCGCATGACAGCTGGGTCACATCGGCGGGAAATCTTGTGACCCCCATCACGAAGCCGGAATAATGGGGCCATGATCGCGAATGTCGGAGACCGGCTGCACGTACACGGACACGTGGTGGGCGAGGCTGACCGTCGAGGCGAGATCATCGAGGTCCGCGGCCACGACGGATCGCCGCCCTATGTGGTGCGATTCGCCGACGGACACGAATCGCTGATGTATCCGGGTCCCGATACGGTCGTCGAACCCGCCGAGGGCGACTGAAACCGGTACCGCCGGGTACCGCGCGGCGGCGGCTGTACCGGCCCCGCATTACCCGCCAGTAGTGTCATACCCGAACCGCATCACCTGGTTGACGGACGGAATACGGCTGTGCAGAATCGGCCGAGTTGGTCCGCCGGGGGGTGGAGGTATGGCATGCGCACGAAGATCGATATCCACTTCGCAGTCGACATTCCTCGGGCGCAGGTCTTCGAGGCTCTGGCGGCTATCGACATGCTCCCCGAATGGTCGATGTACCGGGACGCGCGCATAGCGACCCGCGACGAGAACGGCAGACCGCGCCGGGTCTACGTCACCGCCGATGTGCTCGGCAGCTCCGATATCCAGGTGCTCGAATACGAGTGGACCGCCGATCGCGTCACCTGGAACGTGGTCGACAGTTCGCGCGGCATCGGCGGCGGCATCTGGTTCGACGTCGCCGACGGACCCGCCGAGACCAAGGTCCGCTACCACGCCGAGATCCACTCGCGCATTCCGCTGCCCGGCCTGGTCATGAAACGCACCATGCAGCGCTACCACGAGGCCATGGTGCAGAACTTCATCGAATTCGCCGAATCCTACGCCGAACCGCGGGACTATCGGGCGCTCTGACTTCGGCGCGAACGCGCCGACCGCACGAGCGCGCGGGATGCGACGATATGCCCATGATCGGTAGCAAGCGGCCCCGGTTCACACAGCAGGCCGAGGGCGGCTCGGTGACCCAGCTCGAACTGTTCTTCGACCTCGTGCTGGTCTTCGCGTTCACGATGGTGACCGATCTGGCCGCCGAGGAGACCACAGCCGAGAACATGCTGCGCGCCGTGCTGGTGCTGGCGGTCATGTGGTGGGTCTGGATCGCGTACTCGTGGCTGGGCAATGTGGTCAAGGCCGACGAGGGCATCACCCGGGTGGCGATGTTCGCGGCCATGGGCGGCGGTCTCATCGCCGCGCTCACCATTCCCGAGGCGTTCCACGATCTGCCCGGCGGCTGGTTCGGCCCGCTCGTGTTCGCGATCGCCTATATGGTGACCCGCCTGATCCACCTGTGGATGTTCTACCTCGCCAGCGCCGAGGACCGGCAGTTGCGCGGTCAGGTCACCAGATGGGCGCTCGGCTCGATCACCATCGGCACCACACTGCTGGTAATCGCCGCCACGACCTCCGGTCTCACCCAGATCGCGCTGTGGGTGGCCGCCATCGCGGGCGACATGCTGTGGACCCTGCTCGCCGGCGAGGACTGGCGGGTGAACTCCGCGACCCATTTCGCCGAGCGCTACGGGCTCATCATCATCGTGGCGCTCGGCGAATCCATCGTCTCCATCGGCATCGGCGTCGCGGGCCTGCCCATTTCCTGGCCGATCGCGGTCGGTTCGCTACTGGGTCTCACGGTCGCGGGACTGCTGTGGTGGGCCTATTTCGACGTGGCCGCGCTCGCGGTGGAACACGAACTGAGGACGGCCACCGGGCAACGCCAGATAAAGATCGCCCGCACCAGCTACACCTACTGGCACTTCCCGATGATCGTCGGCATCATCGGCCTGTCGCTGGGACTGAAGAAGGTGCTCTACTACGTCGGCGACGCCTCGCACCACACGCTGTCCGACCCGCTCTACGGCATTCCGCTGTTCGCACTCTACGGCGGCGTCGTGCTCTACCTGATCGCCCTGGTCGGCTTCAAACACTATGCGACGCGCGAGATCTCGTGGCAGCGGGTGATCACCGCCGCCGCGCTGATCGCACTGGCCCCGCCGGCCTGCGCGTTGCCCGCGCTCGCCGCGCTCACCCTGCTGTGCGCGGTGCTGGCGGCGCTGATCCTGTGGGAGGTCACCAGGTACGCGCGCCCGCGCGACGAGATCCGCCACCCGGTAGCCGAGCACTGATCAGGGCGCCGCGGGCGGCCGTCGAGTCAGGTGAGCGACGCGGCGTTCACGCGGAGTGTGCCCGTACTCCGACGGCTCCACCTCGACTCCGTCCCGCACCGCCGCCCGGATCTGGTCCACGTTCTCGCGGATCATGTCCGAGACCAGTTCGTCGGTGCGCGGATCGGCGAGCACCTGGAAGACGATGCGGAAGGTGGTGTCGGCGACCAGGCGCATGATCTCGTCGTGGAACGGGAGATAGCGGACCTTGCCCGCCTGCGGGTCCTTCTTGATCAACTCGACGATCATCTCGTCCATCTCCGCGCGGTTCTCCTCCAGCGCGGCGGCGATATTGCGAGTGTAGTGACCGGTGCGCAGCACCCGGCCGACCTCGTCGAGCACCGCGATCGTCATCGGACGTTTGATGACGTCGACGATCGTCTTGACGAACCGGTTCACCACCGCCGCGGTGACCCGTTCGCCGAGGGCGCGGTCGGCGACGCGGCCGAGTCGCACGGCGATCACCACGATGCGCAGCAGCCGTAATCCTCGGAAGAACGGGCTGGTCACCGGGACCATACCGAGCACTTCGTACCAGTAGACGAACGGGAAGGTCCACGGCCAGCCTGCCCGGCGCCAACGCCACAGGAATTCGACGGCGAAGATCGCGCAGATCGACCAGTCGACGATGACCACGGCCCGGTAGAGGTGGTGCGACACCGGGAAGAAACTGACCCAGACGACCAGCACGACCGAGATCACGGCCAGGACGAGCATGACCAGATCGGTCCACAACGCGGGCGGCTTCGGCGGCAGCCCCGGATGCGCCGCCTCGCCGCGCGCGGGCGCGGTAGCTGTTGCCACAGGTGAATCCCTTCGACGCCGACCGGTCTCGCCGAGAGTAGCCCGCCGATCCGGCGCCGAGGGCAGACCTTCAGCGGCCGGTGCGGATGATGTTCTCGATATTGCGTTCGGCCAGTGCGGTGATGGTGAGCGTGGGATTGACCGTGCCCGTGCTGCCCGGCACCGCCGCGCCGTCCATGACGTACAGGCCCGGATGCCCGTGCACCCGTCCGTAACCGTCGGTGGCCTTACCCAGAACCGCCCCGCCCAGGGGATGGGCGGTGAACAGCGCGTTGGCGTCATAGCCGAGCGCGCCGTACTCGAACAGCGCGCCCGCTTGCTCGGCGATGCGATGATCGACCGCACGGGCCGCGGCGGTCGTCTCGTCGCGGTTGCGCGTGGACCAGGTCAGTCCGACCCCGCCGGTGGCGCGGTCGTAGCCGAAACGGGTGCGGGTGGGATCGAGCACCATGCCGAGCGAGGCCAGGGCGCCGGTCTCGAACGGTATGCCGGGGATGTACCAGTTCTCCAGCGTGACCGGCACCGTGCGCTCGTCGAAGACGCGGCTCGCGCTCGGCACGCCCTGCCCGAATCCGGCGACCGCGCTGGCGCCGCGCGCGAGCACCACGTCACCGTTGGTGCCCCAGCCGTCGCCGATGTGCTCGTTGAGATTCGGCAGCGTTCCGGTGGCCTGGGCGCGCACCAGCAATTCGGAGGTGCCGATTGATCCGGCCCCGAGGAAAAGCCGGTCACAGGTCAGGGTGCGGGTGCCGAGCTGGTCGCCGGTCGGCGCGAGTTTGGTCACCGTGACGACGAAACGGCCGCCGGATTCCTGAGCGATGCTGTCGACGCGGTGGCCCGGGAAGATCGCCGACTTCCCGGTATCGCGAGCGTATTTCAGATAGTTCTGGTTCAGGTCGAACTTCGCGCCGTTGGAATTGCCGAGGTTGCTGCGCGCCACGGTGGCCGAGGGACGGCTCGCGCCCGCGAGTTCGGCGCGCAGGATATTCCAGTCGAAGATCGAATCATTGGGCAGCGGTTGGTATCCCGCCTTGCGTACCTGATCGTCCCAGGCCCGGGAATGAGTGAACGGCGCGGATCGGTACAGATCGTCCGGGATGGAATCCAGCCGCAGCATCTGCCGGACGCGGGGATAGTAGACGCTGTTCAATTCGCCGTAATCGACCACGCCGCCGAAGATCTGGTCGAAGAAGCGCCGCTCGGGCGCGACCATCGCGCCGGTGAAGATCACCGAACCGCCGCCCACCGCCGCGGCCCGCCACACGTCGATACCAGGGTAGGATGTGCAGTCCAGCACGCCGCCGAAACTGGCGAACTGCATGGGCACCTTGGTGACGCCGGTGAAATCCGTACGATGCCAGAAACCGCGGCCGTCGGGCAGGTCGTCGCCGGTGAATATCTCCCGCCACGGATCGTTGGGCCACAGCGAACCACGCTCGAGCACGGTGCTGACCACGCCCGCCTCGGCCAAGCGCAGCGCCGTGACCGCCGCGCCGAATCCTGAGCCGACGATGATCGCGGGCGTGTGCTCGGGCGGATCGGGCAGCGGCGCAAAGATTTCCGGCACCCAAGCGCGGAAGAGGCTGTACCAGATCGGATCCGCCGCGGCGGGCCGCGCGCCGATCGACATGCCGGCCGCACCCGCGGCTCCTACCAACGCCGTCGCCGCGGCCGCCCGAAAAAAGGCGCGTCTGTCCACCGGCCACCTCCCTCATCACGCATGGCCGAGCGCAGACTACCCGACCGAGGCTCAGGAGGTGAAGGGCTGTACGTCGGCGGCGCAGGTGGCGCCCGGGGCGGGTAACCGGAGGTCGACCAGATAGCGTTCGCGCAGGTTGACGGTGCATTCGTTCGCCGTATCGTGGCCGTAGCCGTCGGAGACGACGACCAGTCGGGCGTTCACCAGTTCCTGCTGGGCGCGCTGGGCGGAGGTCAGCGGGGTCACCGGGTCGAAGCGGTTTGCGAACAGCAGCGCGGGCTTGTCCGCACCGAGGGTCCACGGACCGGTATAGCGCTGCTGATAGCCACCGGCCGGTATCGGCCACGAAGCGCACGGCAGCCGAAGATAGAGCAAGTACGATCCGAAAGTTGGTGCGGCAGAATCTATTTCGCTAGCCATACCCGGCCAGGCGCCCGGCTGATCGGGCAGTGTGTGATCGGCGCAGGAGATCGCGGTGAAGGAATCGCGGGCGGCGAGGTCCGGGGCGAGGCGTGCCAGGATCGGACGCACCGCCGCGGCATCACCGTCGGCGCCGCGGTCGAGTTCGGCGAGTATCCGGGCCAGATCGGACCAGCCGTCCGCGGCGTCGGACAACAACCCGACGTGCGCCCGCACGAGTTCGGCATAGCTCACCGCGACCGCTCGCTCCCCCGTGCCGACCGTGATCGGCCCACCGCGCAGGCGCTCGAGCAGAGCGGTGTGGCGGGCACGCGGGTCACTCGGTGCGTGGGCGACGGTCGCGCGGGCGAAATCGGCGCCGCGCGGCGGGTCCGCGAACGCGCATCCCGATCCGCCCGCGGCGGCGCACAGCCGGAAGAATTCGCCGAGCACCTCCTCGCTGCCGAGCGCGGTATCGGCGAGGGCGACCCGCGTATCGCGGGTATAGGGCTCGGGATCGACCGGCGACCCGAGTTGCAGCGCGCGCACTCGGTCGCTGAACAGCGCGCCGTAGACGACGCCGACGTAGCTCGCGTAGTCGTCGCCCTGGAAGGTCAGCCGCGATTCGCCGACCGCCCGGCGCAGCAGATCCAGGTCGCGAGCCGCGTCCACGGTGGTCAGATGGGGCAGCAGCACACCGCTGTCGGCCGCGCAGCCGCGAGCCGTCATTTGCCCAGCGCGCTCGGCCTCCTCCTGCTGGTCGACCGTCACCGGCACGAGCGCGGCCGTCGAACCCGAACGCTGCCGTTCGTCGGCGTCGACGAAACAGCGCACCGGCGCGCTGCGGCCGACACCGCGCTGGTCGAAGGTCACCACATCGAAGCGGCGACTCAGCTCCCCCGCGAACAGCGGACCCTCGGCGGCCATCGCGAATCCGGAGCGACCGGGTCCGCCCGCGGCCGTGAACAGGGTGCCGAGACGACGATCAGGATCGCCGGCGGGCTGGCGCAGCACCGCGAGGTCGATGGTCTCGCCGTCGGGTCGGGAGTAATCCAGCGGCACACGGGCCGTCGCGCATTCGTAGCGGGCGAGTCCCGGTCCGGCGCACGCCGTCCACTCCAGATTCGGCGTGGCCACCGCGTCCGCCTGCTCGACCAGTGCGGCGACCGCCGATTCGTGCGCGGTCGTCCGACCGCATCCGCTCGCCGCGGGCAGGACGACCAGCACGGCCGCCGCGACGGCACAACTCCATCTACGCACGGACATCATCGTCCGGTGTGACCCCCGTCGCGGTCGTCATCCTCGATGCGGACATCCACCCCGATTTTCGCGGGCTCACGAGGTGAGCAATCGGATCACCGCGATGACGCCGACCACGACGATGACCGCGCGCAACGCCGTTGGCGGCAGTCTGCGGCCCACCGTCGCCCCGAGCTGCCCGCCGATGATCGCACCGACCGCGATCAGCGCGACCACCGGCCAGTCCACCTCGGCCACCGCGATGAATATCGCCGCCGACACCCCGTTGACCAGCAGCGCGAGCACATTCTTCACCGCGTTGAGGCGCTGGAGATCCTCGTGCACGAAGACGCCGAGCAGCCCGAGCAGCAGCACGCCCTGCGCCGCGCCGAAGTAGCCGCCGTAGACACCCGCCGCGAAGACCGTCACCAGCAGGATCGGGCCGCCGTGCGCCGGTGCGGGAGCGCCGTCGCCCTCGCGGCGCCGCTTGACCCAGCGGGCCAGCCGCGGCTGCACCACCACCAGGACAAGGGCGAGGATGATCAGGACCGGCACGATGGTCTTGAACGCCTCCGCGGGCAGCACCAGCAGCAGCACCGCGCCCGTGGTGCCACCGAGCAGCGATGCCGAGCCGAGCCGCACCAGCCGCGCGCGCTGACCGGCCAGTTCACGGCGATAGCCGATCGCGCCGCTGATCGAACCGGGAACCAGGCCGATCGTATTGGACACATTCGCGGTCACCGGCGACAGTCCGAAGGCGAGCAGCACCGGAAAGGTGATGAGCGTGCCCGAGCCCACCACGGTGTTGATGCCGCCCGCCGCGATACCCGCGCCGAAGACGGCCAGCATTTCCAGCCAGGTCATAGCGATCGTCCCTCCGCCGTCAGACGCTAACGCCCGTCATCGGACGACCCACCGACGGGACCACCATTGGAGCCCGCATCGCGGCGCGGTAAACTGGCCGACATCATGCAGCGGGTGCTCCTCCTCAGCCGCCGCGGCGGGGTCTGATACGGACCGGCTCCCGTCGCGGGGTATTGCCGCGCCGGTCGACCCACTATCGGGATCCCACCCAAACCCTGGAGAATCGCATGTCCCCCGCTGACGTTTTCGTATCCGGCTCGCGCAACATATCCGCACCCGCGAAACCCGCTCCGGCGGACCAGCCGGCCTGGAACACCCAGAAGAACTCCTCGATGCCGACCTTCCGGTACCGGCCATACGCCGAGGAGGTCGAACCCGTCACCCTGCCCGACCGCGTCTGGCCCGACCGCGTCATCGACCGCGCGCCCGGCTGGTGCGCCGTTGACCTGCGCGACGGCAACCAGGCGCTGATCGACCCGATGAGCCCGGCCCGCAAGCGCCGCATGTTCGACCTGCTGGTGCGCATGGGATACAAGGAGATCGAGGTCGGTTTCCCCTCGGCCAGCCAGACCGATTACGACTTCGTCCGCGAGATCATCGAGGACGGCGCGATCCCCGCCGACGTCACCATCCAGGTGCTGACCCAGTGCCGCCCCGAACTGATCGAGCGCACCTTCGAGGCGTGCGCGGGCGCGGGCGCTGTGATCGTGCACTTCTACAATTCAACCTCGATCCTGCAACGCAGAGTGGTGTTCCGCGCCGACCGCGCCGCGGTGAAGAAGATCGCCACCGACGCCGCGGCCCTGTGCCTGGAGATCGAGAAGCGCTACCCCGACACGAATTGGCGCTACGAGTACAGCCCCGAGTCCTACACCGGCACCGAACTGGACTACGCCAAGGACGTCTGCGACGCGGTCACCGCGATCATCGCGCCAACCCCCGACAAGCCGATGATCATCAACCTGCCCGCCACCGTCGAGATGGCGACGCCCAATGTCTACGCCGACTCCATCGAGTGGATGAGCCGCAATCTGGAGCGCCGCGACTCCATCGTGCTGTCGCTGCACCCGCACAACGATCGCGGCACCGCCGTGGCCGCCGCCGAACTGGGCTACCAGGCGGGCGCCGACCGCATCGAGGGCTGCCTGTTCGGCAATGGTGAACGTACGGGCAACGTCTGCCTGGTCACCCTGGGCATGAACCTGTTCTCCCGCGGCATCGACCCGCAGATCAACTTCTCCGATATCGACGAGATCCGCCGCACGGTCGAATACTGCAATCAGCTGCCGGTGCACGAACGCCACCCCTACGGCGGCGACCTGGTCTACACCGCGTTCTCCGGCTCGCATCAGGACGCCATCAACAAGGGGCTCGACGCGATGAAGGCCGCCGCCGACGCGGCCGACTCCGATGTCGACGACATCGTGTGGGAGGTGCCCTACCTGCCCATCGACCCCAAGGACGTGGGCCGCACCTACGAGGCCGTCATCCGGGTCAACTCGCAGTCCGGCAAGGGCGGCGTCGCCTACATCATGAAGACCGATCACGGCTTGGCCCTGCCGCGCCGGTTGCAGATCGAGTTCTCGCAGTCGATCCAGAAGATCACCGACGGCGAAGGCGGCGAGGTCACACCCAAGGAGATGTGGGACGTCTTCCACGAGGAGTACCTGTCGCCCATTCGGCCACTGGAGCGCATACGGCAGAAGGTCACCGCCTCCGAGACCGACGGCGGCGTCGATTCCATCACCGCCGTGGTCAAGGTCGACGGAGTCGAGCAGGAGATCACCGGGTCGGGTAACGGACCGCTGGCCGCGTTCGTCGACGCGATCGCCGCCGTGGGATATGACGTGCGGGTATTGGACTACTCCGAGCACGCGATGTCGGCAGGCGACGACGCCCAAGCCGCCGCCTACGTCGAGTGCGCCATCGGAGACGCGGTGGTCTGGGGCGTAGGCATAGCCACCTCCATAACCACCGCAAGCCTGCGAGCAGTCGTCTCCGCCGTGAACCGAGCCGCCGCGGTGAAGTAGGCACACCCCCAGCGAAATACGCCCCGCCTGCCCCGCGCCACCAAAGCGCGGGGAAGGCCCCCGCACCTGACCCGCACCCACACCCGCACCCTGACCTGCACCTGCACCGCACCTTCACCCGCACCCGCACCGCACCGCACCCGCACCTCACCCGCACCCGCACCAAGCAGGTAGCGCCCCACCCCTGCGGCACCCCCGAACAGGCGCCCTACCCACCCACCCAACAACCCCGGAGCGAGCCCGACGAGCGACCGGTTCGCGGCCGTCTCGCGTCCGAGCGGTCGAGACGATGCGACGAAGGAGCAAGTCTCGACCGCTCGGACGCGAGACACCAAGGGCCGCGAACCCGCGCCGCCGAAGGCGGCGCCATAGACACAGTGCTAGCGTGGGATCCGCATGCAAGCGCCGAGCTCTCTGCTCGATCCCGAGCAGATGGGGGAACTGTGACAAACAACGACCACAACCCGACTTCGCCGCCATGGCTGCAAGGTCATTCCGTGGATACGGCCGACGTCACCGCCGACTCCGCGAGCGCATCGGCGAGTAAGGACGAAACGGTCGAGAAATCCGTGGAGCAGGCGGATTTCGCCGTCCCGGAGGCGCACCAGACCGAGTCGGGAGCTCAGCCGGAACCGCCGTACGCCGGATATGCCGCCGCGCCTGGGGATTCGGGCCCGTATCCCCAGGTCGGGCCGCAGAACTACGGTCCCGCCGAGGGTTTCGCGCCGCCGCAGTACAACACCGGTCAGTTCCCTCCGCCGTATCAGGGCGCTCCCTATCAGCCCGGTATGGAACCGCAAGCGGGCCAGCCCGAATCGCAGTCGCCCTATGCCGAGCACCAGCCGGGCGGCGATCCGCAGAGCGGCCCCATCTACAGCTGGGCCCCGCCGCCGCCACCGCAGCTGCCGCCCTCGCCGCCGCAGCAACCCATGTATCCGCCGCAGGCCGGACCCGCGCCGACCGGGCCGGGTCAGGGTTGGCAGGGCGGGCCGGGCGGGCCGCAGCCGCAGCTTCCGTTCCAGCCGCAACATGTTTCGCAGCCGGGACAGTCGGGGCATTCGGTCAACGATCTGAATCTGCTGCGCAGGGCCCGGCGCGCACCTCGCAGCGGCTGGCGGCGCGCGGTGCACAAGGTGTCCGGCGGCATGATCAATCCGGGCGAATCCGCGGCCGATATCGTCTACCGCGACCTCGTCGACCGGGTGAACCAGCCGGTCCGCGGTGATTACCGGATCGCGATCCTCTCGCTCAAGGGCGGTGTCGGCAAGACCACCACCACCGTCGGACTCGGGTCGACCTTCGCCTCGTTGCGCGGTGACCGGGTCATCGCCATCGACGCCAACCCCGATCTCGGCACCCTGGCCCATCGGGTGCCGCGCCAGACCCGGTCCACCGTGCGCAATCTGCTCGAGGACCAGCAGATCTCGCGCTACTCCGACGTCCGGGCGCACACCTCGCAGGCTCCGAGCCGACTGGAAGTGCTTGCCTCCGAACAGGATCCGGCGGTCTCCGAGGCGTTCAGCGAGGCCGACTACCGCAAGGCCATCGGCATACTCCAAGCCTTCTACAACATCATCCTCACCGACTGCGGTACCGGACTGATGCATTCGGCCATGTCGGGTGTACTCGATATGGCGAGTTCGCTGGTGCTGGTCACCTCGCCCGCGATCG
The DNA here is from genome assembly GCF_001310275.1 of Nocardia arizonensis. Taxonomy (GTDB): domain Bacteria; phylum Actinomycetota; class Actinomycetes; order Mycobacteriales; family Mycobacteriaceae; genus Nocardia; species Nocardia arizonensis. Next base: position 195,343 of record NZ_LGYZ01000133.1, read on the forward strand.
ACGGCGCGCGCAGCGCCTCGGCGACGCTGGACTGGCTCGACCACCACGGCTACAGCAAACTCGTGGAACGCACGGTCGTCGTCGTCAACGCCTCGCGACGCGGCGCGTCCACGGTCGATCTCGACCAGCTGCGCAAGCTGTTCCTCGACCGCACGCGCGCGGTGCAGGTGGTCCCATTCGACGATCATCTGGCCGAGGGCGCGGAAATCGATTTGGAGCTGGTCAGCAAGGCCACGCAACGGGCGCTGCTCGAACTCGCGGCCATGGTCGCGGACGATTTCGGCTACGTCGCCGCACAGCAGTACCGCCATCCGGGTCCGCCCGGCGTGTACTGAATCGCGGCCCGACCGGCGGAACTTCGGCGAACTCGCTCCGTCCCCGCGGATCGCCGGTTACCCTCGGACGCCGTACCTTCGGCTGCCCGCATTCGCGCCCGGCGACCGGGTGCCCGGGGCGGATCGGCGTGTCCCGCAACAGCGCTTTAGAGTGGTGCGGCGTTGAAGACGGATCGGCGAAGACCGAGCGGCAGAGGCTAGGCGGCAAAGAAACGCATGGCAGAACAGCGATGGGCCGTTTCGCGGAGATCGATGATTCGCGGCACGGTGGCGATGGGGGTTGCGGCGGCGGGCGCGCAGTCGGCAGGCGCCGTGTGCCCGGTCACGGCGCGCGCCGAACCCCAGGGTCCGCGGGTGGCGGTGCTCGGCGGCGGCGTCGCGGGCCTGACCGCGGCACACGAACTGGCCGAACGCGGCTTCCGGGTGACGGTGTACGAGCGCCGCGCGCTCGGCGGCAAGGCGCGCAGCATTCCGGTGCCGGGTACGGGTGTCGAAGGACGGCCGGATCTGCCCGGCGAGCACGGGTTCCGCTTCTTCCCCGGCTTCTACCAGCACATTCCTGACACCATGCGGCGAATTCCGTTCGGGGACAATCCCGAGGGTGTGCGGAGCAATCTGATCTCGGTTTCCGAGGCCCGATTCGCCCGCCGCGACGGTGACGATTTCCGGCTGCTGCCGTTGAGTCCGCGCGCCGCCACCGCGGCCACGCCGGACGCGTTCCGCGAGACGGTCGGCGCGACGATCTCCTCCGCACTGAACCTGCCCGCTCCCGAGGGGCTGTACTTCGCCAATCGGCTGCTGGTGTTCAACTCCAGTTGCGATGCCCGCAGGCTCGGTCAGTGGGAGCAGATGCCCTGGCGCGATTTCGTCGGCAGTCGCGATCGTTCGCACGAGTTCCGCGCATTGCTCTCGCGCACCCTGACCAGTCTGCTGGTCGCCGCCAAGGACGAGATCGCGAGCGTGCGCACCATCGGCACCATGGGCGAGCAGTTCCTCGGCAATCCGTTCCAGGTCGGCAACGACGGGCCGCTGGACCGGGTGCTGAACGGCCCGACCAATACCGTCTGGATCGAGCCGTGGACGCAGCGGCTGCGCGCGCTCGGCGTCGAATTCGTGCTCGGCGCGGAGGTCCGCGGACTGGAGATGCGCGACCGGCGGGTGTCCGGTGCCAGGATCGTCGGGCCGTCCGGCGCGGAGACCGTGACCGCTGACCATTTCGTGGTGGCGCTGCCCGCCGAACAGGCGCGGACCCTGTGGTCGCGGGACGTGCTCGCGGTGCGGCCGGAACTGGCCGCGATGGACCGGCTCTTCGTCGACTGGATGACCGGCATCCAGTTCTACCTGCGCCGCCCCGCGGAGATCTCCCGCGGTCACACCGCCTATATCGACTCGCCCTGGTCGCTCACCTCGATCAGCCAGAACCAGCTCTGGACCCGCAAACTCGCCGAGTACGGCGACGGCACGGTCCAGGACTGCCTGTCGGTCGACATCTCCGACTGGAACACCCCCGGCGTGCTGTACGGCAAGACGGCCAAGGAGTGCACCCACGAGGAGATCGCCCGCGAGGTGTGGGCCCAGATGCGTCAGCACCTCGACGACGTGGACGCCACCCTGCGCGATGCGGACCTGCACTCGTGGTTCCTCGACCCCGGCGTGACCTGGCAGCCCGACCAGCGCCGCAACGCCAACGCCGACCCGCTGCTCATCAACACCATCGGCTCGTGGGACTGCCGACCGGAGACGCACGGCGCCATCGAGAACCTCTTCCTGGCCGGCGACTACATCCGCACCAATGTGGATCTCGCCACAATGGAGGGCGCCAACGAGTCCGCCCGCGCCGCCGTGAACGCCCTGCTCGACACGGTCGGATCGAACGCCCCCCGCTGCCGCGTGTTCCATATGTATCGCGCGGTGGAACTGGACCCGCTGCGCCGCATGGACGAGGACCGCTACGCCGCGGGCCAACCCAACATGTTCGACCTGCCCGCCTGAGGGACCGCCCCGAGGCGACGAACCCGCAGCGCGACGCGCAAGCCGTCCAGGGCCACCGAGCCGCGAACCCGCCGTGCCGCGGGCACGCCAGGAGGTACACCCATAGACTCAGCTCGTGAAGATTTCGGTGCGCGGGCGGATCGCCCTGCGAGCTGCGGCGTTGGCGTCGTGGGCCTCGCAGCGGGCGGGACGCGGTAAGGGTTCGATGATCGGCGGATTGATCGCCTTGAAGATCGATCCGACGATCATGGATCAGCTCGGCCGCGGCCGCCGCACCGTGCTGGTGACCGGCACCAATGGCAAGTCCACCACCACCCGGATGACCACGGCCGCGCTCGCCACTCTCGGCGAGGTCGCCACGCAGGCCGACGGCGCGAATATGGACGCGGGCATCGTGGCCGCGCTCAGCGCGCATCCGGGGGTGGCGCTGGCGGCCATCGAGGTGGACGAACTGCATCTGCCGCATGTCACCGACTCGCTCGAACCGGCCGCGGTGGTGCTGTTGAACCTGAGCCGTGATCAGCTCGACCGGGTCGGCGAGATCAATATGATCGAGCGCAAGCTGCGCGCCGGCCTGGCCCGCCACCCGGACACGATCGTGGTCGCCAACTGCGACGACGTCCTGATCACCTCCATCGCCTACGACCACCCGAATGTGGTGTGGGTGTCGGCGGGCAGCGGCTGGGCGATGGACGCGACGAGTTGCCCGCGCAGCGGCGAGCCCATCCTGTGGGAAGGTTCGCACTGGCACAGCACCGGCACGGATTTCCAACGGCCGGAACCGGATTGGTGGCTCGACGACGACAAGTTGTGCGGCGCGGACGGTGTCCGGTTGCCGCTCACCCTCGCGCTGCCGGGTCGGGCCAATCGCGGCAATGCCGCGCAGGCGGTGGCGGCGGCGGTGGCGTTGGGCGCGGATCCGGCGCGGGCCGTGGCGGCCGCGGGTACGGTGCGCGAGATCGCGGGCCGGTATCGCACGGTTCAGGTGGGTGAACATTCGGCCCGGCTGCTGCTGGCGAAGAATCCGGCGGGCTGGCAGGAGGCGCTGTCGATGATCGATCCGAGTTCGGCGGGGTTGGTGATCGCGGTGAACGGGCAGGTGCCCGACGGTGAGGATCTGTCGTGGCTGTGGGATGTGCGGTTCGAACATTTCGAGGGCGTGCAGGTGGTGGCCTCGGGCGAGCGCGCCACCGACCTGGCGGTGCGCCTGACCTACGCGGGCGTCGAGCACACGACGGTGCCGGACCCGGTGCGCGCCATCGCGTCCTGTCCGCCGGGCCATGTGGAAGTGCTGGCCAACTACACCGCGTTCCGTGATCTCAATCGCAACCTCGAGGCGAAGCAATGAGCGAATCCACCGTGCGCATCGGACTGGTGCTGCCGGATGTGATGGGTACCTACGGCGACGGCGGCAATGCCTTGGTCCTGCGTCAGCGGGCCCGTATGCGCGGCTACGACGCCGAGATCGTGGAGATCACGCTGCCCGATCCGGTCCCGGAGTCCCTTGACGTCTACACCCTCGGCGGCGCCGAGGATTCCGCGCAGCGCTTGGCGACCCGCCATCTGCAGAGGTTCCCCGGTTTGCAGCGCGCCGCGGCGAACGGCGCACCGGTGTTGGCGATCTGCGCCGCCATCCAGGTGCTCGGACACTGGTACGAGACGTCGACCGGTGAACGGGTCGACGGCGTCGGCATGATCGATGCCACCACCTCCCCGCAGGCCGTGCGCGCCATCGGCGAGGTCACGACGACGCCGCTGCTCGACGGTCTCACCGCGCCGCTCACCGGCTTCGAGAACCACCGCGGCGGAACCACTCTCGGCCCCGAAGCGACCGGGCTGGCCCGCGTGACCCGCGGCGTGGGCAACGGCGTCGGCGACGGTCTCGAGGGCGTGGTGCAGGGCTCGGTCCTCGGCACGTACATGCACGGCCCCGCGCTCGCCCGCAATCCCGAACTCGCCGACCTGCTGCTCGCCCGCGCTCTCGGGGTGGCCGAACTCCCCCCGCTCGACCTTCCCGAGGTGGACCAACTCCGCCGCGAACGCCTCCGCGCCTGAACGCCTCACACGGCCAGGGTCTCGACCTCGTACTTCTGGCAGAACGGATCACGGGTGACCAAGGTGAGTTGTTCCACGTTACCGCGCTCAGGTACACATCGAGATCGTGGTCGAGACGGTCTTTGATTTCGTCCGAGAGCGTAGGGTCGTCGGTCAGCCACCACAGCACCACATGGGTGTCGAGCAGCAGGCTCATGGCAGTGAGCCGAATTCGTCGGCGATCGCCGCGTTGGTTTCCGCCGAATCCCAGTTCGATGCCAGATCCATCTGCCCCCGCAACGACCCACGACCCATTCGGTCAGCCCGCCGGACCAAAGGAACGACCTTCGCTACCGGATGTCCTGACCTGCTGATCACGATCTCCTCGCCACGCTCGACCCGATCGATGATCCGCGAGAGATTGGTCTTCGCCTCGTGAATGTTGAACTGTTCAGCGGCATCGCCCACGACCGCCCACCTCCTTGGCTAAGGGGTTAGCCCACCTGTGCGATCCCGACCAGGATCAGGTCGGGGTGGTGGCGCAGAGTTCGTGGACCAGCCGCATCTTCTCCAGCACCGGTTCGGGCAGCACGAAGGGATAGAGGTCGGGGTGCCCCATCGAGCGGTTGACCATGTTCAGCGACCAGGACAGGGGCAGCCACAGGTCGATGATCTTGTCGAAACCGGCGCGGCCGAGTTGGGGACGGTCCAGCGTCGCACCCGCGGGGGCGAAGCCGAAGGCGGCGGCGGTGTCGAGGGTGTCGCGGATGTGCAGGTAGTGGGCGAAGGTCTCGGCCCAGTCCTCGGCCGCGTGCATGGTGGCGTAGGAGGAGACGTAGTCCGCCTCCCAGCCCGACGGCGCGCCCTCGGAGTAGTGGCGGTCCAGCGCCGCCTGGTAATCGGCGTCCGCGTCACCGAACAGTTTCGAGAACCGTTGCCGCGCACTATCGTCGGCGACGAGTACGGCGTAGTAGTAGTGGCCGATCTCGTGGCGGAAATGTCCGAGCAGCGTCCGGTACGGTTCGTCCATCGCCGATCGCAGCTGTTCGCGGTGCGGATCGTCGGCCTCGGCCAGATCCAGGGTGATGACACCGTTCTGATGTCCGGTGAGCACCCGGTCGGTGGCGCTGGACAGCAGATCGAAGGCGAGACCGAACCGCGGATTCTCCTCGCGTCCGGTGATCGGCAGACCGAGTTCGGCCAATTCCATGATCAGCCTGCGCTTGGCGGCCTCGGCCTCGGCGAAGGCGTCCAGTCCCGCGGTATCGGAATCATTCGGCCGGGTGCGGGTCAGGCGGCAGGATTCGCACAGCGCCGGTCCGCCGTCGGCGGGCGGGGCGGGCGGGGGCGTCGCCCGGTCCTCGGGGGCGGACACGTCCCGCACCGGATCGGGGGCGCCGTCATTATTCGGGTCGGCGACCTGCACCAGCCAATTGCACCGGGCGACGTGCAGGTTGTCGCACAGCCGGTATCGGCGGCCGTCGACGACACCGCTGAGATGTCCGCTGTCACCGGTCGGTGCGAAATCGGAGATCACCAGCAGGGTGCGCAGGGCGAGACTGAAACCCAATGGGCTGGAACAGGACAGGCAGACCGAATTCTCGAATGCCAATTGCTGTCCGCAATTGGGGCACGTGAAATCGCGCACGCGGGATCACACCTCCAATGGAGCGACGTCGACCGACACGGTGATAGTGCTCCTCCGCGCGTCGGTGTAGATGATGCCACGCAACGGCGGGACGTCGGCGTAATCGCGTCCCCACGCGGCGGTCACGTAGCGTTCGTCGGCGAATTGGTCGTTGGTGGGATCGAATCCGATCCAGCGCCCGGTCCGGTCGCCCGCCGAATTCCCCGGCACCCACACCGCCGACCACGCGTGCGTGGCGTCCGCGCCGACCATCCGTTCCTTGCCGGGCGGCGGGTCGGTCGCCAGATAGCCCGAGACGTACCTGGCCGCGAGTCCGTGCGAGCGCAGACAGGCCGCGCCGATCCGCGCGAAATCCTGGCAGACGCCCTCGCGCGCGACGAAGACGTCGGCCACCCGCGTCGAGACCGTGGTCGATCCCGAGCGGTAGGTGAAATCGTCGTGTATGCGGCTGTTGAGTTCGGTGACCGCCTCGAGCAGCGGACGCCCCGGCCGCAGCGATCGCGCCGCGTACGCGGTGACCTCCGGGGTGATCTCCGGCGGCCGCAGGTCCAAGGTGAACTCCACCGCCAGCGGACCCGTCACCGAACTGGGCCTGGCCTGCTCCCACGGCATCGCGGCCGCGGCCGGATCCGGCTTGTCGACCTCGACCACCGACTCCCCGGTGACCTCGAGTTCGGTGTGTTCTGCGGTCACGTGGAAATACGAGGTGGTGTTGCCGTACACATCGGTGCCGACGGATCGATCCGACGGCACGGGATCGATATGCAGAGCGTGGGAAAGCAGCCGCTGCCCTTTGAATTCCCGCGGCGTCAGATAGGCGCGGCCGTAGGAACTGCTGACCTGGTCCGAATAGGAGTAGGTCGTCTTGTGCTCCACCCGGTAGCGCCGGGTGGAGCCGGTGATCGCGCTCATCCCACAATCCTCGTGCTGCCCCACAGGGGCTGGATACCCACCGGCAGCGACAGTTTCGTCGTCTCGAACGATTCGGAGACCTTGCGCAACCGCAGATGCACCCCCTCCAGTAGATCGGCCAGTTCCACCCGCTTGCCCGCGGCGTCGGTGCCCTCGAGATCGGCCGGGTCCATCCGCCGCAGCATTCGCTGCGCGTCGGCCAGAAGCCGTTGCGGGCGAGACGATCCCGACGCGCCGGGCAACTCCTGGAAGTCCTCGTCGAGTCGATCGAGCTGGTAGGACAGCGACCGCGGATTGCTCGCGTCGAACAGCAACAGGCCCGCCACCGCCGAGATGCGCGCCGAATCCCGGTGCCGCCTGCGGTAACTCACCGACGATTCGGCCGCGCGCAGCACCGATTCGGTCACCACGCGCTCGGCCTCGCCGCCGTATGCCTGGGTCAGCGCCGCCGACATCAACGCCGTCAGCGCGAGCCCGCGCTCGATCCGCTTGCCGATGTCCATGACGTACCAACCGGCATCGCGCACCAGCGATTCCGATCCGATACCCGACAGCGACAGCAGCGCCGCGAGGGTCAGCGAATGCACCGCCGACAGCGCCGCCTCCCCGTCCTTGTCCGCCGAACGGTACTCCGCCAGCGCGCGATCGACCGCGCTCAGGATCATCCAGGTGTCCTGCGACAACTGGTCGCGCACCGCCCGCGCGGCCGACCCGTAGCGGTCGATGGCGAAGGCCAGCGATCCCGGCAGTTCCCGGTCCACGGTCAAAGACACCAGATATTCGTGTCCCTCCCTCGACGCGCCCCTGCCACGCCCGCCGCCGAACGCGGCAGGCAGTGCGGCAAGCGGATCGCCGAGCATCCCCGCGTTGTCCTCGGCCACCGGGTTGGGCTCCGATTCCGCCTCGGGCACGGCCCGGTTCGACATCGACCGCGGCTCCCGCTCGGAATCGACCGATTCCGAACTCGACCGCGTCGCCCCCGACACCGTCCCGCCGGCCTCCGGCTGTGTCGCACCGGACTTCGGCTGTGTCGCTTCGGACTCCGGCGACTCCCCCGTCTCGGCTGTCGCGGAATCGGAACCGGCGGACGAGTCGGCGCCGGTCGCGTCATCCCGGCCGGAGTCGTCGGGCGGCAAAGGGCGCGACTGCTGCGGGACCGGCGGTGTCGGCCGCGGCGTGCCGAAGACGACCGAGGGTGGTGCGATGGTGCCGGTGCTGCGGGCCAGGGTCGACATGAGGACCGGCACCGCTTCCGCGCCATCCAGCCACGGACGGTAGCGATAGTCCCGGTAGCGGTCGTGCGTGGCGATGAGCAACCGGACCACCGCCTCGGCGCGTTCGCTGTAGCGGCCCATCCAGAACAGGTCGTTCAGTACGCGAGGGGAACTGATGGCCTCGACCACGGGGGCCGGGCGAACCAGGCGTTCCTCGGCCTGCGGTTCGGCCGCGACAGCCGTGACCGGCGCGGGCGCGGTGCGCACCCAGACGTCCTTGGCGGCAACCTTGATGACCGAACGGTCCGGTTCGAGCCGGTGCCGCAGCTGGCCGAGTCCGCCCGCCATCGCGGTGTATCCGCCGCGGCGCGCCATGGCGAACAGGCGCATGCCGACCGGCGCCGCGGCCAGCCCGCCGTAGCCCTGTACCGCGGGAGCCACCGAGAACTGCGCAGGCTCCTGGCCGACCCACTGCCACGGGTTCGCCTCGACCCGCGCTTTCAACTCCGCTCGCTCGGCGGCCGACAGCGCGGGGCCGAACAGTGTCGCGCCGTCGACAGCGGAGCGGATGACCAGCCGATCGAGATGCGCGAGCAGATGCGAACGTTCGGTGTCGTCGCCGCCCCAATACGACGGCGTGCTCTCCAGCAGCAGTTCCTCACCGAGCAACGCGCGGGATATCCGCGGCAGGAATCCGGTCAGCGCCGGACTCTCGAGCAGTCCGCTGCCCAGGGTGTTGACGACCGTGACCGCGCCCCGACGCAGCACCTCGACCAAGCCGACGACGCCGAGTTGCGAATCCGGGCGCAGATCGAGCGGATCGGAGAATTCCGAGTCGACGCGGCGCAGCACCACGTCCACCCGCTTCAGCGTGCCGAGCGACCGCATCCACAGCGCTCCGTCGCGCACAACCAGATCGGCGCTCTCCACCAGTGGAAAACCCAGCGTCGCGGCCAGATACGCCTGGTCGAAGGCGGTTTCGGAGTGCACACCGGGACTCAGCACCACAACCATCGGATCGTCCACGTCGGCCACCGGCGCCGATTCGATCAGCATCAATCGCATGGCCCGCGCGAACGGAGTCAGGGGGCGGGGGCCGGAATGTTCGAAGGATTCGGGAACGGCCGTGGAGACCACCCGGCGGTCCGCGAGCGCGTATCCCGCCCCCGACGGCGCCTGCGCCCAGTCGGCGATGACGCGGAACTGCCCGTCGGCCCAACGGCTGATATCGCAGGCATGCAAGAACAGTTGGTGGCGGCCCGGAATGGTGATGCCGTGCGCGGATCGCACGTAACCGGTGTTGCCGAAGACGATCTCCGGTGGCAACAGCCCCGAGGTGATGGTGCGCCGCGAACCGTAGACATCGGTGAGCACCTCGTCGAGTACCCGCGAGCGCTGCACCAGACCGGCTTCCAAACGGGTCCAGTCGTCGGCCGAGACCAGCAGCGGGATCGGATCGAGTCGCCACGGCACCGGCATGACCGGTTCACCGGACCCGTTGACCTCGGTATAGGTGATGCCGTCGTCCTCGATGAGCCTGCGCACCCTGGTGTCGAGGCGTCCGAGACCGTTGGTGCCGAGATGGACGAAATCGGTGGACAACTCCGACCACATCGGCCGGATCGCGCCCTCGGTGTCGACCAATTCGTCGTAGTAGCCCGCGGTCGGCCCGCCGCATTCGTCGAATGGGCCGCCCGCCTCGCTCTCCGCGCGATAGCGGGCGAACTGTTCGGCGATCTCCGCGCGCACCTCGGACCTGCCTGCTTCCCGGTCGTCGGCCGGCCCGCCATCCCGTCGCGCGTCGTCGGGGCGGACGGATTCGAGGACATCCGTCCGGGGTCCCTGCCCGGATGTTTCGTCGTTCATCGCTTCGCGCCTCCCCGGAGGGTGGCCGAGAACACCGCATCGGCCACCATGCCGACCTCACTTCTGCCGCCAGACGTGTCTATCGGTCGCTGAGCAGTCCCCAAACGGTGCGAGCCCGGCGTAGATCCAGAATGCCCGGTGCGCCGACGTCGGTCGACTGTGCCGCAATCTTCGCACGCAACAGCGCGGGGTCCACCGGTGCGGTGGTGTGGCCCGCCGCCTCGAAACGCCGATTGCGGCGCGATTGCGCGACCACCGCGTTCACCGGCGGATCCTCCCAGTACTGACCGCCGGGATGGGAGACGTGATAGGTGCAGCCGCCGCACGAGACACCGGTCTCGGCGTCGAGCAGGTCGAAGACCAGCGGCGCGTCGACGGTGATGGAGGGATGCAGCGCGTTCGGCGGCTGCCACGCCCGGTAGCGGATGCCCGCGACCTGCACGTCGGTCTTGTCGGTGGCCAGCAGCGGCACCGGCATGCCGTTGCAGGTCACCACGTATCGGTCGCGGTCGGCGCCGACCACCCTGATCTGGACGCGCTCCACCGAGGAGTCGACATACCGGGCCGTGCCCGAGGCGACGGTCTGTTCGCCGAGGGTATGCCAGGGTTCGATGGCGCCGCGCAATTCGATCTCGACGCCGCCGAGCACCACCGTGCCGATGCGCGGGAAACGGAATTCGGTGAACGGGTCGAGCCAGCTCGCGTCGAATTCGATGCCGTGCTCACGCAGGTCGGCGGCGACCTCGGCGATATCGGTCATGAGAAAATGCGGCAGCAGATAGCGCCCGTGCAGGTTGGCACCGTGCCGGATGAGCCGGGCACGCAGGGGTCGCGCCCAGAATCGCGCCACCAACGCGCGCACCAGCAGCGATTGCACCATGGCCATCCGGTAGTGCGGCGGCATCTCGAACCCGCGCAGTTCCACCAGCCCGAGCCGTCCGCGCGCGGAATCCGGGTTGTAGAGCTTGTCGATGCAGAATTCGGCGCGGTGGGTATTGCCGGTGAGATCGGTGAGCAGATGCCGCAGGGCGCGATCGACGTGCCACGGCGCGACCGGTTCGTGCCCGCCCGCCGCGTCGGCGGTGAGCCGCGCGATTTCGGCGAAGGCGATCTCGAGTTCGTACAGCGCGCCCTCGCGGCCCTCGTCCGCGCGCGGAGCCTGCGAGGTCGGACCGACGAACCGCCCGGAGAACAGATAGGACAGCGACGGGTGGCGCTGCCAGTGGGTGAGCATGGAGACCAGTAGATCGGGTCTGCGCAGAATGGGTGACCGGGCCGGACTCACACCGCCGAGGGTGATGTGGTTGCCGCCGCCGGTACCGCTGGAACTGCCGTCGACATCGAAGGATTCGGTGCTCAGCCGGGCCAGTCTGGCCTGGTCGTACAGCGTGGACAGCAGTTCGGCCTGCTCGGCGAAGGACGCGGTTGGCTGGACGTTCACCTCGATGACGCCGGGGTCGGGGGTCACCGACAGCGTCCGCAAGCGCGAATCGACCGGCGGGCCGTAGCCTTCCAGCACCACCGGATGTCCGGATGCGGCGGCCGCGGCCTCCACCCGCCCGATCAGGTCGACGAAATCCTCCAGCCGGTCCACCGGCGGCAGGAAGACGTGCAGCCGATCGTCGCGCACCTCGGCGACCACGGCGGTCGTCGGCTCCCAGTAGCCGGGCTCCACCACCGCGGGCGGTTCGTCCTCCAGCGGCAGCAGCGGTCCCATGAACAGCGGGTCGCTGTCGGGACGCGGACGCGGCACGCCCCAGGAGATGGCGTCCAGCGGCAGGCGCAGACCGGCGGGCGAATCCCCCTCGGCCAGCACGATGCGCCCCGAAGGGCGCTCGGCGGCCAAACCGCGCCGCAAACGCCAGTCGGCGCTGGCCCAGCCCCTGCCGTCGGCCCGCCGATACAGCGGAAGCACGTATGCGACCGGATCGGTGACCGACTCCTCGAGTCGCCGCAGCAGTTCCGCCCGCGCCCGCGGTGAATCCTGTTCGGGATCGAGATCGTCCTCGGCGACCACCGGCTCACCCGATGGCATTCGCAGGCCGGCCGCCAACCGGGCCAGCGCGTCCTCGTAGGCGGGACGCACCTGGGTCGCGGGCAGGCCGAGTCCCTCGGCGAGATGTCCGATCAGCGCCGCGGCGGCCTCGGCGTCGGCGGCCGGAATGCGGCGACGCGGCAAGGTGCCGGTGGCATCGGAATTGCCCTCGACGCGCACCGTACGGATCGAGGCCCCGTCTTCGGCCGGCAATTCGGAAGGGTCGGCCGCGCCGTTGGCCCGTGCCGAGCCGTTGGCGCTGACGTGCGCGGCGACGACCGGGGTCCACGGGTCGAGCAGCAGGTCGGGGCGCGTCCACAGGGGTTCGCCGTCGGTGCGCCAGGCCAGGGCGATCTCCCAGCGCGGCAACGGTTCACCCGGATACCACTTGCCCTGGCGGTACTGCACGATGCCGGTCGGCGCGTAGACGCGTTTGAGGCGCTCGGCCAGGTCGACGGCGCGTTCGCGCTTGTGCGGGCCGTCGGCGGCGGTGGTCCACTCGGGACTGACCTGGTCGTCGATGGAGACGAAGGTGGGTTCGCCGCCCACGGTGAGTCCGATGCCGTCGGCGGCCATGCGCGCGTCGAGCGCGGCGCCCGCGGCGGTGATGCGCTCCCACTGGGAATCGGTGTAGGGCAGGGTGACCCGCGGGTCCTCGTGGATGCGCCGGACGGTATTGCTGAAATCGAGGGTGGCCTCGGTCTTGCCGGTCGCGCCGGTGATGGCCGCCGAGGAGGCGGGATGCGGTGTGGCCGACAGCGGGATGTGCCCCTCGCCCGCGAACAGGCCGGAGGTGGGGTCCATGCCGATCCAGCCCGCGCCCGGCACGTACACCTCGGTCCAGGCGTGCAGGTCGGTGAAATCGGCGGCCGGTCCGGAAGGTCCGTCCAGCGACGGCACGTCCTGGGCGAGTTGCACCAGGTATCCCGAGACGAACCGGGCCGCCAACCCGAACTCGCGCAGGATCGACACCAGCAGCCAGGCCGAATCGCGACAGGAGCCGATCGCCGTGCGCAGGGTGTGATCGGGCGTCTGCACTCCCGGTTCCATGCGGATCGCGTATCCGACGTCCTCGCGCAGCAGCCGATTGACCTCGACGAGGAAGTCGATCGTGCGCTGTTCGCCCTCGGGCCGGTGGGCGCGCACCCATTCCCGCACCAGCTCACCCGGCCCCGAGCCCGGCGAGGACTCGTCCACCGGCCGCAGATACGGCTCGAGGTCGGCGGCGAGGTCGGCGGCGTAGGTGAAGGGAAAGTATTCGGCGGAATCCTCGATGAAGAAGTCGAACGGGTTGACCACCTCCAGATCGGCGATCAGCCCGATGGTGATCGACAGTTCCCGGGCCGGTTCCGGGAACACCAGGCGCGCAAGGAAGTTGCCGAAGGCGTCCTGCTGCCAGTTGACCCAGTGCTCGGCGGGTGTGACCCGCATCGAATACGCCTCGATGCGGGTGCGGGAGTGCGGCGCCGGACGCAGCCGCACCACGTGGGGGTACACCTCCACCAGCCGGTCGAAGGTGTACGTGGTCCGGTGTTCGAGCGACACCTTGATGCCCATGCAGCAAGTTCACCACACCGTGTGAGCCCGTGCCGGGCCATGAAACTGGCGTTTTCCGTACGGCAACATTGCGACACGCGGCGGTCCCGGCCCGACCTGTCGGAGTGCGGTGATATGACCGGAACACACAGAGCACTCCCACGCCCGCCACGCCTTCGTCGTCGACTGCTCCGACATCGCGGGCGGCTGCGGCTGCGCCGCACCGGCACGGGAATCCCGCACGGCCTGACCGGCGCGTCGTCCGCCCGGGTCTCTAGTGTTGGGGCGGTGAACTACGACCATGTGCTGGTGCCGTCGCTGGCCGCGTCGACGGTGGACGAGGTCGAGGACTACCTCGCCGGGCAGCAAGGGGTCCCGCAGACCGGGGTCGTCGCCGAGATGGCGGATGTGTTGAACGCGCGCAACGCGGAGTTGCCCGCCGAGGACACCTTTCTCGGAACCGAGTCGGTGGGCGGGGCGGCCACGGGGGCGGCGCTGTATGTGAGCAGTCCGTACGACGCCATCGGATTCGTGCGGGCGCTGCTGTTCGAGATCGCGACGCCGCGCGATTACGCCGTGTACGACCCGCAGTTGGCGTGGTTGATCGATCCGGCGGGTCGGGTGGACGTGGCCGTCAGCCACGGCGGCGCGGGCGAATTCCCCTACCTCACCGAAGCCATGATCAATCAGTGGATTCCGGCGCTCGCCGCGCCGAATCCGTACGTGATCGTGGAACAAGCCGAACAGGTGTACATCCAGACCTATCGCGAACCGTCGGGCGTGTACACCCTCGAATACCGTGACGGCGGACCCGATCGGCATTTCGGCGCGACGGTCGAGGACCCGCGACAGGTGGCGCGGGTGATCTGGGCCTGGACCGTTGGCGATCCGGTGCCCGACCTCGGCTGGAAGAAGATCGACTTCTGACCGGGCGGGCCACGCGCCTCAGAGTGCGCGGCGGCCCGACAACGCGCGCCCGAGGGTGAGTTCGTCGGCGAATTCCAGGTCGCCGCCCATCGGCAGCCCCGATGCCAGCCTGGTGACGGTGAGACCGGGGAAATCGCGCAGCATGCGCACCAGATATGTCGCGGTGGCCTCGCCCTCGGTATTGGGATCGGTGGCGATGATCACCTCGGAGACGTCGACGCCGTCGCTCTGATTGCCGATGCGGGTCAGCAGTTCTCTGATCCGCAGTTGATCGGGCCCGACTCCGCTGAGCGGGTCGAGTGCGCCCCCGAGTACGTGATAGCGGCCGCGGAATTCGCGGGTGCGCTCGATGGCCTGCACATCCTTGGGTTCCTCGACCACGCAGATCATGGTGCGGTCGCGGCGCGGATCGGCGCAGATACGGCACAGCTCGTTGTCGGAGACGGTGCCGCACAGCGCGCAGAACCGCACCCCGTCGCGCACCTTCTGCAACGCGGCCTGGAGCCTGTCGATTTCGGGCGGTTCCACCTGTAACAGATGAAAGGCGATGCGCTGTGCGCTCTTCGGCCCGACGCCGGGCAGCTTGCCCAGTTCGTCGATGAGATCCTGGACCGGACCCTCGTACAACTGCGGGCCCTAGAAGTCGGGCAGACCGGGCAGCGAGCCGCCGCCGAGTCCGCCGGTCAGCGGGCCGAGCCGTTCGGCCGCCAACTTCTGCGCATTGGCCATGGCGGCATTGACCGCGCCGATGACCAGATCCTGCAAACCCTCGACATCGTCGGGATCGACGACCTTGGGATCGATGGTCAGCGACACCACCTCACCGCTGGCCTTGATGACGACCTTGACAAGTCCGCCGCCCGCCTGGCCTTCGACCTCGGAGGCCGCGATCTCGGCCTGGGCCTGCACCATGGCCTGCTGCATCTGCTGAGCCTGGGCGAGTAGTTGCTGCATGTCGAATTGACCACCGGGCTGCACGGCATTCCTCTCTGCGGAAGTGTCGCCGTCCAGCGTAGTGGACGACGGCGACGCCCGAGCCGCGCCCGCCTTGACTCTCCCCTCACCGGAGGGTGTTCGCTGAACGCATGACGGCCACGGTCTCGATCGGCGAATTCTCCAGGCTGACCTATCTCAGCGTGAAGACGCTGCGGCACTACCACGACATCGACCTGCTGGTCCCGGTCGCCGTGGACGCGGTTTCGGGATATCGGCGCTACTGCACCGATCAGGTCGAGCAGGCCCACCTGATCCGGCGACTGCGGCAGCTCGATATGCCGCTTCCGCGGATCAAGGCGGTCATCGACGCGCGGGACACCGCCGAGCGGGATGCCGCGCTGCGCGCCCACCTGGAACGGATGGAGGCGCAATTGCAGCGCACCCGCGACGTGGTCGCCTCACTGCGCGCCCTGCTCACCCCCGCCGCACCCCTCGAGGTCCAGTACCGCACCGTCGCGTCATTTCCGGCGCTCGGCACGCGCGCGGTGATCAATCGCGACGACGCGGGTCCGTGGTGCGAATTCGCCTTCGCGCGGCTGTACGAAGCCATGGCCGCCGCGGGCGTCGCACCGGCGGGGCCCGGCGGCGCGACCTACTCCACCGACTTCTTCGAACACGACGCGGGCGAGGTGGTGACCTTCGTCCCGCTGCCGCCCGACACCGCGCCCGTAGTCCACGACGGACTGGAACGCCTCGACCTGCCGCACCGCCGATTCGCCATCGCCGTGCACCGCGGCCCCTTCGAGGACATCGACCGCACCTACGGCGCACTCGGCAGCCACGTCGCCGAATACGACACCGCACTCGCGGAACCGATTCGCGAGACCTACCTGACCTCCCCCGACGACACCGCAGACCCCGCCGACTACGTCACCGAGGTCTGCTGGCCCATCACCCTGCCCTGACCGACCCGAAAAGGAGAACAATGTCGCTCACCCTCGGCCACATCACCTTCGACTGCACCGACGCCGCCGCACTCGCACAATTCTGGTCCGAACTGCTCGGCCTGCCGGTCGACCCCGACCCGAGTCCGGGCTTCGCCACCGTGGGCGGCACCGCCGCGACCACCCCCACCCTCATGTTCATCCAGGTACCCGACAAGACCCCCGGCAAGAACGTCATCCACCTGGACCTGCACTCGCAACAGTGGCGCGAGGAAGTCGACCGCTCCGTCGCCCTCGGCGCGAAACACATCGGCGACTTCGACGAATACGGCACGAAGTGGGCCACCCTGGCAGACCCCGAAGGCAACCTCTTCGACATAGGCGCCGCCTGACCCACGCACGTCCCGCCCCGCAGACCTATCCCAGTTCGTTCTTCAGGTTGCCGAGCACCTCGGCCTGGATCTTCTTCAGGCCGAGCGGGGCGAAGATCCCCTCGAAGATCCCGGCGACACCGCCCGCGCCCTGCCAGGTGGTACGCAAGGTGATCTGCGAACCGGCGCCGTCGGGGATAACGGTCCAGGTGTTGACCATCGTCGAGTTGGAATCACGCTCGGTCACCATCGAATCCGACACCGACACGACCGCGTGCACATTGCGCGAGCGCTTCTGGGTGGCCTGGAGCGTCCATTCCGCGACCGTGCCCGCGCCCTTGCCGCCTTCGACGACCTTGTAGTCACGGTAGTGCGACGAGAGGATGCGCGGACGCACGGTGTCGTAATCCGCGATGGCCTCCAGTGCGCGCTTCGGATCCGCCGCGACGGCGATCGAACTGCTGGCGCTGACCTGTCCCACGTGAACTCCTTGTCCGTATGATTGCTCGGCCTTCGGCATTCACCTTAAGGCCACGCTCGGCCGCGGGGGTCGGCGAGCGCGGCGACCGCCGCCGATCCCGGACGCCTGTTCCGATCGGGTAACGGAGTTTGCGCTACCTTCAGCGGAGGTCGTTATTCCCGTTGCAACATATGCGTGACATTTCTCCTCCGACGGTGGCCTCGCGGTGGCTGTCGGCCGAGGTGCGTACTAGCGTCGAGGGGTGGCAGTGAGTCTGTTGGGGAAGGCCGGTCACAGTCCGGCCGCACACGAATCAGGGTTTGCCGCGCATCGAGCGGGGGTGGATCGCCTGCTGGCGAGCTACCGCGCTATCCCGGCCGATGCCACGGTCCGCTTGGCCAAGAAGACGTCGAACCTGTTCCGCGCACGAGCCAAGAACACCGCTCCCGGCCTGGACGTCTCCGGCCTGAACAAGGTGATCGCGGTCGACGCGGAGGCGAGGACGGCCGATGTCGCGGGTATGACCACCTACGAGGATCTGGTTGCCGCGACATTGCCGTACGGGCTGGCCCCGACGGTGGTCCCGCAGCTCAAGACCATCACCCTCGGCGGCGCGGTGACCGGTCTCGGCATCGAGTCCACCTCGTTCCGCACCGGATTGCCGCACGAAGCGGTCCTGGAAATGGACGTGCTCACCGGCGCGGGTGAAATCATCACCGCGAAACCGGACGGCGAATTCGCTGATCTGTTCCGCGGCTTTCCCAATTCCTACGGCACGCTGGGATATACGGTCCGGCTGAAAATCGAGTTGGAACCCGTACTGCCGTATGTGGAGCTGCGGCACGTGCGCTGCCACGACCTGCGCGAACTCGAGGCCGAACTCGATCGCATCGTCATCGAGCGCGCGCATGACGGCGAACGGGTCGACTACCTCGACGGCGTCGTCTTCTCCGCGGACGAGAGCTATCTCGTACTCGGCAGGCAGACCGACGAGACCGGTCCGGTCAGCGATTACACCGGCATGGACGTCTACTACCGCTCCATCCAGCACGACAGTGCGATACCCAAACGGGACCGCTTGACCATCCACGACTATCTGTGGCGCTGGGACACCGACTGGTTCTGGTGCTCGCGCGCCTTCGGCGCCCAGAATCCGCGTATCCGGCGGTTCTGGCCGAAGCGCTACCGACGCAGCAGTTTCTATTGGAAGCTCGTCGCCCTCGACCACAAGTACGACATCGGCGACAAATTGGAGGCCCGGAAGGGCAATCCGCCGCGCGAGCGCGTCGTGCAGGATGTCGAGGTCCCGGTGGAACGCACCGCCGACTTCGTCGAATGGTTCCTGCGCGAGATCCCCATCGAACCGATCTGGTTGTGCCCGTTGCGGTTGCGCGACACCGGCGCGGGCGTCGACGGCGGCCGCGCCTGGCCGCTGTATCCGCTGGAACCGAACCGGACCTACGTCAACATCGGTTTCTGGTCGGCGGTGCCCACCGTCGCCGGACAGCGCGAGGGCGCGGCGAATCGGTCGATCGAGGAGAAGGTGACCGAATTCGACGGTCACAAGTCGCTGTACTCCGACGCCTTCTACGACAAGGATGAATTCGCGGCGCTGTACGGCGGCAGCACCTACACCGAACTGAAGAAACGCTACGACCCGGACCAGCGTTTGCTGGATTTGTATTCAAAGGCGGTGCAACGCAAATGACGACATTCAGGGACCGTTCCGACGTCTTCGCAGATCTCGGAACCAAGCTCAGCATTGCCGAAATCTTCGAATCGCTGCTCGAGGGTGACATGCCGATCCGGCTCACCGCCTACGACGGCAGCGCCACGGGCCCCGAGGACTCGGAATTCGCGCTGGACATCAAGACCCCGCGCGGCATCAACTACCTCGCCACCGCCCCCGGCGACCTCGGCATGGCGCGCGCCTACATCTCGGGCGACATGACGGTCACCGGCGTGCACCCGGGCGACCCGTACGAGATCCTGCGGGCGATGGACAGTTTGAAGTTCCGCAGGCCGTCGGCGCTCGCCCTGGTCACCATCGCGCGCTCGTTGGGTTGGGACCGACTGCGCCCGGTGGCGCCGCCGCCGCAGGAGACCCTGCCGCGCTGGCGTCGCATCGCGCTGGAGGGTCTGCGGCATTCCAAGACCCGCGACGCCGAGGCCATCCATCACCACTACGACGTATCGAACACCTTCTACGAATACGTTCTCGGCCCGTCCATGACCTACACCTGCGCGTGCTACGAGGACGAGAACTGGACACTGGAGCAGGCACAGGAGAACAAGTACCGCTTGATCTTCGAGAAGCTGCGCCTGAAGGAGGGCGATCGGCTGCTCGACATCGGCTGCGGCTGGGGCGGTATGGTCCGCTACGCGGCCGAGCGCGGCGTACGGGTGATCGGCGCGACGCTGTCGGCCGAGCAGGCCGAGTGGGCGCAGAAGCGCATCGCCGAGGAGGGCCTGTCGAAACTGGCCGAGGTGCGGCATTCCGATTACCGCGATATCACGGAATCGGGCTTCGACGCGGTGTCCTCGATCGGGTTGACCGAACATATCGGCGTCCACAATTACCCGTCGTACTTCGGCTTCATGAAGAGCAAGCTGCGCGAAGGCGGCCTGTTCCTCAACCACTGCATCACCCGCCACGACAATCTGCGCACCACCAAGGCGGGCGATTTCATCGACCGCTATGTCTTCCCCGACGGTGAGCTGATCGGCTCGGGGCGCATCATCAGCGAGATCCAGAACGTGGGGCTCGAGGTGGTGCACGAGGAGAATCTGCGCGATCATTACGCGCTGACCCTGCACGAATGGTGCAAGAACCTGGTCGCCAACTGGGACGCCTGCGTCGCCGAGGTCGGCGAGGGCACCGCGAAGGTGTGGGGCTTGTACATGGCCGGGTCTCGACTCGGCTTCCAGCGCAACGTGGTTCAGCTGCATCACGTGCTCGGGGTCAAGCTCGGCCCGAAGGGTGAGAACTGGCTGCCGCTGCGTCCCTGGTGGAAGGCATAGCCGACGGTCACCGTGGCACGGCCCGCCGTCCCGTAATCCGGGGCGGCGGGCCGTCGCGTTCAATCCAGCAGTTCGGCGAGGAACAGCGCGGGCAGGGTGATCTCCTCCGCGCCTTCGGGCACCGTGTGCATATCGCTGCGCAACACCCGCAGGATCGCCACCACGCCAGGTCCGGCGTCGAGCAGCGGTCTGGTCCAGCCTAGTTCGGCGCATTTCGCGGCGGCGGGCAACAGCAGTCCGGTGGCCTCGCCGACCCAGCCCGAGGCGGCCAGGCATTCCGCCAGCAGCAGTGCCGTATCCAATTCCGCGCGCGGGCGGTTCTGTTCGAGGGTGCGGGCGTGCAGCGCGCGGGCCCGGCGCACGGCGCGATCGTCGGAACGCAGTTGATGACGGCTGAGCAGGGCGCGGATACCCGCGATCTCGCGCGCCTCGGCGGTGAGCGCGGGCGCGCCGTGCAGCCGGGGCGAATGGTGGCCGGTATCGGCCCCGTCGCCGTTGTCGTCGCCGCCGAGCAGCCCGAGCCGCAGCCGTTCGGCGCGGATGTGCGCGCCGAGGCGGCCGAGACCGTTTTCGGCCGCGATGGCCGCGCCCTCGTCGAGTCGGGTGACGGCGGTGTACAGATCGCCGCGCACCGCCTTCACGCGCGCGCCGACGACGAAGGTGGCGATGAGGAAGTCGACCGGGCCGATTCTGGTCACCAGTTGGTGACTCTCGTCCAGCAGTTGATCGGCGGCGTCGAGATCGCCGCGGCGGTAACTCATCTCGCCCAGCAGTGCCGCGGCCACCCGCACCGCGTGCGATCGGGGTCCTGACCGGGTGTGCGCGGTCTCCCAGGCCATTTCGAAGCAGCCGGTGGCGGTGGCGATATCGAGTTGTTCGTAGGCGGCCGCGCCCTGGCCGCACAGCCCGAAGACCGCGCCCAATGGGTCCTTGGACCGCGCGTGGTATTCGGCCGCCCAGTCCTGGATCTCGCGCGCACCGTCGAAATCGAATTCGCACAGTCGCACGAACGAGATCAGGTTGGCCGCCGTTGACACGGTCCAAGCGGGCAGGTCGTCGGCCTTCTCGAGACAGCACTCGACCCGTTCCACCACCCCCTCGGTGATGTCGCGCGCGATGTCGTCGGAGGCCGCGAGCACCTCGGCCTCACACCGCTGCCTGCCGATATCGGTGTCGGAGGCCGAACCTCGCGCGAGGATGTTCGACAGGCGGCCGAGCGCATTGCGCGCCGCACCCGACTGTTGCAGGTTCACGTTCGCCCGCGCGACCGCCATCAGCAGCTTCGACCGCGAAGCCACCTGCTGCACCGGCAATTTCGACACCGTGCCGAGCAGCGTGGCCAGCCGGGAGCCGTCGATGAGATCCATACCGCCGTTCTCGACGAGATCCATCGCCATTTTGAGGTCCGTCGCGGCCAGTGCGTGATCCACCGACTTGCGCAGCAGTTGGTGCTCGGCGTACCAACGCGATGCCTTGCGGTGCAACACCTTCAGCTGCCCCGGATGGGTGCGCTCCAATCGCGCGCGCAGATGTTCGGCGAACAGCGGCTGCATCCGGTACCACTCGGGATCGTGCTCGATGCGCCGCAGGAACAGTTCGCGCTGCTCGGCCTGGGCAAGCATCATCTCGGCCTCGCTGTCCCCCGACAGCGCCGAGGCCAGCGACGCCGATACCCGCTCGGTGACCGAGATCGCGCTGAGAAAGTCGAGCATCCGCGGCTCGAGGGTGTCGAGCACGTTCTCGGCCAGGTATTCGCGAATCCCGTGCCCGCCCTCGGAAAGATGCTCGATCAGCTGCGCCGGATCCGTATTGCCTCGCAGCGACAGCCCGACCAGCTGGATGGCGGCGGGCCAGCCGTCGGTGACGGCGTGGATCTGCTCGACCTGGGCGTCGGTGAGATCGAACCCATTGCGTTCGACCAGGATCTGCGCGGTCTCCTCGACGGTCAGCCGCAGATCCGCCGATCCGATCTCGACCAGTTCGTCGTGCACCCGCATGCGGCTGGTCGGCAACCCGGCCTGTTCCCGGCTGGTCACCACGAATCGCAGATGATGGCAACCGCTCTCGAGCAGCGAGGCCAGCGCCCGCTGCGCGCCCTCGTCGGTGACCCGGTGCCAGTCATCGATGACGACAACCACGGTCCGGTCCGAGGTGTGTATCTCGTCGATGAGCGTCGAGATGACATAGGCGACCGCGTCGGCGGGCCGCTCCTCCAGCACCTGATCGAGTCCGTCGCCGACGTCGGGGCGGACCCGGCGGATGGCCTCGATCAGGTGGGCGAGAAACCAGACCTCGTTGTCGTCGCCCTGGTCGACGCCGATCCAAGCGACCGGTATCCCGCGTTCGGTCAGCTCCGCCCGCCACTGGGCCGCCAGCGTGCTCTTGCCGAATCCGGCCGGGGCGTGGATGGTCGCGAGCGTGCGGCGACCACCCGCGCGCAGCACGTCGAGCAGACGCGGTCGGGACACGGGTTCGCGCGCGGGCGTCGGCGGCCGGAACTTGGTCGTCGCGGTCGGCGGCATGGTCGTGCTCGCCCAGTTCGCCGGATGCTGCGATACCGCCGGACGCAGGGTCAGCGGCCAGCTGCGGCGACCGGTGACCGCGGGACGCGACCGGACCGACGTGGCCGAATCGCGCCCGCGCGCCCGCTCCACCTCCTCGGACACGGCCGACGGATCGAGTAACGCCATCTCGTCGGGCACCTGATCGTGGTCGCGCTGCACCGAACGCAGCAGCTCGCCGAATTCGAACGCCGACTGCGGACGCTCGCGCGGGTCGGTCGCCATCGCCCGTTCGATCGCCGCTGCGACATCGGCCGGAATGTCCTGGTCACGCAGATCCGGCACCGGCTGGGTCGTGATGCGCAGGAACTGCGCCACCACCTTCTCGCCCGCCTGGCGCTCGAAGGCGGCGTGCCCGGTCAGCAGGGCGAACAGGGTCGCGCCGAGTCCGTAGACATCCGAGCACACGGTCGGCTCGTCACCGCGCAGCACCTCCGGGGCGGTGAAGGCGGGCGATCCGGTGATCAGACTGCTGGAGGTGCGGAATCCGCCCGGTACGCGCGCTATGCCGAAATCGGTCAACTGCGGTTCGCCATAGGCGGTGAGCAGGACATTCGCGGGTTTCACATCGCGGTGCAGAATTCCGGCCCGGTGCGCGCTCTCGATCGCGCCTGCCAGCTTCACCCCCGCCCGCACGGCATCACGCCAGGTCAACGGCCCGTGATCGCGAATCAGCTGCTCGAGCGAACCGCGGGTGCAATACGGCATGACGATGAACGGCAAACCAGAGGGAGTGACGTCCACCTGGAGGATCTCGACGATATTCGGATGCCCCGACAGCTTGCCCATCGCGTGCTCTTCGCGCAAGAACCGCTCACGGCTCTCCGCATCGATCTCCGAGGACAACACCTTGACCGCGACCACCCGCTCCAGCACCGATTGCAGACACCGGTAGACCACACCGAATCCGCCGCGACCGATTTCCACCGCGCCCGAGAACCCCATCGCCTCGAGTTCGTCGGCGATGCCGACCGGCTCGCTGCGCTGGGTGGCCTCACCCGGCTCCGAAGTCTGCTCATCCCCCGACGAGGTCGATTCGAGCGGTGCCTCGCCGGGACTCACCTGACCCGAGCGCATCTGTGGATTCATGTGACCACCTCGAACTCACATCGAATCGACGCCACCGGCGATCGTTCGTACGCCGACAGGACAATCCCGGGCAAACCCGCGATGTCCGTCATGTCCGCGCACACTCCAACGTAGCGCGGTCGCGAGCCGGGCGGGCGGAGATTCGAATCAGTGTCGTTGCGAGCGCAATCAGTTATCGCCGATACCGGAATCCGCCTCTCGGCGGCGTACCGCTACACCTGGGCGGGCACCGGTTCGGCGACCGGCTCGAAAGCCGTGTCGAACGGCGGTTCGGGCGCGTCCTTGTCCTTGAGCACCTCGATGCCGAGCTCCGCGCGCGTGGCGTAGATGACCGAGGTCTCCTGTTCGACCGCCTTGGCCATCGCCTTGTGCCACAGGGTCAGCACGTCGAGAACTTCCTTGCTGCTCGGATCGTCGTCGAGTTCGGTCTTGAGCCGTTGCAGGGTGATGGCCTGTGCCGCGGTCAACGTGCGCAGCAGATCCTCGCACCGATTGGGGATCTTGCGATTCGACAGCACCCGCAACCGGCTGACCGTCCCGTGGCACCCCTCGATGATGCGGTGGATCTCGTCCCCCGCCGCGTCGATCTCCTCGGCGTCCTGAGCGTTCCAGTGCGCACATCCGCCGAGCTGTTCGCGCACCTCCTCCGAAACCGCCAGCACGGAGGAAACCGCGGCCAGGATCGAATCCCGCCGCCACTTGTCCCGCTCCCGACGCTCGGCCGCGGAATTGGTCTGCTCCGTACTGCGCTGGGCCGTTTCGAGCGTGACCCGGTTACGTTCGTCCGCCGCGAGAATCGCGTCACGATTTGTCCGGTTATTGACGAGGACGCCCACCAGCGCCACACCGGCAATGATGAGCGAGCAGATAAGCGGAAGCCACTGAGTCACAAAGGCATCATCGCATCGCACCCCTCCTTCCTGCCCCGCAACCAACCCACACAACCGATTTCGGTACGCCGAGCCGGGCGGAAGAATTGCTCCATCCCCGCGAAACATAATGGCGGATAGGATTTTTCACCCGATCTCCGGCAGCGCGCACAGCCGGCGAAACTCCCGGCCGAAACGCAGCGGCGCCGCCGGGATCCCTCCCGGCGGCGCCGTGTGGAACTGCCCGATTCACTCGGTGATCGGGCACGACCGAATCATCGCAGCGAGGCGGGTACCTCGAAGCGAGCGCCGTACTTCTTCGCCAGCTCGTCGGCACGGGCCACGAACGCGGCCTGTCCGCCCGGGTAGCCGACGATGAACTGGTGCACACCACCGGTCCAGGCCGGGAAGCCGATGCCGAAGATGGACCCGATGTTGGCGTCGGCGGTGGTCTCGAGTACACCCTCGTCGAAGCACTTCTGGGTCTCGATCGCTTCCGCGAACAGCATGCGGTCGATCAGATCCTGGATCGGCACGTCGAGGGTGGCGACGGTCTTGAAGTGGTCGCGCAGGCCCTGCCACAGGCCGAGGCGCTTGCCGTCCTCGTCGTACTCGTAGAAGCCCGCCTTCTCCAGGCGACCGGGGCGACCCTCGTTGACCATGTACTCGACGACGTCGATGGCCGGGTGCCGGGTGTTGCCCAAGGTGGCGTCGCCCTTGATCGCCGCCTCCTCGGTCTCCTTGGCGATCTTCAGCATGAGCTTCATATTGAGCTCGTCGGTGAGCTGGAGCGGCGCGGCCGGGTAGCCCGCCTGCTGACCGGCCTGCTCGATGGTGGCGGGCTCGATGCCCTCACCGAGCATGGCGATCGCCTCGTTGACGAAGGTGCCGATGACGCGCGAGGTGAAGAAGCCGCGGCTGTCGTTGACGACAATCGGGGTCTTCTTGATGGCGAGGGTGTAGTCGTACACCCGGGCCAGCGCTTCGTCGGAGGTCTTCTCACCCTTGATGATCTCGACCAGCGGCATCTTGTCGACCGGCGAGAAGAAGTGGATGCCGATGAAGTCCTCCTGGCGCTTCACGCCGGCGGCGAGACCGGTGATCGGCAGGGTGGAGGTGTTGGAGCCGAGCAGCGCGTCGGGGGTGACGATGTCCTCGATCTCCTGGAACACCTTGTGCTTGAGCTCGGTGTTCTCGAAGACGGCCTCGACGACGAAGTCGACGCCCGCGAAGTCGGCCGCGTCGGCGGTCGGCTTGATGCGGTCGAGCAGCGCCTTGGACTTCTCCTCGGTGGTCTTGCCGCGCGAGAGCGCCTTGGCTTCGATCTTCTCGGAGTAGTTCTTGCCGCGCTCGGCCGCCTCGATGGTGACGTCCTTGAGCACGACCTCGTAGCCCGCCTTGGCGGAGACGTAGGCGATGCCCGCGCCCATCATGCCCGCGCCGAGGACGCCGACCTTCTTGATCTCACGCTTGGGCACGTGCTTGGGCCGCGATCCGCCGTTGTTGATCGACTGGAGGTCGAAGAAGAACGCCTGGATCATGTTCTTCGCGACCGGGCCGGTCAGCAGGTGCACGAAGTAGCGGGACTCGATGAGCGAGGCATTGTCGATGTCGACCTGGGAGCCCTCGACCGCCGCGGACAGGATGGCCCGCGGAGCGGGCATGTTCGCACCCTTGAGCTGCTTGCGCAGGTTGGCCGGGAACGCGGGCAGGTTGGCCGCGAACGCCGGACTGGCGGGGGTGCCGCCGGGGATCTTGAAGCCCTTCTTGTCCCAGGGCTGCACGCCGCCCTCGGGGTTGGCCTTGATCCACGCCTTCGCGGCGGGCACCAGTTCCTCGACGGAGCCGACGACCTCGTTGATAAGGCCGATCTCCTTGGCCTTGGCCGGGCGGAACTTGTTGCCCTGCAACAGGACCTGCATGAGCGCGCCCTGGAGGCCGAGCATGCGCACGGTGCGGATGATGCCGCCGCCCGCGGGCAGCAGGCCAAGGCTCACCTCGGGCAGGCCGAGCTGCACGCCGGGGACGTCCGCGGCGATGCGGTAGTGGGTGGCGAGGGTGATCTCGAGGCCGCCGCCCAGCGCCGCGCCGTTGATCGCGGAGACGACCGGCTTGCCGAGGGTCTCCAGGCGACGCAGCGCCGACTTGATGGTGGCCAGCTCCGCCATGAGGGCCGCGCCGTCGTCGGGACCGACGTGCATCATGTTCTTCAGGTCGCCGCCCGCGAAGAAGGTCTTCTTCGCCGAGGTCAGCACCACGCCGGTGATGCTGTCCTTCTCGGCCTCGAGCCGATCGACGGTCGCGGTCATCGAGGTCTTGTACAGCTCGTTCATCGTGTTGGCGCCCTGGTTCGGGTCGTCCATCGTCAATACGACGATGCCGTCCGAATCCTTCTCCCAACCGATCATGTTGTCACTCACAGCTCTGTGTCTCCTTGGTAAATGCTGCTGTCGGCGGGATCAGACGCGCTCGATGATGGTGGCGACGCCCATGCCGCCGCCGATGCACAGGGTGATGAGGGCGTAGCGGCCGTTGCGGCGCTCCAGCTCGTCGACCATGGTGCCGGTGATCATGGCGCCGGTGGCGCCGAGCGGGTGGCCCATCGCGATGGCGCCGCCGTTGACGTTCAGCTTCTCGTCGGGGATGTTCAGGTCCTTCTGGAACTTGAGCACGACGGATGCGAACGCCTCGTTGATCTCGACCAGGTCGATGTCGTCGAGGGTCAGACCGGCCTTGGCGAGCGCCTTCTTGGCGGCCGGGGTGGGGCCGGTCAGCATGATGGTGGAGTCGGCGCCGCTGGTGGCGGTGGCGACGATGCGGGCGCGCGGGGTCAGGCCGCTGGCCTTGCCCGCCTCCTCGCTGCCGACGAGCACCAGTGCCGCGCCGTCGACGATGCCGGAGCTGTTGCCGCCGTGGTGGACGTGGTTGATCTTCTCGACGAAGTGGTACTTCTGGAGCGCGACGGCGTCGAAGCCGCCCATCTCGCCGATCACGGAGAACGACGGGGTGAGCTTGGCCAGGTCCTCGGCGGTGGTGCCGGGGCGCATGTGCTCGTCGTTGTCGAGGACGATCAGGCCGTTCTGGTCCCGGACCGGAACGATCGACTTGGCGAAGTAGCCGCCGGTGGTGGCCTTGGCGGCCAGTTCCTGCGAACGCACGGCGTACGCGTCGACATCGTCGCGGCTGAAGCCCTCGATGGTGGCGATCAGGTCAGCCGAGACGCCCTGCGGCACGAAGTAGGTGTCGTAGTTGGTGGCCGGGTCGAGTGCCCAGGCGCCGCCGTCGGAGCCCATCGGCACGCGCGACATGGACTCGACGCCGCCCGCGAGGACGAGATCGTCGAAGCCGGAGCGCACCTTCTGCGCGGCCAGGTTGACGGCCTCGAGGCCGGAGGCGCAGAAGCGGTTGAGCTGGAAGCCGCCGACGGTGTCGGGCAGGCCCGAAACGGTGACCGCCGTGCGGGCGATATCGGCGCCCTGGTCACCGACCGGCATCACCACACCGAGGATCAGATCGGAGATCTGGTCCTCGTTCAGGTTCGGGAAACGACCGCGCAGCTCCTGGATCAGACCAACGATGAGGTCGATCGGCTTGACCGAGTGCAGCGAACCGTTCTTCTTGCCGCGTCCGCGCGGGGTGCGGATGGCCTCGTAAATGTAGGCCTCTGTGGTCATGTGGAGTGTTTCCTTCCTTAGGGTGCGGCGGCCGGGCTCTCGCCCGCCCGATCGCGGCTGACCTCGCCGACCGGCCCCAGGACCGACCGTCCATATTCGATTCACATTGCTCCGGGCCCCGCGTGGATTCGCGGACATACGCCTTGCGGACGTACGCCTTACGGGCCCCTCACTCACGTCGCATAACGCTGTACAAAACTCGGCATGCCACGACCCGGCGCAGGTCCCGGGCGCCCGTGCGCACGGGCTTACCATAGAACCTCGCCGAACCGGAGCTCGCAGCCACCCGCTCATACTACCGCCGTGTGCGAACTCCGGTTAACTTAACGTCCTCGAGGCGGTGGTTGTCAACCGTCCAGACGTGTGGCCCCAAGCTCATTGCGGAGCAATTCGAGGGCGACCTCGTCGGGATCGCGGCGGTCCTCGGGCGCCACCGGTCGCGCGGCCTCCTCGAACATTTCCCGCTCCTCTTCCGGCGTCGGCTCCTGCGGCGCCGCGGGCGCGGGCAAGTCGTAGTCCGACACCGGGTCCGGCGGCGGGTAATCACCCGGTCCGGGATCGTCGGGCAGATCGGGATAGTCCGGCGGCGGAATATCGTCCTCACCCGCGAAGGAGCGGGGCGCGCGGGCGCCGCTCACCGAATCGGCCGACTTGTTCGCCTGACTCGGCCGCGAGTAGCGAGGCGGCGCCGAGGGCTCCGAACTCCGCGGATTCGCCTGCGCGGGCATCGCGGCGCCGCGTCCCTGCGCGCCCTGTCCCTGCCCGCCCTGCCCCTGTCGACCCTGTCCCTGCCCGCCCTGTCCCTGCCCGCCGCGGACCGGACCGCTCTGTTGCCCCGCTCCCCGCGACCGACCGCCGGTTTGCGGTGCCGGGCGCGCCGCCGCGCCCGACTCCCACCGCACGTCGTGCTCGCGACCGAGCACCGCGCGCACCGCCGACCGCACCGCGTCCAGATTCCGCGGATCCGACAGCCGCTGCGCCAATGGCGGATGCTGATGCGCGAAGACGATCACATCACCCTCGATCCGCGATACCGACGCCCCCGACAGCAGCGCGTGCACCGCCGCCCCGAATTCACGCACCTTCGACCGAATATCCCCCCAGGCCGACTCGACCGCCCGCAACAACTCCGCATCCGACCGGCCCTCCGAATCCGAACCGTCCGCCGCGCTCACCGGTCCGGCGAGCACCGCACCGGACGGCGCGGAATCCCCGCCACCGGAGCCACTCGCGACCGAGCGATCAGAACCACTCACGGCCGAGCGATCAGAACCACTCACGGGCGGGCGATCAGAACCACTCACGGGCGAGCGATCGTCCGTCTCGGATTGGCGTGCGGTTCCGGCGGCGCCGTGGACCTCCGTGCGCGCGACACCGGCGTCACCGAGCGCATAGGCGTCACCATTGGCAGGGTCGCGCATGGCGGCGGACCGCACCCCGGACACGCCCGGAGAGCCGTCGGCTCGATTCGAACCGGCCCGATCGTTTGCCGCTGCGTGCGAAGCGGAACCGGGGTCACCCGAACCGCCGCCGGAATCGACCGAACGGTCGGGAGCGCTGTCCGTTGTACGCCTGTTCGCGGCATCGCCCGCGCCGCCGGGGCCGACCGCCGCCGTCGGCGCGGGGCCGCCCTGCGGTTCGCGCGCCGCATGGCCGGCCTCGCTCGTGAATTCGGCGATGCCCGATTCACGCCCCGATGCGGCGCCGCCGGACTCGCGCGCGACCGACGGCGCGGCCTCGGCATCGCCTCGATCATCGGTCTTCGCGGCGCCCCCGCGTTTGTCCCGCATGGCGGCCAATACCTCGGCGCCGCGGCGACGCACCGGCTCGGCGGCCCCGGGCCCGGCGGTGACCGGTGCGCCTGCGGCGGCGGGCGCCGCGGCGATCGGGGCGCCGGTCGCCATGCCGCGTTCCAGGCGCTCCAGGCGTTGCAGGGCCGCGGATTCGCCGTCGGAGACCGAGGGCAGGAGCATGCGGGCGCATACCACTTCGAGGAGCAGGCGGGGCGCGGTGGCTCCGCGCATCTCGCCGAGACCGGCGTGCAGCAGTTCGGCGTAGCGGGTGAGGGTGGCGGGACCGATGCGGTCGGCTTGATCGCGCATGCGGTCGAGGACGTCGCCCGGGCCGGAGACCAGTCCGCGCTCGATGGCGTCGGGTACCGCGCGCAGCAGGATCAGATCGCGGAAACGTTCGAGCAGGTCGACGGCGAAGCGGCGCGGATCGTGACCGGCCTCCATCACCTGGTCGACGGTGCCGAACAGTGCCGCGCCGTCGTCATCGGCGAGCGCGGCGACCGCGTCGTCGATCAGCGCGACATCGGTGACACCGAGCAAGGACACCGCCCGCGAATAGGTGACGCCCTCCGATCCGGCGCCTGCCAGCAGTTGGTCGAGCACGCTGAGGCTGTCGCGCGGCGAACCGCCGCCCGCGCGGATGACCAGCGGGTACACCGCCTCCTCGACCTGCACGCTCTCCTGTTCGCAGATGCGCCCGAGCAGCCCGCGCATGGTGACCGGCGGCAGCAGGCGGAACGGGTAGTGGTGGGTGCGCGACCGGATGGTGGGCAGCACCTTGTCCGGCTCGGTGGTGGCGAAGATGAAGATGAGGTGGGCGGGCGGTTCCTCGACGATCTTGAGCAGCGCGTTGAAGCCCGCCGTGGTGACCATGTGCGCCTCGTCGACGATGAAGACGCGATAGCGCGATTCCGCGGGCGCGTAGAAGGCCCGGTCGCGCAGTTCACGGGTATCGTCCACACCGCCGTGACTGGCCGCGTCAAGTTCGATGACGTCGATATTGCCGGGACCGCCGGGGCCGAGCGCCACGCAGGACGGGCAGACGCCGCACGGTGTCGAGGTCGGGCCCTGCGCACAGTTCAGCGATCTGGCGAGGATGCGCGCTGAGGAGGTCTTGCCGCAGCCGCGCGGACCGGAGAACAGATAGGCATGACTGATCCGCCCGGTGTCGAGCGCGGTACTCAGCGGGTCGGTGACGTGCTCCTGACCCACCACCTCTGCGAACGTTGCCGGTCGGTACTTCCGGTACAGAGCCACGGCCAGAGGTTACCGGCGCGCACCGACAAGCGAACATTCGCGCTGCCTGTCGGTCCGCGCCGACAGGTCCGTAGCCGAGCCGGGGCAATAATGTGATTTAAATCACAATAAGTAGCCGACCCGCTTCAGTCGCACCGAAGCGGTCGCCGCGGCGGTGAATCGATGGTTATCGCCGACACCCCGGCGGCACTGCACGCGAATTACCCACCAATGGATTGCGGTTATGCCGAATTGGTCGAACGTATAGCTCGATTCGCCCATCCATTGTGGATGTAACGAATCAGCCAAGAAAAGTGACAGGGGTGGCCGCCGCCGGCTACCGTGGTTGTCGGCAACTTCGGTAGCCAAACCTTCATCAGGTTGGTGACCCCGGCCGGTCCCTCATCCCGACCGGGGCACAACCCGCTATCCCCCCTCGAATATCCGCAGGCGCCATCGCCGAACTCCCACCGCCGTCTCGGAGGAATGTTCCACGTGCCGTCTTGTGACGATATCGCCGCCGCCTGGCTGTCCAATACCGAGTTCGCGGACGATCCGGCGGCGGTCGATCTGCTCAGCCGCGCGATCAGCCCGCGGGATTTCGCGCTCAAACGGGATTCGCTGCCGGTCGCGGCGGCCGCCGACCCGTCCACCGCCTCGGCGATCCTCGAACTGCTCGAACGCGGTCAGGTGCCCACGTTGGCGGCCATCCGCACGCTGACCGCGCAGAACGAGATGCGCCGCGAGGCCGAGCGCATCGAGCGACTCGGCCGCCGCGCCCAGCGCAGCATCGATGAGTTCGGCCGCGTCCTCGCCCGGATGGCCCATGAGCACTGGACCGAGCACGGCACCGGTCCGATTCGTCGCGATGTTCTGAATTCCGAACCGATCATGGGTTTGATTCGGGAACGCATCGGCGATGTGGCGCCCAACGCGGTCAAACACCTGTGGTTGATCGAACGCGCACAACGCGCGGGTTGGATTGCCTCGAACGCCAATCCGCAATCCCTGTGTGCCGCGCGCAGATTCCATGCCGCGAAATACGGGAATAGGGTCTCGCTGCGTCCGGTGAATACCATCGGCACCATCGTGGCGGGATATCTCACCGATTACCGGGCCGAATTCGGGCGCGCACCGCGCTGGTCGACGGTCTCGCACGAATTGCGCGACGACAAGGGCCGCAAGGTCTTCCACGACACCGCCGACGCGATGTCCCAGCAACTGTGGCTGTGCACGGCCGAGTGGGTGGAAATCGACGACGGTCTACCGGTCCCCGGGCGGCGCGGCAGGCGGGCACTGGCCAAACAGTCGCGCCGCTGACCGACCCTCTCGACCACGTAGGTTAACGGCGTTACTCTAACGGCGTTAACCTACGTAGGGGTATGTGGAATGTTGACCAGAATCGCCCGATTCGCGACGAGTAGACCGCGCACCGTCCTGGTCGCCGCGCTCGTATTCGCCCTGTTCTGCGGCATCGCGGGCATCACCGCCGCGAGCCACCTGAAATCCGGCGGCTTCACCGCCGACGACGCCGAATCCTCCCGCGTGACCCGTCTGCTGGCCGACAACTTCGACGGCGCGGTCCCCAATGTCGTCTTCTTGGTCGAATCCGAGGCGGGCGCCGACGCACCGTCCACCCGCGCCGCGGGCCTGGCCGTGGTCGACGCCTTGCGCGCCCGATCCGACGTGCGCGGCGTGCAGTCGTACTGGACCGCGCCGCCCACCCTCGCCACCGCCCTGCGCGGCAGCGACGGCAAACACGCGCTGATCGCCGCCTACCTGGTCGGCGACGAAAACGAGGTCCAGCGCATTTCCGGGGAGATCACCGAACAACTGCCCGCCGCGGGCGATGGGATCACGGTGCGCCAGGGCGGCATGGCGGCGATCTATCACGACGTCAACGCCCAGACCACCCGCGACCTCGCGATCGCCGAATCGGTCGCCATACCGCTGTCGATGATCGTGCTCGTGCTGGTCTTCGGCAGTGTGGTGGCGGCCTCGCTGCCGCTGGCGATCGGCCTGTTCGCCATCGTCGTCACCCTGGCCATCCTGCGTCTGTTCACGCTGTTCACCGATGTCTCGATCTACGCGCTGAACCTGACGACCGCCCTCGGACTCGCCCTCGCCATCGACTACAGCCTTTTCATAGTCAGCCGCTATCGCGAAGAGCTCGGCAATGGCCGCGATCCGGTCGGCGCGACCATCCGCGCGGTCCAGACCGCCGGGCGCACGGTGCTGTTCTCCGCGCTGACCGTGGCGCTGTCGATGGCCGTGATGAGCGTGTTCGATCTGTACTTCCTGAAATCCTTCGCCTACACCGGCGTCGCCGTGGTCGCCGCGGCGGCGGCGGCCTCGATCCTGGTGCTGCCCGCCGCGCTGGTCCTGCTCGGTGACCGGGTCAATGCCGCCGACCTGCGGGTGCCGCTGCGCAGGCTCTTCGGCCGCGATCCGCATCCGAATCCGGTACCGCCCGAACAGAGCGGCTGGTACCGGCTGGCCATGACCGTCATGCGGCATGCCGCGCCGATCGCGGTGGTGCTCATCGCCGTCCTGCTGACCCTCGGCTCCCCGTTCCTCTCGGTGAAGTTCGGCTTCCCCGACGACCGGGTGCTGCCCGCGAGCGCGTCGGCGCATCAGGTCGGCGACACCCTGCGCAAGGAATTCCCCCGCGCCGACCCCGGCGCGGTCACCACGATCGTCCTCGACGGCTACCGCGCGGACGATGCCGCGCTCGGCGGCTACGCGGCGCGGCTGTCGGAGGTCGACGACGTGCCCGCGGTGCTGTCCTCGGCGGGCGTGTACGTCGGCGGGCAGCGCATCGCTCAGGCGCCGTCGGGCATGGCCAACGACACCGGCGTCTACCTCGCCGTATCCACCCGACTCGACCCTTACTCCGCCGCCGGACAGGCTCAGCTCGACGAGATCCGCGCCGTACAACCGCCCGCCGCCGCGCTGTACGGCGGCGCCGCGGCGATCAGCGCCGACTCCCTCGAGTCGCTCGGCGCGCGGATGCCGCTGGCGCTGACGCTCATCGCGCTGACCACCCTGCTGGTGCTGTTCCTGTTCACCGGCAGCGTCGTACTGCCCGTCAAGGCGCTTGTGCTCAATACGCTGTCGCTGGCCGCGGCCTTCGGGGCGATGGTGTGGATCTTCCAGGACGGCCACCTGTCGGGGCTGCTCGACTTCACCGCGGTGGGCTACATGGTGCCGACCATGCCGATCCTGATGTTCTGCCTCGCCTTCGGCCTGAGCATGGACTACGAGGTGTTCCTGCTGTCGCGCATCCGCGAGGAATGGCTCGCCACCAAGGACAACACCCGTTCGGTGGCCATCGGCCTTGCCCGCACCGGGCGGATCTTCACCGCGGCCGCATTGCTGATGGCTATCGTATTGGGCGCGATGATTACCTCGAAAGTGTCGTTCATGCAGATGATGGGACTCGGTCTGACCCTGACCGTGCTCGTCGACGCGACCGTGATCCGCGGACTGCTCGCCCCCGCGCTCATGCGACTGCTCGGGCCGCTGAACTGGTGGGCGCCCAAACCCCTCGCCCGCCTGCACGACCGGATCGGATTGAGCGAGCCGACCGAGGCCGAACCCGAGCTACTCGGCGCCGGGCGCGCATGACCCGTGCGCGCCGACCCCGATCCCCGCGCGGCTCGGGCGCCCAGTTGCGAACCGAGATACTGGATGCCACAGCCGAATTGCTCGCTCGCGCCGGACACGCCGACGGTGTGTCCATCCGCGACGTGGGAAAGATGGTCGGGGTCAGCGCGCCGTCGATCTACCGGCATTTCGCCGACAAGGACCAATTGATCGAAGCGGTGGTCGCCCGAACCTTCGAGGATCTGTACGACGCCATGTCCGCGGCCGTCGACCCGTCGCTTTCGCCCATGAACCGCCTGCGTGACCAGGGCATGGCCTATGTCCGCTACGCACTGGAACATCCGGCGCAGTACCGGGTCGCCACCGCGCCCGCCGACCATGTCAGCGAGGTCGACCGCGTGCTGAGCAGCGGAGCCTTTCAGCTGTTCACGGCGACCGTGCTGGAATGCATGGACGAGGGCACCCTGCACGCGGGCGACCCAACCCCGGTGGTGCTGGAACTGTGGGCCTCCGCGCACGGCATCGCCGCACTGCTGATCGCCAAGCCGTTCCTGCCGTGGGGTGATGTCGAGGCGATCGCGAGCCGGATCCTCGCGGCGGCCTGTGTCGGGCACGCGGTGCTCGATCTGATCGGCGAGACGCCCGAACCCGACGAGATCCAACGGTGGATGGATCGGGTCAAACAGGACCCGCCACGGATCTGACCGCGCGGCATCGCCCTCGCCCGACCGGTGAGCATTCGGTAACTTCCTTGCAACGCACTACGCGGAGAAGGAGTCAGCCATGCCATCGACCATCGATCCGGCGGCCACCGCGCTGTTGATCGTCAGCACCGCGCTGGTGCTGCTGATGACACCGGCGCTGGCCATCTTCTACGGCGGCATGGTTCGCTCGACCGGCGTACTCAATATGCTGATGATGAGCTTCATCTCGATTCCGCTGGTCACCGTCGTCTGGCTGCTCGTCGGCTACAGCCTGGCCTTCGACGCGGACGCGGGCGGCGGACTCATCGGCGGGCTCGATCATCTCGCACTGCGCGGCCTCGATCCGACCACCCTGCACGAGACCTCAGGCGGCGCGGTTCCCGAATTGCTGTTCGCCACCTTCCAGCTCACCTTCGCGGTGCTGACGGCGGCATTGGTCAGCGGCGCCATCGCCGATCGCGCGAAGTTCTCCGGCTGGATGATCTTCGTGCCGCTGTGGGCACTGGCGGTGTACGTGCCGATCGCGCACTGGGTGTGGGGGCCGGACGGCTGGCTCGCCTCCTTCGGCGCACTCGATTACGCGGGCGGGCTCGTGGTGGAGATCGCCTCCGGCGCATCCGCGTTGGCGTTGGCACTGGTCCTCGGGCCGCGCGTCGGCTTCCGGGTGGACGCCATGCGCCCGCACAACCTGCCGTTCGTGCTGCTCGGCGCGGGTCTGCTGTGGTTCGGCTGGTTCGGGTTCAACGCGGGCTCGGCGCTGGCCGCCGATGGCATCGCCGCGGCCGTATTCCTCAACACGCTGGTCGCGGGCTGTCTCGGCATGCTGGGCTGGCTGGCGGTCGAACAGATCCGCGATGGCAGGCCGACGACCTTCGGCGCGGCCTCGGGCGTGGTCGCGGGTCTGGTGGCGATCACCCCGTCCTGCGGTTCGGTGAGCACGCTCGGCGCGGTCGTGGTCGGTCTGGCCGCAGGCACGGTGTGCTCCTTCGCGGTGAGCTGGAAGCACAGGGCGGGCTACGACGATTCACTCGATGTGGTGGGCGTGCACTTCGTCGGCGGCGTGATCGGCACCGTGTTGATCGGCCTGCTGGCCGATCGGGTGATGACCGGCGGCGTCGAGGGTCTGCTCTACGGCGGCGGCGCGGCGCAACTGGGCAAACAGCTGGTCGGCGTGCTCGCGGTGGCGGCATACGCCTTCGGCGTCAGCTATGTGCTCGGCATCGCCATCGACAAGATCGTCGGCTTCCGTGTCAGCAAGGAAGACGAGACCGCGGGCATCGACTACGCGCTGCACGCCGAAACCGCCTACGCCGAAGGCGTGCACGGCCATTCGCCGCGCTCGACGCTCAGCTGACCGACTTCGCGGACGCGGTGAACGTATTGCACTGCGAGGTCCGGTTCTTGTCGAGGCCGAGTTCGAACCAGTTGCCGCTGTTCTCGGGGGTGCCGTGGTCGCGCGAGTCGCTCGGCGCGTCGCCCCGGCCGTTGGCGTCGCGCTTGGCGAGGGTGATCTGGGCGCTGGTCAAGGATCCGCCGCTGTTCGAGGAACCCACGTACATGCCGTTGAAGCACTGGGCCTGCAATTCGACCCGGCGCGACAGTTCCAGACCGCGGTCGCTGCGGGTGCCCGCGTCGACCCGTTCGGCATTGGCCTTGCGCAGGATGCCCGACATCGCCTGCACGTGATGTCCGTACTCGTGCGCGAACACCGACAGATAGACCACCCAGTTGTCCTTGAACAGGTCGGTCTGCAACTGGCTGATCGGCATGTAGATGGTCTTGTTGGCCGGGCAGTAGAAGGCCGCGAAATTGGTGGTGCTGCCGGTGCACGGGGTGGTGACGCCCGCGGTGCTCGCGGTCACGCTCACCGTCGGTGCGGTGAACGGCAGATCGGCGGCGGCCAGCACCGGCTGCCACGCGGACTCGAGGCAGCCCGCCGCGGTCTCGAAGAACTTGCGCGCCACCTCGACCTGCGTGCTCCACGGCGAATAAGCGCAGCGCGCCGGGATCAAGGTCGCGTTCGGATCGGTGAGCAGCGGATTGTTCGCCGTCTCCGCCGACCCGGAGCCGCCGTCGTCATTGGAGAAGGTCATGCTCGGATTCGGTCCGCCCGCATTGTCGTCGAGTCCGACATGGCGCACCGCGTTCAGCACCAGACCGCCCGCCACCAGGACGATCACCACGAGCGCCAGCGCCAGCAGCCCGCCGCCGCGTTTGCGCGGACGCTGCGGCGGACGGCCGGGCGGGCCGTACGGCATGGGCGCGGGCATGCCCGGACGGTAACCGGGCGGCGGATAGCCCTGCGGTGCACCGTACGCGGGTTGCTGACCGTATCCGGGGCGGAATCCGGGTTGCTGTCCGTACCGGGGTTGCGGCCGGTGTCCGGGCTGCTGACCATACCCGGGCGGCCGGTACCCCGGCGGCGGCACCGGCTGTCCGCCGGGTGGGACCGGTCCGTATCCGTACGGTGGCTGCGTCACTGGCCCCGCACCCCCTCGTCTCGAATGGTGGCCGACAGGATGGATCAGCAGCGCGCACTCGACCCTGAGCGTCACGCCCGTCGCTGCTGTCTGCCGGCCCGTCGCTCGCGCCGCGCCGCTGACGAAGAATAGCAACTTGTCTAGAGTAGGCAGCCATGCTGACATTTCGGGGGGCCGCCGCGAGCGCGCTGATTCTCGCCGGTTCGGTCCTGGCCGCGGCCGCACCGGCCCACGGTCAGCCTGCCCCCGCGGGCGTCACCATCACCGCCGATCTGAAGCTCGATCGCTCGGGTGTGCTGAATGTTGTCGAGAAGGTCGAAGTGCCCGCGGGTGAACGCTTCACGATGGCGTTGCCGCTGCGACTACAGCTGACCGACGACGTGCAGCGGGTCTTCCGGGTCACCGACGTGGACACCGAGGGCGCGGGCACCGCCACGGTGGCGGGCGACCAGTTCACCATCGACGCCGGACCGGGCGAATCCACCTTCACCTACGCCATCCACAACACGGTCCGCGACGCACCGGGCACCCAGGTCTTCCACTGGCTCGGCGTCGTCAATACCGATATCGCCGCCATCAGCGCCTCGGTGATCGCGCCCAGTTTCGAAATGGGCATCGTGGACTGCAAACTCGGCCCGCCCGGCAATGCCCGCCCGTGCGCCGACGTGCGCGTCGAGGCGACCGGTGCGCTGTTCCTCGAGCAGACCGATCTGCGCAAGGGCGACACCATAGACCTGACCCTGCAACTGCCGCCGGGCACCGTGCCCGCCAATGCCGATATCCGCGAGGACGAGGCGGGCGCGTTCGCACTCTCGGGTCCGGTATGGCTCGCCTTCGGCGTGCTGATCGCGGCACTGGCGGGTCTGGCCGCGTTCGTGCTGCGCGCCCGTAGCCAGAACGCCTCGGCCACCGCGGGTTCGGAGGTGATAGATCCACTCCAGCGCGACGGCGAGCAGATCCGCTTCGCCTCACCCGACGGCATACTCCCCGGTGCGGCCGGGCTGGTCGTGGACGAGCACGCCGATCCGATCGACATCGCGGCCACCGTCGTGGATCTCGCGGTGCGCCGCTACATCTGGGTCACGCCGATCGGGGCGTCACCGGACGGCAACGACTGGCGGATCGCCCGGGTCAACGCGCCCGACGATCAACTGCGCGACTACGAGAAGG
Source organism: Nocardia arizonensis (assembly GCF_001310275.1). Taxonomy (GTDB): domain Bacteria; phylum Actinomycetota; class Actinomycetes; order Mycobacteriales; family Mycobacteriaceae; genus Nocardia; species Nocardia arizonensis. The sequence continues at coordinate 234,756 of NZ_LGYZ01000133.1, forward strand.
CCGTGTACACCGCACTGCTGCCCGCGGGTGTCGACGCGGTCACGGTCGCCGAATTGCGCGCGCCCGGCCGGGTTCCTGTCGAACCCATTCGCAAGGCGATGGTGGCCGACGCGGTCGAACAGGGCGCCTTCGCCGAACGCTCCCGTCCCGGCCTGCCGGTCAGGATCGGCGCGGCGCTCATCGTGGCGGGTATCGCCGCGACCATCGCGCTCGCCTTCTCGGCCGGACACGCCCTGGTCGGCGTCGCGATCGCCCTCGCGGGCGTCGCCGTCGTCCTGCTGCCCACCTACCTGCCGGTGCGCACCGCCTACGGCCGCGAGCTCGCGGGCAGGGTGCGCGCGCTACAACGTGGGCTCGACGCCGTTCGGCGCGAACAGATTCCGGCGCCCGAACAGGAGACGGTGTTCTCCCGCGCCCTGCCGTTCACCGTCATCGGCGGCCGCGCCGACAACTGGATCCGCACCTTCCGCGATCTCGACCCGGCCGCGGACTCCCAACCCGGGCTCTACTGGTTCGGCGGATTCGATCGCGACACCGATCTCCAGCGCTTCGCCGGACATTTCCCGTACTTCATCACCGCGATGGAAGGACTGTTCGGACGGTCGTCCTGATCGGGTCGAAACGCACGACGGCCGTTTCCTTCGCGCGGCTCACTCGGCGGGGGGCGACCTGCGCATGGCCGCGAGCGGATCGGCGTAGATCGCGCTGAGCGAGGTCACCACCGCCGCGAATTCCTGTACCTTGCCGCCGAATCCGCTGATCCGTATGTCGGTGGGCGGCAGGATCGACGCCTGGCGGAAGGCGGTCGCCACGTGCGCCAGCGCGGGCCGGTATGCCGTGAACGCCTGTCCGCCGAGGATGACCCGATCGGGATTGAGCATGTCCCGCACCAGCGCGACGGTATGCCCCAACATGGTCGCCCGTTCGGCCAGCAGTTCCCGCGCCGACTCCGAACCCGCCTCCGCCGCGCGATACAGATCGGTGATGGTCGACCCGGCGGTTCCGTTGTAGGCCGGGATGATTCCGCGCCCGACCGCCCGCGCGTGCAGCGCCCGGTCTCCCACGGTGACCTCCAAGCAGCCGCGACGTCCGCACCCGCATTCCACATCCGAACCGGTCGGCAGATGCGCGATGGACCCGGGCCCGTTGCTCGGGGTGTGCACGCGACCCTCCAAAGTCACCGCGATACCCGCGGTTTCGCGCACGTAGAAATACAAGCTGCTGCCGCGTTGCGGTCCTTCGCGCGGTTCCGGTGTCGGGAGCAGCAGTTCCGACGCGGCCATGGCCTCTACGTGCGGGGCGACCGACACCGGGAGTTCGAGTACCTCGCCGAGGACCGCGCCGACCGGGGCGTTCTTCCAGTCGAGTTTGGGGTGATCGACCACACCGGTGAACGGGTCGACCCGTCCGCCGGTGGCGACACCGGCCCACAGTGGTTTGCGCCGATGCCACCGCTGGAGGAAGGCACGCGCGCTGCGCGCCACGGTGTTCGTCGCGAAATCCTGTCCGGTCCGCGGGGTCGCGATCGCGAGTCCGCCGAGAATCCGGCCGCGCGGATCCGCAGCGACGATCTTGGTGACGGCCGCGCCGATGTGAATGCCGAGGGTCAGATATGCCTCGTGATCGATTTCGAACGGCACGCGCGGACGCCCCACCGCACCCGAGGCGGTCAGGTCGTTGCGCTCGCGCAGCAGGCCCGCGGCCAGCAGTGCCGAAACCTGACGGTTGACCGTCGCGATACTCAGACCCGTTGTGCGCGCGGCATTGTCACGCGAGATCGGCCCCGCGGTCGCCGCGCGCAGGACGGCCGCGGCCGGATTGTCGGCGATACGGAGTTCCGGGGCGATAACTGGACGGGCCGAGCGGACACGACCGGTGGCGACCCGCGAAGCGGATCGCTCCAGGATGGGAAGGGACATATGAAGATTCCTTGCCGAAGTCCCGAAAGAGACGGGATATGCCTACTACGTGCGATGACGAGGCAGCATGAAGCCGGGAGCGAGCTCAGCTCAGCCGCAGCGGCAGGAACGACACAGTTCGCGAGTCAACGGCAACCGCAGCCCCAGCGCGGCGGTCACGTAGGTGACCCGCACGGCAGTGGAATGGTTGCTGGACATAAAAAAACGGTAACACCGGTTCGGACCGGATTCCAACCTCCAGTTATCTTTCGGTGTGCGATCACACAAGATTCCGGCAGGTGACACGCATCACGCCGCGCCTATACCGATGGAGCCGGCATCGGTGGTGATCACCGAGCGGGTCTCGTCGGTGTTCGCGGTGAAATTCACCGGGGCGGTCACGGCCGGCTTCGGTGCGGCGCCCGCGGTGCCGGACACCACACCGGTCGCCACCGTCAGCAACGCGGCCACGACGGCCAGTTTCCTCATCCTCATAGACCTGCATTCCCTCATCTAGAACGAGCATTCGAGGGCAAGCATCACGGAGAAGTCGCCTGCGAACGAGGGAAAAACGCAGCGCGATTCCAATGGGACGCGCAGGTTTTCGAGCCGTCTATTTCGCCCCGGACTCCTTGGCGGCCGCCTTCAACTGCTTCTTGAAAGCACGGACCTCCAGCAGCGATTCCCCGTCGACGATATCGGCGGCCGAGCGCCGCGAACCATTCTCCGAATACGCGCCCGCCGCCTTTTCCCAGCCCGCGGGCCGGACCCCGAGCTGTTTGCCGAGCAGCGCCAGGAAGATTCGCGCCTTCTGGTCGCCGTAACCGGGCAGCGCCTTGAGCCTGCGCAGCACCTCGGCGCCGTTCGGATCGCCCTCGGTCCAGATCGCCTCGGTATTCGCGCCGTAGTTCTCGACGACATAGCGGGCGAGCTCCTGGGTGCGCCGGGCCATCGACCGACCGTAGCGATGGATCGCGGGCGGAGTCGCGCACAGATCCTCGAATGCCTGCGGATCGGCGGCCGCGATTTTCTCGATGGCGAAACCGTCCATGCGGTCGGCGATCTTCTTGGGTCCGCGGAAGGCGTGTTCGAGCGGATATTGCTGGTCCAGCAGCATTCCGGTGAGCAGAGCGAAGGGATCCTCGGACAGCAGTTTGTCCGCCTCGGGCTCCTGCGCCAGACACAGTTCCACCGTCACCATCGGTCCTTTCGCCGTACTCGGATCGCGGGCACGCACTCGATCATCGCACTGTCGCGTCACCGTGCGGTCACTCGCACGGATGGGCGCGACTCGAAATGGTGACACATCTCACAACCCAGCCGGGCAGATGACATCGCCGCCGCGTAGGCTACGCGCCATGCCTCAGACGACCGCACGACCCAGGAACGGACTCGCGGCCATGGACACCTTCGCACCGCGCCCCGACCGCTTCGACAGCGCGGGCCAGGACCAACTCGTCGACGTCCGCGACCTCCAAGCGGCATTACCGGGCATCCGCAGACTACGGAACTGGGCGCATGAGGCGCTGGCACTGCGACCGGGCGAATCGGCGATCGACATCGGCTCGGGCAGCGGTTCGGAGGTGCTGACCTTCGCCGAGGCCGTCGGGCCGACCGGCAGCGCCATCGGCGTCGAGCCCGACCCCAACCTGCTCGCCTCCGCCGAACGCCGCGCGCGCGAGGCCGGTTCCACCGCGCGGTTCCACTCCGGCGACGCCTACGGCATCCCCTTCGGCGCCGACACCTTCGACGCCGCACTATGTGAACGCGTCTTCCAGCACCTGACCGCGCCCGCGCGGGCGGCCAACGAGATCGCCCGGGTGCTGCGTCCCGGCGGACGCGCCGTCGTAGTGGACGTCGACTGGGGCACCGCGATCATCCATCCCGGCGATATCGGGGTCGTGCACAAGATCATCGAGACCCTCGCCGCGGCCACCACCAACCCGCGGTCGGGACGCCGCATCCCCGGCCTGCTCGCCAAGGCGGGCCTGGAGATCGATGACATCGGCTCGCACGCCCTGGTGCAGGATCGCAGCGTCGGCGCGGGCGCGCTGGTCACCCGAATCTCGGCCATGGCGGTGGCGCGCGGAGCGATCACCGAAGCTCAGCGCGAAGAATTGCTGGCGCAATTGCGCCGCGGCGCGGAAACCGGCGATATCCACCTGTCGGTCACGATGTTCGCCGTGCTGGCCCATAAACCACGCTGATCGCCGTAGTCGACGCGGCGGCGGCCGATACCCGTATCGGCCGCCGCCACCGATCTATTTGCCCAGCGCCTTCTCGGTGGCCGCGAGCAGGACGCAGGTGGCCAATCCGTCCATCGCCTTCTCCAATTCCGGCAGCTTCGGAAAGCTCGGAGCGATGCGAATGTTCTTGTCGTCGGTATCATTTCGGTACGGGAAGGCCGACCCCGCCGCGGTGAGCGCGATGCCTGCGTCCTTCGCCAGCGCGATGACCCGTGCCGCGGTGCCCTCCATCACGTCGAGACTGATGAAATAGCCGCCCTTGGGTTCGGTCCAGGACGCGACCTTCGACGCGCCGAGCCGGTCCTCCAGAATCTTCAGCACCAATTTGAATTTCGGCTCGAGGATTTCGCGGTGTTTCTGCATGTGCGCGCGGACCCCGTCGGCGTTGCCGAAGAAACGCAGATGGCGCAGCTGATTGATCTTGTCGGGGCCGATGCTGCTCTTGGCCGCATGGCCGAGATACCACTCCAGATTCTCCGTGGAGGCGCCGAGGAAACTCACGCCCGCGCCCGCGAAGGTGATCTTGGAGGTGGAGGCGAAGACAATGGGCCGGTTCGGATTTCCGGCGGCAGCGGCCATACCGAGCACGTCGAGCACCGGCGCGGCGGTGTCGGTGAGCGGATGCACCGCATAAGCGTTGTCCCAGAACAGACGGAAGTCCGGCGCCGCTGCGGGCATCGAAACCAGTTCCCGCACGACCTCTTCGGAATACACCGCGCCGGTCGGATTGGCGTAGTTCGGCACCGCCCACAGACCCTTGATCTCGGGGTCGGCGGCCACCAGCGCGGCGATCGCGGCGGTATTCGGGCCGTTGTCGGCCATCGGAATCGGGATCATCTCGAAACCGAGCGCCTCGGTGATGGCGAAGTGCCGGTCGTAACCCGGACTCGGGCACAGCCATTTCACGGTCGGTTCCGCGGCCCAGCGGCGCTCGGAATCGTTGGTGCCGTACAGCATTGCGTAGACGATCACGTCGTGCATCAGTTGCAGGCTCGCGTTGTTGCCCGCGATCAGGTTCTCGGTCGGTATGCCGAGCAGTTCGCCGAAGATCGCGCGCAATTCGGGAAGCCCCCGCTGACCACCGTAGTTGCGGCAGTCGGTGCCGGTGCCGTCGCGGTAGTCGTCGGGTCCGGGCAGCGACAGCAGCCCCGCCGAGAGGTCCAACTGCTCCGGTGCGGGTTTGCCTCGCGTGAGGTCCAGCGTGAGCTTCTCGGTCTTGAGCGTCGCGTAATTCGCGGTCTGGGTCTCGTGTTCGGACACGAGTTCCTCGTGGCTCATCACACCGATTTGCGTTTGCCGGGGCATCCTGAGCAGCCTTTCGAAGCAGCGAAGGGGCGAATATTCGACATCCGTACCGGGGGTCGGACGACCGTCGGCGGACCGCTGCTCACGTTACCCGGGGACGGTGCCGAAGTGGTGGGCGATTCTCGACCGGGAGATCGGCCGACGGCCGGAGAATAGGGGACCCCGCGCACCCGGCAGAGCCCGTTGACCCTTGCTGCCTTCCGGCCCTGGGGGAGTTCACAGGATGCGCGCCGCGCGGGATCCGTTGGCCAGTGTAGCGGGTCATCGGACGCCAGCGCGGAAGGGGGGCGCGTCCTCCCGCATCCCCCTTGTGAAGCCCCCGTCCGGCCGCGCGGCGACGCCCGCGCAGGCCCCCGGTTTGGCATCTCGAGGGCATCTGCCGCTATGCTGCTCCACGGAGGATTCGCCTAGTGGCCTATGGCGCTCGCCTGGAACGCGGGTTGGGTTAACGCCCTCAGGGGTTCAAATCCCCTATCCTCCGCCAAGTAGTACACGTTGGAACCCCGGTCAAACGCAAGTTTGGCCGGGGTTTCTGCTTGTCCGGCCTTGTTTCCGCTTTTGTGGCTGTTTCGCCTGGTTGTGACGGTTTCGGGCGTGAGGGCCGCGTCGTGGCCTTGTCCGGCAGTTCCGCGCCCGTCAGAGCGTGAAACGGCTCCTGCTATTCCCATCGCTGCTGCGTCGTCTGTCCTCGCGTGCGGCTGTGTGGATAGTGCTCGCCGGAACACCCCGAGCCCACCGATGTGGGGTGTGTGGACGCGGGTAGGAAGCATGGCGCTGCCACTGTTCGCGTCTGCCGCCTCGCGCTGTGCGTCGAATCCGCCAGCATCCTTCGCTTCGGTTGCCGCTTCCCTCACATCCGGGTGGTACCCCAACACCGCCCCGACGATCTCGCTCAGCTCCCCGCCTGCCAGTTCGGCCTCTTGCGGCGTCCAACCACTGCTGCTTGTGGCGCTGGTCGAAGCATCCGGGTCGTCGTGGCTGTCTATCGTGAGCCAGGCGAACATGGCGCTGTTGAGCAGTTGCCGGGCGGTACCGTCGGCTCGCTCGTAGAGGGTGCGGGCATGCGTCAGCAGGCCAAGCACAACGTCGAGCTGGGTATTGAGATCCGCCAGCTGGATGTCGGCGGTTTGGATGAGTCGTCGTGCGTCAGCGATCTCGGCCATGACGGCGGTCTGTCGCTGTTTGAGGTCTTCGACCGGGATGGCGTCAGCCATATACGCGTCGATCAGTTTCGTCTTCTGGCGTTCGAGTTGGATCAGGCGGCGACGCTGCTGTTCGGCGAGCTGAGTGTGTTGGTCGCGCAGTTGCTTGGCGTCGGCCAAGACTTCTTCGCGGATGCTGGCAATCTCGGTTTCACTGAACCGGATACGGCCCCAGCGCTCAGCCACCTTGTCCTCGATGGCACTGGCTGGAATGTAGGGCAAATCGCAGGTCGAGCGGCCGGTGTGCCGTCCCAGGCAGAAGAAATAGTCGTAGCGTCCGCCTTTGCCTCGGCTCCAGCCGTAGCCGATCCGTCCGCCACACCGCTGGCAGCGCAAGCTGCCCTTGAGATAATGCCCGTGCTTCCAGGAACGATCCCCGGCGATACGCCGTCCGGCCAGCACGTCTTGCACCTGCTGCCAGGTGATCTCATCCACCAGCGGCGGATGCTTGCCCTCGAACAGCACGCCCTTGAAGCGGATCAGGCCCTTGTAGTACGGATTGCTGAGTAGCCGGTGCAGTTGGGCGCGGCTGAGCGGTGTGCCGACATATTTCTTGGTCGGGCGGCTGCGCAGACCCCGTGCTTCCAGTTCGTCGCGTAGCGCCGCGATGCTCCACTCGCCAGTCGCGTACTGCTCGAATGCCCAGGCCATATGGTGGCCGCGTACTTCGTCGATGACCACGCTCTTGATGTCCGTACCGTCCACTCGGTGGACGACGTTGAGGTACCCGATGGGTGCCTGTCCCGGTGTGCCGCCACGCTTGACCTTCTCACTCATGCCTTTCTTGGCTTCGGTGGAGAGGTTGCGAGAGTAGTACTCAGCAAACGACGCCACGATGCCGTGCATGAGCGTGCCCGCCGGGGTTTCGTCCACCATCTCCGACACCGATACCAACGTCGCCCCGGCTTGGCGGATGGCGAGGAGGATCGCCACGTCGTCGGCGCGGTCGCGGGCCAGCCGATCCAGCTTATGCACGATGACGTAATCCACGGGCGGCTGCGAGGGATCGGCCAAGCGTGCCAGCAAGGCTTGTAGCCCCGGCCGATCCGCCGACCGGGCCGAAGCCCCGGCATCCACGAACTCTTCGACCGCAGCGTCGAGTTCATGAGCGCGTTTGTGGCAGCTGGTGCGCTGCGCCGGGATCGAGTAGCCCTCGATTTCACCGTCGCGCTTGGCTTGGCGCGCGGTGGAGACGCGCAGGTACACCAGGGCCAGCTTGGGGCGGAAGGGTTCGCCTCCGAGGGGTAGATCGCTCGGGCTGTTCGGGTCGTGGGACGGGAACGGCTCCTGCGGTGAAGCATGAGGATTGCGAGTGTTTCGTGTTGCCATAGATAACCTCCTTTGCCGGGACTACGTTTCGGTATGGTCGGACGCGCGTCGGCGGAGGCTTCACCCGTTTACAAGGATAGGGAGGGTCGCCATGCGGCGACCCTCCCTATCTCGTGGAGTGAAAATTGTGTTTATTCGCGCTTTTGCGTGGTCGCCATACACCCTATTTTACAATCCCTTGCGGGTTTTGGGAAGAAAGGCGGGGAAACAATTTTGTTACGGCGCAACGGGTTTGGGGAAAATAGGGATGGAAGACGATGATGGGGAATGCTTCCGGCGACAGCGGGCGGCAATCTTCTGCCGCTTTTGAGTGCGTTCTGTCCGGAGGACTCGGATGTGGGCGATGCCCGTGCGGGCTTCCGGCAGCGAGCCGTCGTGACGGTGGCCGTGGCCCGGTTGGTCTGTGGAGTCGAAGATGTGGCCACCACGGTCGATCTGGGCGTATTCGTCCCGCTATTCGCGCCGCATCGACCTGGAAATCGTTCTGACCTCAGCAGATTCCGACTTACGGGAGCCGAATGATGGTGCCCTATCGGGCACCACAACCAGATGCGTGAACCTGTCGGCGCAGCGGCGTATGTTCCTGAGCGAGGCGGCCCCAGATCCACCGCGATCTGCGATCGCCTCGCCGAAGCCGAACCGCCAGAACGGATCATCATGCCGACGTACTACCACCTCGATCGAGGACACCGACTCCAAGAAGGTGCGGTCATCGAGCGTTCACGCAATACATCGCCGAAATGGTTTGACGATGGCTTGTCGTTGCACGGCGAGTCATATTTGCGCGGAACGTTTCAGACGAAGATTATCAATGACAAGGGCAAAGAGCGGTTCGCGGTCGATCAATGTACGAGCCTCGAACTGTTGTGGGAGCTGGTGCGATTGAATAAGTTCCAAGGCGCACCGTCTCGACTCCAGTCCTTCTTCGCGTTCGAGAGCTTGGACGATGCACGCCAGTTCCAAGCCTTGAAGCAGTGCGGAACGATCTGGGAAGTCGAAACCGCAGATCCGGGATTTCGTGCCGACATGTCGCTGCTTCAGACCCTGCCCGAAACAGGGGACGTCCTTCAACTCGCCGACATCTACTGGGCTCAGTTCGAGGGCTACGACCGGTCAGGGATGCCAACCGAATGGGGGCCGCCGGTCTGGGAAGTCCTCCTGAGCGCACCGGTGCGTGTCGTACGGGCAGTGGGATAGCAGGCAGCGTCACCCCACCCTCTCGACCACCCCTTCGCCCTGACATACAAACCCGCATCCACCTCGCTGGATGCCGTCTTGCGGAAGCCGAATGATGGTGCCCTCATGGGCACCACAGAACACTGCCCGTCAACGAATGCCGGTGCGCCCTCGGCGTCGTGGTGGAGGCTGTCCGTCATGGCGGATGCCGCCTGATCGACGTGCCGGAGTCCGTTGAACAGGTGCTCGCCCGTCGCCGCGTTCACCAACAAGAAGAGATGCAGGAAACCCCCATCAGTCGTTGTACGAACACGGCTGGATCTGGGCTGTGACCGGGGCTAGCGGTGAAGCAGAAGACGACGTGATGCGACGGGCGAAGCGGTCACTCCTGACCGGCTTTCTGTTTGATCCGGCCATCGCTTCTTCCGATCTGCTTCACATCATCGCCGGAAACCAAGCGATTGCTTAGCACTGCGGGAGCCGGTTTGGAAGAGGAGTGATTCATCTCACAATCGGAAGTTACTGATCAGCATCCACAGCAAATGACTGAGGAAATGGTCGAACAACGGTTCGAAAGCCGGATTTATCCACAGTCTGTTAACAAAACCATCCACAGCTCACAAATGACCAGGTAGACGTGGACTTACATCCGTGTCATTCGTCGGGTATATGCTGTGCCAAGCACGCGACTACGGAGTCGAAATCCCTGGTCGGGCTTCCGCTCCGTAGTCAACGTGGTTCTGCTTGCGTAGGGCAGGCCACGAAGCTACCAAGAGTCGTAGCGCTGCGCTAATTGAACGCGCCAGTTTGCTGGGAAGTCTCCGGTTTCGGACGTGCTCGGAGATGCCTTCCCTGGTATCTCCGTCAGCCCAACCGGAAGGACGGAGACCTCATGGCCATCCGTATCACTGAAGTCCACCTCGAAGGTGGCAATACGCATGAGCACATTCAGTTGCTCAAGTGGATCGAAGACGGGACCGGCAACTCCGATACGTGGACCAGGGCGCGTCTCGTCACCTGGATCGAAGACAAAGGCGGCCATGCCTACGTCCAGCAGCCGGGAACGAAGCCTGCCACGGTTGAGGTGAAGACGCCGGGCAACGGTCGGCCGAAGTACCTCCAGACTCGGCCGGACGGAGATCCGAGAAACAACCTGCTCAACTTGCCGAAGTTCTGACCTGACGGCACTTCGCCATCACAAATGGCCGGGCAACCCGCTGGAACCTACCGAAATCAGGCAGTTTCGGCGGGTTGTTCGTCGTCAGCAACGACGGTACGCAGGCGGTCAGTAACACCGCTGGCCAACAACGCACCACCACTTCCGCGATTCACAGCCGTGAAGATGCGGAAAGACCGAATCTTGATCTTTCATCTAGGATTAACGCCGTGACTGGCCCTCTCGACATCACCGACCTCCATGTTCCCGTGACTGTGGCGGTGGAGGACGGATCGGTTGGTGGTATATCGTTCCCTCCTGAGCGCCCCGCCTCGCTGACGGATGCCGAAACGATTCGTGCTAACGATTGGCAGGCGTTCCAGACGTTGCCTCGGCTTGACGACCATTGGACGCGGAAGGTCTGGGAACCGGATTACGCCGCCTACTACTGGTATCTGACCTTCACCGATCCGGCACTCGTGCGTCTTGTCGAGCAGAGTCAGTCACGCCTTGATACGACGCATCTGAGTTTGGTGCCAGCCGACGGCCTTCACCTGACAGTCCTGAAAGTGGGTGCGGCCGAAGGCATTACAGTATCCGAGATGGAGGCCATCGTCGCAACTGCCGATGAACAGTTGGCCGAGATGGATGCATTCTCGCTGGATGTTGGCCCGCTGGCTGGTTCGCCCAGCGCAATTCGCTTCTCGGTGACACCCTGGGATTGCCTGGTTGACCTGCACGCTCGACTCACCACAAGCCTGGCCACAGTACGACCAGAGTTCCGGCCGAAGCCGACCTCCCGATTTCGCCCGCACCTCGGCATTGCCTACAACAAGACGCCGCGCGACGCGACACCGGTCATCAGAGAGATTGCGGCACTGCGCGACTTGCCATCGGCGACCGTGCTGGTGGACGCCGTCAAGCTGGTGCGGCTGTGGCGCACCGATCACCGCTATGAGTGGGATGAGTGCGCGGTCATCACTCTTCGGCCGTAGCCCTGTCAGGTGACGCAACCGTTCGTGCTTTGGCTGACCATTCGCGCAGTTCATCCGCGTAGTCCTTGGCCTTGCGGACGTCAACCATCGTCACGACGTCGGCGAGGTCGTGGGCACGCTGCCACACCGACCGGATGGGCCGGTCTTGAGAAGCGTTGAGCGCTTCGACGCCGAGATCCATCGCATGTTCGACGTCGCGATCAGGCTGACGCACCAGTGCCGTGGCTACATCCAGGCGAACCAGCGACCGGCTCCATACCGAGTCCGATGCATTGACGTGTGCTTCAACCTGCTGGCCGTAGGTGAGTGTCTGCTCGTAGTCGCCAGCTGAGAGATACGCCGTGGCCGCGTTGGCCTCCAAGCGTGCCTCGCTGTACGGCTGGAACGACAAAGCTGGGGTCAGGCCGGGCGGCGTCTCGACGGACGAAGCGATTGACATCGCCGCCTCAACTGCGCGTTCGACACCCTTCGCATCTCCGATCTTCCCCAGCGCTCGGGCTAATCCGTTCGTGTAGAGGCGGATCGCCTGCGCAGTATCGCCCACGAGCCGAATTCCTTCCTCGGCAAGTCCAACCGCAGTCGTGTACTCCTCTTGGTAGTAGGCGCAGAAGCTCTGCGTCCCTTTGACCCACGCTTGCAGCTCAACATCTCGAATGAACTCGGCGATCCTCAGTGCTTCCCGGCTGTACATGTTCGCGGCGTGGAACCGCCCGCGGTTGACCGCCATATAGCCGAGTGCACCCGCAAGCTGTCCGTCCAATCTGTACAGGCGTTGCAGCTGCACTGGCTGATGGCACTGTTCCAGGAGTGAATTGACCTCTTGGCGCAGGGAACGCACCTCAGGTGCCAGACGGACCGGTCCTTCCAGTTCGTAGCGACCAAGCACGTCCGCAAGCGCCACGTCGATGACATCAATGACAGCCTCGTCAACGTCGAAGGCGTGCAGTCTGCTCATCCGCCGGACAATCTCCGCCGGAGGTTCAAAGACATCGCTGCTACTTGTCGCTGTGGCCACTGTGATTGACGCTGCGGGCACTTCATACTGCCGGGTAGTGGACGGATGCCGCCTCCGCCAAACATCCTCTCCCTCCCCAACAATCTCCTCGAACCTGGCCCGGTCGTCGTCGGATGCCCGCGACTGGTAGGTCGTATCCAGAATCGCCTGGGTGTTGGAGCGCGGCACGACGGCACTCAGACCACTGCGCCAGTTGGCGACGGTGGTCGTCTCTAGCCCGAGCAGTGCAGCGAATTCCCGCACCGACCGTCTCATCGCTTCTTGCAAAGCGGCTGCTTCAAATCCTGTCCATTCCCGCCCTCGTACCATCGCCCCTACCTACCGCTTTTCGGTCCTGAACTGGGCAAACCCTTACCTAACGCCAACGGTACCCCAACACCGGGCGAGTCCGGCCCAAACCCCTTGTGAGCCAGGCTCAGAAGCGGTACCCGGTACCGGGCTGACGCCTGGAACCCCCCCGTCCGGCGCACCGGCCGCCCTGCGGTGTGGCAGGCCGGTGGCGAAACGCCCCCGGTGCCGGGTACCTCCGTCAATTTCGCTTGCTCTTGTTCAGCTACGGAGGATTCCGGTGACCACGAATTCGCTTGCCATGTACCAACTCATTGCCATGACGCGGCAGGAGGCCCACGCCACACCGCTCTCGCCGTTCACGATCGAACAGGCGCATGTAGTCATGCAGTTCCATGTGGCCTGCCGGGCGAATCAGTGCCCGCGCAAGGGCGCCGCGTTGGATGCGCTCGTGGCGGCGGAACGGGTGATCCTCGACCCGACGAAGCCGCAGTAGTGGGCAGGAAGCGAGATGCTCATGCCGACATGGCTGAACCTGTTCCTCGCCGGAATCGCTGGCGTCGCGGCCATCGGACTGCTGGTGGGCATCATGGCGCTGGCAACCAGTTTGGGCCGCGATCCAGACGGCGGCATGGCCAGCAGGCCGGCGCCAGCCAGGGATTCGGCATCAGGCCCGGCGACTAACGAGTCCGCCGCGGACATCTGGCCGCATTCCTGGACACACGACGCACCGGCCGAACCGCTCACAGCCGACGAAGCTCACCACGAGATGCAGGTGCATCGGACGTGTCGCCTGGATGGCTGTGCGCGAAAGACTGCCGCCTTCCGCACGCTCATCGAGGCCGGACGGGTGACGCCGGATACGGGGCGGCAGAAGTATTGAGGAAACGGGTGTCGACACGCGGACGCGACGGTGGTGCAGTCGGTTTAGAGATGCGCCCACTCCGGCACCTCGCGACGAGTTTCGGTCGGGGGACTCGTCATGCCGAGACGGGACGGTGCGAATGATGAGAGGGCCTGACGTAGCCACAGCCTGAGCCGACTTTCAGACATCTTCCAGCAAATGTTAAGAGTTTCGCGACATCGCGAGGATTAACCCGTAGAATTTGTGCAGGAATGCCATTGGGGGTGAAGAAATCGATCCAAACTATATCGCCGAGAGTGTGCGCCAGCCCAGATTACGCATTGCGTTAGCGACGCCTTCACCGGTAACACATAGAACTGCTGAGGAAAATCTCGGCTTGGGCTTTCTTGCTGCTGCCCTGCGGAACGCTGGGCATACCGTGCATTTGTTTGATGCATGGCTGGAGGGGCTCGATGTTCCTGGTTTGGTTCGCAAGATCGTGTCTTTTGAGCCCGATCTTGTCGGTTTCGCAGCGTATAGATCAAATATCGAACCAGCAGTCGCAGCGATGACTACAATACGTCTTGTCCTGCCTGATATCCCTGTAATTGCTGGCGGATTCGGTCCAACATTTCACGCTGACGATTTTCTCAATGCCGGTTTCGATGTTGTGGCGATCGGCGAGGCAGACAATACAATTCTGGACTTGGCCGATCACTATGCTTCCGGTAAGCCTCAACTGTCAGAGATATCGGGAATCGCGTATCGTGACAAGCTAGGCCAAAAAGACACGATTTTACGTACCCAACCTCGGCGTCTGGTCGCTGATCTTAATCAGCTCCAGCTACCGGCACGAGATACGGTGGGGCTGTCTTTGAGTCGCCGCAGTCCCTCGCATGTGCAATCTTCCAGAGGGTGTCAGGCGTCGTGCGTATTTTGCTCCATTGTGGCGTTCGAGCGCATCTCGGAAGGGCCGCAATGGCGTCAGTACTCAATTCCCAGGTTTGTTGATCAGATCGAAGACTTGGTATGTCGAGGTGTCCAACATATAAAAGTTGTTGACGATAGTTTCATAGAGCCTCCTCGGGATACGGCGTGGTGTATCGAGTTGGCCAGCGAGATCGAGCGTCGAAAAATCAGAGTCTACTTACGGGGCCAGATACGAGCCGACAGAGTAGACGGTCCAACGATCGCCGCCCTGGCTGATGCCGGATTCTGGTCATTCGCGTGCGGGATCGAGAACTTCGCCCGGACGGCCCTACGCCGAATGGCGAAGCGTGCGTCGATTGAGGCAAATCACATAGCGCTGCGGGAGTTTCGGAAAGCTGGGATAGTCGTTCAGGCGGGACATATCCTATTCGATAGGGATACGACGTTACAGGAACTCGAAACCAACTACGCCGGGTTCACAAGATATCCGTGGACTATCTCGAAAGGCGTGTTCACCGAGATGTACGCAGCCACAGGAACAGCTTATACTCGGCGGCTGATGAAGGCGGGATCGATTGCGCCAGGCGACGCAACGCCTGGCACGGGAGGTCTCGGAAATATGAGGTACGTCATTCGAAGTCCAAGAGCTCAGATAGTGTACGCAGGACTCAAAACCTGGCAGAAAAGTCATTCTAGGATTTACGACATGACGATCGATCCACTGTCTGCGCCGAAAGCGATCGATCCCACACACCGGGTCACCTTCCAGAGACTTAGTCTTGACTTGAGGCAGCAAGATTTGGAGACAATGCGCGGACTGCTACACCTCGCTCGGGAGATACCGGAGAAGGCCGAGTATCTCAGTACTCACGAGAATAAACGTGCGCTTGACTACGTTCGGCATCGGATCGCGTCTACTGCGTCGCTGTATGACGACTTGTCGGCGAAAGCTGTCGATGCATATCAAGCAGCTGGCTTAGTCTACGATGCCGACGACAACCCTTTTATTTGTTGATTTCCTTAAGCCTGCCAAGATCACCTCACGCTCACGGAATAATCATACTTTGCATGAAGGATATAAGGATGAGAAATACCGATCCACCTGAACCGGTGCAGGACATTGACAAGGAGGGCAGTAAGGGACCTCAGCCTGTTTTTCCTTGGGAACGCCCTGGTAGTTCTACGACATTGCCCCTTCTGATCGATGCGAGCGAACATTTCAACCGACAAGTTGGCCCGATCGAATATCAACATTTAGAGCAATGCCCACCAACTATCAAGAATATCGGATGGACACTCGGCAACGACTGCCCATACCGGTGTACTCACTGCTATTCCATGAGCGCACGAGAGAAAGGGCAAGACTTCACCGAGGAGATTGTCGACCGCATCGTTGCGCAACTAGCAAGTGTCGGTGTCGAGACAGTCAACCTCGGGGGAAATGAGCCACTGTTTACGAATGGCGCGAATCCCGCGAATACTTTACTGCCCAGGATCATACATGGACTGACCGACGCCGGAATATTGGTTGGATTGACGACGTCGGGAATCACACTGCTTTATCTTCACCGTAACCATCGTGCGGCCTTCAACCGCCTGAACGACGTCGATATCAGTCTCGACTCTCCGTACCCCGAAGAGCACAATGCGAACCGCGGAGCCAAACTCTACAAACAGGCCATGCAAGCACTGACTCTGCTGCAAGATGCTGAGATCCCCCACAGTGTCATTATGTGTGCAATGAACTGGAATTTCACAATTGACAGAATAGACGCGTTGCTCGATACGGCCCGACGTTACGACGCGCACGTACGCATAAACCCGCTGAAGCCTGTGGAGCAGGCCCATATGCAGTCAGCGCTCAGCGCTGAGGCATACTACGAGGGATTCTCGCACTTGATGGAGAGATGTGCTCCCGTTGACCTCGGTGAACCTCCGCTAGCAACTGTGATGGGGTATTCAGGAGCGAAGGGCTGCCCATGCGGACGTACTAGTTTCCGAATACATTCGATAACGCCTGATGGTCGTATCCCGGTATCTCCGTGTGTCTATCTTCACGACTACAAAGTGGGAGATCTCGTAGTCGACGAGCTAATCGACATCATCAACTCGCCACAGTTCGCGACATTTCGTCGCCGAACAGCGAATCCCGACGTGATACCGACCTGTAGCGGATGCGGGCTTATCGAAGCCTGCCGGGGTGGTTGCGCAGGCCGGGCCTATCTCCATCACGCTCATACGACAGGCACTAGAACTCTGTTCGCAGCAGATCCATACTGCCCACGCGATATCGCTCCTAAGAATAGATTTCCGATGAATCCGACGATCAGCAGCGGACAGCGCCTAGTGCACATGGACTATTTGTGCACTTGGATCGGGAAGCCTCTTGATGAATGAACTCGCAACGGACTGGGTAGGTATGCCAGTTCTCTGAGGGGACTTCTTCGAGATGTCGGAAACAAAGAGGAGCGAAGATGAGCAATCATAATATCGACGGCGTACCGGCGCTAGGTAATTGGGCAACCGGTGGTTGCGGTGCGAAGGTGGATCGAACCACTCTTTTGGAGGCTCTCAGCGGTCTGCGTGTCGGAGACGACAACGCAGCATTGCTGGCTGGCGTGCGTGAGCACGATGATGCGGCGATATTGTCGCTCCAGGAGGGAAGGAACCTGGTCGCCAGCCTCGATTTCGCACCGCCCGTTTGTCGTGACCCATCCGTGGCAGGCTCGGTTGCGACGGTCAATGCCTTGAATGACATATGGGCGTGTGGAGGAACACCGGCAATAGGTCTGAGCATCCTTGGCATGCCACGCGAGAGCGACATCGAGTCGTATCGGACACTGCTCGGTGCCGCTGAATCAACCTGTGCAAATGAGGGTGCATTGCTCGTCGGTGGGCATAGCATCTTCAGCCCGGAACCTCTCTTCGGTCTATCTGTTGTCGGATTCGCCTCGCTCGACCACACTTGGGCAGTTGCAGGAGCCCGTCCTGGCGACATAGTCCTGTTGACCAAACCGGTCGGCGTCGGCGTCATCATCAGTAGGGCGCGACACGACGCGGCCGTCGAAGACACTCTGTGCACACTCAGCCCCGAGATTGCCAAGGGCCACGGCCGAGCTCTTAACGCACTCGCAAGCTACACGGTTCATGCAGCTACCGATGTGAGCGGATTCGGTCTTGCCGCACACGCTGCCAACATCGCCGAAAGCTCGCACGTCACCATGCTTCTCGACGTCGACCACGTGCCTGTCTATGATGCTGCGTATCCGCTGTTCGAAGCCGGACATACCACGTCCTTGACCAACTCCAATGCAACCGACAACCGCGTCCGCTCTCTCAACAAACCGCACACTGTTACTCGTGCAGTGCTGACCGACCCGCAAACCGCTGGTCCTCTGCTGTTGTCCATATCAAGGGATGAAGCAGCCGACGCGCTCGAATCCCTCCGGTCGAGCGGCTATGAAAAGGCTTCCGTAGTTGGTGAGGTTGTCGAACGAGAAGATGTCCCGGTGATAGTCAGATGAAAGGAGTTTGGAGGCATTGCGCTTCGGTATAGGGCGATCAGTAGTAGTCTCGGTCGATGTAGACAACTGGAAAATAGAGAAATTCTTGGAAGGCTATCTATCGCCTTTCTTTCCGGATCCCGGCTGCACGGACAACGAGTGGCAAATTTCGTGGAGTTTCCAGGACCCACTAAGCTTGATGTCGAGCCTCCTATCCGTTGCAGAGGAGGGCGCCCTGGAAGGCAACGGTGTCATAGCTGATGGCGAGACGTGGCTCGCATGGCACCGCGATTCACCATCCGACGACTGGACTGTCGAGCTACTCGATGAGGGACCGCGGTCGCTGACGGTATCGATCCCGATCGGCAGTGCCACACCGGAATATATATTGGCGCGTGCTATCCGGTCGCTGCTTGCAACCCTCGCGTGCTTCTCGCATTGGGTTCAGGTTCACGCGTCGGCGTTCGTGTTCGAGAAGCGTGCCGCCCTGGTTGTTGGTACAAAGGGTGTAGGCAAGACGAGTTTGTTGTTGACGGCGCTAACTTCGGGTGCCAACTTCCTGAGTAATGATCGTGTACTTCTGACATCCGGCCCCAATACGGTTGCCGTACGGGGGCTCCCGCATTCAGTGACTGTCCGAACCGGGACTGCGGCTGCACGGATAATGGCTGCAACACCGTCGAGCTACCGCGATCGTCAACCGGCCGGACTTCAGCAAGTAAGGTACCACATCAACGATGTTCTGGCCGCTACGCGCCGCACTGTATCCGCCGAAGCAACACTCGGACTACTGGTGATTCCAGAAGTCATCCAGCAGGAGGGCATACTGACCCGACGTCTGCAAGCGAACGACACAACTCGAATGATTGCTGAATCATACCGAGAGTCCATCTCGTCGTTCGATCCGCTATGGGACGCATGGTATTCGGAGGCCAGCCAAATCCCGGAGTGGAGTGACGCGCGGGGACTTTGGGTCGGATATAATCCCGATTCTATCGGTCTGGCAATGGACACTATTCGCGAGGAGCTATTGAGGTGAGAGTCAGCAACCTCCAGACTGCATACGTGGTTCATCCGGACAATGTCGAACAAGCCAAGAGCACAATCGACGTGTCGGTAGCAGTAGTAGCAAGACCCGATGCCTACATACGGCAAGCGGACGTAGAGCTGATCGTTATAGAAACTGACAGAGGTGTCCATCTACGCTGTTATCTCGCCGAGCACAATAATATTCGGTTCGTAATTGTGTATGGACGGTTTGATCGTGTACGCTCACCCGCTAGAGAGATCGACTTTTCAAAAACCCAAGCAGCCCTCAATATGTTGGGTATACGGACGCTCATCGGCACCTTTGTTGTGGGCGCCATTTCCCAAGAGGATCATGCAGGTACGGTTGTAATACCTGACGACTTCATCGGCCTTGGTAACTATTCTGACGAATCATGGAAGGATCGGCCTGAAGGATTTCGCAATGTCGAGATGTTCAGCCCTTTCTGTACAGAGGCCCGCCGCGCCCTCACGAATCAGGTCCATGTCATTGACGAAACAGTCCACACGGATGGTACGTACGTATGCTTCCACGGCTGGCCCAGGATTGAAACCGTAGCCGAGCTCAAACACTATTCGAACCTCGGCGGAAAAGTCATCGGGCAAACTCTCGATCCAGAAGCCACCCTCGCTAGGCAATTCGGTATGCATTACGCGGCTCTTGCAGTGATGATGGACGATTTCCGTGTCCGAGAACTTTTTCGGAGCGACTATCGGGAAGGTGCTGCAACCTTGAGCCGAAATATCGTAGAAGGCCGACGAAAGACGTTTGAACTATTCTTGGCGGCGCTACCGGATCTAGCCTCGATCGGCCATGTCAGCTGCGGATGTGGTCAGCACGTAAATGTCAAGCGGCAAGCCTCCCGAAATTTCTACTATCGTCCACCCAAGTTTATAGTGGATTGAAAAGCGCCTGTTTAGCGGATATACTACTGAACGGAATCATTCTAGATATGAAGAAAGGTGACGAACGTTCATGACCGACATCCTCGACAAACTTCACGAAGTAGCCAGCCGATATGGCGAGAACAACCTGGTGATGACAGGTGGGGCGAAGTCCTCAGTCGGAATCGGCGAACGTTATGTGTTCAAAGTTGTCGAAGGTGGAAAAATTGATGCTGCCAACCATAAAGAGCAACGCGTACTTCAGACCCTCGCAGATAGCCTTCCTCGATCGGCGGCGCGACTGATACCGACGTCGGTTGATGGAGTATTTGCGCCGGGCTTGGGATACATAGAGGTGCAAACCCGGCTCCGAGGGATAACCCCTCAATTTTCGTCACCGTCGCTGCCCGAGGAGCTCGGTACATTCCTGAAGGCGCTGCACGCTGTTCCGGCACCCGATGGCATCACCGAGTTCGAAGGTGATGATCCGCGACCACTCTTCGACTATCTTGTGACATCCGCACTCAAGTTTCAGGCAAAATTGATGCCAGCAGTGAACCAGTACGACCAAAAACTGGTGACAGCCGCTGTCGGCCTGGTTCGTCGCTATGTTGACAGACACGACTCGATTCCTCCACTAGTGATAGTACATAAAGATCTCAGTCTACGAAATCTGCTGGTTGACGATGGACATTTGAGTGGCGTTATCGATTGGGCGGCAGCGCAAACTGCTCCACGAGAATGGGAGTTCGCCATCCTCATGCAGCGTTTTCCCGTCGAGCTGGAGATAATCCAGAAATCATACGGCCAGGTTCTAGACAATGAGCTGACGCGATGTTGCGCAGCCCTTCAGGCAATCCGATTCTGGAAGTCTTTTATGGATGACTCTGCTTTTGTCAACGATCAACGAGCGCTTTTGGAACAGGTATTGTGACCATCTCCGACTGGCGCACTCTGTTCGATCCACGTGAAGTTATAGTCTACGATCTGCTGCTTGATTCTGAATCCGACGGTTGGCATATCATCGACGTTATTCAGGCAGCCGGATCAGGCACTTTGGGCGCCGATGTCGAAGAACTGCCATCCCTGGTAGTGCCGCTGCAACGGAGCTTAGATATGATCCGATCCGTCGTTGATCAATATCCAGATATTTTCCCACCCGTCTGTCTCCGACCGGGACACTATCCATGGATTCGACAACGCAGAGATGTTCACCAGTTCGATGTCGGGAGCCATCTCGTGTGCTGCTGCGCCCTGACGGTCCGGGACTTCGCATTGGCGCGAACCCGACAACTCGGCGCCACTACAATCACCCAAGAATTGAGCTCATTCATCTTGAGTGAGCCACCCGGACTACTGACATATGCCGCAATCTTCCACGACCTGTTCAAATGTTTTCGACCTCGCCGACCGTTGCCGGGAAAGATCGGTCCTAAGATATCAATAGTATGGTCGGCAGAACTCGGCCAGGAATCACATGAGCAAGACGAAGTCGATATAGTAAATTCGCTCTTGCCCGATATCATCGACGATATCGCACTGCGAGAATCGTTGTCACGATGCCTTCTTTCTTCGAAGAAATTCTCCAAATTGACCACCAGCATGCGCACCATGGATTATGCCGGGGCAGAATCTGCCGCACAACTGTTCTGGCAGGCACAGTTCGAGCGGCCGGACCTGGCCGGTCTCGCCCTCTATCTGTCCGATACCGAAGCAAAGGGATTCGTGCGCAATATTCCTACTGAAAGAAAAGGGTTCAGCTGGTCGCTAGATGATGTAAGCGCGATCCTGTTGTCGACAGCCGAAACTCACTTCCAGGGAGATATCCGTGATCCTGCGCACATTCTCTGAGTTTTCGGACTATGTTAAGAGCTGCCGAACCAGTTTGGTCGCCATTGATATACGCGGGACGCTACTAAAGGCACCTAGAGGTGGTCACCTGAGCCGAGCGCTCCAGAACAAGGGTATCCCACCAGATGTGATGGCCCACTTGGACTCGGTCGTACCAGCGCTTGTACTGGAGCGATACAAAGAAGCAACCTCGGTTGTCGACTGGACCATGATGACCCTTCTTGAGGCTGCAAATTTGGCTTCGACGCTCGAATACCCGATTGGACCATTGGATATCGAGAGCGCTTTCCAAGCCCTCAATTCGGAGTACCGCACGAAATCGGTAGCCCTCGTTGACGACAACGAACTGCGCGAAACCATAGTCTCGATGAGGCGGCTGGGTGTAGACGTGATATTCGCGGCAGACGGCCCCAGCCAAAGAGAACGTGATGTCTTGAGATCCTGTCTGCCGAACACCGCAGCACTCAATTTGGATGTCTTCTCGTCGGAGTTGGCTGGAATCAACAAACTATCGGACACCTACTTCGTTCGTCTGGTGGAACTCTATGATAGACGGCCATCCGACGTCTTGATTGTAGGTGACCGTATCGACAAGGACGTCATGCCAGCATTGAGAGCTGGTTGTCACGCAATTCATATCGGATCGACGGTCGACACTAACTTTCCAACAGCGGAATCCATGGGTGCCATACTGGCATCGAAACCAGAGAGGATGCCACACGCGGTTGTGCTGGGAAGATTTCAACCCTTCCACAGTGAGCATGCCCGCTACGTGCTGGCGGCTCTGGAAGCAGCCGATCATGTAACAGTGGGAATAACACATCCCTATGCAGCTATCGAAGAGATCGGCGACACAAGAAATAGCGACGGTGCAAATCCTCTGCCCCTCTGGCTTCGCAGAGAAATAATATCGGGCTGGGCGCGCAATGAAAGAATTGACACGCGAACTACTGTAATTCCGATTCCACTTTCGTCCGACGGCCTGAAATCAACGATTCGCAACGATACTGTAGTGCTAGTGACTGATGTCGAGCCGTGGAGTCGAAAGAAGATATCTCTCATAGAATCCGCAGGATTCACAGTCAATATTTTGGATGTGGGAGAGAAGACAATATCCGGCAGTCAAATCAGGACAATGATCCGAAACCAAGATCATAGGTGGCGTGAGATGGTCCCGATGACCGTGGATAACGACACCTTGAAGGTGGCGTACGACCTCATCAAGTCCTGACAGAACTACTCCTCACGCGTGCTGAACTGACCAGGAGACGACTGTGTACAAGCCGTGCATTGGATCCGAGTTAGGCCCCAGATGTGGCCTAAAACACATGACTCTCGGACGGATCTCGTAGCACTCCACAGGAGCGAAACCCGCTCGGCATCAGACTCAGAATAGTGCCGATAGCTTCTACACGAAGTTCAACGACGCCGTTACTCTCCCGAGGACTCCTTCAGCAAACGAGCTATCCCGCCCCACAGCTGAGTGTTCCAACGTTGTGTCAGTAGGGCCGCCATGGCCCTTCACTTGTTCACGCAGGTGAGGGGCTATTTTCTTCTCCGCGGTAGGCGGGATCCCGATTCCTCGCGAGCATTGCCACAGGTGTGGGCTGAGCCTCTCGACCCGAGGCGCGGTCGGCAACCCACACAGTGTGTAGCATTCTGTACACCATGTAGCAGTTCGGGTAGCGTATGGGTATGAAGACGATCCAGCAACGCGACCTCCGTAACGACAGCGGCAAGGTCCTCGCTGCGGTCGAAGCCGGTGAGAGCTTCACCATCACCCGCAATGGCAAACCCGTCGCCGAACTCAAGCCCCTGACACGGCGAACCTTCGTGCCCATCGCCGAACTCGCCCGCACCAGCGCCCACCTGCCGCGCATCCCCTACGACGAGTGGCGTGCCGACATGGATGCGATGATCGACCAGGAGATCGCCGGTGGTGAGTGAACCCACCATCCCCCGACACGTGCTGCTCGACACGTCGGTTCTCATCGATTACTCCGAGGCGCAATCAGCGCTGCCCGATGAAGCGGAAGCCGCCATCAGTGCGATAAGTCTTGCCGAACTCGCCGCCGGACTGCACTCGACCAAAGATCCGGTGAAGCAAGCCCAACGCCAACTCCAGTTCCAGTGGGTCGCGAGATCGTTCAACCCGCTCGCGTTCGACGGCGAGACAGCCAACGTGTACGGGTCGTTGGCTTTTCTCCTCGAGCAGATCGGGCGCAAACCGCGAAGACGAGTGGCTGACCTCCGGATAGCAGCTACAGCAGTCCAATACAGCTTGCCTCTATACACCCGCAACCCGAACGACTTCAAGGGGCTCGGACCGCTGCTGAACGTCGTCGCGGTGTAGACGGGCGCCTCGGCAGTTGCACCCGAGTTCAGCCAATATCCGAACTACAGCATCCCACAGCCGGTTGTTCCAACGTTGTGTCAGTTGGGCCGCCATCGAAAACGCCGGGTGGGAAGCATCGCTTCCCACCCGGCGTCGTCGTATCGGGGCGACCCTTGTCAGGGCTGCACGCACTCGCCGTTGAGCACGACGCCGCGGACCCAGATGCCGAAGCCCTGGTCGCGGGTGCATTCGGTGCCGTCGGGCAGGTTCACCTGGACGTAGCTGCCGTCGGGCATGAGGCAGCCCGCCTTGCCGGCGAACTGGCCGGGCACCTGGAAGTAGTTCTGCGGATAGGTGCCGCCGATGGCGGCGCACGCCTGCTCGACCTGCGCACGAAGCTGGGCCTCGTTCTGGTCGGCGGAAGCGACGCCACCCGCCAGGAAGGACAACGCGGTCGCGGCCGACACCGCGACGCCCGCGGCCAGAACCCGTACACCCATACCGAAACTCCTTGCTATACAACGCTGTTATGAACGGAATCCCACCCTAGAGGGGAACAGGCGGATCAGCCAAGCAGCGCGTCTTCGCAGCCTTCGCTCCAGCGCCCGACCTCGAACGTTCTCGCGGCCTCACCGGGGTCGAGCCCTTCCGATCGGCGGGGAGATGCGCATGACCCTGCCGAGCGCATCCCGCAGCAACTCCACGTAGCGGTCGAGATCGGGCAGAACCGCCGGGTCGACGTGCACCGAGACCGCGACCGTGTCGCCGAGGCCGTGCACACCGTGGGTCAGCCGCATGACCGACCCGATGGCCGGAAATCCCCCGGTGAACCACACCGGGCCGCCGAACACCAGGTCGGCGGGGCCGCGATGCACGCTGGACACGACGGTATGCCCGGCGATGCTGTCGGGAGTCTCCAGGCGATAGCGAGCGATATCGCGACGCAGCATCGGCGCGGGCGTGACGGCGGTGACCCGATCCTGCGCTCCCAGCAGCGGATTCTCGGCACGGACCCGACGCGCGGCCAGATCGGCGGCGATCCGGTCGGCCCGCACCGCAAGATCGGCTTCGGCGATGTGCAGGTCCACGCCGACTCCGCGGTAATTGTTGCGCGCGCCCGGCACCGACACCGCCACCGGGATCTGCGCGCCGAGCCGATCGACCGCCGCATCGCGTTCGGCGAGATAGTCGGCCAGCGCCACCGAGACCGCGGTCGACACGGCGACCGTGACGGTACGCCCGGTCGCCCGCAGCCGCGCCGCCTCCAGCACCAGGATTCGCACCCGGTGCGCCGAAACCTCGGCGGTCGCACCGCGGTTCACCACGGTCGGCGCGAACCCCGGTCCGGGACCCGGTATTTCCCCCGCGGCGGTGGCTTCGGCAAGGGCGCGCTGCGCTCGATAGGCGGCCACACACCGGACGACGGTCTGCCCCATGCGAATCGGCAGCCGTACCAGACCGAGCACCGTCGCGAGCGAGCTGCCACCGCATTCCGCGACCCGCGCATGCGGACCGGCGGAGACGACCGGCGGCAACGGCGGTCCGTCCGTCGACGCCGCCACCCCGGACGACTGTGCCACCCCGGACGACTGTGCCACCCCGGACGACGGCGCGACCGGGTCGGCGGCGGCGTCCGGTGCGAACAGCGCACGCGCGAGCGCCGACGCCCGTGTCCCGTCCGCCAAGGCGTGCGACATCTGCAAGACCGCCACGGTCGCGAGTTCGTCGCCTGCGCGTTGCGGCGCACCCGCGACACCGCGGAAGACATGTATCCGCCATGGCCGCGATGCCGCGTCGACTCCGGTGTCGAGCAGTTCGCCGATCGCTTCGAGTAGGTGGTCCCAATCGGGCGGGACGAGGTCGTGTTCGATGAACTGGTCGGCACGGAATGCACACGGCGCCCAGCGGGGATAGTCGAGATTGCCCGGCACTTCTCGCAATCGCACGGCGAGATCGGGTACGCGCGCCGCGCGGGCGGCGATGTGCGCGCGGAGTTCCGCGGTTGGCACGCCGCGATCGGCGAACGCGTAGAGCAGGAACAGATCGTTGCGGATGCGATGCGAGAGCCAATACATGGTCGCGTCCTGCGGCGCGATCCTGGTCATCCGCGTCACCGCGCCGAACTCCTCATGGAGGCGACGATATCGATACGCCGTCGGGCACGCGAAGGCCCCGAGCCGGTCCGACCCGGGGCCCATGCCGACCGACTTCCGGCGATCCCGATCAGGGGCGCCGGAAATCCCCCGCGATGACCCCTCCTAGGAACGCATCCCATTCGCCCGGAACGAAGGCCAACACGGGGCCGCTTCCATTGTCTTTGGTGTCGCGGACGGCCACATTGCCGTCGCCGAGAAATGCGACTTCCACGCAGTTCCCATCGGGACCGCTGTGGCGGCTCTTGCGCCACACCGCACCCGTCAAATCTACCTCCACGGCACATGCTCCTTTGCTGCGTCGAGTACGAGAAATAATTCGGACATCGCTGTAACCAGCCGGTGCGCCTGGTGTTAGCGCGCGACTCTCACGGTGCGCCGTAATCGCACGGTGGTTCGAGGTGAATACACCCCGCGGGGCTACCCCCGGGCTAGACCCTAGCAGGTCCGCCCATAGTTTGCCGATCAGTTGTTTATTCGATCATGACATTTGCCAATCTTGCGAAGACGTGAGTTTGCAGAATCATTGCCGAGCGCGGCCATTCACCGTTGTGAGTAACGAGTGTGCCCACTATTGAAGCAGCGTGATTGGTCTGTAATCCATCAAATGCCACACGCTCGAACCACCGCCGTGAGGACGGCGGCCCCACGATGTGGATCATGGGTATATGGTCGAACGTGCCCGCGACGAGGCAGGTCGCGCCCGCAACCCACGTCCCCGCGATCGGTTCGGGCGACCGCTACCGCACGGTAGCGTCGGCGTACCGCGAATTCCCGACGATCTCGACCTGCCGCCTCAGCAAACTCTCACCTTCGCCCAGCAACTGCTGGACGACGGTTTGGCTTTCAACGCACACGAGGTATTGGAGGCCGCATGGAAGAACGGCCCGTTCGCCGAGCGGATGCTGTGGCAGGGTTTGGCGCAATACGCGGTAGGTATCACTCACATCCAACGCGGCAATCGAAAGGGCGCGCGGACGCTGTTGACGCGCGCTATCGCCCGCCTCGACCACGATCGGTCGTCCGGCGATAGCGGAGAACGACGTGACACCGCACTCCCCTATGGAATCGACCGAATGGGACTTATCGCCCACGCACGAACCCTGCTGTCCGCGCTAGACACCGGAACTCCCATCGAACCCGACGATTTGAAGCCCCGGCTGACCCGCGACGCCGACGACCTAATATGACAGCCGTGTCCGAACCATCCGGCGCGGGCCGCTACGCCCCGAGCCCCTCGGGCGATCTGCACCTGGGCAATCTCCGCACCGCCCTGCTGGCCTGGCTGTTCGCCCGCCACAGCGGCAGGCGCTTCCTGCTGCGCGTCGAGGACCTCGACCGCGTGCGCCCCGGCGCCGAGCAACGCCAACTCGCCGACCTCGCGGCCATCGGATTGGATTGGGACGGACCGGTGGTGCGCCAGAGCGAACGCCTCGACCGGTACCGGGCGGCCGTCGATGAACTGACCGCGGCGGACCGCACCTACGAATGTTTCTGCACCCGTCGCGAAATCCAGCAGGCGGCGAGCGCACCGCACGGTCCGATGGGCGCGTATCCGGGAACATGCCGCGCGCTCACCTTCGCGCAGCGGGCCGCGCGGCTGACCGAGGGTCGCCCGGCCGCGCTGCGATTGCGCGCCGAGGTCGGCGAATTCGAGATCATCGACGAACTGCACGGCCGCTACCGGGGTCGCGTGGACGATGTGGTGCTGCGCCGCGGCGACGGTATGCCCGCCTACAACCTCGCGGTGGTGGTCGACGACGCGGCACAGGGTATCGATCAGGTGGTACGCGGCGACGACCTGCTGCCGTCCACACCGCGCCAGGCCTATCTGGCGACACTGCTCGGCCTGCCGATACCGCGGTACGCCCACGTCCCACTGGTTCTCAACGCCGACGGGCAACGATTGGCCAAAAGGGACGGATCGGTCACCCTCGCCGATCGACTGAGGCGAGGTGACACCGTAGAAGAGGTGGTCAGCGCGTTGACGAGGTCCATCGGCCATAGCGCGCGGACACCGACACAGCTGTTGGCATCCTTCGAACCCGCCGAGTTGTCTCGGCAACCGTGGACCTTCGACGACAATAGGTTGTTGCAACCTGGCAGTTGTCCGTAACGTACGCAGTCGACCGATCTACTGATCTACTGATCACGACGAGGACGAAACACTATGACAAGCGGTGGCTACGACCCCAATCAGAATCCCCAGGGCGGGCAGCCGTACGGCCAGCCTCACCAGCAGTACCCGCAGGGCCAGCCCCAATACGGACAGCAGCCGCCGCAGTACGGGCAACAGCAGTACGGCGGACAGCAGCAGTACGGCCAGCAGCCGCAGTACGGGCAGCAGCCGTACGGCCAGCCCCAGGCGCAGTACGGCCAGCAGGGCTACGGCGATACGGGCGTCGGGCAGGGCGCGGACGTGGGCGTGCGCATCGGCGCGCGCGTCATCGACGGTCTGATCCTGATGATCCCCTACATGGTCCTGTACTTCGTGTTCAACGATTCCTTCGTGCTTCAGCTCGTCATCGGCGTGCTGTGGACCGCCGTGCAGCTCGGCTACTTCATCGGCATGGAGGTCACCCAGGGCGCCACCCTCGGTAAGAAGATCCTCGGCCTGAAGGTGCTGCCGCCCGCGGGAGCGGCCGCGCTGACCCCCGAGGTGTCGTTCAAGCGCAACGCCTTCCTGGCCGCCAACGCCATTCCGTGCGTCGGCGGGCTGATCACGCTCGGCCTGATCATCTACATCATCATCACCGTGTCGCAGGACCCGAACAAGCAGGGCTGGCACGACAAATTCGCGGGCGGCACCCAGGTCGTCAAGGTCTAGCAGGACCGCGCCCGGACGCACAGAAAGGGGCGCTCCCGAATCGGGAGCGCCCCTTTCGCCGTCGTTATGACCTCGCCTAGGTGCTGCCGCTGGCGACGATGACCGCGATGTAGATGATCCACGCGACGATGCCGCCCGCGCCCACCCATATGCCCGCCAAGGCCATACCGCGCCCGTCCTGGCCCGGACGCTCCTTGAGCTGGTTCAAGGAGATGACGCCGAGGATGATGCCGACGATCGACCCGATACTGCACGTGCACAACCCGATCAGCGAGGCGACCAGCGCACCGATCGCCATACCGTTGGTGCCCTGCGACGTCGGCTGCCCGTAGGGCTGATAACCCGGCGGCTGCGGATAACCGTAGTTCGGCTGCTGCGGATACGGCTGCTGCGGCGAGGACTGGTACGGCTGCTGATATTGCGGCTGCGACGGCGGCTGCGGATATTGCGGCTGCGAGTACTGCGGCGGCGGCTGCTGAGGGTACTGCGGAGCAGAGGGGTACCCCGACGGTTCGGACTCGGGCTTCACGCCTTCGCCGCCGTACTGTTTCCACCACTCGTCGGAATCGCCGGGATTCGTCATGGCTACAGAGTAATGGTCGCCGCCGCGCCCGCACCCCGAAGTCCCGTCCGCATACCCGGACCGGCCACGGGCGAACCTGGTTGGATGAGGTCCGTGAGTGATTCGATCAAGTCCGAAGAACACGAGGGGTCTGGACACCCCGCAGACCATGCGGCATTCGCCCAGGTCGCGCGGGGGTACTACCCGGCCATCGTCGCACTGTTCACCGCCACCCTGATCATCTCGAACATCTGCGCCACCAAGGGCGTGGAGTTCCTCGGCGACAAGTCGGTGACACTTGGGCCGTTGCAGATCTTGCCCATCGCGACCGACGGCGCGTTCTTCCTGTTTCCCCTGGCCTACATTCTCGGCGACGTCCTCAGCGAGGTATACGGATTCCGCGCGACCCGCCACGCGATCTACTACGGCTTCGCCGCGCTGCTGCTCGCGGTCGTCTGTTTCACCATCGCCGTACAGCTGCCCGCCGCGGGCTTCTACGAGAACCAGGAGGCGTTCCGCACCGTCATCGGAACCACGCCGCGCCTGGTCATCGCCGGTCTCGCGGGCTATTTCGTGGGACAGTTGCTCAATTCCGCCGCACTGGTGCTGATCAAGGAACGCACGAAGGAGAAGTACCTGTGGGCCAGGCTCATCGGATCGACCATCGTCGGTGAATTCGCCGACACCCTCATCTTCTGCTCGATCGCCGCGGGCGCCATCGGCATCGACACCTGGCAGCAGTTCGTCAACTACGTGATCATCGGATTCGTGTGGAAGACGCTGTGCGAGGTCTTCGTCATGCCGATCACCTACCGCGTGATCGCACTACTCAAGAAGTACGAACCGACCTACGCGCCGACGCCGACGGACCCGCTGCACGCCTGAGTTCCCCCGCCGACGGGCCGCTCGCACCCCGCGTCCAACGTGAGTGCGCCGCGGCCCGTCACCGTTTCTTCCACACCGCCAGCGTCTCTTCCTTGAACTCGTCGAAGTAGCCGCCCTGGATGCTGTCGCGAATGCGGTCGACCAGCCGGATCGTGAAACGCTCGTTGTGAATCGTGCAGAGCGTGGCCGCGAGCATCTCCTTGGCCTTGAACAGGTGATGGATATAGGCGCGGGTGTAGTTCGCGCAGGTATAGCAGTCGCAGGTGTCGTCGATCGGTGTGAAGTCGCGGCGGAATCGGCTGGTGTCGATGTTGAACCGGCCCTCGGCCACATAGATCGCGGCATTGCGCGCCACCCGTGAGGGGTTGACGCAGTCGAAGGTGTCCGCGCCGTTCTCCACGGCCACGAAGACATCCTCGGGTTCGCTGATGCCGAGCATATGGCGCGGTTTGTGTTCGGGCAGCTCGTCGCAGCACCAGCCGACGATGGCGCCGAGATTGCCCTTCTCCAGCGCGCCGCCGATGCCGTATCCGTCGAATTCCATACCGCGCATACCGCGGATCGCCTCGAGGTCGCGGCACGCCTTGCGCCGCAAGTCCTCGTATTGCGCGCCCTGGATCACCGCGAACAGCGCCTGATACGGCCGGTGCGTGCGCGCGGCGGTCAGCCGCTCGTGCTCATCGATGCACCGCTGGGCCCACTCGTGCGTGCGCTGGACCGACTTCTCCTGGTACTCACGGGTATTGAGCAGGGTGGTCAACTCGTCGAAGGCGAACATGATGTCCGCGCCGAGGCGATGCTGGATTCCCATCGACACCTCGGGGGTGAAACGGTGGCGCGATCCGTCGAGATGGGAGCGGAAGGTGACACCGTCGTCGTCCACGGTCGCCAGCCGTTCCTTGCCCTTGGCGATCACGTCGTCGCTGCGCACGCCCACCGCCTCCATCGCGATGACCTTCTTGAATCCGACGCCGAGCGACATGACCTGGAAGCCGCCGCTGTCGGTGAAGGTCGGACCGGGCCAGTTCATGAACCGCGCGAGTCCGCCCGCCTCGTCGACGATATCCGGCCCCGGCTGTAGGTAGAGGTGGTAAGCGTTGGCGAGCAGCGCCTGGGCCCCGATCTCCTTCATGGTCTCGGGCAGGACGGACTTCACCGTCGCTTTGGTGCCGACCGGGATGAACGCGGGCGTGGCGATGGACCCGTGCGGGGTGTCGATCACCCCGGATCGCCCGTGCCGGTCCGCGAGCCGGGTGCCGACGGTGAAGGAGAACGATTCGGGTGCTGCTGCCACGTCCACATCCTCCCAGGCGCGTCCGGGCGCTCTCCCCCAGGTCACGAGCGGGAGCGCCCGGTGCGGATCAGACGTCCGCCGCGGCGGCCGCGAACTGGGCGTTGTAGAGCCGGAAGTAGGCGCCGCGGTCCTCGAGCAGCCGCTCGTGGGTGCCGTGTTCGACGATGCGGCCCGCCTCCATTACCACGATGAGATCCGCGTCGCGAATGGTCGAGAGACGATGCGCGATCACGAAACTCGTACGGTCGCGGCGCAGTGCCGCGGTGGCGTGCTGCACCAGCAGTTCGGTGCGGGTGTCCACCGAACTCGTGGCCTCGTCCAGGATGAGGATGGACGGTTTGGCCAGGAAGGCGCGGGCGATGGTGATGAGCTGCTTCTCGCCCGCGCTGACACCGGAACCTTCCTCGTCGATGACGGTGTCGTAGCCGTCGGGCAGCGCGTGCACGAAGCGGTCGACATAGGCGGCGCGGGCGGCGGCCAGGATGTCCTCGTCGCGGGCGGTGGGATCACCGTAGGCGATGTTCTCCTTGATGGTGCCCTTGAACAGCCAGGTGTCCTGCAACACCATGCCGATCTTGGACCGCAGGTTCTCCCGCGTCATCTCGGTGATGTCGACATCGTCGATGGTGATCGTGCCCGCGTCCACGTCGTAGAAGCGCATGAGCAGATTCACCAGCGTGGTCTTGCCCGCACCCGTCGGCCCGACGATCGCCACCACATGTCCGGGCTCCGCGACCAGCGACAACCGCTCGATCACCGGCTTGTCGGGCTGGTAGCGGAACGACACCGCCTCGAATTCGACCCGGCCGCGCTCGACCGGGCGGACCTCGCCCATCACCGGGTCGGGAGTCTGCTCCTCGGCATCGAGAATCTCGAAGATCCGCTCGGCGGAAGCGACGCCGGACTGGAGCAGATTGGCCATCGCCCCGATCTGGGTGAGCGGCTGGCTGAACTGGCGCGAGTACTGGATGAAAGCCTGCACCTCGCCGAGCGATATCTGCCCGGTCGCCACCCGCAGACCGCCGACCAGGGCGACCAGCACGAAGTTCACATTCCCCAGGAACATGATCGCGGGCATGATCAGACCCGAGATGAACTGCGCCTTGAAGCTGGCGTCGTAGAGATCCTGGTTGCGCTTGTCGAACTCTTGGCCGACCTCGCGGTTGCGGCCGAAGGCGGTGACCACCTCGTGGCCGGTGTATGCCTCCTCGACCTGCGCGTTCACCATGCCGGTGTATTTCCACTGGTTCACGAAGTGCGGTTTGGACCGCTTGGCGATCTGCGCGGTCACCACCACGGCGGCGGGCACCGTGACCAGGGCGATCAGCGCGAGCAGCCACGAGATCCAGAACATCATGGCCAGGATGCCGAGCACGGAGAAGACCGAGACCAGCAATTGGCTCATCGTCTGCTGGAGGCTCTGCGAGACATTGTCGACATCGTTGGTGACCCGGCTGAGCACATCGCCGCGCGGTGCGGAGTCGAAGTAGCGCAGCGGCAGCCGGTGGATCTTGTCCTCGACATCGCTGCGCAGCCGCTTCACCGTGCGGTTGATGACGATGTTGAGCAGGAAACCCTGCAACCAGCCGAAGATCGCCGCGGCGATGTAGAGCGCAAGGACCAGCATGAGAGTCCGCCCCACCGCGTCGAAGTCGACGCCGACGCCGGGCTGGACGTTCATCGCGCCGAGCATGTCGGCGAAGGTGTTCTCGCCGCGGGCACGCAGCTGCTCGATGACCTGATCCTTGCTCATCCCCTGAAAGGCGCTGAGCTGCTTGCCGATCACGCCGTCGAAGACGATGTTGGTGGCCTTGCCGAGGATGTAGGGGCCGAGGGTGTTCAGCACCACCGCGACGATGACGAGCGCGATGATGGCGCCGACGTAGAGCTTCTCCGGTGCGAGCCTGCGCAGCAGGCGTTTCAGCGACGGGCCGAAGGATTTCGCCTTGGCGTCCGGCGCACCGGGCATCGGGCCACCGGGTCTCATGCGACTTCCTCCGCGCTCAGCTGGGATTCGACGATTTCGCGATATTCGGCGCAGTCGCGCAGCAGTTCGTCATGGCTGCCGATACCTGCCATCTCCCCGTCCTCCAGCACCACGATCTGATCCGCGTCGCGGATCGTGGAAATGCGTTGCGCCACGATGATGACCGAGACGTTCCTGGTCTCCGGGCGCAGCGCCGCGCGCAGCCGCGCGTCGGTGGCGACATCGAGCGCGGAGAACGAATCGTCGAATACGTAGACGCGCGGTTGCCGCACCAGCGCCCGCGCGATGGCCAGGCGTTGGCGCTGACCGCCGGACACCGTGGTGCCGCCCTGGGCGACCGGGGTGGCGAGACCCTCGGACATGTCGCGGACGAAATCGGCGGCCTGGGCGATCTCGAGCGCGTGCCACAGCTGTTCGTCGGTGGCGTCGGGATCGCCGTAGCGAAGATTGCTCGCGACGGTGCCGGAGAACAGGTACGCCTTCTGCGGCACCAAGCCGATCTGACTGCGCAGCACCTCGAGGTCGAGTTCGCGCACATCGGTGCCGCCGACGCGGATCGCGCCGCCCGTGACGTCCATCAGACGCGGCAGCAGATTCACCAGCGTGGTCTTGCCCGCGCCGGTGGAACCGACGATCGCGGTGGTGGTGCCCGGTTCGACGCGGAACCGGATGGACTTCAGCACCGGCTTCTCCGCGCCCGGGAAGCTGAATTCGACATCGTCGAACTCGACCGAAGCCGGATCGCTCTCGAACGGCCGCGGCAGGTCCGGGGCGACCACCGAGGAATCGGTGTCGAGCACGTCACCGATGCGGTCCGCCGAGACCGCCGCTCGCGGGGCCATCATCGCCAGGAACGAGGCCATCATGACGGCCATGAGGATCTGCATGATGTAGGACAGCATGGCGGTGAGCGAACCGATCCGCATCGAGCCGTCTTCGATGAGATGGCCGCCGAACCAGATCACGCCGACCGCGGTGACATTGCTGATCAGCATGACGGTCGGGAACATCAGCGCCATCAACCGGCCGACGCGCAGCGCGGTTTCGGTGAGCTCGGTGTTGGCGATGCCGAACCGCCAGGTCTCCTGGCGTTCCCGGACGAACGCGCGCACCACGCGGATGCCGGTGATCTGCTCGCGCAGCACCCGGTTCACCTCATCGATGCGAAACTGCATATCGCGGAAGCCGGGCACCATCTTGGCCACCACGACGCCCATCGAGAGTCCGAGGGCGGGCACCGCGATCAGCAGCAGCCAGGACAGTCCGAGATCCTCGCGCAGCGCCATGAATATGCCGCCGACACACATGATCGGGGCCATCACCAGGATGGTCGCCGACATGACGATCAGCAGCTGCACCTGCTGGATGTCATTGGTGTTGCGGGTGATCAGCGACGGCGCGCCGAACATGCCGACCTCGCGCGCGGAGAACGAGCCGACCCGGTGCACGAGCGCACCGCGCAGATCCCGGCCCGCGCCCATCGCCGCCTGCGCGCCCAGATACACCGAGCAGGCCGAGGCCACGATCTGCACCCCGCTCACGGCCAGCATCCACAGACCCGTGGTCCAGATGTAACCGATATCACCCTTGGTGACTCCGTCATCGATCAGATCGGCGTTCAGGGTCGGCAGGTACAGCATGGCGATCACCGAGATCAGCTGAAGCACAACGACCCCCGCCAGCTGCGTGCGGTAGGGGCTCAGATAGGTACGAAGCAGTGCGATCAACATGATGAACGCAGGCTACCGGCATCGGGTGACATCGTCTCGGGCTTTCTTGACCAGCGAAATTAGCTGGTCATGCGCGGGTTGACGGCTCTCGCCGGGCCCAAGCGCCCGGATCGTCGGTGAGGTTGTCGACGAAACCGGGCAATCGGCCCGAGGCGATCTCCTCGATCGTCACGTTCTCCAGAACCGCGCGGATGTTGACCCGCAGCGCGATCCACACCCGTTGCAGCGATTCGGCCGCGCCGCCGTAGCTGACATCCTCGGGCCGCAGCCCGCGCACCGAGGCCAGCGGACCCTCGATAGCGCGGATGACATCGGCCACCGATATCCGCGCGGCCGGACGTGCCAGCCAGTAGCCGCCGTCGGGTCCGCGCCTGCTGACCACCAGATCGGCGCGGCGCAGATCACCGAGCACGGTTTCGAGCACCTTGGGCGGTATGCGCTGCTCAGCGGCGATGACATCGGCCTTGAGGGCGGCGGTGCCGCTGCGTTCGGCCGCGCGGGCGATTTCGAGCAGGGTTCGCACCGCGTAGTCGACCTTCGCGGTGATGTGCACGCAGAACTCCTGAACCGGTCGAGGCATACCCGGCGCGGCGGCCGCCGGATTCGGCTCGAATCTACGCCGCCGCGAAGGGGCGTCGCGCGGGCAGTCGCTACCGTGTCCCGTCCGCGGTCAGTACGGAGGTGGCGGCGTCGAGCAGGACGGACTCCACCAGCGCGTCGCCTGCCGCGGGCGCGAATTCCTTGGAGATCAGCGCCACTCCGATGACCTCGAGCGCCGCGCAGGCGCGCAGTTCGGCCTCCGGCGTCGGTTCGGGCCCCGAGAGCCAGGTGCGCAGTATCCGATTGGAGTCCATGAGATCCGGGTAGCGGTCGGCCATGGCGTTGAGGATCGCGACGGTGTCGCGAATGCACAGCGCGCCCGCGTCGCGATGGCGGATGAGCCCGCGCAGATAGGTGCGCAGCACGGCGCGAATGCCCTCGGCGTCGTGGGGTACGGCGTCGATGTCCTCGGTGACGTCGCGCATGTGATCGATGATCGGATCGATGATCGCGAGTAGCAGATCGAGCTTCGAGGGGTAGTGATAGTACAGGGAAGCCTTTGTGATTCCTACCGCATCTGCGACTTCCCGCAGGCTCGTCTGCTCGAAGCCTTTGCTGCCGAAAAGTCTCACAGCGGCGTCCCGAATCGCGATTTTGGTCCCGCTAGCTGGGACAACAGTCTCCGGAACCACACGGGCGGCCATCCGATCATCCTCTCACCACTACTGCGCGGAGCCAATGGAAGCACCGATGCTGAGGTTGTGCCTCCGCTTAGCCGGTAGGTAGTCTACCTACCGCACGGTAGGCAGAAAGCGTCAATTGGAGGCGGGGCAGCAGGCAGGCAAGCCCCGCGTAAGTGCTGTCTACACGCCACGTTCCAGCACGACCCAGCCATTCGCTAGGAGATCCCTCGTGTCCGTATACCTGTACAGATGGGGAAGATTCGCCTTCCGCCGGAAATGGATAGTGCTGCCGGTATGGCTGGTGCTGTTCGTCCTGCTCGGCGGGCTCGGCGCCCAGCTGAGCAAGCCGATGACGAACGACTTCAGCATGCCTGCGCTACCGTCCGAACGCGCCAACGAGATACTCGACAAGCACTTCCCCGGAGCCTCCGCCGCCTTCAAATTCGACGCCGTGACCGGCACGTATGTCATCGCGGCCCCCGAGGGACAGAAGCTGACCGACCCGACGAACCGTGCGGCGCTCGAGGCGTTCATCGCAAGACTCGACCGACTCGACATCATCGATCACAGCAAGCCGCTGTCGAATCCGATCAATGCCGCCGAGAAGATGGGCTGCCTGAGCGATCCTGATCCCGCCAAGTGCAGTGGCGCCCCGCTCAACGTGCTCAACAAGAGCGAGCCCGCCACGGTCGCCTACATGAGCGTGCCGTTCGCCATCAAGAACTTCGAAGACGTCACCGACGAGAACCGCACGGCCGCCTACGATGTGGCCGCAGACGCGCGCAACTCCGGTCTCGCCGTCGAGTTGAGCGGCACGATCGCCAACAAGAACGAGGGCCCGAGCGGCCAGGCCGAGATGATCGGCATGGGCGTGGCGCTCGTGGTCATGATCCTGGCGTTCGGCGCGATCGTGGCAGCCTTCGTCCCGATCGTCACCGCCATCGTCGGCCTCGGCTCGGCCATGTCGCTGATCATGCTCGGCACCGGATTCATCTCCATGCCCAGCTTCACCACCTTCCTGGCCTCGATGATCGGCATCGCACTGTCCATCGACTACGCGCTGTTCATCGTCTCGCGCTACAAACACGAACGCGCCGTGCGGGTTTCGCCCGAGGAGGCCGCGGGCATCGCACTCGGCACAGCCGGCTCCGCGGTCGTGTTCGCCGGGCTCACCGTCATCATCGCCCTGGCCGGACTCAGCGTCGTCGGCGTGGAGTTCATGACCTTCATGGGCTTGGGCGGCGCGATCGCCGCGGCCTTCGCGGTGCTCACCGCCATCACCCTCATGCCCGCGCTGCTCGGCGCGTTCGGCCGGTTCCTGTTCACGCCGAAACTTCCGTTCATCGCCAAGCACGATCCCGAGAACGACAGCGAGATCACCAACGGCATGCGGTTCGGCAGGCTCATCGGCAAGGCGCCGTGGGTCACGCTGCTGCTGAGCGTCGTGGTGCTCGGCGCGCTGGCGGCCCCCGCCGCCGGTCTGAACCTCGGCCTGCCCGGCGAGGACAGCATGCCCAAGACCTCCACCGTTCGAAAGGCGTACGACCTGCGCACCGAGGGCTTCGGTGAGGGCAGCAACGGCAAGCTCAATATCGCGGTCGACCTCAGCGGCGTAGCCTCCGACAAGCGCGAGGAGGCGGTCGAGGCACTGCGAACCAAGCTGGCGTCGTACCCGCACATGGACTACGTCACCGCGCCGGAGTGGAGCGAGGACGGGCAGGGCGCGCTGCTCGACGGCGTGCCGAAGTCCGGGCCGAACAACCAGGACACCAAGGATCTCGTGCTGGACGCGCGCGACGCCGAAGACGAGCTCCGGTCCACCTACGGCATGGAATACGGCATCACCGGCACCACCGCCATCTACGCCGACATCGACCACGTGCTGCTCAGCAAGATCGCGCCCTACCTCGCGATCGTGGCGGGCGCGGCGTTCATCCTGCTGATCCTGGTCTTCCGCTCCATCCTGGTACCGCTCACCGCCGCGCTCGGCTTCCTGCTCTCGATGGCCGCCACCTTCGGCGCCACCGTGCTCATCTTCCAGGAAGGCGCGCTCGGCCTGATCGAGGATCCGAGACCGCTGGTCAGCTTCCTGCCGATCATGCTCATCGGTCTGGTGTTCGGCCTCGCGATGGATTACCAGGTCTTCCTCGTCACCCGCATGCGGGAGGAGTACGTGCACGGCAAGACGGCCAAGGACGCCATGATCTCCGGCTACCACCACGGCGCCCGCGTCGTCACCTCCGCCGCGATCATCATGATCTCGGTGTTCGCGTCCTTCCTGCTCGAGACCGACGCGATCGCCAAGCAGATGGGCTTCGCCCTCGCGGTCGGCGTGCTGCTGGACGCCTTCCTCGTCCGCATGGTGCTCATCCCGTCACTGCTGGCGATCATGGGCAAGTGGTCCTGGTGGATCCCCAAGTGGCTGGACCGCGTCATTCCCGATATCGATGTCGAGGGAGCCAAGATCGTCGATCTGCACGACAAGACCGCCGACGATGTCGTCAAGGAGCCGGTCCGCGTGAGCTGACCCCGCCCGCTGTCGCGCTCGGCCCCGCACCTGATCGAGGTGCGGGGCCGGCTACTCGCTACTCGCTCGGCTGCGGCAGGTCGCATTCCCCGATCTTGGGATTCACCCCCAGGTAGTTGAGCGGCCCCGCGGCGGCGGTCACGGCGATGGTGCCCAATCCCGCGCAGTCGATGGGGCCGGGGAAGAAGTAATGACGTTGTCCCGCGGCGAGGACGCCGACCGCGAGCCAGATCATCAA
This sequence comes from Nocardia arizonensis, assembly GCF_001310275.1. Lineage (GTDB taxonomy): Bacteria > Actinomycetota > Actinomycetes > Mycobacteriales > Mycobacteriaceae > Nocardia > Nocardia arizonensis. Next base: position 274,187 of record NZ_LGYZ01000133.1, read on the forward strand.
CAGGCTGCTCGCGAGGCGCATACCGACCTCGTGAGCCGGTCTGTGCCGCACTACTCGAACCACACGCTCGCGCATTGACATCGCATCCTTCCGCACTCGCGCAGGAGGTCGAACGTGCCCGGTCGGGGCCCGGTCGACCCCTTTCCATCCGGCCCCACCGGAACTTCCGCCACAGACAGCAATTCTCGTACCGAATCTCGGTAATTCTGTGGTTTATTTCCGCTTGCTGGGGGCATCTGGTTGTTTCGTGTGAAATTTCGTGTGAAACACTGCCTCACACAGCACAGTGGACTGACAAGTCTCCATTCTCCCCCACCGACGCGAGGCGATCCGGAGCCATAGATATCCAAAGGCGATCCGATCGCAAACGACCCGCGATCTCGCCGCTGACCGCCGGATACGCAAAAGGGCCGGGTGGCGGCGCACCCGGCCCTCGCTCACTCGAATCCGCTACGGACTCGGCTGCGGGACATTACAATCAGCGATCTTCGGATTGACACCCATGTAATTCAGCGGACCCGCGATTGTCGTCACCGCGATGGTGCCGAAACCGGCGCAGTTCACCGGCCCGCTGTCGAAATAGCCACGTTGGGCCGCGGCGATGATGCCGATAACCAACCAGACGAGGACAATCAGTCCACCGACTCTCGAATAACTGTCGCGCATTGTTCTCCACGCGGCTCGTTCGGCGACGCCCTGAGCGTCACACCCATCCGCGCTCTCCTTACCGCGCGCATACCCACTTCCGCGCGGAACTCACTCGAAGGAACTCGCGACACGCGGACATCGTTGTCCCTACGTGACCGGACTGTTCGCATGGATGATCCCCGGCTGGGTGCTGCTGCTCCTCGCGGTCGCCGTCTTCGAAGCGCTCACCCGCAAGGGCCGCGGACGCCGCACCCCCGTCGCGAGCACCTGCACCGACGAACTGACCGCCGTGTTCTACCCGACCAAACGCATGGAACTCGACCACCGAGCCTCCACCTCAATGCTCGCCGACACCGAATCCCCTTCCACCGCACCCCCTTTTATCCTCGACCTGAGCGGCGGCAAGGCGGTTCTACGCGGCCACTCCGGTGCGCAGACGCACTACCTACCGACATGAAAGAGCAGACCACGAAGCAACTGTGGTATCTGCTGAGGCGGTAACCCTTGCGCGCCGCTAGACGGCGGAGGCCGCCGACAACCCGAAACCCATCCCCACCAGGGTGATACAGATCGGGGGCGATGCGGTGACGGAGGGATTTGACCTTGCCATAGCCGCGTGTAAACCGCACCTTCAGTGAAATTCATTGCGTTTCAGCATGTTTCGTGGATGCCGACAATGATTGACGTACGGCCAGGTGTTGACGTGGTCAACGCCTGTTTCAAGGCAATTATCTGGGCCCGGGCCGTCGCCGACCGACCTGGCTCGCCGGCTCCGACTGGTTCACAACGCTGCCGATCAGGTGGATGGTCTAACCGCCGGGGTGTACACGGTGTAAGCGAGGTACCATTACACCATGGCCTTGAACATCAAAGATCCCGTCACCGAACAGCTGGTCACCGAAGTAGCAACCCTCGTCGGCAAATCCAAGGTGCAGACCGTGCGCATCGCACTGGAGGAGTACCTGATGCGCCACGCTGCCCAGAGCAGCGCCAACACCGGACTCGGCAAGCGCGAACGCCTGGAACGGTTCCTCCGCGACGAGGTCTGGCCCGTCACTGCACCCAACGGACCCAACCCGCCGACCACAAAAGCTGACATCGAAGACATCCTGGGCTACGGACCGGACGGTGTCTGATGATCGTGGACACCTCCGCGCTGGTCGCTATCATCCTGGAAGAACCTGGTCACGAGAAGTTACTGGACATCTTGTCTCGTGACGAGTTCATCGGCGTCTCCTCTGCCACCCTCACCGAAACCGCCATCGTGCTCACTGTGAAGCTGGGGGTCGCTGGGCGCAGCTTCCTGGATGCGTTGATCCATCAGGCCGGGATCACGGTCATGCCGTATGAGCAGGACTATTGGACGATCGCCGCTAACGCATTCATCCGGTACGGGAAGGGTCGCCACCCGGCGAAGTTGAACTTCGGGGACTGCATCACCTATGCAGTTGCCGCCGGGTCGGGTCAGCCTTTGCTGTATATGGGTGACGATTTCGGCAAAACTGATCTGGCTACCGTGAGTTGATTCACCGGGCTGGAGAACGAAGACCATTACCGCAAGACAACCGTGCGACCAGCGATACTCGACGTGTTTCAGCATGTTTCGGGAATGCCGACAATGATCAAGGTACGGCCAGGCGTTGACGTGGTCAACGCCCCTGGCGAGGCAGTTCCGAGTACGGATCGGTCCGCACCGCGGCCGTACTCGACCTGCTGTCCTGCGGCTACCCGCCCGGCATGTTCGTGGTCACCCGGGCCGCCCGCCACGACATCCCGGTACGGCTGCTCGGCCGAATCCGACACGACCACAAGAAACTCCGATCCAGGACCAGAGCCGTGTCACCAACTTTCTTGGTGCGCCGCCGCGGACCGCGGCGGTGCGGACATGCTGCGCCGTTACAAGAAGGACTGGTACGACAACCCGCCCCTGCCGCGGATTGTGCCGGTGGACTCGCGAGTCGCGGCACGGGTCAACTCGGTCGAGCGGAAAGCCCGCAGGCGTCAGCTCTTTCGTGGACGGTAGGTCAGTCCCCCGGCAGGGACTGAAATGTGTGCCCGCTTCCGGCGTCGTTACGTCACCCGCTTGGAGCGGGACCCTCGATACCCAGCGCGTCACGTTCGCGGCGCGATGATCTTGGAACTGCGGTCCGGCCCCCGTTGCGCCCGCCGGACCGGCCGTCCCGATCACCGCGACGGGCAGGCCGATCACCGCGGCGAGGCCCAGCTGTACCCACGTCATCGCACACCCCCCCAGATGTGCCAGTGAAGGCCGCGTGTGCCCGCGCCCGTACCCGACATACCGGTAGATCAACCCATCACCCGCGTGCAGATCCGCCACACCGGTCACCGCGCGGTCGAGGTTGTGCACGTGCCGGATATCCACAACGCACACCGCGTGCGCGCTCATGAGGTGCACTGCCTCGATCATGCGGAACACCCAGCCCTGCTGGGCCGGGCGAAAGGTCATCACGTCTACCAGGGTGAGACCCTGCCTCGTCGCGATCCGACGTAGCTTGCGCCGGGCCTCGTCGAGATCCTCGATCGCATCCAGGTCGATCACACCCAACGCCTTCATGCTGCCCCTTCCCCTGCCGATGGTCGGCACCCGCCGCCGGGGAGTCGCGCTCAGCCCGACGGCGGGGCTGACAGGGAATATTGGCGTCGCGCAAGGGGGTTGAGGGCCAGTGCGGGGACAGCCACGCGGTATCGATCTACCCTCTGGATATGAGCGAGAACGTGGGGCATCGGATCGCATCCGAACGCAAGATCGCTGGACTCAGCCAGCGAGGACTCGCAGCACGGGCCGCCTACAGCCTGTCGATGGTCAAGGCGGTCGAGCAGGGGCGAGAACCTGCCTCACAGGGATTCATCTCCGCGGTGGCGCGCGTTCTGCGCATCGCCCCCGAGCAGTTGACCGGCGCACCGTATGACGACGGAAAACCGTTGTCGGACGCCGTGAACGAACTTTCCGTGCTGCTGACCGAAGGTCGGTATGCGCGCGCAAGCGAGCCGGGACCGCTGGCACAGCTCGAGGCGGACTTGTCGGCCGCACAGGACTTGTACGACGGGACCGCACCCGGCAGACGATCCAGGTGCTTCCCGGCATCATCCGGCGGTTGCACGGCGCGGTGCGGGATATGTCCGACGACGACCGTGCGCGCGCCTACACGATGTTGGCCGCGACGTACGTCCTCGCCGAATGGTCGGCGCGGCGCACCGGTCACCTGATGCTGACGTTGCCCGCGCTCGATCTTGCCGACGCCTACGCCCCGTTGGGCGACGATCCCCGATGGGGTGCGTTCTCGATTCTCGCGCGAGCGCGGGTGCTGACCCACTACGGGGAATCGGAGGTGGCCGGCCAACTCATCGACACGGCCATATCGTCGGGTGAGGACAGCACCGATGCCGGGCTCGTGCTGGGCGGGTACTCCCACCTTGCAGCCGCAGTGAACGAAGCTCGCAAGCTCAACTACAGCGGCGCTATCGACCACATCGACGCAGCGCGCGAGACCGGCGCGCGCACCGGCGAGACCGACATGTACATGACGGCATTCGGACCGCTCAACGTCGAAATTCATTCGCACGCAATCGAAATGGAGGCGGGCGACCCGAGTCGTGCCGCCGTCGAAGGTGCCGCGCTCACCTACCCGACCGGCGCACCGCCGACCAGGATCGGCCACCACTGGCAGGACAACGCACGCGCGTGGTTGATGTCGGGCAAGCCCGACAAAGCTCTCGCTGCGCTCAACAAGGCTCGCGCCGTCGCGCCACAGCAGACACGCCTGCACCCGTCGGTGCGGGAGACAGTGCACGGCATCGCCGCAGCGCAACGGCGCCAGAGTGAGAACCTGTTCGGATTCGCTAGTTGGCTCGGCACAACACTCTAGGGTGTTCAGCGTGGTCGAGTTGGCGTTCCATTGCGCGTTCGGCGACGGAACCGAGTACCTACCGCGACCGAAGTCGAGCTTGCAGGCCGGCCGACGGTTGCCGACCTGTCAGATGGTGCGGAACATCTTCACGTTGTCCGATCTTGTCCCGTACGCCGGAGAGATCACTTCGTAGTCCAGACTGCGCAGCGCCTCTGCGGCCACTTCCGGTGCGTCGCGCACTACGGTAGCCAACTGAAGTCGCCTCCATCGTTCGCGGGCATCGGCCAACTGCTTGCGCGCCGCGGCGACCGATTGTCCGCCGTGGGGCGTGATGCCAAACTCCTCGATCAGCATCTCCATAACGTCTTCGAGCGCCGGGCGGAACCGGGACCCACCGACAGGAAAGTGCAGGTCGGGTAGCCCGAACTTCACTTTTCCGTTTCGACGCTTCTTGGCCCGCTGCGTGCTTTCGCCGCATTCGGACATGGCACGTTCGAGTTCGGCATGCTCGCCGTGAAAGTGGATGTGCGCTGATGGCAGCCGGTCGGACGTGCGTTTGTCGAACTCGTACCGGAATAGCGGCTGTGTGCCGTCGCAAGTGAAGACGTGAATCTTGGACCGTTCAACGGCAAGAAACTTCTTCGGCCCGTCCCACACGCACTGGAAGCTCACTTCGAGGCGCAGTAGAGGACCGTCGGTGTCCCGCAACAGGATCCCTTCGGGAGGGTCTTGCTCGACGACCATCGCGCTCGTGGCAGGCACAGCGAGCGCAGTAAACGCCGGACAGTCCGGTCCAACTACGGACTGGACTGTCCGGGTGAGGTCACTCGCGAATCGGATTGCCTGCTGTTCGAGCTCACTCACCGTTGCCGCGAGCGAGGAATTCCAGATTCCGGATACGCGACAGAATGCCGCGATCCCGCGCGTCCAGCTCCCACCGGGCACCGCGTTCCTTGAACGTGTCGAGAGACAGCCCGCGATCCGTGATCAGCTTGATCAGCTTGGTCAGCTCTTCGCGGACTTCTTTGGTGGTCATCGTTCGAACGGTCGGTGGCATGGAAGCAGTTGTCATAGCGGTTCCTATCCTCTCCCCTGCAAGAGGAACTGGCTGTCAGATCATCGTAGGCGACTGGTCTGACATTCTCGTTCTGATCTGCTATTACGCTCGTGGTGGCGGTAGGCGTTACAGCAGACAGCGGGTCGAGTCCACCACGCAGCGCGCCCTGCCCGAACAGAGGGCGAAACGCGCAATCGACGCGGCAACAGCTCTGAGTATCGCGCTGTTCGGCATCGCCACGACCGCTGTCGGCATCGTGCCCGGCATGGTGAGCGATGGGTCGTTGGGAAAACGGGTGCAATCGCCCGCCGAGCGACATAAAAAGCGCCCTACCTGGCATTTCAGGTAGGGCGCTCTGGCGGTGGCGGAGGGATTTGAACCCTCGGAGGGGGGTTACCCCTCACACGCTTTCGAGGCGTGCTCCTTAGGCCGCTCGGACACGCCACCGCCGCCAACGATACCGGAAGGGAGCGGGATCGCTAAATCGCCTGGGCAGCGAGCATCAGCGGTGGGTGCGGAAGAAGTTGTCCAGTAGGGCGGCGCAGTCGGCTTCGAGTACGCCGCCGCGGACCTCGGGACGATGAGTGAGGCGGCGGTCACGCACCACGTCCCATAGGGAGCCGACGGCGCCGGTCTTGGGCTCCCAGGCGCCGAAGACGACGCGGCCGATCCGGGCCAGCACGAGTGCGCCCGCGCACATGGTGCACGGCTCGAGGGTGACCGCGAGGGTGGCGCCGGCCAGCCGCCAGCCTTCACCGTGCACCGCTGCGGCACGGCGCAGGGCGAGGATCTCGGCGTGTGCGGTCGGATCGCCCAGCGCCTCACGAGCGTTCGCAGCGCGCGCGAGTTCCCGTCCGGCCGAATCGAATACGACCGCGCCGACCGGGACGTCGCGGGGGTCGGCGGTGGCCGCGGCCTCGATCGCCGCGCGTACCATCGCGATATCGGCGTCGAGCGGATTCGGCGGCAGACTCACCGCGGCAGTTTGTCCAGGACCGCCGATAGTTCGTTGGCGAAACCGAGGCGCTGGGCGATCATGCCGAGCTGTTCGTCCGGGTAGAGATCGGTCTCGGCGAGGATGACGCTCAGCACCGGCTCGGGAAGTCCGAGATCGGCGAGCACACCGAGGTCGCCTTCCTCCCATGGCTCGATATCGTCGAGTTCGTCCGGGTCGATATCGGGGATCTCGATATTGAGCGCCTCGAGGACGTCGGCGGCGATGTCGTAATCGATCGCTGCCGTGGCGTCCGACACCAGCATCCTGGTCCCGCTCGGCGCGGGCCGCAACACGATGAAGAATTCGTCATCGATGTCGAGTAGTCCGAACACCGCGCCTGAGCTGCGCAATGCCTTGAGTTCGGTCTCCGCGGCGGACAGATCGGTGAGCGCGGCGGAGCTCAACGGACTGCACCGCCACTTGCCGTCTTCGCGGACAACCGCGACTGCGAACCCTTCTACGTCGTCGTAATCTTCCGACGTCGCCCTGTTCGTGCCCGAGCGCTGTGCTGCCATGGCCGCAACGGTAGTCTGCCTGACCCTAAATGTTGAAGTCGTATGCCAATCTGGTCCGATGACTCGTGACCAGAAAGCACCGGTTTGCGTCCTCGGGGCGGGTTTGATCGGCGGTTCCCTGCTGCGAGCCGCGACCGCCGCCGGATACCCGGCCTGGGGTTACAACCGTTCCGAAGCCGGTGCGCGGGCCGCGGCGGCCGATGGATTCGATGTCACCGGCGATCTGGGCGCCGCATTGACCCGTGCCGCCGAATCCGACGCGCTGATCGTGATCGCGGTGCCGATGCCCGCGGTGGACCATCTGCTCGGCGCGATCGAAGACCTCGCGCCCGCCTGCGCGCTCACCGACGTGGTCAGCGTCAAGGGCCCGGTCGCGCGGGCAGTGCGCGAGCACGGGCTCGCACGACGCTACGTCGGTGGTCATCCGATGGCGGGCACCTCCGAATCGGGCTGGTCCGCAACCGATCCCGAATTGTTCCGCGACGCCGTATGGGCGGTCGGGGTGGACGAGGGCGCGCACGCGCAGGTGTGGACGCGGGTCGCGCGGCTCGCGCTGGACTGTGGCTCGGTCGTGGTGCCGGTCGAAGCGGAGGATCACGACCGCGCCGTCGCGCGCATCTCACATCTGCCGCACGTCCTGGCCGAGGCGCTGGCCGTCGCGGGCGCGGCGGGTGGCCCGCTGGCCCTTGGACTCGCGGCCGGCTCCTTCCGCGACGGCACCCGGGTCGCGGGCACCGCGCCGGAGTTGGTGCGCGCGATCTGCGAACCGAACCGCGACGCGCTGCTGAGCGTCATCGATGACGCGCTGACCGTGCTCACCGCCGCCCGCGACAGCCTGAGCGCGGAGGGTTCGCTGGCCGAACTCACCGAGGCGGGCCACGACGGTCGCCTCGAGTACGACACCCTGCGGCGCTGGGAGATCACCGGTGTCCGGCCCGGCGACCACGACTGGACCGCCCGGCTACGCGAGGCCGGACGCGACGGCGGGGTGTTCACGAAACTCCCGTGACCGCGCGACTCAGATGCGTTCGGCCAGCCCGGGATAGTTGAGCAGGAAGCCGTCCGCGTCGACGGTGACCGTCGCGCTGGACACCGGCGACAGCACGCTGATGCCGTCCGCGCCGCTGCTGTAGACGAGGCCGGCCTCCTGCACGAGCAGATCCGGCAGTCGCACGTACACCACGGGCACGTGCACGTCCTCGACGGCGTGCTGCAATCCGAAACGCCGGATGGGCAGCGTGTTGAAGAACGGGCTCAACACCACGTCCACGTCGAGAGCGCCCGCGAAGGTCGACCGTACGTGGCTGCCGCCCGCGTCGACGAGCCAGTAGTCCTCCTCGTCACGGGCGATGGAGGCGTGCCGCTCCCCCGCCGCGGTGGTGGTGCGAAGGGAGAGCCGTTTGGTGACGCCGTTCTCGTCGGTGACCAGATCGTAGGAGGCGCTGAACGCGGGATGCTCGTCGCAGGCGCCACCGATCATGCGACCGGCGGCACGGATTCGATTGCCGTTCACGGTCACGCGCACGGACTCCATCCGGGTGCCATTGGGCGAACGCCACGTCAGGATCGCAGGCCACCGGGATGCGCTCTCGGAACCAGGGGCAGGATTGGTCACCTATCTACCGTAAGCGACAAACTCCCGGCGACCGCATCACATCACGTCCCACCCGCATCACATCGGTGACCTCGATCGGGCGTTCTGCGAGTCGAATCACATCCCCGCGCGTCACACCAGTGATTCCCGCCACGCCGCGTGCAGTCCGGCGAACCGGCCCGAGCCCGCTATCAGCTCCTCGGGAGCGCCGTCCTCCACGATCCGGCCGCGATCGAGCACGAGCACCCGGTCGGCGATCGACACCGTGGACAGCCGGTGCGCGATGATGACCGCCGTGCGCTCGCGCAGCACCGTCTCCAGCGCCCGCTGCACCTGCCGTTCGCCCGGAATATCCAGACTCGAAGTGGCCTCATCCAGGACGATGACCGCCGGATCCGCCAGGAACACCCGGGCGAACGCCACCAATTGCCGCTGTCCGGCCGACAGCCGCCCGCCGCGCTTGCGCACGTCGGTGGCGAATCCGTGCGGCAGGGCCGCGACGAAATCGTGGAGTCCGACCGCCCGCGCCGCCTCGTACACCTCTTCGTCGGTGGCATCCGGCCTGCCGAGGCGGATATTGTCGGCGACCGATCCCGAGAACAGGTACGCCTCCTGGGTGACCATGACGATATGGCGGCGCAGATCCGCGTCGGTGAGCCTGCGCAGATCGACGCCGTCGAGGGTCACCGTGCCGCCGGAGGGGTCGTAGAACCGGGTCAGCACCTTGGCCAGCGTCGACTTGCCCGCACCCGTGGACCCGACCAGCGCGATGACCTGACCGGCGGGGATATCGAGCGAGAATTCGGGCAGCACCGTGCGGGCCGCGTCCTCGCCGCGTGATTCGTAGCCGAACCAGACATTGTCCAACCGCAGCGCGCCCTCGGCCCTCGGCAGCGGAATCGGGTCGACGGGTTCGGCCACCGACGGCTCCTCCTCCAGCACGCCGGAGATCTTCTCCAGCGCCGCCGCCGCGGATTGGTAGGAGTTGAACACCTGCGCGAGTTCGTCCAGCGGACCGTAGAACTCGTTGAGGTAGAGCAGATAGGCGGCGAGCACGCCGAGTGCGAGATCGCCCTCGATGACCTGCCACGCGCCGACCACGATCACCACGGCCGTGGTGAGGTTGCCGAGCAGTCGGGTGAGGCCGGCGTAATCGCCCATACCGCGCATGGCCGCCGTGGTGGCCGAGCGATACTCGGCGTCCTCGATCGCCAGCACCGACTCGTTGCGCTGTTCCCGCCGGAACGCCTGCACCGCGCGCATACCGCCCATGGATTCGACGAACTGCACGACGACCTTGGCGATGGCGCCGCGGGTGCGCCGGTATCCGGCCCGCTGGCGGCGCTGGGCCCACCGGGTGACCAGGGCCAGTGGCACGAATCCGATGAGGACGATGGCGGCGAGGGTCTGATCGAGGTACACCAGCAGCACCGCAATGGTGAGCACGGACAGTATCGCGCTCAGCGCCTGATTGAGCGCGCCCTCGAGCAGTTCCTGAAGGCTTTCCATGTCATTGGTAAGCCTGGTCACGACCTTGCCCGAGGTGTATTTCTCGTGGAAGGACACGCTCAGCCGCTGTATGTGGGCGAAGGTGCGCACCCGCAGGTCGAACAGCACGCTCTGGCTCAACCGGCCCGATACCCGCAGGAACAGGTAGGTGGTGAGGGCGGAGAGTCCGATCGAGAAGAGGAAACCCGCCACCGTCCAGCTCATCGGCGCCCAATTCCCCGCGGCGCCCTCGGCGATTCCGGTGTCGAGTCCGTGCGCGATGAACAGCGGGGCGGACACCTTCGCGGCATTGTCGACCACGATCAGCGCGAAGGTCAGCAAAGCCCGGCCCCGGTAGGGCCGCAGCAGGCTCGTCAGCAGACGCCGCGAACGCCCGGCCAGCACCAGATTGCCGGTATGGGTGACCTCTTGTTCCTCACTGGCGATACCGCGCCAGTCGGCGCTCTCGGTATCCGCGGCGATTTCCACGTCCGCGGTGGTTTCGGTCGAACTCACGACGCCACCCCCTCCTTGTGATCGGCGTGCTGCCGAATCACGTTGCCGCCCATCAGTTCCCGGTATCGGGAATTGGTGCGCAGCAGATGTTCGTGAGTGCCATCGGCCGCGATGCGGCCATCCACGAGCAGCGCGACCCGGTCGGCCAGCGCGGCGGTCGACGGCCGGTGCGCGACAAGCAGCGTGGTCACCCCGGCCAGTACCTCGCGCAAACGCCGCTGCACCCGCTCCTCGGTTTCCACGTCCAAGGCCGACAACGGATCGTCGAGCACCATGATCCGGCCACGTGCAGGAGCGTCCGACCTGGTCAGCACGGCGCGGGCGAGAGCGAGCCGCTGGCGCTGGCCGCCGGACAGGCTCAGGCCCTGCTCACCGATCCTGGTGTCGAGTCCCCAGGGCAGTTCGTCCACGAAGTCGGTGGCCTGCGCGATGTCGAGGGCGCGGCGCACATCGGCGTCGGTGGCCGCGGGATCGCCAAGGGCGACGTTCTCGCGCACGCTGGCCGAGAAGAGCACCGGATCCTCGAAAGCCACCGTCACCACCTCGCGCAGATCGGCGATCCGCAGCGCGGCGATATCGATGCCGTCGATGGTGACGCGACCTCCGTCGACGTCGTAGAGTCGCGGAATCAGGTTGAGCAGCGCGGTCTTTCCGCTTCCGGTCGCGCCGACCAGCGCGACCGTCTCGCCGGGCCGCACGCGCAGCGACACATCGCGCAGCACCGGTCCGCTGTCCACGCCGTCGTCGCCGCGCGGAAAGGCGAAACGCACGCCGTCCAGCCGCAGTTCGCCGGATATCCGCGCTGGCAACGGCACCGGGCGTGCGGGCTCGCGAATGTCGATCGGTATGTCGATGATCTCCCAGTAGCGATCGGCCGCGGTGCGGGCGTCGTTCAGTTCGGCCAGCAGAAATCCGGTCCAGATGATCGGCCACTGCACGAAGGTCGCCAGGGTGATGGCCGCGACCAGCGTGCCGAGGGTCATCGTGCCGTGCACCACAGCGTAACCGCCGTAGCCGAGCGCGAAGGCGATCGCGATCTGCGGCAGGCCGACCATCGCCGACCACAGTGTGGCGTCGAGCCGGACCTTCTCCAATTCGGTCGCCTGCAATTCCCGCGACTGCGCGGTGAAGCGCGCGCCGAAGAACACGCCGCGCCCCAGCGCCTTCAGCACCCGCACGCCCTGCGCGGCCTCCTCGGCGGTGGTGGCCAGATCGCCCGCCTGGTCCTGACTGCGCCGCGCCGCGACGCTGTAGCGGCGGTCGAACCGGTTGCACAGGTAGCCGAGCGGAAAGGCGATCAGGACGAAGATGCACCCCACCTGCCAGCTCAAGACGAACAGGATGATCAGGCCGACCGGGATCACGACCAAGTGAATGCACAGAAACGGGCCCGCGAAGGCGACGAAGCGGCGCATTGTCCCGAGATCGTCGACCGCGCGCGAGAGCAGCTGACCCGATTCCCACGCGTCGTGGCGGCCGATGGCCAGCGATTGCAGCTTGCGATAGATCTTGGCCCGCATGGTGATCTCGAACCGCGCGGCGGGCTCGGAGACCAACCACCTTCTGCCCCATACTCCCAGCGCTTCGAGCAGGCCGAGCAGCACAACGACGACGACCGGCCCGACGATGCCGCCGATATCGCGGCGCGCGATCGGTCCGTCGATGATTCGCGCGATCAGCACCGGTATCGCGATCGCCGTCAGTGTGGCGAGCACCGCGAGTACCGTCGCCCCCGCCAGCACATGTCGATAGGGCCGCAGATACGGCAAGAATCGACGCAGCGAGTGCAGACGGCCCGGCGCGGGCGCGGCGAGCGGCTCGGGTAAGTCGGATTCCGCTTCGGTTGGCGGCAACTCCGTTGCTACAGACACGATTTCCCCCTGTGATGTCGTGTTGGGTATTACCCGAGACCGACCTCCGATGAGCATGTTCGCATCGGGGTCCGACATTCCAGGGTGGCAGGCGTGGCCGCTCATGCCAACCGATTTTCACGCTCCGATGGGGTTCCGATACCAGCCCCGTGCACGACGACATCGGGTCCGCCGTGCCTGCGGACCCGATGTCGGGGTGCGGTCGGTCAGCGCGCGGCGGCGCGCTCCGGTTCCGAGTCGATCGGCGCGTCGGGGAAGGACTGCCGCTGACGGCCGCCGCGCAGAGTGCCCTCGAGATAGGCGGCGCGGCAGGCGCGCCGGGCGATCTTGCCGCTGGAGGTGCGCGGTATCGATCCGGCGGGTACCAACAGCAGGTCGCGCACGGTGACCCCGTGGCGGCCCGCGATGGCGGCGCGCACGGTGTCGGCTATGGGCGCCGGATCAGCCCTGCCCGCACCGGTTCCGCGTTCGGCGACGATCACCAACTGTTCGGAGATGTCCTCGGCGTCGACCCGGGTACCGGACTCGCCGTCGAACCTCTCGGCGGGCAGTCGGTTCGCGGGCACCGAGAAGGCGGCGACGAAGCCGGGTCGCAGCGCCGAATTCGCTTCCTGCGCAGTCAGTTCCAGATCCTGCGGATAATGGTTGCGCCCGTTCACGATCACCAGGTCCTTCACCCGGCCGGTGATGTACAACTCGCCGTCGACGTACGCGCCGAGATCCCCGGTGCGCATCCACAGCGCGTCCGGCCCCGTGCCATCGGCGTGACTGCCCTCGGGCAGCCGCCGCGCCAAGACATTGCGGAAGGTCTCCTCGCTTTCCCGCGAGCGACCCCAATAGCCGATGCCCATATTCCGCCCGTGCAGCCATATCTCACCGACCGCGCCGTCGGGCTGTTCGGCGCCGTGTTCGACATCGACGATCACCGCCCACTGCGACAGCGCCACATATCCGCAGGACACCTGCGCGATGGCATTGTCGGCGCCCGGATCCACCTCGACCATCCGGCCCGCGTTCAATTCGCCGCGATCGACGTAGACGACCTTCGCCCTGTCGCAATTCCTTGTCGCCGAGACGAACAGCGTCGCCTCCGCCATGCCGTAACACGGTTTGATCGCCGTCTCGGGCAGCCCGTACGGCGCGAACGCCTCATTGAACTTCCGCATGGAGGTCACCGAAACCGGTTCGCTGCCGTTGACGAGACCGATCACATTCGACAGGTCCAGTTCCTCGCCGGGTTTCGGCAGCCCGCGGGCCGCGGCGTGTTCGAAGGCGAAATTCGGTGCGGCGGCGAAGGTTCCGGCACCGTCGGAGGCCGCGGCCAATTCCTTGATCCAGCGGTATGGCCTGCGCACGAACGCGCTCGGGGACATGATGGTGATGAACCCGCCGCCGATGGTCGGCAGGATCACGCACAGCAGGCCCATGTCGTGGAAAAGGGGCAGCCAGGTCACCCCGCGGGAATTCTCGGTGACGCCGATGGCGTCGATCATCTGCAATAGATTGGTGCCGACCGCACGGTGGGTGATCTCCACGCCCGCCGGGCTCCGCGTCGACCCCGAGGTGTATTGCAGATACGCGATATCGTCGATTGCTACATCCGGGCGAACCCAACTCTGCCCGACGCCGTCGGGTATCGCGTCCACCGCGATGATGCGCGGGCGGTGCGCCGCGGGCAGATGGCGAAAGAAGTTCCGCACGCCCGCCGCCGCGGTGGAGACGGTCAGGATCGCCGCGGGCGCGCAGTCGTCGAGCACGGTCCGCAGCCGGTCGGTGTGGCCCTGCTCCTCGGGATCGAACAGCGGCACGGCGATGGCGCCCGCGTAGACGGCGGCGAACAACGAGACGACGTAGTCCAGTCCCTGCGGCGCCAGAATCGCCACCCTGTCCCTGGCGCTCGAAACCTGTTGCAGCCGAGCCGCGACCGCGCGCAACCGAATCGTGAATTCCCGCCAGGTCAGGTCCTGGTATTCACCGTCGCGCTCGCGGGAGTAGTCGATGTAGCGGTACGCGAGTCCGTCACCGTTTTCCGCGCCGTGCTTGTCGACGAAGTCGATCAGGGTCTTGTCACCCGGAATACTGATATTGCCCTGCGCGTCCAGATAGTCGTCAAAGGTCTCGCCGATCATTAGCCATATCCTTTATCCAATGCCCACACACGGCAGGCAGTGACATCGAACACAGAACGACACGAGCGTCGGCAAGGTTAGCAGGTCCGCGCCGACCGTCCATACCTCCCCGACATCAATCAGTACCTTCCGAAGGTCAGCGCGACATTGTGCCCGCCGAAGCCGAACGAGTTGTTCACCGCGTATTCGATCGGTCCCGGCCTGCACTGGCCGCGCACGATGTCGAGTTCGACTTCGGGGTCTTGATTGTCCAAATTCAAGGTCGGCGGGATCACGGCGTCCCGGATGCTCAGCACCGTGAGCACCGACTCGAGCGCACCGACCGCGCCGATGGAGTGGCCGAGCGCGGACTTGGGGGCGTAGACCGAGGCGTGCGTGCCGATGGCCTTCGTGATGGCCTTCGCCTCGGCGGTGTCGCCGATCGGGGTCGCGGTGGCGTGCGCGTTGATATGCCCGATATCGCGTTTGGTGAGTCCGGCGGTCTGCAACGCGCGGGTGATGGCGCGCGCCGCGCCGTCACCCTCGGGATCGGGGGCTACCAGGTGGAAACCGTCGGAGGTGACGCCCGCGCCGAGCAGCCGCGCGTGGATGGTCGCGCCGCGCGCCCGCGCGTGGTCCTCGGTCTCGAGCACCATCAACGCGCCCGCCTCGCCGAAGACGAACCCGTCGCGATCGACGTCGAAGGGCCGCGACGCGGATTTCGGCTCGTCGTTGCGGGTGCTCATGGCGCGCATCATGGTGAACGCGGCGATGGCGACGGCCTGGATGGACCCCTCGACGCCGCCGGTCACGACCATGTCGGCATCGCCCATCACGATCATCTTCCAGGCATTGGCGATGGCCTCCGACCCGGAGGAGCAGGCCGATACCGGTGTGGCGACGCCCGCGCGCGCCCCCAGTTGCACCGCGACGCAGGCCGCGGCGCCATTGGGCATGACCGCCTGCACGGTCAGCGGCGAGACCTTGCGATATCCGCCGTTGGCGAGTTTGTCCCTTGCGTCGATGACGGCCTCCGCGCCACCGAGTCCGGTGCCTATGGAGACACCGAGCCGATCCCGGTCGACCTCGGGACTGCCCGCGTCGCGCCACACTTCCCGGCCGAGCACGGTCGCCATCTGCTCCACGTAGGCCAGCCCGCGGATCTCGGCCGCGGTGAGCGCGGCGGCGGGCGCCACCTTGAGATGTCCCCCGATGCGCACCGGTAGCTCGAATTGGTCGATGAAATCGTCCTCGAGTATGTCGATACCGCTTTCGCCGTTCAGCAGTCCCTTCCAGGTGGAATCGACATCCCCCGCGATGGATGTGGTCGCGGCCAGACCGGTCACGACGACATTCGGGAAATTCCCGCGGGTGGTGCACGGAATCTGCATCGTTGCTCGCTTTCCTGGCCTCGCATGGATGAATCCGGGAACTGCGCAGGGCGTGAGAGCCACCCCGAACGGTCGAGCGGCCGCGGGCGTCGACGAGCTGTCCTACCGACGGGCTGTCATATCAGCGAGCGGCGATTCGGCCGATTCGCATTATCGGGGCGTCGAATCCGATTCGGAGCATGACACGCGAACGCGAGCCCGCGCCACCCGGCCGTGGTCACGACGGTGGCGACTCGAGTAGTGTCGGCACCCGTCGTGATTGGCGGGACGCGGAAGGGATGACTGTGACGGGGCGCATGGTCGGGTTGTTCGCCGGGATCGGCGGGCTCGAACTCGGTCTCGCCGCGCACGGTTGGCACACCGAATTGCTGTGTGAGATAGACCCGGGCGCTCGCGCGGTGCTGACCACCCGATTCCCCGATGTCGAACTGCACGCGGATGTGACCCGGCTGCGCGCGATTCCGGCGAATACCGAACTGGTCGCGGCGGGGTTCCCGTGTCAGGACCTCTCCCAGGCGGGCCGCACCGCCGGTATCACCGGTGAGCGCTCGGGTCTGGTCGACGAGGTCTTCCGGCTGGTGCGGCGCAAACGCGGCCCGCGCTGGCTGCTCATGGAGAACGTCCCGTTCATGCTGCAACTGGGGCGCGGCGCCGCCATGCGCCACATCACCGCCGTGCTGGAGGAACTCGGCTACAGCTGGGCATACCGGGTGGTCGACGCTCGCGCCTTCGGCCTGCCGCAGCGCAGGCAGCGGGTGCTGCTGGTGGCCTCGCGCACCGAGGATCCGCGGGCGGTGCTTTTCGGGACGGACGCGGGTCCGGTGGACATCGGTGACCCGGAACGCGATCCGTGCGGTTTCTACTGGACCGAGGGCGTGCGCGGACTCGGCTGGGCGGTGAACGCGGTGCCGACCCTGAAGGGCGGTTCGGCCATCGGCATCGCCAGTCCGCCCGCCGTGCGCCTGCCGTCGGGGGAGATCGTCACGCCCGGTCTCACCGATGCCGAACGCCTGCAAGGCTTCGCTGCCGACTGGACCGCGCCCGCGGTTACCATGCCCGGCGTGCGGGCCGGACACCGCTGGAAGCTGATCGGCAACGCGGTGAGCGTGCGCATGGCGAGTTGGGTCGGGTCACGGCTGGACGCGCCGGGCGCGAGCCTTCCGCGGGTTCGCCCGCTCATGCCCGGCGAACCGTGGCCGGTCGCCGCGTGGGGCCACAACGGGGCCGCCTACGCGGTGCCGGTGTCGACCTGGCCGGTCCAGGAACCCTACGAGGACCTGAAGAACTACCTGGCCGAATCCCGCCCGCTCTCGGCCCGCGCCACGGCCGGGTTCCTGCGCCGCGCGGGCATGGGCAGACTGCGATTCCCGGCCGGATTCCTCGACGACATGGAGAGCCACCTCGACCGGATGGGCGGATGGGCGGCATGAGCGCGCGACCGCCAACCGACGCCGCCACCAGCGCGCGGATGTCGCGCCAGCGGCGCACCGGCACGAAACCCGAACTCGCCCTGCGCCGTGAACTGCACCGGCGCGGACTGCGCTATTTCGTGGATCGCGCGCCGCTGCCGGGGCAGCGCCGTCGCGCCGATGTGGTCTTTCCCCGGCGGCGGATAGCGGTGTACGTCGACGGATGTTTCTGGCACCGGTGTCCGGTCCATGCCACCGATCCGAAGAACAACGCGCAGTGGTGGGCCGCCAAACTGGCCGGGAACGTGGCCCGCGACCGAGCCACCGACGCGCAACTGGCGTCGGCGGGCTGGCGGGTCGTGCGGATCTGGGAACACGAGGATCCCGGAATCGCCGCGGACCGGGTTCAGGCCGCGCTGGACGCGTGAACGCACCACCTGCGCCGCACCCGAACCAGGTCCCGCGGCGCATTCGCTGCGATATAGCCCTATGCCGCGATGATGGCATGGAGTCGCACCCGAACCGAGGAAAATGGACCCGTGACCAATAGCTCAGCGATCGCTGAACGGCGAGCACGGGTGGGATCGTGGTCGATCGCCGCGGCCGTGGCCATCGCGGGTCTGTGCTACTCCTCGTGGATACTCGAATTCGCCCTGCCCATCGACGTGGACTCGGTGAACGCCTTCCTCAGTGAACTCGACGCCGAGGGCAAGCCCTACCGGGAGATCTTCTCCACCGGCGACACCATCGCGGGCGCGCTCATGATCCCGGCCGCGCTCGGCGGCCTGTTGCTGTTCACCCGCCGCGCGCTCACCACCGTCGGGTGGATCGCACTGTTCTGCTTCGGCGCGGCCACCATCGCCGACGTGCTGCTGCCCTTGCACGACTGCGCGCCCGGGGAGAGCGGCTGCGGAACCGGCGGCAGCGAACTGTTCCCGCAGTTGCACCAACCCCACGCCCTGACCAGCAGCCTCGCCGTGACCGGCATCGCGGTGGCGATCTTCGCCTTCAGCCTGGCCGCCTACCGTTATCACCGGTGGCGGATCCTGCGCGAAGCGGGCGTCGCCATTCTGGTGATCGGATCGGCGGCGACCATCTGGATGCTGGTCGCCGACAATCTGCCCGGCGACAACGCGCTCGGTATCGCACAGCGAATCCAGGTGGGGTCGATGTCGCTGTGGATGATCACGCTGGCTGCCGCGGTGGTGCTGGAGGGACGGGAGTGGACCGAACCAGTCAGCCGACCTTGATCTTGAAAGTGTGGCCGCCCGGCTTCACCGGCAGCTTCGTGGTGTCGACCATCAGGATCTCGCCGGAGTCCTGCCAACCGTTCGCCGGCGTCTTCGGCTTCAAACCGAACGGCGGCTTGTCACCTACGCTGCCCAGCAGGCCGAAATCGCTGTCGTTGGCGATGTAGAGGGTGTTGCCGCCGTCCGGTGTCGCCACGCCCTCGATCTTGTCGTGGCCGAAGTATGAGCCCGCCGGATCGAGCTGGGTGACCAGAGCCGTCAGATCCAGATTCCCGAGCTTGGTGACCGGTGTGATCCCGATCCGCCCCAGTGCGGCGACGCCCTCGGCGGTGGTGACCGGACCCACCAGCGTCTCCAGCGCCTTGCCGTCCACCAGCAGACCGCCCGCCGCCGGATCATAGGTCGCGTTCGCCACCGTCGACCGCGGACCTACATCGGTGGCCGAGGCGATGTCGATGGTCCAGATCTTCTTGTTCGAATCGGGCGCAAGGTTGCCGTCGCGTTCGACGACGAGGAAGGTGGTCGGGCCGATCGCGGTGATCTCCGAAATCGCCACCTCGGTCTGCTTCGGATTCTCCAGCGGGTAGACGAATTCCTTGACCGCCTTGGATTTCAGGTCGACGGTGACGATGCGCGTCATCGGAACCTCCTTGGCCGAACCGTTCAGTCCCGGGGTATTCAGACCGCTCTGCACGACACCGACCAGTGTGCTGCCGTCCGGGGTGACGGTCAGGCCCTCCATACCCTGATTCGGGGTGCGCAGCCCGATCTCCCGCGGCAGACCCCTACCGGGGCTCAGCCGTTCGATCTCGGTACCCTCGGCATCGAAATGCACCAGGAACGGGCCGTATTCGTCGGAAACCCAGAAGGTGCCGTCGGGCAGCGCGACCAGTCCTTCGGGATCGAGACCGTGATCGGTGGCCGGCAATACGTTGCCCGCAAGGTCGCGAATGGTCTCACCGGTGCTCGCTGAGGTATCCACCTGCCCGTTGAACGGGACGCCGCTCGGATCGCGCAACTCGATTGCCGACACCAGCACCGCGCGGGTGCCCGCCAACTCGAATCTGCCGATCTTCGGCACGAAACCCGGCACCGGAGCGAGCTTCTCGTTCTTTCCGGGACCGTCCACGTTCGGCCCGCGGTCGGTCAGGCCGTAGAACTCGTTCGACGTGCCCGGCGCGGGCGTCCACGCCGAACCGAAACCGCTGCCCTGCACCGTCGCGCCGCCGAATTCCCCGAGCGTCGGTATATCGGTGGTATACAACCGAACCGCATCCGTGGTCGTGACCGTGAACTGGTCCAGACCCGAATAGCCCGCGGTCGGGCGGTACTCGAAGGCGCCGTCGGCGCGCCTGGTCAGCGAACCGTGTTCGGGATGGGCGCTGACGCTCAGCACCGCGCTCGCACCCGACCCGGCGGTGACCTCATCCAGGCTCAGGACCAGCGGCTCGTCCTCGGCCGTCGTGAAGTCCGCGTCGAAGGAGCCGCATGCGGTGGCCAGCACACCCGCGCACAGCAGGGCGGCCGACAGGACGATTCGGGTACCGGAAGACGCTGTCACCGACAATGTCTATCGCGTCGGGCCGGCAGTGTCTATCGTGTTGGGCCGGCAGTGAACCGAAAACAAGTGAACTGTCGGCAATCCGGCGTGTCATGCTGTCGGCGTGCGTGATCGGATCATGATCAGCTCCGATTCGGAGTTCGAAGACGTAGTCGGCTATTCCCGTGCGGTACGGATCGGCGATATCGTCGCGGTGAGCGGGACCACCGCCGCCGCCCCCGGCGGAACCGCCGTCGGGGGCGACGACGTGGCCGCGCAGACCCGCGAGGCCCTGCGCCGCATCGCCGACGCCCTCGAACGGGCGGGCGCCGGTATCGCCGACGTCATCCGCACCCGCGTCTTCGTCACCGACATCACCCGCTGGCCCGAGGTCGCCGAAGCCCACCGCGAATTCTTCGGCGATATCCGCCCCGCGGCCTCGATGTACCAGGTCAGCGCCTTCATCACCCCCGCGCTCCTGGTCGAGATCGAGGCCGACGCCGTCGTTGGCCGGTAAACGCGCCCGCCGCAGGCGACAGAATGCAGGCCAAGCCGGGAATGGCGCTAGTCTCGAAACCGTGACCAGTCCCGCGCAGGAACCTCTCGCACTCATCGACCAAGTCGCCGAGGCCACCACCCGACTGCTCGACACGGTGGCGAGCCTGAGCAACGACGACCTGCTCGCCGCGTCCCTGCTTCCCGGCTGGACGCGCGGACACGTACTGGCCCATATCGCCCGCAATGCCGACAGCCTGGTGAACCTGCTGCTGTGGGCGCACACCGGCGTCGAAACCCCGCAGTACGCCAGCCAATTCATCCGCGACCACGATATCGAGGCCGGTTCGACCCGCCCGGTCGCCGAACAGCTCGTCGACATCGAATCCTCCGCGACCCGCTGGTCCGCACTGGCCCACAAACTTCCCGCCACCGCGTGGTCGGCCCTTGTCCGCACCCGGGCCGGCCGGGAGATACCGGCATACGACATTCCGTGGATGCGCCTGCAAGAGGTGGAGATCCACCACGTCGACCTCGGCTGCTCCTACACCCCCGCCGACTGGCCCGAACCCTTCCTCACCCGCCTGCTCCCCGGCGTGACCGCCGACCTCTCCGCCGCGCAATCCCGCGACGCCACAACGTCGTTCGCCGTCGAGGCAACCGACACAGGCTTCAAGGCCACCATCGGCGCCACCGACCCCACCAGCACCGTCACCGGCCCCGCCCCCGCCCTGGCCGCCTGGCTCCTCGGCCGCTCCCCCGGCACCGACCTCCCCACCTCCCTACCCCCACTCCCCGCCTGGCGCTGAACTCCCGCGCCGCCCGGACCCGGGTGCCCGACAGACGTTCGGGCAGCTTCGCGAACTCCTCGACGGTCGGGTATGTGGGGTCAGAAGATCTCGTCGAGCCGCCCCGCGGTCAGAACCTC
>NZ_LGYZ01000125.1 GCF_001310275.1 Nocardia arizonensis
GGTGTCCCCGCCGGGAACCGGGATCGTGACGATCACGGTCACCGGACCGGGCGGCACCAGCAACCCGGTCACCTACGTCTATGTGGTGGTGCCGACGATCACTTCCCTGTCCCCGACCGCAGGTCCCGCCGCGGGGGGTAACAGTGTCACGATCAACGGCACCGGGTTCACCGGTCCCCTGACCGTGCGGTTCGGCAGTACCGCCACTGTCTTCACAGTCAACTCACCCACCCAGATCACCGCCGTCGCTCCGGCCGGAACGGGGACCGTGCAGGTCACCGTCACAGGATCCGGTGGGACCAGTAATGGTGTCGCCTACACCTATGCCGGGGTTCCCACCCTGACCGCGATCGCTCCGAGTTCGGGGCCAGTCACCGGCGGGACAACGGTCGTCCTGACCGGGACGAATCTGGCCACTGCCACATCGGTGAGTTTCGGTGGCACACCGGCGACCTCGTTCACGGTCAACTCCAACACCCAGA
>NZ_LGYZ01000126.1 GCF_001310275.1 Nocardia arizonensis
CACCCAGATCACGGCCGTCGCTCCCGCAGGAGCAGGCACCGTCCAGGTGACCGTCACCACGGTCGGCGGAACCAGCAATGGTGTCGCCTACACCTACGTTCCGGTTCCCACCCTCACCACGGTCGTACCGAACGTGGGACCGGTAGCCGGCGGAACAACCGTCGTCCTCACCGGCACCGACCTGACCGGGGCCACGGCCGTGAATTTCGGTGCGACACCGGCCACCTCGTTCACCGTCGACTCCGCGACACAGATCACCGCGGTCGCTCCCGCGGGGACCGGGACCGTGCAGGTGACGGTCACCACGGTCGGCGGAACCAGCAATGGTGTCGCCTACACCTACGTTCCGGTTCCCACCCTCACCACGGTCGTACCGAACGTGGGACCGGTAGCCGGCGGAACAACCGTCGTCCTCACCGGCACCGACCTGACCGGGGCCACCGCAGTGAGCTTCGGTGCGACACCGGCCACCTCGTTCACCGTCGACTCCGCGACACAGAT
>NZ_LGYZ01000127.1 GCF_001310275.1 Nocardia arizonensis
CACCGGAGCTACAGCGGTGAGTTTCGGTGCGACACCGGCGACCTCGTTCACGGTCGACTCCGCCACCCAGATCACGGCCGTCGCTCCGGCGGGGACCGGGACGGTACAGGTCACCGTCACCACGGTCGGCGGGACCAGCAACGGTGTCGCCTACACCTACGTTCCGGTTCCCACCCTCACCACGGTGGTGCCGAATGTGGGACCGGTGGCCGGCGGAACAACGGTCGTCTTGACCGGAACCAACCTCACCGGGGCCACGGCCGTCGATTTCGGTGCGACACCGGCCACTTCGTTCACCGTCGACTCCGCGACACAGATCACCGCGGTCGCTCCCGCAGGAACCGGGACCGTGCAGGTCACCGTCACCACCGCGGGCGGCACCAGCAACGGTGTCGCCTACACCTACATTCCGGTTCCCACCCTCATCACGGTGGTACCGAACGTGGGACCGGTGGCCGGCGGAACTACCGTCGTCTTGACCGGAACCAACCTCACCGGGGCCACGGCAGTCGACTTCGGTGCGACACCGGCCACCTCGTTCACCGTCGACTCCGCAACCCAGATCACGGCCGTCGCTCCCGCAGGAGCAGGAACCGTCCAGGTCACCGTCACCACGGTCGGCGGGACCAGCAACGGCGTGGGCTACACCTACATTCCGGTTCCCACCCTCACCACGGTGGTACCGAACGTGGGACCGGTAGCCGGCGGAACAACCGTCGTCCTTACCGGAACCAACCTCACCGGCGCCACGGCAGTCGACTTCGGTGCGACACCGGCGACCTCGTTCACCGTCGACTCCGCCACACAGATCACCGCGGTCGCTCCGGCGGGGACCGGGACCGTGCAGGTGACGGTCACCACCGTCGGTGGAACCAGCAACGGCGTGGCCTACACCTACGTTCCGGTTCCCACCCTCACCACGGTGATACCGAGTTCCGGGCCGACAGCGGGCGGAACAACGGTCATCCTCACCGGCACCAACCTGACCGGAGCTACAGCGGTCGACTTCGGTGCGACACCGGCCACCTCGTTCACGGTCGACTCCGCAACCCAGATCACGGCCGTCGCTCCCGCGGGGACCGGGACCGTCCAGGTGACCGTCACCACCGCGGGAGGGACCAGCAACGGCGTCGCCTACACCTATGTCCCGGTTCCCACCCTCACCACGGTGGTACCGAACGTGGGACCGGTAGCCGGCGGAACAACCGTCGTCCTCACCGGAACCGACCTCACCGGGGCCACGGCAGTCGACTTCGGTGCGACACCGGCGACCTCGTTCACCGTCGA
>NZ_LGYZ01000128.1 GCF_001310275.1 Nocardia arizonensis
CGCGGGTTCCGGAACAGTGCAGGTGACGGTCACCACGGTCGGCGGAACCAGCAACGGTGTCGCCTACACCTACGTTCCGGTCCCCACCCTCATCACGGTGGTACCGAACGTGGGACCGGTAGCCGGCGGAACAACGGTCATCCTCACCGGAACCGACCTCACCGGAGCTACGGCGGTCGATTTCGGTGCGACACCGGCGACCTCGTTCACCGTCGACTCCGCGAC
>NZ_LGYZ01000129.1 GCF_001310275.1 Nocardia arizonensis
GCTCCCGCAGGAGCAGGGACGGTACAGGTCACCGTCACCACGGTCGGCGGAACCAGCAACGGTGTCGCCTACACCTACATTCCGGTCCCCACCCTCGTCACGGTGGTACCGAACGTGGGACCCGTGGCCGGCGGAACAACCGTCGTCCTCACCGGCACCGACCTCACCGGGGCCACGGCAGTCGATTTCGGTGCGACACCGGCGACCTCGTTCACCGTCGACTCCGCGACCCAGATCACCGCGGTCGCTCCGGCAGGAGCAGGGACCGTGCAGGTGACCGTCACGACGGTCGGCGGGACCAGCAACGGCGTGGGCTACACCTACATTCCGGTCCCCACCCTCGTCACGGTGGTACCGAACGTGGGACCGGTGGCGGGCGGAACAACGGTCGTCTTGACCGGCACCGACCTGACCGGAGCTACGGCAGTCGATTTCGGTGCGACACCGGCGACCTCGTTCACCGTCGACTCCGCAACCCAGATCACCGCGGTCACACCCGCGGGAACCGGGACCGTGCAAGTCACCGTCACCACCGCGGGCGGAACCAGCAACGGCGTGGCCTACACCTACGTCGCGGTTCCCACCCTCATCACGGTGGTACCGAATTCGGGATCGGCGGCCGGCGGCACAACCGTCGTCCTCACCGGCACCGACCTCACCGGGGCCACCGCGGTCGATTTCGGTGCGACACCGGCCACTTCGTTCACCGTCGACTCCGCCACCCAGATCACCGCGGTCACACCCGCGGGTTCCGGGACCGTCCAGGTCACCGCCACCACCGCGGGCGGGGCCAGCAATAGCGTGGCCTACACCTATGTTCCCGTTCCCACGCTCGCCACGGCGGTACCGAACGTGGGGCCCGAAGCAGGTGGAACCACCGTCGTCCTCACCGGGACGGGCCTGTCCACAGCCACCGTCGTCGATTTCGGCCCCACACCGGCCACCTCGTTCACGGTCGACTCCGACACCCAGATAACCGCCGTCTCCCCAGCGGAAACCGGGACCGTCCAAATCGCCGTCATTACCGGAGGCGGAGTCAGCAACAGCGTCGACTACACCTACATACCCGCACCCACCCTCACCACAGCGGTACCCGACACGGGCGAAGCCGCGGGCGGAACAACCGTCGTCCTCACCGGAACCGACCTCACCGGGGCCACCGCGGTCGACTTCGGTGCGACACCGGCCGCCTCGTTCACCGTCGACTCCGCCACCCAGATAACCGCCGTCTCCCCCGCGGGAACCGGGACCGTCCAGATCACCGTCACAACCGCAGGAGGGACCAGCAACAGCGTCGACTACACCTACCTCTGACGGCGGTCGAAAGACCCGGAACCAATCCGAATTCCCGTACTCGGCGCTGCTTCTCATGAGCGCCGAGTACGGCCGTCGGTATACCGGTGTGGAGAGTACGTCCGCTAGCGGACCTGCTGCGCTGCCGCACGGAGGTCGGCCAGCAGCAATGGCAGGATCGCCTCTTCGTGTAGATCCTTGCCGTGCAGGGCGTGCAGATCGGCGGGCCAGGCGTCCGCGGGTGTCTCCAGCCCGAAGTGACGGGAGTAGGTGCGGCTGTCGAAACGCCACGGCTCGGCGGTGGCGACCGCTGACTGGACAGTGCGGACGATGACCATGCCCGCGACGTCGATATCCGCACGCACTCTGACGGCTATCCCCGCTTCCGCGGCGCCGGCCAGCAGGTCCAGTGCGGCCAGCGCGGGCATGCCGTCGGTGCACACCAGAGCCGGGCATTGCTCGCCGAGTTCATCGGCGGCGGCCTCCGCCACCGCCGGATTCTCACACACGAACAACTCCGGCGGGGGCGATGCGAAAGACCACGGTCCCAGCAGATCCCGCAGTGTCAGCCACGAGGGAGCCCCGCGCCGGTGCCCGGCGGTGATATCCAGTGCGACATTCAGTGTGAGCACCCGCGAGGAAACGGTGTCGCAGCGCACACCCGCCGACGCCCACGCCGCCCGCCACCGCCTGCCCGGCCGGGCGGGCGGCGGGCTACCGCTTCTGATGGCTACGAGACGCGCGACCGTGCGCCCCAGTTCGGTGCTGTGATCGAGCGCGTGCGCGTCGCCGGTGGCCTCGGCCGCGAGCCGGCCGAGGCGCTTCGGCGGACCGGTCCATGGCAAGAGCGGCCACACCGCGGCGACACTGCCCGCCAACTCCTCGGCCCGGCCGGAACCCAGCTTCGGCGCCCTCGGACCGGCCAGCCATGACTCGACGATGTCCGCGGACAGCCCGACCCCGCCGAGGGTGTCCAGCACCAGGCGGCGTTCCCGCTGCTGTGCCCGCTCCCGCGCCGCCGCGAGTTCCCACCCGACCGGTAAGGGACCGCCGTGGAGCAGTTCGGCGAATCGGGCGACGGTGAGCCCGTGATGCGCGAGAGCGGCATTGAGCGCCCGCAGCGTCACCGCGTTCCCGGAGATCTCCCAGTCCACACCAAGCAATCGCCCGACTTGACGCCGCTGTTCGCTCGTCAGCGTCAATTTCAGCGATCCGCGTTCCAGCCCGCCGCCGCGATGGACGCGGCGGTATATCGCCTCGACAACGAGTGCGGGGCCGGGCAACGCGGCCCAGGTCCGTAATCCGGCGGGCAGCTCATCCATCGGCGGGCTCGAACAGGCCGTCCACCAGCACGGGTTCGTGCGCTGCGCCGAGCCGGTCCACGTCCACCTCGGTCAGCGTGCCTCCGCACCACAGGTAGGGCAGCACGTCGACACCGGGCAGGTGCTTCTCCCTGGCCAGTTCGTAGATCGCCACCGCGGGCACCGTCTCGTAGGTGCACCATTCATCGTGTGCGGTGAGCATGATGTCGAGCTCGAAATCGACTGTGAGCCCCATGAACGATGCCTTCACCTGAGCGTCGACACCGGTCATCGCCTCATCGAGCCACACCCAGCGCGGTGCGTGCGCCGCGGCCGCGTCATAGGCGACCACCGCCGCGGCGAATAACGGCTGCGACAACAGCACCACCTTCTCACCACCCGATTTGGCGCCGTGCTTGGCCGCGTCGAACGGCACCCACCGGCTGGTGCTGCCGGGCCGGTAGTGCAGACCGATCTTCAGCCAGCCTCGATAGTCGAGTGCCCGGCCGAGCTGATGCTTCCAGTCCACCGCGCCCTCGGCGGCCGCCTCGGAACGGGCTTCATCGATCTTGCGAGCGAGATACTGGCGCACCATCTCCTGCCGGTCGACCGACAGTTCGGCATAGCCCTGGCCGAGCGCGTCGAGTACCGCCGCCGCATCCGGCTCGGCCGGATCCGCGTGCCAGACCACTTTCACGGTGTGGCCCTGCCGGGTCGGGCGCTTGGCCAGCTGGTTGTTGATGTGGCTGAAGGTGCGCTGGGTGTAGTCGAGACGGTCTTTGAGGTGCTCGATGAAGGTCGAGCCGAGCAGGGTAGCCAGCACGCGTTGCTGCTCGGCGTCGAATCTGTCGCGTTGTTCGACCACCCGTGCGGCCAAGGTATCGGCCGCGGCGGGCGGCAGCTGGAATCCGGCGGTGCCGTCGGTATGGATCTCCGCCCGCGGCAGGGTCTCATCGTCGTCGAGGATTCGTGCGTCCTGCTGGGGCAACAGCGCCTGGCGCAGTTCCTCCAGCTTGTTCACGCATGCCCGCCACGCCCGATCCACGTCGGCGGGCTCGACTTTGAGCTCGACCGCGCGGCGCACCGCGGTCGCCAGATCCCGGGCCGCCTGCACATTCCGGCGCTCCGGCACCTCTACGGCGAGCGGCTGAGCGAGCCCGTGATCGAGCGCTTCCCACAGCCGCGCGATCGCCTGGTCGCGGCGCTGCTCGGCGTCTGCCCGTTCCCGTTCGTGATTGGCCAGCACCTCTTCGGCGCGAGCCTCGTCCACGCGCGCTCCGCTGAGCTGCTGGTCGTAGGCGTCGCGTTCGCTCTCCAACCGCTCGACGCGAGCGTCGAGTTCCGCCTTGCTCGCCAACTGCTGCTGCTGATCGGCGCCGAGCGCCTTCTCGGCGGTCCGCAGTGTCAGTTCGAGGTGGCGTTGTTCCTCCGCGACATCGTCGCGTGCGTTCTCGGCTTCGGCCCGCCGCCGCGCGATCTCCTCGAGGGTGAAGATCGCGTCGTCGTGTGCGTCCTCGGCCGTGTCCAGCTGCCGCAGGACCATGCCGTAGCGGTCTATGTCGCCACGCACGGCGTTGAGCGCATCCGCCTGATCGGTGAGTCGGTCCTGGGAGAACCGGTGCACCGCAGCGTATTCGGCCAGGGCGGCGCGTGCGACATCGAGATGAGCCAGTTCGGTCCCGTGCTTGGATTCGGCATCGGCGAGTTCGCCGTCCCTGGCGATCGTCGCGCGGGTGCGTTCCCCCCACAGCACCACCGCACCGTTGAGCTTGCGCTCCTCGGATTCCGGCAGCGCCCGCTCCTCGGCATCCAGCCGATCCAACGCCGCACCGGCCTTCGTGATCCCGGAATCGATCGCGGACAACCGCTGAGCCAACTCGTCCCGCTCGACTTCGAGTGCGGCGATGCGGCGTGCCCTGGCCGCCTCCCGCGCAGCGGCGCCGACATAGGTCGCCGGTCCGGCGGGATCCGCGCGACCGGCGAGTCCGCCCACGCGCCAGCAGCCGTCGGCGCCGAGCCAGTCACCGGCCGGTTCGGGTGCTCCCGCGGCACGCCAACCGAATCGGGCGAGCGCCCGCCGAACGAGTTCGACTCCCACGCCACCGGCTTCGACCGGTTCGAGCACCGCGAGCAGGTTCGTGCCCGACCGCTCCGCGGTCGCGGCGTCCGCGACCAGTCCCAGATCGGCGAACTCGACGTCGATGGCGCCATCCGGCGCGACCCAGGCGTCGAGCAAACCAGACCCGGCCAGCGCCGCCTCCAGTACCTCGAGCTCCGAATCGTCCACGCCCGGAACCGGATTGACCAGACGCCACAGCGGCGCGCCCTGCCCCTCGGAGATATCAGGCCGCGTCCGCCGTCGCCATGTCGTCGGAACCGGCGGCGCGGCATCGGTTTGCGCCCTCACCTCGGCCAGCTCCGCGGCGACCGCACCGGAGCGCTGCGCGATGGGCGCGCGCTCGAGCAGCCCGGACTGCTTACGCTCCTGCCATTCGGTGCGCGCGGCCGAGATGTGGGCACGCATCCGCGCCGTCACCGACGGCGGTGACGAAACCTCGCCGGTGTCCTCGATGACCGTCAGTTCGGCGATGAGATCGCACCAATCGGCCAGGATTTCGTCCGTTGGCCCGGCCACCTCGGCATCGCCGGACCATTCGCGCACCCGCGCCTCCAATGTCCGCGCGGCGCGCCGGACAGCCGACAGTGCCTCCTCCTCAGCCGCCCGCGCCCCGGCGAGCCGGTCCTCGGCGGCCTCGACCAGCCTGCCGGACCGCTCCACTCGCTGCGCCGCCGAGGCACGCTTTTCGTCGAGTTCCCGCAGGTGCCGGAATCGTTCCTGCCGGGACCGATGTTCACCGATCAGCGCGTCGACATCCCGGGTCGGCAGGTGACGCCGCACCGCCTCCGTCAGGCCCGCGAGCACCGCGTTGGCCGCCATCGACTGCTCAGCGGCACCCAACGCTTCGGCGGCATCGCGCACCTTGTCGGCGGCCTTCGTGACCTTCGTGGCGGCGTTCGCCTCGGAAACGCGTTCTCGTTCAGCCAGTTTGACGGCGCCGTCGTGTTGGGTTCGCACCCGCCGGAGTTCGCGGCGCAGCCCCTCGATTCGTCCGGTCGCGGATACCGCGTCCTTGTAGGAATCGGATTCGAGCAGCTCCCGCAAGGCCGTCCGCGCGTCCCCGAGCGCGCGGCGGGTCTCGGCGAGCCGCGTCTCGGATCGGCCACGCAACGCCATCGCGTCCGACAGCGTGGTCTCGGCGGCCTTCTTGTCACTCGTCGTCTTGTCCAGACTGGTGGTGGCGGCGGCCATCTCGTCGGACCGCAGCCGCAGCACCCGCTTGGCCCACGGCTGCCACCCCGTGCGGACGAATACCGCGATCGCCCGCGCCGATTCCTCGGTGCGCTGCATCGTCGCCCGGAGTTGTTCGAGATGCTCCCAGCCATCGGCGAGTTGATCGACTTCGTGAGAGGCCAGCGGCGGCAGCGCGTCACGCAAGGTCATGGCAAGGCTGGCCGGGTTGAGCCGCTCGCCCAGTTTCGGCTTACGCAACTGCTTGAGCAGTTCGGTGAGATTGTCGTACGACTCGGCACTGAGCCCGTAGAGTTCCTCGGCCAGCCTGGCCCGGTAGGCCGCGGCACTGCTCGGCAGCGCCACACCGTCGATCTGCTTGAGGTCCTTGAGTTCGAGCGCGCGGCCCGCCTCTAGCAGAGTGAAATCCCGGCCCAACCGCTGCCTGGTGACGAAATGCCAGGTGTTGACCGAAGCGGCGCCACTTCCCGCGCGCGCCGAGGCGCCGAGCCCGCAGGTGAAATAGGCCGGGGACCCGTCCTCGGCGATCCGGCCGAATTCGGCCCACGCGTATCCGAGTCCGGCATCGGCGGGTTCGCGTGGGTCGTCGCCGTCACCGGTGGGCAGCAGATTGAATCGCATGCTGCGATGCTGGGAACCGAAGGGGTCGAGCACCGACGGCGCGATCTCGCCGCGCAGCAGTAGCAGCGTGGTCAGTTCCAGCACCTTGGTCTTGCCCGCGCCGTTTCCGCCGCGCAGCACCAATCTGCCGTCGGCGAACCAGAATTCGGCGTCGTCGTATTCCCACAGGTTCACGATGCCGACACGCAGCGGCTGCCATCGTCCGCGGCTCGGCGACGGCAGTTCCCGGGACTGCGCGGCGTGCAGCCAGTCCTGCCCCCAGGCGCGGATGCCTGCGAGTTCGACGGTCATCGAGACTCCTCTATACGCGCGGTTTCGGCGAGAATCTCCGGCGTCCGGTATCGCGCGGCCGCCGGGGTCAGCTGCCACAGTCCGGGGCGCAGTGCCGGGCGGAGCAGATCGAGCGCCCGCAGCAGTTCCACCACTCTCTCCCGACGCGCGGTCGGCGCCGCGATCTCGGCGGTGATCGACTTCGGATGCCGCACCGCGACCTCCTCGACGGCCTCGCGCAGGTCGGCCTCGGCTACCACGCCGTCGTCGTCCCGGCGGCCATACAGGTCGCCGAGCACGACCAGAGTGACGAAATCGACCGCGCGCAATCGCGGGAAGGCCAGATCGGTTGCCGACTCCTCACCGGCGATGAGCGCCAAACCCTCGGCACGCTGTTCCACCACCCAACCGGTCATCTCGGTGCACCACGCCACCACCCGGGTGCGCTGGCGGATCAGATACGCACGCTCGGCTTCGGTGAGATCACTGTAGAGGCAGACCGGCAGCTCGATGATCCGCCGCATCACCGCGAACCGTTCGGCCGCCTCGGTGAACACCGCGCCGCGCTGGTCGAGTGCGGCCTTGAGCGCGGCCGGGTCGGCCATACGCAGCAGCATCTCGCGCTGCACGCCGTAGGTGCCGCCGACCTTGTCCGCCTGCCTGGCCCAGCCGTCGCGGCGGTCGACGCCATCGCTGCCCGCGATCGCCAGCGCGCCGGCCGATACCAGCAGCTCCAGCGCAGTGATGAACAATTTGCGCTCGGTGAACCGGTCGGGCTCATAGGGGGTGACCGGGCAGTCGTCGCGCGTGGAGATCACCCTGACCCGATCCGACAGGTCCTGGGTGGAGGTGATGTCCTCGGCTTCCTCCGCGGCCGCGGCGGCCAGCAGCGCGAGCACCAGCGCCCGACGCGGCGGCGGGTCGACCCGACGCGGCGCGATCACGGTGTCGCCCAAGGGTAGGCGGAACAGCCTGGCCGCGGTGTCGGTGACCACAAGACGGTAGCCGAGGCGGGAGGAGAACCAGTTCACCAGTTCCGGCCGGTGCCGGGGATGCCGAACGAGGCCGAACAGTTCCCGATGCCGGACGCGGTCGACCACCGGGTTGGCCAGCAGTCCGATGAACGCGCGGCGCAGGCCGAGCGCGTCCCGGTCGTCATCCACGGTGCACCGCCTCCGCCGGGTCGAGCGTGAAGAGCCAGTTCCGCGTCACGAGCCTGCCGTGCGGGCAATCCAGGGTGGTGGTGCCCGCAACCGCGGGCTCGGTCAATGTCACCCGCCATTTGCCGTCTTCGGTGACCCCGGCACGCCGCGGCTGTCCACGTCGGCCGCGCGCGGTCGCCAACAGATCGAGCAACAGCCGCAGTTCGGGCTCCGACAGCGGCGCCCAATCCGCCAGTTCGGTCCCCGATCGCGCGCGCAAAGCCGCCTCGGCCTCCCGCCGCTGGGCCAATGCCGCGGTCCGCGCCCGCCGTGCCGCCGCCCGCCCGGCGGACATATTCATCGCCTTGACCCGTCTGCCGACCGCGGCCCGCTGGCCGTGTTCCCGATAGCGTGCCGTGATCGGCGCCGCGGGCGCATCCGACCACGGCACGGCGTGGTCGTCGGCGCCGTCGGCGGCGATCAGCAGATGGCGTGCCGGGAACAGACCGATGGCCGTGTCCCACATGCGCCAGGCCGTTTCGTCGTCAGGTGCGCGCTCGATCGCACCGGCGAGCTCGAGCAACTCCCCGCGCCGGGTCAGCGCGCCGCCGGTATCCAGCAGAATGTGCATATTGCGGGCCCACGGCGCCACCAGGTCGCGCAATTGCCTGCGCAGCCGTCTGGCCTGCCCGTCGGCGCCGTCGAACCAGCTCCGCAACGATTCCCAGGTGCGCGTCCACCGCTGCACCTGTAGGTCCACCACGTTCTCGGGCGCGTCGTCGGCAAGGGCGCCGCGCACGCACGCCCGCCATACCGAGTCGATCAGCTGCGGATGCACCCGCGCCATCAACGCCGCGACAGCCGGGGTGTGAATGTCGACCTGCTCACCCCACATCCCGACATAGGATTGCAGCGTCCGCCACAGGACTTCCTGCTTGTCCGGGTCCGGCCCGCCGGACAGCGCGTGCGCCAGGCTGCGCTGCCAAGACCGCGCCGCCACCGCCATACCGTGATGCAAGGTGATGACCTGTTGGTACTCCGCCGCCGCGGAGGGAAAGTTTTGGTCCCGCAACGCGTCGGCGAACCCGCGCAAGCGGTCGTGGATCGCGCGCGGAGCCAGCGTCAGATCCGCGGCGGCATCCTCGTCGGCGGCCAGATCCGCGGTCCAGAACGCGTGCAGCCGGGCCGCCGTCGGAGTCAGCTGGAAGCGGTCACGACGCCGCAGGAAGTCCTCTCCGGTGCGCGCGGGCTCCTGCCACCGATTAAGCACTCCCCACCGCACCAGGCTGATCAACCGAGCATCGAGCGCGAAGGAGTCCTCGTGCAGCAGCCGATCGGCCACCTGCTGTCCGGCGCGCTCGCTCACCCACGCCCGCAATCGCGCGGCGATCTCATCGAACGACATACCGGTCAGACTGGTGTCCTGCGCCTCCACCAGCACATCGACGATCGCGCGATACTGCGCGGCGAACCGAGACACCAAGTAGGCGGGCACCAGTTCCTGCCCCGGCAGATGAGCGGCCCAAGGGTCGATTCCCGTCGATTCGACCAGCTCATCCCCATCACCCACCGGCACAGAATAGTCCGGCGGGCCGCGGTCGACGCAATCGTCGAGCCGCGGATGTGCTCACCGGCGCCCTTTGCGCTTGGCACGGGGTCGACCGGAGCGGGAAACCCCTTTCATGGGAATCACATTGGTGCGGGCGGGTGCGGCCACCTGGGCTCCGGCCACGGCGAGTAGCTCCGCCATGCCGGTGCGGTCGGGGTGATCGCAGTCCTGGAGCGCGGCGACCACGTCGCGGGCCTGTGCTCGCGGCAGGTCGGCGAGCGCGTCGGTGACGGCGTCGGGCCCGTGGATTTCCAGCAGGTGCAGGAACTGCTCGGCCATCCCGCGCAGTCCGTCCTCGGGATCGAGCTCGTCCGGGTCGATCTCGTCGTCGGCGACCAGCATCTGCAACACGATCGGGCCGACCTGCCGGTCCGCGCGCAATTCTCGCAAGAACGCGGATCGGTCGGGCGCGGTGCGGGCCAGCACATCGAGCATCACGGCCGCGCGGGCACGGAACGGGCAGCCGCGCACCCCGTCGAGCAGCAGCGGCAGTCCGCGCTCTCGGCCGCCGTGCGCGGCCAGCCACCCGGCGATCTCCGCGTCGGCCGTCTCCGGGCTGTAGTGCTCGGCGATCATGCCGAGGAGCTGGGCGGGTTCGGCCTCGGACAGCTCACCGACCAGCGGCGCGAAACGGCCTTCGCGGAGCAGGCGGGCGCGCACCGCGTAGGTCGCCAAGGGGGTCAGCGAGACCAACTCCATGGCGCCCGCGCCGGGTGCGAGCGCGGCACGCAACCGATCCCGAGCGTCCGGCGGCATCGCGGGATCGTCGGCGTCGAGCTCCCAGCTCGAGTCCAGGTCGGCCCGGTAGATCGGATCGGGATGGCCGACGGTCAGCTCGACCGCACCGAATTCGGCCAGCTGGCGGAGCAGCCGCCGCAGATCCGAGCCGACTCCCTCGCGCCATCGCGTCGCGGTCGCGGGATCGAGGGCGTCGAGATAGAACTCCGCGGCGCAAGCCGACCAGACGCTTTCGGCCAAGCGGACCACCGGCATCGGCTCGGGCAGTCCGTACACGGTGTTGAGCACATCGGGCAGCACCTCGTCGAGGATGATGTCGAGCATCCGGGTGTGTTCGGCCGCCCACGAGGCCGGGCGCGCGAGGAGGCCGAGGGCGGGCTGCGCGTCGAACGCCGCCGTCCACAGCGCAAGGCCATCCCGCAGCAGTGGCGCGGCCTTCGCCACGCACACCAGCCTGTTCTTGACCACCCGGACGAGCCGGATCTTCTTGGCCAGATCGATCGCGCGGGTGAGGCCGCCCAGGTCGGCACTGCTCTTGGTGCGAAACACGCGCTCGCCGATCCGCGGGTCGATGGTGTCTCCGGTGTCCAGCAGTTCCACCAGTTCGCGGGCATCGGCGAGTCTGATGTTGCCGGTCGTGGTCAACGCTCGGCCGTCACCGACCCAGCCGACCAATGCCCGCAGCCGGGCGACGACCGGCGTCTGCTCGGCGACCGCGGCGAGTTCGGCTTCCTCCGGCAGCGAAACCGGCAGTTGCACGATCGCGCGTTCGTGTCCGCCACCGCCCTCGAGGGCGTGCCGCGAGGCGATATGGGCGAGAACTTCGTGGTCGTAGTCGACCCGGCCGACGCCGACGTCCTCGAAGAACCTGTTCATGGCGGAACCGTCGGCGGGATCGACACCGTGACGGATCGCGGTCATCATCCAGAATTTGGCGATACCGAAGTTGCGCTCGTCGGCCATCGCCACGGCGAACTCGGCGGCGGACTCGGTGATGGCCGCGTCGACCTCGACCGATGTGTCGCCGGTGGGATCGGCCAGCCCCGTCGAGTGCAGGTAGGCGACGAGCAGACGCAGGGAATCCGGTACTCCGAGCGCGTCCTGCGCGCTGATCGACAGCCGCCGCGGTGCGTGCGACAACAGGAATTCCTCGGCCAGCGCGGCGGTCCAGTAACCCAAACGCCCGTCGATGCTGTGGTGCCGGAAATCCATCGCCGCGGCGAGCACGAAAGGATCGACCGAATGACCTCGCTCGGCGGCCCAGGCCGTGCAGCGCCGGGTCAACAGTTCTTTGGCCGCTTCGAATGCCTCGGTGTCTTCGGGCTCGAAGTAGGTGCGCATCGCTGTTCCGTCGTCCTTGCTGCTCTGGGTCGCGTACAGGTTATAGTCCGAGCGCGGCCGATGTGAGCCGTGCGGGATCACTCCCGCACGAGCATGAGGTCGGTTCTTCGGGCGACGGCCGTAATCCGAGAGGTTTCCGATCTGCCGCCGCACCGAGCTCACGGGCTTCGGTCGTCGAGCCTAGCGACCCGTTCCGAGCACCCGCGATCAGGTTCCGCGTCCCGGAACCGGTGCAAACGCCCGACGGCAGTCGCCCGCCGAGACGGCCACGTCACGAACGGCGGTCCCACGGCGAGCCGGCACGAACGGTGTTCGCACGGAACAGCGGCCGGCGCCGGCGCGCCGACCGCTGTAGATGTGGCTTGTATTCGATGCCGTTCGTGATCGGTTGGGAAGAAAGGAAATCAGAAACGACGGGCGGCGGTGTACGGCATGGAATCCATGTCGGATTCTATGACCCCCGTGCCGTAATCGGAGGCGTGGATTACTTTGCCGTCGCCCGCGTAGATGGCCGAGTGGCCGCCGCCGTAGTAGGAGATGACGTCGCCGGGCTCGAGCTCGTCCCGGGAGACGGGGGTGCCCGCGGCCAATTGGTCGTAGCTGGTGCGAGGGGTGTCTATGCCGGCTTGGTGGTAGGACCACTGGACGAGGCCGGAGCAATCGAAGGTGTCGGGGCCGGTGGCGCCGGTGCCGTAGTTGGAGCCGATCTTGGCTCGGGCCGCCTCCACGGCGAGTTCGCCGGAGGTCTTGGGGGCCACGGATTCCGACTGGGAGGAGCCGGGCGAGAACAGGAAGGTCGTGAAAGGGGCGGTGAAGCCGAAGAATTCGGACGGTACGGAGAAGAGCAGGGACGAGGACGCCGAACTCGAACCGGTATCGCTCGAGGCGGTGTCCCTCGCCGCGGCGGGGGCGGTTACCGCC
Organism: Nocardia arizonensis; assembly: GCF_001310275.1. Classification (GTDB taxonomy): domain Bacteria; phylum Actinomycetota; class Actinomycetes; order Mycobacteriales; family Mycobacteriaceae; genus Nocardia; species Nocardia arizonensis. Next base: position 12,547 of record NZ_LGYZ01000129.1, read on the forward strand.
GGATCGGTGAAAGCGACCGTGGGCAGGCCGTTCTCGACTTCGGCGCCGCCGAGGGGGGTCAGGTTCCAGATTCCGAGGGATCTGTCGGGGGTGGGCGACCTTCCGGTGACACCGCCGGGCGGCACGATTGCCGGCGGAATCATATTCGCGTCGACGACCACACCCGGGAATCCGATGGCCGGAAGCGCGCCAAGGGTGACGGTATGGACGGCGGGTGTCGAATATTGCGTGCCGGCGGGGGTGCGGCCATTCCGGGAGTTCGTCGACGTCCCGCTCTGCTGCGGATCGGTTCCGTTGTTCGGAGCGGCGCCGGTCGAGTGACCCTGGTCGGGCTCGGTGATGCCGGATCGACCCGTATTCGGGGCAATGCCGGGTTGCGCGGATTTCGGGGTACCCGACTCCGGCGTACCCGGCTGCGCGGATTTCGGGGTACCCGGCTGCCCGAACTCCGGCGTACCCGGCTGCCCGAACTCCGGCGTACCCGGCTGCCCGAACTCCGGCGTACCCGGCTGCCCGAACTTCGGGGTGCCGGGCTGCGCGGACTTCGGGGTGCCGGGCAGCTGTGAAAGATCCGCGCCGGGCGATGTGAAGCCGGGAAGGGCGTCGAGACCGTCGCCGAGGGGCAGGATCCTGGACAGTTCGGACAGCAGGCCGAGTTCCATCTCGGGCCCGCGCGGGCCGGTTCCGAAATCGCTCCCGCCGCGCTGGAATCCGGAAAGGAAGGCGTCGAAATCGTTGTCGCCGAACATATCCGGGAAGTCCGGCAGGGCGCCGAGTTCGATCGTCGGGTCGTTGGGGGTCGACGGCCGTTGCTCGGCCACGGTGATGCCGGAGATCGCGGGCGCGTCGGCGATCAGCGGTGCGTCCACCGGCTCTTCCCCAGCCCCGGACATGACCGGCGGTCGCGACGGCTCTCCGATGTCCGAGACGGTGGCGTCCGCGAGATCGGCGCCGAACCCGTTGTCGACGGTGAAGAGCGGAATGTGACGCACGATACCGGGCTGCGCGCCGTACCGCATTTCGGCGACTATCGGGCCCGAGATACGAATATCGGGATGCTGAATTTGCATCGTCCCTGGCGCGAATTCGAACTTCGGCGCTTGGAATGCGGGGACAGGGATATTGTCCGCAATGTCTATTGTTCCGATGCCGGGAACGGTGACCGGCGCGGCGGAGGCATTGCCCGCCGTCAGTAGCAGGGCTCCGAGAGCGGCGGCTGCGGCGCCGACCGTCAGGACGATCACACGGCGCAGCCTGCGGGTAGATCGGACGTCTTCGGGTGCTGCCATTGTTCGGTCCTCCGATGGTCACATCGACGGCCGATGGCGGACGCTCGGTGTTCACCACGGCCTTCGAATTGATTCGAAAAACATCACGGTGATCTGTTCTGTCCAGCGGATCCGAGAGCCAATCATTCGGCAGATAGCCGTCTAAGCAAAGTCGAACACACGTTATTTCGATAACGAACAAATAAAGAATTAACTGGCGAATTTATTCGTTTATTGGCAATAAATTGCCCCGCGGGCGAATTGCATCGCACCGCGGGGCAGGTGATCGCCGTAATCGCCGGTCAGACGGTGATCTGCTCTTCGATCTGCTGGGCGAGAGTGCGCAGGCGGGCGGCGAATTCGCGGGCCGCCACGGGATCTTCGCCGGAACCCTTCACCACCCGCCGACTCAGCGCGGCGAGTCTGGACTCCACGGTGCTGAACAGGTCGGCGGTCGGTTCGGCATCGGCGTCGACCTCGCCGCGCAACCACGCCTGCAACCGCTGCCGCACCTCGGCCTCGCCGCAACGTTCGGGCAGCACGGCGACGGCCTCGCGCAGTTTGACCGCGGTGACCTTGACATCGGGCGCGGCGGCAAGGGTCGTGTAGACGGCCACCGCGGCGTCCTCACCGTGTTCGGCGGCCACGGGCAGCAGTTCGCGCACCTGACCCTCGTTGATGCCGGGCGCCACCGGGTGCAGCCGGGCGGCCAGCGGCCACGCGCGAATCAGTTTGTGCGCGTAAGAGCGCTGCATATCCCAGCGCTGTTCGACGTAGTCGTCGAAGCTGGCGTGCGCGCTGCGGTAGAGCCGCCCGTCGCGCACGATCTGCAAGGCGCGACCCGCCGACCAGAACGCGATCCGCAAGCCGTCGATGGAGGTTTCGCAGGCGGCGAGCTGATCGCGTTCACGCGCGCTGAGCGGGCCGTCGCCCGCGGCCTCGGGCAGCGGCATGGTCAGCACATCGGGCTGTTCGACCGTTTCGGCGCGCCAGCGCGCATCGCGCAGCGGCGATACCGCCGGTGTGTGTTCGGCGGTGTCGGCCAGCGGATTCGCCGCGCCTATCGAGCCCTTTCTGCGTTGCGGAGGCATCAGGCGGGCACCTCCACGGCGGCGCGATACGGGCTGACCAGCTCGTCGCCGACCTGGCGGTACTCCCCCAGATCCTCGATGGGATTCTCGGCGCCCGCACCGACTTCCCCGTCGGCGGCTTCGCGGTACCACTTCCACGCGCTCAGGTAGCTGCTGAACACGTCATACCCCGCATCCTCGAGATGGGCTCGCTGCGTGCGGTATTCGGTGGATACGTTGACGCCCTTCTTCATGGTCACCGGCACCTTGGTCATGAGCACCCGCACACGGATCTCGCGTCCGCTGCCCGCCGCGGCCTCCTCGGCGGCACGGTAGGTGCTCGGCACGCGCTTGACCTCGGAGGGACTGACGCTGGTCAGCAGGAGCAGTTCGTCGCTGACCGGGATCGCGGCCTTGAATATCTCCGCGGACTCACCGCCCGCGTCGATGATGACGACGTCGTAGGCGGCGGCATTGTCGGCGACGCAGTCGGCGACGTGACGCGACGGGAAGGCGATGAGTTCGAACGGAATCGGGATGCCGCTCTGCGACAGCCGCCGGTGCCAGGAGTATCCGGTCTGACTGAGCGGGTCGGCGTCGATGACGAGCACCCGGCGTTCGTGGACCTGCGCGAAATAGGAGGCCAGGAAGAAGGCCGAGGTGGTCTTGCCGACTCCGCCCTTGAGATTCCCGAGTGTGACCACCAGGGGCCGGGGCAGTTCGAGTGGTGCGACAGAATTCGACATGGACAATCCTCCGTGGATGAGGAAAGCGTGAACTGTGCCGGGCCAGTCTGGCACGGGCGGCGCTCGTGACGGCCGCACGCGCGGCCGTGTCGGCGCGCCGCGCTCGCGTGGGCGTGCGCGAGATCGCCGGGCACACCGGCGGCGCTCGACCACGGACCTGATCCGCGCACCGGGCGCCGGCGCCGCAGATGTGTCCAATTGGACACAGTCCGAGTTCCGCACGGTTCGATCTTTGCCGAACATTATTGTCACGCAGTCGATTTCAGCATTTCACTACGGTGCGGGCGGAAGCGACGCGAACTCGCGCAGAATCCGCGCCACCTGGCCAGGACGCTCGACATTCGGCGAATGACCGGCCCCGGCGACGATCTCGACACGCGCGCCCGCGGCGCGGTATCCGGCGGCCGTGCGGATGACGTCGTAGAGCTGGTCACGGTCGCCGTGGATCACCAAACAGAGCTTGCCCGGTCTGGCGGATCTGCTCGCCCCAAGGGGGCGGCGGCCAAGCGGGCGCGGCGTTCGGCGATGACGGCGCGGTACATGGCGCGGTGGTCGCGGATCGGCAGGCGCGAGTCGGCGCAGGCGTTGTCCATCCGGAATCCGGGGACGAAACCCGCGCGCGGGCCGACCCGGCGTCGTCACCGCACCCGGGCCGGGCGGCGCTCCTCCTCGAAACGCAATTCCAGGGTGACCGGAATGACCTCGACCTCCAGCGCCCGGCGCAACCGGGCCACGGCGTGGTCCAGGATCCGGCGGCGCAACTCGGCGACATCGGCGTCCGGTTCGGCGGTGACGACCAGGTACAACTCGGGGGCGGTGCGGATGCCGCCGATCCAGGCGCCCGCCGAGCGCACGCCCTCGTAGGTCTCGATATCGGCCGCGACGGGTGCGGCGGCGGTCGACGAATCCAGGACGGTCACCCCGGCCGACCGCTCCGACCGGGTGCGCCAGGTGACCGGCTTCGGCATGCGGAACAGCTGGGCCAGCAGCCAGCGCAGGCACAGCAGCGCGAGCACGACCGCGCCCGCGACGACCGCGACGAACACCCCGGTCGGCGGGGCGGCGGTGCCGGGAACCAAGGTGGTGTCGGAGTCCACCCAGCGCAGCCGCCCGTAGTGGGCGGCGATCAGGGCGAGACCCGCGGCGATCAGCAGTACGCCGGTGAGGCCGAGCAGGCTGCGGTTCAGCGCGGCCGGGCGATTGCTCTCTGTCACGACGACTCGCGCTTCGTTCTCGGACCGCGCAGCCGGGCGCGCACCCGCCGCACGGGCGGGCCGAGTTCCTGGACGCGGCGGGTTACGGCGGCGCAGACCTCCTCGGCGATACCGTCGGTATTGCTCTGCCATGCCTGTCCGCGCACCGTCACCGTCTTGCGGTGCAGTTCGACTCGCACCGATTCGAGTCCTTCGACCTGTGCGGCGGCGGTGCGAAGGGAAGTGCGCAGGCCCGCGCGGGATACTCCCGCGCGCACTTCGTCGGACTCCGAGAGCGGCAGCACCGCGGCGCGTCCCGGCCACAGGGCGGCCCCCAGGGCGAGCAGTCCGAGGAGCGCGACGGCGACACCCGCGATGAGTACCTGGTAGTCACCCCAGGTCAGGTCGTGCAGGCGGGTGGCGACGGTGTCGTAGGACAGGTATTGACGCGCGCCCGCCATGCGTTGGATCAGCGAGACGGACACCGCGACGCACAGTGCGAGCACCACGATTGCCACGACGACGGCCGGGATCACCCGGCGCGAACGGCGGATCACCGAATCCTCCCTCCGACAACCTTTTCCGCGGTCAGCTCGGCGACGGAGATATCCACCGTTGCCACCACGAGACCGGTGAGTTCGGTGGTGCGCCGGACCAGATGGGCCCGGCACGCATCGGTGACCGAGGCGACCGGATGTGGATAGCCGATACGCACCCGAATATCCAATGACGTTCGGTCACCGCGAATTTCGGCATTCGCCTCGACCTCGCGCTCGATTCCGGCGACCTCGCGCGCGGCTCGCGCGGCGATGCGCCGCACCGCGCGCTCGGAGACCGTCGTGCGCCCCGGCAGCTCCTCGATCGCCGCCGTCATCGCCGGCTCCGGCGCTGCGCCGCGCGGACGATCCCGGACACGTCCAGCTCGCCGTCGAGCCACCGCCCGACCAGCAGGCCGACGATCCCGAACAGCAGCACGATGGTGAACGCGCCGAATCCGCCGAAGGCCGCGGCGAATCCGAGCGCGAGCCCGACCACCAGGCAGATCGTTGTCGCGTTCATCTACTGCACCCGGCTCACGCGGGCCGGCTCTTCCTCGTCCGTCCCGGGAATGAACACGTCGTTGACATTGATGTTGACCTCGACGACGGCGAGCCCGGTCATCTGCTCGATCGCATTGATGACATTGCGGCGCACCGCGCGCGCCACATCCGCGATCGCGACGCCGTATTCGACCACGATCTCCAGGTCGACCGCCGTCTGGGTCTCTCCGACCTCGACCGAAACCCCTTGCCCGACACTGGCCGAGGCACCGGGGATACGGTCGCGCAGTGCGCTGAACGCACGTGCCGCGCCCGCGCCGAGATCGTGGACGCCGCGCACCTCGCGAGTGGCGAGACCGGCGACCTTCTGCACGACGATATCGGCGATGGTGGTGCTGCCGAGCTCGCTGCTCAGCGCGCTCACCGGCCTCTGTTCGGGCGTGACGGTACGGGCGGGTCCGTCTGCCTTCGCGGCGGTGTCGGTCTTGTCGGTGGTGGTCGCGTTCATGGGGCTCCTCCTCGTCGATGCGGTGGACGTGCTCTATCGGTAGGACACCGGCCGGACGCGATCGTCACGGCCGGGCCGTGGATCAGGTACCCCCTTCGTCGGAATCCATTGCCGTGGAACCAGTTCCGGTCGACGCGGAGCCGGTGTCGCGGAAGGCGGCGGCGTCGAGGTCGGTGACGATCAGCCGCAGCGGCGAAGCCGACCATTCGGTGCCCGTCAGCGCGGCGCGGACCGCGACCGCCGCGTCGTCCAGCAGCGGTGGCAGCGGCAGCGCGGTGGCGACGACCCGCACCTCGACGCGCCCGGGAGACAGTTCGACCGCTGCCCCGCGGGCGTCCGAGGGCCACCACCGCGGCGGGTCGGCGCCCGAGGCGGCCGGGCGCAGACCGGTGATCGACTCCAGCGCCGCGAGCACGGCTCCGACCGCCGCGCCGCCCGCGGTGATCACGACGGCTCCGGTTCGATATCGGTCACCGTCACCGACACCTCGGCGACGGCGGCTCCGGTCTGCTCCCAGACCACGCGCGAAACCTCTCGTTGCACCGCGCAACCGACCGTCGCGACCCGGCATCCCGCCGCGAGCACCAGGTCGACGCGCACCGACAGCGCGCCGCCCGTGTCGTGCCGAACGCGCACGCCGTCGGCGGAAGCGGGCTCGGCGCCGGTCCGGCGCTGTCTCCCTTTGCGCACCAGGCTCGACACGAGTCCGCGCATGCCGGGTTCGAGTCGGGCCACCCCGGGAGTGGCCAGGGCGGCACGGGCTGCGACCGCGGCGAGGACCGCGTCCTCGATCACGATCTCCGGCGGCGCGCTATCGGTCACGGTGGTTCTCCCGGTCGGTGACGATATCGGCGACGACCACGTCGAGCCGGTTCAGCACGAGGCCGATCCGGGTGTCGATCGCGGTGGCGACCCGCTCGCGCACCAACGGCACCGCCGTGTCGACGGTGGCGCGGGACGGGTCGATCGCGATCGACAGGCAGACATCGACCCGGTGGCCGCCGTCGTCGTCGCGGCAGGCCGGGCGCACCGCGCAGTGCCGCGCCCTGACCCCGGACACCGTGTCGGCGGCATAGCGCAGCACGGCCGCCACGGCCTGTTCGCTGACCTCGACCGCGCCGGGTCGCGGGGTCGGCACCTCGAGCGCGCGACCGCGCCGGGCCTCCGCGCGCACCGCGGACATGATGCGTCCGACCAGATCGGGCGGGGTTGGCTCGGGTTCGTCGATCAGTTCCGCGGTGGCCGCCCGCAGGGCGCGCAGGCTGTCGCGCGCGGCGGCGCAGTGCGGGCAGGAGGTCTCGTGCTCGTCGCCGAGTCCCGCGTCGACCGCGTCGAGCCGGTCCCAGACCTGCTCCACTTCGCGACCGCAGGGCAGCCGGTAGTCCTGTCCCTCTGTCGTACTGTTCACCGCCACGGGTTCATCACCTCGGACAGTTGCGCTCGCGCCCGCGCGATGCGGCCGCGCACGGCCGTCCTGTTCGCGCCGACGATGTCTGCGATCTCCTCGTAGGACAGTCCGTCCACCTCCCGCAGTAACCAGCAGGCCCGCTGTTCGGGGGTCAGCGTGCCCAAGGCCGCGTGCAGGGCCCGCAGCTGATCGCTGACCTGCGCGGCGTGTTCGGGTTGCGCGTCCGAACGCGGTGACGCGGTGTCGTCGAGGTCGACGTCGACGCGCGGTCTGCGGGCCCGGATGGCATTGAGGCACTGATTGGTCGTCATGCGATACAGCCAGCCGACGAAGGCCGCGTCGGTCTCCAACTGCGGCAGCCGCCGCCATACGTGCAGGAAGACCTCCTGCACGACGTCCTCGGCGTCGGCCCGATCCCCGAGCATCTTGGTCGACAGGCGCAACATTCGCCCCTGGTAGCGCAGTACCAGTTGCTCGTATGCCCGCGTGTCGCCGTCACGGGCCCTGCTGACCAGGGTCGCGTCGTCGGGTGCGGCGTCGGGCACCGCTTCGATCGTGGTCACAACACCTCCTCCGCCGCTCACGTGTGGGACAACGGAAACGGAGAATCGTCACGTCCATTATCGCGTGATGGTTGTCTCAGCGGTTGCCGCGTGAGCGAACCGGGCGCGCCGGTGTCTTCTCCAGGTGCGCGACCGACCCGGGAACCACGACGCCATGGCTTCCCCGGACCGACCGGTGCGCGCGCCGCATTTTTCCCTGGCCGACGTAAACCGTTGGCGCGCAGACCGATCGAAGCGGATCGCAGCATACGTAGCGGCATCGGGAACCGTTGTCACGGTTTCGTAACGGCGCCGCGTGGGTAATCAGCGAGGTATGACAGTGACGGATGAGCGACCAACCCGAATCGCCGGTGTCGACGTGGGGTCCGCCGTCCTGGCCGCGACGACCTGCCTCGCCTTCACCATCGCCGTCGCCGTGCTGGCCGGCTCGGCCGGGCTCACGGTGGTGGCGGGCGCCAGCCTGCTGTCCGGCCTCGGGGTGACACGGACGATCCTGCCGAACGTGGAGTAGGACCCCATCCCACCGCGCGCCCGGTCGCGGCTCGCATTGTGATGTATCCCCGCGCGAGGCGCATCGCCGCCGGGCGGTACGGCGCGGGCCGTAAGGTGACAATCATGGTGTCGCCGGAAATCTCCAAGCTCGTACAGTCCGTCGTCGAGGACTATCTGATCGACGGCGAGCGGCTGTACAACCGCGTCGAGGTGGCCGAGCACTCGGGCGTTTCGCCGCAGGTGTCGCGCAAGCTCTGGACCGCTCTCGGTTTTCCGGCCAATCCCGACGATGCCGTGGAGTACACCGACCACGATGTGGAGGCCGTGCGCAGCTTCCGCAACTTCAAGGTCGTCAGCACCTCGGACCTGCGCGCGCAGGCCGCCACCGCGCGGGCCCTCGGTCTGAGCATGGCGCGGCTGGCGGAGTGGCAGGCCGATCTGATCTTCGCCGAGATCACCGCGCGCGTCGAAGCCGCCACCGCCGATGGTTCGGCGTCCGAACCCGAGGAGATCGCCTTGATCGCCAAGACGGCGGCCGAGGACACCATCTCCGCCGTCTCGGCGTTGCAGATATACGTGTGGCGGCGGCATCTGGCCGCAGCCCTGGCACGCTCGCTCGACGGCGGCCCCGCAGAGGATTCCACCCGCGAACTCGCCGTCGGGTTCGCCGACATGGTCGGCTACACCCGCCTCACCAGGCATCTGCATCCCGACGAGCTGACCATGCTGCTCGAGGCGTTCGAGTCAACCACGACGGCGGCCATCACCGAGAATGGCGGCTGGGTGGTCAAGAACGTGGGCGACGAGGTCATGTTCGCCGCCGAGACCGCGGCCGACGGCGCGCGCATCGCACTGGCCATCCAGGAGTCGACCATGATGGTCGCGGGCACGCCCGAGCTGCGGGTGGCCCTGGCCTACGGTCCGGTCCTGCAACGGCTCGGCGATCTGTACGGGTCGGTGGTGAACATGGCCTCCCGGCTCACCGGTGTCGCGCGGCCGGGCACCATCCTGATCGACGACGGCGCGGCGGCGGCGCTGGCCGACGACCCCGAATTCGATCTGCGGAACCTGCGCAGCGTCCGCGTGCGCGGCTTCAATCGCCTGCGGCCGCATCTGCTGCGCCCGAAGGAGAAGTAGCCGGTGGAGACCGACTGGTCCGCGCTGCGGGAGCGCTGCCTCGTCACCGCCGACGAGGCGATCCTCGCGTTGAACAAGCCCGCCGGCATCGCGGTGACCGGTGAGCGGCACGATACCGATATCGTCGAACTCGCCGCGGCCGCGGGTCGGACCCTGTATCCGGTGCACCGCATCGACAAGGCGACCTCCGGTCTGGTGCTGCTCGCCACGGACCTGACCGCGCATGGCGAATTGACCAGGCAGTTCAACAAGCAGACCGCCCAGAAGGCGTATCTGGCGATCGTGTCGGGCGAGGGGCTGCCCGAGCGGGGCGAGATCGATCTGCCATTGAGCGTCGGCCGCAAGAACCGGGTGCGCATCGCCGCGCAGCGTGCCGCCATTCGCACCGCCGACGACGAATCGGGTTGCCGCCGTTGGTATGTCGACGACGCGGAGCTGATCGACACCACGCGCTATCCCTCGCTCACGCGATTCGCGACCCTCGCGCGCACCGACGGGTCCGCGCTGCTGGTGGTGCGACCGGTCTCCGGGCGGCGGCATCAGATCCGGGTGCACCTGGCCTGGATCGGGCACACGATCCTCGGCGATCCACTCTTCGACAAGTCCGGCGCGCGGCCACGCGCCCATCTGCATTCGTGGCGGCTCGGCCTCACCGCGTCCTGGCGCACCCCGCCCGTCCTCGATCTGGAGGCCGGGCCCGGGGCGGACTTCTGGGAGCCGTTGCCCGCGGTCGACCCGGACATCCTCCAGCGCGCGAACGAGACGTTCGATGTGAACCGAGTCACTGATCAACTACTACACGCGCCGTCGTGGCGAGACTAACAACGACCGACAATACCCAGGTCAACTACCCTGTGTGGGTGCGCTGAGCCGGACACGCGCACACTCTGACGCAATGGAGCGATCCCCCAGAGAAAGCGAACGCCGATGATCCTGGTGGCTCAGGTCAGCGACACACACTTCGATCTCGGCACCCGCAACACCGAACGAGTCGAGCGCGTGCTGGAATTCCTCACCGGACTGCGCCGCCGCCCGGACGCCATCCTGGTCACCGGCGACATCACCGAATCCGGCAAGGCCGAGCAGTACGCCGACGCGCGCGCCGCGTTCGCCACCGACCTGCCCGTCGTCGCCATTCCGGGCAATCACGACGATCGCGCCAACTTCCGCACCGTCCTGCTCGACGAGCCCGCCTCCGACGAACCGATCAACCGGGTGCACCGGGTCGGCGACGCGACCGTCGTCCTGCTGGATTCCAGCGTGCCCGGCGAGGCGGGCGGGCGCCTGTGCGAGACCACCTACGAGTGGCTGCGCGAGGTACTCGCCGAGTCGCCCGCCGACGCGCCGATCCTGCTGGCGCTGCACCATCCGCCCGCGCGGCTGTTCAGCCCGGTCGTGGACGAGATCGCGCTGGCCGATCCCGAGCGCCTGGCCGCGGTGGTCGCCGCCGACGAGCGCATCGTCGGCGTGGTCACCGGTCACGCGCACTCCGCCGCGGCGACGACCTTCGCGGGCCGCCCGCTGCTGATCGCCCCGAGCACCGCCTCGGTGCTCGGCGGGATGTGGGAGCTGGAACTGCCGCACCGGGTGATGGACTACGCTCCCGACCCGGCCGTCGCCCTGCACGTCATCGACGAGAACCGGCGTCTGACAACCCATTTCCGCTCGGTGTCGATGGCCGGGCGGATCACGGCGCAGCCGAACTGATCTCAGCGGCGGCCCGCCCGTTCACGCCGGTAGGCCGCGGGGGTCGCGCCGGTCCAGCGTTTGAACGCGTAGATGAAGGTCGAGGATTCCGCGTAGCCGAGACGGATGGCCACATCGCTGACCGACAGCGGTGTGGCGGTGAGCATTTCCTCGGCCAGTGCGCGGCGCACCTCGTCCAGCAGGGCACGGTAGCTCGTGCCCGCCGCGTCGAGATGACGGCGCAGGGTGCGGGTGCTCATATTGAGATCACGTGCGACGGTGTCGATTCCGGCGGGCGCGGCGAATCCGTCGGCGTCGCCGGGCACCAGGAGTTTGCGCACCTCGGCGGCGATCCCGGTGCGGGCGCGGCGGCGATCGACCAGATCACGGCACTGGCTGAGGCACATGGCCCAGGTGTGCTCGTTGGCCTGCGGCAGCGGCTGTTCCAGGATCACCGGATCGATGGCGAACAGATTCCGCGGCATGCCGAAACGCGGCGTGACCACGGTGACCTCGGCGATGCGATCGGCGTATGCAGGCTCCTCGAAGCTGAATTCCGCACGGGTGAGCGGCAGATGCCGACCGAGTAGATCGCTCATCACCCGGTTCATCGCGGTCACGTCGCGCTCGATGAGGAACTGGCGCACATCGGCGGGTACGGATTCGTCGTGCACGTAGGCGACGAATTCCCCGTCGGACCATTCGGCCACCGGCAGGCAGAAGGTGAAACTGAGGTCGAGAAAGCGCAGCGCGAAGGCGATGGCCTCGCTCAGCGTCGGACTGCTGACGCAGGCGAAACCGAAGATGCCGAAGGTGGTGATGCGGTACTTGAGGCCGATCTCCACCCCGAGGGCGGGACGGTCGCCGAGTTCGGCGACCAGATTGCGAATCACCGCGAGTTCGGTGTGCGCGTCGATCTGGGCGTCGGGATCGTGCAGGGTGGCCTCGTCCAGTCCGGTTCCGGCGAGCATGCGCGCCGGTCGGACGCCGCATTCGCCCGCGTGGGCGACCATGAGCGCCACGCTCGCGATGCCACGCGGGAAGTTCCAGTCGCGGATTCCCGGATCAACCACCCGCCTCATCCGGCCATTATGGCCGAAATTCTCGATCAGTATGAGCGGCGGCCCCTACAGTGGATTCAGGAACGCATGTGGGGAGAGTCACATGAAAGCAGATTCGCACCGGGCGGCCGACCCCTCGGTGATCGTGATCGGCGCCGGATTCGGCGGCATCTGTGCCGCGATCGAATTGCGCCGCAACGGTTTCCGCCACATCACCATTCTGGAGCGCGCCGACGATCTCGGTGGGGTGTGGCGCGAGAACACCTATCCCGGCGCGGCCTGCGATGTGCCGTCGCCGCTGTATTCCTACTCCTTCGAGCCCAAACCGGACTGGCCGCAGCGCTACTCCCCGCAAGCGGCCATCCACGACTACCTCGCCGAGGTTGCGCGCAGGCACGGCGTCCTCGACGCCATCGAATACAAGACCGAGGTCACCGACGCCGAATACGACGACGCCACGGGCATGTGGCGGGTACGCACCGCCGACGGGACCGAACGCACCGCGCGGGTGCTGATCCCCGCCGTCGGCCAGCTCTCCCGCCCGGCGTGGCCGTCGATTCCGGGCATCGACAGCTTCGAAGGCGTCGCCTTCCATTCCGCGCGGTGGAATCACGAGGTCGATCTCACCGGCAAACGGGTGGTCTGCATCGGCACCGGGGCGAGCGCCATCCAGTTCATCCCCGAGATCCAACCGCGGGTCGGGCACCTGATGCTGTTCCAGCGCACCCCGGCCTGGGTCATCCCGAAATTCGACACCGATTACAGCCCGGTGCAGCACCGTCTCTTCGCCCGCATTCCCGGCATGCTGCTGCTGGAACGCTTCGGCTGGTGGTCGGTCGGGGAATTCGTCGCCCTCGGACTGGTCGAGGCGCCCGCCATCACCCGCATCGTGGCGTGGATGGCCGCGCGCAACCTGCGCAAGAATGTCGAGAATCCGGTCCTGCGGGTCGCGCTCACCCCGAACTACCCGATCGGATGCAAACGCGCGCTGTTCTCCAACGACTACTATCCGGCGCTCACCCAGCCCAATGTGTCCGTGCAGACCGCCGCGATCAGCGAGATCACCCCGCGCGGCGTGCGCACCGCCGACGGCGTGGAACACGAGGCCGACGTGATCATCTACGGCACCGGATTCAAGGGCACCGAATTCCTGTGGCCCATGCGCGTATACGGGCGCGGCGGCAAGGCCCTCACCGAGGTCTGGGCCGAGGGCGCGCACGCCTACTACGGCATCACCGTGCCGGAGTTTCCCAATATGTTCATGGTGTACGGGCCCAATACGAACCTGTCCTCCGGCTCGATCATCTACATGATCGAATCCCAGACCCGCTATATCGGCAAGGCCATGCGACTGCTCGCCGAGCGTCCCGGTCACGTCCTCGAGGTCAGGGCCGAATCCGAAGGCGAGTTCAACACCGCGCTGCAACACAGGCTGCTGCGCACCCCCTGGAACTTCTGCACCAGTTGGTACCGCACGGCGTCGGGGCGCATCACCAACAACTGGCCCGGCACCGTGTCCAGCTACCGGCGGCGTCTGCGGCGCGTGCGGCGCGAGGACTACACCCTGACCCCTGTCGCCTGACCCGGATAGCGGTCGCGACCGCGCACCGACCTCGGCCCGTGCGCCGGGCCGGCAGACTTGACCCGTGAGCGAACTGCCCGGCGCCATCGGACCGACCGACATCGCGCGCGGACCGCTGCGCCCGATCGAGCTGGCCACCGGCGCGGTCCTCGGCGGGGTCACGGTCGGGTTGATCACCGTCGGGTCGGTGATCCCCTTCGCCGCCGCGCTGCAACTGGTCGCCGCGGTGCCGATGGGGATGCTGGCCCATCGCTACCGGGTGCGCGCACTGTTCACCGCGACCGTCGCCGCCACCCTTGTCACCTTCGTGGCCGCGGGCCTCATGCCCGCACTCGGCGTCATCGCCACGGCCACCATCGGCGGCATCATCGGCGGGGTGAAGCGCCGCGGCGGCGGTTTGCTCGCGGTTTTCGTGCTCTCGATTCCCGCCGCGCTGCTGTGGGCGGGCTTCTCCATCGGATCACTGCTGATCTTCGGGCGTACCCGGGAACTGTTCTTCGACACCATCCGCAATACCGCCGACGGTCTCCAGCGACTCGCGGCCCGCCAGCCGCAGTTGGAACCGGTCGGGCGCGCGGCGGCCGACCTCACCGACTTCACCCTGCGCTGGTGGTGGGTCGTTGTCGGCGGCGGCGTCGCCACTGGCGTGATCTTCAGCGCGCTGATCTCCTGGTGGATACTCGGATCGGTGCTTGACCGGCTGGCCTGGCTGCCCAGCCGGGACCGGCTCGACGCACCCGCCGACGATCGCCCCATCCAGCCACTGCCGGTCACCCTGCACGCGGCCGGCTTCCGGTACCCGAATACCGCCGTCGCCGCGCTGAGCGATATCGACCTCACCGTGCGGGTCGGCGAATTCGTCGCCGTCGTCGGCCACAACGGTTCGGGAAAATCCACCCTCACCAGGCTGCTCGCGGGTCTGCCACCGACCTCGGGCACGGTGACGCGACCCGGGTCGGCCGGACTGGGCCATATCGGCGGCACCGCGCTGGTGCTGCAACGTCCCGAGAGCCAGACGCTCGGCGTTCTGGTCGCCGACGACGTGGTCTGGGGTCTGCCCGACGACGTCGCCGCGCAGACCGATATCGACGCGCTGCTGAGCGAGGTCGGCCTCGCGGGCATGGGCGGGCGGGAGACCGCGACCCTGTCCGGCGGACAGCAGCAGCGCCTCGCGGTGGCCGCCGCGCTGGCGCGCCGCCCCGCCCTGCTCATCGCCGACGAGGCGACCTCCATGATCGACCCGGAGGGCCGCCGGGAGTTGGTCGCCCTGCTGGCCGATCTGCCCGTGCGCCATCCGATGGCGGTGGTGCTGGTCACCCATCACGAAGCCGATGCCGCGGCGGCCCATCGCGTCGTGCACCTGGCGGCGGGCCGCGCGGTGGACCGGCTGCCCGCGTGGCCGCGGCCCGTTCGCGACAGCCGACGCCGCCCGATGGGCCCGACGGTGCTCGAACTGCGCGGGGTGAAACACACCTACAATCGCGGCACCCCGTGGGAGGCGCCCGCGCTGCACGGTGTCGACCTCACGGTCCGCCGCGGCGAGGCGCTGCTGGTGGTGGGCGGCAACGGTTCCGGCAAGTCCACGCTCGCCTGGATCATCGCCGGACTGATCACGCCGACCTCGGGGCGCTGCGAGCTCGCGGGCAGATCGAGGGGCAGGCGATCGGGCCGGGTCGCGCTGGCCTTCCAGCACTCGCGGCTGCAATTGCAGAAGCAGACCGTGGGCGAGGAGATCGCCGACTGGGGCGGGCGCGTCACCGGGTCCGGCGCGGTCGGGCGGGCCTTGGACTCGGTCGGACTCGATCGCGCGCTCACCGCGCGCTCCATCGAGGAACTGAGCGGCGGACAGGCCAAGCGGGTGGTGCTCGCGGCCATCGTCGCCAGCCGCGCGCAGGTGGTGGTGCTGGACGAGCCGCTGGCCGGACTCGACCCCGGCGGTCGCGCAGACATCGTGGAACTGCTCGCGCGGCTGCGTGATTCGGGGATGACCCTGATCATCATCTCGCACGACGTGGCCGATATGGCGGCGGTCTGTGATCGCACCGTGCACCTGGAGGCCGGGCGCATCCCGGACAGCCGACCGGTCGTCGACCCCGCGCCCGTCTCCGAACACCGCGATACCCGCCCCGCGCCGCTGCCCCATCCGGGCGACGCGGCCTGGCACGTCGACAATGGAGGACGCCGATGAGCACGGTACTGCTGCGCCAGGTGCCGGTGTCGAGTCCGGTGCACGATCTGTGGGCGGGCACCAAGATGATCGGCGCGTTCCTGATCAGCGTGCTGCTGATGTTCTGGCCCAGTTGGATCGCACTCGGGGCCATGGCGCTGTTCCTGGTTGTCATCGGCATCGTCGCGCATCTGCCGCTCGGCACCCTGCCCCGGCTGCCGTGGTGGTTCTGGGGACTGATCGGCCTCGGCGCCCTGCTCAACGCCCCGGTGGGCGCGGCCGCGGTGCTGCGCTACGCCCAGGTCGTGGTGTTCGGCCTGATCCTGGTGGCGGCGTCGTTCCTCATCGCCTGGACCACCCCGATGGGCGATATCGCCCCGGCACTGGCGACCATGGGCGCACCGCTGCGCAGACTGCGGATACCGGTCGACGAATGGGCCGTTGTGGTCGCGCTGACCCTGCGCGGCCTGCCCCTGCTGCTCGAGGAGATCAGGGTGTTGCGGGCGGCGCGCAAACTGCGGCCGAAGGACGGCGTGCTCGACCGGGCGGCGGACAGTCCGCTCATCGATATCCTCACCGCGGCCATGGCCGTGGCGACCAGGCGGGCCACCGAACTCGGCGAGGCCATCACCGCGCGCGGCGGCACCGGCGCGCTGACGGCCCATCCCAGTTCGCCCACCCGCCGCGACGGCCTCGCTCTCGGGATCGTCGTCGTGGTCTGCGCGGGATCGGTCGCGCTCGATCTGCTGATCTGAACCGCCCGCGCCGCCGAACACCACACGGTGCGCCGAGGACCGACGCGAAGGGCGGCTACCGCACTCGGCAACCCGGTGCGACGGGCCGACCGGCGAAACGATCCGCGAGATAGTCGAACGCGCCGCCGAACTCGACCACCGCCGTCGGATTGTGTCCGGGCAGCGGCGACAGCCGGTGGGTGACGGCGGCGCCGAGCGCGCAGTAGCGTCCGACCAGACCGATGAAACCATCTGCCGGAATCACCTCGTCGGATGCGCTGTGGTACAGGTACATCGGCGTCGACGGCGCCGCGCCGCCCAGTTCCTGCGCCGCCAGGGCGGCGCGGAAATTCGGCTGCGACAACAGATCCGGGACGGAGGCGAACTCCTCCACCCGCGCGTCGCGGTATTTCGGCAGCAGATCCTCACCGCAGGCGTCGCCGTCCTCGGCCAGCATGGCCGCGCCACGGGCGTTCAACAGCGCCCCGATGCCCGCCTCGGGATTGTTGCGGGTGACGGCGTGCACGATGAGCACGGCGAGGCCGGCCTGACCGGTGCCGTCGACGTGACGGGCGATCGCGGTCCAATCCGCGGGCACGCCCCCCGCACTCACCCCGACCAGGCGCACTTCGGGGGCGTAGGCGGGCTGGAGTTCGGCGGCCCACAGGGATGCGTACGCACCGCCGGAGTACCCGTAGGCGGCGACGGGTCCGGCGGGTCCGATACCGCCCGCGCCGAAGGCCAAGGCGGCGCGAATGCCGTCGAGCACGCCGCGACCCGCGTTCACCCCGTCCAGGAATCGGGCATCCTGACCGTCGTAGTCGCTGGTCACCACGGCCCAACCGCGCAGGAGCGCCGCGGCCATGAACGGCGAGTCGATCAGGGTGTTGAATCCGCCGGTGGTGCTGCCGCGCAGGGTCCGGGATGGTGCGCACCGCGCGCCGAGGCTGTCCACCGCGACCTGATACGACAGCACCGGACGCGGTCCGCCACCGAGCCAGGGCAGATCGGCGACCATGACGGTGGTCGCCTGCGCGACCGGGCGCTGCCGGGAATCGGTGCTCCGGTACAGCACCTGCCAGGCCGAAATCGGCAGCGGCAGACCGAACAACGCGATGGACCGGGTGCGCAGCACCGCGCCATCGGGATATCCGGCGAGTTCGGCGGGCGCGACGTAGAACGGGTCCGATTCGGAGGGCCCGGGATCGGCCACCGCGGGCGGCAAGGGCGCCGACGCGATCGCGGCAACGGCCAGTACTGCGGCGAATATTGTTCGCGGGCCGCGCTTTTCATGACAGGTGCGCATGACGCCTCCCCTGCTCCGCGAGGCGTCGATCCACCTCGACGAGACTTCGAACGGTACTGCGGTCGAGGTCGCCGCGGCAATGGGGCGAGGGCCGGGCAATACCTTCGCCTGCGTGTCCGGTGCACGAAATCGCCCGCGCCACAGCGGTAATGGGTCCGTCCAAGCGACCGGTGTCCTCGGCACGGTGCCGACCGGTCGGCCCGGCTTCGCGGCGCGACGGTTCCTACGGCCGGCGCGCGGCATCGTCGGCACCCAGCCAGGCCGGATGCCACAGCCTGCCGGTCTCGGTCCAGTTCATGTAGCGCACCGAACCGGTGATGCGCGGGGTCACCCAGACCGCCTCCTTGCGCTCCTCGGCGGTGAGTTCATTGGCGAACGGGCTGGTGCGGCGTTCGGACCGGCCGAGCCGCCGCGCCAGCTCCCGCATATCCGTATCGCCGAAACCGGTCCCGACCCGACCGACGTAGAAGAGTTCGCCCTCGTGTGGAATGCCTACCAGCAGCGACTTGAACCCCCGCGCGGCACTGCGCCGCCAGCCGCCGACCACCACCCGCTGGATACGCCAATTTCGCTGCTTGACCCACGAATGTCCGCGCTTGCCCGGCAGATACACCGAATCCTTGCGCTTGGCGACCACCCCCTCGAGTCCGTGCCGGATGCTGTGGTCCAGCGCCCGCGCCCCCGGACCGTCCAGCCGTGGCGGCACCGTCAGCGAGGGCGAATTCGCCGCCAACGCCTCCAACACCCGCCTGCGGTCGGTGTAGCGCTTACGCAGCAACGAGGTGCCGTCGAGATAGAGCACGTCGAAGGCGACGAACACCGCGCGAGCGGCATCGGCGCGCAACAGCCCCAGATTGGCGATGCCGTGATCGTCGAAGACCACCGCCTCCCCGTCGAGCACGACACTGTGCTCGGCCAGCTCGTCGGCCATGATCGCCAGACCCGGATAGCGGTCGGTCACCGTATTGCCCGCGCGGCTGCGCAAGGTCAGCGCACCGTGATCGATTTCGGCGATGAGCCGGAACCCGTCCCATTTGGTCTCGAAACACCACTCCTCGTCGTCCAATTCGGCGATATCGCCCGTTGTCGCCAACATGGGCGACAATCCGCGGGGGAACTTCGCCTGCCCACGGGCGGTGACGATGATCCGCGGCTGCGCCCGCACGGGATCGGACGGATCGGCGCGGTCCTGCTCGCGCATCAGATGCATGAGCCACTGTTTGCCATCGGTCCTGATCAAGGCGTAGCGGCCGGTCAGGCGGCGACCGTGGAAAGCGACGATGACCTCGTCCTCGCGCCATTTCTCGGTCTCGTAGGTGCCCTCGTCCCAGATCGTCATCTCGCCCGCGCCGTATTCGCCCTCGGGTATCACGCCGTGGAAATCCAGATACTCCAGTGGATGGTCCTCGGTGTGCACGGCGAGCCGATTCTGGTCGGGACTCGTCGGCGGCCCCTTGGGCACCGCCCAGGACACCAGCACCCCGTCACGTTCGAGCCGCACGTCCCAGTGCAATCGCCGCGCGTGATGTTCCTGCACCACGAACCGGTCACCGGAACCGGGCGTCGGCGCCGACGGCGGTACCGGTTCCGGGGTGCGCCGCGGATCGCGCATCGAGCGGTAGCGGGCGAGCGCGTCGTCGGGAGACGAAGGCGCGCAATCGGCGGCCAGGGGCGGGTCGAGGTCTGCCAGCAGGTCACCGTCGTCGCGGTAGCGGGCGAGTACCTCGTCGAAACGCAGGTGCCGCAGCCGTTCCCCGTCCTCGATCTCGGCCCAGGTGCGGGGGGCCGCGGCGTTCGGCTCGGCGCGGCCGCGCATGGAATACGGGGCGATGGTGGTCTTGGCCGGATTGTTCTGACTCCAGTCCACGAAGACCTTGTCGTCGCGCACCGATTTCGCCATCGTCGCGGTCACCAGATCGGGATGCAGTTTCGCGAGATTGGTGGCGACCTGTTTGGCCACCGTCGACGCGCCACCGGGACTCAGCGGGCGCTGCAACGGGACATAGAGGTGAATGCCCTTGCTGCCGCTGGTCACCGGAAAGGCGCGCAGCCCGATCCCCTCGATCATCTCCCGCACCAGCACCGCGACCCGCGCGCATTCGGCCAGTCCGGCCCCCGGGCCGGGGTCGAGATCGAAGACCAGCCGGGTCGCCGCGCCCATCTCCGCGGCGTCGAAACGCCACTGCGGCACATGCACTTCCAATGCGGCCTGCTGACCGATCCAGGCGAGTCCCGCCTCGGAATCGATGACCGGGTACACGACGCGGCGATCGGAATGCTCGACGGTGCGGCGTTCGATCCACGGCGGCGCGTGCGCGGGCAGGTTCTTCTCGAAGAACGAGGGTTCCTCGACGCCGTTGGGCCAGCGTTTCCTGGTCACCGGCCGTCCGGCGATGTGGGGCAGCATGGCGGGAGCGATCGCGGCGTAGTAGGCGATCACCTCGCCCTTGGTGGTCCCGGTCCGCGGATACAACACCTTGTCGAGATTGCTCAGCTCGACATCGACACTCGCCTCGCCGGGACCGCCACCGAATTTCCGGCGGGACACCATATGTCGACTCCGTGCCGGGAACCGGCGACCGCCGGTTCCCGCCGCACGTCAGTCGTGGTGGCCGGGGTGCTCGGGCGGGACCACCTTCTTGGCGGCCTGCTTGCCCTTGGCGATCTTGTCCGAATATTTGCCGCTGGTCTTCTGGTCGATGAAGTCGCCCGCCTTGTCGACGGCCTCGTTGATCTTGGGCGCGTTCTTGGCGGCCGCGTCCTTGCCCTTGTCGACCAGCTTCTTCAGGTTGTCTGCCAGACTCATGTGCCGTCGTTCCTCTCGTATCGCCGAATGGGGTCGAACAACGGGGTGGGTATCACCCCACATTTTCCCACCAAGAGTGGCTCGGCGGGAGGGCCAGCGGATCGACACGCTCGCCCGGCATGGGCACAGCCACCGCGGTGCCCACCGCCCGCGCCGCCTCGACCATTCGCCGCACCGGCTCCGACCAGCCGTGGAAGGCGAGGTTGAAGGTGGCCCAGTGGATGGGGACCAGCAGTCCGTGCCCCGGATCACCGACGCACAGATCGGCGTGCGACCGGACCGCCTCCTCGGGATTCATGTGCACGTCGGGCCAGTTCTCGTCATAGGCGCCGATGGGCAACAGGGTCAGATCGAAGGGGCCGAGTGCCGCGCCCGCCTCGGCGAACGCCTTGGTGTAGCCGGAGTCACCGCCGAAATACACCCGCCGCGTCGGGCCGACGATCGACCACGACGCCCACAGCGTGGTGTTGCGCAGCAGCCCGCGACCCGAGAAATGCCGGGCCTCGGTGCAGGTCAGGACCAGATCGGTGCCGTCGCGTTCGCGACCGAGCGCGGCCAGCGACACCGAACCGCCCCAATCCAATTCGACGATCCGATGTTCGGGCACACCCCAGTGCCGCAGATGCGCGCCGATGCCGACCGGCACCAGAAACGGGGTGGACTGGCCGTCGACGAGGGCCTTGACGGTCGCCTTGTCGAGATGGTCGTAGTGGTCGTGGGAGATGACGACCGCGTCGACCTCGGGCAGATCCGACAGCGGCGCGGGCACCGGATGCAGGCGCGCCGGACCCACCAGCGGCGAGGGCGAGACCCGTTCGCTCCACACCGGATCGGTGAGGACGCGGTAGCCGTCGATCTCGACCAGCGCGGTCGCGTGCCCGTACCAGGTCACCGCCAGATCGGCGGCCTGGGCCGGAACCTCGGGCGTCCGCGTCGGCACCGTGGCGCTCGGGCGACCGGCATTGCGTCTGGTCAGCGCCGAATACAGCAGCGCGGGAACGGCGCCCGCGGCCAACTGACTGCTCGGCTCGGTGTTGTGGAACCGGTAGTCGCGATAGGTGGTGGCGCCCGCGGCGTAGGGCTGGATCGCCGAGATCGACGCGCCGATCGCCGACGGGATGTCCCACGCCGCGCGAACCACCCAGGTGATACCGAGGCCTCCCGCGGCGACGCCCAATATCTTCCGCACACTCGTCATGGTGGTCTGCTGTCCTTGCTCCCCCGCTATCGGCCAACGAATTTCGCCGAACGCCGCTCCTGTCGCGCCAGCCGACCTTCCTTGGCGTCGGCGCTGGCCCAGGCGGCCTCCAGCGCCTCGCGCTGCGGCGCGGGCTCCGGTTCCCTGGTCCCGTCGTCATTCAATACCAACTTCATGTGCCGCAACGACAACGGCGCGAGTTCGGCGATGGATTTCGCCCACGCCTGCGCGTCGGCGAGCGTGCCGAGACGGTTGGCGAATCCGAAGGTGTAGGCGTCCTGGGCCGACACCGTCTCCGCGCCGAGCAGCATGGTGCGCGCCGGACCGCCGCCGATCAGCGACACCAGTCTGCGCACCGTCCAGCGATCCACCGAGATGCCGAGTCTGGCGGCCGGTATGCCGATATAGGCGTCGGGGGCGACGACCCGCAGATCCGAGGCGATGGCGACCTGCACGCCCGCGCCGAGCGCACCGCCGTTGATCGCCGAGATCACCGGCACCGGAACCGACTCGATGGTGTGCAGCATGTCGAACAGGCCGTCGAGGAACGAATCGGAGTACACGCCCGACAGATCCGCGCCCGCGCTGAACAGCGGTCCGCGCCCGGTGAGCACGATCACCCGCGCGCCATCGGCGACAGCGGCGAGCACAGCCTCGCGCAACGACGTCACCAACTCGGCGTTGAGCGCGTTGCGACGTTCCTCACGTTGCAGTTCGACGGTGACGACATCACCGTCGCGGCTGACTCCGAGCATGCTTCCTCCCCAACTCGCGGTGTCCTTCGGTCATCTTCACAATGCCACAGCCCGCGGCCGCCGCCACCGAAGGCGATACCACGGACAGCTCGCCACCCGGGTCGCCGCGGACCCGCGCGTGCACCTGATCGGCTACGGACCATCGGCAAGCACGATCGGGGCCAACCGCGCCGGACGGGCCGCCGCGGTCGAACTCACCCGCTATCCGGAATCGTCCGCCTGACCGGGCGGTCAGGCGCCGATGGTGAACTCGTCAGGATCGGGTCCGATGCGGCCGCCGTCGTCGAGCGCGTCGATCGCGGCCATCTGCGCATCGCTCAACTCGAAACCGAAGACGTCGAAGTTGGCGACGATACGGGCGGGGGTGACCGACTTGGGGATCACGATATTGCCGAGCTGGAGATGCCAGCGAATGATGACCTGGGCCGGGGTGCGGCCGACCTCCTCTGCCACCCCCGTGACCGCCGGGTGGTCGAGCAGCGTGCCCTGCCCGAGCGGCGACCACGCCTCGGTGGCGATCGCGTTGTCAGCGTGGAAGCGGCGCAACTCGCGCTGGGCCAGGCGCGGATGTAATTCGATCTGGTTCACCACCGGGATCTCGCCGGTCTCGCCGATGACACGGCGCAGGTTGTCGACGGTGAAATTGGACACGCCGATCGAACCGACCCGGCCGTCCTTCTTCAGCGCCTGGAAGGCGCGGAAGGTGTCGACGAACTTGTCCGCGACCGCGACCGGCCAGTGGATGAGGTACAGATCCAGATAGTCGAGGCCGAGCCGCTCCATACTCGCGTCGAAGGCGCGCAGTGTGCTGTCGTAGCCCTGTTCGGAATTCCACAATTTCGTGGTGACGTACACCGCGTCGCGCGGGAGCCCGGATTCCCGGATGGCACGGCCGGTGCCCTCCTCGTTCCCGTAGATCGCGGCGGTGTCGATGCTTCGGTAGCCCGCCTCGAGGGCTGTCTTCACCACGGGGTACGCCTCTTCGGAGGGCACTTGGAAGACGCCGAACCCGAGCTGCGGTATCACGTTCCCGTCGTTCAACACGATCGGGGGCACGGCGGAAATCTCGCTGCGGAAGGTCACCCGTTCGACCGTAGAAGTGCCGACGCGAACCGTCAACGAAGAACCCTCGCGTGTTGGTCGCGCCGTCGCAGGTCGAAGCGCTCGCCCCGCTAGCTGGCCGCGCCCGGCAGGCCGAGACGGCGATAGCGCGCGCCGCGGGCGCGGCGCAACTCGTCCGGGTCGACCGCGGCGAGATCGGCCAGTTCCGCGGCGATGGCGGTGACCATACGGTGCGCGAATTCGTGCGGCTCGTCCGCCGCGTCGGGATATTCCTCGACGACGCGATCGACGATACCGTCGGCGTGCAGGTCGGCGGCGCGAATGCGCTGGGCGGCGGCCAATTCCGGCGCGTGCGCGGTATCGCGGTAGACGATCGCGCTCGCACCCTCCGGCGGCAGCGGCGCCAGCCAGGCATTGGTCGCGGCCAGCACGCGGTCGGCGGGCAGCAGCGCCAGCGCGCCGCCGCCGGTGCCCTGCCCGAACAGGACCGAGACCGTCGGGGTGTCCAAGGTGACCAGATCGGCGATACAGCGGGCGATCTCGGGGGCGAGCCCGCGCTCCTCGGCCTCCTTGGACAACGCCGCGCCGACGGTATCGATCACCAGGACCAGGGGTAGTCGCAGTTCCCTTGCCAGCGCCATACTGCGCCGGGCCTCGCGCAGCGCGGCCGGGCCCATGGTGTTCTCGTCGTGTTGGGTGGACCGGTCGTGGCCGAACACCACGCACGGCCGCCCGCGGAATCGGGCCAGCGCGTGCACCACGGTCCGGTCGGCCTCGCCTTGGCCGGTACCGCTGAGCGGAACCCGTTGCGTCACATGGCGCAAGAGATCCCGAATGCCCGGACGATCCGCCCTCCTCGACCGCAGCACCGAACGCCAGGCTGGGTCTGTGTCTATGGCCGCGACTTCGTCGCGGCGGGTTCGCGGCCCTTCGGGTCTCGCGTCCGAGCGGTCGAGACTCGCGCCTGCGGCGCCTTGTCTCGACCGCTCGGACGCGAGACGGCCGCGAACCACATCCACAGCACCACCCTCAGCACTGCCAATCCCCAAACCCTCAGACCCCCCACCCGAACGACCGACACCCGCTCCTTCGTCACCCTGCCACGACCGCTCAGACCCGAGACGGCCGCGAACCACATCCACAGCAGCGCCATCCATGGATTCACGATCGTGATGGGCCGCGGTTGAATCGGGTATTACCGTGCCGCTGAGGACACTGAGGGCTCGGTGGGCGATCCGGCGGAATACCGGGATCGGCACCACGCCGTCGATCACGCCGCTGCGGTAGAGGTTCTCGGCGGTCTGCACGCCTTCGGGGAACTCGACGCCGTAGAGGGCCTTGTACACGCGGGGGCCGAGGAAGCCGATGAGCGCGCCGGGTTGGGCGAAGGTGATGTGGCCGAGCGAACCCCAGGACGCGAATACCCCGCCCATCGTCGGATCGCGCAGGTATACCAGATACGGATGGCCCGCGGCCTTGTGCTCGGCCACCGCGCCCGCGATCTTGACCATCTGCACGAAGGCGACGGTGCCCTCCTGCATCCTGGTGCCGCCCGAGGTCGGCGAGGCGATCAGCGGCAGTCCGAGTTCGGTGGCCCGTTCGACCGCCGTGACGATGCGCTCGGCGGCGGCGACCCCGATCGAGCCCGCCAGGAAGCCGAACTCGCAGGCGATCACGGCGACGCGCCGACCGCGCAACAGCCCCTCACCGGTGAGCACCGACTCGTCGGCGCCCGCGGCCGCCTCCGCCTTGCGCAGATCCTCGCGATAGCGCTCGGACATGGCCACCGGCAAGGGGGGCCGGTCCCAGCTGACATACGAGCGGGTGTCGAGCAGCTGTCCGAGTAGTTCACGCGCCGAGATCCGCATCGCGCGAGCATATCGGGCGCCGCCGAGGACGGATCCGGCGCGGCGAGCAGCGCCGCGCCGGATCGAGCCGTCAGTAGCCCTGCATCACCTTGCGGAGTGCGTATTCGGTGAGCGAGACCAGTGCCTGCTTGGCCGGTTCCCGCCGCCGTGCGTCGATGGACAGGATCGGGACGTCGGCGGGGACCGCGAGGGCCTGCCGGATGTCCTCGATCGGATAACGCGGTGAGTCGTCGAATTCGTTGAGCGCCACCAGGAACGGCAGATTGCGCGCCTCGAAGTAGTCGACGGCCGCGAAGCTGTCCTCCAACCTGCGGGTGTCGACCAGCACCACAGCGCCGATGGCGCCGCGGATCAGGTCGTCCCACATGAACCAGAATCGGTACTGGCCCGGTGTGCCGAACAGGTACAGCACCAAGTCGTCGGCCAGGCTGATACGACCGAAGTCCATGGCCACCGTGGTGGTGGACTTCATCGGAATGCCGGTCAAGTTGTCGATGCCGGTACTGGCATTGGTCACGAGAGCTTCGGTGCGCAGCGGAACGATCTCCGAGACGGCACCGACCAACGTGGTCTTGCCGACACCGAAGCCACCCGCGACCACGATCTTCGCCGAGGTCGGCTTGCTGGTGCGGGTATCGACCTGCGCCGTCGAATCAAATACGCCGGAGTCCACTGAGAACCCTTTCGATCAGCTCGCGACGTTCATCGTCGCTGGAATCGTCTTTCAATGTCGCCGAAACGCGGACATGCCCGGCTTCGATCAGGTCTGCCACGAGTACCCGTGCCACACCTATCGGAATACCCAGGCGCGCCGCAACTTCGGCGACGGACGGCGATTCTCTGCACAACTCCACGATTGACGTCTCGATGTTGGTCAGTTCGAACTGCCGCTCCAGGGCGACCGGATGCGATGCGACGAGGGCCTCGAGCGCCAACTCGACCGCGGGCCGCGTTCGGCCCGCGGTCAGCGAGTACGGCCGGACGAGGCTCGGCTCGGCGCTCCCCATGCGGTGATCTTCTATGTCCATCCCACCATCAGGAACCCATCGTGACGCGTGGGGTGGCCTGCACCGTCTGGCCGACACGCTCAACCAACAACGCCATCTCGTAGCCGACCTGACCGATATCGCAGGACGTATTGGTCAGCACCGCGAGATAGGAGCCGTCACCGACCGCCATCAACAGCAGATAGCCGTGTTCCATCTCCACGACCGACTGTAGGACGGTGCCGCCCTCGAAGAGGTTCGATACACCGACCGACAGGCTCGCCAGGCCCGCGGTGACGGCCGAGAGCTGCTCGGCGCGGTCGACAGGGAGCTGAGCGCTCGCGGCCATGAGTAGTCCGTCAGCCGAGACCAGGACGGCATGAGCTACGCCAGGAACCTCGTTGGCGAAGTTCGAAACCAGCCAATCCAGCTGACGATTCGTACCACCTAGATCGGGGTTCATCGGTCTCCTTTATCTCCGGTTAGGTTCGGTGCTTTCATTGCGCGGCCATCCCGGACGCCCTGCTGGTGACGACTCAAGCTTGACCTGATGGATTCCGGATCTCGGGGGCGCGGGGCCCGTGGCTCGGTGCCGTTGCTGACAGCGCCGGGCACCAGCCTGACGCCCGGATTGCGTTGCGGCAACCCGGCGGCGGTCTTCGTCTCGGCTTGCGCCTCACTCGCCCGACGCGCGGCCAGCCAGCCTTCGTCACCGGGCGCTTCGAAGCCTGCCGCCACCTGCGACCGATCCGGATTCGGGTCCGATAACCACGCCGACATCATCTCGGCGAAGATCGGACTGTCCATTGTCGACCCGTCCTCGACGGCGGGCTGAAGCCGGGTCTGGAAGAACGACGCGGTCTTGGCCGGGTTGGACCGGTAGCTGTGCCTGCCCGGATCGCGTCCCGCCGCCTCGCCGTCGTCGACGGCTTCGGCGGATGCCGACGGCCGTTCGCGTTGCGGCAGCGCCACACCGGGCGGCGCGACCTCGCGCGGCAGATTCGTCGCACCGGGCGCACGCTGCGGCAGACCGTTGGCCCCCGGCGCGGCGGGCTGCCTGCGCGGCAGGCCGCCCGCCAGCGGCTCCCTGGTGGGCAGGGAGTCCCTGGTCGGCAGTGCGTTCGGCGCGGCCTCGCGCGGTTGTTCGGCGGCGGGCTGCCGCTGCGGCAGACCGGTCGCACGCTGCGGCAGACCGGTCGCACGCTGCGGCAGACCGCCCGGCTCACGCTGCGGCAGGCCGGGCTCACGCTGCGGTAGGCCGCTCGGCTCACGCTGCGGGCCGCCCGACTCACGCTGCGGCAAGCCGCCCGACTCACGCTGCGGCAGACCGCTCGCGCCCGGTTCACGGGTCGGCAGGGAGCCGAGTCCGGGTTCGCGCGGCGGCAGTGCGCCCGCGGCCGGTTCTCTGGTGGGCATGGCACCCGAATCGGGTTCGCGCGGCGGCAGATTCGGCTGCCGCTGGGGTAGCCCGCCCGCACGTGATTCGCGCTGGGGCAGCCCGCCCGGCGCGGCGTCGCGCGGCGGCGGGCCACCCGCCGCGGGCTCGCGCCCGGGTAGGCCGTTGGCTCCGGGCCCGCGCTGCGGCAGACCGCCACCGGCGAGCGGCTCCCGGCTCGGCAGCGCGCCCGGTCCGGCGTCGCGCGGCTGTTCGGCGGCCGGTTGCCGCTGCGGCAGACCGGTGGCACCGGGTTCCCGCTGCGGTATCGCGCCCGCACCCGGTTCCCGGGTCGGCAGGGAGCCAGCGGTCGGTGCCCGGCCGGTGGTACCCGGGTCACGCTGCGGCAGACCGTTCGGGGTCTGCGCGCCGGGCTGACGCTGCGGCAGACCGCCCGCGGCGGCGTCGCGCTGCGGTGCGCCATTGGTTCCGGGCTGACGCTGCGGCAGACCGCCCGCGGCGGGCGGCACGCCATTGACGCCGGGCCTGCGCTGGGGCAGCTCACCGGAATCGTGCGGCGGCTGCGCGCCCGGCGCGGGCGGCGGACCGATCACGCTTGGCCCCGTCGGCGGACGCGGCGGACCGCTCTGGCCGAGGTTGCGCTTGGGCAGATTCGCGGCGGCGAGCTTGCCGCGCTGCGGGCCGTTGTGCTGCTGGCCAGGGGCAGGCCGCAGGGTCGGGCTCGACTGGGCCTGATCCTGGCGCGCGGCGGGCGACATGGTCGACCCGGGCTGGCGCTGCGGCAGACCGCCCGCCGCGGCGGGCGTCGCGGTGCCGGGCTTGCCGACCGAGATCGGGCCGCTTACGCCGGGATCGACGGTGACCACCATGTTGCCGCCCGGGGTCCGGGTGACCGCGCGGGTCTGCATCGAGGGACCCGTCGGCGGACGCTGCTGCGGAGTCGAGGGCCGGGGCGTTTGGGGCGTCTGCGGGCTCGCCTTGACCGCGCTCGGCTGCACGGGCTGCGGGACGATCGCCTGGCCCGCGACGATGAGTCCGACCGGCACGTGCACGGTGACGGTGACGCCGGGATCGCGCGCGGTGTCGAAGGTCGGCCGCAGCCGCACGGTCAGACCGTGGCGCTCGGCGAGCCTGCCGACCACGAACAGACCCATGTGGCGCGCGGTGTCCGGGCCGGGTTCGGCGGCCTGCTCGAGCCTGCGGTTGATGTCGGCCATCTCGGCGGGCGGCATACCGATGCCGCGGTCGGCGACCTCGATCAGCAGACCCTGGTCGTGCGCCTGCGCGAAGGTGAACTTCACGTCGGTCTCCGGCGGCGAGGCGCGCAGCGCGTTGTCGAGGAGTTCGGCGAACAGGTGCGCGAGGTCCGAGGCGGCGGGCTCCTTGAGCGAACCGCGCGGGGTCGCCCCGAGCTTGACCCGCTCGTAGTCCTCGACCTCGGAGATGGCGGCGCGCAGCACGTCGGCGATCTCGACCGGGGCGGACTTGGCCCTGCGCTGTTTGGTGCCCGCGAGGATCAGCAGGTTGTCACCGTTGCGGCGCATACGGGCGGCGAGGTGGTCCAGCCGGAAGAGGTTCTCGAGCAGGCGCGGGTCCTTCTCGTCGTATTCCATCGCCTCGATGAGGCTGAGCTGATGGTCGACCAGCGACTTCGACCGCCGCGCCAGTGTCTCGAACATGTCGTTGACCTGTGAACGCATCTGCGCCTGATCGCTCGCCAGGCGCAGCGCCTGACCGTGGATGTCGTCGACGGCGCGGGCGAGCTGGCCGATCTCCTCGGTGCTGCGCACCGGCATCGGTTCCAGTGGCACGTCCTCGGGTGAGGCGCCGTTGCGCAGCTGGTTGACCTCGTGTGGCAGATCGCTCTCGGCCACGCGCAGCGCGGCCAGTCGCAGCCGGTGCAGCGGCACGATCATCGACCGCGCGACGAACACCGCGAGCGCCAGTGCCGCGAGGATGGTCGCGACGACGACCGCGGTATAGGTCCACGCGTCGGTGCTCGCGTTGGACGACAGTGAGTTCATCGCGGTCTGGATGTCCTTGGTGGCCTTGGCGACCACCCGCTCGTAGACCTCGACGCTGGTGGTGAGCGAGAGCTTCAGGTCGCCGAGCGGGATTCGGCCCGCCTGCGACTCCGGGCCCGTGATCAACGCCACCCTGGTCTCGATGCCGGCGCGCAGATCCGCGATGGAGGCGTCACTGTCGGGGAATCGGTGCGCCAGCACGTTGAGCAGTTCGCGCTCGGTATTGGCCGCGCTGAGTACGTTCTGCATGGCGTCGGGCTTGCGCTGGAGTACGTCGCTGAAGGCGGCGAGCTCGCCGACCAGGGTCGCGCGGGTGTTGATCGAGTCGACCAGGCGCAGCTTCGCCGCGTCCAACGCGGGATCGCTGACCTGGGACGCGGCTCCTTCGACGATCCGCACGCTGTAGTTGCGGATGCGGTCGATCGCCGCGAGCGATTCGGCCGCGACGGTCGGCGACTTGCCGGGCGCGCGCACCGCTCTGGCCTCGGTGAGCATGCTGCCCAGCGTCGCGCGCGCGGCGGGCGCGCCCGCCAGCTGGGTGGAGGCGCCCTCGGCCTTGGCGATCGCGGCGTCGAGCTCGCTGAGGTCCTTGTCCGTTACGACGGTCTGCCCGTTGAGCGAGACCAGCTGGGATCCGGCGACCGTGGCCGCGGCGGCGCTCAGGCCGGTGACGGCCGGAATCGCTTCGATGTTCTGAGCCACGGTCGCGAGTCTCTGCGCGTTCGAGAACTCCGCGGTGATCCTCGACACGCCGAGCCCGACCGCGACCGCCAGCGGCACGGCGAGAACGGCCGTAACCTTCCAGCGCAGGTCCCAATTGCCGAGCGCCCAGCGCTTCTTGCCGGACCTAGCGGCGTCACGCATCTCCCACTCACTTTCCAAACTGGCCCCAGCCCGCGCCATCAGCGAACCTCCACAATCGCATGCTGGCTCGCCAGATGGAGCTGGCCGAGAACTGCGGCTGGCCGAGAAATTGCGTCTACGACGGCCCAAATAAGTGACATCAGATTCTAACGGATCAATAACAGCTTGGGTGACATCCGGTAAGGCAACGCCCCTTGACCTGCCTCTAATAGACAAAACCAAAGGTCGCGGCACCCGTCCGGGCGTCGCGTGAAGTCTGCCACAATCATGCAGATCTATCGAGGCGGGCATACAGGCGAGGCTAGGGAGTCACGATTTGAACGCGCGGCACGAGTATCGATCGGTCTATCAGACCAGCTTGGTCGACCCGACCGAGTTCTGGACTCGTGCCGCCGAAGCCATCGAATGGGACGTGCCGCCGACCCAGATCCTCGACAACGCCGCGCGCCCGGTCGCCCGCTGGTTCCCCGACGCCCGCCTCAACACCTCGGTCAACGCCCTCGACCGGCACGTACGCGACGGTCACGGCGATCGGGCCGCCCTGATCTACGACTCGGCCATGAGTGAGGACAGCCGCACCTACACCTACGCCGAACTGCTGCGCGAGGTCGCCGTCTTCGCCGGGGCCATGCTGCGGCTCGGGGTCGGCAGGGGCGATCGGGTGGTCATCTACCTGCCGATGATCCCCGAGGCCGTCATCGCCATGCTGGCCTGCGCGCGCATCGGCGCGGTGCACTCAGTGGTCTTCGGCGGATTCGCCGCCCCGGAACTCGCGGCCCGCATCGATGACGCCGAACCCGTGTTGATCGTCACCGCCTCCGGCGGCATCGAGCCACACCGGCGCATCGAGTATCCGCCCATCGTGCTCCGGGCACTCGACCTCGCCGAGACGACCGTGCCCCGCACGGTCGTGGTCAAACAGCGCAAGAGATTCCCCGCCATCGATTTCGCCGCACCGCAGGAAGCGACCGGGTCCCTACCCGACTCCAGCCAGACCGTCGCGGTCCGCTGGCTGGACTGGGAAGATGCGATCCGCGATGCCGAACCCGCCGAGCCGGTCTCGGTCGCGGCGACCGACCCGCTCTATATCCTGCACACCTCCGGCACCACCGGTAAACCCAAAGGCGTGGTGCGCGACAACGGCGGGCACGCGGTCGCGCTGGCCTGGTCCATGCGCAATATCTATGATGTCGGCCCCGGTCAGGTCATGTGGGCGGCCTCCGATGTCGGCTGGGTCGTCGGCCATTCCTATATCGTCTACGCGCCGCTGCTCGTCGGCGCGACCACGGTGCTCTACGAGGGCAAACCCATCGGCACCCCGGACGCGGGCGCCTTCTGGCGGGTGGTGTCCGAGCACAAGGTGCGGGTGCTGTTCACCGCGCCGACCGCACTGCGCGCCATCCGCAAGGCAGACGCCGAGGCCGCACTCGCCCACCGCCACGACCTGAGCTCGCTGCGCGCCCTGTTCTGCGCGGGCGAACGGCTCGATCCGGCCACATACGCCTGGGCCACCGACACCCTGCTGGCCGACCGGCCGGACTGCCCCGTGGTCGATCACTGGTGGCAGACCGAGACCGGCTGGCCCATCGCCGCCGATCCGCTCGGACTACAGCAGTTGCCGACCAAACCGGGATCGGCCTCGGTGCCCATTCCCGGCTATCGACTACGCGTGCTCGACGCCGAGGGCAATCCGGTGCCCGCGGGCACCGAGGGCAACATCGTCATCGGACTGCCGATGCCCCCCTGCGCGCTCACCGGTCTGTGGCAGGACGAATCGCGATTCCAGCGGTCCTATATGGATGCCTTCCCCGGCCACTACCTCACCGGCGACTGCGGCTATTTCGACGAGGACGGTTACCTGTTCGTGCTCGGCCGCAGCGACGACGTGATCAATATGGCGGGCCACCGACTGTCGGCGGGCAGCATCGAGGCCGCCGTCTCAGGACATCCCGCGGTAGCCGAATGCGCCGTGATCGGTCTGGCCGACGAACTCAAGGGACAGCGCCCGGTCGCCTACGTGGTGCTCAAGGAGGGCGTGGAGATCGAGCCCGACCGCTTGCGCGAAGAACTCGTGGCCCGGGTGCGCGAACAAGTCGGCGCCATCGCCACACTGCACGACGCCATCGTCGTCGCCGCGCTCCCGAAGACCAGATCCGGCAAGATCCTGCGCAAATCCATTCGCCAGATCACCGCGGGCGACGAATACGACGTGCCGTCGACCATCGAGGACCCGGCGGTGCTCGTGGCACTGGCCGATCAGATCCTGTCGGGCAGAACGCCGATCGCGCCGATCACCGCACACGACGACACCGGCCCGATCGCCCCGGCCTGAGCATCCGACCGTTGACGACGCGGGGTCGTCGTCACAGAGTTCTCTCAGGATCGGTTCACATGTCTGCCAGCGGATACCCATAGCGTCGAAAGGTCCGTGAAATACCCGACATCCCTCTGGGAGGCATCACATGAAGCGTTTCCGCAGCCGTACCGCCGTCGCCGCACTGGCCGTCGGCGGTGCCGCGAGTGCGGCCGTGTTCCTCGGCCCGGCCATCGCCGCCGCCGATCCATCGAGCATGGTCGCGCCGCTGCTCAACAGCGACTGCAGCTTCGCCCAGGTCGACGCGGCCCTGCACGCCGAGGCGCCGCAGCTCGCCGCCGCGCTCGACGCCAACCCGAACCAGAAGGCCCAGCTCCAAGCCGCCTTCGATCAGCCGGTGGAGCAGCGCCGCGCCGAATTCCAGCGCGCGATCGACGAGAACCCCGAGGCCGCGCGGCAGGCACAGAACGATCCGCGAGCCGCCCAGTTCCAGGAGACGATCAACAAGGTCGCGGCGGTCTGCCACAACTACTGATCCGCACGCTCGGCGCGCGACCGTCCGCCGGGTCGCGCGCCGGTGCGAGACTGTTCAGGCGCAACCACCGGCGAAGAGATTCGAAAGAGGCGAGAGTGCCCGAGGTGACTGGCTCGACCCCGACCGTGCTGGTCGTCGACGACGACGAGGATGTGCTGGCCTCGGTCGAACGCGGACTGCGGCTGTCGGGGTTCGAGGTGCTCGTAGCCCGCGACGGCGCGGCCGCGCTGCGCAGCGTCACCGAGCGCGCCCCCGACGCGATCGTGCTCGACATGAACATGCCGGTACTCGACGGCGCCGGGGTGGTGACCGCGCTGCGCGCCATGGGCAACGAGGTGCCGATCTGCGTGCTCAGCGCCCGCGCCTCCGTCGACGACCGCATCTCCGGTCTGGAGTCGGGCGCCGACGACTACCTGGTGAAACCGTTCGTGCTCGCCGAACTGGTCGCCCGGATCCGGGCGCTGCTACGGCGGCGCTCGGACACCGCCGCGCCCGCCACCCCCGGCGCTATCACCGTCGGACCGCTCGAGATCGACGTGGCCGGCTATCGTGCCCTGCTGCACGGCTCCGAGATCGAACTCACCAAAAGGGAATTCGAACTGCTGTCCACCCTGGCCCGCAACGCGGGCGTGGTGCTGAGCCGGGAGCGGCTGCTGGAACTGGTGTGGGGCTACGACTTCGTGGCCGACACCAATGTGGTCGACGTCTTCGTCGGCTATCTGCGGCGCAAGCTGGAAATCGATGGCACGCCCCGGCTGCTGCACACCATTCGCGGTGTCGGCTTCGTCCTGCGAGCGCCCAAGTGAGCGACACCGGAGCGCGCACGTGAGCGGGCAGCCGCGACGGCGGCGCCGGTCGTTCTCCCTGCGCACCAGGGTCGCGGGCGCGGCGGCGATGGGCGCGGTCATCATCGTGACCTTGTTGAGCCTGTTCAGCATCCGGGCCATCGAGCGCAACAACCTACAGCAGAGCGATCAGCAGCTCGCGCTGGCCTCTCGGCTGGTGCTGCTGCAACCGGTCATCGCGGTCGGCCTGGTCGGGCTCACCGGTTTGAACAATCAGATCGCGGTCACCGTGCGCGACAACGGCGCGGTGATCGCGACCGGGTCGACCCAGCTGCCGGATCTGCCGGTCGGATCGCGCACCGCCGAAGTGGACGGCACTCCATACCGCATTCTCACCACGGTCGAGAACCAGCCGCAGGGGCGCACGGTGTCCCTTGGCATCCCGGCCGAGGAGGCGGCGCGGGCCACCGCCGAGCAACAGCGCTGGGTGCTGGGCGGCGCCCTGCTCGCCATTGCCGCCAGCGCGGCGCTCGGTTGGTTGCTGGCAGGTCGCGCGGTCCGGCCGATCGTGGATCTGACCCGTCAGGTCGGCGCCCACAGCGCCTTCCCCGATCCCGACAATCCGCAACCGCCGGTGGACGGCTCGGGTGTGCGCGAGGCCGAGAAGCTCGCCGAGGCCGTCAACACCATGTTGGAGCGCGTGGACCAGGCTCAGTCCGAGACCGCCGCCGCGCTGGAGACCGCCCGCGATTTCGCCGCCGTGTCCGCCCACGAACTGCGGACCCCGCTTACCGCCATGCGCACCGACCTCGAGGTCCTGCGCACCCTTGACCTGGACGAGGCGCAGCGCGCCGAGATCCTCGACGACCTGCAACGCAGTCAGGGCCGGGTGGAGTCCACCTTGGCCGCGCTGGAGCGGCTGGCCACCGGCGACCTCACCAATGCCCGCGACCATGTCGACACCGATGTCGGCGACCTGTGCGATCAGGCCGCTCACGACGCCATGCGCCACTTCCCCGGCCTCACCGTCGACATCGACACCGACGCCGAACTGGTCACCCGCGGTCTGCCCGCCGGCCTGCGCCTGGCCGTCGACAACGCGCTGGCGAATTCGGTCAAGCACGGTCGCGCCACCCACGCGGTGGTCTCGGCGCACCGCATGCCCGGCGGCCGAATTCTGATCACCGTGGACGACGACGGCCGCGGCATTCCGGCCGCCGAACGCGAGCGGGTCTTCGAACGTTTCTTCCGCGGCAGCCAGGCCAGCAAGGGCGGTTCGGGACTCGGTCTGGCGCTGGTCGCCCAGCAGGCCCAACTGCACGGCGGGCGCGCGTATTTCGCCGACAGTCCGCTCGGCGGCGCGCGGCTGGCACTCGAATTGCCGCCGCGCACGAGCGGATTCCAACTCGGAGGCGAGGACGGCATCCGCTAGCGAACGGCAGGCGAACGAAAACCGGCCGGGTGCGCGTACGCACCCGGCCGGTTTCGTCGAGCCGAAGCTCCTGTGCGAGCCGAGGAAATTACTGGGGCTTGGTCACGGTGACCGGCTTGGCCCAATCCGACAGCGTCACGTTGATGGTGCCCTCGCCCTTCTTGACGATGGCGCGCACCAGGTTCGGGCCCGCGCCGGTGGAGGGAGCCGAGGACGGCTGCGCCGCGGCCGAGGAGGTCGGCGGCGCGACATCGGCGATGTAGAGGGTGATCGGGAACGAGCCGCCGCCCTCGCCGACCCGCGGGACGATCGGGTCGATCACCGTGGAGTCGATGGTGCCGGAAACCTTGACGACCGCGACGCCGTTGACGGTCTCGCGACCCTCGACCTTCGGGTTCTGCACCTTCGCGACGACGTTGGCCAGACCCTTGTCCTTGTCCAGGATCACGCCCGGATCGTAGATCTTCTCCGAGGGGCCGAGATCGGCGTACTTGCCGTCCTCCAACTGGGCCCACATGGACTTGTCAACGACCACGAACTTGGCCTTGACGAACGGCGCGTCCGGCTTGGTGCGCACCTTCGCCTCGCCCTGGGCCGCGCCCGCGCCCTGCGGCTGGTTGGTGACGTCGGCCTTCACGGTCTCGACCGGAAGGTTCGCGATGTTGGTGACCGCGAGATCGAGGTGCACCGCTTGCAGGGTCTGCGTCGTGCGCGCGGATTCCTGCACGATCTGTGCGGCGTCAGGAAGCGGGCCGGTTGCTGTGGCCGCCGAGGCGGAGTTGCCGGAATCGTCGGAGCCGCATCCGGTCACGATCGCCGCGAACAGCGACGCGGCCACGGCTACCGTGCCCAAGCGCACGGGTGAGAGTCGACCGAACCGAGGTCGGTACGAGCTGGATACAGGCATTGTCGTGTCACTCATGGTTTGCCCCCAGGAGAGTGCAAGGTCGGTTCGACCGGGTGGAGTGGCAGCAGGCGCTGCCGATGGTGGTGCAGCACTTCCCCGGGCGGAGAAGCCTTCTTATCGACCGGACCCTGTGTGGCCGACCCTTGGCCGGGTCACGGTCTGGAAGGGCTGCGGGCGCCGACGTTACCCTGTGTCCGCCCTTCTCGCATAGACCGGGGGAAAACCCGTCGCAACCGCGATCCGGGTTAAGGGAACGTTTAGCGGGACGTTAGGGATGGGACGCACCATACTGACCATGACCACTGACGCGGTGTGCGCAACCTGGGGGAAAGCTCAGGCTCGACCTGGTGCGGCGCCGTGTGCGCGTCCGCGGCGCAACCCTGAAATCAATTCCCGGCCGGAAGCGATACGGCCGTGGAAGCGCGGATCGGATCAAGAAGGAAAACGATGACAGACACTCGCCCCGTTACGGAGGAGCAGGACCTCCGTCGCCCCCCGGAACATCCGGGCCGACCTCCGATCTCGAATGTGTGGGTATACAACGGGAAAGCCTACGACCTCAGCGACTGGATCTCCAAGCACCCCGGCGGGGAGTTCTTCATCGGACGGACGAAGAATCGCGACATCACCTCGATCATCGGCTCCTACCACAAGGATCCGGAGCGTATCGAGCGGATGCTGGAGCGTTACTCGCTCGGCCGCGACGCGCTGCCCGAGGACATCCACCCGAAGAACAACGCGCCGGACTTCCTGTTCAAGGAGGGTTTCGACAGCTGGCGCGACACCCCGAAGTACCGCTTCGACAACAAGGAGGACCTGCTCCACAAGGTCAAGGCCCGGCTCAAGGAGCCGCAACTGGCCGCGCGCATCAAGCGCATGGACACGATCTTCAACGTCGTCGTCGCGACGCTGGCCGTGGCGTACTTCGCCGTGCAGGGTCTGCGACTGGCCGAACCGGCGTGGATGCCGCTGCCGATCTTCGTGATCGCGATGGTGTTGCTGCGCAGTTCGCTGGCTGGCTTCGGGCACTACGCGATCCACCGTGCCCAGAAGGGCATGAACAAGATCTACACCAACGCCTTCGACTTCAACTACGTGGCACTGGCCTTCGTCACCGCCGACGGCCACGCGCTGCTGCACCACCCGCACACGCAGAGTGAAGTCGACATCAAGAAGAACGTCTTCACGATGATGATGCGGATCCCCCGGCTCTACCGGATCCCCATCCACACCGTGCACAAGTTCGGACACACGCTGACCGGAATGACGATCCGGCTGCTCGACGTCTGCCGGCTCACCCGCAAGGTCGGCGTCAAGGAGATGTACGGATCATGGGGTGGCGCGCTGCCGCATTTCATCGGGTCCTTCGGCGTGCGCCTGCTGCTCGTGGCCGAATTGGTGGCGTTCACCCTCGCGGGCGACTTCTGGGCATGGGCTCTGCAATTCGTGATCACGCTGTGGATCAGTACCTTCCTCGTGGTCGCGAGTCACGACTTCGAACTGGAGACCGAGGAAACCCACACCGATACCGAGGACTGGGCCATCAACCAGCTCGAACAGGCATACGACCTCAAGGTCATAGGCAACCGCTATGTCGACTGCTTCCTGTCGGCCGGACTGAGCTCGCACCGGGTGCACCACGTGCTGCCCTATCAGCGCAGCGGCTTCTCCAATATCGCGACCGAGGACGTCCTTCGCGAGGAGGCGGCGAAGTTCGACGTCGAATGGCTGCCCGCGAAGAGCTTCTTCACCGACCGTTTTCCGAAACAGATACAGACGTATCTGCTTGCACGTTCCGACGAGGCGAAAGAGCGGAACTGGGGGTTCGTTCGCGAACACTGCTCTCCGTCGGCACTGAAGACCTGCGCCGTGTACACGGTCCAGGGCTTCACCGGAATCGGCACAGTCTGAGCCGATTCTCTCGACCGCCTGGCGAATTCGCCGATCAGAAGGCGGTGTGATCACCACTATTCATTTCGAAAGGTAGAAGGTCGTGTCTGTGACGATCGATGAGGGCAGCGTGAGCCGCCCGGGGACAACCCGCCTGATGGCGGATGGGGAGCAAGGGCACGATATCGCCGAGCGCATCCTTCCGCCCGCACCGCCCACCACGGTCGGCGTGATCGAGAGCATCGCGACGGGTTCGCCCGCGCGGACATTCGATCAGGTCGCCGCGGCCGAGCAGGTCGCCGACCTGTTCGGCGACGAGCGGCAGCGGGAGCGGATAGCTCGCATCTACAAGAAGACCAGGATCACGACCCGCCACCTGGCGGTCGATCCGCTCGATCCCGAATTCCTCTCCTACAGCGGCGAACGCGGCACCATCCGGGAACGGATGAATCTGTTCTACCGCCACGCGGTTCCGCTCGCGGTGGACGTGGCCGGACGCGCGCTGGCCGGTGTGGACGATCCCGCCGACATCGGTCTGCTGATCTTCGTGACCAGCACCGGCTTCATCGCGCCGGGCGTCGACGTCGCGGTGGTCAAGCAACTCGGTCTCTCGCCCACGGTCGGCCGCGTCGTGGTGAACTTCATGGGCTGCGCGGCCGCCATGAACGGCATGCGCACCGCGGTCGACTTCGTCCGGGCGCATCCCGACAAGAAGGCCATGCTCATCTGCCTCGAGTTGAGTTCGGTCAACGCGGTATTCGACGACAACGTCAACGACGTGATCATCCACAGCCTGTTCGGCGACGGCTGCGGCGCGGTGGTGATCGGCGCCAGTCAGGTGCGTCAGCCGCTCGCGCCCGGCCGAGTGGTGATCCGCGACAGCTTCAGTCACCTGCTCGACGATGCCGAGGACGGAATCGTGCTCGGCGTCAACGACAACGGCATCACCTGCGAACTGTCGGAGAACCTGCCCAAGTACATCTACGACGGCGTCGACCCGGTGATCCAGCGACGGCTGCGCGCCATCGGTCTGCGCAAATCCGATGTCGAACTGTGGGCCATCCACCCGGGCGGCCCCAAGATCATCGAGGAATCGGTGCGCTCGCTCGACCTTCCGGCCGAACAGGCCGCGTGGAGCTGGGACGTGCTCGCCGAACACGGGAACATGCTGAGTGTTTCGCTGATCTTCGTGCTGGAACGCATGATTCGGCAATCCGAAAGCACCGCCCCCATCTCCACCGGCGTGGCGTTCTCATTCGCGCCGGGGGTCACCCTCGAAGGAATGATCTTCGACATCATCCGCCAGTGATTCGCACCCACCGGCAGTTCCAGAAAGCACGATAACCATGCAACTCATCAGATTCCTCATCTCGATTTCCTGGGTGCGGATCGCGGGCGTCATCGCCACCGGACTGGTGGCGGGCGCCGCCAACACCTACCTGGTCACGCTGATCAACAGCGTGGTCTCTCCCGAGCCGCGCCCCGACAACCTCCTGCCACGCTTCGCACTCACCGGAATCGTCCTTCTGGTGAGTGGCCTGATCTCCCAGATCCTGTTGATCCGGCTGGCGCAGGACGCGATCCTGCGCCTGCGCGCCGACCTGAGCGCGGGTGTGGTCTCCGCACCGCTGGAACACCTGGAGCGGCTGGGCACCCACCGGCTGCTCGCGACGCTCACCGAGGACGTCCGCTCGCTGTCGCAGGCGGTGACCGCCATCCCGGCCATCTGCATCGACGTGGCGACCATCGTCGGCTGCTTCGTCTTCCTCGCCGTACTGTCCGGGCCGATCTTCGCGGTCACGGTGGCGGGCACCCTGGTCGGCATCTGCTGCGTGGAACTGTTCCTGCGGCGGGTGCGGGCCATCTACC
This sequence comes from Nocardia arizonensis, assembly GCF_001310275.1. Taxonomy (GTDB): domain Bacteria; phylum Actinomycetota; class Actinomycetes; order Mycobacteriales; family Mycobacteriaceae; genus Nocardia; species Nocardia arizonensis. The sequence continues at coordinate 53,199 of NZ_LGYZ01000129.1, forward strand.
ACCGGGCCCGTGAGAACGAGGACCTGCTGCTCAACTCGTTCCAGGCCGTGACGCTCGGCATCAAGGAACTCAAACTGCACCGCGGCAGGCGCAAGGACTTCATGGACCGGCACCTGATCGGTTCGGCGCGCACCCTGCGCGATCAGAACGTCGAGGCGGGCGCACGGTTCTCGGTGGCCCAGGGGCTCGGCCAGGTCCTCCAGCTCGCGACCATGGCGCTGATCCTGTTCGTGCTCGCCACGGCGCTCGACCTGCCGCGCGATGTCGTGGTCGGCTACGTCCTGGTGACCACCTTCCTGGCGATGCCGATGCAGAACTTCATGCACCGGCTGCCCGATCTGGTCCGCGGCGACGTCGCGCTGGCGAAGATCCGCGCCATGAACCTGTCCATGGAGACACTGCACAACGAGGAGCAGCTGCCCTACACCGATCGCCCCGCCGCCCCGCAGGCGCGGTTGGAGCTGGTCAACGTGGGCTACAGCTACGCGGCCGAGCCGCCCGCGCCGTTCGCCGACGGCCCCGGCGCACCGCCGCCCGGCGGGCCGGGTGGTCCCGCCGGGCCCGGTGGTCCGGGTGGTCCGGCTGGTCAGCGGCGCGGCGCTCATCCGCCGCACGGCCGTCCGCCCGCGGGTCCGCCGCCGGATGTCAACGGCCGTCAGCGCCTTGACCACGGCGCACACGACAATCGCCCGGTGCCGATGGGCGGACCGCCGGTGCTCGAGGCCGAGGAGGCGACCGGTTTCGCGCTCGGCCCGATCGACCTGGTCTTCGAACCCGGACAGATCACCTTCATCGTCGGCGGCAACGGCAGCGGCAAATCGACACTGGCCAAACTGATCACGGGCCTGTACGTGCCGAGGACCGGCTCGGTGGCGCTGAACGGCGAGAAGATCGACCACGAGAACATCGAGTGGTTCCGGCAGAACTCGTCGGCGATCTTCACCGATTTCCACCTTTTCGAGGACTATCTCGGATTCGACCGTCCCGGTATCGATGACGAGGTGCGGCACTACCTCGAGGAGTTGCAGATCGCGCACAAGGTGACCGTGCGGGACGGGAAGCTGTCCACGATCGCGCTGTCCCAGGGCCAGCGCAAGCGCCTGGCACTGCTGACCGTCCTGCTCGAGGACCGCCAGATCTACCTGTTCGACGAATGGGCCGCCGATCAGGAACCCCGGTTCCGCGAGGTCTTCTACAACGAGATCCTGCAAGACCTCAAGCGACGCGGTAAGACCGTCATCGTGATCACCCACGACGACCGCTATTTCGACCGCGCCGACCAGCTCGTCAAACTCGAGTTCGGCCGCATCGCCGCCTGAGCCGGGCATCCGCGAGGGCCACACGAATTACCGTGTGGCCCTTGCGGCGTTCCCGGGGGCCGCTTTTTCGTCGGGCCTCATGGAATTCTCAGAGTTCCCTCGAGATCCGCTTCCTACGATCCCCATAGGGTGCGGGCGTGAAGGGAAATCTCGCCCGATGGGCCTTGCTCGCCACCACCGCCGTCACCGCGGGCGCCCTCGGCGCCTGCCTCACCGCCTGCACCGCCGACACCGCGGCACCCACGGGATTCGCACTGGTCAACAGCGATACCGGCCCTACCGGCGCGCGCATCCTCGCCGCACTGGAACAGGACGGCGGCGGCTACGACTGGACCATGGTCGCCCCCGGCGAGGCCGACACCGACGACTACGCCGCCGTCATCACCCTGCCCGCCGACCTCACCACTTCCATGACCACCCTGGCGGGCCCGAATCCGCAGCGCGCCAAGGTCAGTGTCGCCGCACACGACAATGCCGACGAGACTCTGGTGAACGGCGCGACCGCGGAGGTCACCCATCGCATCGGAGCGGCCGGTGTCGACGCGGCACTCGCCGCCGTCACCCAGGCTCGCGCCCAGCTCAGCGGGGTGCAGTTCACCGCGCAACTGCTCGGCGCGGGGGTGAATGCCGCCGCCGCGGGGGCGGATCAGTTCAGCGGGGGCGCGCAGCAGTTGCTCGACTTCCTCAACTTCGCCAAAGATGGCTCGGCGCAACTGAGTTCCGCCATCGCGGTGTTGAATCAGACGGTGGACGGCGCCGCCGCCCAGGCGAATCAGCTGGCGGCAGCGCTGGATTCGACCGGCGTGACGATCGCCCAGGTGCAGCGGACCGCCGGAACGGTCAGCAGTGGCCTCGACCAGATTCTTCCGCTGTTGCGCGCGTTGCCGTTCGCCAATGATCCCGCCTTGACCGACATCATCACCAAATTGGATGGGCTGCGGACGGTTTCGAGTCAGGCCGGGAGCCAGCTCGAAGGACTGGATCTCCTGGTGGGCGGGGCGGTCGATCCCGAGACCGATTTGGGGACCTTGCTGCGGACGGTGGTGGGACGGCTGCAAGGGGCCAGTGCTCAATTGAACGAGGGGGCGAGACTCGCCGAAGGGCTTCCGCGGTTGGCCGAGACCGGTGGTGCGCAGTTGGTCGACGCCATCGGGCAGTTGACCGGTGGGGTCGGGCAGTTGCAGACGATCGTGAACAACCTGAACACGCAGACCGGGAAGGCCATGGACGCCCTGCCCGTTCGCAGCGGGACTCAGCAGTCGGCCATCGCTTTGGCGTTGACCGACCCCGTGGAAGTCGTTCGGGAATAGGTCCGCCCGATTCGACCATGACGCCCGCGGCCACGCGGGGCCACGGGCGTCGGTCGACTTCTCCGCTACTGGACGTTGACCAGGTCGATCACGAAGACCAGGGTCTTGCCCGACAGTTGGTGGCCCGAACCCGCGGGGCCGTAGGCCAGCTCCGGCGGAATGGTCAGCTGGCGACGGCCGCCGACCTTCATGCCGGGGATGCCGTCCTGCCAGCCCTGGATGAGGCCGCGCAGCGGGAAGCTGATCGACTCCCCACGGCTCCAAGAGGAATCGAATTCCTCGCCGGTCTCGAATTCGACGCCGACGTAGTGCACCTCGACGGTGCCGCCCGGGACGGCTTCCTTGCCCTCGCCCTCGATGATGTCCTTGATCACGAGTTCGGTGGGCGCGGGCCCCGCCTGGAATTCGATCTCCGGCTTGGTCATTCGGCTATCCCCTTCGATAGGTGATGGTGTACGTGGTGTTTCGGTTCAGCGATTGTCGACCGGCGCGTAGTCGCGTGCGCCGTATCCGGTGTATACCTGGCGCGGGCGGCCGATCTTGATCGGCTCCTGGTGCATCTCCCGCCAGTGCGCGATCCAGCCGGGCAGCCTGCCCATCGCGAACAGCACGGTGAACATGCGGGTCGGGAAGCCCATCGCCTTGTAGACGACGCCGGTGTAGAAGTCGACGTTCGGGTACAACTGGCGGGAGACGAAGTAGTCGTCGGTGAGGGCGGCTTCCTCGAGTGCCTGGGCGATGCCGAACAGTTCGTCGTCACCGCCGAGTTTGTTGAGGATGGCGTCAGCGTGCTGTTTGGCGATGGCCGCGCGCGGGTCGTAGTTGCGGTAGACGCGGTGCCCGAAGCCCATGAGCTTGACACCGTCTTCCTTGTTCTTGACCTTGCGGATGAACTCCTTGACATCGCCGCCGTTGGCCTTGATGTCGTCGAGCATCTCGAGCACGGCCTGGTTGGCGCCGCCGTGCAGCGGACCCCACAGGGCGTTGATGCCGCCGGATACCGAGGTGAACAGGTTGGCGTCGGAGGAGCCGACGAGGCGCACGGTCGAGGTCGAGCAGTTCTGCTCGTGGTCGGCGTGCAGGATGAGCAGCATGTCCAGCGCCGCGGCGACTTCGGGGTCGACCTCGTAGGGCTCGGCGGGGAAGCCGAAGGTCATGCGCAGGAAGTTCTCGACCAGGGTCAGCGAGTTGTCCGGGTAGAGGAACGGCTGGCCGACGGACTTCTTGTACGAGTAGGCCGCGATGGTGGGCAGTTTCGCGAGTAGGCGGATGGTCGAGAGTTCGACCTGTTCCGGGTCACGGGGGTCGAGGGAGTCCTGGTAGTACGCCGACAGCGCGTTGACCGCGGAGGACAGCACCGGCATGGGGTGCGCGTTGCGCGGAAAACCGTCGAAGAACCGCTTGAGATCCTCGTGCAGCAGGGTGTGCCTGCGGATGCGGTCGGTGAAGTCGTCCAACTGCGCCTGCGTGGGGAGTTCGCCGTAGATGAGCAGGTAGCTGACCTCGATGAAGGTCGAGGACGACGCCAGCTGATCGATCGGGTAGCCCCGGTAGCGCAGGATGCCCGCCTCACCGTCGATGTAGGTGATGGCCGACTTGGTTGGCGCGGTGTTCATGAACCCGGGGTCGTAGGTGACGTACCCGGTGCTGGCCAGCATTTTGCCGAGGTCGATGCCCGAGTTGCCTTCGGAGGCCTCGGTGATCGTCATGGCGTATTCGCCGCCGGGAAAGCTCAGTACCGGCTTGGCGTCGTTGATGTGGTCGTTCTCGGGCACAGAAGGATCCCTCTCAGGCTAGGACCGTCGGCATCGGAGTGCGGTCGGCACGGCGGTGCGATTACCTAGACGCTAGTCGCTGTCCACCCGGCCCGACCACGAGGGTGCCCACCCGATTACCTCACAAACACACTTTCGTCACGTGAGTATCGCTACCGCGTGCGGCCCGGAACGGACTCATCGCGCGCGCTCGCCGAACAGGGTCGGCGATTCGGCTCTCTCCGCGACCGATCGACGAACGAAGGCCGGAAAGGCCAACGCGGCCAGCACGACACAATGACCACCACCCGGAGCGACGACGGGGCCGCCGAGGCGCACGGCGACGAAACCATGAGCAACATCACCGGGGCGCGGCGATCACTGAGGACCCTGGCCACGGTCTGCGACATTGCCACGCGCGGCGCGGCCGACGCCATGGCGATGACATCGACCACGAAGGAGGCCGGCAGGATGCGTCGGATAGCCGGATAGGCGAATCCGTCCAGCGCCGAACGGAATCCAGCGCCGCCGAACGCGGGCGGTTGCCACACCGCCCACAGGTGGCGGGCCGGCTAGCGCAAGGGGCGTACCGGCGAGTGGTCGCGGCGGCGGCGTGGTGAGTGCGCCGACCCCGCATGGTCACGGACTCACGGTTGCAGTCGGTCCACGACCTGCCTGCCCTCGGCGACGCGCACCCTGACGCGGTTGTGCAGCCTGCTGCGGCGGCCCTGCCAGAACTCGATCTCGTCGGGTCGCAGCAGGTAGCCGCCCCAATGCGGCGGGACCGGGATGTCGTCGACCTCGGCGAAGCGCTCGGTGGTCGCGGCAAGGGCCGCGTCGAGTTCGGCGCGCGAGGCGATGGGACGCGACTGCTGCGAGGCCCACGCGCCGAGCTGGGATTCACGCGGCCGCGACCGCCAGTAGACCGCGGTGGATTCCGCGGACGCCCGTTCGACCGCGCCGCGCAGGTGCACCTGCCGACCGAGCGCGGCCCACAGGAAAGTGGCCGCCGCGAAGGGCACCTCGGCCAGTTGCATGCCCTTTGCCGAATCGTAATTCGTGTAGAACGTCACACCCTCGGACGAGAGCCCTTTGCACAGCACGGTACGCGCGACGGGCCGGGGCGTACCGCCCGCGACCGTCACGGTTGCCAGCACCATGGCGTTCGGCTCCGCGATCCCGACGGCGGTTGCCTGCTCGATCCAATGCCGCAACAGTGGCTCCCAGCCTCCTGCCAGCCATGTTTCGTCCAGATCGGTATCGTCGCCACTGCCGAAATGGGCGACGCCGTAGTCGACGCGCATCGCGGCGAGATCGGCGGGAACGGCGTACTCGGCAGCATCCTGACCGAGAGAGGAATTGTCCAGGTCACGCATGGCCCAGACGTTACTCCGCGGTAGCAGGAGGCTAAGGTTTTGGTGATCGGCATGTGCTCACCGGCACCGGCGGCGAGAACCATGCGACCCGAAGTGCAAGGAGAGTCACACCATGACTACCAGCCCCGCGATTCCCGACGGTAAGTCCGTCGTACCGAGCGATTTCGTCAGCGGCCTCGAGGGCGTGGTGGCATTCACCACCGATATCGCGGAACCGGACAAGGACGGCGGCGCGCTGCGCTACCGCGGCGTCGACATCGAGGATCTGGTCCTCGGCCGAGTGACCTTCGGCGACGTGTGGGCACTGCTGGTGGACGGCGAATTCGGCCGCGGCCTTCCCCCGGCCGAACCCTTCCCCTTACCCGTGCACACCGGCGACGTCCGTGTCGACGTGCAGGCCGGTCTGGCCATGCTCGCCCCGATCTGGGGCTACCAGCCGCTGCTCGACATCGATGACGAAACCGCCCGCGACAACCTGGCCCGCGCCTCGGTGATGGCGCTGTCCTACGTCGCCCAGTCCGCCCGCGGCATCTACCAGCCCGCGGTGCCGCAGAAGAAGATCGATGAATGCGCCACGGTCACCGAGCGGTTCATGACCCGCTGGAAGGGTGACCCGGACCCCAAGCACACCGAGGCCATCGACGCCTACTGGGTCTCCGCCGCCGAACACGGCATGAACGCCTCCACCTTCACCGCCCGCGTCATCGCCTCCACCGGCGCCGACGTCGCGGCCTCGCTGTCGGGCGCGATCGGCGCCATGTCGGGCCCGCTGCACGGCGGCGCGCCGGCGCGGGTGCTGCCGATGATCGAGGAGGTCGAGAAGAACGGTGACGCGCGCGCGTTGGTCAAGGGCATCCTCGACCGCAAGGAGAAGCTGATGGGCTTCGGCCACCGGGTGTACCGGGCCGAGGATCCGCGCGCCCGGGTGCTGCGCGCCACCGCCGAGCGCCTCGACGCCCCGCGTTACGAGGTCGCCGCCGCGCTCGAGCAGGCGGCGCTGGCCGAGTTGCGCGAACGCCGCCCGGATCGCGCCATCGAGACCAATGTCGAGTTCTGGGCCGCGGTCATCCTCGACTTCGCCGAGGTGCCCGCGCACATGATGCCCGCCATGTTCACCTGTGGCCGTACCGCGGGCTGGTGCGCGCACATACTCGAGCAGAAGCAGCTCGGCAAACTGGTGCGTCCCGCCGCCATCTACACCGGCCCCGGACCGCGTCGCCCCGAAGACGTCACGGGCTGGGAGAACGTCACGCACTCCTGATCGGATACACCGGCGCGCGCCGGGCGGGTTCGCAGCCCCGCCCGGCGCGCGCCCTTTTCGGGTTCGGTAACCGAATGGCATCCTCGCCGTCGTCTGCGGGTCGATCGCCATTGTCCCGTTCGATGACCTGCCGCGCGTAGCATCCATCCGCTCGACCGGGACGATGAGGTGTGTGTGATGGCGGACAAAGGTGTTTCGCGGCGACGGATGCTCGGCGCCGTCGCACTGGCCGGACTGAGCGCGGCCTGCGCCGAACCGGCGCGCGCGCCCGAATCCCGGGCCGCGCCGCCCACCGCCGTCGCACCGATCTCGGCTCCACTGGCCGCGCCGCTGCCACTGCCCGCCGCCGTCGCCGCCCGCTACGAGAGCGCGCGACCCCGGCAGTGGGGCACGCAGATGCCCGGGATCGTCGATTCCTTCGACGCGGCGGGCAAGCAGATCGCGCTGACCTTCGACGCCTGCGGCGGTCCCGGCAACAACGACGTGGACCAGGATCTGCTGGATTTCCTCACCGCTCAGCGGATTCCGTGCACGCTGTTCCTCAATAGGCGCTGGATCGACGCGGACACGGACCGGGTCGTCCGACTCGCGGGCAATCCCCTTTTCGAACTGGGCAATCACGGGGTCGCGCACCGACCGCTGACGGTCGACGGCCGCGCCGCCTACGGCGTCGCCGGAACGGTCTCCGCGAGTGAGGCGGCCGACGAGGTGTGGTCCAACCACATGCGGCTCATCGAGTTGACCGGCAGGCCGCCGCGGTTCTTCCGGGCGGGCACCGCGCACTACGACGATGTCGGCGTCGCCATCGCCACCGATCTCGGCGAGACTCCGCTGGGATTCACCGTCAATGTCGACCGCGGCGCGACCGCGAACGCCGCCCAGGTGGCCGCCACGATGAAGGCCGCGGGTCCGGGCGCGGTGACCCTGGCGCACATACACCGGCCGCGTTCGGGCACCGGCGCGGGCATGGTCGCCGCGCTGCCCGCCCTGCGCGGCGCCGGCTTCACCTTCGTCCACCTCTGACGGCGGTCAGTCCTCCCCGAGCGAGGCCGTCCAGTCCACGGCGACCGATTCGCCGCGGTCGACGGCGAAGAAGGCCACCTCGAGGTGCCTGCCGAGGTCGACGAGTCCGATGGCCGAAAGCGGCACCGGCTGCACCACCCGCACCCGCCACGGCTTGGGCTCGTCCCAGGCCCGTAGTTCCAGGTCGAGGCGAAGCACCGGATCGTCGCGGCCGGAGTAGTCGCCCGCGACCGGCGCGGCGGCCAGGACCGTGGCGTCGGCGCGGCGGCCGTTCGCCAGGATCTTGGCGACGCTGATCCGCGGCGCCTCCTCGGCGTCGGGCAGGTAGAGCACGAGGCGGTGGCGGTCGCCGGGATCGACGCGGCAGCACACCACGTCGCCGGGCTGCACCCACTCCAGATCCGCGTCGCGCACCCGCTGTCTGACCCGGGTCTCGTACGGCAGTTCGCCCTCGATGCGCACCCGCACCCAGAACACCTGTCCCGGCTCACCGCGTCCGAAGGTCTCCGCGCCGGGTAGCGGAAAGCCGGGACCGACCGCGCCGCGGCGCACGCCGAGGATCGTGGCGACCCCCGCGGTCCCCCGCAACAACAGTTCGCGGCGCGCGGCGCCGGAAAGCACCCCGGTCCGCAACCCGAAATTCCACGCGAGTGCGCGCCGCCCCGAGCCCGCCGACGCGGTACTCATACCCGCACCTCGACCGCCACCCTGTGCTCGTCCATGGGAGCTAACGGTAACCCGCGTGTGGCCTGTGACACAGTGCGAACGGCCACCGGGAACCGGCCCGGACCGGCCCGTGACCCCTCTCTCGCCGCCATGAGGTACCCGAATCGGGATCGCCATTACGACGGCCCGCCGCCGCTCGGACGCATTTTCAGATGTGAGAACAAACACAACAACGGACGTCCGTGCGACCCGGCGCGTCGGACCCGCGCGTCGCGCGACACGGTGGCGCACGACCGGCAAACGGGATCGGCGAACCGAAGGCGCCGGGCCCGCGCCCTATCCACGCGAATATGGCCGCGACCGGCTTCCGTACCGACCGACCGGACTGCCGGCGATCGCATGGCAACCGCCGCACCCGCGCGGACGGATCGGGCGGGCACGTCTTAGGCTTGTGCCCATGACCTCTGCGTTCCCGACGATCCCCGACGATCTCAAGCCCGCCGACGGCCGCTTCGGGTGCGGACCCTCCAAGGTGCGCCCGGAGCAGTTGCAGTCCCTGGTCGAGGTCGGCGCCTCGGTGTTCGGAACCTCTCACCGGCAGAAGCCGGTCAAAGACGTGGTCGCCCGGATCCGCTCGGGCCTGCGCGAACTGTTCTCGCTGCCGCCGGATTACGAGGTCGTGCTCGGCAACGGCGGCACAACGGCGTTCTGGGACGCCGCCGCGTTCGGCCTGATCCGCGAGCGTTCGCTGCACCTGACCAACGGCGAGTTCTCCAGCAAATTCGCCGCGGTGGCCAAGGGCAATCCGTTCATCGGCGACCCGATCGTCATCTCCGCCGAACCCGGCAGCGCGCCCGAACCGGTCGCCGACCCCTCGGCCGACCTCATCGGCTGGGCGCACAACGAGACCTCCACCGGCGTCGCGATCCCGGTGCGGCGTCCGGCCGGTTCGGGCGACGCGCTCATCGCCATCGACGCCACCTCCGGCGCGGGCGGACTCCCGGTGACCATCACCGATGCCGATGTCTACTACTTCGCGCCGCAGAAGTGCTTCGCCGCCGACGGCGGGCTGTGGATCGCGCTCATGAGCCCGGCCGCACTGGCCCGGGTCGAGGAGATCAAGTCCGCGGGCCGCTGGACCCCGGAGTTCCTCTCGCTGCCAGTCGCGATCGACAACAGCCTGAAGGACCAGACCTACAACACCCCGGCGCTGGCAACCCTGCTGCTGTTCGCCGACCAGATCGAATGGCTCAATCGCAACGGCGGTCTGGACTGGGCGGTCAAGCGCACGCTGGATTCCTCCTCGCGGCTGTATTCCTGGGCCGAGTCGAGCGAATACGCCACCCCGTACGTCATCGATCCGGCGCACCGCTCCCAGGTGGTCGGCACCATCGATTTCGCGGATTCGGTGGACGCCGCCGCGGTCGCGAAGGTGCTGCGCGCCAATGGCATCGTCGATACCGAGCCGTACCGCAAACTGGGCCGCAACCAACTGCGCATCGGCATGTTCCCGGCCATCGATCCCGACGACGTCAGCCAACTGACCCGCAGCATCGACTGGGTCGTCGAGAAACTGGCGTGAATTTCCGCGAATAACCGCAACGCGCGAGCAATCACCCGGCCGCGCCGAGGTTTCCGTAATTCGACCCGCCTCGGGTAAGAGTTTCGCGAACCTCGCGCGCGCCCCGGTTGTGTGTCGCGCGGACTCCCGCGATGATGTACGACACGCCCCGATCCGAAGTCGGGCGAGTCGCGTGTAGACGTGGCAAACCGAAACGAACAGAGCAGATTAGCCGTTGCGACGGCCTGCCCGCAGATTTTCGGCCCGCGTGTCTTGCCTCGAGATCATGAGCTGTGCACTACTGTTGCGAAACAGTGGGCGGTGTCGCGAGTCGACGCGATAAGGAGGTAACGGTGCGTGAACTTCGAGTCATCGGGGTGACGCCCGACTCCACCCACATCGTGTGCATCGACACCGAGTCGGGAACCAAGTTCCGGCTGCCCGCCGACGACAAACTTCGAGCCGCTGCCCGCGGAGACCTAGCACGATTCGGCCAGATCGAGATCGAAATGGAAGCAACCATGCGTCCTCGCGATATCCAGGCCCGTATCCGCGCCGGTGCCTCCGTCGAACAGGTCACCGAGGAATCGGGCATGCCGTCGAGCCGGGTCGAGCGTTTCGCGTATCCGGTTCTGCTGGAACGCGCCCGCGCCGCCGAATTGGCGCAGAAGGCGCATCCGGTGCGACCGGACGGACCCGCGGTGGAGACACTCATCGATGTCGTCACCGCCGCCTTCACCGAACGCGGGCACACCCTCGAGAACGCCGAGTGGGATGCCTGGAAGGACGAGAAGGGTTTCTGGGTCGCCCAGTTGCAGTGGCAGAACGGCCGATCCGAGATCGCCGCGCACTGGCGCTACCAGCCCGACGCGCACGGCGGTTCGGTCTCCCCGCTCGACGATCCGGCCACGGATCTGATCGACCCCGACTTCGGCCGTGCACTGCGCGGACTCGCCTCGATCCTGCCCGAGCAGGCCGAAATCGAGACCGCGCCCGCACCGGAACCGCCCGCCGAGCCGCCGCGCGCGCCACGGGAGAGCGCGACCTCCCCGCGCACCGCCGCCCGGCCGGCCCAGCAGCGCGAGGAGTTCTACGAACAGCGCGCCGTCGCCGCGGGCGGTGCGCCCGCGGCGATTCCGGCGAGCAATGGTTCGGGCGGCGGCGCGTCTGCCGCGGTTCCGCCCGCGAACAGCGCCCAGGCGCCCGCGGCTTCGGCGAGCACGCCCGCCGAAGATCCGACGAAGGGCGATGCCAAGTCCGCGCCCGCCAAGCCCGCCCGCACCAAGCGCGGCAAGGCGCCCATGCCGTCCTGGGAGGACGTGCTGCTCGGGGTGCGCAGTTCCGGTCACTGAGTTCGTCTGGCGCGCCGAGACTTCGACGCACCGGTGCGCACGGACCTGTCGCCGCCGTTAGCTGATCAGCTGCCAGTACCCCTTCCACCGGCGACACGCCGAGTGCGTTGCACGCGTTCCGTCCTGCTTCGCCCCTGGAACAGTCGCGGGAGTGTAGATTTTTCGGTGTGCCATCGGCGCGAATGTCGGTGACACGGCGCATCTCGCGGTGTCAGATGGACGACATCACCAAGAGTTGCCCGAAGTTCGCGAAGCCATTTCGTGCAATATCGGGAGGTGCCGGAAAATGCTGTCTTCCAAAGCGTCGACCCTTTGGTACGTCGATGCCCGCGATCCCCTGGCGGTGCTCCGCGCACACCCCGACCCCGACCCGGACGCCGCCCTGGCATTGGCCAGGCAGCTGTACGCCGACCACGATGTCGTGCCGACGATGGTCGGGACGCTCGCCGGCTGCGCGGGTCCCGACCGCGACGAGGTCTACATCGGCTGCTATCCCGGTGTGACCGTGGTGTGTTCGACCCAGGCGGCCCAGTTGAAACCCACCGCGCTGCCCGAACTGCTGGTCCGGCCGCTGGCATCGGACCAGACCTATCTGACCGCCTTCGACAGCGCGCACGGCTGGGGCGCGTTCGCCTATTGGGAGCGCGGCGAATTCCGCCGCTCCTTCAGCTCGACCCGGGTGAACATCATCGAGGACGAGGGGCTGCCGCTGGTGTGGGAGAGACCTTTCTGGGCCGGTGAGCATCCGGTGCGGTGGCGGGCGGGGGAATTACCCGACCCGCAGTCCCTGCCCTTCGAGCCGCCCGATTTCGCCGACGCCGCCAACAACGAATGGCTCGGCTTCCACTATCGCGCCGCCGCCGCGCAGGGGGCGCTCGTACCCGGCGACGTAGCGGTCTGCGGATTCACCCTGTACCCCAAGGGGCAAGGGCCGGACCCCGCCGAGCTCATACCGCTGCCCGAGGACGGTCCGAACAACGCCATCCCGCCGCGCCGCGGCCTGTTCGGCTGGTGGCGGCGCAACCACGACCGAATCTCTTGACCGCGCCACTACAGCGCCGCCAACCCGGTGACCACGAGCGCGAACCACGCCAGCGACGCGCCGGCCACCGCGCCGCCGAGCGCCCACCGCAGCACCGGGGTCGCGCGCCAACGCCAGACCGTCGGCGCGATCCCGCCCGCCGACACCAGGTTAACCACCACCGCGAGCGCCGGATGCACCTGGGCGAGCGCGGCGCCGAACGCGTACACCGCGACCGCCGTGAGCAGGGCGACCAGCACCGCCACCGCGATGCCGGGCGCCCACGGCGTCGGATCCCGGTATCTCCCGTTGTCAGTCACGATCGCACCTCACCCGCTCATAGAACGCCATGGCCGCGGCGGTGGCCACATTGAGTGAGTCGGTTCCCGGCGACATCGGTATGCGCGCACGCACATCGGTCGCGGCCATCGCCTCCTCGGTCAGACCGGGACCTTCCGCGCCGAGCAGCAGCGCCACCCGCTCCCCCGACATGGCGGCGGCCAGGTTCGCCGACCGCGGATCCGGGGTGAGCGCGATCAGCCGGAATCGGCGTTCCCGCAGCAGTTCGAGACCACCGGGCCAGCTCGGCAGCCGCGCGAACGGCACCCGAAGCACATGGCCCATGGAGACCCGGACCGCGCGCCGGTACAGCGGATCGGCGCACCGATCCCCGAACAGGATCGCGTCGGCGCCCAGACCCGCGGCATTGCGGAAGATCGACCCGATGTTCTCGTGATCGTTGACCCCCTCGAGTACCGCGACCGTCCTCGCCTCGCGCAATACCTCGGCGGCCGCGAGTTCGGCGGGCCGCGGCGCGACCGCGAGCACCCCGCGATTGAGGTGGAACCCGACAACCTCGGCCATCACCTCGGCACTGGCACGGTAGTAGGGCACATCGACATCCGCCAGGTCCGCGGCCAGTTGGTCGTAGCGTCCGGCGACGCCGAGCAGCGCGCTCGGCCGGAATCTGGAATCCAGCATGCGCCGCACGACGACGACGCCTTCGGCGACGACCGACCCCTTTCGACCGGGCAGATCCGGTCTGCGGTCGGCGTCGGACAGGTCGCGGAACTCGTCCACCCGCGTATCCGCGGGGTTGTCGATATCGATCACGGCGGCCACCGCTCCATCCTGCCGGTCGGGTTCGGCGGTCTCGCGCGGCGGTCCCGCCGCGCGAGAAAATGCGATGCGATTCACGGGGCAGGCATGCGATGGTCGTGCCATGACTCTGGTCCCCGGCATCACCATTCGCACGGCCACCGATGACGACGCGGCGGCGATCGAGCTGCTGTTGTCGGTCTGCTTCGGATTCGGCTACGAACCGCCGGGGACCGATCCGAGGGAGCCGGTCTTCCCGCCGGGCGGCGCGCTGGTCGCCGTCGACGGTGCGCGGGTGGTCGGCCACTGCAACTCCATGACGATGACCGTGACGGTGCCCGGCGGGCGGCCCGTGAGCGCCTGCGGCATCGCCGCGGTCGGCGTCGCGCCGAGCCACCGTCGCCGCGGCATCCTGCGCGCCCTCTACACCGAACAGCACCGGCGGGTCGAGGACGCGCGGCTGCCGCTGACCATCTTCACCGCGAGCCGGGCCACCATATACGGCCGCTTCGGCTACGGCGCCGTGACCTCGATGAACCATGTCACCGTCGATCGCCGATTCGCCGAATTCCGTACGGGCGCACCGGATCCGGGCGGCGCGACGATAGCGGTGCCCGGCGATGTCGCGGACCGGATCGAGGAGATATACGACCGCTGGCGGCGGATCACCCCGGGCGCCCAGGTGCGACCGCCGACCAGTTGGGCGCAATTGTTCTACGACCACCCGAACTGGCGCGACGGCGGTTCGAGTCACCTGGCCCTGCTACACGCGGACGGCTACGCGCTCTACCGGTACGTCACTCGCGGACACGAGAAGCACGTACGGGTCACCGAATTCCGCGCGGTGACCGATGACGCGCACGCGGCGCTGTGGCGGTGTCTGCTCGGGCTCGACCTGGTCACCGAGATCGAAGCGGAGCTGCCCGACAACGATCCGCTGCCCTATCTGCTCACCGATTCGCGTCTGGTGCGCACCGTCGGCCGCACCGACGGCTGCTGGCTGCGGCTCATGGACGTGCCCGCCGCGCTCGCCGCGCGTACCTATGCGCGCGATCTCGAGTTGGTGCTCGGCGTCACCGACCCGTTCCGGGAGGCGGGTGGCCGTTTCGCACTCACCGTCCGCGACGGGGTCGCCGACTGCGCGCCGACGACCCGCGAACCCGATGTCGAGCTCGGTATCGACGTATTGGGCAGCCTCTATCTCGGCGCCCATCGCGCCGAACCGTTCGCCGCGGCGCGACGTCTGCGCGCCGCGACGCCGGAGCTGGTCCGCGCGGTCACCGAGGCGTTCGGCGCCGTCCGCGACGCCCAGCTGGGCTGGTTCTTCTGACGCACGGGACCGAGGCGTCGACCGCGGCCGGGATCTCGCCGTACGCTGGTCCCATGAAGCCGATCCAGTTGATCCTCAACGTGCTGTGGCTCATCTTCGCCGGATTCTGGATGGCGTTGGGCTACATCGTGGCGGGAATCCTCTGCTTCCTGTTGTTCTTCCTGGTCGTGCCCATTCCATTCGGCATCGCGTCGTTCCGCATCGCGGCCTATGTGCTGTGGCCGTTCGGGCGCACAACGGTGGACAAGCCGGGCGCGGGCACCGGGTCGATGATCGGCAACATCATCTGGTTCATCGTGGCCGGATGGTGGCTGGCCCTCGGCCACCTGCTCACCAGCATTCCGCTGTTCGTCTCGATCATCGGCATACCGTTCGGCTGGGCCAACCTGAAATTCATACCGCTGTCGCTGTTCCCGCTCGGCAAGGACATCGTCGACAGCGATCAGGCGTTCGGCGCGCGTTGAATCACCGGTCCGCTATTCGGATTCGGCGACGATCTGTTTCATGATGGCGACCGCCTTGGTCAGCACGACGAGCTGGTCGTCGGTCAGCGTGGACAACTGCTCGGTCATCCACGCCTCGCGGGCGCTGGCCTCATCGGCCAGCAGCGCGCGACCCGCGGCCGAGAGCGAGACGATGATCTGACGTCCGTCGGTCGGATGCGGATTGCGTTCGACGAGATCGAGATCCGTCAACGAGGCGATGACCCGCGTCATCGACGGAGGCTGCACCCGTTCCTTCGCGGCGAGCGCGCCCGGTGTCATGGCGCCCTCCCGGTTCAGGGTGGCGAGCGCGGACAGCTGGGTCAGCGAGATCTGCGCGTCCGCGCGCCGCCCGCGCAGATGTCGGGTCAGCCGAACCACCGCCAGCGAGAGTTCACCGGCGAGCGCTCGAACGTCCGTTGGCGTTGTCACAGTGCCAAACTGTACGTGAACGTTGTGGGCATGACGTGTGTTCGGGCCGCTAGGCTGGGACAGTGACAGACAATATCCCGCAGATACCTGCGCGTTTCACCGACCCGCGGCCGGTTCTCGCGGTCGGCAGCGCGCTGTGGGCCATCGCCGCGGTGGTGGTGTGGGTGAGCGGTGAGCGCTGGGAATCGGCGCGGCCCATCTGCCTGATGGGGCTGGCCGTCGGCCTGCTCGGCACGGTGATCTTCCTGATCCAGCGCCGCGGCGCGCGCCGCGGGGACAAGGGCGCGCAGACCGGACTCTGATCGGCAGGTCGTAGGTCGTCAGCCGATGTCGAACTCGTCACTCGTCCCGGTGAACGGGCGCAGCGCGCCGTCGGGGTCGAGACTGTCGGCGAAGTGCACGAAACGGTAGCGTCCCGGCGCGATATCGGCCGGAATGTCCCAGGTGAAGCGGGCCACCGATTCGGCGGCGCCGCGCTTGCTCCAGTGGAAGCGCACCGCCCACTCCCCCTCGTTGGCGACGCGCTCCCATTCGCCGGAGGCGGTACGACGCTGAACTTCCAGGAACGTCGCGTTGCGCCGCGGATTGTGTTTGGGATGGGCGGAGACGAATTCGACCTCGGCCCGCGAACCGGGTCCGTAGGCGGGGGCGGGCTGGGTCAGCACATCGCCGAAGGCGCGACCGGCCGGGGTCGCGTCCGTGCCGGGCGCGGGTGCGAAGTTCGGTTGCAGATCCGAGATGTCGCGCGGCGCGGGTCCGCGTGGGATCGCCTGCCCGGTCGCGAATGCCGTTGCCAGCCGGGTGAATTCCTGGAGGTAGGCGGGCAGTGTGTAGCGGCCGAACAGGGTCGAGCCGCCCTCGTACTGCTGGGCGTCGTATTCCTCGGGGGTGGTGACGTACTCGTGGTAGGCGTTGGCGTACCCCTGCATGAGCACCTGTTCCAGGTCGACGCCGAGCGCCGCCGCGACCGCGCGCCGAATGCGCAGGCCGGACACTATCGTGAACTCGCCGCCCGCACCGGCCAGGTAGAGCTCGCCGATGCGCACGATCTGGATCGGCACCACATTGGGCACCCACGGATACGGCGGCAGCAGGCCGAGCGGCGCGACGATGGCCTTTGGGGCCTGCGCGTCCGCGAGCCAGGCCGGCGCGGGCACGGTCGGATCGCCGAGCGCGTCGAGGAACGGATTGCGCACGCCCTCGGGAATGGGCAGACCGGGCAGACCGGGCCCGTCCTCCACGCTGCCCGCGATCAGCGCGACACCCGCCGCCGCGGGAGAGGTGCGGCGGGGTTGGCCGTCGGGAGTGAAACGGCCGTCGACGGCGATATCGGCCAGGTCGATGTAGCACAGCAGCGCATCGACCGGGCCCTGGATCGAGCGGGCCCGCGACAGCGCGGTCTTCGACGCTTCGTACTGCCGCTCGCCGATGACGCGGGTGTTCTCGAATTCGTCCTCGGTGGGCCCGGAGGTGGGGCGCAGATTCAGGTTCGGCGACAGGTCGCCCGCATTGGTCTGGGCGAAGGCCGCGATGAATTCGGGATCGCCGTCCAGGTATCGCACGCCGTGATCGATGTGTTCGTGCGCGAAGGACGCGTAGCCCTTGTTGTCGGCGCTGATGAGCCGGTTGCTGTTGCTCATCGACGTGTTGTGGGTCGCGTACCAGGTGATGGCGCCGACCCGCTTGCCGCCCTTGACGATCGACAGCGCGGTCACCGCCGGATCGATGGCGTCGGGGAAATACCGCTTGTCGGCCTCCGCATTGCGTTCGAAGGCCACGCGCGAGCGGTTCACGCTCGCGTTGTGCAGTTCGGCGCGGCCGAGGGCCAGGCTCGCCGGCCCCAGATCGGCGTGCGCGGCCTCGATCGCCTCCACGATGCCGTTCACCTCGGCGTCGTAGACCTGTTGCTGGAAGCCGAGAATCGACAGATTGTAGGCGTAGTCGTGGCTGGAGCCGCCGCAGGTCGCGTGCGAATGCGTGGAGGTGAGCATGACGTTCTGCTCGGTGTACAAGTCACCGAAGCGCTTCGCGAGTTCGAGCAGCACGCCGCGGTGCACCGATTGGAAGATCATGCCGTTCTCGGCCACCACGTACACGATGCGGCGCCCGCCCGCGGCGATGACGAAGGCGCGGGCACGCGGGCGAAGGTGGATGCCCGCGGTGGTCTGTGCCAGTTGGGAATAGCCCATCATTCCGCATTCGGCGGCGGGGCCGGTCAGATCGGAGATGCCGAGTCCGATCTCGTAACCGCCGGAATTCGGCTCGGCCGCCGCGGCGCCGTCGAATATCGCGGCGGGAGCGGGCAATGCGCCCGCGGCGGCCAGCGCGGCACCGCCGACGGCGGTCCGGGCCAGAACGGTTCTGCGTGACACAGACATACATGGCTCCTTCGTCTGGATGGCAGCGAACCATAGAACTGGACGATCGTCCAGTCAAACTTTTCCGTGCCGGCGAATTGACTGTGCGCGCCCCGGGCGCTTAACTCGCTGGGGTGTCCTCCCGATTGAGCGTCGAAGAACGACGGGCCCACCTTATCGAGGCGGCTATCGGCCTAGCCGAGAAAAAGGGTGTCGCAGGCGTGACCACTCGCGATGTGGCTCAGGCAGCAGGGGTCTCGCTCGGTGTGGTGCATTACTGTTTCGAAAATAAGGACGCGCTGATGACCGAGTTGGTCAAAGCGCTCGCGATGGAATTACGCGATTCCGTCGACGCCAATGAAACCGTGTGGCAGGCCGCGGGAACTGGAAAAGAAGCGCTTCAAAAATTGGTGCGCGCCGGTCTCGGTCTCATGTGGCTGAACATCGAGGCGACGCCGGAACGACAACTGCTCACCTACGAAACCACCACGTACGCATTGCGCGAAGGCGAGCAGACACCCGCGAAACTCGCGATCGCCCGGGAACAGTACACATTCAACGATTCCACCGTGGCCGACATACTCGACCACGCCCGCGACGCCACCGGAACCCAATGGGCGGTCCCGGTGCAGACGCTGAGCCGATTCACCCTCAGTGTCATCGACGGGATCGTGCTGCGCTGGCTCGTCGACAACGACAGCGACGCAGTCCGCGAACAGCTCGACCTGCTCAGCGAGATGCTCGCGGCGCACTCCTCGGCCGTCGGCTAGACCCGTCCGCTAGAGCGAGGACCCGATCGTCGCAGCCTCGGCGCCGATCGCGGTGCGCGGCACGGCGAGATGAGTGGTCGTGCCCTCGCGCCACCACGGCACCGTGACCGTCGCGGTCACGGCACCGGACAACCGCACGCGCAACTCCTCGTGCAGCACCAACTCGCCGTCCTGCGGCGGCAGATCGAACAGGCGCGTCCAGACGACACCAAGCGGTTCGGTGGACCAGGCGCAACGTCGGCCCTCACCGAGCACCTCGGCCGAGACCGCGTCGGAGACCAGTGGCAGATCCAACAGCCGCGCCAGCGCCGGTGCGGTGTCGGCATCGCCGAGCACCACCCGCTCGGGCGGCAGCACGAGACCGAACCACGGCAGGTCGAGGACCATCGCCTCGGCCGCGTCGACGGCCGCGCCCGACAGCGCGCGGACCCGTTCGGGCAGATCCAGATCGACCGGCTCCAGCCGCTTCTCGGCGACCGCGCTCGCCAGCATGCCGTGCACCCGCGAAACCACCTCGGAATCCGGGGTTTTCGATTCGTCGCCGAGGGCGTCGAGCAGCGCCGAGGCCAGATCCGCGGTCATGGTCTGCGGGTCGACGAATACCGAACGCAGACCGTCCAGGTCGGCGCGACCGAAACCGCTGAAGGTGAATTCCGGTAGCAGACCGGCGAATTCGGTGTCGGCGGGATGGCGGTACAGGCCGAGTCGGGTGCCGCGCACCCTGGCGTGTCCGCGCAGCCACCACGCGGTGTAGCCGTCGGGGTCGGCCAGCAGACGGCGGGTGGTCGGCTCGGAGACCAATTGCAGGAGGGCGTCGGGCCAGGCGATCTCGTCCACCAGATCCAGATCGCGCACCGCGACCAATTCCGGCGGGTCCGCGGCCAACCCGTCCCACCAGGATTCCTCGTCGTCCAGGCCGTGATCCGGACCGGTCGGGTCGATCTCGCTGACCACGCCGAAATCCCAGCCGACCCCGATCGCGCGCAACGCGGCCACACCGAATTCCTCGACCACCTCGGTCGACACGGTGCCCAGCGGTGCATCGGCGGCCAGCAGCGGATACAGCGGGGCGTCGGGCAGCAGCAGTTCGTCGGCCGGGCGCATCTCGCCCTCGGTATCGGGCAACTCCAGCTGTCCCAGCCACTGCGGCAACATGCGCGGGTCGGCCGTCGCCGCCAGCCGCAGCACCGCCTCGGCGATATGCGGATCGTCGGGATGGTCGGTCAATTCGGCGTGCAGACCCGGATCGTTGAGCAGATCCTCCGGGGTCGCCGTGCGCGCCCCCAGGCGCGACAGCAGCGGATGAACGGCGTACGGGTGCACCAGCCGCGCCCACGGCAGTTCGATCGCGTCGTCGAGTCCGTCGCCGAGTACCACCGTGCGCGGACCGGTCACCACCCGGCCGTCGGTCAGCGGCACACCGAGCGCACCCAATTCCTCCACCGCCAACGGGTCCGCGGCGAACGGCTCCAGCGCGTCGTAGAGGTCGTACCACCAGCGCGGGTCCCGCTCCAGCCCCGCGGTGAGCTCCGCCACTCGCGCCAGACCGAGCCGGTGCACGTCGAGCGCGCCAAATGCCTCGCTGTGCGCGGGGCGCGACAGTTCCGTAATGACCAGTGGGCCGACCACATCGGCGAGCAATTCGGCCAGATCCGTGTCGAGGCCGATCAATACGCTCGCGCGGGTGGGAATGGCCGTCGGGTCGTCATCGTCGGCGACGCGCGGGGTCGCCTCGACATCGAAGTCCGCCGGTTCGTTGGCGGTCGGAGCAGATGTCTCGCCGAAGGGATCGGCGGTGGCTGCCCGCGGTTCGGAGTACGGGAGGACCGGTAGCCACGAGTTGGTGCGCAGCTCGCGCAGGATGGCGCCGCGAATGAGGCCGTCCGCTTCGCCGCGGGGGAAGCCGGGGGTCGGAACGAGGACGAGACGATCGCGGCGTGGCAGAGCACGGGCGAAATCGGCGTAGCCCTCGGCCAATTCGGACAGGCGCGCACCGGGAAGGGGGCGGCGGCGGTCGGGCTGCATCGGGATGTCGGCGATGAGCAGCGCGGGAAGCGACAGTTCCTCGTCGGATCGGGTGGGGGCGCGCAGAACGTCCTCGACCGAGGCGACCGGTCTGCCCTGGCGCACCGGCACCAGCCAGCGGGCCCGCGCCGTGCGGAATTGCCACCAGGTGCGGGTGGCCTCACCCGGACCCGTCACCCGCAACTCCTGCACACCGTGCGGCAGATCGGTGACCGTACTGGCGATCTCGTCGTCACCGATGCGCACGCTGCGCAGGGCCGGAAGTTCGATCAGCAGGTCGACGGCTTCGGCGCGCATGGACTCGACCAGCGCTCGCGCGTCGATGTCCTCGCGCAGCCGCACCACCACCTCGGTGTCGGCCCCCGGAGCAGGCCGCTGTGCCACCGGCCAGGCCAGACGCAGGACCGGCGGCTCGAATCGGGCCTCGGCGGACCCGTCGTCGCTCACGGACGTGGCCGGGACGCGAACGGCGTTGTCGTGCAGCGCGGCACGGGTGCGCGCACGGGAGAAGTGCAGGGAACCGGTGGTCGACCGGATCTCGACATCGTCGCTGACCGAAAGCACCGCGGTGAATCCCACGCCGAAGCGCCCGACGGTGACAGCGGGATCGACCTTGTCCGAGGCGCGCAGCGCCGTCAGCGCGTGCACGCCCTCGACACCGAGCGGCACACCGGTATTGGCGATACGCAGCACGCGACCGTCGAGTCGCACCGTGAGCCTGCCCGGCACACCCGCCTCGGCGGCGGCGTCGGCGGCATTCTGGGCGAGTTCGGTCAGCAGCCGGTCGCGATATCCCGCGCGCACCAGATCCGCTTCGGTGGCCGCGTCCTCGCGCAACCTGGTCGGCGAATCACGCCAGGCCACGAGCACGGCGGCGCGCAGAGCCGCCGTGTCGAACGGATCCTCGACAGTCAGTTCCGCGGCGATGACCAGAACTCCGAGCCCGTCGCGGAACCATCCGCGACCTCATCGCCATCGGCCCGCGCCCGCGCGGCATCCGAAGCGCCGACGACGCGCCCGACCTCGAGCGCCGAATCCGCCACCGACCGCTCGATCCCCTCGATCTCCTCGGCACTCGCACCGATCTCGATCACCTCGCCACCGGCCGCGACCTCGGGCACGTCCACCGCCACGGGCGCGGCGCCCGCGCCCGCCAAGTTGTCGACCGAATCATCGAACTCGGCCCGCACAGCGGCATCGGCGTCGCTATCGCCGCCATCCGCGAGGTCATCGACAAGGGCAGGCGCCGCACCGCTGTCCATACTCATGGCAACCTGACCCACCGGCGCATTCGCATCGCTCGGAGCCTGATCGGCACTTTCTCCGGATATGGACCCAGCGTCCGCCTCGGTCACCGCGTCCACCTCGGCCACCGCGTCCACCTCGGCCACCGCGTTCGTCTCGCTGGCCGCGTCAGTCTCGGTCGCCGCGTCAGTCTCGGTCGCCGGGTCAGTCTCGGTCGCCGCGTCCACCTCGGCCACCGCGTCCGCCTCGGCTGCCGCGTTCGTCTCGGTCGCCGGGTTCGCCTCGGTGGCCGCGTCAGTCTCGATCGCCGCGTCAGTCTCGGCTGCCGCGTTCGCCTCGGTCGCCGCGTCCGCCTCGCTCGCCGCGTCCGGGGCACCGCCCGTATCGCCCACTTGGACGGCAACCTCACCGGATCCGGTGGGAGCCGCTTCCTCGGGCACGGCTTCGACCGCCTGCGGTTCTTCGTGCGAATACACGTCGTACGCCGCGTCGTCGTATGCCTGGAACAGGGGGGAACCGCCGCCGGTGGGGGCGACCACGTCGGAGTGGGCGCCGCAGCCGTATTCGGTGTGGACGACCTTTCCGTCGGCGCCCATGACATTGCCGCAGACGCCGAAGGCGGCGCGTAAGGCGCCTGCCAGAGGCAGGTAGAAACCGCAGTGGCCGCAGGTGCCGGGGGCGGCCTTGGCCATCTCGGTATCCGGGCCATGTTCGGCGTACCAGCGCTGCGCGGCCTCCTCGCGACCTTCCATGGACATGACCCTGGGGCGGCCGAGGCCGATCTCCAGCGCGACCTCGTCGACGGCGGGATCGCCGCACGCCATGTATCCGGGCACCAGGCGCGGATCGTCGGCGGGTGCGGCCAGCAGGTCGCCGGGGGCGAGGTCGCCGGGACGGACGCGCTGGTCCCACGGCACGAAATCCGGCGCGACGAGCGCGTCGGGACCCGGCAGCAACGCCGACTCGCTGACCGTCGCGTGGTCGGCGCCGGGGGGCGCCGCCACCACGACCGCCCACTGCCAGCCGCGATAGCCGCGCAGTGTCGCCTCGAAGCGGTGCGTCGCGGCACTGTCGTCCTCGGCGCTCACCCCCAGGTGCGCCCCGACCGCCGCGGGCTCCAACTCGAGGAGCGCACGGCGGGCGACATCCACGGCATCGGCCAGGATTGGCCGGACACCGGGCTCCGAAACTGATACTGCGCTCACGGCCTACATTTTGCCGTATGGGACGCAATCGGCGTTCGTTGGCCGTCACACTCCTGGTCTGCGCGCTCGCGACAGGCGGATGCGGTGGCGCCGACGAGGAGCCCGCGCGGCTGCGCATCGAGATAGTCGGCACCCGGCCGCACGACCCGACCGCCTTCACCCAGGGCCTCGATATCGGCGGCGCGGTGCGGTACGAGGGCACCGGTATGACCGGCGCGTCGGGCGTGCGCGCCTACGACCTGGACTCCGGCGTCGAACTCGTTCGGGCCGACCTGCCGCGACCCTATTTCGGCGAGGGCGTCGCGCTGGCGGGCGCGACACTGTGGCAGATCACCTGGAAGGACGGCGTGGCCTTCGCCCGCGACCCGGTGACGCTCGAGGTCCGCGACCGGGTGGACTACCGGGGCGAGGGCTGGGGACTGTGCGCGCGGTCCGGCCGACTGGTCATGAGCGACGGCACCGACACGCTCACCTTCCGCGATCCGGTCACCTTCGCCGCGACGGGAACCGTCCGGCTGCGAGACCGACGTGACGCGCACCTCAACGAACTCGATTGCGCACCCGACGGTTCGGTATACGCCAACGACTACCCCACCGACCGCATCCTGCGCATCGACCCGGACAGCGGAGCGGTGCTCGGGGTCGTCGACGCGGGCGGTCTGCTCACCGCGACCGAGCGGGCGCGCACCGATGTGCTCAACGGCATCGCCCATCTGCCCGGCACCGACCGATTCCTGGTCACCGGCAAGTACTGGCCGACCATCTTCGAGGTGCGATTCGTGCCCGCCTGAGCCGGGTGCGCTCGATCGTGTTGGCGCACAAGACCGCAGCCATAGCACGCGCCGACCACGGCCGACGCTGAGTGCGAGTTTCCCGACACTCGACGCGACGGGCTCGAGCCCGCCGACGCCGGATGGTCCAGAATTGTCGTTGTGACTACTCCCCGCGAACCCTCCGGTACCGCCCGTGGTCCGCGAGACCCGCGGGACCCGCGGGGCGGCGAGGAGCCCCCGATCACGCGCCACCCGGGTTTCGACCGGTATCCGCCACCCGATACACCGTCGCGGCGTCGGCCGCTGCCGCCCCTCGACCCCGAGCGCAACCGGCATCGCAGCCCGCCGCCCCGGCACGTGTTCCCCGGCAAGCCGGAACCCGCGCGTCCGGACAGACCCGATTCCACCGCGCCGCTGCCCACCGAACCGGAGCCGCGGATCGAAGAGGATCTCGCGCGCAGGCGCGTCCCGCGCAAGCTGACGGTCACCCGGGTGGCCGCCATGCGCGGGCGTGAGCTCACCGAGAAGGGTTTCGCGACCTTCCAGCGCGCCGCCAAGGCCAATGGCGCCGACAAATCCGGTCTCACCGCGCTGACCTACGCGACGATGGCGAACTTCGCCCTCGACGCCGCCATCGCGGTGGCCTTGGCCAACACCTTGTTCTTCGCCTCCGCTACCGCCGAGAGCAAATCGAAGGTCGCGCTGTATCTGCTGATCACGATCGCGCCGTTCGCGGTGATCGCCCCGGTGATCGGCCCGCTGCTCGACCGTTTGCAGCGCGGGCGCCGACTCGCACTGGCCACCTCGTACGCGGTGCGCGCGGTGGTGGCGGTGGTGCTCATCTTCCAGCTCGACTCGTGGGCGCTGTATCCGCTCGCCTTGTGCATGATGGTCGGCAGCAAATCGTTCGCGGTGCTCAAGAGCGCGGTGACGCCCCGGGTGCTGCCACCCGAGATAGACCTGGTGCGGACCAATTCCCGCCTGACGGTGTTCGGCCTGGTCGGCGGCACTATCGGCGCGGGCGCGCTGGCCGCGTTGGCCGCCGCGATCGCCGGGTCGACGGGTGCGCTGGTGTTCGCCACCGCCATCGCCGTGACAGGGGCCTACCTGAGCCTGCGGATTCCGCGCTGGGTCGAGGTCACCGAGGGCGAGGTCCCGGCCACACTCAGTTATCACGGCGACGACGCGACCACCGAGATCATGCGCTCGGGTGGCGAGTCCGCGGTGCCACCGCGCAGGCGCAGGCAGCCGCTGGGACGCGCGGTCGTGACCGGCCTGTGGGGTAACAGCGCCATTCGCGTGCTGACCGGATTCCTCACCTTCTACGTGGCCTTCGTGGCCAAGGCCACCGGCGAGGCGGGCTGGGCGCAGGCCGCGATGCTCGGCGTGGTCGGCGCGTCGGCGGCGATCGGCAATTTCGCCGGCAATGCCACCGGCGCGCGCCTGCAACTCGGCAGGCCGCAGTTGATCGTGCTCGGCTGTACCACGGCGTGCACCCTTGTCGCGCTGTTCGCGGTGTTCACCGACAATCTGCTCGGCGCGGCGGCGGCCACGCTGGTAGCGGCGGGAGCGAGCGCGCTGGCGAAGGTCTCGCTGGACGCCTCGATCCAGGACGATCTGCCACCGGAGTCCATCGCCTCGGGTTTCGGCCGCTCCGAGACCGTCCTCCAGCTGAGCTGGGTGGTCGGCGGCGCGGCTGGCGTACTGCTGCCCACCGAGTACTGGAAGGGTTTCGCGGTGATCACCGCACTGCTCACCCTCGGTCTCGTGCAGACCTTCGTCAGCTATCGCGGCCATTCCCTGCTGCCCGGTCTCGGCGGACACCGACCGCTGCACGCCGAGCAGGAAGTGCCGACCGTCGAGCGGACCGGGCCGGGCGCCGAGACCGATCCGAAAGGGTCGAGCGGCACGGCGCGCCGAACCGAGACATCACGTATCCAACGAGGGACGGGAGATCCCATCTGTGAGTGAGCGCAGCCAGTCGAGTGCCCGTGAGGCGCGGTCGTGACCAAACCGGGGACCCGCACGATTCTCGTCCTGGTGGCGGTGGCACTAATTGTGGTCGCCGCCGCGGTGGCCGGTGTGGTCGCGGTGGCGGTCCGTAACGCGCCGCAGCGCGCGCCGGAGCTCACCGCCTACGCGCACGGCCGCACCGTCGACGTGGCGCCGTTCGCCTATTGCGCGGTGAACATGCGCGACTGCGCGGTGCTGCCCGCGTCGGCCGCCGATGCCGCGGACACCGTATTCGAGCAGTTGCCCTGCGCACCCGACGCGCCGGAGTGTCAACGGGGCCGGACGGTGGACCTGGCCGTGCCGCCGGGATATCCGCTGCAACTGTCACTGCCCAAGCGAGTGGCGGACGCGCCGTGGATCGCCCGGGTGGTGTATGTCACCGAGAAGGGTGATCGGGTGGACGAGGTCATCAGCCGCAACGATTATCCCGAGGGCTCCTACGCGGTGACCATCGATTCGCGTCCGGTGCCGGAGCTGCGCCTGGTCGGTGTGGAACTCCAGCTGCCGATCCTGGCGCGCGATCAGACCGGCCGCGAGATCTACGTCCCGCATGCGGCCTGGTCGATCAGCACGGTCTGATCATCCGATGGCGGCACGCTCACCGCGCGCCGCCTCGGATGATCACTGGTCGAGTTCGCGGGCGACGGCGCGCACGACCTCGGAAATGCGCTGCGCGAGCTTGCGATCGGGGTATTTGCCGCGGCGCAGGTCCGGCTGCACCTTGGTCTCGAGCAGGGTGATCATGTCCTCGACGAGGCCGTGCAGTTCGTCGGGGGTCTTGCGCGGCTGGTTGGGCTCCTTGCGGCCACGGTCGCCACGGTCGCCACGATCGCGGTCCTGACCGGAACGCACCGACGGCGGCGCCTCGAGCAGTTTCAGGCTCAGCGCCTGCGGCCCGCGCCGACCCGCGGCCATCCCGAATTCGACGCGCTGTCCGGGCTTGAGTCCCTCGACACCTTCGGGCAGCGCTGACGAACGGACATAGACATCCTCCCCCTCATCCTGGGAAAGGAAGCCGAAGCCCTTTTCGACGTCGTACCACTTCACCCTGCCGGTCGGCACTGCGCTCACCCGTTCATCATCGACACCCGCGCCCCATCGGCCCGAGTACATCCACCTGTTCGATCGTCGCGGCACCAAACCGCCGCGCACGTTCTGTCAGCTTCGTAAAGAACGCGCCCCACAAACCTGTAGGGCGCGATTCGAACCGAGTCTACCCCGGTGGCGATTGCCGAAGCACATCAGTTTTACGGTCTTGGGGTGACGAACCCATCCGCACGACCGCCGCAGGGCGGCTCGCCCCGCCGCGCGGGCGACCGGTTCCTCTACTTCGCGCTCGCGCTGTTCGGGACAGGTCTGCTGGCGATCACGGCCATCTTCCTGACACCGCTGCTGAGTGATTCGGATCCGGCGCTGTGGCTGTACCTGACCGCCATGCTGACGCCGATAGGTTTCATCCTCGCCGTGTGCTTCGCGTTGTGGTCCGGTCGTAGGACCCGGTAACAGACGAACGGTTACCCACGCCGATCGTTACCCAATCAAAATGTGATCCTGGTCACATATTGTTGCGCTCGATGGGCGCCTTCAATGGGCAGCAGGCCGCATCCGCCCCCTCCTAGCTGCGAGAAAGCGCGCATACCCCCGTCGAGACACCACCGAGACCTGATCACACACGCCGGTTATCAAATAGTGATTTTTCGCGCGGTTCGTCGTACCGTCTTATCCAGCCGGGCAACCCCGGCGCCACCGGCCCGCCGCACCGAACCTCGCCCCGCGGGTACCGGACCCCGACGGATTCAGGGGCGAGGGCGGGACGGACGACCTCTCAGTCCGAACCCGAGCGAGACCTCGCAGGTGCGGACGAGAGGAAGACACCCGATATGAGTGGACGCCACCGCAAGCCGACTTCCACCGGTCGCACCGTTGCCAAGGTCGCCGTCACCGGCGCCATCATCGGCACCGCTGGTGTGGCCCTCGCCGGAAACGCCAGCGCGGCACCCGACTCCGACTGGGATCGCCTCGCACAGTGCGAAGCAGGCGGCAACTGGGGCATCAACACCGGCAACGGTTTCCAGGGCGGTCTGCAGTTCTCGCCGAGCACCTGGAACGCCCACGGCGGGCAGGAATACGCCGCCACCGCCAACCAGGCGAGCCGCGAAGAGCAGATCGTGGTCGCCGAGAAGGTGCTCGCATCCCAGGGCTGGGGCGCATGGCCCTCGTGCTCGTCCAAGCTCGGACTGAGCAGCAACCCGACTCCTCGCTCCGCGCCCGCCGCCCAGA
The DNA here is from genome assembly GCF_001310275.1 of Nocardia arizonensis. GTDB lineage: Bacteria > Actinomycetota > Actinomycetes > Mycobacteriales > Mycobacteriaceae > Nocardia > Nocardia arizonensis. Next base: position 81,852 of record NZ_LGYZ01000129.1, read on the forward strand.
CTCCGCGCTGGAACCCCGAACCGCAGGCCCAGATCCCCGCGGCCGCCGATTCGAGCCAGGAGATCTTCCAGGCCGTCGATCGCGCCATCGCCGTGGTGCAGCAGCAGGGCGTGCAGATCCCGCAGCAGGCCCTCGACTTCTTCAATGCCGCCAAGACCAACGGCGTCAAGCTCGACCCGAACGTCGTGAACTTCTACGAGGCCAACAAGGGCATGCTCCCGCAGTAATCCACACCGTAGGCGGCCTCGCCACGAACAAGGCCCCCGCATCCTCGAGGATGCGGGGGCCTTGTTCGTATCTATCGGCCTGTTCGCCGTAGATCAGCGATTGATCACCGTGTGCGGGTGCAGGTACGGCAACTGATCGGCAGGCAGCGGGAATTCGGTGTCCTCGCCGAAGGGCGAAAGATTCCCGGAGCGAGTCGACGAGAGCTCGGTGACGGCATGGGCACCGTCGGCCAGCTCCGGCCAGCCGTTGTCGACATACGGTTTCTTCGATTTGTTCACCACCGTCTCATTGTGGCATGTCCATCGAACCGGGTCAGTTCCTGCTCACCGGGCGACGGACGCCCCCGGTGGATTACGCTCGAAACCGAAAGGTGACACAACGACGATCTCGGGAGCACATGGGCAACTCGTCGAGCGTTCCGAGCGCCGCTTCGGCGGCTCCGCCGCGCGCGGAGGACCCCGAGCACGAGGATTCGCGGCCGGACACGGTGTCGAGCCCGGCGGAGGCCGCGGGCGAGCCGACCGCCGACCGGACGCGGGCGCGCACCCCGCCGCGCGAGACGGCCACGCTGGCCGGATGGCTCGCCGCGCGCACCGATGCCCAACTGGTCACCCTGCTGCATCTGCGGCCCGACCTGGCGGTGCCGCTGCCCTCCTCGATGGCGGTTCTGGCCGCGCGCGCGCAGCAGCGCGCCTCGGTGCTGCGCGCCACCGACGATCTGGACACCCTCGAATTCGCGGTGGTGGAGATGCTCATGACGCACGCCACCGCCCGCCCCGCCGGTGACGCCACACCGCTGAACCGCAAGGACCTCCAAGCCGCGCTGAAGGGCCGGGCCACCAAGACGGCGCTGGACGCCGCACTGTACCGGCTCGGCGCCCGCGCGCTGATCTGGTTCGACGGCGAGGCGGTCCATCTGGTTCCGGCCACCGCGGAGGCCATGCCGTGGCCGCTCGGCAGCACGACCGAATTGCCCGACGCGCTGACCGAACCGGAGATCCGGTCCGCACTGGCCGAACTCGCCCCCGCCGAACGCGCGCTGCTGGACAAACTCGCCACCACGGGTCCGCGCGGGCGCAGCCGCGACGCCGCACCGAGCGCGCCACGGGACCGGCCGATCCCCCGGCTGCTGGATCGCCGTCTGCTGCACCGCGTCGACGACGAGACGGTGGAGCTGCCGGTCACGGTGGGCCAGATCCTGCGCAACGAACCGGTGACCCACCCGCACGTGCTGACACCGCCGAAACCGCAGCCGGGCAACCACGCCGCGACCGAGGTGAACGGGACCGCGGCGGGCGAGGTCGGTGAGCTGCTGCGGCACTGCGCGGACATTCTGGAATCCCTCGGACAGAACCCGGCCCCGGCCCTGCGCGCGGGCGGACTCGGGGTGCGGGAGCTGCGGCGGATCGCCAAACAGGTCGGCATCGACGAGAGCCGCGCCGGACTACTCGTGGAACTGCTGGCCGCGGCGAAACTGATCGAGAAGGGCCAACCCGAGCCCGATACCGATATCGACGCCACCGACGACTACTGGGCGCCCACCCCGTCCTCGGACGCCTGGCGGGACTCGCCGCCCGCCCGCCGCTGGGTGCTGCTCGCACGGACCTGGCTTGAACTCGATCGCATGCCGTGGATGATCGGCATGCGCGACCCCAACGACAAACCGCTGGCCGCGCTGTCGATCGAGTTGCGCAATCCGCACGCGGCCCGCGACCGGCGCGCGGTCGTGGACCTGCTCGCCGAATATCCGACGGGCGTGTCGCTGACCGCCGCCGAGATCGGCAAACTACTGGCGTGGCGGCAGCCGCGCAGGCGCAGGCATTTCCGTACCGAGGCGGTGGACAATACGCTGCGCGAGGCGGGCGAGGTCGGACTGCTCGGCCGCGGCGCGCTCGCCCACCCGGCCCGCGCGCTGCTGCACGACGGCCCCACCGCCGCCGCGGACGCCGAGACCGCGATGGCCGAGGCGCTGCCCGAACCGGTCGACCACGTCCTGGTCCAGGCCGATCTCACGGTGATCGCGCCCGGTCCGCTGCTGCCCGAACTCCAGCAGCGGATCGCGCTGGTGGCCGATGTCGAGTCCGCGGGCGCCGCGACGGTGTACCGGGTCGGGGAGGCCTCGGTGCGCCGCGCGCTGGACGCGGGACTGACCGCCGCCGAATTGCACACCCTGTTCGCGACCCATTCGCGCACACCGGTTCCGCAGGCGCTGACCTATCTGATCGATGATGTCGCGCGGCGGCACGGGCAATTGCGGGCGGGTGTGGCGCAGTCGTTCCTGCGCAGCGACGATCCCGCCCTGCTCGCCCAGGTTTTGGCCGCGCCGGTCGCGGGCGAACTCGCCATGCGCGCCATCGCGCCGACCGTGGCCATCGCCCTCGCGCCACTGGGCGAGGTGCTCGACCGACTGCGCGCCGCCGGATTCGCGCCCGCCGGTGAGGATTCCGCGGGCGTGATCGTCGACCTGCGCCGACGCGGCGCACGCGTCGCCGCCCGCCCGGCGGCCCGCCGGCCATACCGTCCGACCCCGCCGAGCACCGAACAGCTGGAATCGCTGGTCGCTGAGTTGCGGGCCGGGGATCGCGCCGCGGGCGCACGCTCGGGTCAGACGGTGCGCACCGACGGCACCCGAACCAGCACCGCCGCGACCCTGGCTCTGCTGCAATTGGCGGCCAGGGTGCGGCGACCGGTGAATATCGGCTATGTCGACGCGTCCGGGGTCGCGTCACAGCGCGTGGTCGAACCGATCAAGGTCGGTAACGGCCAATTGGACGCGCTGGATCCGGTGACCGGCGCGGTCCGACATTTCACCCTGCATCGGATCGCCTCGGTGGCGCTGGTGGAATGACCGTGTCGAGGTCGCGGCAGGTCAGGGCTTCGTCACGCAGTACAGGGTCTTGGGATCGGGCACGGTGATGAACCGGTCGGCGTCGGTGCACAGCATTTCGTCGGTCTGGCCGTCGATGCGCTGCACGACCTTGAAGGTGGCCTCCGGTGAGCCGCAATCGACCCATTTGTACGGCGAGGTGGCGACGTCGTTGTAGCAGGCGTTCTGCTGGAAATTCGGGGCGAGGCACATGAAGGTGGTCGCGCCGCTCACCAACTGTTCGGTGTAGCTGGTGTATTCGTTCGACGGACATTCGGTCTTGGTGTCGAAGGTGCGGAAGACCTTATAGACGGCCTTCGGCGAGGAGCAGTCGATCGATTCGCCCTCGGTGGCGGTCATGGAGTTGTTCGTGATGTTGATGCAATCGCCGACCTCGGTCTTCGCGACATCCGATTTGGTGACGCTGTCGACTGCCGAACACCCTGTGATCGCCGCCGCGGCCGCGGCCACCGCCAAGAGTGCGGAGGCGATTCGCGCCTGCGCTCTCACACCCGGGTACTTCACGTGAAAACCTCTCTCACCGAAAATATTCACGCTGGTCGTGAACGCGGTGAGGATACCCAAAGGTCGCGGTGGCCGCATCAGTCCCCGGCCGTTCGGACGGGCCTCAGAGAGTCAGACCGTACATCCCGAGTAGGGCGAAGCCGAGAATCCTGGGAACCAGACCGGTCAGCAACTGAAGTCCGAAACTGTTCACTCGCAATACCTTCCATAGATCGCCCACATCGTGGACGTTTGCCCAACTCGTGCTGTGTTTCGCTCCGAGCGGACCCGTCGTTACGCTTGGCAAGTATGACCCTCGCGGACGCCGCTCGCGACCTGTACGGGCTCGACCCCGCCGAATTCGTGGCGGCACGCGACGCGCTCGCGCGCGAGACCAGGGCCGCGGGCGATCGGGAACTCGCGGCCGATATCGGACGTCTGCGCAGGCCGACGGTCGCCGCGTGGACGGTCAACCTGCTCACCCGCTCGACGCCCGGCGAACTCGACGCGCTGCTGCGGCTCGGTGCGGCCCTGCGCGCCGCACAGCGAGAACTGTCCGGCGATCAGCTGCGGGCCCTCGGAGCCCGGCGGCAGCAGGCCGTCACCGCGCTGGCTCGGCGAGCCGGCGCACTCGCCGCCGAAGCGGGTCGCCCGGTCGGCGAGCCGATCCTGCGCGAGGTGGCGCAGACGCTCACCGCCGCACTCGCCGATCCCGCTGTGGCCCAACAGATCACCGACGGCACGCTGACGACAGCGGTCACCTACGACGGTTTCGGGCCGAACGAACCTGCACTGGCCGCGGTGGCGCCGCCCGTCCCGGAGGAACCCGCCGCGACCGATCCCGACGCCGAACGCGCGCACGCGGCCCGCGCCGAACTCGATGACGCGCGTTCCGGCCTCGAATCGGCGCGAGCGGCAAGGGATTCCGCTCAGGCGGCGGCCGAGCGGGCCGCACAGGAGTCGGCGACGGCCGACGACCACCTGACCCGCCTGCGCGCCGAACTGGCCGACGCCGAACAGCGGCGGCGGTTCGCCAAGTCCGCCGAACATGATGCGCGGGAACGACTTCGACACGAACAGCGGCAGCTCGACCGCGCCGAACGACGACTGCGCCGCGCGCGCGACGAACTCGACGGCGACTAGCCGCGCAGCGCGCCCGGGAAGAGGTACTCCTCTGCCGGAATGGTCGCGCCGTCGAGCCAAGCGCGGAAGAAGCCGGTCAGATCGGTGGCCGAGCGGCGCTGCGCGAACTCGCGCAGCTCGGCCATCGAGGCATTGCCGTAGGTGTGGCCGACGACGAAATCGCGAATGGCGGTGAAGAACACGTCGTCACCGAGCAGGCGGCGCAGCGCGTGCAGGAACAGCGGACCGCGAGAATATACCGACGTGAATTCCCGGCCCGTACCCGGATTGCCCAGCGGAATATCCCAGAACCGCCCGTCGTGGCGGAATTCGGCGACGGTCTCGCGATACTCCGCGTCGACGTCGACGCCGTCCATGCGTTCCGGCCACAGATAGTCGGCGGTATAGCTGGCGAAGCATTCGTTGAGGCAGATATCCGACCACTGCCGCACCGACATGGAATCGCCCCACCACTGGTGCGTGATCTCGTGCACGACGGTTGGCAGATCGGTCCATGGCGCGTAGATGGGCCGGGTCTGGGTCTCCAGCGAGAATTCGAGGTCGACATCGACGTAGATGCCGCCCGCCGACTCGAACGGATAAGGGCCGTAGAGCGATTCGAGGAAATCCAGGACCTCCGGCAGCCGTTGCTCGTCGGCGCGATTGTGTCCGGCCTCGGTCGCGAACGCGCTCAGTAGCGGTGTGCCGTTGGCGCGGCGCTGCTCCAGATACTCGAAATGGTCGATGGCGACGGTGGTCAGATAGCCAACGACCGGATGGCGCGTCTCCCACACGACGGTGCGCCGGCCACCGGTCACGGTGTCGGCGGTGCGCAGGCCGTTGGAGACCACGTCCCATTCGGCGGGCACGGTGGCGTTGAGCGTGAAGGTCGCCTTGTCGACGGGTGTGTCGTTGAGCGGGTACCAGGAGGTGGCCGAATGCGGTTCGCCCGCGACGAAGGCGCCGCCGCTGTCGGCGATGGTCCAGCCCTCCCCCGCCCGGTCCTGAGCGGTGCCGTCGTAGTCGACCAGCACCGTGAACGGCAGTCCCGGCAGCAATGGCACGAGCGGGGTCACGGTCAGTTCGTGTTCGCCGTTGCGGTCGAAGGCGGCGGGCAGATTGTTCACCGAGACCATGCGCACCGGTGGGCCGTCGTAGTCGAGGTTGAACACCCGCAGCGGCTCGGTCGCGGTGGCGTCGACGCGGGTGCGCCCGCGCAGTTCCCGATTCGACGGGTCGTAGTCGATGGTGACGTCGTAGTGGCCGACGTCGTAACCGCCATTGCCGTCCAGCGGGTAGTACGGGTCGCCGAGGCCGGGCGAGCCGACGAACAGATCGGCGTGGGCGGGTCCCGCCGTGACCGTCGCCGCCACCGCCACGGCCATTGCCGCGATCCACCGCCCCGACGAGCGCACGACCACCATCCCTTCCCGCACCACGGCGGCGCGGCTCGTATCGGCCGCACCGGGTTTCGGCATCGCTGGATGGTAGCTGATTCAGTCCGCCGTGCCGCTGATCGCCACCGACGCGCCGAGTCCGACGATGAGCGCGCCACCCGCGCCGCCGACGGCCTCCAACCTACGCGGCGAACGCGCGAACCAGGCGCGCGCCGCGACCGCGAGCAGCGCCCACACACTGTCGGAAACCAGGGCGACCGCGATGAACACGCTGCCCAGAATGAGGAATTGCAGTGGCAGCGGCCCGGCCGACGGATCGCAGAAATGCGGAAGGATGGCGGCGAAGAAGACGATCGCCTTCGGATTGGTGACCCCGACCAGGAAGCTCTGACGCAGCACCCGCGTGGTCGAGCCGCGCTCGCGCGGTGCGGCGTCGGCCGTGGCGCCGAGCGCGTCGCGCAACGACTTGCGTTCCCGGATGGCCTGCACCCCCAGGTAGACCAGATACAGCGCGCCGGCCATCTTCACCGCCGACAACGCGAAGGACGACGCCATGAGCACGGTGCCGAGCCCCACCGCGACGAGAAGGACGGCCAGGTAGACGCCCGCGGCGTGACCGAGCACCGACAACAGAGCGGCACGGCGGCCGAGGGTGAGCGCCCGGCCGATGGTGAACAGCACACCCGGCCCCGGGACGACGATCAGGACGAATGCCGCGGCGAGGAATGCCAGCAGATTGGAAGCCGGGACCATGCTCACGATTCTAGAGCCGCGCGCAACCGGTTTCCGGTCCGCCGGACGAGTGTCCGTGCGGCGCGGGCGAAATCAGGAGCCGAGGTCGCCAGGGAGTTGCTGAGGATCGAGCAGCAGCCGTTTGGTCGAGGTGCTGCGCACCTTGCCCGCGAGTTCGAGATTGTCGGTGAGCAACCGCCACTCCACCTCGCTGATCGCCGCGCGCGCCCGGTCTATGACGGCCACATCCCTGGTGCCCCACGCGATCGGCATGGCGCTGACCGTCTGCCACCGTTCGCCCACCTGACGCGGCGCGCGATCGGTGCGAACCGCCACCGAGGGCACTCGCTCGCCGGCCCGCTTGCTGTGGCCGGGCAGATCACGGACCTTGCGGGTCACCAGCGCGTAACGCGGGTCGGCGGCGTCCGGTTTCGACACGGCGACGAGCGCGAGCAGCACAACCCCGGAGTCGTGGGTCTCCGAGACCACGGCGGGCACCAGCTCACCGGTGGCGTACAGCTTGTCGATGCTCGACCGGTGCGGCGCCCACAGCGCCACCCAGAGCGCGACGACCGCGCCGAGCGCGAATGCCACGGCCAGCAGATAGGACCACGGGTGGTTCAACCAGATCAGGTACGCCGTCCCCGCGGCCGCGAAGACCGCGGCGGCGATCGCCATGAGGCGAAGTCTGCGCAGGGCGGCGAACACTTCGTTCACCGCATGGGCGTGCCTGCGGTCCACCGCGAATTCGAAGTGTCGCACGTCCTCTTCCTAGCACACGTTACGGAGGATGTTCCTCCACTTATCCGATCGCAGGTCCGAGCAAATCATCGGCATCGGTGATGCGGTAGGCATACCCCTGTTCGGCGAGGAAACGCTGCCGATGTGCGGCGTACTCGGCATCCAGCGTGTCGCGTGCGACGACCGAATAGAAGTGCGCCTGCCCACCGTCGTGTTTGGGTCGCAGCAACCGCCCCAGACGCTGCGCCTCCTCCTGACGTGAACCGAAGGTACCCGAAACCTGCACCGCGACAGATGCTTCGGGTAGGTCGATGGAGAAGTTCGCCACCTTGCTCACCACGAGCACCGGGATCTCGCCGCGCCGGAAGGCGTCGAAGAGTTCTTCGCGCTCTTTGGTTTTCGTCGAACCCTGGATCACCGGGGCGTTCAGCGCGACCCCCAGTTCGTCTAGTTGATCGAGATAGGCGCCGATCACCAGACTCGGCGCGTCGCGATGCCGGGCCAGGATGGATTCGACCACCGCGATCTTGGTACGCGCGGTCGAGCACAGCTTGTAGCGCTGCTCGGGTTCTGCCGTCGCGTACGCCATCCGCTCGGCATCGGTGAGCGTGACCCGCACCTCGATGCAATCGGCCGGCGCGATCCAGCCCTGCGCCTCGATGTCCTTCCATGGCGCGTCGTAGCGCTTGGGGCCGATGAGCGAGAACACGTCGCCCTCGCGGCCGTCCTCACGCACCAGGGTCGCGGTGAGTCCGAGCCTGCGGCGTGACTGGAGATCGGCGGTCATGCGGAACACCGGTGCGGGCAGTAGATGCACCTCGTCGTAGATGACAAGGCCCCAGTCGCGGCTGTCGAACAGTTCGAGATGTTTGTACTCGCCCTTCGTGCGACGGGTGATCACCTGATAGGTCGCGATGGTGACCGGGCGGATCTCCTTGCGCTCGCCCGAGTACTCGCCGATCTCGTCTTCGGTCAGCGAGGTGCGCGCCAGCAGTTCGCGCCGCCACTGTCTGCCCGCGACGGTATTGGTGACCAGGATCAACGTCGTCGCCTTTGCCTGCGCCATGGCCGCCGCCCCGACCATCGTCTTGCCCGCGCCGCACGGCAGCACCACGACGCCCGAGCCGCCCGCCCAGAACGAATCCGCCGCCATCTGCTGGTAGTCGCGCAGTTCCCAGTGCCCGCCCTCGTAGTCGAGAGCGATGTGATGCGCCTCGCCGTCGACGTAGCCCGCCAGATCCTCCGCGGGCCAGCCGATCTTCAGCAGCATCTGCTTGATCCGCCCGCGTTCGGAGGGATGCACCTGGACGGTGTCATCGTCGATGCGCGCACCGAGCATGGGTGCGATCTTCTTGTGCCGCAACACCTCCTCGAGCACCGCGCGATCCAGGCTCACCAGCGTCAGACCGTGCGCGGGATGTTTCACCAGTTGCAGGCGGCCGTAGCGGGCCATGGTGTCGACGATGTCGACCAGCAGCGGCTGCGGCACCGCGTAGCGCGAGTAGGTGACCAGCGCGTCGACGACCTGCTCGGCATCGTGCCCGGCCGCGCGCGCGTTCCACAGGGCCAGCGGCGTCACCCGGTAGGTGTGCACGTGTTCGGGCGCGCGCTCGAGCTCGGCGAAGGGCGCGATGGCCTGGCGCGCCATATCGGAGGATTCGTGGTCGATCTCCAACAACAGCGTCTTGTCACTCTGCACGATCAGCGGACCGTCTGTCACAGTCTCTCCTCGTATCTCGCGGTCGGACGCGGCATCGGCCCTCCGACCGCGCCCCGCCCGGCTCGCCGACCCCGCCCATTGTCCCCGAGGCATCCGACAACCGGGTCGCGGCGTCGTATGTCCTCGAACAGGGAAACTACAGCGCCGAGTACCCACGATTTGTTCCCCGGGTGACTTTCGTCGCATCCCGGACGCGCGCCGGGCGCGGTCCACCGGTGTCGAAGTGGACCGAGACGGGCGCGGCCCCGCGGGATGAGGATCGGAGCATGATCGAGACTGCGGCGGCGCTGGGAGTGGCGGCGGCCGCACTTGGCATGGTGCTGACCCCCGGGCCGAACATGATGTATCTGGTGTCACGCACCGTATCGCAGGGACGACGGGCGGGATTGGTCTCGCTGTCGGGGGTGGCCGCGGGATTCGGGGTGTACCTGACCGCGGCGACGGCCGGGATCACCACGGTCTTCGCGGTGGTGCCCGGCCTCTACCTCGCGGTGAAGACCGCGGGCGCGGCCTACCTGCTGTGGCTGGCCTGGCGCGCGATCCGACCCGGCGGTGCCTCGGTCTTCACGCCGAGCGCGCTGCCCGCCGACCCGGCCCGGCGGCTGTTCGCCATGGGACTGCTGACCAACCTGCTCAATCCCAAGATCGCCGTGCTGTACATGGCGCTGATTCCGCAGTTCATCGACATGGACGCCGGGCGGGTGTGGTTGCAGAGCCTGTGCCTGGGCGCGGTGCAGATCGCGGTGGCGCTGACCGTCAACGGGCTTATCGTCCTCGGCGCGGGGGCGATCGCGGCGCTAGTGGCCGCGAGGCCGCTGTGGTTGCGGGCCCAGCGCTTGGTGATGGGATCGGCGCTCGGCGCGATCGCGGTCCTGCTGATCACCGACCGGACGCGGCCCGCGTCCGCATAAGTGGGGTACGGCCTGCGCGTGCTCGCCCGCGGCGGCGGCACGGGCGCGCCCCGCGGAGGGTGACCGGCGCGACACCGGCGATGATTCGTCGAGCAGGTCCGCGTCGGCGAACGCGCCCGCCGGCCTTCGCGCTCAGCTCACGCCCACACCCGCACGCAATCGGCGGACCCCCTCGTCGAGGGTCCGGTCCTGTTTGCAGAAGGTGAAACGCACCAGCCTGTCCCAGCTCGCCTTGTCGTCGGCGAACACGCTGACCGGAACGGCGGCGACCCCGAGTCGATCCGGCAGCGACCGGCAGAACTCGAGTCCGTCGGTGGCTCCCATCGGCGTGATGTCGGCGCAGACGAAATAGCCGCCCGCGCTGTACTTCACGTCGAATCCGGTGTCGGCCAGCGCGGTGGAGAGCCGAATCCTGCGGTCCGACAGCGTATCCCGCAGCTTCGCGACCCAGTCGAGCTCGTTGGCCAGCGCGTAGGCGACCGCGGGCTGGAAGGGCCCGCCCGCGACGAAGGTCATGAACTGTTTGGCCGCGAGCACGCCGTCGAGCAGGTGCGCCGGTGCGCAGGCCCAGCCGGTCTTCCAACCCGTGACGCTGAAAGTCTTCGCGGCACTGGAGACCACGACCGTACGCTCGGCCATGCCGGGCAGGGCGGCCAGACTGATGTGTTCCACACCGTCGAAGACCAGGTGTTCGTACACCTCGTCGGCGAGCACGAGCAGATCGTGCGCGCAGGCGATTTCGGCGATGGCGGTGAGATCCGCGCGGCCGAGGACGGTCCCGGTGGGATTGTGCGGCGAATTGACCACGAGCATGCGGGTGGCGGGGGTGATGGCGGCGCGCAGTGAGTCCAGATCGAGGACGAAACGGTCGCCGTCGGGCACTAGTCGGGCGGTGCGCCGGGTCGCGCCGGCGAGCGCGACGGCCGCGGCGTAGGAGTCGTAATACGGTTCGATCAGCACCACTTCGCTGCCGGGTTCGACCAGCCCCAACAGCGCGGCGCTGATGGCCTCGGTGGCGCCGACGGTGACCAGCACCTCGGAGTCGGGATCGTATTCGGTGCCGTATCGGCGGGCGCGATCGGCGGCAACGGCTCGACGCAGCGCAGGCATTCCGCGGCCGGGCGGGTACTGGTTGAGCCCGTCGGCGATGGCTTGGCGCGCGACCTCGAGCATGCCCGCCGGACCGTCACTGTCCGGAAATCCCTGACCTAAGTTGACCGCTCCGTGCCGGATGGCCAAATCGGTCATCTCGGCGAAAATCGTCGAGGCGAAGGGGCGGAGGCGATCGACGGTCGCGGATTGCGAAAACATACACCGGAGAGTAGCCCAGTGGTCACTATCGTTGCCTATAGATAGCGAACACCTATGTTTCACATTTGAATCAGCGCTTCTACCTGCATGGTTGTGCGTTTTCCCATAGGCGGCTAGCCTCGCCGTGTTCTACCTCACAACTCCGCTGACCCCAATGCGGCGGAATCTCGAAAGGGGCGTATATGGCCTCCTACCTCGACCTAGTACTGCAACCGGCCGCGTCGGAGGTCGCCGGTACGGTACTCGGTTTCCTTCGCACCGCGGCCCACGACGTGCTCACCGATATCGGTGGATGGTTCACCGGATCGTCGACCGGGGATTTCTTCACCGGCTCGACAACTGGGAATCAGGGCACGGGATCCTCGACCGGGGACTGGTTCACCGGCTCGACCATTCCGTAGTGGACCGTGGCGTCGGGCCCGTCGACGAGGGCGGGCCCGGCGTCGCTCACAGGCGCACGCCGGACAGCTTGGCCGGATTCGCGTGATCGTAGGTCCCCCAGATCAATCCGTCGCACACCGTGAACCCGACGACACGGGCCGGATGCCAGTCCTGCTCGAACAGTTCCGAATCCAGATTCATCACCAGGCCCAATTGGCCGTTCACCGTGGCGAATTCGTAGCGAGTCGCCGAATCGGCGGAGTCGCCGATGCCGTAACGGTGCACCAGGGCCAACATGAAACGGGCGACCTGTTCCGCACCGCCGACGATATTCACCGCCGTCGAGGTGGTCCCGTTGGCATCGCCGATCAGGGTCGCGTCCGAATGCAGCGCGCCCTTGACGGTGGCCAGTTCACCGGTGGCCAGCGCCGAGAGCAGCCGCCGCACCGCCGCCTCGTGTTCGACATCCGGGACGGGAGCGGGCGTGGCCGCGATCGCCGCCCGAGCCACCCGGGCGAACCGTTCGGCCTCCCACGCGGAGATGTCGAGGATCGCGGCGATCTCCTCGAACGACATCGAAAGCCCTTCACGCAGGACATACGCCACGCGCTGCGGTGTGCCGAGGGTGTCGAGGGCCACCAGCGCGGCCATCCGGCATGCCGTGTCGCGCGCCGCCGACTCCAGCGCGTCGGGCTCGGACGAGAGCAGCCGCCCGGTCACCACCGGCTCCGGCAGCCACTGCCCGACATAGGTCTGGCGGCGCAACGCGGCACCGCGTAAGTGGTCGAGGCAGATTCGGCTCACCACACCGGTCAGCCAGAGGCGCAGATCCTCGATCTCGGACTGGTGCACCCCGGCCAGCCGTAACCTGCTCTCCTGTATGGCGTCCTCGGCGGCGCCGACGCTGCCCGTCAGCCGGTAGGCGACGGAAAACAAGTGTGCCCGATGCGATTCGAACAATTCGGCGAGCAGTGCGGCAACCATCGAGCTCATTCTACGGTCCGCCGGTATCGGATCGGACCGAGGTGCCGCCCGGCCCGTCCCGAGTCGGGACGAGCCGGGCCGTCGCCCGCGCGGCGCGCCTCAGCGGGCGCGGCGTTCGCGCACCGCCTCGGCCAGCCGGTCGAGCTGATGCGCGGTGGTGTCCCAGTCAAGGCAGGCGTCGGTGATGGACTGGCCGTAGGTCAGCTCCTCGGCGCGGCCGAGGGTCAGATCCTGGCGGCCCGCGACCAGGAAGCTCTCCAGCATCACGCCGACCACGCCCAGCTCGCCGCCCGCGACGCGCTCGGCGATATCGGTGACCACGTCGACCTGTTTGGTGTGGTCCTTGCCGCTGTTGCCGTGGCTGGCGTCGACCACGAGCCGCTGCGGCAGCGATGCCTTGTCCAGTCTCAGCCGGGCTTCGGCCACCGAGGCGGCGTCGTAGTTCGGGCCCGAGCTGCCGCCGCGCAGGATCACGTGGCAGTCGCGGTTGCCGGTGGTGCGGATGAGCGCCGCGCGTCCGTCCAGATCGGTGCCGGGGAAGACGTGGCTCGCGGCCGCCGCGCCCACCCCGTCCACCGCGACCTGCACATCGCCGTCGGTGCCGTTCTTGATGCCGACCGGCATGGACAGCGCGCTGCTGAGCTGGCGGTGCACCTGACTGGCCGCGGTGCGCGCGCCGATCGCGCCGTATGACACCAGATCCGCGATGTACTGCGGGGTGATCGGGTCGAGGAACTCACACGCGACCGGCAGGCCGAGCGCGGTGATGTCGACGAGCAGTTTGCGGCCGAATCCGAGTCCGGTGTTGACGTCGAACGAGCCGTCCAGGTGCGGATCGTTGATCAGACCCTTCCAGCCCAGCGTCGTGCGCGGCTTCTCGAAGTAGACCCGCATGACGACGTGCAGCGCGTCACCCAGCTCGGTGGCCTTGGCGGCCAGCCGCCTGGCGTAGTCCGTCGCGGCGACGGGATCGTGTACCGAACAGGGGCCGACGATCACCATCAGGCGATCGTCGGCGCCGTCGAGTACGTGCACGGTGGCCTTGCGGCCCGCCCGAACGGTGTCGGCGAGCGCGTCGGTGATCGGGTGGACCCGGCGCACCTCGGCGGGCGAGCGCAGGGGGCTCACGCTGAGGGTGCGCTGGTCGTCGAGATCGGCATGCCGTGCGTCGACATCGGCTGCGGTTGTCATATCCGTGGGTTCCTTTTCTCAGGCCGACCCACGGATTCGCATCACCCGTCGAGCCGGTCCGTATCCGGCTCGGGGTGGAGGAGAGTCAGCGCAGGAGGTTGCCGCAGACCAGCCCACCCAGGGCCGGCTTGCTAAACCAGAAATACGCGCGCCGCACGTCGGTCACAGTACCAGGGCCGTGCGCGGATTCGACCCGCCACCGGTCGGGGGCCGGACCGCTCACCACTGGCCCGGCTGATAGGAACCGGCGGGCGTTCGGGCGATGACGTTCATGCGGTTATAGGCGTTGATCAGGGCGATCAGCGAGATCAGCGCCGCGATCCGGTCGGCGTCGTAATGCTTCTCGACCTGGGCCCACGTGTCATCGCTCACACCGTGGCTCGCGTCCGCGATGCGGGTGCCCTCCTCGGTGAGCGCGAGCGCGGCGCGCTCGGCCTCGGTGAAGACAGTGGCCTCGCGCCAGGCCGCGACCAGGTTCAGCCGCTGCTGGGTCTCCCCCGCGTGTGCGGCGTCCTTGCTGTGCATATCGGTGCAGAAGCCGCAGCCGTTGATTTGGCTGGCGCGCAACTTGACCAGTTCCTGCGTCGACCGGGGCAGCGGCGAATTGTCCACGATCTGGCCCGCGGTGCCGATGCGCTTGACGAACTTCGCGCCGTCCGCGGTGCCGAAGTAATCGAAACGAGCGTTCATGATGTCGCCTTCTCTCGTGTTGGCGTTTGGCTTTCACCGAGACGACGACATGTGCCGCGGGACTGTGACATCCGCGCGTACCAGCGGATGTCGCGGTCTTCCGCGCTACTGCTTCCCGAAGTCGTAGGTGACGCCGGTGAGCTTCTCCGACAACTCCCACAGCGCGGACGCGACCCTCTCGTCCCTCGACGCCTCAGTGGACCCGGACCGTCCCGGATAGCCGCGCGACCCGCCGAAGGAGGTGGGTCCGTAGTAGGCGCCCGGCTCGACCGGCGCGGTCGCCGCGTACAGCTCCGGCAGCGCGCCCATCTCGGCGCTCTGCGCGAACAGACGATTGCCCACCGTCATCAACGAATCGAGGAGCGACGATTCGTTGTGCGATTGCAGGTCGGTGGCGGCGTAGCCGGGGTGGGCGGCCACCGACAGTTTGGCCGATCCGGCCGCGGCGAGCCTGCGCTGGAGTTCGTAGGCGAACATGAGGTTGGCCAGTTTCGCCTGACCGTAGGCGGCCCAGCGCTTGTAGCCGCGGCGTTCCCAGTTCAGATCGTCGAGGTCGATGCGGCCGCGGGTGTGCGCGACGCTGGAGACGGTCACGACCCGATCGGAGATGCGGTCGAGCAGCAGTCCGGTCAGGGCGAAGTGCCCGAGGTGGTTGGTGCCGATCTGACGCTCGAAGCCGTCGGCGGTGCGGCCAAGTGGAACCGCCATGACGCCGGCGTTGTTGACGAGCACGTTCGCACCGTCGATGCCGTCGGCGAAGGCGCGGACCGAGGCGAGATCGGCCAGGTCGAGATGAGCGACCCGCGCCCGCTCACCGATCTCGGCGGCCACCGGCTCGGCTTTGGCGGTATCGCGGCAGGCCAGCACGACCTGCGCGCCCGCCGCGCCCAACGCCCGTGCGGTCACCGCGCCGAGACCGCTGTTGGCGCCGGTGACGATGAACTTCCGGCCGGTCTGGTCGGGAATATCCGATGTGTCCCAACGGGTCATGGGGCGAAGTCTAGTCCGGCCGGACCGACTCCGAGGACCTTCCGCCGACTCTGAAGTAGGGTTGCCTAACCTATATTGATATCCACATCCGCGTTCGCGCGAAACCCTGTGAGGCAGATCGTGACTTCCCCCGCCACCGCGTCCACCGGCCACCGCGACGGCTACGTGCCCTTCCCCGCCGAGGCGGCCGAGTCCTACCGCGCCGCCGGGTACTGGACCGGTCGTCCGCTCGGCGAGCTGTTGCGGGAAACGGCACGGCGCACCCCCGACCGGCCCGCCCTTCTCGACACCGGCCGGACCTACGCCGAACTCGACGCCGACGCCGACGCGATGGCACACGGAATGCTCGCGCTCGGCATCGCGCCGGGCGACCGGGTCGTGGTGCAGTTGCCCAACGGGCCGGAATTCCCGGCGGTGCTGTTCGGACTGCTGCGCGCGGGCATCATCCCGGTCCTGACCCTGCCCGCCCATCGCCGCGCCGAGATCGAACACCTCGCCGCGCTGTCGGAGGCGGTCGCCTACGTAATCGCCGATCGCCAGGGCGATTTCGACTACCGCGAACTCGCCTCGACCGTCCGGGACACGGTGGCGAGCCTGCGGCACGTGCTGGTGGTCGGCGACGCGGGCGAGCACACCGAACTCGGATCGGTGCCGCGGGCGGGCGGCGAACCGCTGCCCGCGATCGACGCGAGCGATATCGCGCTCATGCTGGTCTCCGGCGGCACCACCGGCCTGCCCAAACTCATCGCCCGCACCCACGACGACTACGTCTACAACGCCACCGAGAGCGCGCGGATCTGCGAACTCACCGCCGACGACGTCTATCTCGCGACACTGCCCGTTGCACACAACTTCCCGCTGGCCTGCCCCGGCATCCTCGGCACGGTCGCCGTCGGCGGCGCGCTGAGCTTCGTCTCCGATCCGAGCCCGGACAGCGCCTTCGCCGCGATCGAACGACACCGCGTGAGCGTCACCGCCGTGGTGCCGCCGCTGGCCCAGCTGTGGAGCGCCGCGGTGGAATGGGAGGAAGCCGATCTCTCGTCGCTGCGGCTGCTCCAGGTGGGCGGCGCGAAACTGGCCGAGGTCAACGCCCGCGAGATCGAGCCCGCGCTCGGCGCGAGATTGCAGCAGGTCTTCGGCATGGCCGAGGGACTGCTGAACTACACCCGGCTCGACGACTCGGCCGATCTGGTGTGCGCCACCCAGGGCAGGCCGCTCTCGCCCGCCGACGAGGTGCGGGTGGTCGACGCCGACGGCGACGACGTCGCGCCGGGCGAGGAGGGCGAACTGCTCACCCGGGGGCCGTACACCATCCGCGGGTACTACCGTGCGCCCGAACACAATGCCCGCGCGTTCACCGCCGACGGCTATTACCGCAGCGGCGATCTGGTGCGCCGACTGCCATCCGGCCACCTGGTGGTCTCCGGGCGCATCAAGGACGTCGTCAACCGCGGCGGCGAGAACGTCTCCTGCGACGAACTCGAGGAACATCTGCTGGCCCACCCCGCGATCCGGCACGCCGCCGCCGTGGGACTGCCCGATCCGGCACTGGGCGAGAAGGTCTGCGCGGTCCTGGTCGTGGACGGCGAGATGCCGAGCCTGGCCGCGATCAGGACCTTCCTCGCGGGCCGCGGTCTTGCCACCTACAAACTGCCGGATCTGCTGCGGCAGGCCGATCGGCTGCCGGTGACCGCGGTGGGCAAGATCGACAAGAAGGCCCTGCGCGCCGGTGGCTGAACGCGCGCGGGCCGGGTGGCGCGCACGCCCGGCCGGTCGCGGCGGTCACGCCTTGACCACGTACGGCGCGACGCTGCCCAGTTTCTCGCAGGTCTCCTCGAATTCCCTTTCCGGGCGGGACTGTCCGACGATGCCCGCGCCCGCGCGCAGCCACGCTCCCTCGGCGCTCTGGTAGACCGCGCGAAGCACCAGTGTTGCCTCGAGCGCGCCGGTCGGCGAAACGGTCACCACCGCACCGGAATACAGGCCGCGGCAGTCGCCATCGAGCCGGAACACCGAATCGACGCCCTCTCGTTTGGGAATTCCCGATGCGGTCACCGACGGGAACAGCACCTCGAGCGCGTCCCAGCTCGATCGGCCCGCGGCGAGTCGGCCGCGCACCGTCGAGGCGAGATGCTGGACGCTGCCGCGTTCGCGCACCGCCATGAAATCCGAGACCGCGGGGGTGCCGGGATCGGCGACAGCGGAGATCTCGGCGAAGGAGGTCCGCACCGAGATCGCGTGCTCGACGATCTCTTTGGGGTCGCTCATCAGCTCCGCGCGCGCGGCCAGGTCGATATCGGCGCCGAGACCGAAGGCGCGCGTGCCGGCCAGCGGTTCGGTGGTCACGACCCGCTCGTCGTCCACCGACGCCACCAGCTCCGGACTGAAGCCCGCGGCTTCCAATCCGCCCAGGCGCAGCAGGAACGATCGCGCCGGGGTGTTGTTCGCGCGGCCGAGCCGGTAGGTGGCCGGTACGTCGACCGCGAAGGGCAGTCGCACCTTCCTGGACAGGATGACCTTTTGATATCCGCCCGATCTGATCTCCTCGACCGCGGTGGCGACGCGGTCGAGGTAACCGGTGGGATCGGTGCGGATATCGATCGGATGCGGTCGCGGCAGCGGGGTGTCCTGCGCGGTCGCGATCAGTTCGCGGATCTCCGCGAGTTCCGCCGGGTTCGCCCCGGAGACGCCGAGGCCGTTCGCGCCGACACGCACCTCGATCCGCGGGATCATCAGATGGGCCAGTGGCGCACGGGGATCGAGGTGCCGAGTCGCGTCAAGCGCCCACGCGCAGAACTCGAATCCGATCCAGCCGTATGCCGTGCGGCCGTCCACCGGCAGGCCGCCCAGCGCCTCGTCGAGTACGGCGGCCGGTGTCCCATCCCACGCGGTGGCGGTGGCATGTCCCTCCCAGGTCACCCGCAACTGTTGTACGTCGAGTTCGACAGCGCCGATGGGATCGGCGGCGAACACCCATTCCCCCGGACGCTCGTATACGACGTACTCGCCGAACCGATCCGCCGCTGCCAGCCGGGACATGGCTGCCGCCGGATCGGTCACATACTCCGCGCGCGAGCGCTCGTCCGTGGTCGACAACGATCCTCCAAAGGTAATGCTGACCTGACTCGGAAAGTAAGGTTAGCATTACCTTCGCCGCTGGCGCGGTCCCGTCATGCACCCGGTCAGCACGCGGTTTCCGCCGCGTGCCCGTGATTCACCGGTCGCGTTCACACACCGGATCAACTCCGCCCTTCGGAGTTCCTGCGCAATCGGCCGCGGAGAGATTGAATAGAAAGATCGCCTGTTTGCGGAGGAACGCCATGATCGAAGACTCTGGGGAAGCGCCCGCGGCGGCTCCGCGAACGGCACCGCCGGATTCGATGGTGGCACTGGTAGACGCGACCTCGCCGGTGGAGCGCGAACTCGTCGGGGCCTGGCTCGCCGACGGCGGCCTCACCCGCGAATTCGGCCGCGACATCCCGGTCACCCAGATCGACCTCGACGCCGACGCCATCGCCGAGCGGCTGGTGCGCCGCAGCGACGATCCGCTGGTTGTCCCGGTCCGCGTGCTGTGGCTGCCGCCGGAACGCGACGGCGTCCGCCGAATCACCTTCGCCGACCTGGCCCTGCTCACCAATCCGCGCAAACCCAACCGCTTCGCCCAGCGCCGACTCGTGCGCCGCTCGCCGGATCGCACCGTCGTCCTCACCGGTGCGCCCGCGCTGCTCAGCGAACTGCGCCGCAACAATCCCGAGGCATCTGCCATGCTGACCGCGGGTTCGGCCGACCCGTTCGCCCGCGCCATCGTGCGCGCCGCCGTCTTCACCCTCGAACGCGCCGAGCGCACCATCATCGGCGACCGCTACAAGGTGCCGCGACTCGTCGCCGAGGAGATCCTCGACAATACGGAATTCCTGCGCAAGCTCGAACTCATCGCCGACCGGATCGGCGCGGACTCCCAGGAGGTGTACCGGCGCGCGGAGAAATGCCTCAACGAACTCGTCGCAGCCCAGAGCCGCCTGGTCTCGGACCTGTTCACCCAGGCGATGCGCCCGGTGCACGCCTCGACCTGGCGGGTCGACATCGAGGAACACGGACTCGACGCGCTGCGCAAGCTGAACCGACGCTATCCGCTGGTCTTCCTGCCCTCGCACCGCTCCTACGTCGACGCCTTCGTCCTCGGGGATGTGCTGGCCCGCAACGACTTCCCGCCCAATCACGTCATCGGCGGCGCGAATCTCAACTTCTGGCCGATGGGGCCCATCGCCCGCCGCACCGGCACGGTCTTCATCCGCCGCAGCTTCGGCGAGGACGAGGTGTACAAGGCGGTGGTCGAGGAGTACTTCGCCTACCTGCTGGCCAAACGGTTCAACCTGGAGTGGTACTTCGAGGGCGGACGCACCCGCACCGGCAAACTGCGCCCGCCGCGCTACGGGCTGCTCAACTATCTGGCCGCGGCGGTGCGCGGCAACAGGGTCGACGACGTGATGCTGGTGCCGGTCTCCATCACCTACGAACGGCTCAACGAACTCGGCGCCATCGCGAACGAACAGGTCGGCGGCGCGAAGAAGTCGGAAGGCCTGGCATGGATGGCGCGATACGTGCGCAGCCAACAGCATTCGGCCGGACATGTCTACGTGCGATTCGGCGCACCGCTGTCGGCGCGCGAACGGCTGGCCGCGCACGGCGATCCCATGTCCCAGGCCCCGGTCACCATCCCGCTGCACCGCACCGACGCGGCGCGGGTCGAGGCCGTGGCGACCTCGACCGACCACGAAACCTCCGACCTCGAGCGCAAGGCCGTACAGCGGTTGGCCTTCGAGATCGCCGTGCGCATCAACGAGGTCACCCCCATCACCGTCAACGCACTGGCCACCCTCGCCCTGCTCGGGGTGCATTCCCGCGCGCTCACCCTCGGCGAGGTGCGCGCGCTGCTCGCGCCGGTGCTCGGCTATATCGACAAGCGCGGATTGCCGAGCGGCGAACTGGCCGCGCTGCGCGACGAGCAGAGTCTGGCGGTGGTGCTCGAACATCTGTCGCTGGCCAAGGTGGTCACGGTGTACCGCGGTGGCCTGGAACCGGTGTATTCCATCGAGAGCGGCGCGCATCTGGAGGCGGCCTTCTACCGCAACAGCGCGGTGCACTGGTTCGTCAACCGGGCCATCCTCGAACTGTCCATCCTGGCCGCGGTCGAGGCGCCCGGCGTCGATCAGCTCAGCGCGGGCTGGGAGGAGGCCTATCGGCTGCGCGATCTGCTGAAATTCGAGTTCTTCTTCCCCGACCGCGCCGAATTCGCCGAACAGATGACCGCGGAGATGCTGCTCGTCGATCCCGACTGGCACAGTCATACCCGCCGGGACACCTTCGGCACCGACATACTCGAGAAGTTGACCGCGTCGGGATTCATGATGGCCCACCGGGTCCTGCGCTCGTTCGTGGACGCCCAACTCGTGGTGGCCGAACGGCTCGCCGCCCGCGATCCCTCGGTCGAGGTGGACCGCAAACAGTTCATCGCCGAATGCGTGGCCGTCGGCAGGCAGATGCTGCTGCAACAGCGGTTGCACAGTCCGGAATCGGTGTCGACCGAATTGTTCACCAGCGCACTGAAACTCGCGGGCAACTACGGCCTGCTCGAACCGGCCGATTCCGCCTCCGCCGAGGCCAGGGCCGAATCCATCCGGCGCAGAGAGGATTTCGCCGATCAGTTGCGCGTCCTCGGCGCGCTGATCTCCCGCGCCGCCGCCCTTGACCCGTCGAATCGACCGGAGCAGCGGCTATGACCGGCGGGCGCGGCGCGCCCGGCGACCTCCCGGCCATGCTCGCGGCGATCCGCACCGGGCCGCAGGGGCCGCGCGTGGCCGCCTTCTTCGACTTCGCGGGCGCGGTGGTGGACGGATACGCGGGTTCGCGGCGCTATCGGCGGCGCGGCTCCGACGACGCCCGCACCGTGCTGCGCGACGGCATCCGCGGCAATCTAACCGATGGCGAGTACAGCCGGTTCCTCCAGCACGCCTCGCACGCGCTGGGCGGACGCACCGAGGCCGATCTCGACGCGCTCGGCGCGAACCTGTTCCGCCGCACCATCTACGGTCGGGTGTATCCCGAGGCGTGGCGGTTGATCTCCACCCACCGCGCCGCCGGTCACACCGTGGTCCTGACCAGTCCGCTCACCCGCTTCCAGGTTCGACCCGCGGCCGAGGCGCTCGGCGTCGGCCACGTGCTGTGCACCACGATGGCGACCGAGGACGGCGTGCTGACCGGTCACGTCGAAGGCAAGACCCGCTGGCGCAGCGGCATGGTCGACGCCGTCCGCGCCTTCGCCGCCGAACACGACGTCGATCTCGACAACAGTTACGCCTACGCCGACGCGGACGCCGATCTGCCGCTGCTCGGCGCGGTCGGCCATCCCGTCGCGGTCGGCCCGACGCGCGCACTCGAGGTCGCCGCCGCCGAACACGACTGGCCCGTGCTGACTTTCCGCCCACGCCGCACCCCCGGCATCGGCGATATCGCGCGCACCGTCCTTGCCTTCGCCGCCCTGCTCGCGGGCGCGGTCGCGGGCGTGCTGTCCAAGGTCCACACCCGACGGCGGCGCGATATGGCCGACGCGCTGATGGACCGCGGCGCGAGCGCCACCCTGCGGGTGCTCGGCGTGCGACTGCGCGTGGTCGGCGGGGCCAATGCCCGAAGTCCGCGGCCCGCGGTATTCCTGTTCAACCACCAGAGCCAATTCGACGTGATCATCGTCCCGAAGGTGCTCGGCGGCGGCGTGACCGGAATCGGCAAGAAGGAACTGACCCGCAACCCGGTCTTCGGCCCGCTCATGCGCTTCGTCGGCGTCACCTTCATCGACCGCGCCCACACCGCGACCGCGAAGGCCCAATTGGCCCCGGTGATAGGGACACTGCGCGGCGGACTGTCCATCGCGATGGCACCCGAGGGCACCCGCTCCTACACCCCCGAGGTCGGCCCTTTCAAGAAGGGCGCCTTCCACATCGCCCACCAGGCGGGCGTACCGGTGATCCCGGTGGTGATCCGCAACGCGGGCGAGATCTCCTGGCGGAATTCCATGGTCGCGCGGCGCGGCACCGTGGACGTGGCGATTCTCGACCCCATCGACGTCTCCGCCTGGGATCCGGCGGCGATGGACGCCGAGGTGGAGGAGGTCCGGCAGCGGTATCTGCGTACCCTGCTCGACTGGCCGTCCACAGCGGAGCGGTCCACGCCTTGACATCAATATAAGTTGAGGTTCGAGGATGGTCTCACACCGGATTCACAGCCGACTCGCAGGAGAAGCCCCATGGCCGATGTGACGACCACCGCCCCATCCCTTCCCGTTCCGTCCCTCAACCGCCTCGTCGCCGTCGTCGGCGCCGTCCTCGCCGCCCTCGCGGTCAATTCGATCATCTGGCTGATCGGCATGGCGGCGGGCGGCGAATTCGTCACCGTCGACAACGGCACCGAGATGAAGGTCGCCCCCGGCGGCGTGGTCGTCATGTCGACCGTGCCGTTGCTCATCGGCCTCGGCGCCGCCGCGCTGATCTCCTACCGCTGGGTGGGCGTGCTGCGGGTGGCCGCCGTGATCGGCTCGCTGCTGACGCTCGGCACGATCGCGATGACCATCGAGGCAACCTTCGACACCGCCTCCACGATCGCGCTCTCGCTCATGCACGTCGCGCTGGTGCCGGTCCTGGTGTTCGCCACCGAGGGGCTGCGCAACCGACTGGTCGCGGACTGACCGGTGCTCGAGGAACGGCCCCGCGGCCCGTGGTCGCGGGGCCGCGGCGCGTCCGGGAGCGGGTCAGGGTCAGACGGCGCGGCCGAGCAGCAGCTTCCACGGCATGAGCGCCGATTCCAGCTGCACCTTGAGGCTCATCTTGGACGCGCCGAGGGTGCGCTCCTCGAATCGGATCGGCACCTCCGCGATCACGATGCCCTTCTTGACCGTGCGGTAGTTCATCTCGACCTGGAAGGAATAGCCGTTGCTGCGGATCGAGGCCACGTCGATGGTCCGCAGCGTCTGCGCCTTCCACGCCTTGAATCCGGCCGTCGCGTCCTTGACGCCGAGGCGCAGGATCAGGTTGACGTAGAAGTTGGCCCACGCCGAGAGCGCCTTGCGGTACCACTTCCATTCCGCGGCAGTCGAACCGCCCGGAATGTAGCGCGAGCCGAGCACCACGCCCGCGTCGGAGGTCCGCAATTTCTCCAGCATGGCCGGGATCACCTCGGCCGGATGCGAGAGGTCGGCGTCCATCTGGATGACCACGTCGGCACCCTCGTCCAGCGCGCGGGTGATACCCGCCACATAGGCGCGGCCGAGGCCGTCCTTCTCGGTGCGGTGCAGTACCCCCACCACATTCGGCAGCTCCGCCGCCAGCTTGTCGGCGATCTCGCCCGTGCCGTCCGGCGAATTGTCGTCGACGACGAGAACGTGCAGGTCGGACACCGGCAGCGCCGTCAGCCGCTCCACCGCAACCGGCAGATTCTCCCGCTCGTTGTAGGTCGGCACAACAACGGTAACCCTCAAGGGTCGCCCTCCCTGCTCACCAGGTCCAGCCCGCAGCCCACGCCGGACCGCCGAGCATGTCGGTTGATTTCCGAGCAACCCTAGTGGATGGACCTGACGAGCACCTGAGGGGTCTTACGGAGTGTGGTCATTCCCCATCGCGCCAGGACCGGTCACTGGCATCCTCGCGCTCGTTGCGGGCCCGCGCGATCTCGAGCGCCCGCTCCGCCGTCGCCTGGTCGGGATAGGGCCCCATCCGGTCGCCGAACCAGCATTGCCGCCCCAGTTCGGCCCGCTGGTGCTTCAAGCAGTAGTACCACTTTTCCGCCATGCTCCCAGCATGTCACCGATGTCCGATCGCAGCCCGGATTTCGCCCGATCGCCCACCGGCCCGGCCCACGCGGGCGATCCCCGACGGACGGGACACACCGTCCTGGATTTCGGTTTCGAATCATGCCGCTCGGTCTGTTGAAAAGGAAGGAATTCAGAATGGGCGCACCCGCCGAGGAGAAGTCCCGCGACGCGGACTCGAGGATTCCACGAATGCGGCCCGGTCGAATTCGTGAGATCGTCAATGAGAACTTTCGGGGTCGAATTGACCCATCCCCGTGCACTTTTCGATTCAGCTGGCGTGATTATGTTCGGCTACAACAGTTTCCGTGCCAACCTGCCGCCGCGCGGCCTCCCGACGAAGCGACAAGACCGCAATCCGCCGCAGGCCAGCCGATTTCACACATTCCCACACGCACGGTCGCGTGCGGACACCGCCGCGGCCTCACAGCCGATGGCCACGACCGGTGCACCCCCGCACGGGCCGCCCAGCATCCGCACCGGGACCTGCACGTACCGCAGCAACCACGCGCCGCCGCCGAGCGCCGGAATCACCGCAAACACCGAAGCGGCCGACAACCCGCACAGCTAATCACCGCAACGGTACAAAAGCCGTAACACCCGCCAACTGAAAAAGACATTCGAAAACAATAACTTCGCCTATAAAAGACAAACCGGCCACGGAACACAGAACAAACACAACCGCCCACGACAAGATGACAGAAACAAAGAGCGGCACGGCCGACGAATACGGCGCAAGCCTGCCGATCGACCGGATAGGTACCGCGTCACCGAATTCCGCGCAATGCCGACGTCACCGAAGCCGAGGTTCACCGAATGCATCGGAAACGCGCGACCGAAAAGCCGGCCGCGGTGAACAACCCGGTCGGCCGGACCGCAATTCTCGGTGAACCCGGATTCGACGGCATCCCGCCGACGCGCCACCGGCAGCCGCGGTCGGTGAGGCAGTCGCCAAGGGATCCATCGCGCACGTACTGGGACCGATCTCCTACCCGCTCGCCCAGGGGCCGAGGGCGCATCCTGTTGGGGCGCGGGGGGCTTCGCGCCCCAAGGGCACGGAACCGAAACAGCCCCACCCGCACTTTCCGGCGGATGGGGCTGTCTACTGTCTCGGTGGCCAGGGCCGGGATCGAACCGGCGACCTTCCGCTTTTCAGGCGGACGCTCGTACCAACTGAGCTACCTGGCCGCAGGCACCCGTTCTGAATGCCATACGCGAAGCGCCGGATCTCTCCGGCGCTTACTTGCGACCCTGACGGGACTCGAACCCGCGACCTCCGCCGTGACAGGGCGGCGCGCTAACCAACTGCGCCACAGGGCCTTGCATGCTACCAACGATCCTGAGACCGTACCCCCTACGGGATTCGAACCCGCGCTACCGCCTTGAAAGGGCGGCGTCCTAGGCCGCTAGACGAAGGGGGCTCGTCACGGATTCCTCCGTACCGGCTTCAACGGCTGTCCGTTGGGAGCTCGCATAGCTTATGACAGCCACGCCAGGTTTCCCAAATCGGCTGGTCAGAGCCCCGCCCAGGCTCTGACCCGGTTACGGCGCTACAGCGCGAGCCCGAGCTCCTCCAGCCTCGCCGTCGTGCGCCAGCCGTCGATGCGGAATCGTTCGGTCCATTCCGGGGTTGCCATCGATTCGATCACCACCTCGAGCGCCTCCTGGAATCTCGATCGCAGGTCGACGGTGCCGCCGAGGAGGTCGACCATATACCGCTGGCCCGCGAGCGCGGCGGTGAGAGTACGCGTGAACCGGTCGGGATCCGCATCGACGCGCAACTGTCCGTGTTCGATGGCGCGCACGGCGAGGACCCTGGTGGCCCGGCCCAGTATGCGCCCACCGCCCGCTTGGACGTCGCGGTAGAAGTCCGGCTCGATGATGAGCCGGTATTCCGCCTGCACGATGATGTCGTGTTCGAGGCGCAGCGCGGCCTCGTCGATCATCCCGTGCAGGATGTCGAGTGGTCCGAGATCGGTTCGCGCGAGCCATCGTTCGGCGGAGGAGCGGTAACGTTCGACCGCCGTCTCCAGTACCGCGCGCGCCAGATCTTCCTTGGAATCGAAATGGAAGTACATCGCCCCCTTGGTGGCGCGCGACCCTTCCAGTATGCGGTTGAGCGATGCAGCGGCATAGCCGCTCTTCCCGAACTCAACGGCGGCGGACCTGATTATCGCCGCGCGTGTCCGGCGGGCCCGCTCTTGCTGCCGTGCCATGCTCGAAACGCCTCCGAAGCCTACTCGTCGCCAATCGGAACCCCCAAAGGAACGAACCCTTGGCGCGAAGTTATGAGTTTTATCAATACTTCAAACCGGGTTTTCGCCCAGTTTCAAACTTTCGGTACGAAAACTTGCGAAAAACCTGAAACACACCAGCTGGTATAATTTTCGCACCCGGGTGCGCCGCAGGGGGTGCGCACCCGGGTATTTCTTTACATCTCGGATCAGCCTCCCACGGCGTCGAGTCCAGGCTGTCACGATCTGTCGTACCGATCGTGACAGGTTCGGGCACAACAACGATAAGCCGAATTCCGGATCCCGCGTACGTTTCAGCCTTCGGCCCGTAATTCATCAAGTCGTCACCGTACCCGGAATCGTCATCCGACACGCGGCAAACCGAGGAGTCAGTCAGCCGAAGGTGGCCGATATCCGTTACAGCAAACATCTCGCAACAAGTGCGGTGACTCGACGGACATTCGAATTCGACGCTCCTCAACCGACCCGCACCCGACCGCGCGCGGCCGGATCGCGGCCGGATCGCGCATCGCCGAGCGCGGGGCGGACCCCCTCAGCAAATCCAAAATTATTGCCAGACAACATCATTCGATGATGCCGGCTCGAGCCGCGATGGACAAAGCGGGCACGGAGGCAATCGAACCGTGCCCCATCGCGCGGCCCACGCCCCTGATACCCACTGCGACATAGCGACTCGCGTCCGCCCCGGCTCACCACCTCCTTCGCCGGAGGGCCCACCCTGCTCTTGCGTCTGTGATCGCCCCTGCGTTCCCAGCCGTCCACTGCGTCGGATCGTCACGCCCGATCGTCGCCTGGCGGGGATCACGGACCCGTTCGGGCGGACCGGCCGCGACCGGGAGAATGACGGAATCAAGAGACGTATACGACGCCGTACACGTCCGCCTTCGCGGTGAGTGCCCCCTGTAGGACTCGAACCTACGACCTAGTGATTAAAAGTCACCAGCTCTACCAACTGAGCTAAAGGGGCTCGGCTGGACAGCCTACCCGACACCGCGCGCGGGACACGAATGCAGGGGCGCTCGCCGTGCCGGTCGGGCGTGACAGCGGCGCCGCGCGACACGAACACCATGCGGCCCAGGCCATTCCCTGCGATAGGCCACTACGGGGGGATACGGAACAGCGAAGTCCAGGCAATCTCCGCCTACACGCACACGGACGACCGAGTTACCGCCCGGCACCGCCGCGCGACCGACCGTAACCGCGCGAATTCGAGTCGCGGCGCGGACTCATACGGCCGTCGGGGTGGCAGGTCGTTGCCGTCGACGCGATGCCGGAGCCATCTCGTACAAGCTCGGTGACCGCCGGTCGACCCGTCGGAGGCGGCGGGTACGCGACGGCGGTATCCGTAGGCGCCGTACCCGGTGGGCGTTCGCGGCCGCCCGCGCGCCGGCAATCGAATCAACTATCGCTGTCCGATAGCGACTTTCAGCGCTGCGCACAGCCGCACCGACGGGCGCCCACAGTCGGACATCGGCGTCGCGCCCGCCGTCACGAACAGCCACGCGTCCGGGAAGTCGGATGTGGACGGACTCGTGGACCGAGGCGTGCGCGGTACCCCAAGCCGCCGCACGAATTCCGCGAGCGCCGGCCGACGGTCGCATAGATCCCGATCGGCGGCGAGCGCATGTCGCCGGACACCAGTGCCGCCGCGACGGTCAAGATCATCGCGGCGATCTGTCGGCCCGCCCGCGCGCACCACGGATCGATCAGCGGAATGCGAACGCCGTCGTCTGTCCCACCGCGCCACAGGCAGACGCCCGCGCCCCCTGCGCCGATCGCGACGCCGAGGCGCGAGCGGATCGGGAGTCACCGCCGCGGCGGAACACGCCGACGCACGAATCCGAGCCGGAGGAGATCGGCCGTACAGACTCCGCGTCGACGGCAGATCCTTACCCGAGGGCAACGCGAATGTCGCCACCGCCGCCGATACTCGGTGCTAACGACTTCCCCGCCGCGCCGATAGTCCCGTCGTCGCGGCGGAGGTCGCCGTCGCGGCGGCGCGCCTTCCCACGACCCGGAGAACAGCGAAACCACCTAGACTCTGAATCGTTGCCGAATCGTCGACGTCGACGAACCGATCAGGACGCCGGGCGTCACACGTGGTCCGATGCGTTTCGCATCACACCTACGGTGCCGTAAGGTATGGCCGCATCGGCACGGTCAATATTCCGGGGGAAGACCTGCAAGCGAGCAAGCACTCACCGAAGGGCTATAGACATGGCAAGGGATCTGACTCAACTCGAGCTTCTGACGGAGTTGGAGCCGGTTGCCGAAGAGAACGTCAACCGGCACCTCTCCCTCGCGAAGGAATGGCACCCGCACGACTATGTCCCCTGGGACGAGGGCCGCAACTTCGCGGCGCTCGGCGGGGTGGACTGGGATCCCGAGCAGTCCCGTCTGAACGAGGTCGCCAAGGCCGCCATGATCACGAACCTGCTCACCGAGGACAATCTGCCCTCCTACCACCGTGAGATCGCCGAGAACTTCTCCCAGGACGGCGCGTGGGGCACCTGGGTCGGCCGCTGGACCGCCGAGGAGAACCGTCACGGCATCGTCATGCGCGACTACCTCGTGGTCACCCGCGGGGTCGACCCGGTCGCCCTCGAGGAGGCGCGCATGATCCACATGACCAACGGTTTCGCCTCGCCGACCGAGGCCGACGCCGGATTCCTGCACTCGGTCGCGTACGTGACATTCCAAGAGTTGGCCACCCGGGTCAGTCACCGCAACACCGGCAGGGTCTGCGATGACCCGATCGCCGATCGCATGCTCCAGCGCGTCGCCGCCGACGAGAACCTGCACATGATCTTCTACCGCAACATGTGCGGCGCCGCCCTCGATCTGACCCCCGACCAGGCCATCGAGGCCATCACGCTGATCCTCGAGCACTTCCAGATGCCCGGCGCGGGCATGCCCAACTTCCGACGCAACGGCGTGCTCATGGCCAAGCACGGCATCTACGATCTGCGCCAGCACCTCGAAGAGGTCGTGCAGCCGGTGCTGAAGAAGTGGGACATCTTCGAGCGCACCGATTTCACCGCCCGCGGTGAAGCGGTCCGCGATCGACTCGCGACGTTCCTGGACAAGCTCGGTGAGGATGTCGTGAAGTTCGAAGAGCAGCGCGACCGCATGCTCGCCCGCGAGGCCAAGAAGCGCGAGTTGACAGGCGCCACCGCGGGCTGAGCCCGCCGACGTCCCCGCGGGCTGAGCCCCACCGACGTCCCCGCGTCCGACGCGCCCGCACCGGTTCGGTGCGGGCGCGTCGTTCGTTCTCGACCGTCCCGGCCGCGGCCGTGGCAGCGCTCACATCGGATCGGATGCGACACTGGTCAACGTGACGATGACTACCGAGGCGCGGACCACGCTGCGGATCGGACCGTATCCGGTCGATCCGCCGGTCGTGCTGGCGCCCATGGCGGGCATCACCAATCTGGCGTTCCGCAAGCTGTGCCGCGAGTTCGGCAGCTCCACCTCCATCTACGTCTGCGAGATGATCACCGCCCGCGCGGTGGTGGAGCGCAACGAGAAGACGCTGCACATGATGTCCTTCGACGCCGACGAGCATCCGCGGTCCATGCAGCTCTACGGTGTCGACCCGGCCACACTCGGCGAGGCGGTGCGCATCATCGTCGGCGAGGGATGGGCCGATCACATCGACCTCAATCTCGGCTGCCCGGTGCCCAAGGTCACCCGTCTCGGCGGCGGCGCGGCGCTGCCGTACAAGCGCGCGCTGTTCCGCGGCATCGTGCGGGAGATGGTGGCGGCCGCCGAACCCGCGGGCGTGCCGGTCACGGTGAAATTCCGCGTCGGCATCGATGACGAACACCACACCTACCTGGACGCGGGCCGGATCGCCGAGGGCGAGGGCGCTCGGGCGGTCGCGCTGCACGCCCGCACCGCCGCCCAGCGCTACTCCGGCGCGGCGGACTGGTCGGCCATCGCGCGACTCAAGGAAGCGGTGCGCACCATTCCGGTGCTCGGCAACGGCGATATCTTCTCCGCCGCCGACGCGGTCACCATGATGGCCGAAACCGGATGCGATGGCGTCGTCATCGGTCGCGGCTGCCTCGGCCGCCCCTGGCTGTTCGCCGAACTGCAAGCCGCCCTGCGCGGCGAGCCGCTGCCCGAGCCGCCGAATCTGGGTCGGGTCGGCGAGATCCTCTATCGCCACGGCAGCCTGCTGTCGGATCACCTCGGCGAGGACAAGGCCATGCGTGACCTGCGCAAACATATGGCCTGGTACCTCATGGGCTTCCCGGTGGGCGCCGATTCCCGTCGCGCGTTCGCGACGGTGTCGAGTCTGCGCGAACTGCGCGAACTCATCGGCGGACTCGACCCCGCCGCACCGTTCCCCAAAGACGCCGAGGGGCCGCGCGGACGACAGGGCTCCCCGGGCAAGGTCGCACTGCCACACGGCTGGCTCGATGATCCCGACGACGCCGCGGTCCCGACCGCCGCCGATGTCATGCACAGTGGCGGATGAGCCCGGCCGCGGCGCGCGGATCACGATTCGGGTAATCGATGGTTCCGATCCACCGATTTCCGATATCCGCGCGTGATTGCGGCCCGCAAACACGTATGCGTGCCGAATCATCTGCGCGGCCGATATTCGCGCCAGAATCGCTAATATTCAGCTATCGAACTTCGGTGCGTGACATATGCCGGTGCGGGGTACTCGGTTTCGCGCTGGACTGGCTCGTCGTGGCGGAATCGTTATCATTGGCGGATCTGCTGGATTCGGCGCGGGCGACAGCGGGTACGAGACGTGCACAAACGGAGAAGTGAGGTTCGTTGGTGGGTGACGATCGGCACGGGCAATCGCCACGGCCCGGAGGTCGCGCCCCGTGGGAGCGCTATGCCACGGCGGACAGCACCGAAAGAGAGGGGTCGCGCGCGTCGCGGCGCTCCCGTCACGACGCGCCGCCAGAGCCCGGGGCGGCACCGCTGACCGTCCAGGATCTCGTCGAGAAGGTCGACAACGAACGCACCGGCCGCAGACGCCGCGCCGCGCCCCAAGCCGCCCAGCGCCCCGTCCGCACGCCCGAGGCCCCACCGGAGGCTCCGCGCGGGGGACCCGATCCTGTCGGCCCCGAGTCGGCCCGCCCCGCGCCGGTCAACCGCCCGCCCGCCGCCCGACCGGAGGCCGGTCCGCGCCGCGCCGGACCCGCCCGGCCCGGCACCGGGTCGGTCGTCGTGGACGACATCGTCGGGAAGCCCGCCAAACCCGCCAAGCCCCCCAAACCTCCGCAGGTTCCGCGCCCGCCCGCCGGGAAGCGGCAGGCGGTCGCCGCCGAACCGGCCGAGGCCGTCACCGACGTCCTTCCACCGGTCGCCGAACCCGCCGAACCCGAGGCCGAGCCGCCCGTCAAGTCCCGCACCGGCCGCTCGGCCACGCCCAAGCCGGTCGGCAAGCCGCTCTCGCGCCTGGCCGCGGGCAAGCAGCGCCGCAATCGCAGGCTCAAGACCACCGGGCGGATCACCGCCGCGCTGTTCGCGGTGCTGGTGCTGCTGATCACCG
Source organism: Nocardia arizonensis (assembly GCF_001310275.1). GTDB lineage: Bacteria > Actinomycetota > Actinomycetes > Mycobacteriales > Mycobacteriaceae > Nocardia > Nocardia arizonensis. The sequence goes on from NZ_LGYZ01000129.1 coordinate 114,250, forward strand.
GCGGCGGATGGAGCTATCTGCGCTCCACCAACAACGCCTTCACCCAGGTCTCGGCACTCGACGAGAATCCCGAGGACGTCATCGACTCCGGCGCACAGTTGGGCGACGAGAACTTCCTGCTCGTCGGCACCGATACCCGGGCGGGCGTGAACGGCCAGATCGGCGCGGGCACCCTCGACGACGCCGAGGGCGCGCGCGCGGACACCGTCATGCTTGTGCACATCCCCAAGAACCGGAAACGGGTTGTCGCGGTCTCCTTCCCACGCGACCTCGATGTCACCCGCCCGCAGTGCAACGGCTGGGACAACGACAAGGGCGAGTACACCAAGGACGTCTGGCCCTCGGCCATGGGCGACAAACTCAATGCCGTCTACGCGCTCGCCGGACCGAGATGCCTGGTCAATGTCGTACGGAAGATGACCGGTCTGACCATCGGCCACTTCATCGGCATCGACTTCGCCGGCTTCGAGGCGATGGTCGACCGCATCGGCGGCGTGGAGGTGTGCGCGCCCAAGCCGATCGTCGACGGTGTCCTCGGCACCGTGCTGGAGAATCCGGGCAAGCAGCGCGTCAACGGCGAGACCGCGCTGAACTACGTGCGCGCCCGCCACGTCTACGGCGAGGAGCGCAGCGACTACGACCGCATCAACCGGCAGCAGCGCTTCATGTCCTCGTTGCTGCGCGGGGCGATGTCGAGCCGCGTGCTGTTCGATCCGGGCAAGCTCAACGGCTTCATCGAGGAGTTCACCCGGCACACCTGGGTCGACAACGTCAAGTCCAGCGACCTGCTCACCCTCGGCCGCTCCCTCCAGAAGGTCGACGCGGGCGCGATCACCTTCCTGACGATCCCGACCGCGGGCACCACCTCCTACGGCAACGAGATCCCTCGCGAATCCGATATTAAAGCCATCTTCAGCGCTGTCCGCGACGACCGGCCGCTGCCCGGCGAGAAGACGCCCACGCACGATCCGACCACTTCGACCTCGGCCGCGCCCGAACCGCCCAAATACATCGCCGTCGATCCGAACAGCATCCCGGTGCTGGTCTCCAACGGCTCCGGCGAGGCGGGCGCGGCGAATACCGCGGCCAACAAGTTGAGCGCCCAAGGCTTCCAGATCACCGGCCGGGCCAACTACTCACAGGGCATGTCGGCGACGACCAAGGTCAGGTACGGCCCGGGGCACGAGGCCGACGCGGCCACGGTCGCGACCGCGGTGCCCGGCGCGAGCCTGGAATCCGACGGCGAACTCGGTTCCATCGTCGAGGTCGTCCTCGGTCAGGACTACACCGGCACCATCCGCACGCCGACTCCGGTGGGCGATCCGATCAACAATGTGACCACCACGACCGGTTCGAGTGCATCGACGCCCACCGCGCTGCCATCGGATCTGGAAGCGGTGAACGCGGCGGACGAGACCTGCAAGTAACGTAGGAAGAGGATCGCGACCCGCCAGTTACATACCGACAGGTATTCTCACCGCACATTCACTCCCTGTTGGTGACTTGGACAGCGCCTCGAACTAGTGTCTGTCTTCATGCGTGTCATCTACAACGAGCAAATGGCCGAGCTCGCCCACCTGCTGGGTGAGATGGCCGGTCTCGCGGGTTCGGCGATGGATCGGGCCACCCAAGCATTGCTCCAGGCCGATCTCGCCCTCGCCGAAGCGGTCATCAGTGAACACGACCGGATCGCGGAAATGATCAGCGACGCCGAGGAGCGCGCGTTCGCGCTGCTGGCGCTCCAGGCCCCCGTCGCGGGCGACTTGCGTCAGGTGGTGGCCGCCATTCAGATCGTGCAGGACGTGAACCGTATGGTCGCGCTCGCACTGCACGTGGCCAAGGTGGCCCGTCGCCGCCACCCCAACCACGCGCTACCGGAATCGGTCAACGGCTACTTCGCCGAGATGGGCCGCATCGCGGTCAATATGGGCGAGGGTGCGCGCGACGTGCTCGAGAACCGCGACCCGGAACGCGCCGCCCAGCTCAAAGAGGACGATGACGCGATGGACGATCTGCACCGTCATCTATTCACCCTGCTGATGGACCGGGACTGGAAGTACGGGGTGGCGGCCGCGGTCGACGTGACCCTGCTCGGCCGCTACTACGAGCGTTTCGCCGATCACGCGGTGGAGATCGGCCGCCGGGTGATCTTCCTGGTCACCGGCGTTCTTCCGCCGGATCCCGAAGCGGAGGTCTGACCGACCCGACCGGACACGTGTCGCCTGCCCCGGACATATCGACATGTCCGGGGCAGGCGCGTTCATCCGCGGCTTACGGGCGATCCTCCGGCAATGACCCCCGGCGTGCCGATAGCCGAGCGCTCGCCACAATGTCTCCGAAATACGAACAGGCCCACACGGTTTCCCGTGCAGGCCGTTGTCGTCGCCGGATTTATCCGAAGCGGCCGGAGATATAGTCTTCGGTCGCCTTCTGGCCCGGGTTGGAGAAGATCTTCTCGGTGTCGTCGATCTCGATCAGTTTGCCGGGCTTGCCCTGGGCTTCCAGGTTGAAGAATCCGGTCTGATCACTCACGCGCGCGGCCTGCTGCATATTGTGCGTGACGATGACGATGGTGAATTCCTTCTTCAGTTCGGTGATCAGATCCTCGATCGCCAGGGTGGAGATCGGGTCGAGCGCCGAACAGGGCTCGTCCATCAGCAGCACGTCGGGCGAGACCGCGATGGCACGCGCGATGCACAGACGCTGCTGCTGACCGCCGGACAGGCCGCCGCCCGGCTTGTCGAGCCGGTCCTTGACCTCGTTCCAGAGGTTGGCGCCGCGCAGCGAGCGCTCGGCGACCTCGTCGAGTTCCTTCCTGTTGCGCACGCCCTGGAGCTTGAGCCCGGCAACCACATTGTCGCGAATGGACATGGTGGGGAACGGGTTCGGCCGCTGGAACACCATGCCGATCGTGCGGCGCACACCCACGGGGTCGACGTTCGATGCGTAGATGTCCTCACCGTCGAGCAGCACCGCACCTTCGACGCGGGCGTTCGGGGTGACCTCGTGCATGCGGTTCAACGACCGCAGCACCGTGGACTTACCGCAGCCGGAGGGGCCGATGAAAGCGGTGACGCTGCGGGGCAGCACGGTCAGATCCACGTCGGCCACCGCGTGGAACTTGCCGTAGAAGATATTCAGGTCTTTGACGTCGATGCGCTTGGCCATGCGAGTATCCGTTTCGCTTTATCGGTTGCGGGTGAGCAGCTTGTTGACAACCGCCGCGGCCGCGTACAGCAGGGCGATGAGCAGGATCAGCGTCAGGGCCGCGCCCCACACGCGTTCACGACCCGCGGGCTCCGGGTTCGCCAGCTCTTGGTAGATGAGCAACGGCAGGGAGGCCATGTTGCCGTCGAACATGTTGGTGTTGATCGACTTGGCGTAGCCGACCAGCACGAGCACCGGGGCCGTCTCACCCATGACGCGGGCGAGAGCGAGCAGGATGCCGCTGATCATGCCCGGCGCCGCGGTGGGAACCACGATGCGGACGATGGTCTTCCACTTCGGCACGCCGAGTGCGTAACTCGCCTCGCGCAACTCGTCGGGGACGAGTTTGAGCATCTCCTCGGTGCTGCGCACCACCACCGGCAGCATCAGCAGCACCAGGGCCAGCGACACCGCGAAGGAGCTCTGTGGGAAGCCGAGCGTGGCGATCCACAGGGCGAAGATGAACAGCGCCGCGACGATGGACGGCACACCGGCCAGGATGTCGACCATGAAGGTGGTCACCCGGGCCAGCCTGCCGCGGCCGTACTCGACCAGGTAGACCGCGGCCATGATGCCGAGCGGCACCGCGAGGACCGCCGCCACCAGGGTCTGCACGATGGTGCCGTAGATCGCGTGATAGACACCGCCGCCGGTCTGGTCCGGCAGGATGCCCTTCTGCGACTTCTGCCACCAGTCCAGCGATGCGACGGCATCGATGCCCTTGCTGACCACCATCCACAACACCCACACCAGCGGGACGAGCGCGATGGCGAAGCAGGCCGCCACCAAGCCGGTGGCGAGGTTGTTCTTGATCTTGCGGCCACGGCTCACTTCGCGGAACGTGGGCGCCTTGACCGGCTTGTCGAGCGTCGAGGTGGTGGCCATCACGAGTTAACCTTTCCGCCCGCCGCGAGCCGAGCGAGCGCGTTGACCACGAAGGTCAGCGCGAAGAGCACGAAGCCCGCCGCGATGTAGGCGCCGGTCGGCAGGGGTGAACTGAATTCCGAGGCCGCCGAGGCGATCTTGGAGGCGAAGGTGTAGCCGCCGTCGAACAGCGACCAACTGCCCGCCTGCGCCGAGGTGCGCAGCACCACGAGGACGGCGATGGTCTCACCGAGGGCGCGGCCGAGGCCGAGCATGGAACCCGCGATCACACCGCTGCGCCCGTAGGGCAGCACGGTCATGCGCACGACCTCCCACTTCGTGGCGCCCAGCGCCTGGGCGGCCTCGATGTGATTGACCGGGGTGAGGTTGAACACCTCGCGCGAGACCGAGGTGATGATCGGCAGGATCATCACCGCGAGCACGACGCCCGCGGTGAAGATCGTGCCACCGCCGCCGATCGACACGTTGCCGTCGGCGAACAGGAAGAACCAGCCGAGGTTGTCGTTCAGGAATTCCTGTACCGGTCCCAGCTGGGGCGCCAGCACCAGGAAGCCCCACAGGCCGAAGACGATGGATGGCACCGCCGCCAGGAGGTCGACCAGCGCGGCGAACGGGCGCGCCACCCGCTTCGGCGCGTAGTGGGTCAGGAACAGTGCGATACCGACGCCGATGGGAACCGCGATCACCAGCGCGAAGATCGAGCTCAGCACCGTGACCATGAACAAGTCCTTGATGCCGAACTTCAGGTGGTTGGCATCGGTGGTACTGAACTCGGTGCTGGTGAAGAAGTTGACTTCGTCCGCCCTGAGCGAGGGAACCGCGCGAATCAGCAGGAACAGCGCGATCAACACGATCGACGCGACGATGGTCGCGCCCGCCGCGACGGCCAGGGACCGGAAGATGGTCTCGGCTCGCTTACTGTGGGGCTGACGCACCGCCGGGGATCCCTTCGCTGAAGGCTCCTTCGTAAGGCTCACGTCGTCTTTCAGTTCGCTCGACATATGCGCAGTTTCTCCGGCCGCCTGCGGGCCCGTCGTGTCCGACGAGCCCGCTGCGGTCACCTCTTCAGGGTGCACGGTCATGATGCTGCGATCAGGAGATGGCGTTGATCGCGGTGGTCAGCTTAGCCTTGAACTGCTCGGGAACCGGGATGTAACCGGCCTCGTCGAGTCCCTTCTGGCCGTTGGTGACCGCCGAGGTCAGGAACGCCTTGACGGCCTTGGAGGTCTCCGGATCGGCGTACTTCGAGCAGACGACCTCGTAGGTCGGCAGGATGATCGGGTACGCGCCCGCCTCGGTGGGGGTGTAGAACGAGGAGACGTCCAGGACGAGGTCGTTGCCCTCACCCTTGATCTTCACGCCGTTGATGGCCTTGCCCGCCGAATCCACCGACAGCTTCACCGGGGTCTTGGAGGCGGTGGTGACGATCTGGGCGATCGACAGGTTCTGCGCCTTGGCGAAGGACCACTCGTTGTAGGTGATGGAGTTCTTGGTGTTCTTGATCGCGGCCGAGGTGCCCTCGTTGCCCTTGGCGCCCTCGCCGACACCGCCGTTGAAGGTCTTGCCGGCACCCTTGCCCCACGCGCCGGCCGAAGCGGCGTCCAGGTAGAGCTGGAAGTTGTCGGTGGTACCCGACTCGTCGGAGCGGAAGATCACGGCGATCTTCTCCGAGGGCAGCTTGGCGCTCGGGTTGAGTGCCTTGATCTCGGGGGCGTCCCAGGTGCTGATGGCGCCGTTGAACACCTTGGCGGCGGTCGGGCCGTCGAGCACGAGGTCGGTCACGCCGTCGATGTTGTAGGTGATGGCGATGGGGCCGAAGACGGTCGGCAGGTTCCATGCCGGGGCGCCGCAGCGCTCCTGCGCTTTGGCGGGCTCTTCCTTCTTGCTGCTCAGCGGGGAGTCGGAGCCGCCGAAGTCGGTCTGGCCGCCGATGAACTCGTTGACACCCGCGCCGGAACCGCTCGAGGTGTAGTTCAGCGTGTAGCCGTCGCAGTTGGCCTCGTAGGCGGCGATGAAGCGCTCCATGGCGTTCTTCTGGGCCGAGGAACCACTGGCCTTCAGGGACTTCTTACCGCCACAGGCGACGCTGCTGTTGGCGGCGTTGCTCGAACCGGTCGACGAGTTGTCGTCGCTGCCACAGGCGGCCAGCGGCATGGCTACAACGGCCAGCACTCCGATAAGGGCGCTGCTGCGCTTGAGCTTCACTATTCCTCCGGGAATCACGTCCGAACACGCCCGATCCCTCACCGGCCCGGGCGGGTGCTGTGGTGCCGTTCGCGGGGAACTTGCGCACCAGGCAGCAAATGCGCTGCCCCTTAGTAACGTAAAGTCGCCCGGTTGACAGCTGGACCAGTCTCGGTGAACGGAAAATGAACAGGCCGGCGCGATTGATCAGAGCTCGTGTGAGGTTTGCTCCGATTTTACTGGGATACCTTCTATGATGCGATACCCATTCGGTCGGAGTTGCCGGAGACGCCCGCCGGCATCGTGTAGGCGACATCGATATGAGACGGCGCGAAACCAAGTCGGGTGTAAGTGCGCACGGCCGCGGTGTTGTCGGCCTCGGTGTAGAGCAACACCTCGGCCGCACCCCGCTCGCGCAAGTGGTGCAAACCCGCCAGGGTGAGCAACCGTCCCAGGCCGCGGCCCTGCGCCGCGGGATCGACACCCACCACGTACACCTCACCGACCGGGGTCTGTTCCTCGGCGTGCACCTTGGTCCAATGGAACCCGAGAACATGTTCCGGCGCACCGGTCTCCGAGACCAGGAACACCCCGTCGGGATCGAACCATGATTCGGCCCGGCGCGCCGCTATTTCACGTTCGGACCAACCGCCCTGTTCGGGATGCCAGGCGAACGCCGCATTGTTGACCCGCAGCAACTCGGCATCGTCTGCCGGGCCCGCGTAGGTCCGCAGCGACAGCCCCGCCGGAATGACAAGTTCTGGTAGCTCAGGTGTTGCCAGCGGGCGACGCATCTGCCACAATTCGCGCGCGGTCAGCAAGCCGAGCCGCGCCGCCACGGCCTTGGCCGGACCGAGATTTCCGTGCGCCCACACCCGCGCGCCCGCACCGCCCTCCGACAGCGCCGCCGACACCGTTTCCGTGCCGATGCCCGCGCCCCGCGCGCCCGGGTCGACCGCGACCTCGGCCATGGCCGGATGCTCGTCATGCGGGTCGGTCAGATTGGCGTAGCCGACGACGACGCCAGCTTCTTCCACGATCAGGTGCCGCGCCGCGCCCGGTTCGGCCAGCGAGAGGACGGCCTGCTCGGAGACCGGCGCGACACCGTCGGCGGTCCGCGCGCGGAACAGCAGCTCCCGCACCGTGTCCGCGGTGTCGCCGTCGAGTTCTCGCAACCATCGCGCCCGCGTCATCGCCTCACGCCCCTGTCTCCGGCCGCACCGGAATCTGTCCTCGGATTCACCTACCGACAGCATCGCCGCGGCGGTGCGCATTCCCGCGCCGCCGAACCGGACACCGCCGTGGCCCCGCGCTACGGCACGGAACCGTTGGCGGGCGTCAGTGGGGAATCGTCGCCCTCGGCGGACTCGCCATCGGGAAACGGCGCCGAGTCGCCCTTTGCCGCGGCACGGGAGGGACGCACCGCCTTGTAGCCGACATTGCGCACCGTGCCGATGAGCGATTCGTATTCGCTGCCCAGCTTGGCGCGCAGGCGCCGGACATGGACATCGACGGTGCGGGTGCCGCCGAAGAAGTCGTAACCCCACACCTCCTGCAACAGCTGCGCCCGGGTGAAGACCCGGCCCGCGTGCTGGGCGAGATATTTGAGGAGTTCGAATTCCTTGTACGTCAGGTCGAGTGGACGGCCGCGCAACCGGGCGGTGTAGGTGCCCTCGTCGATGACGAGTTCACCCAGGGTGATCTTGCCGGTGTTCTCCGGACTCGCCACGCCGCCGTTGCGCCCGACCAGCAGGCGCAGACGCGCGTCCAGTTCGGCCGGGCCGGTGCCCGGCAGCAGGATGTCGTCCAGGCCCCAGTCGGCGTTCACGGCGACCAGACCGCCCTCGGTGAGCACCGCGACGACCGGCACCGACGACCCGGTGCTGCCCAACAGCCTGCACAGTCCGCGGGCGGCGGCCAGATCCGTGCGCGCGTCGACCAGTGCGACATCCGCGGTGCCCGCCTCCAACAGCGATGCCACCTCGGTCGGCGCGGGCCGCACATTGTGCGCCAGCAGGGCGAGCGAGGGCAGCACCGACTCGGGATCGGGGTCGGAGGTCAGCAGGAGCAGCTCCACGGCACTCCTCCTATCTCGTAGCTCCGCAGGACACAGCAACACTGCTTGGCCACGTCGCTGATCACAGGTAATTCGGATGCAAGATTAGCGCGTGATGCCCGATGACCTCGCCCTCCGGGTGAACTGTCAACCAAGAACGAGACCATCGATAGCCGAAATGCGCGGCCAAGTACTGTTTCTGGCATGCGCAAGCTGATCATCGGGTTACTGGTACTCGCCGGATTGGCCGTCGTCATCGATTTCGGCGCCGCGGCCTATTCGGAGTACCGCGTGTCCCGTGCCTTGCGCGTCGGCGCCGATCTCAGCGCCGACCCGGAGGTGACGATCCACGGATTCCCCTTCCTCAGCCAGGCGCTGGACAGTCGCTACCAGAGCGTCGGCATTCGGGCGCAGGTGGTCCGGCCGGATATTTCTGGGCAGATCTACGTCGAGGCCAATATGACGGGCGTGCGGCTGCCGTTCGGCGATCTGTCCGAGGGAAATGTGCGCCGGGTGCCGGTGGAGAAGTTGGACGCCAGGATGGTGATCGAACCGGTCGAACTGGGCAGGCTGTTCGATATCCCGGATCTCCAGGTGCATTCACGACCCGCCGACAAATCCGACGGCACCGGCGGATCCGGCGGCTCGGGGATGACCACCGCCGACGGGTTGATCCTCACCGGCACACTGCCCGGTCTGGTGACCAAACCCGGCGGCAACAACGCGCGGTTGTCCGGCGACCGGGTCAGCGTGCAGGCGGAACTGCGGCTGGTCGGCGACCAGGTCGAGATCACCGCGACCGGCTTCTATCGCGGCGCGGGCCCCGAGTTGCCACCGAGCACGGCCGAGGTGCCCGAAGCCGACCGCCCGGCGGTGCTCGCCATGTTCTCCCGCATCATCGATACGAAGGAACTGCCCTTCGGCATCAAGCCGACCAAAGTGTTCGCCCTCGGCGGCCAGATCCACGTCGAGGGAAAGGGCGAGAACGTGACGATCGATCTGGACAGATTGCAGAGACCATGATTCAACTCACAATTCTGGCGGTAATGCTTATCGCCGCCACCGCCATCGGCCTGGCGATACGGAGCCGCGAGGGCGCGGTGCGGGCCACCGAAAGGCCCGACGATGCCTCGACGCGGGCGCAATTGCTCGCCGCGGCCGGTGTCACCGGATCGGTGCCGGCGGTGCTGCACTTCTCCGCCGACTGGTGCGGTCCCTGCGCGGCCGTGCGGCGGGTGGTCGCGGGAGTCGCCGAGGATCTGGCCGACGCCTCGCTGCCGCCGCGCGATATCGAGATCGATATCGACGACGATCCGATGCTGGCGCGCGCGCTCAACGTCCTGTCACTGCCCACCACGTTCGTCTTCGACGCCGAGGGTCGCGAGCGCTTCCGTATCTCCGGCGTGCCCAAGGCGGGCGATCTGCGCAGCGCGCTGGCCCCCTTGACGGCCCGGAATCCGGCCTGACATCGACCGATCGGGTCCGTCCCCGACCCCGGGGTCCAATTCCCCTGCGGAATTGGGTAAACTGCTCGACGTGCAATCCGACCACGAGCTGATGCTCACCCGACGTCGCACAGTTGACCTGTGTCGACTCGGCGGTTGTTGCTGCCTGTGCCGCTGACCGGTCGGCCGTCCGTTTCCTGACGCCCGACCCCATTCACCGCGCGAGTGATCCGCGATCCCCCGGTGAATCGGCGAATATCCCGCCTTCCGAGATGTTTCAGCGCAGGAGTACCCCGATGTCGTCACATTCCCCCACCGTCACCGATCCCGACCGCGTCGATGTGCGCGGCCCCCGCTTCGCCGCCTGGGTCACCACCGCGGTCCTTGTGCTCGTCCTGTTGGTCGCGGCCTTCTCGCCCGCCCTCGCGGCCGTGCTGATCGCAGTCCAGGCCGTCGTCTTCGCCGTCGGCGCGGCCCTCGGACCGCGCCGGCACCCATACGGGCGGATCTTCGCCGTGCTCGTCGCGCCACGGCTCGGCCCAACCGTCGAAACCGAACCGGCGACGCCGCTGCGGTTCGCCCAATTGCTCGGCCTGGTCTTCAGCGCCGTCGGCCTGCTGGGATTCCTGGCAGGCTCCACCGTGGTCGGCGGGGTCTTCGCCGGCTTCGCCCTGTTCGCGGCGTTCCTGAACGCGGCGTTCGGGATCTGCCTTGGTTGCCGGATCTATCCGCTGGTGACCCGCCTGCGCCGGGTCGAACCGGTCGAGGTTCCAGCACCGAACTGATCTCTCCTGCAAGTCACCACCCCGAAAGGAACAACATGGCTCGCTCCGATGTCCTGGTCTCCGTCGACTGGGCCGAAGAGAACCTCAACGCCCCCGGCGTAGTGTTCGTCGAGGTCGACGAGGACACCTCTGCCTACGACAATGGACATATCGAGGGCGCCGTCCGGCTCGACTGGAAAAAGGACCTGCAGGATCAGGTTCGCCGCGACTTCGTGAATCAGGAGCAGTTCTCCGACCTGCTCTCGGCGCGCGGCATCTCCAACGACGACGAGGTCGTGCTCTACGGCGGCAACAACAACTGGTTCGCGGCCTACGCGTACTGGTACTTCAAGCTGTACGGCCACAACAACGTCAAACTGCTCGACGGCGGCCGCAAGAAGTGGGAGCTCGACGGGCGCCCGCTGTCCACCGAGCCCGTGAACCGCCCGGCCGCCCAGTACAAGGCCGCCGCCCCCGACCTGTCCATTCGCGCCTTCCGCGACGAGGTCATCGCCGCCATCGGCACCAAGAACCTGGTCGACGTGCGTTCGCCCGACGAGTTCTCCGGCAAGATCCTCGCCCCCGCGCACCTGCCGCAGGAGCAGAGCCAGCGTCCCGGCCACATCCCCGGCGCCATCAACGTGCCGTGGAGCAAGGCCGCGAACGAGGACGGCACCTTCAAGTCCGACGCCGAGCTGACCGAGATCTACAAGGACGCGGGCCTGGACGGGGAGAAGGACACCATCGCCTACTGCCGGATCGGTGAGCGTTCGTCGCACACCTGGTTCGTGCTGCAGGAACTGCTCGGCCATCAGAATGTCAAGAACTACGACGGCAGCTGGACCGAATACGGCTCGCTCGTCGGTGCACCGATCGAGTTGGGAGAGTAATCACATGTGCGCAGCACCTACGCAGGGTCAGGCCATTCCCGCGGGCGTCGATGTGGAAAAGGAGACGGTCATCACCGGCCGTGTCCTGAGCACCGACGGCCAACCGGTCGGCGGCGCCTTCGTGCGCCTGCTCGACGGTAACGGCGACTTCACCGCCGAGGTAGTCGCCTCCGGCACCGGTGATTTCCGTTTCTTCGCCGCTCCGGGCGCGTGGACCGTGCGCGCGCTGTCCTCCTCGGGCAACGGCTCCGCCGAGGTCCGTCCCGAGGGCGCGGGCATCCACAGCGTGGACGTCGCGGTCGCCAAATAGGCCGCGGACCGCAACGGCCCCGACGCCTCCCGAACGGGTGGCGCCGGGGCCGTTGTGTCGGATGCGGTGCGAGTGGTTAGACTCCGAATGTGGTCCTCTTCTTCGAGATTCTGCTGGTGGCCGTCGCCATCCTCATCGGGTGGTTCGGGCTGTACGTCTTCTACCGGCTTTTCACCGAATCATGAGCGATCTCGCGAGCGAAGGTTCCGATCCGGCCGAGCGAGCGAGTGAACACATGAACGGCAACGGGCATCCCGCGCGTCGCAGTGGCGACGAAGCGGTAGCCGAGGCGGCCGAACGGGCGAAATCGACCGGCATCCGCAATATTCCGGTCCTGCCGGATCTTCCGCTGCCCGAGGACACCGCCAATCTGCGGCTCGGGCCGGATCTGAGTTCTTCCATGCTCGCACTGCTGCCGATGGTCGGCGTGTGGCGCGGCGAGGGCGAAGGCAATGCTCCCGACCGCGGTGACTACCGCTTCGGCCAGCAGATCGTCGTCTCACACGACGGCGGCGACTTCCTGGCCTGGGACTCCCGTTCCTGGGTCATCGAGGCGGACGGCTCCTACGGCGGCCCGGACCTGCGCGAGAGCGGTTTCTGGCGGGTCGGCGTCGACGGCGACGACGAGGTCATCGAACTGCTGCTCACCCACAGCACCGGCATCGTCGAACTCTTCTACGGCACCGCACTCACCCAGTCCTCCTGGGAACTGGCGACCGACGTTGTCATCCGCTCCCAGTCCGGCATCGTCGTCGGCGGCGCCAAACGCCTCTACGGGATCGTCGAAGGCGGCGACCTGGCCTACGTCGAGGAACGAGTGGTAGCCGACGGCCCACTCGAACCCCGCCTCTCCGCCCGCCTCCGACGCTACATCGGCTGAGCTGTTCGCCTGGCCTCGGACGGGGTCAGGCGCCGCCGCTTCCGCTTCCATCGATCGGCATTCGCACATATCGCCCATACGGAACGGCCCCCGAGCCATACCGGTGCGGTGGATAACCTGCACGGGTCCCGGTCGGACAAGACCGGGGGCTCGGGGGCCGGGTGGCTGTTTTGGATTCACCAGCGCTCGCGCGGATGGAATCCACCTACAGCGGTGGCGCTAGCGGACAGCCACCTCACGTGTCCGTTGATCTACCATTCTTCGAACCACCTCCTTCCTGTGTATGGACGAAGGTAGCGAAGGTGTCGGGGGCGTGCAACGGATTATTCGGGAGGCGGAATCCGGCGGTCGCCGATGGTGACCCTTCCGGCAACGTCGAGGTGGACGACTTGGTCGGCGCGGTGATCGGCCGGGAGTTGGTGGGTGACGACGACCACGGTGCGGTCCGGGTCGACCAGACCGCTCGCCGGGTCGAGTAGGTCGCGCAGGAGGCGGGCGCCCGCTTCGGCCTCCATGTGTTCGGTTGGTTCGTCCAGCAGGAGGACGCGAGCGGGGCTCACGAGGGCGCGCGCGAGCAGGATGCGGCGGCGTTGACCGCCGGAGACCGCCGCGGCGCCGCCGACGAGGTCGGTGTCGACGCCGTTCGGGAGGGTGTCGAGCCACTCGCCGAGGCCGACCGCGCGCAGCGCCTTCTCCGCTTCCGCTTCGGTCAGGTCTCCGCGGGCGACGCGCAGGTTCTCGAGGACGGTGGTGCCGAAGAGGTGGGCGTCCTCGGCGAAGAAGGTGACTTCGGGATGCCGAGTCGTGAACAGTCCCGCCCAGTGCATGAGCAGGGTGGTCTTGCCCGCGCCGCTCGGGCCGACGACCGCGATCCGCTTACCCGACGGGCGGTCCGGGAAGGTCGACGGCAGTGGGTCGCTATCGGCCTTCGGGCGGTCGGCATCGAGATCGACCAGTCGGTGGTACGCGGCGCGGGCGGTGGTCAAGGTCTGGGCCGCGACGGGCAGCGGACCCACCGCTTCGAAGGCCGACAGCGGGAGCAGGACGAGGATGGTCAGCGCCATCGGGGTCATGGCCACGGGCGTGCCGCCGTACGCGGTGACGCCGATGAGCAGCGCCGCCAGGACACTGATCCCCACCGAGGCGGGAGTCATGGCGACGGCCAAGGCGCTGCGCGACGCCGCGGCGTCCTCGGCTGCGACCGCCCGCCGACCGGCCTCGCCCGCCGACCGAACGGCCCCGTCCAGTCTGCCCGCGACCCGCAACTCGGCCGCGTGGTCGAGGACGGTGAGAGCGCGGGCGGTGAACTCCGCGCGATCGGTACGCACCGCGATCTCGGCATCCCGGGCCGCCCGCGCCGACAACCACGGGGCCACCGCACCGGTGACCAGCAATGCCACCGCCAGAATCCCCGCCGCGGCGGGCGAGATGGTCGCCAACAGCCCCACCGCGGCCGCCGACAGGACCAGCGCGACCGCGACCGGTACGAGGACACGGACCACCACCGCACCGAGATCATCGATATCGCCACCGACCCGGACCAACAGATCCCCGCGCCGCACTTCCGGTTCGCGCTCGTTCGACTCGCCTCCGCGGTCCGCGTATCGGTCGGCGGCCACCGTGATTTCTCGGTCGGCCGGGACAACGCGATCGGCACGCACGCCCTCTACACCGGGCGCATCCCGGTTCGACTGCGCGCCAGTCGTTTTCGAGGTGCGCCGACGCAGCCAGATGTCGGACCCGGCCAGTGCCCGGTACACCGTCGTTCGGGCGATGGTCATCGACCGCAAGGCGACATCGTGGGTGGCGAGGCGTTCCAGGTAGCGGGCCAGACCGCGCGAGATGCCCAAGGCGCGCACCGCGACCACGGCCACGCTCAGATCGAGTACCGGCGGCATCTCCCACGCCCGCGCGATCAACCACGCCGAGAGTGCGGCCAGCCCGAGCGCGCTGCCAAGAGCGACCGTGCCCCAGGCGACGGCGACCGCGACCCGCCACGGTGACAGCTCGAGCAGTCGCCACATACCCCGGAGGTCGCCGATCAGCGATTTGTCCCTGCCGTGTTCGCGGGGATCCTTCGCGGGCTGGTCGGCGCGATCGCGCCGGCGCGTGGTCCTCACGGGATCGCTGGTCGGCGCGCTATCGGCCACCTCGACCGACCCGGTGTTCGCCGAGTCGGACGCTGTCGACGCGGCTGAGGTGTCGAGGACATTCCGGCCGCTCATGACCTCACCCGACCTCGGCCATCGCCCGGACCGGCACGATGTGGTCGGCGGCGGCGATGACGGTGGGGCGGTGACCTACCACTATGACCGTCGCTCCCCGGGCGGCGCGAGTGCGCAGGGCGGTGAGGACCGTGGCTTCGCTGTCGGGGTCGAGGTGGGCGGTGGGTTCGTCGAGGAGCAGGACGGGGCGGTCGGCGGCGAGGACTCGGGTCAGGGCCAGGCGTTGGCGTTGCCCGAGGGACAGACCGAGGCCACCCATGCCTACGACGGTGTCCCAGCGGTCCGGTAGTCGGGCCAGAACGGTATCGAATCCGGTTGCCGCGCAGGCTGCTTCGAGTCCGTCGCGAACACCGGCCGCGCCGAAGAGTTCGAGGTTCTCGCGCAGGGTGCCCGGCACAACGACGGGCCGCTGCGGCAGCCAGGCCACCCGCGACCACCACACCTCGGAGTCGAGTTCGCGCACGTCGACGCCGTTCACCGTGACCGAACCGCTGTCCGGTTTCACGAGCCCCAGAATCGCTTGCAGTGCAGTCGATTTACCGCTGCCGTTCGGCCCCGCGAGAACCGTGACCGCGCCGGGCCGCAGCACCGCGGACAGATTCGCCGGAGCCCGTGCGCCGCGGGTGTCGACGCACAGACCGTGAATCACCACCAGCGCACTGGATTCGGCTTCGCTCGCCGCGTCGGGATTCCCGTCGCCCGTCGCCACGACCGCGTTGCCGGCGGCCGAGACCGCACCGGCGACGCCTGCGGTCCGCACCGTCACCGAACCCGCGCGAGCCGACGCACCCTCCTGCGGATCGAGTACCGCGAAGGCCCGCTCGGCGGCGGCGATGCCGTCCTGGGCGGCGTGGAAGCGCTCGCCCACCGTGCGCAACGGCAGATAGACCTCGGGGGCGAGGATGAGGGCCACGAGTCCGGCGTAGAGGCTCATACCGCCGTAGACCAGCCGCAGGCCGATGGAGACGGCGATGAGCGCGACGCTGAGGGTGGCGAGCAGTTCCAGGACCATCGAGGATAGGAACGCCACGCGCAGCGCGCGCATGGTGCGGACGCGCAGGGCCTCGCCGAGGGCGCGGACTCGGGGCGCCATGGTGCGCGAATGGTCCGAGGTCTCGCGGCCGAGGGCGCGCAGGGTCGGCATGCCCGCGAACAGGTCGAGGAGCTGGTCGGACAGGCGGGTGGCGGCGGTCAGGGTTGCGGCTGCCCTGCCGTGGGTGAGCAGGCCGATGAGGACCATGAAGACCGGGATGAGCGGCAGGGTCACCACGGCGATAACGCCCGAGATCGGATCGTGCGCGGCGATGACGATCAGCACGATCGGCGGGACCAGACAGGCCAGTATCAGCGCGGGCAGGTATCCGGCGAGGTATGCGCGCAGTCCGTGCAGCCCGGAACCGATGACGATCGCGAGTTCGGTTCGGCGGGTGTCGAGTTCGCGCGGCGGGAGTCGCGCGCCGGTGACGAGTGCCGCGGTCTCCAGTTCGGTCACCGCGTCGGCGCCCGCGCGGTGCGCCAGTCGTGACTGCCACCAGGCGGCGAGGACCCGCACGCCGATCGCGCAGGCCGCCAGCGCGATCTCGGCCGTCCACCCGCCTACCGAGCGCCGCGCGGGATCGGTGATCACCCCGGCGAGCACGCGGGCCAGCGTGACCCCGGTGACCACGATGCACACCGTGACGACCACGGACAGGCCGACACTCAGCGCCAGGTACCGGCGCGTCGAGCGCGCGTATTTCCACAAGCGCGGGTCGACGGGCGGACGTGCCATGCGTATCAGTCCTTCACGGGCCGGAGCGGCAGGCCGATCGGCGCCGGAATCTGTTCCACCGTCAGGCGTTTGCGGAACACCCAGTACGTCCAGCCCTGGTAGCCGAGCACCACGGGAGTGACGATGACCGCCGCCCAGCTCATGACCTTCAGCGTGTACGGGGTCGAGGACGCGTTGTCCACCGTGAGACTGAAGGCGTCATTGATGCTGGAGGGCAACACATTCGGGAACAGCGACCCGAACAGCAGCACCGTCGCCGCGGCGATGGTCATGGTGGTGCCGGCGAAGGCCGAGCCGTCCCGGTCGACGAGCACCCCCGCGCCCGCGAGCACCAATCCGATCACCGCGACCGCCAAGGCAATCCACGTCCAACCGACGCCGTGGGCGAGCTGGGTCCAGATGCCGAACGCGGCCACCACCACCGCGGTCGGCGCCAGCAGCAGCCGCGCGATGCGCACCGAGTCGGCGCGCACCTCGCCGCCGGTCTTGAGGGCGAGGAAGATCGCGCCGTGCAGCGCGAACAGCAGGCCGGTGGTCAGTCCGCCGAGCAGCGCGTACGGACCGAACAGGTCGCCGATCGAGCCGCCGATGTTCTTGTCGGCCTCGAGCGGAACACCGTGCACGACATTGCCGAACACCCATCCCCAGGCCAATGCCGGTATCCAGGAACCGATTCCGATGCCTGCGTCGCACCAGGCCCGCCAGCGCGGGTCGTCGATCTTGCTGCGGTACTCGATGGCGCAGATACGCAGGATCAATGCGACCAACACGAGCAGCAGCGCGATGTAGAACCCGGAGAACAGGCTCGCGTACCACTCGGGAAAGGCCGCGAACATGGCACCGCCCGCGGTCAGCAGCCACACCTCGTTGCCGTCCCACACCGGTCCGATGGTGTTGAGCACCACGCGCCTGCGGGTGTCGCTGCCCCTGCCGAGTACGGGCATGAGCATGCCGACGCCGAAATCGAATCCCTCCAGCACGAAGTAGCCGGTGAACAGGACGCCGATGAGCAGAAACCAGAACTCTTGCAGATTCATCGTCGGCTCCTAGTAAGCGAAGGAGAGTTGTTCGACCGCGGGTTCTTCGGCGCGATGCCGCCCCGGCGTGCCGTCGTCCGGCCCGCCCGGCTTCGGCGGGCTCGGCGGCTCCTCCGGCCCGGCGATCACGTAGCGCCGCATGAGGTAGAACCACACCACCGCGAGCGCGCCGTAGAGCAGCGTGAACACCACCAGCGAGGCGATGACGGTGCCCGCGACGTGATCGGAAACACCCTGCTGCACGGTGAGTCGCAGGCTCTGGTCGCCGGTGGGATTCGGCGCGACCACCCAGGGCTGGCGGCCCATTTCGGTGAAGACCCAGCCCGCGCTGTTGGCGAGGAACGGCGTCGGTATGGCGAGCAGGCACAGCCACGAGTACCACCGTCTGTCGGTGACGCGCCCGCCCCTGGTCATCCACATGCCGACGAGCCACAGCAGGATCGATCCGGCGGACAGGCCGATCATGGCGCGGAAGGACCAATAGGTCACGAACAGGTTCGGCCGGTAGTCGCCGGGTCCGAATTTCTCGATATACGCCCGTTGCAGATCCTGGACGCCGTCGAGGGTGACTCCGCTGAATTTCCCTTCCGCCAGATACGGCAGGACATAGGGCACCTCGATGACGTGGGTGACGCTGTCGCAATTGTTGTGCGTGCCCACGGTGAGGACGGAGAAGTCCGGATCGGTCTGCGTGTGGCACAGCGACTCCGCCGAAGCCATCTTCATGGGCTGCTGCTGGAACATGAGTTTGCCCTGGATGTCGCCGGTGAAGAACAGCGCGACGCCCGCGACCAGGATCACCCACATGCCGGCCCGGCCGCCCGCGCGCCACATCGTGCGCGCCTCGACCATGCGGGCCTCGTCGCCGCTGCGGGCATTGCGTACCATCCACCAGCCGCAAATGCCCGCGACGAAGGTGCCCGCGGTGAGGAAGGCGCCTGCCACCACGTGCGGGAACGCCGCCAGTGTCGTGTTGTTGGTGAGCACTTCCCAGATGCTGGTGAGTTCGGCGCGCCCGCGTTCGGGGTTGTAGCGCGCGCCCACCGGATGCTGCATGAACGAGTTGGCGGCCACGATGAAGTAGGCGCTGGCGTTGACGCCGATGGCGACCAGCCAGATGGTGCCGAGATGCAGCAGTTTCGGCAGTCGGCTCCAGCCGAATATCCACAGTCCGAGGAAGGTGGATTCCAGGAAGAAGGCGACCAGAGCCTCGAGGGCGAGCGGCGCGCCGAAGACGTCGCCGACGAAACGGGAGTATTCACTCCAGTTCATGCCGAACTGGAATTCCTGCACGATCCCGGTGGCGACGCCGAGCGCGAAATTGATCAGAAAGAGTTTGCCGAAGAATTTCGTGAGCCGGTACCAGTGGTCTTTACCGGTGACGACCCACGCGGTCTGCATACCCGCGACCAGGGGTGCGAGCCCGATGGTCAGCGGAACGAAGATGAAGTGGTAGACGGTCGTTATGCCGAACTGCCAACGGGATAGGTCGAGAACGCTCATGCGTCCCCCTCACCGCGGCTCGGCCCACTGCGTTCGCTCATAACCAGCCTCCAGCGATCTACGACGTGTCGTAGTAAAGCGTACGCCCGGCCGGTACCACGAAAAACGTGCTCTAGGACACGACATGCCATCAATTAGCTGTGTCGCCTCCGATGCGATGCGTGAGCCCCGTTTCCACCCCGAATCGGGGCCGGCCGCACCGCGCGAACTCACCAGTCGCCGATAGCCCCCGCCCGCTCGACTCCCTTGTCCACCAGCGCGATGATCTCCTCGGCGTTATCGGGAGCCATCATCCGCAGCCCGTCGAGCGAATTGACCCGGGCGGCCAGGGTGATACTCGACAGCAGCCAAATGCTGTCGCAGGTGAGCAAATCCGCAGTGAACAACTGGTCGTACTTGCATTCCCAGCCGGCCTTCTCCGCCTCGATGAAGAGCGCCCGCTGGGTGACGCCCGGCAGCACGCCGTTCTTGGCGGGCGGGGTGATGAGCGTCTTGTCCCTGGCGATCACCACCGTCGAACGCGGCCCCTCGAGCACCCGGTTCTCGGTGCTGGTGAAGATCACGTCGTCGGCGCCCATCCGGTGCGCGAACCGCAGCGCGGCCATATTCGTCGCGTAGGACAGGGTTTTCGCGCCGAGCAACTGCCAGGGCGCGGCCTGGGCCAGATCGATCGAGATACCGCGCGACAGACTCACCACCTTGATGCCCTCGGTCCTGGCCCGCGCGACCCGCTCCGGCACCGGAAGCACGAGGACGTAGCAGGTGGGCACCGGCACCGCGGCGGCCAGATCCCCGGATTTCACGCTCGACGGCGCACCCGAGAATTCCGACTCGCGGCCGCGGGTGAGCACGAGGCGCATCATGGCTTCGCTCTCGTCACCCCACTCCTTGGCCGCCGCCTCGATCGCCGTGCGCCAGCGCCCCAGTTCGGGTTCCGGCAATTCGAGTGCCTGAGCCGAACGCCGTAACCTCCCTAGGTGGTATTCGACCGCACACGCGGCGCCATTGCGCACCAGCAATGTCTCGAATACGCCATCACCGCGCAGCACTCCGATATCGTCGGCAAACAGCAACGGCGCGTCCGCATCTCGGACCGCACCGTCGAGCGTCACAAGAACTCGATCTACCATGCGTCGAGCGTAGGCCAGTCGGCCCCGGCGCGTGCCCAAGCCGACCCGGTCTCGGGGGATTTTCGTCGAGCGCGCCCGGTGCGGTGCTCGCGCGCGGAGGGTGACCGCGACGGATGTCGGAGGGCACGCCTAGAGTGGATGACGTGTCGGTGGTCGCAGTGCCCAGTCCGCTTCTCACAGTGCCGGGTGCCGTACCGGGTGCGCCCGGATCGGTCGATGCCGCGGTGGCGTGGCATTACGGCGATCCATTCGGGGAGCAGAAAGCCGCCGTGGAGCGGGTCGCGATCGTGGATCGGTCGCACCGGTTCGTCCTCGTCATCGGCGGCGGCGAACGGCTCACCTGGCTGCACACCATCAGCAGCCAACACGTCGCGAACCTCGGTGACGGCCGTTCGGCGGAGAATCTCGACCTCGACCTCAACGGCCGCGTCCTGCACCATTTCGTCCTCACCGACCTCGACGGCTCGGTCTGGATCGACACCGAGGCCGAACGCGGCCCGGATCTGCTGTCCTTCCTGACCAAGATGGTCTTCTGGGCCGATGCCGCGCCGCGCGAGGCGAGCGACCACGCGGTGCTGAGCCTGCTCGGTCCGCGCGTCGGTGATCTCGCCGAGGCGCTCGGCGTGGCCGAACTGCCCGGTGTCTACGAGGCCGTGCCGCTGCCCGACGGCGGTTTCCTTCGCCGCATGCCGTGGCCCACCGCCGAGTCCTACGATCTCGTCGTCCCGCGCGAGAAATTGGTCGACCTCTGGACGCGGCTGACCGGCGCGGGCGCGGAACCCGCGGGCATGTGGGCCTTCGAGGCGCTGCGAGTGGCGGCGCTGCGCCCCCGGATCGGCCTCGACACCGACGAGCGCACCATTCCGCACGAGGCCCGCTGGATCGGCGGCGTCACCGAATTCGGCGCGGTGCACTTGGACAAGGGCTGCTACCGGGGTCAGGAGACGGTGGCCCGAGTGCACAATCTCGGCAAACCGCCGCGGCAACTGGTCCTGCTGCATCTGGACGGCTCCGCCGACGAACGTCCCGCGCCCGGCGCCGATGTCACCGCGGGCGGGCGGGTGGTCGGCCGCCTCGGCACGGTGATCGACCACTACGAATTCGGCCCGATCGCCCTCGCGCTGGTCAAACGCGCCGTCCCCGCCGATACCGAACTTGTCGTGGGTTCGTCCGCGGCCGCCATCGACCCGGATTCGGTGCCGGTCGACGACGCCCCGCAGGCGGGCCGACTCGCCGTCGACCGACTACGCGGACGGTGATCCGCCCGCCCGTCGCGGGCCGCGACGCCGCCGTGCCCGCCAAGACCGTGCCCGCCACGACTGTGCCCGCCACGACTGTGCCCGCCACGACCGTCATCCCAGTCCATCGTTCAGCGTCGAACATCCCACGACACCGCGACGAGAGGGACCCATCGATGCCATCGAAGGATTCGGCGCCATCGGAAGATTCGGCCCGCGTGCTGGCGGTCTGCACCCTGCACGCCGAAATCACCGTGCCCGGCCGGGTCGGACGCACCGCGATCGACAAGCGGCCGCGACCGGACCGCGTGCGGGTCGGGACGCTCGGACTCGACGGCGACCACGTCTGCAATACCGAGCACCACGGCGGCAGCCACCAGGCCGTCTACGCCTACGCCGAACACGACGCGCACCGCTGGGCCGCGGAACTGGGCCGTGACCTGCCCGCGGGATGGTTCGGCGAGAATCTGCGCATCGAGGGTCTGCCGGTCAGCGATGCCGTGATCGGCGCGCGCTGGGCGATCGGCGACACCCTGCTCGAGGTCAGCGCGCCACGGGTGCCCTGCGCCACCTTCGGGCACTGGTCCGGCGAGCGGCAGTGGGTCAAACGCTTCGCCCGGCGCGGCGACACCGGCGCCTACCTGCGGGTCCTGGTCGAGGGCAGTATCGGCGCGGGCGATCCGGTGCGCATCGTGCACACCCCGGCCCACGGCGTCACGGTCCGCGACCTGTTCGACGGCGTCGACATGGACCGGCTGGCGCTGTTGCTGGCCGAGGAGCCCACCGTTTCCGAGGATGTGCGCATGCAGATAGACCGGCACGAACGCAGGCACGCGAATGCGGCGCGCGCGCTGCGGCAGCGCGCGGTATCCGGTCGACCGGATACCGAACCGGCGGCGGAGGCGAGCTGATGGGCGTCGAACTCGTCGAAGTGGTCCGGTCGGGATTCCGGGAGTGCGTGCACCGCGGGTCGGCGGTCATCCTCGGCCCGGACGGTGCGCCCACCCATGCCGTCGGCGAAGTGCACGTGCCGATCTTCCCGCGCTCGACCAACAAGCCCATGCAGACGATCGCCCTGCTGCGCAACGGCTTCGAACCCGCCGACGACGCGGAGCTGGCGATCGCGACCGCCTCGCATTTCGGTGAGCCCGACCATGTCGCGCTGGTGCGGCGGCTGCTCGACCGGTTCGGATTCGACGAGGACACGCTCGAATGTCCGGCGGACTATCCGTTCGAAGACCGCGCCCGCGCCGCCGCACTCGCCAACGGCCCCCGGCGGATCTACATGAACTGTTCGGGCAAACATGCCGCGATGCTGGCGACCTGCGCGGTCAACGGCTGGCCCACCTCGGGCTACACCGACCGCGCCCATCCGCTCCAGCAATCGGTGATCTCCACGGTCATCGAGTTGACCGGCGAACCCGAAACCGATCTCGGCATCGACGGCTGCGGTCTGCCGATCATTCCGGTGTCGTTGATCAATCTGGCTCGCGCCTTCTCCGCGATGGCGACGGACTCGCCCGAATCACCCGGCCGTCGCGTCGCGGAGGCGATTCGGGCGAATCCCCGAGTGATTTCGGGCACCAACGGTCCCGATTTCTCGATCATGCGGGCAACCCCGGAATTGTTCTGCAAGATCGGCGCGGACGGTGTGCACGCCGGTGCGCTGCCCGACGGGCGGGCCTTCGCCTACAAGATCGATGACGGTCACGACCGGGCCCGCATCCCCCTGACGCTGGCGATTCTGCATCGAATGGGGATCGATTGGAGCGACGCCCACGCCGATCTGGCGGCCATGCCGGTGCTGGGCGGCGGTGCCAGGGTCGGAGTGATCCGAGCCATCCCGGGTGCACTCGACTAGCACGGACGATGGCGAAAGACGGGCAAACGGCGGCGGTTCCCGAGTTCTTCCCCCACTCCTGGAAGCGCGACCGCCGGACACACGCTAAAGTGTCTGACAGGAAGAGTATTAATTCGAACGGGGCCGCCAACAAACCCCAGGCCGCCCCGCAGTGACGCGAGGGGGTCAGCCATGGGCCGTGGCCGGGCTAAGGCAAAGCAGACCAAGGTCGCACGCGAGCTGAAGTACAGCTCAGCGCCGACCGACTTCGCGAGCCTTCAGCGCGAGCTTTCGGGTAGCCCCAACTCCCAGCGGAGTGGTGGTGTGCTGTCCGATGAGCACGACGCGGACGCGTCCTCATCCCGCTGGGATGAGGACGATGACTACGACGACTGGCGCCGCTGACTACGGATTCACGTCCGAAGGGGGAGGCCGACGGGCCTCCCCCTTCGGACGTTGGCCCGTGGTGCGGACATCGCCTTAGAGGCTTGCCACACCGACATCGGTGTCCCGCATCGAAAGATGCGGGACACCGATGTCGATTCTGCCGTTCCCGCGAGGGAACATCGGATTGCGGCCGATCCGAAACGAAGAAACCCCGTGGGCGCACCCACGGGGTTCTTTTTTGCGTCCCTGTTCAGAAGCGGGGATGCTCACCCACCAGGACGGCGCGAACGGCATCGATGTCCTTGGCCTTCTTCACGCTGCCGAGGGTCCAGCATTCGATATGCCGCGCGGTCAGCACCGCGAGTGCGCGGTCCACATCCTCCGGCGCGACGACGGCGACCATGCCGACGCCCATATTGAACGTCTTCTCCATCTCGGCGCGGTCGACGCGACCGCGCTGAGCGATCATCTTGAAGACCGGCGCGGGATTCCAGGTGCCGCGATCCAATTCGGCCATCATGCCCGCGGGCAGTACGCGACCCAGGTTCGCGGCCAGTCCGCCGCCGGTGACGTGGGCGAAGGTGCGCACATCGGTTTCGGCGATCAGCGCCAGGCAGTCCTTGGCGTAGATGCGGGTCGGCTCCAGCAACTCCTCGCCGAGGGTTCGGCCGAATTCCTCCACGTGACCGGTCAGCGACATGCGGTCGATATCGAGCAGCACCTTGCGCGCCAGGCTGTAGCCGTTGGAGTGCAGACCCGAGGACCCCATCGCGATCACCACGTCGCCGGGCCGCACCCGGTCGGGACCGAGCACCGAATCGGCCTCCACCACACCGACGCCGGTCGCGGACAGGTCGTAGTCGTCGGGATCCATCAGGCCGGGATGTTCGGCGGTCTCACCGCCGAGCAGCGCGCAGCCCGCCTTCACACAGCCCTCGGCTATTCCGGAAACCAGTTCGGCGACCTTTTCCGGGACGACCTTGCCGACGGCGATGTAATCCTGGAGGAACAGCGGCTCGGCGCCGCAGACCACGAGATCGTCGACGACCATGGCGACCAGGTCGAGTCCGACGGTGTCGTGCTTGTCCATCGCCTGCGCGACCGCGATCTTCGTGCCGACTCCGTCGGTGGAGGCCGCGAGCAACGGCTCGCGGTAACCGCCCTTGAGCGCGAACAGGCCGGCGAATCCACCGAGTCCGCCCTGCACCTCGGGACGGCTGGCCTTCTTCGCCAATGGTCCGAACAACTCGACTGCGCGGTCACCGGCTTCGATGTCCACACCTGCCGCGGCGTAGGAGGCGCCGCTGGGGGTCTGTTCAGTCATTTTCGGGGAAAGCTCCAAACCGATTCGGCGGATAGATGCCTGCTCACGCTACCGGAGTCGGATAACGGTTCCCCCGCCCGCCCGCGACTGTCCCCGGTGGTGAGCGCCGCGAATCCACGTACCCGGGGTCGCGCGGCTAGGAAACATTGTGCCAGTTCGCCGCTGAACCGTGGGCCACTCCGCGTACGCGGGCCGATATACGCGCGCGGGCGCTAGGGACGGCTCAGGGCGCTCGCATTCGCGTTCTCACCCAACAGCATTGCCTCGGACTGACCGGTGAGTACACCCTCGAGGACGTTCTTGCCGATCGCCGCCTCGGCGGGCAGCTCGATCGGGTATTTGCCGTCGAAACAGGCACAGCACAACCGTGAGCGCGGCTGTTCGGTGGCGGCGATCATGCCTCCGGTGGAGATGTAGCCGAGGCTGTCGGCGCCGATGGACCGCCGCACGCCCTCGATCATCTCCTCGTAACTGTCCTGCGCGCCCGCGCCGTTGGCGATCAACTCGGCGCGCGAGGCGAAGTCGATGCCGTAGAAGCAGGGCCATTTCACCGGCGGCGAGGCGATGCGCACGTGGATCTCCACCGCGCCGGCCTCGCGCAGCATGCGGATGAGCGCGCGCTGGGTGTTGCCGCGCACGATGGAATCGTCGACCACGACGAGCCGCTTGCCGCGGATCACCTCGCGCAGCGGATTGAGTTTCAACCGGATGCCGAGTTGGCGAATGGTCTGGCTGGGTTGGATGAAAGTGCGCCCGACATAGGCGTTCTTCATCAGACCCTGCCCGTACGGCACGCCCGAGCCCTGCGCGTAGCCGACCGCGGCGGGGGTGCCCGACTCCGGGACCGGGATCACCAGATCGGCCTCGACCGGATGTTCCTTGGCAAGGCGGCGGCCGATCTCGACGCGGGTCGAGTGCACCGAGCGGCCCGCGATGGTGCTGTCCGGGCGGGCGAGGTAGACGTATTCGAAGACGCAGCCCTTCGGCTCCGGATTGGCGAAACGGGTCGAGCGGACACCGTCGGCATCGATAGCCAGTAGTTCGCCAGGCTCGATTTCGCGGACGAAGGCGGCGCCGACGATATCCAGTGCCGCGGTTTCGCTGGCTACGACCCAGCCGCGCTCGAGGCGGCCGAGGCACAACGGCCGGACACCGTGTGGATCGCGGGCGGCGTAGAGGGTGTGCTCGTCCATGAAGGTCAGGCAGAACGCTCCGCGCAGGGTCGGCAGCAGTTCCATCGCGGCCTGTTCGATGGTGGAATCGGCGGAGCCGTGTGCCAGCAGCGCCGTCATGACGTCGGAGTCGGAGGTGGCGGCGATCGGCTGGGCGCGCCTACCGGAGCTGCCGATGAGGCCCAGTTCCCTTGCGCGACCGGCTAATTCCGCGGTGTTGACCAGATTTCCGTTGTGGCCGAGCGCGAGTCCTGAGCCAACGGAGGTGGTGCGGAAGATCGGCTGGGCGTTCTCCCAGGTCACGCCGCCGGTGGTGGAGTAGCGGCAGTGTCCGACCGCGATATGTCCCGGCATCGCCGCGAGGGTCTGTTCGTCGAATACCTGACTGACCAGACCTAGATCCTTGAACACCAAGATCTGCGAACCGTCGGAGACCGCGATGCCCGCCGCCTCCTGGCCGCGGTGCTGGAGAGCGTAGAGACCGTAGTAGGTGAGTTTGGCCACATCCTCGCTCGGCGCCCAGACTCCGAAGACTCCGCACTCCTCGCGTGGCTCGTTCTCGTCGACATCCGCGGGGGCGGATATCGCGGTGGAGGCGGCGGCGGAGGGAAGAGATTCGCAGGACACCGTCATTTCGGCGTTGGTCACCGTTTGCTCCCTGTTCGGGCGGGCTGGGGGCATATGTCATTCTACGGGCGAAAGTGAAGTGGTGATCACCGCCGGTCATACCCGCCTCCGTCCCGCAGCAATCCTCCGGCGAAGGTTGCCGGGAGTTCGACGCGGCAGCTGTTAGCGTCCGAGACGTGACGACGACGGAGAGCGGGAGCACGGCGCACAGCGGTCGAAATCGGTCGGGACCGGGCTTCTGGCTACGCATGACGGGTGCGCCGGTGGTCGTGCTGGCGCTGCTGACCACGTTGCTTGGCATCATGTATCTCGACTACGTCATCGATCCGAACCAGAACCTGCACCACTTCGGGATCGCTCTGGTCAACCAGGATGTCGGCGACACGCTCGGTCCACAGGGGCAGCGGGTGAACTTCGGTGATCAGGTCGCCGCGGGCCTGAAGCAGGCCGTGCCCGCCGATCGGATCGACCTGCGCGAGGTCGGCATCAGCGAGGCCGAGCGGCAGATGCGCTCGGGCAAGATCTACGGCGCGATCATCATCCCGAGCGACTTCACCAAACGGCTCGGCATCCTCGGCGTGGCGAGTGTGGTCGCGGGCGAGGTGGAACGCCCGATCATCACCTTGCAGACCAATCCGCGTACCGGCGCGTACGCGACCTCGATCGTCGACCAGATCGGCGACCAGGTCTTCCGGCAGGTGAACTCTCAGCTCGGCGAGCAGCTCACCGACCAGGTGCGCGCCCGGCTGACCCCGCCCGCACCAGAACTCAGCGGCGCGGCCCTCATCACCCTGCGAGAGCCGCTGCGACTGGTGACCGCACAATTCCACCCGCTGCCCAGCGGGACCGGCCAAGGACTCACCGCCTTCTTCTACGCGCTGCTGCTGCTCCTGGCCGGGGTGATCGGGTCGATGACGATCCACACGATGGTCGACGCGGCGCTGGGGTTCGTGCCGACCGAATACGGACCCTGGTTCGTCCACTACCCGCCAACACCCATCTCGCGACTGCGCACCCTGCTGATCAAGTGGGGCGTAATGCTGGTGGTGGCGAATCTGGTGTCGGGCATCTTCATGCTCGTCTCCTACGCGCTCGGCATGCCGATCGAGGAACCGCTGACACTGTTCCTCTACGGCGCGTTCGCGATCCTCGCGGTGGGAATCACCGGACTGTCGATACTCGCCGCGATCGGGTCGGCGGGTCTGCTGGTGAACCTGATCCTGTTCGTCATCCTTGGCCTGCCCTCCTCGGGCGGCACCGTCCCGATCGAGGCAACCCCGCGGTATTTCGGCTGGCTGTCGCGGTTCGAGCCGATGCACCAAGTCTTCCTCGGTATCCGCGCGATCCTCTATTTCGACGCGAGCCTCGACGCCGGACTCGGCCGCGCGGTGTGGATGACCTCCGTGGGACTGGTCATCGGCCTCGTCCTCGGTTCGACGATCGCGCGGTACTACGACACCAAGGGCATGGCGCGCGGCGCGAGGATGACGTCGTGAATTCCTAGGATGTCGGGCGGGTGATGGGCAGCCAATGCGCGACCTCGCCCGCCCGACTCCCCGACGCCGACACCGCACCCGACTCCACCGCGGAATCGAAATCCATCAGCCCCGTCGCCAACAGCAACCACGTCCGCGGATCGGTCTCCACCACATTCGGCGGCGTCCCCCGCGTATGGCGCGGTCCCTCGACGCACTGCACCGCGACGAACGGCGGCACCCGCACCTCCACCGAATGTCCGGGCGCGATGGCCGCCAGGGTCCGCGCGGTGGTCCGTACCGCCGCCGCCAACTCCGTCCGCGCGGGCGCGCCGACCCCTTCGTCACGCAACCACCCACTGACGGCCCGCACCGCGTCCCGCAACTCCCCCGGATCCACATTCCCACGTCGTGCCACCCGCCCGAGGCTACCGGCCTGCTCCTGTACTCAGGTAGTGAGATGATTGTCGAATCTACCCACGTACACTTGATCATCTTTCACCGCGAAATGCACCCGATTGCGATGCGGTTCGAGTTTCGCATGCCACTCACACACGATCTCTCGGTCGCCGAATCGCACTCGGCGCTGCCGCATCGCCCCTCGATTCCGGTGAGTACGAGCGCTTTCCGGCGAGCAGTCGACGCCTGCGATCGAACTCATCAAACGTTGCCGCTTGTCCGACTCGACATCTTGGTCCCATATGCGAACAGCATGATCGTCCAGCCCAGCGAGGTTGTGCAATAAGCGCGGCCAGACATCGCGAAGAGAACCCGCGAAACTGTCGAGTTGGTTCCATACCGATGCGGCAAAAACAGTGTTAGGAAATGGAAGATGGCTGTGCGATGCGAGCCGAACCACAGAATCGGGCTCAGAGTAAAATAGATCACGCCAGTAGGCAGGTCCATCGCTGCGGTTGACGAGAAAATGCATAATGCCCGCGAGTTCACTTCCGTACACGCGGACCTCACGCGCCCCGCTGATTTCAGCGACCTCTGTCGTGAGACACGCCATCGATCGACCATCAGCGGTCAACGACAATCCCAACGCCGCGCTCGGAGCCATGTGCATCAGCCGTCCATCGACAATGATATCCAGGCCTGGCGGATTCGCGTCATATACTCCGATCTTGTCCAGCCTCCTGAATAATTCGTGACGCAAGTCACGATCGAAATCCGCGCTTGTCAGCACCTCGTGCAACTCTCGGCCATCAACTGACTGAATCTCGAAAAGTATCTCCGATCGCATAACGATCCCATCCGACTCACGGATATATTCAAGAAGGTCGAGAAACTGCGCCAAGATATTATCGACAACTGCGGGCTCGAGTACGCGGAACGCGAAGCCGCATTCATCGACAAGAAATCGCCACCCCCACATGGATTCTTACCTACGCCTCTTTCGGTTGATGAAACCCAAGTCAATTTCCATTTGATCGAAAAATCCATCCGGCCATGCGCTCATGGCTCCGGTAGGGCCAATGGCGAGCCGCTCCGGATCACGGTCACGCCCGAAGTAATGAACGACAACCGCAGTATGCGACAGCGGAGGTACGCCGTCGCCAACAGACGTGCCATTCGCGATCGCCCGACGAATACCGTTAAGGATGTGATCGCTGTGCGTCTCGATCAGTATCTGCACCCCGCCGGCGGCGGCGATAGTGAGGAACTGACCGAGCGCCGACTGCGCGGACGGGTGTAGATGCGCTTCCGGGCTGTCGATGATCAACAATCCCCCCTCCGGAACAGACAGAGCCGCTACCACAATCGGAAGGCTATAGCTGATGCCGAACCCGGTATTGGTCAAGAGCATCCACTCGGATTCGAATCCGCCCGCGTGAACATGAACTGTCGCGAGACCGGTTCGCGGCACCAGGCCGGCGTCGATCCGCAGTCGGCCGACCAGCTCGGACATCCATGCCTCGACCTGGGCCTGAAGCAGGATCGATGTCGCGTCCGGGTGGCGACGCGCCTCTGACACGATTTTGTCCGGCTCGGCAAGCGCATGGCCTACATATCGGCCATCCGCGCCCAGAGCCACACCGCCATCGGTCCACGGAGACATCGGGTGCGCGATACGGGGTCCCATTCGCTCGGCCGCGAGATATGTGAAGTCGTTCCCTCGGCGCCCGATCGGATGCGGCGGCTCCGACGGGCATTCCAGCACCGCCAGGCAGCTGGCATCCGGGTTGTCTCCGACTCCGAATCGCCATTGACGTAGCTCGGGGGCGTCGATGCCGATCACGATCTCGTCGGCACTCGCACTGGCGCACAGCACGTCCGACGCTTGCCCCAAGTCGAGTCCAGGCAAACCGCTCAGCGGCGCGATACGTTGATCCGCCAATGCGCACTGGTGGAGCAGGTTCAGCGCCTGCACAACGGTACTTTTCCCGCCGCCGTTCACACCCGTCAATACGGTCAAACGACCGAGTTCGAACACTGCGTCATCGAACTTTTTGAAGTTGGAAATCGCGAGACGATCGATCATGAAATTGCCGCGCGCAGGATTTTGCGAGGAAGTTCGAACCGCACTCGAACTCTGGACATACTGGCCGTGGATGAACTGATAGAGTCGACATAGCCAGGGTTATGCGCCATCTCGTAGCGGGCCGCATTCAGGACTTCTTCGCGAACCGGCATTACATCTTCCGGACTGAAATCGGCTAGCGCGACCGCCCAGCTTTCGAATAGCGCACGATTGAATGGCGCTCGCCTTCCAGAACCTGACGGCCACTTTCTGAAGGCTCGATCACCGAAGACTATCTTCGCATTGACCATTGCACTCTCGAATTCTGTGAAACGATTCTCCAGTTCATCGTCTGTCAGGTTGCCGGGCTCATCGATTGTGCGCACGGTTTCATCGAGAAGGCCCTCCAGCGATTCGAACTCGCTATATTCTTCTATGTCCGCAAGACCCCGAAAGGCGATAAAACGCAGCGCCGCTTCCCGGTCCTGCATTCTGACATGATTCAGTAGAACTTTACCGGTAGCCTCGATGAACGCTTCGCTTGCGGCGAAGCGTTTCAGGAGGTTCCTGCTACGCGCACCGCTCATACAGTGCCGGATCTCCATCGAATTCAAGGGCTCGCCGCCCGTGTTCAATCGTTTGAAAATATCGAAAGTCACCCTATGCGGGGTCGAAGGCTCGATGACATGCACGTTGATCTGGGAGTTCAACAATCTCCGCCGCAATGGCCCGGCAAGATTCGCAATTTCCTTTCCATGTTCTTCATGAAGATACTCCAGATCCCCGAGTTCAAAGGTTCCCTTCACGAATTCATGGATTGTGGACAAGCGCTGCAAGCCATCGACGACTCTGAATTTTCCATCACTGTCCGATGCAAAATAGAAAGCGGGCAACGGGATCTGTAGCAGTAGACTCTCGATCAGACGTGATTTCTGACGCCCTTTCCAGACGCGATTCCGCTGGAAATCTGGAGCCAATTCGAGATCGCCGCCATCGATCATGTCCATGACATTACGCAGAGCGAAGCTTTTGGTGGACACACGAATCTTTTCGGGATCCCATGGTCTAATGGGAGCCTCGTCGTCGGGCACCGAGGTCCCTGGGCTCGACTCGGACTCTCTTTCCACTTCGACCCCGGTTGGTTCCCCGTTGAACAGTTCCTCAACAATCTCGCCGAAGTCATCGGCCACCGACTCGTCCACGCCCGCCATGGCACCGAATTGTACGCACCGCCCGATCGCGGCACGGCTCCGAATCCATTTGACGACAGCAGGTGATCACTGAACCCAGTCGAGATGGACGCGCGGCCGAGGGCACATCAGCGACGAGATGTCTTCACCGCGCGACCAGCAGACGGGCGAGTCGAGGAGCGAGAACTCCGCCCGTGTTGACTGCCAGGTGTAAGAGAGCGGGGGCGGTCGTACTGCCCGTGCGACGGGCTAGGGCGCTGAGGATCGCGCCTCCGAGAGCGGTGGCGAAGACCGTGGCCGGGATGCTGTCGCCCGCCGCGCGGGCCGGGTCGATATGCCACAGGCCGAAGGTCGCCGCGCCGGCGATCGGGCCGAGTCGGGGGCCGAGGACGGTATCGAGGACGGGATCGAGGGTGGCTCGGAAGACGAGTTCCTCGCTGTAGACGGTGCCGATCGGGATGTGGATCGCGACCCATTCGGCCGTATCGGCCTCCGCGTCGCGGCCGGCGAATTCCCCGACTCGGGCACGCAGGGGCGGTACGGCCACCGCGACCGCGTACCCGGCGATGACGGCGGCGGCCGCGCCGAACCCGGAGCGCAGCCCGCGCCGCGAATTCCAGTGCGGGCGGCCGCGCAGGGCCAGTGCGTAGCTCGTGGCGAACACGACGTTCGCGGCCGTGCGGCCGCGCTGATCCAGCGCCGACGCGGGGCGAATCCTATTGGCCCACAGCAATGGAACGGCGACGGCGACGGTCGCTTTCACCACCGAAGCCGCGGCGCTCACCCCGATCTGCCGATCGGCGGTGGCCTTCGTCACCGCGGCATTCACTTGGTCTCCCGTTCGAAATCCTCGGCGGCCTCGAGTTGGAAGCGGACCTTCTCGGCGAGTTCGGGAGTCCAGTCCGGCGGCTGGGCGACGGCGGCCCAGCCGTCGAGCACCAGACTTCCGTAGCGGTGACCGTGGCCGTCGGATACCCCTTGGGCATTGGTCAGATCCGCGGCGACCTGCCAGAACGTCACGAACGGCCACCAGCGCATCTGGGAGGAGACATCGGAGCCGCGCGGTTCGGACAGCCAATCCGGTTGGGAGAAGATCAGATCCGTCGACCACCAGACGATGGGATCGGAGGCGTGCTGGAGGTAGGCGATACGCGGGGGGCGCCATTCGGTGTCGGGATACGCGAGATCGGCGCTGTCGGAGGCGAATCGGACCACGAGTCCGTCGGCGTAGACCGGCTCGACCTCGCGCGAACCCGGATCGCGGCGCGAGATGAACTGGTCCCACAACCGATTCGAATTCGGTGGCCCCACCCACAGCGCCCCGTCCACTTTGGCCCGCAGATCGGCCAGACCGTCGAATGCCGCCTCCGACCCCTGCGAGCCGAGACTCTCGCCGTATACGAGCAGCTTGGGCCGATGCTCCGGTGGCCGCCGCGACCAGCGCTGATACACCGCGTCGAACAGGTCGCGCCCCGCGGCCGCGGCCTTGCCCCGGTCCGCCAGGAACGACAACACGCTGGGCAGATACGAATACTGGGTGGCGACTATGGCGCTGTCGCCGCCGTACATGTATTCGATCGCGCCCGCCGCCATCGAATTGACCCATCCGGTCCCGGTGGTGGTGACCACCACCAGCGCCGCGCGGTCGAACGCTCCCGTGCGCTCGAGTTCATCGACGGCCAACTGGGATTGATCCACGCCCGCGGGCGCCGACTCCAGGCCCACGTAGGCGCGAATCGGTTCGCGCGCGGGTCTACCGGTCACCGCGGCGATACGACTGGCGGTCGGTCCGTGCGAGACGAACCAGCGGCCCTCGAATCCGAGGCTCTGCCACGACGCCAGCGACGCGGGACTGCCCGAGCGCTCCGGCAACTGCGGCTGCACGGCGTTCGGCGAGGTGTGATCGTTGCGCACGCTGAAGGCCGAATTGGCCACGGCGAACAACGCCCGTGACGCCACACCGTTGAACAGGGTCACGGTGAGGACCACCAGCAGCAGGATTCCCACGGCGGGCGCGAGTTCGCGCGGCACCTTGACCCATCGGTTGAGCTGGCGGGCCAGCGCCAGCACGATCTCGCGCACGGTCCGATATACAGCCACCACCGCCGCGCCCACCGCCAGACTCAGCAACCCGGTCCGAAGATAGGCCGCGGTCTCGGTGCCGACCATTCCCATGAGCGCGGTGATCTCCCGCTGCCAGCGCGCCGACTGGACCAGCATCAGACCCGCGCACAACGCGCAGGTCAGCAGCACGGCGGATTTCACGGCGTACCGCACCCAGGTGGGTGGCGGGCCAAGCGGTATGCGCGGCCTCATCCATCGGCGATACACCCATTCCAGCAGGCAGCCGAGCCCGTAACCGAGCGCGGCATTGACACCGCTGATCAGCCCTTGGAACAACCAGTCCCGGGGCACCAGCGACGGCGTCACCGACAGCGCGAAGAACAGTGTCGCGACCACGAGTCCGGCGTAGTTCAGATCGATGGTGTCCTCGACCCGCCGCACCACGACGATGCCGCGCTTGCGCAGTTTCGCGAGGGTCGAGGCCGACTCGAACATTCGAACAGTATGGCCCGCGGCCCCGAATGCGGGCCGGCTCGGCCCGCCGCCACGCGGTGGATCGGGCGCAGATCACACCGCGCGCGATACGCGCTGTTGATCCCGCCGACCAGCCCCGGACCGGCTCACATCGCTGCGGCCCCGAACAACTTCGGCAGCGTGCCCTCGTACGCCGCACGCAGTTCCGCCAGCGGCACCGAGAACTGGCCCTGCACCTCGACCGAATCCGAACCTTGGTCGACCACGCCGATCCTGGTCCACGGCAGCCCGCGGGCGTCGCACATCTTGGTGAACCTGGTCTCCTCGGTGCGCGGCACCGCGACCAGTACCCGGCCCGTCGACTCGGAGAACAGCGCGACGAACGGGTCGGCGCCCTCCGGCAGCAGGATGCGGCATCCGGTCTCGCCCGCAAGCGCGGCCTCGATCACCGTCTGGGCGAGCCCGCCCTCGGACAGATCGTGCGCGGCGCTGATCAGGCCGTCACGCGACCCGGCGGTGAGGATTTCGGCGAGCAGCTGCTCACGCGCGAAATCGACCTTCGGCGGTTCACCGCCGAGATGGCCGTGTTCGACCTGCGCCCAGATGGATCCGCCGAATTCGTCAGCGGTGTCACCGAGCAGGATCAGCGTCTCGCCCGGCTCGAGACCGAGGCCGGTGGGGATGCGACGGTGCACATCGTCGATGACGCCGAGCACGCCGACCACGGGGGTCGGCAGGATGGCGTCCTGACCGGTTTGGTTGTAGAAGCTGACATTGCCGCCGGTGACCGGAATGCCAAGTGCCACGCATCCATCGGCGAGCCCGCGCACGGCCTGCTGGAACTGCCACATGACGCCGGGATCCTCCGGGGAGCCGAAGTTCAGGCAGTTGGTGACGGCCTTCGGGGTCGCGCCGGTGGTGGCGACATTGCGAAACGCCTCGGCCAGCGCCAGCTGCGCGCCCGCGTACGGATCGAGTTTGGTGTAGCGGCCGGAGGCGTCGGTGGCCAGCGCGATACCGCGGCCGGTCTCCTCATCGATGCGGATGACGCCCGCGTCGGCATGTTCGGCCAGCACCGTATTGCCGCGCACGTAGCGGTCGAACTGTTCGGTGATCCACTTGCGGCTGCACAGCTGCGGGCTCGCGATCATCCGCAGCAGGGTGGCGCGCAGTTCCGCCGGGGTGTTCGGGCGCGCGAGCCGATCGGGAGTGTCCGCGACCAGGGCGTCCTGCTCGTCCGGGCGGCACACCGGGCGCTCGTAGACCGGGCCCTCGTGTGCGACGGTGCGCGGCGGCACGTCCACCACCGTCTCTCCGTGCCAGTTGACCACCAAGCGCTCACCGTCGGTGACCTCGCCGATGACCGTGGCGAGCACGTCCCACTTCTTGCAGACGGCCATGAAGGCGTCGACGTTCTCGGGGGTGACCACCGCGCACATGCGTTCCTGCGACTCGCTGGACAGGATCTCGGCGGGGGTCATATTGGCCGCGCGCAGCGGCACCTTGGTCAGGTCGATGCGCATACCGCCGTCGCCCGCAGCCGCGAGTTCGGAAGTGGCGCAGGACAGGCCCGCGCCGCCGAGATCCTGGATGCCGACGACCAGACCGGCCGCGTACAGCTCGAGACAGCATTCGATGAGCACCTTCTCGGTGAACGGGTCGCCCACCTGCACGCTCGGCAGTTTCTTGCGACCCGACCCGGATTCGTCGCCGGAGAAGGTGTCCGAGGCCAGCACCGACACACCGCCGATACCGTCGAGTCCGGTACGCGCGCCGAACAGGATGATCTTGTTGCCCGCGCCCGACGCGAAGGCCAGATGCAGATCCTCCACCCGCATCACACCCGCGCACAGCGCGTTCACCAGCGGATTGCCCTGGTAGGAGGCGTCGAAGACGGTCTCACCGCCGATATTGGGCAGGCCGAGCGAATTGCCGTAACCGCCGATGCCGCGAACCACGCCGTCGACCACGCGCTTGGTGTCGGCCGCCTCGGGTGCGCCGAACCGCAGCTGGTCCATGACCGCGATGGGCCGCGCGCCCATGGCCATGATGTCGCGCACGATGCCGCCAACGCCGGTGGCCGCGCCCTGATACGGCTCGACGTAAGAAGGATGGTTGTGGCTCTCGACCTTGAAGGTGACCGCCCAGCCATCGCCCACGTCGACCACGCCCGCGTTCTCGCCGATGCCCGCGAGCATGCTCGAACGCATCTGCTCGGTGGTGGTCTGGCCGAAGTAGCGCAGGTGCACCTTCGAGGACTTGTAGGAGCAGTGTTCGCTCCACATCACCGAATACATCGCCAGCTCGGCATCCGTCGGCCTGCGACCGAGGATTTCCTTGATGCGGGCGTACTCGTCGTCCTTGAGGCCCAACTCCTTGTACGGCTGCGGGGCATCGGGTGTTGCTGCGGCTGCGCTGACGGTATCGACCTGCGGAGTCACGGAGTACCAAGGTCCTTTCGGCCGGGCAGGGACGGCAAGCCGGCGTATCACTGGAGAGCGGCGTCACTGGGTTGCGGCGAGATGCCTGCGTTCAGTCTAGATGGGTGGTCGCGGCGGGTACGCACGCGACCGCCCGGTCGTGACCGGTATCGCGTTCACGGGTTCGAAACAGCCCGTACGCGGGGCGGATCGATGTCACCGCGGCGGCACGACTCGGTCCGGCCACCGCGGCCACGGCGGCCACCGATACGCTGTCGGCGTGACAGAACGAGCGCGGGTCGCGAAAGCGGTGAATCCCCCGACTGCCACCGACTCCACCCCGCCCGTCCCGGCGGACGAATCCGTCTCCACGGCGCATCCGTTCGCCGACCACCGCAACCGTTGGCTGCTCGCCGCCGTCGGACTGTTCGCGGTGTCAGTGCTGGTCTCGCTGCTGATCCACTGGTGGAGCGGCTACCTCGACCTGCGCGTCTACCGCAATGGCGCCCGGGTCTGGCTCGACGGCGGCGAACTGTACGGTCCGATGCCGCCCGTCGACGGGATCGGCCTGCCGTTCACCTATCCGCCGCTGGCCGCGCTGTTCTTCGCACCGCTGGCGGTGATGCCGCTGCATCTGGCCGAGGTACTGGTCGTCCTCACCAACGTGGCGAGTCTGAGCATCACGCTGTGGCTGGTCCTCACTCGCATCCGTCCCGAACTCGACCGGCTCGCCACCCTGACCCTGCTCATCGCGGCGATCGGATTCGCGAACTTCCTTGAACCGGTCCGCGCCACCTTCGGCTTCGGCCAGATCAACCTGGTGCTGATGGCGGCCATCACCTTGGACGCGCTGGTGCGCAAGCCATTCTGGCCGCGCGGCATGCTCATCGGCATCGCGGTGTCGGTGAAGCTGGTGCCCGCCGGATATCTGCTGTACTTCCTGCTGCGCCGGGACTGGAAGGCGGCGGGCACCCTGGTCGCCTCGGCCATCGCCGCGGTCGGTGTCGGATTCCTTTTGTTCCCCGACGATTCGGCCGAGTACTGGTTCGACAAACTGGCCGATACCGGACGCATCGGCCCGCCCTATTTCGCGAGCAATCAGTCGCTCAAGGGATTGGCCTTCCGGCTCGGCGTCCCCGATTCCGCGGCCACGGTGATCTGGATCGGCCTGTCGGTGGTGGCGGTCGCGCTGGCGGCGGTGTGGATGCGGCGGCTCATCGACGCGGGCGCGACGGTGGCGGCGCTGCTGGTCAATGCCGCGGCGGTGCTGCTGGTCTCGCCGGTGTCCTGGTCGCACCACTGGGTGTGGGTCGCGCCCGCCTTCGTGGTCGCCGCGGACAGCATAGTGCGCGGCCGACGCGGACGCCGGTATGTCGGCGCGGTCGGCGCGATCACCGTGCTGTTCCTCATCGGACCGCATTTCCTGCTGCCGCATTCCAAGGATCGCGAACTGGACTGGGCGTGGTGGCAGCAGCTCATCGGCAGCAGCTATGTGTGGGTGACCTTCGCGGTGCTCGTCGTCGCGGTCCTCACCTACCACCCGACGCGCCGGCGAGCTGCCTCCACAGTCAGCGCGTGACCGATCGCGAGACCTTCGCTCCCCTGGTCTTCTTCGAATACGACCACAAGCCCGACAACTCGGCCTCCTGCTCAGCAATGACGAGATGCTCGCCGCGCAGGGGTTTTCGCCACCGCGCGGGCCACGAGGGCGGCGGCGGCTACGACCGGGCGGGCGTGGCCCGTTCGGCCGTGCACACCCTGATGCGCTTCGACTGATCAGTTCCCCGCGGTCGGGGTGAGGAAGGCGGCCAGCGCGGCGGCGTAGGCCCCGACGTCGGCGGCACCCATCATCTCCCTGGCCGAATGCATCGCCAGCTGCGGTGCGCCCACGTCCACGGTGGACATGCCGGTGCGGGCCGCGGTCATCGGGCCGATGGTCGAACCGCACGGCAGATCGGCGCGATGCACGTACCGCTGCAACGGAACTCCCGCCTGCGCGCAGGCCAACGCGAACGCGCCCGCGCCCGCGG
The DNA here is from genome assembly GCF_001310275.1 of Nocardia arizonensis. Taxonomy (GTDB): domain Bacteria; phylum Actinomycetota; class Actinomycetes; order Mycobacteriales; family Mycobacteriaceae; genus Nocardia; species Nocardia arizonensis. The sequence goes on from NZ_LGYZ01000129.1 coordinate 153,242, forward strand.
CGTCGGTCGCGTAGCGCAGGTTCTGATTGACCTTCAGCACCGGACCGCCGTTGACCTCGATGCGGTGCGCGGGTTCGTGGCGCTCCGGGTAGTTCGGGTGGGTCGCGTGCGCCATATCTCCCGAAGCGCACACCGATCCGGCCAGCGCCGCGAGGTAGTCCGCGCGACCGCCGCCGCGCGCCAACACGATTCGTTCGAGCACGCTCGGCAGCAGATCCGATTGCGCGCCGCGATCGGATTGACTGCCGACCTCCTCGTGATCGAACAACGCGAGTACCGGCGTCGCCGCGCCCGGTGTGTCGGCGGCAGCGAGGAAGGCGCGCAGTCCCGCGTAGCAGGTGCCCTGATTGTCCAGTCGCGGCGCGCTGACCAGGTCAGCGTCGCGTCCGATGACGCGGCTCGGGTCGAGGTCGTGCGTCATCAGCTCCCAGCCGAGCACGTCCGCCATCGGCACCCCGGCCCGCTCGGCGACGTACTCCACGAACGACCGCGGCTCGTTCCCCAGACCCCACACGCCGTTGAGGTGCCGCTGCGGGTCGAGGGTGACCCCGCGCCGATCCTCGGACAGGTGGATCGCCAACTGCGGGACCCGCAGAATCGGATCGTCTATGCGGACGAGCTTCTCGCGCACCGCGTTTCCCTCGCGCACGCTCAGCCGCCCCGAGATGCCGAGTTCCCGGTCGAGCCAGGAGTTCAGCAGCGCACCGCCGTAGGGTTCCAGCCCGACCACCTGCCAACCGGCGACCACCAGATCCGGATGCTGCTTCACCCGCAGATTCGGGCTGTCGGTATGCGCACCCACCACCCGGAACGGCCCGGGCTCGGCATCCGGCACCGCCCACGCCACCAGCGACCCGCCGCGCACCACGTAGTACCCGCCCGGCGCGCTCCCCGGCCATACGGCCGCCTCGGTCAGCCGGGTGAACCCGCGTCCATCCAGTTCCTCCGCGACCGTCCGGCACACGTGGAACGGCGAGGGCGAGGCATCGATGAAGGCACAGAGCCCTTCGGCGGAGGCGGTGGTACTGGAAACCGGCATATCCGCGATCCTAGGTCCACCCCCGCCTCCTCGATCGTCGACGTTCGCCCGGCCGCCCCGAACCGCCCTATTACCGCCCACAGTCCGCCCGACAGCGGCAGCACGCCGACGGTGCCCGACCCGGCGACGACCGGCAGGCGGTAATTCCGGTGCGAAGTGAGTTATGCGGGGCGATGGCTCGAAATGAAAACATCGGAATTCTTCCGTGGCGGACCCATAGTTGTCACGACAACCGGGCGACCTGAATTTGCCCGACCCGCGTGTCCGTTATGTCACCCTGGTCCGAATTATCGTTAGAGGTTCGAACGGCTTTCATCGAGTCGTCCGATAATTGGGCAAACGTCCACTTCGGAATTCGTCCATCAATTCATCGGACGAATTCCGGCCGACTCGGTGCGGCCGGTAATCCGCGTTCCGTATCAGTCGACATCAGTCGACGCTGGCGGCAACGAGATCGAGCAAACGCAGGAGTTCGGCGTATCGGCGTGCACCCATGCGCGACTGTAATGCCTGCTCAGCGCGGCTTTCCTCGGCTCGTACGGCCGTGACGAGCTCCGCGCCGAGATGGCTGAGACCGATCAGGATGCGGCGGCGGTCCTCTTCCGCGGCGACACGGAAGATCAGGCCGCGTTCGGCGAGATAGTCGGCATGTCGAGTTGCCGATGAAGGCGGTAACTGACTGCGGGACGCCAATTCGGTCATCGTCATACCGACCTCGGTGGACAAATTGCACAGCATTGTCCATTGGTCGGCCGACAGCTGTTTGGCGCACAACGTGTCGTCCAGGTGATGCAGCCAACGGCGCTCCGCGGCTCGCAGCGCACCATGCAGCGTGGAATGTCCGCTTACAATGGTCGTCATCAATTTCCGCCCGCCGTGAATTCGCTCGAACGAAAAGAAGAGTACCCAATGCGCGCGTTCGGCGAGCGCCCAGACGGGGTGCTGGAGATCATCAACATCGTGCCGCGACAGGGTCCCGGCGGGATCCTGGCGCCCTCATGCGATGCCGCGACCGCCCTGGCGGTACACGAAATCAACAGCGGCACAGGATGCTCGGCCATGTGGACGCGAATCGAGGACTGTTCGTCCCGTCCAGCTTCTTCCTCGGCGACCGCCTGCCCGACGGACGTGACCGCCGCGAGCGCTATCGCCGCATGCACGGCGACTTCACGCCCGCGCTGACCTGCTTCGGCAACGCGACCTACGAAGGCATCCACACCCTACGCGCGCTCGTCGAATCCATACGCTCGCTGGATGTTTCGCGCCTGCACCGCGCGTTGTCCACGGCAATCAGGCCGTGCGGCCGGGCCATATCGCCCGCGCCGACGGCGTCGACTTCGAGATAGTCGACCGAATCTACTGAGCGTGGTCCAAAGGTCAGGCGCCGACCAGACTGTCGAGCACCGAGAGGAACAGGCCCATACCGTCATCGCTGGGACCGGTGAGCGGTTCCGTGGCGTGTTCGGGATGCGGCATGAGTCCGACGACCCGGCCGTTCGCCGAGGCGATACCGGCGATACCGCGCTGCGAACCGTTGGGATTGTCGCCCGCGTAGCGGAACACCACGCGACCCTCGCCCTCGAGTTCGTCGAGCACCTCGGCCGAAGCCTGGTAGCGGCCCTCACCCGACTTCAGCGGGACCAGGATCTGCGCACCGGGTTCGTAACGCGAGGTCCACGCGGTCCGCACCGATTCCACCGTGAGCCATTCGTCACGGCAGACGAAGTGCAGGCCCTCGTTGCGGGTGAGCGCGCCCGGCAACAGACCCGCCTCGCACAGCACCTGGAAACCGTTGCAGATGCCGAGCACCGGCAGACCCTGCCGCGCGCCCTCGACGACCTTGCCCATGACCGGGGCGAACCGGGCGATCGCGCCCGCGCGCAGATAATCACCGTAGGAGAAGCCGCCCGGCACCACGACCGCGTCGACCTGTTTGAGGTCGGCGTCGGCGTGCCACAGGGTGACGGCCTCGGCGCCCGAGCGCCGCACCGCCCGCGCCGCGTCGACGTCGTCGAGCGTGCCGGGGAAGGTGATCACGCCGATCCGCGCGGTCACAGACGGACGACCTTCCACTCCTCGATGACGGTGTTGGCCAGCAGCGCCTCGGCGATCTGCTCGAGTTCGGCATCGCTGACGCTGTCGTCCACGTCGAGCTCGAACCTCTTGCCCTGCCGCACATCGGAGATTCCGGCGAATCCCAGGCGCGGGAGCGCACCGACGATGGCCTGTCCCTGCGGGTCCAGGATCTCGGCCTTCGGCATCACCTCGACCACGACTCGTGCCACGCGTTGCTCCTCAAGTGGTATCCGGGGGGTTACCACGAAATCCTAGTTGCCGTCACCGCCCGCGCACATGTCGGGGTCGGGTGATGTCGGCGCGGTCGCTTCGCGCGAACCCGCAGGCAAATAGCATGGTCCCATGCGCATAGCCCACTTCGGTCACTCCTGCATCCTCGTCGAGCTGCAAGGCAAGAAGGTGCTGTTCGATCCGGGCAATTTCTCGCACGGATTCGAGGGCATCACCGGACTCGACGCCATCGCGGTCACCCACCAGCATCCCGACCACATCGATCCGGCCCGCGTCGACGCGCTCGTTGAGGCCAATCCCGGCGCGCGGCTGTTCTCCGATCCGCAGACCGCGGCGCTGCGCGGCGACCGCTGGGAGGCGGTGCGCGCCGGTCAGGTCGTCGACCTGGACGGTCTGCGCATCACCGGCGGCGGCGGTAGGCACGCGGTGATCCACCCCGAGATCCCGGTGATCGACAACACCGTCTTCCAGCTCGGCACGGCCGAGGATCCCGCCCAACTGGTGCATCCGGGAGATTCGCTGTGGGTGCCCTCGACACCGGTCGGCGTGCTGGCGACCCCGGCGGCGGCGCCGTGGATGCGGATCAGCGAGGCGGTGGACTATCTGCGCGCGGTGAATCCGCGCACGGCCTTCCCCATCCACTTCGGCATCATCGAACCGCGGGCCCAGGGCATCTATTTCGGCAGGCTCGCCGAAATGGCGCCCACCGGAACCGAATTCACCGTCATGCGGCCCGAGGACGATCGCGAACTCTGAGCGCGGCTACCCCGCGGGCCGATCCCAGCCGCCGTCCGCGCCGTAGGTGGTGAGGAACAGGGCCTCGGCGAGCGCGATGTGTTCGATCTCGCTCGGGTCGACGCTCTCGTTGGGCGCGTGGATCAGACATCTCGGTTCCTCGACGCCAAGCAGCATGATCTCGGCGTCGGGATAGGTGTCGGCGAAGACATTGCACAGCGGAATGGAACCGCCTTGCCCCTGGGTGGTGGCGGGTCGGCCGTAGGCGGCGGCCAGCGCGGACTCCATGGCGGCGCGGGCCGGACCGCCGGTGCCGGAGCGGAACGGCGCGCCGGTCGACTCGGGCCGCACCGTGAGACGGGCGTGCCAGGGTGTGTGCGCCGTCAGGTGGGCGGTGAGCGCGCGCAGAGCGGTCTCGGGATCGGTGCCGGGCGGTATGCGCAGATTCAGCCGGGCCCGCGCGCTCGGCTGGATCGCGGCGGCGGAGCCGACCACCTTCGGCGCGTCGATGCCGAGCACGGTCAGCGTGGGCCGGGCCCACAGCATATCGGCGACCGAGCCGTCACCGGTGAGGTCGACACCGTCGAGTACGCCCGCGTCCATACGGAACTGCTCGGGCGGATAGCGCACACCCGACCAGGTCTGGTCGGCGGGCAGTCCGGCGACGGTGGTGTTGCCGTGCTCGTCGCGAAGCGAGGCGAGCAGGTGGATCATGGCCGCCAGCGCGTCCGGCGCGGGTCCGCCGAACATGCCCGAATGCACCGGACTCGCGAGGGTTTCGACGGTGACCACCACGTTCACGGTGCCGCGCAGGGTTTCGGTGAAGGTCGGCACGCCCGCGGCGAAGTTGCCGCAGTCGCCGATGATCAGGGCGTCCGCGCGCAGCAGGTCGGCGTTGCCGGGCACGAACGCCTCGAGTCCGCCCGTGCCCTGCTCCTCCGAACCTTCGGCGACCAGGGTGAGGCCGACCGGGAAGTCCTCACCGCAGATCTCGCGCACGGCGCGCAGCGCGGTGAGGTGGGCGACGATATTGCCCTTGCAGTCGGCGCTGCCGCGGCCGTACCAGCGGCCGTCCTTCTCGGTCAGCTCCCAGACCGGCGTGCGCCACGCGGCCTCGTCGAGCGGCGGCTGCACGTCGTAGTGGCAGTAGAGCAACACCGTCGGCGCACCGGGCGGCGCGGCGCGGCGGGCGACGACGGCCTTGCTGCCGTCCGGGGTCTCGTGCAGACCGACATCGGTGAGCCCCGCCGCGGCGAAGGCGTCGGCGACCCACTGGGCGGCCGATTCGCACTCCCCGGGCGGGAACTGCCGCGCGTCGGCCACCGACTTGAACGAAACCAAATGCGCGAGATCCTGTTTCGCCCGCTCCATGAGTGCGGCGACCCGTTCGCGCAGACCGGCGGCGTGCGAATCCTCCGATGTCATCTCATGCCTCACTTCGTCGTATCGTCCGAATCTCCATCCTGCACCCGCCTGGCCGTTCCGCCCGGCCCGAACCGGCGTCGCCGTGACACGATCCGGCGATTCCTCCACCGCGCGAACCCGACCGAACGGTCCGTGTCGGATGTGCCAGCGACGGACCGGCTATTGGCACGAAGATAGCGACCGATCCGGTGCGGATAGATAGCCGACACGCAGTACGCCGGCGACGAATATCCATGAATACCACCCGGTAACCGCACCGACCGGACTTTATTTCCGTGCAAGACAACTAAATTCGACCCAAGTAATGCTTAGATACAGGAAATCGGCAACTATTTGCTGCGGACACGCGCTGGAGGCGACATGCCCGAAGACATCGAACTCGACGACCTGTTCGCCATGGCCGGGCTACGCGGCGGCGCACCCAAGGGCGGCTTCCCGGACCGCGAGATGTTCCCGCATGTCGCCTACGAGATCGTGCACGACGAACTGCTGCTCGACGGGGTGTCGCGGATGAACCTCGCGACCTTCTGCACTACCTGGGCCGACGACTACGCGCGCAGGCTCATGGCCGAATCCATGGACAAGAACATCGTCGACAAGGACGAATACCCGCAGACCGCGGAACTGGAGCAGCGCTGCGTCGGCATGGTCGCCGACCTGTGGCACGCCCCCGATCCGGCCGCGCACACAGGCACCTCGACCACCGGGTCGAGCGAGGCGGCCATGCTCGGCGGACTCGCCGCGAAATTCCGCTGGCGCGAACGCGGCGGCACCGGCACGCCGAATTTCGTGTGCGGACCGGTCCAGGTGTGCTGGGAGAAATTCGGCCGCTACTTCGACGTGGAGATGCGCCGAATTCCGCTGCGCGGCGACCGGCTCACCATGCATCCCGAGGATGTCGCGGCCTACTGCGACGAGAACACCATCATGGTCGTGCCGACCTTCGGCCAGACCTACACCGGCCTGTTCGAGGACGTGGCGGGCATCAGCAAGGCGCTCGACGACCTGCAAACCGCCACCGGACTCGACATCCCCATCCACGTCGACGCCGCCAGCGGCGGATTCCTCGCCCCGTTCTGCGCACCCGACCTGGTGTGGGATTTCCGCCTGCCCCGCGTGAAGTCCATCAACGCCTCGGGCCACAAGACCGGACTCGCGCCGCTCGGCGCGGGGTGGGCGATCTGGCGCGAACGCGCGGACCTGCCCGAGGAACTCGTCTTCGAGGTCTCCTATCTCGGCGGCTCCATGGCCACCTTCAACCTCAACTTCTCCCGTCCGGGCGGTCAGGCCATCACCCAGTACTACGACTTCATCCGCCTCGGCCGCCGCGGTTACACCCGGGTGCAGAGCGAGATCTACCGCGTCGCACAGCATTTGGCCCAAGGACTGAACCAATCCGGGTTGTTCGAGATGATCCACGACGGTGACCCGCGGCACGGCATCACCGCGGTGTCGTGGCGGCTGCGCGAGGGACAGGATTTCAACCTCTACGACCTGTCGGACCGGCTGCGCGGCCGAGGCTGGCTCATCGCGGCCTATCCGCTACCGCCCGATCGCGGTGACGAGACGATCATGCGCGCGGTGATCCGGCACGGCTTCACCCACGACATGGTCGACCTCCTGCTGGCCGACTTCGACCGCTGCCTGACGCTGCTGCGCAAACATCCGCTCGGGCTCTCGCTCGCGGAAGCGGGCGGATTCACCCACTCCGCGACCGCGGTCGTGCCCACCCGCCCGGTGGCGCCCGTCCGCGGCTGATCCGACGCCGCGCGTCGCCGCCCGCACACGCCATATACCGGGCGGCGACGCCGATCGGGCGTCTGCGTGGTGGTCCCGACCGAATCCACCCGCCACGTCCCCGACCACACCGCACATGGCGGCGTCTGTGTTACGCCGCCCGCGCGGCGACGAACGGCTCCCAGCGGTAGACCTCGCTGACGGCGCCGTGGTACAGGGCCAGATCGACCGCGTCGATCACGGCCTGACGCGGACCGGAACGCTGCAACTGGGCGGCCGAGATCGCCAGCCGCAGCACGCCGCCGCGGCGCGCGGTGCGGGCCGCGCCCATCACCAGGGCGCGGCACCACCACGGTTCGGCACGGAATCCCTCACCGATCCCGTAGACCCGGGCCCGCTGGGCGATATTGCGTTCCAGATCGATGATCGAGGTCAGCCCCAGCGCCAACCGGAACCCGACCTCGGGCAGCACCTCGAGCGCGCCCGTGGAGATGTCCCAGCGCGGCGCGGCGAAAAGCCTGGTCCGCAGCTCGACCTGTTCCATAACCCGATCGGCCGCGGTCAGCCGCAGCTTCGCCTCGTGCCGTGGCAGCGCCGCGAATTCGGCCCTGCGGCGTTTGGTGGCCGCCTGGTCGTAACCGTGCAGCACGATGGCGTCACCCGCCGCTCTGCGCCCGCGCAGCCAGGACTGCGTCGCCGGATCCTCGACCAGCCGGTACTTCCCCTTCAACCGGGGCGCCACCAGCAATGAGAGCCGGACGTCGCGACGATCCATCTCCGCGGCGAATTCGATCGCGGCGTCGCGGGTGGTGTCCCGGATCCCCGAGACCGACACGATCAGTTCGGCGTTCATATCGATACGGTGTCAGGCCCACATGACGGGCACGTGCAGCCGACGTGACCGGGCGACGAACTCCCCGTCACAGGCAATGATCGCTAATTTCCGGCGAGCCCGAGGATGTCGAGCACCCAGGCGTACTCGAACGCCACTTCCTTCCACTTCTCGTAACGTCCGCTGACCCCGCCGTGCCCCGCGCTCATCTCCGTCTTGAGCAGCAGCGGGGAATCGCCGGTCTTGGTGGCGCGTAGCCGGGCGACCCACTTGGCGGGTTCGACGTAGAGCACGCGGGTGTCGTTGAGGCTGGTGATCGCCAGGATCGCCGGATAGTCCTTGGCCTCGACGTTCTCGTACGGCGCGTAGGACTTCATGTAGTCGTAGACGTCCTTGTCCGCCAGCGGATTTCCCCACTCGTCCCATTCGATGACGGTGAGCGGCAACGACGGGTCGAGTATCGAGGTCAGCGGGTCGACGAACGGCACATTGGCCAGAATCCCCGCGAACAGTTCGGGGGCGAGATTGGCGACCGCGCCCATCAGCAACCCGCCCGCGGAGCCGCCGTCGGCCACCATTCGGTCCGCCGCGGTGCGTCCGGTGTCGATCAGATGCCGCGCGCAGGCCACGAAATCGGTGAATGTGTTCTTCTTGCTGAGGGTCTTGCCGTCCTCGTACCAGAGTCGGCCCATCTCGCCACCGCCGCGCACGTGCGCCACCGCGAAGGTCGCGCCGCGATCGAGCAGCGACAGCCGCGCCACCGAGAAGGACGGATCCATACTGGCCTCGTAGGAGCCGTATCCGTACAGCAGCAGGGGTCGCGGCTCCTCGGCCCGCGCCTGCTTCTTCCACACCAGCGAGATCGGGATCCGGGTGCCGTCCTCGGCCACGGCCCAATCGCGATGCTGCTCGTAGTCGTTCGGGTCGTAGCCGCCGAGCACCGGCTGTTCCTTGCGCAGCAGCAGCGCACCGGTAGCGGGCACGTAGTCGAACACCTGCATCGGGGTGATGAAGGAGGTGAGACCGATGCGAAGAGTTGGCTGTTCCCACTCGGGATTCGAACCGGCGCCGACCGCGAACAGTTCGAGGTCGAACTCCAACTCGCGCAGTCGGCCGTAGCCCTCGGCCGTCAGCGGCCACACCGCGACCCTGGTCAGCGCGTCGCGCCGATAGCTGAGCACCAGGTGATCGGCAAACGGATCGACGTCTTCGAGCCGGACGTCGTCGCGGTGCCCGATCAGCAGCGTCGTATTCGTCGGATCGGCGACCGGCGCCTCGACGAGCACGAAATTCTGCGCCTTGACCCCGTCCACCACGTCGTTGTGCAGGATCAGGAACCGGTCCTCGCCCGCGACCACCGCGTGCTCGGCCGAGTATTCGACGCCCTCGCGACGCGGGAGGATGACCCGGAACTCGCCCTCGGGATCGTCGGACTCGAGCACCCAGCCCTCGGTGGTGATCTTGGAGCCGACCCAGATCATCAGGTACTTCTCCGACCGGGTCGCCCCTATGCTGACCCAGTACCGCTCGTCGGGCTCGTGGAAGACCCGCACGTCGGTATCGGTGCCCGCGCCGAGGCGGTGCCGCCAGACGGTGTCGGGCCGCCAGGACTCGTCCACGGTCTGATAGAAGACGTGCGTCCCGTCCAGCGACCAGGTCGCCCCCGGTGCGGTGCCGGAGATCTCGTCGCCAAGCGACTCACCGGTGCGCAGATCCTTGAAGCGCAGGTTGTAGCGCTCGTCGCCGACGGTGTCGACCGAATAGGCCAGCAGGGCGCCGTCGTGGCTGACCGAGAACGCGCCGAGAGCGAAGAAGTCGTGGCCTTCGGCGAGCACGTTGCTGTCGAGCAGCACCTGCTCACCCGGGACCTCGGTGTCGGCCTCTAGCCGCGGCGGCGTCCAGGCGTCGATGCCGTCGGCCTCGGCGTCGATCGGGCATCGGCAGTGCACGCCGTACTGTTTGCCCTCGAAGCTGCGCGAGTAGTACCAGAACTCGCCCATTCGGGTCGGCACCGACAGGTCGGTCTCCTGGGTGCGTGACTTGATCTCTTCAAAAATCGTCTTCCGCAGTCCGTCCAGGTGGGCGGTACGCGCCTCGGTGTAGGCGTTTTCCGCCTCGAGGTACGCGATGACCTCGGGATTCTCCTTGTCGCGCAGCCACTCGTACTCGTCGACGAAGACGTCGCCGTGATGCACCCGCTCGGTCGGCACCGTCTTGGCGATCGGCGCCGCCACCACACTCTCGACAGACATGCGGTCCACCCTACTGTTCGGCCGCACCGCTCCCCCGACGTGCGGCCCGCGCCGTTAGTAGGCTCACCGAATGCGCACCCACCTCGCAGCTCGCCTCGCCGCAGCCGCCGCGCTGTCGGTGTCCGCCCTCGGTATCGGGGCCTTCGCACCCGCATCGGCCTGCGCCTGCGGCGGCGTGGTCAGTCCGGGCGACTCCGCGACCGTGCGCGACGAGGTCGCGCTGGCCGGATGGGACGGTCGCCACGAGACCATCCTCATGCGCCTGGGACTACAGGCTGGCGGCGACCGCGCGGCGTTGATCGTGCCGACGCCGACGCCCGCGCGGGTCACAGCGGGATCGGCGCGGACCTTCACCGAACTGACGCGGCTCACCGCACCGGAGTTCGTCACCGAGCGACGCTGGTTCTCCGGCGACGGTTTCGGCGATGCGTCGGGCGCGGCGGCGCCGGGCGGCGGCCCGACCGTGCTCGACCAGGTGCGGCTCGGCCCCATCGAGGCGACCACCCTGTCCGGCGGCACCCTGGACGGATTGCGGAACTGGTTGAGCGCCAACGGTTACGAGATGCGGCCCGCGGTCGTCGCGTCATTGGATCCGTATCTGCGCGAGAACTGGTTTTTCGTCGCGGTCCGGCTGACCGGCGCCGGAGCCTCGCTCAGCGGCGCGCTCGATCCGATCCGGCTGAGCTTCGACGCCGACCGATTCGTCTACCCGATGCGGATGTCGAGCGCGGCCCGTGACCCGCAGACCGTGCGGCTGTACTTGTTGGGCGAGCACCGATTCCAGCGTTCCGACGCCGATGCGGGCAAGCAGTACAACGCCGTGGAATTCGCGGGCCGCATCGGCGACACCGAGGATCCGCAGTTGCGCGAACTCGCCGCGGGCGGGCACGACTACCTGACCCAGATCACCGTCGGTATCCACCAACCCGGTGCCATCACAAGCGATTTCACCTTCGCCGCCGCGCCGACCGACGAGACCTACCGCAAGCGGATCACCTTCGTCGACCACGTGGAACTGTTCGGATTCCCCGCGGGCACGGTGATTCTCGGGGCAGCGGGTCTCGCGGCCGTGGTCGTGCTGTTCGCCGTGGTCCGCGTGGTGCGCAAACCGTCCTGATCAGGCGCCGATCGCGGGTCCGATGGTCGGCCAGGAGGCGTGCAGCGTGTCCTGCCAATAGGACCAGGAATGGGTTCCGGTGGCGCTGTAGTCGATTCGCGCCGCGACGCCGATCGCGCGCAGTCTGCGGTCGAAGGATAGGGTGCAGATGTTGACGCCCGCCTCGACCGGTCCGCCGAGGACGATGTTCTCGGCCAGTTGCGGTTTGATCTCTGTCTCGTGCGGGCCGGGCACGCCGGTTCCGGTGGAAAGGTAGATCGCCTTGCCGCGCAGTCGATCCGCCATGAGCGAGGGATCGTGTTCGGCCCAGGCGGGGCTGCCCGGCGGACCCCACATGTTCAGCGGATTGCCGCCGCGGTTGGCGATGGAGAACATCACCGCGCCGGTGGCGAGTCCGGTGTCCGGGCAGGCGCTGTAACCCGCGACCGCCCGGTAGAGCCACGGATTGCGCGCGGCGAGGATGAAGGCCGCGTTGCCGCCCATCGAGAGTCCGCCGATGGCGTTGACGCCGTTGCCGTCGAAGGTGTCGTCGATGATCGGGGGCAGTTCCGTGGTGAGGAAGGTCTCCCACTGGTAGCGGCCGAATCGCGGATCGTCGTGCTGCCAGTCGGTGTAGTAGCCCGCCTGGCCGCCCACCGGGAGCACCACGTTCAGGTTCTTGTCGCGGAAGAAGGATTCGGCGTCGGTGGCATTGGTCCAAGTGCTCTGGCCGACGCCTGGATCGAGTCCGTCGAGCAGGTAGTACGAGGGCCGGGACCCGCCGCCCGCGGGATGCAGGACATCGACCTGGATGGTGCGTCCCATGGCCGGGGATGCCACGAACAGGGAGGATCTGGTCGGGCTCTGCTCGTCGACGCGGACGATGCGCGCCGCGGAGGCCGGCGTCGGTGCGGCTATCAGCGGACCGACCAGTCCGATTCCGAGCGACAGCAACATGCTAGCAATCGTTCTTCGACGCATTTCCCCACCTCCACCACCGCACGACAACCGCTTCAAAATTAGCTCACACGGCAAAAGCGCGGACGAGATTCGAAATCCAGGCGTTTCCACAGCAAACATCCTGATATATGGTATTTCCGCACATCCGGCTCATCCAGCGCGGTGCTCGAGATCACTCCAGGCGTTCCAGCGCACCGCGGATCGACGCGGCCAGATAGTCCAGGTCGGCGCGCGGCGGAGTCCGCGGGCGGCCCCGCAGTCCGAAGCCGTCGCCCGCGGTGCGCGGGATCACGTGCAGATGCACGTGGAAGACCTCTTGACCGGCCATCACGCCGTCGGCGAGGAAGAGATTGACCCCGTCGCAGCCCACCTCGCTCTCGCGCAGGGCGCGCGCCAGCATCTGCCCGACCTTGAACAGCTTCGCGCCGATCTCCGAATCGAGCCGGGCCAGATCGGGCGCGGCCACCTTCGGGATCACCAGCAGGTGCCCGGGCGTCATCGGCCGGATATCCATGAACGCCAGCACGTCGTCGTCCTCGTACACCCGGGACGCGGGAGCGCGCCCGGCGACGATATCGGAGAAGATCGTGTACGGATTCACCACCGAACCCTAACCCGCGCGACCGGCCGAACAAGGCCCGGACGGCGGTCAGAGGATCGGCGAGGGCGTGTAGCGCGCGGCGTGGGGATACCGCTCGACGAGTTTGCCCACCGCGGCGATCACCTCGGCGGTCTGCGCCTCGGCCGCGCCGATGAACGCGGATCTGTCGGCCAGCGCGGCCTCGAGTCCGGCACGATCGAGCAGGAACCGGTCGTCGCGGGCCAGGCGGTCGAGCAGATCGGGTTCGCGGCCCTGTTCGCGCATCGCCAGCGCGACCGCTACCGCGTGCTCCTTGATGACCTCGTGCGCCGTCTCCCGACCGACGCCGGCGCGCACCGCGGCGATCAGCATGCGGGTAGTCGCCAGGAACGGCAGGTAACGATCGAGCTCGCGGGAGATCACGGCCGGATAGGCGCCGAATTCGGCCAGCACGGTCAGGAAGGTCTCCATCATGCCGTCGATCGCGAAGAAGGCGTCCGGCAGCGCGACCCGCCGCACCACCGAGCAGAACACGTCGCCCTCGTTCCACTGCGCGCCCGCGAGTTCGGCCGCCATCGAGGCGTAGCCGCGCAGCACCACCTGCAAACCGTTGACCCGTTCGCAGGAGCGGGTATTCATCTTGTGCGGCATGGCCGAACTTCCCACCTGGCCGGGCTGGAAGCCCTCGGTGACCAGTTCGTGGCCCGCCATGAGCCGGATGGTGTGCGCGAGGGAGGACGGCCCCGCGCCGACCTGTACCAGCGCGGAGACGACGTCGTGGTCCAGCGAACGCGGATATACCTGGCCGACGCTGGTCAGCACGGTCGTGAAGCCCAGATGCCGGGCGAGCTGCTGTTCCAGCCGCATCAGTTTCGCCGGATCGCCGCCGAGCAGGTCGAGCATGTCCTGGGCGGTGCCCATCGGGCCCTTGATGCCGCGCAGCGGGTAGCGGTCGATCAGGTCGCGCACCCGCGACAGGGCGATGAGCAGTTCGTCGGCGGCCGAGGCGAAACGCTTGCCGAGGGTGGTGGCCTGCGCCGCGACATTGTGCGAACGGCCCGCCATCACCACGGTCTGGTACTCGGCGGCGCGTTCGGCGAGCCGAGCCGCGACCGCGACGCCGTGTGCGTGCACATGTTCCAGCGACAGCCGGATCTGCAACTGCTCCACGTTCTCGGTGAGGTCGCGGCTGGTCATGCCCTTGTGCACGTGCTCGTGCCCGGCGAGCGCGTTGAACTCCTCGATGCGCGCCTTCACATCGTGGCGGGTGACCCGTTCGCGTTCGGCGATCGAGGCCAGGTCAACCTGTTCCACGACACGCTCGTAGTCGGCGACCACGCCCTCGGGAATGTCGACGCCAAGTTCGGACTGCGCCCGCAGCACCTCGAGCCACAACCGCCGCTCGAGCACGACCTTGTGTTCGGGTGACCACAGGTGGACCAGTTGCGGACTGGCGTACCGGGTGGCGAGGACATTCGGGACGAGGCTCACGAGTCCGTCAGTCTAGTGCCCGGAACCTGTCGGCTTGCTGGGGCGTCGCCGGAGCGACGATATCGATCACCTCGAGCAGCGCGCCGCGCGCCATCCGGCGCGGCGCCGGATCAACCTCGCTCAACGCCGCGACCACCGCGCCGTCGACCACCGCGACCAGTCTGCGCAGTTGTTCCGGCCGCACCACGCGGTCCGAACGTCGCAGCACGTCGGCCAGCAATTCGTCCAGCTGGGCGCGTAGGCGCAGCTGGACCTCGCGTAGCTCGGGATGGCGGGCGGAGGCCACCGACCGTTCGTAGCGGGCGATCAGCTGGCCGCGCGCGCCCTCGTCCGATCCGATCAGCAGATCGAGGACGAGGTCGACGGTCGCCTCGGCGCCGCGGCGACGGTGGCTCACCTCGCCGACCCGGCGGCGCATCGCGTCGAGTTCGGCGTTGCCGCTGAATTCGACCGCGCGCGCGATCAGATCTTCCAGTGATTCGAAATAGTAAGTGGTGGACGCGAGCGGCAAATCCGCTCGCGTGGCGACCGAACGATGCCGTACCGCATCGAATCCGCCTTCGAGTAACAACTCGGCGGCGGCCGCTACCAGAGCCTGGCGACGCCGTTCGCCTTTCGGGGTCGTCGCGGTTATCACCGTGCCATCGTGCCAGTCGTCATCAGTTCATCCGTGCGAAATCGAGTGTGGAAACCCAGCCACACGATTTTCTACCCCATCTGCGCGGTCCGTGGGAGCAAGTGTGCAAACTTGTTGCCTGACTTGACCTTCAAGCACTCAGGTAGCGACCCAACCGTACCAGTGCCTCCTCGATTTCGGCGGTGGCGCCGGCAAATGAGAAGCGCACCGTCCGATGACCGGCGGCGGTGTCGAAGTCGATACCGGGTGCGAGCGCCACGCCGGTGTGGTCGAGGACCTGTGCACACCAGGCCCGCGAGTCATCGGTGAGATGGCCGATGTGGGCATAGGCGTAGAAGGCGCCGTCGGCGGGGGCCAACTCGGTGATGCCGAGTCTCGGCAACCCCTCCAGGAGTAGCCGCCGATTCGCCGCATATCGCCGAACATGTCCGTCCAGTTCGTTTTTGGCCTCCGCGCCGAAAGCGTGCACCGCCGCGAATTGCGATATCGCGGGCGGACACACCGTCATATTCGAGGCCAGCCGCTGCAACGCGGGGCGCAGGCGCCGCGGTGCGAGCATCCACCCCAGTCGCCATCCGGTCATCGAGAAGTACTTCGACACCGACCCGATCACCACCGCCTCCCGCGAGGTCTCCCATGCCGAAGAGGTGCGATTGTCGGAATCGGTGCTCTCATAGGTGATGCCGTGGTATATCTCGTCGGAGATCAGCAGCGTGCCGTGCGCCTCGCACCAGCTCGCCAACGCCGCCAACTCATCCGGGGCGATCACGGTACCGGTCGGGTTCGCCGGACTCGCCACCACCAGTCCCGCGGGCGGCTGCGCCAATTCCTCCAACATGGCCACCGTCGGCTGGAACCGGGTCTGCGGACCGCAGTCGAGTTCGATCACCCGGCAGCCGAGCGCGGTCAGCGTATTGCGGTAGGCGGGATAGCCGGGCCGGGCCACCACCACCGTGTCGCCCGGATCGAAGGCGGCCAGAAAGAGCAGGGTGAACGCGCCGGACGATCCGGTCGTCACCACCACCTCCTCGGGATCCACCGCGTAGCCGTAGGTGTCGCGGTGGTGCGACGCGATCGCCTCGCGTAGCGCGAGGATGCCGAAAGTCTCGGTGTAGCCGAGCAATTCGGCGTCGATCGCGGCCTTGGTCGCGCGCAGCACCGGCTCGGGCGCCGGCGTCGACGGCTGTCCGGCGGCCAGCACGAGCACATCGCCGTGGGTGCGGGCGCGCTGCGCGGCGGCCTTCCACACGTCCATCACGTAGAACGGTGGAATGGTCGACCGGCGAGATTCTCCAGACACCCCGATGACGGTAGCTCCTCCGGCGCGGCGGCGTGTCGGCGGCCGCGCCACGCCCGGCCCACGACGTTTGCCCGCGCGTCCGGCGCCGCTAGGGTTTGCGTAATGCTTGAACAGGTTCGGCGCGTGAAGCTGGAACGAGTACGTGGAGTGGGCGGCATCGGCGTCATTCCACGTACTCGGCATACCGAACCGACCCTCGGGCGGCCCGCCCCGATCGACCTCGCCGGAATACCGCGCCGCCTACGCGAACTGGCCGACCGGCCGCGCCCCGATCCCCGCGAACTCTGGCAGCGCGCGAGGAACCGCGACTACCGGGCGCTGCTCCACCGGCATCGGGTGCTGCTCACCGGCCTGCTAGCCGTCGCCGTCTTCGCCGCCGCCGACAGCCCGTTCACCTGGGGCGTCACCGACCGGACACCCGAGACCTGGGAGGCGCAGCGGGTCGCTTTCGCCTATCCGCAGCAATTCCAGTCCACCCCGCCTTCGGTGCGCCGCTACCTCAATGCCATCGCCAATGGCGAACGCATCCGGGAACAGGCCGTGGTCGCGGCCGCCGCGCGCGCGACACTGGAACGGGCGCGGGCCGAGGCCGCCGCGGCGGTCGCGGGCGAACGACAGGATTGGATGGGCACCGGCGCGACGCCGCTGTCGCCCGGTTCGATCGCCCCGGGCGTCGGCGGATTCGTCCTGCCCGCGCGCGGCGCCTTCACCTCCGGCTTCGGTTCCCGCTGGGGCACATTCCACGCGGGCATCGACATCGCCGGACCCATCGGCACGCCCATCTACGCGGTCGCGGCGGGCACCGTCATCGACGCCGGACCGGCACAGGGCTTCGGACTCTGGGTGCGCATCCGCCACGACGACGGCACCATCACCGTCTACGGCCATATGTACGACTTCTTCGTCTCGGTCGGCGAACGGGTGCCCGCGGGCATGCAGATCGCGCGCATGGGCAACCGGGGCGATTCGACCGGTCCGCACCTGCATTTCGAGGTCATCCAGAGCGGTCAGCACATCGACCCGGCCGCCTGGCTGGCCGCGCGCGGCCTCGGCCTGGGGTGAGGCGGATCAGACGCTGATCCGCGACTGCACCGCGGCCAAGCCGATATCGGTGCGGTAGTGGCTGCCCGCGAGCTTGATCCTCGCGACGCGCGCGTAGGCGTTCTCGCGCGCCTGCGCCAGATCCGCGCCTACACCGACCACGCTGAGCACGCGACCGCCCGCCGACACCAACGCGCCGTCACGGGTCTGCGTACCCGCGTGCAGCACCGCGCTCGACTCGTTCCGGCCGCTGTCCTCGGCGCCGGTGATGACATCGCCGACGCGCGGGCGGCTCGGATAGTTCTCGGCCGCTATCACAACCGTGACCGCCGCGCCGTCACGCCACCGCGGCGGCTCGACCTCGGCGAGGGTGCCGGTGGCGGTGGCGTTGAGCAGTTCGCTCAGCGGGCTGTCCAGTAGGGCGAGCACCGCCTGGGTCTCGGGATCGCCGAAACGACAGTTGAATTCGACCACCGCGGGACCGTCCGCGCCGATCGCCAGGCCCGCGTAGAGCAGTCCGGAGAAGGAGCTGCCGCGCCGCGCCAACTCGGTCGCGACCGGCTGCACCACGTCATCGACGATGGCGCGCACCGTGTCCTGCGGCAGCCACGGCAGCGGAGTGTATGCGCCCATACCGCCGGTATTGGGTCCGGTGTCGCCGTCGCCGACCCGCTTGTGGTCCTGCGCGGGCAGCAGCGGTACCACCGTCTCGCCGTCGACCAGGCAGAACAGCGACACCTCCGGCCCGTCCAGGAAGGATTCCAGCAGGACCGGATGGCCCTGTTCGAGCAATTCCGCGCCGTGGTCGCGGGCGGCGGACCGGTCGGCCGTCACCACGACGCCCTTACCCGCGGCCAGACCGTCGTCCTTGACCACCCAGGTCGGGCCGAAACGGTCAAGCGCGGCGTCGAGATCGGCCGGATTGTCCACGACCTCGCTGTGCGCAGTGCGCACCCCCGCCGCCGCCATCACATTC
Organism: Nocardia arizonensis; assembly: GCF_001310275.1. Classification (GTDB taxonomy): domain Bacteria; phylum Actinomycetota; class Actinomycetes; order Mycobacteriales; family Mycobacteriaceae; genus Nocardia; species Nocardia arizonensis. Next base: position 171,650 of record NZ_LGYZ01000129.1, read on the forward strand.
TTGGCGAACGCCTTGGAACCCTCGATGCGCGCCGCCGCGGCCGACGGGCCGAAGCAGGCGATGCCCGCCGCGCGGACCGCGTCCGCGACGCCGAGTACCAGCGGCACCTCGGGGCCGATCACCACCAGATCGGCGCCGAGTTCACCGGCCAGTGCGGCGACCGCCTCACCCGAGGACGCCTCCACCGCGCGGACCTGCGCATGTTGGGCGATTCCGGCGTTTCCCGGCGCCGCGAACACCGCGGTGACGGCCGGGTCCTTGCGGAGGGCCAGGACGATGGCATGTTCACGGGCTCCTGAGCCGATGACGAGTACGCGCACGGCCTTCAGCTTAAGTGCACGGCCTACGCCGCCGAGCCGGAGCCCGTTACCAGCGAATGACCGGCGACCGACGTTTACGCGAACGGCGCCGAGCGCCGCGCGAAATGCCTTGTCGCCATGCACCCCTCACCGCCCCGGAACGTGGATGATGGATAGCGACGCGGGTTTCGGCCCGTACCGATTGGTTCCGAGTGGCTGAAGGATGTGCGGCGATGGGCCTGATCGACGGACTCATGGGCAATGCGGGCAGGATCGACCCGGCGCAAGCCCAGCAGGAGTACGTGAGACTTCTCGGCAACGGTGAGCAGGTGTATGCGGCGTATCTGCTGGTCCGCGACGCCATGCTGTTCACCAACCGGCGGCTGATCCTGGTGGACAAGCAGGGGCTGTCCGGGCGCAAGGTCAGCTACCACAGCATTCCGTACCGGTCGATCACGCATTTCTCGGTGGAGACCGCAGGCACCTTCGATCTGGACGCCGAATTGATGATCTGGCTGTCCGGCTCCGACACCCCGTTGCAGAAGCGGTTCAACCGTCAGGTCGACATCTACGAGGTGCAGGGCATCCTGTCGCACTACGTGGCGGTTTGAGACGCGGCGCCGGGATCCGGTCACGCGCACGTTGTAGCCTGCGGGTATGGCATCTGTCTTCAGCGCGATCATCGCCGGTGACCTCCCTGGTCGATTCGTCTGGGAGGACGAGGAATTCGTCGCCTTCCTGACCATCGCCCCCGTGACCCAGGGCCACACGCTGGTCGTGCCGCGCGCGGAAATCGACCAATGGCAGGACCTCGACGCCGAGGTCTTCACCCGCCTCACCGGCGTGGCCCAGAAGATCGGCCGCGCCGTGCGCGCGGCCTTCGACGCCCCGCGCGCCGGCCTGCTCATCGCCGGACTCGAGGTCCCCCACCTGCACGTCCACGTCTTTCCCGCCTTCACCATGGGCGATTTCGACATCTCCGGCGCCGACCCAAGCCCCTCCCCCGAATCCCTCGACGAGGCCCATTCCAAGATCAAGCAGGCCCTGCGCGACCTCGGCCACGGCGCCAACGTACCCGCCTGACCGGCACGCGGCGCGTGCGACCGCCCGACGGTCGCACGCGCGCACGGTCAGGTCCACGGACCTCGGATCGGCAGTCGTTCCGCGGGAATACGCCCGCGCAGGAAGGATCTGACCTGCTCGACGCGGCGCGGCGAGCCGATACCGCGCAGCACGACCCGGCTCGTGGTCGTCGCGGTGTTGTTGTAGGAGATCGCCAACGACGCGGTGTTGGTCAGGTAGTCGCGCAACGTGCGCACATACGTCGGCGGTTCGGTGATCTGGTAGTACCAGACGAACTGTTTGGACCGCCGGAAGATACCCGCGCTGACGTCCATACCGTGGTCGTACAGTACCGCGGTGTAGGCACGTGTGCGCAGGTAGATCGTGATCGGCGCGAGCGCCAGATTCACCACCGCCGCCGCGACGGCGAGCATCAGTACGTACACCAGGAGCAGCCCGCCGTCGAAGTCGACGACATCGGCGAGGTTGACCGCCACGAAGACCGAGGGCAGCACCGCGATCGAGCCGAGCGGCAGAATATGGCGTGCGAGCAGGCGCAGACGCCATTTCGGAGTACCCGGGTCGGCGACATGGGACTGTTCGATCAGCTGCCGCACCGGCAGTACCACCGCACCGCGCTCGCACTGCCGCAAGCGCGCCTCCGCGTCGGCGTAATCCGCGGCGGCCAGCACATTCCTATAGTGCGCCGCCGCGTTCACCAGGTCACCGTCCTCCTGCGCGAATCGAGCCAGCTGATATTCGGCCTCGTAGTGGCCCGGATAGGCGCGCAATACCCGCAGCAAGGTCGCACGAGCCTGTTCGCGCTGCCCCAGATCGATCCGACACACCGCCAGCGCGTACAGCGCCGCGACATCGTCGGGCCGCTCGGCCGCCAACGCCCGTAGGACCGCTTCCGCCTCCGCGACGCGCCCTTCTCCCCGCAGTGCCTTCGCCCGCTCGTATCGCGGATCAGCCATGATTCCTCCCCGGTTCCGGCTGTCGAACTCGTAGCCTTGTTCGGCGTCCGCCACGCACGCGTTACACAGACGCGCCGAACCGAGGCGGAGCCGATATCCCCTGCACCGCAAAGATTTTGCATGGAAGAACAGGCCGACCGGATCGCGTCGCGCGGGGTAACGGCGCACGCAGCGCGGCCGATGTCGTGGCGAGGGGAATCGACACGCTGTTCGAGGGAGGACGAAGCATGTCGGATGCGGGAAAGGCCGAGCGCGGTGCCGCCCGGACTGTTCGATAGCTGGATTCTGCCCGCCGGCTCACTGGATTCGATGCGCGTGAGCCACTGGGTGAGTTACTTTCGCGCCGAGGCGCGGGGTCACGACGCGGGTGAACGGGCGACCATGGCGTGGGGATTGGCCCGCGACCATCGCGAACACCTGCCGGACGGCCGGGTCGACAACGAACTCGCCACCGCGGAGCACTACCTGTACGCCTATCAGGATGTGCTCAACGGCGGCAACCCGATCGCGATGCGGCTACTGGTCTTGGCCGCGGAGGCGAGCAAGATCGCGGGTATCGGCCTGCTCGCCCGACTCGGCAACGGCTCCGTCAGCCCCGGCGGTCCCGACCAGCGGGACTGGGGTCTCGCGGGTGTCAGAGACGCGCAAGCCGATTGGGCGCATATCGGTCAGGCGCGGGTTCCTGTCCGTGACCACCCCGACCGTGACGTCCCCGTCGACCACCACCGTCTCACCGACGCGGGCGGGCAGACACCCGATGACGCATCGCCGCCATCACGGCCCGCACCGGGCGGCCACGAACACCACAGCGACAACACCATTCGAAAAGGTATGGAAATGAGCGGATTCGACAAGGCCCCCGCCTCCGACAAGACCCCCGACACGGGCAAGACGCCGATCACCCACGCTCACCAGACATTACCCGGTACCGATTTCGGCGCGCCGCTTCGCGACTTCGACAAGCAATCGCCGGACACCCCGGGAAAGGAGCATCACGACCAGGGCGGCACCGCGGCACAGCACCCGACGGTCAATTCGCACGGCGCCGGGCACGCCATCTCCGATCAATCGCACACCGTGTCGCCGTCGACCGCGCAATCTCCCCACCCGATCCCGATAATGAGCGAAACCAATACGGGCACAACGTCATCCACCGCGCAGGTCGGCAACGCGCCGCACGGACAATCCGCGGGCACACAGGCCGTGCAGGCCACTCCGCCCGCGACCGGCGACGCGGGCACCGACCTGCGCCAATTCGGCATCGACCCCGACCCCGTCCCGGGATCACCCACGACACCGGACGGGATCGTCGCCCCACCCTTCCAACCCCCCGATCCGAGTTCCCGACACACGGGCGACCCGACCGAATCGGCACCCGCCGACAACGCACCCCTGCCGGGCATGGACTTCGTCACCACACACGACCACCCGACGCCGTCCACACCCGACGGACTTCCCGGCGCCGATTTCGGCGCCCCCCATCACGATCCGGTCGGCCTCACCGACCACCACGGCGCCTCTCCCGTGGGCGGCCACGCTCAGCCGACCCCCGACGGACCCGCCACCACCCACATCGAGCACCCCCACTTCGACGCACCGCCACCAGGTATGTGACGAGACGACTTTCAGGCGGCGATCTCGAACAGGGTCAGTTCACGCTCGGACGCGGCCCGCAATTCGGCACTCTCGCGAATCTCACAGGTGGGCCCGATCCCACGGGCTACCGATCGGGGAGACAGCAGCCAACCGTGACACCGGCGGCAATGCGCGACCAGTCTCACCGTGGGCCGATCGTCGAAGGCGGCCATCTCGTTCTCCTCTGGCCAGTCGTTGACCATTGGAGTGTCGCACGAGGTACCGACAGATCGGGATCTACTACGCGATCCACGACGACGGTTCGAGGGAGACCTTCTATGCACCCGGCCCCGCTGCCCGACCCTGACCCGGTTGTTCACGTCACCCAAAAGCCCCGGTTCATCGACCAGGCCGACGGCACGATCCGCGCCTACTACCCGGGCGAGGGCTGGTTCGTGACCGGCGCCGACCGACAAGACGCCATTCGCGCGCTCGCCGATGAGGTCGACCGCCGCATGCAAGATCCGAACTATGTAGCCCAGCACTTCGAGATGGCGCAGCGCCACCTCGACGGCGAACACACTCCAGGATTCGCGGTGGAACTCCTCGACCAGGACCAGTACCGTGCTCGGACAATCGAGATCGGGGATTCACTGGCCGAAGGGAACTCCGACCAGTAGAAGTTCAGACACGCGGACCTTCGTTGAGCCCACTGGATCAAACGGAGCCCCCTGTCAGGATTGAACTGACGACCTTTCGCTTACAGGGTCGATCCGCATGGCGCTGTGCCGACGACGATATACCCTGCAAGCTCACAAGCGCGGAATCAATAGTTCAGCGTTGTTCAATGGGCTGCTCAGAGCTGGTTCCAGCCCATTCCCATTCCTCCGTCCATGACTCGTCAAGAGCCTTAACGGCTCACGAGGGCCGAGATGCACATGCTAATCTCGCTGCGACCTGGTCATTGACCGGTTTTCAACAGAAAATTGAGGCGCGATGGAGGTATCACCAGCATGAACCAGCCGATGCCGTTTCACCACCCGATCGTGATCGAACCTCCAGACGCCCCTGCGTATCTGAGCCACATGGGCATCGCCGTCGCGGACGTCACCGCCGCCATCCAGGCGGGCGATGTCTGGGCTGGCAGTATGTCCACACATCACCCGGTCACGGCCGCGGGGCTCATACGGTGGATCTATGTCGTCGGCACGATGCGTGAACGACTGGCTGTGACGAAGCTGTGGGTCGGAGACGATCCGAAAAATCGTCCTATCTCCCAGCGAAGGGATGGCAGCTACACGCTGTCGGTTGTTGGCGGCAACGAGATCACAGGCATCATCGACCATCCGAGCGGCCCGGCTGCGGCACGTCGCCGAGGCAAAGCCACCGAAGAGGCTGTAAACGATACAGTGCCACTGATCACGGTCCAAGCACTTCGCGGCAGCACCCGGCCCGACGAGCGCGACGTACGCAAGCAGCCACCACAGGGACCATGGTTCCTCGTGTACCACCGAGACACCAACGCCGTGCGTATGGAAATATCACTGCCGCTCGGGTTCGACAACGGCCAGTTCACAGGTTGGAATGTGCGAGTGATCCTCGATGAATGGAGGCCGGACAGTGACAGCGCGAGGCCGCGGGACATCGGTGGACAAGACGTCAACTTCAAGGTCGTCGAAGTCGGCTGAAGCGTACCTGGATCCAGACAGGATCCGGATCGCACGGACGCGGCGGGGAATGACCAAAGCGGAACTAGCGCGCCAGCTGTCGGTCATGCCCCGCACAATCACCCGGTACGAGGCAGGCGAAGCGCCGCGGAATGTCGCCACGGCGCTCGCCGGAGCTTTGGACTTCCCAGCCGGATACTTCGAACGCGGCGATGCGCCAATGTTCGACTCGAGCGAAGTTCGTTTCCGTGCTGCCCGGCGGGCCAGCGCCCGGGAACGCTACGCCGCGGTGGCGGCCGGGGTATCAGGTGTGGAGATCGACCGCTGGATCTCCACACGGTTCGTTCTCCCCGAGATGGCGGTGCCCCCGCTGGCTGGCAATGGCCCACAGACGGCCGCGCAGTTGCTGCGCGGCGTCTGGGGCCTGGGAACCAAGCCGCTACCCAACCTCGTGCAACTATGCGAATCTCGCGGCATCCGCGTCTACAGCCTGCCGCCGTTCGCCGACGCTGTCGATGCGTACTCGATGTGGCGGTCCGGAATCCCGTACGTGTTCCTGGCGCGCCGCAAATCCCCCGAACGGATAAGGTTCGACCTGGCCCACGAGATCGGCCACCTCGTCCTGCACGACGGCGAGCCGTGCGACACGGCCGCCACCGAGCGAGAGGCTGACTCGTTCGCCTCGGAGTTCCTTGTACCGGCGGCCAGCATCGTTGAATATCTGTCGCCGACCCCATCGGTCGCGGACATCTTGACCGTGCGGACCCAGTTCAAGGTGTCAGCGATGGCACTGGCGATGGCAGCGCACAAAACCGGCTGGATCAGTGACTGGAATTACCGTCAGATCTGTATCGAGTTGTCCACCCGTGGATTCCGGTCATCCGAGCCCGGCGGGATGCCGAATTATGAGATGTCTCGGGTGTTCCCGCAGATATTCAGCCGATCGGGTTCCAGGGTCAGCGCCCGGGTAGTCGCCGACGAGCTGGATCTCCCGGTCAGCGATGTGCATGCCCTGACCTTCGGCGCCGAACTGCGAACCGCTCAAGAAACCGAGGTCACCAGCGACACGGCCACCGGCAACCTCAATGGCCACTACCGCCTACATGCGGTCTAGCGGAGAGTGCCAACCTTCCGAGGCTGGTCTAGAAACGATCGGTATGACCTGGGTGTCGATCCTCCGACATACCTGGGAAGACTGCGCCGATCGTGCTAGGGCCGGTTGCCGATATCCGCACTACAGGTGTCCTCGCTTCTCGCGTTCGGCCGAACATACGCCTACGTCCCGCCCGCCGAATAGACCCAACCCAGCACCAAAGCCCCGGCCGAGATTTCGGCCGGGGCTTCTTCGTGTCTTCAGCCGGTCTAGTCTCGAAGCCACGTCATCCACAGTTTGAACAGTTTGTGAACGACCGGATCTCCGGCTCGAACTCGCCCGCGTCGAGGCTCCGCTGCTGCCGGTTACGCGATGCGGTCATCCAACGACGGTATCAAAGTTTAGCGTTGTCCGAGCATTGTGCGATTCTGTAACGACAAAGGTCCTGACCTGTTTCTGCTGGTCAGGACCTGAATGAGCCCCCTGTCAGGATTGAACTGACGACCTTTCGCTTACAACAACGACACGGCCTCTACCACCGAGCCCACAGGACCAAACGGAGCCCCCTGTCAGGATTGAACTGACGACCTTTCGCTTACAAGGCGAGTGCTCTACCACTGAGCTAAGGAGGCGGGTGGCGGGGTTTCCGCGACCGGTTGCACATCATAGCGGGATACGCCGTCGTCGTGACACTCGGTTTCGGGTGTCACGACGACGGCGCTCGGGCGGTGTTCCCGGCGCAGTATCAGATGCCGGGGATCAGGACTGGGCGCCCTGACGGGCAGCGTCGTCGGCGGCCATCGCGTCGCGCAGGCTCTTCGGACGCATATCGGTCCAGTTCTTCTCGACGTACTCGACGCAGGCAGCGCGGCTGTCCTCACCGAAAACGACTCGCCATCCGGCAGGAACTTCAGCGAAGGCAGGCCACAGGGAGTGCTGTTCCTCGTCGTTGACCAAGACGAAGAAGCGGCCGTCTTCATCATCGAAGGGGTTGGTGCTCAATTTCACCTCACTGGGATACTGGCGCGGTATACGGGATCGGCTCTATGGGCCCGTCCGGCGCGGGGGGCGTGCTTGAAGCACGAACCGTGCGCCGGATGATTCCCGAGCGTTGTGTCGACCCTAGCAAGGGAGACGTTACGCGTAGGCGGTTACCTCGGACGGGCTTCGCCCATGCCCGATCGGGGCGATGGTCGGTGCCGGTCGGTGCCGTGTCAGGCGGCGAAGAATTCGAGGAGGATCTTGTTGACCTCTTCGGGCTTCTCCAGGTAACCGAAATGTCCGGTATCGGGAATCTCCTGATAGCGGGCTCCGGGGATGACCTCGGCGACCTCCCGCGACAGGTACGGCGGGATCATTCTGTCATCGGCGAATCCGATGGCCAGACACGGGACGGTGATGCCGCGATATGCCTGCACCCGGTCGAAGTCGTGATCCATCCGCCGCTGGGCGCGGATACCCGGCGTGACCGGGCCGCCGGTGAATTCGAACAGGTCCAGCCAGTCCCGCGCGGCGGCGGGCTGGGCCATCGTGGCGGGCGAGAGGTTCATGACGGCGGTTACCGCGGCCTCGTAGCGGGGCGGCAGTTTCACCCCGCCGGCATCGAGCTCGTGTTCACCGAGCGACAAGGTCTTCTGGAACTGGTCAAGACGCCCGTGCGCCGCCATGAACACCGCCTTGCGCACCAGATCCGGCCGCGCCAACGCCAGTTCCTGCGCCACTCGCGCACCCATCGAGGTGCCGACGAGAAGGGCGGGCCCCTCGTCGAGTAGTTCGATCAGTCCGGCGGTGTCGGCGACGAGATCCTCGATGGCCATACCGGAGGCCGCCTCGAACGAGGGCGCGATACCCCGGTTGTCGAAGGTGCACACCCGATAGCCTGCGGCGACGAGGGCGGGCACCTGGTGCAGTTCCCAGACCCGACCCGGACTCCCGGTCCCCATGATCATGACGACCAGCGGCGCCGCGCCCTTGGCCCGGTCACCCTTGACCTGGTAGTTGAGGGATATTCCGTTCACCGTGGCGAGCGGCATTGTCGCCCCTTTCGTGGAGTCGATACCCACCGGGCGACCGCGTCCTCGGCCGCCCCGGACCTACCAAAGGTATAGGCAGCCGACCCCGGACGCAGTGAACCGGGTGGCTCGAGGCATCCGGGTGAGGCGGGGCGTCACCCGGGGCATATACCATTGACTATTCGCACGTACGAGCGTATTGAGCCGGGAGGACTAGCTATGGCCGCGAAGGGTAGCGCGAACGACATCGCGGACGACGACCTGGAACCACTCGCCGACGAAACCGCACGCCAGGCCCAGCGCGTCGTCGCGGCCTACGCGGAGGACGCCGACGAGTGCCGGATGCTGCTGTCGATGCTCGGCATCGGCCCGAACGGACGCGGCGAATAGATCCCCCACCGATCCCTCGACGACAACGGCGCCGTCGACCTGACGACACGACAACTCCAGACCGGAATCAGCGACGCCCACCGCGCGGCGGGCGTCGGTCCCCGGAGGCGGTCGCCCGAGCAGCGCCGCGCCGCCGCCGATCGAACAAGGATGCGTGAGTGGACCAGATGACCGACCAGCCGTCCGACGACTCCGAACTCGCCCGGATCGACGATCCCACAGTGGATTCGTACGATTCGGGCGGCACGATCGAAACAGATGGGGGCGGTTCCGGTTTCGTTGTCGTAGCCAATCGGCTGCCCGTCGATCTCGACCGACGTCCCGACGGGACGACGCGCTGGAAACGCAGTCCGGGCGGTCTGGTGACCGCGCTGGAACCGGTGTTACGCAACAACAAGGGCGCCTGGGTGGGTTGGGCGGGAGTGCCCGACGTCGATATCGATCCGATGATCGAGGACGGCCTCGAACTGCATCCGGTGCAGCTCTCGGCCCAGGAAGTCGCGGACTACTACGAGGGTTTCTCCAACGGCACGCTGTGGCCGCTCTACCACGATGTCATCGTCCGTCCGACCTATGACCGGGAGTGGTGGACCGCCTACGTGACGGTGAACCGGCGTTTCGCCGAGGCGACGGCCAAGGTGGCCGCCGAGGGCGCCACCGTCTGGGTGCAGGACTACCAGTTGCAGCTGGTGCCGAAGATGCTGCGAATGCTGCGCCCGGATCTGACCATCGGCTTCTTCCTGCACATTCCGTTCCCGCCGGTCGAGTTGTTCATGCAGATGCCTTGGCGGACCGAGATCATCGAGGGTCTGCTCGGCGCGGATCTCATCGGCTTCCACCTGCCCGGCGGCGCGCAGAACTTCCTATATCTGGCCAGAAGGCTTGCGGGGCAGCCGACTTCGCGCGGCTCCGTCGGCGTGCGGGTGAAACTCGGTGTGGTGCAGGTTGGTTTCCGCTCCGTGCGGGTCGGCGCGTTCCCCATCTCCATCGCCTCGGCGGAGATGGACGAGAACTCACGCCGCCGGTCGGTGCGCGAGCGCGCCGCGAAAATCCGTGCCGAACTGGGCAATCCGAAGAATGTTCTACTCGGCGTCGATCGCCTCGACTACACCAAGGGCATCGACATCCGCCTCAACGCGCTCGAGGAGCTCCTCCTCGAGGGTCGGGTCGATCCGACCGAGACCGTCATGGTGCAGTTGGCGACCCCGAGCCGCGAACGGGTCGAGAGCTACAAGCAGATGCGCGGCGATATCGAACGTCAGGTTGGTCGCATCAACGGCGAATTCGCCCGCGTCGGCTTCCCGGTCGTGCACTACCTGCACCGTCCGATTCCGCGCGAGGAGCTGATCGCGTTCTTCGTCGCCGCCGATGTCATGTTGGTGACCCCGCTGCGCGACGGCATGAACCTGGTCGCCAAGGAGTACGTGGCCTGCCACAGCGGCCTCAACGGCGCACTGGTGCTGAGCGAATTCACCGGCGCGGCAGCGGAATTGCGTCAGGCGTACCTGTGCAATCCGCACGATCTGGACAGTGTGAAGGATGCGGTGGTCTCCGCGCTCGAGGACGACCGCGACACCAAGCGGCGCCGGATGCGCTCGCTGCGGCGTCAGGTGCTCACCCACGACGTCGATCGCTGGGCGCGCGCCTTCCTCGAGGCTCTGGCCCAGGATCAGGTCGCGGGCAGTGCCCTGCTCACCGACGACGACGTCTATCCCGAGTCGCCGCGCCGCTGAACCGCCCCGGGCCGCGTCCGCGACGGGCGCGGTCCCAGCGGGTTCACAGCAATCACCCAGGATAGGGCCGGCGGCCTCCCAGATCCCCGGCACAGGATGGAAGCTATGACTGGTGGGCCCGCGCAACAGGCACCCGAGGCGAGGGTGCTGGTGGTGGACGACGAGCCGATGATCGTCGAACTGCTCTCGGTGAGCCTGCGCTACCAGGGCTTCGAGGTGCAGACCGCCGCCGACGGCGCCCAGGCGCTCGACCGGGCGCGCGCTTTCCGCCCGCAGGCGCTCATCGTGGACGTGATGATGCCCGGTATGGACGGGTTCGGTCTGCTGCGCCGCCTGCGCGCCGACGGCATCGACGCGCCCGTGCTGTTCCTGACCGCGCGCGACGAGGTCCAGGACAAGGTCGCGGGCCTGACGCTCGGCGCGGACGACTACATCACCAAGCCCTTCAGCCTGGAGGAGGTGGTGGCCCGGCTGCGCGTGGTGCTGCGGCGCGCGGGCCACGCCCGGCCCGCGCCGACGACCTCGCGCCTGCGCTTCGAGGACATCGAACTCGATGACGACACACACGAGGTGTGGAAGGCGGGCGAACCGGTCGCGCTCTCGCCCACCGAATTCACCCTGCTGCGGTATTTCATGGTCAACGCGGGCACGGTGCTGAGCAAACCGCGCATCCTCGACCACGTGTGGCGCTACGACTTCGGCGGCGAGGTCGGCGTGGTGGAGACCTATGTGTCGTATCTGCGCAAGAAGGTCGACACCGAGCAGCGGCTGATCCACACCCTGCGCGGGGTCGGTTACGTCATGCGCGCGAGCCGCCCGGCCGGACAGTGATCGCGGCCCGCACCCCCGCCAAGCCGCGCGGCCGGTCCGGGCGGGTCTGGGAGCGGGTGCGCCGGTTTCCGGCCACGGTGCCATTGCGGGTCACGCTGGTGCTGGCGCTGGTGGCGCTGTCGGGACTCGGCCTGCTCATCTCGGGAACCCTGGTGACCTCGGGTCTGGAGCAGTCCCTGACCAGCCGCACCGATCAGCAGTTGCGCGAGGCCGCGCTGGAGTGGTCGCGGCGGATGCGAATGCCCGCACCGCCCGCACCGCCCGTTCCCGACGCGCGCCATTCCCCGAGCCAGTTCTACGTGCTGGCCGAGAACAGTGAGAATTCGACGCGGGTACAGATCCCGGCATTCGGCGTGCAGGCCGAACCGGAACTGCCCGCACCGCCGGAGGCCGACGGGACGAATTCGCCGATCCTGGTGGGCGGCCCGACCACGGTGGGCTCGGTGGGCGACGCGACGGTCCAGTGGCGGGCGCTGTCGCTGCGCACCCGGGAGGGCGTGACGACGGTGGCGCTGCCGCTGACCCAGAACAACGACACCGTGCACCGGCTGGTCATCCTGCAAATCGTGGTGGGTCTGGCGGTGTTGTGCATTCTGGCGGTGGCCGCCTATTTCGCGATCATGAGCAGTCTGCGTCCGCTGCGGCGGGTGGAGAACATCGCCGCCGCGATCGCCCGCGGCGACCTGCACCGCCGGGTCCCGGTGCGCGGCACCAATACCGAGGTGGACCGGCTCTCGCGCTCGCTCAACGGCATGCTGGCCCAGATCCAGGCCGCGTTCAAGGCCACCGAGGAGTCCGAGGCGTCGGCGCGGCAGTCGGAGGCGAGAATGCGCCGCTTCGTCGCCGACGCAAGTCACGAACTTCGCACGCCGCTGACCACCATCCGTGGTTTCGCCGAGTTGTACCGGCAGGGCGCGAACGCCGACCCGGCCATGTTCATGGACCGCATCGAACGCGAGGCCCAGCGCATGGGTCTGCTGGTGGAGGATCTGCTGATGCTCGCCCGCCTCGATGCCCAGCGCCCGCTCGAGCGCGGTCCGGTCGATCTGCTCGCCCTCGCCAGCGACGCCGTGCACAATGCCCGCGCGGTGGCCGCGGCGGCGGCCAAGGACGGATCGGTGCGTTCCATCGAATTGGAGGTGTGCTCCGGCGAGGGCACCCTCGAGGTGTCCGGTGATGCCGAACGACTGCGTCAGATACTCGCGAACCTCGTCAACAACGCGCTGACCCACACACCCGCTGACGCGGCGGTCACCGTTCGCCTGACACCCGACGCGGACGAGGTGCGCCTCGATGTCGCCGATACCGGTCCCGGCCTGCCGCCGGACGAGGCCGCGCGGGTATTCGAACGCTTCTACCGCACCGACACCTCACGCACCCGCGCCAGCGGCGGCACGGGTCTCGGACTGTCGATTGTGCAGGCGCTGGTCACCGCGCACGGCGGCACGGTCACGGTCGACAGTGTCGAGGGTGTCGGCACGACCTTCACCGTTCGCCTGCCGCGGACCTGACTCAGACCGGGTTGACCGAGTCCACCAGCCAGCGGTCGCCCGATTTGTTCAGCGTGACCCGCACCCGGCTGCCGGTGGTGGTGCCCTGCGGACTGTCCTTGCTGGTGGTGACCTGGTTGAGGAACAGCAGCACCACCGCGTGATCCCGCTCCGCCTCCACCACGCCGCCTGCCTGGGTGGTGGCCTTGACGGTGAGCTGCTTCTCCTTGGCCCCCGGCGCGATGGCCTGGGTGATCAGCTCGAGGTAGTCCTCGCGGAAGCTCGGCGACAGATTGTCCGCGGCCTTGGGGAGTTCGCTGTCCACGGTGCCGTAGTCGTAGGTGAACATGGCCGAGACCGTGTGGTCGGCGGCGGCCACCGCCTCGGTGCGCGCGGTCTCGGCCGCGTCGATCCTCATATACCGCCATCCGCACACGCCCATGACGATCACCGCGGCCAGGAAGATCGCCCCGGCCACACCCGCCGCGATCCGGCCGCGCGTGCCTCGCAGAACACTCATGCCACGAACTCCACTTTCGATGCCGTCAGCTCGCCGTTGGACCGGGTCACGGTGACCCGGAAACGGTAGTAGCGGGTCTGCGGTTCGGCCTGACCGGCATTGGTCAGCGTCTGCTTGGCCGCGACGAGCACTTGCGCGGAGTCGTCGTCGTCGCTCTGGATGGCGGCCTCGACGACCTCGCCGTTGGAGACCACCTTGGCCTGCTGCACGATGCTCATGAACGGGTCGACGCGGCCGTCGAATTCACTCTTGAACTGTCCCGAGGCCAGCGACAGGATGCGGTCGATGTCCTCCTTGGCCGAATCGGCCCGGATCGTGGTGAGGTTCAGCACCGCTTGCCGGGCGGTCTGCACGTATTCGCCGCGGCGTTCGTCGCGATGATCGGCCGAACGCACCGCGAGGACGGATACGACCGCACCCGCTACCGCGCCGATGACCAGCACGATCGCGGCGGCCGCGAGCAGAATCCGGCCGACGGAGCGCTTCGCGCCGGACTCGTTGCCGACCGGTGCGGCGTATTTTCGCGCCGACGCAGGCTCGCCGGCGTCCCGCGGTTCGGATTTCGAGATGTCCACCGTCGGGGCGGCGGGGATCGCGGTCGCGGCGTCGCCGTCGACCCGCACCGTGTCGGCCTCGCCCGTCCCGGTCGTCGGCGCCGCGGCAGCGGACTTGACTGCGTCGGACTTGGCGGCGTCGGACTTGGCGACGGCGACGTAGGCGGGCTGTTTCTCGGCTCCGGCGGACTCCTCCACCGGAGGGCCGACCGATCGCACCGCACGACGGCGCGTGCGGTGATTATCGTCGTTGATATCACTCATCGTTGCTGCTCCTCGAGCATCGCTTGCCAGCTCGACGGTACCGTGCCCGAGCCGCCGGGGCCGACATCTCCCTGACGGTAGGTACGTCCCTCCGGGCCGATGTACACGCCCGTGGCCGGGTCGTAGGATCTCGCCACCGCGGGTGTGGTGTACGAGGCGGGCGCGGTGGACGCCTGACCAGGCGAGCCGCCCGAAGCGGCGGGCGCGACCGGCTGCGGAGGACCGAACGGCGGATTGTTGCCCTCGGGCACGTATCCGGTGCGGCACAGCTCCGGCGTGGGCGCGCGCACGCCGGGGAACTCCGCGCACGGTGTGTTCCTGATGCCGCGCACCTCGATCGGCGAATCCTGCGGCACCTTGCAGTACAACCCGGGCGGGGTGTCCACGGCGTTCAGCTCACTGGGCGATCGGCGCTGGTTCGCGGGCAGGAAGCCGGTGGTGCAGGCGGGCGGATCGTTGATGACGGCCATGAAGTCGACCATCGCGCCGTACTGGACGGGTCCGCGGATGGCGGTCCGCAGCGCGGCGATCAGCGGCGGGAACACCACGAGCAGCTGTTCGACGCCCGCGTGATAGGTGACGCCGACCTGACCGAGGCTCACCAGATTGGTCAGCAGCAGCGGCAGCGTCGGCTGCAACGACTGGAATTGCTCGGTGACGCGCCGCATGGCCGATGGCCCGTCGCTCAGCACCGCACGCAGCGAGGGATCGTGGGCGCGCAGCTGATCGGTGACGGTGGCCAGATCGTTGGTCCAGGAACGAATCGCGGCATCGGACTCGATCTGGGTGTCGAGCAGCGGTCCGATATCGTCCAGCAATTTCTTCGTCGGTTCGGCGCTGTTCTGCGCCTCTTGCACCAGCAGCGCGGCCGAGTCGAGGAATCGTTGCAGATCCGGCCCGGCGCCGTTGAACGCGCGGAACGCCTCATCGATGACCTGACGCAATCGGGTGTCGGCGATGCTGGACAGCAGCCGGTCGGTCTGATCGAGCAACGCGCCGATATCCTGCGGCAGGCGGGTGCGCTCGACCGCGATCACCGATCCGTCGCGCAGGTTGCCTCCCTTGGGATTCTGCACCGGCACGAGGTCGACATACTGTTCGCCGATCGCGGACACGCTGCGCACCCAGGCGTCCACATCCGAGGGAATCTTGTAGTCGGAATCGATGGACAGTTTCGCGTCGACGCCCGCCTTGGTCAGCGTGACCCCTTCGACCACACCGACATTCGTCCCGCGATAGGTGACATTGGCGTGTTCGTAGAGTCCGCCGGTCGCGGCGAGTTGCACGGTGACCTCGTAGCGGCCGATGCCGAACATGGCGGGCAGCTTCACATAGACCCCGCCCATCACGACCAGGCCGATGACGGTGAGTACGCAGAAGATCGTCAGCTGTATGCGGACGAACCGGGTGAGGGTCATCGGCCCGCACCTCCCTGCGGCGCGTTGTTACCCGGCAGCGGCACGGTCAGCCCGGGTATGGATGGCAGTCCAGGAATGGGCGGCAGGCCGGGGATGGCGGGTGTGGGCGCGGCACCCGCCGCAGGGGCGGGCTGGAGCGGTCCGGTGGCCGGATTGCCGTTCTGCGCCGCGGAATCCGGTGCGAAACTGCCGATCACGCCTTCGACGCCGCCGAAGCGGCCGCCCAGCGGCGTGCCGGTCAGCCAGTTCGAATCCAGTCGGCGCGCGGTCATGTCGACCGTGATGAACAGGTTCATGTAGTCGCCCTTGATCGCATTGCCGATGTTCTTCATCGGGAACGGGAAGGTCGGCAGGATCTTCAGCGATTCCACGAGATTGGTGCCGGTATCGGCGAGGGTTTGCAGCACCGGCCCGAGGCTGCGCAGATTCGCCTTCAGGTTCTCCCCGCTCTGCTGCACGATCCGGCTGGTGACATCGCTGAGCTCGCCGACCGCGGTGATCGCCTCGGTGATGTTCGCGGTGCGGTCGGCCAGGATCTTCAGCGCCGGGTGTATCTGTTCGATGGCCCGCGCGACCACATCGCGCTGGACGGCGAACTGACCGCTGAGCCGGTCCAGCCCCTCCATGGCCGCGACGATGTCGCCGCGCTGTTTGTCCAGACCGGTGATGAGCGTATTCAGCTGCGGGATGAGGTCGCGGATATCGTCCTCGCGACCCGACAGCGCCGCATTGAGTTCGTGGGTGATGGTCTCCAATTGCGCCAGACCGCCGCCGTTGATCACGACCGACAGCGAGGAGAGCACCTGCTCGGTGGTCGGATACGCGCCCGCGCGTTCGAGCGGGATGAGATCGCCGTCGCGCAACTCGCCCACCGGCGGCACATCCTTCGGCGGCATCAATTCGAGGTGATTGCTGCCGAGCAGACTCGTCTGCCCGATCTTGGCGATCGCGTTGGCGGGCAGTTTCACCTCGGGTTTCAACGCCACAGTGACCAGCGCGTGCCAGCCCTCGACTTCGATGCCGGTGACCGTGCCCACCGGCACGTCGTCGACGCGCACCGGCGAATTACGGGTCAGCGTGGTCACGTTGGGCATCTGGATGCGCACGGTGTACCCGCCGTCGACGTTCACGGTCCCTGGCAGCGGCAGCGAATTCAGTCCGTCCCACTGACATCCCGAGACGCCGGCCGCGACCGCGAGGCCGACGGCCAGTGCGGCCACCCGCCGCATCGAATGTCCTCGCCTCATCGCTGCCCTCCGGGAATGGCCAATCCTGCGACCCCGCTCGGGACCGTGACCTGGGTCTGCTTCGCGGCCACCCGGCCCTCCAGACTCGGATCGCTGTAGACGAGCTGATCCGGGAACGCCTGGACGCTGGTGGCGGGATTCAACATGATCGGCGCGTAGTTCATCGCCAGCGAACTGATGATCGGTGCGAGATATTGCGCGCACAGGTCGGCGCTGCGATCGGAGTTGTCGTATTCGATCGCCCGGATCGATCCGCACAGGAAGTTCAGCGGGTCGGCGGTGTTGTTCAACGCGATCGCGCCGGTGAGCGTGCCCTGGGCGGGCTTGTATATCTGGTAGAAGTTCACCAGCGCGGTCGGGCCGGAGTGCAGCACCCGCTCGATCTCGGGGCGCTTGTCGTTCAACTGCTGGGTCACCGCGCTCAATCGCTGCACGCCCTCGGTCAACTCGTCGCCGCCGCCGTCGAGGAATCGCTTCACATCCCTCAGCGCGATATCCAGATTGTCCAGTCCCGCACCGAGATCGGTGGCGGTGTCGCCGAGCACCTCCGACACCGAGGCAAGCCGGTTGCCGAACTGCACGATCTGCTCGTTGCTCGAGGAGAGCACCTCCACGAAGCGCTGGAGGTTGCGGATGGTGCCGAACAGATCGGTGCGACCGTCGGAGAGGGTGGTCAGCGTCGCCGACAGTTCGCGCAGGGTGTCACGCAGGCGCTGACCGTTGCCGTCGAGATTGTCGGCGGCGGTGTTGACGAAACGTCCGAACGAACCCTGCTGGTCGTCACCGACCGGCCCGAGTGTCGTCGCCAGCTTCGACAGCTCGGCCTTGATATCGTCCCATTCCACCGGCACCGCGGTGCGCTCGATCGGAATCTGGGCGTTGTCGGCCAGTTTCGCTCCGCCGGTGTAGGCCGGGGCCAACTGGACGAAGCGGGCCGAGACCAGCGACGGCGAGATGAGGACCGCGCGCGCGTCGGCGGGTATGTCGACCCCGCGGTCGAGGGTCACCTCCACGCGCACTCGATCCCGGCCGGGTTCGACCGCGTCGATGCGGCCCACCTTGACCCCGAGTACGCGCACGTCGTCGCCCACGTACAGGCCGTTGGTGGACGGGAAGAAGATGGTGATGTTCGTTTTTCCCAGCCTGCTGAGACCGGTGTAGGCGACGAAGACGACCAGTGCGGTGACCAGCACGCCCACGACGACGACAACCCAGCGCGGGGTCCTTCTGACGGTGTTCGAGATGCTCATCGCGGCGGTTCCTGTTGCGCGGGCTCGATGGACGGCGGGGCCGGGTGGGTGAAGATGTTGCGCAGGTCGTTCGGCAGTTGTTCCGGCCAGACCAGCGCGTCGACCAACGGCCGCAGCTCGGTACTGGTCGCGTTGACCACGTAGGCGTTGAACCACGGGCCGTTGCCGACCTGTTCGCCCAGCGCCGCCGCGTACGGTCCGACCCGGTCCAGCGCCCCGTCGAGGTTCTGCTTGTTGCGCTGCAACAGCGCCAGCACCGAATTCAGCCGTTCCAGCGCCGGTTTCAGCTGGGCCTCATTGTCGGCGACCAGCCCCGACAATTGCTGGGCGACCTGGTTGACGTAGACGATGAGCTGGCCGATGGCCCCGCGGCGGCGGTCTAGTTCGCCGAGCAGGCTGTTGCCGTCCAGCAGCAGCGCGTTGATCTGGCCGCTGCGGTCGGCCAGGATCTTGGTGACGTTCTGTGCGCTGCTCAGCAGTTGGGTCAGCGCTTCGTCGCGGGCGTTGATACTGCGGGAGAGCGCGGTCACCCCGTCGAGTGCGGATCGCAGCGGCGCGGGGGTGTCGGCGAAGGTCGCCGAGAGCGCGTCGAGTGTCTGGTCCACCTTCTGGAGATCCAGTTCGTCCACCGTATTGGTGAGATCGCCGAGCGCCTGTTGCAGCGAATACGGTGAGGTCGTCCGTTCCAGCGGAATCGTGTCGTCCACTCGTAGCGCGCCGGAACCGTCGGGGTTCAGTTCGAGGGATTTGCGGCCGAGCACCGTATTGGTCTTGATGGCCGCGGTGGTCTTCGTGCCGAGCACGATCGACTCATCGAGAGTGAAGCTGACGAGTACCTTGGCCCCGTCGAGTTCGACATTGTCGACCTGCCCGCTGCGCACACCGGCGACCTGTACCGGATCACCCGGGACGAGTCCGCCCGCGTCCGCGAAATAGGCGGTGAAGCTCGCCCCGCTGCGGATGAACGGCAGCTGGTCGAATTGGAGGGCCGACAGCGCCACCGACATGGCGACCACGATGCCGACCACGCCGATGGTCACGACACGTGAGGGCTGCTCAGCCATTCTTGGTACACCTTCCGGTCGCCTGCAAACCGGGCATCTTGACCTCCATCGTCTGCCCGTCGGGTCCGTCGACGAGGAAGTTGGTCCCGCAGACGTAGAGCTGGAGGAACGATCCGTACGCGCCGATACGGATGAGCTTCTTGTAGGTGTCGGGCAACCGCTCAAGCACCCACTGCAAGGTGTCGGAGCCCTCGTCCAGATTGGTGGCGACCCGCCCGGTCTGCTCGATCGTGTCGCGCAGATCGGGGCGCGCGGTGGCGAGCAGATTCGTCAGATCGCCGGTGGCGCCCGCGATACGCGGGATGGCGTCGCCGATCGGGTCCTTGTTCGCGGCCAGACCGCTGATCAGCCGCTGCAACTGGTCGAGGGTGGTGGCGAACTGGTCGCCGCGTTCGTCGATCGTCTTCAGCACCGTGTTGAGGTTGTCGATGACGCTGCCGATCAGCCTGTCGCGATCGGCCAGGGTCTGAGCGAACGAGCCGCCGCTGTTCAGCAGTTCCACCAGCGTTCCGCCCTGCCCTTGGAAGATCCGCAACAGCGCCGCGGTCAGATCGTTGACCTGCGCCGGGTCGAGACCGCGCAGCAGCGGTTTGAAACCGCCGAGCAGCAGGTCCAGATCCAGTGCGGGCGCGGTCTTGTCGGTGTCGATGGTGCCGCCCGAGCGCAGTATCTTGGCGGCGCCGGGGCCGTCGAGCAGTTCCAGGTACCGGTCGCCGACCAGGTTCTCGTAGCGGATGGTGGCCCTGGTACTGGTGAGCAGGGTGTATTTGCGGTCGACGTCGAATTCGACATGCGCCTGGTGGTCCTTGCCCACCTTCACCGACGTGACGGAGCCGACCGGCACTCCCGCGATGCGCACCTTCGCGCCGGGCAGCATGCCCGACGAGCTGGTGAACACCGCGTGATAGCCGTACTCCCGGGCGAAGCGGACCTGACTGAACACAATGGCCAGGCCCGCGAAGACCAGTGCCATCACAATCGTGAAGATCGCCAGTTTGACCGTCGTGGCGGTATTTTTCACCGTGCCCCCATACCCGGTAGCCCGGCGAACAGCAACTGGAACACCTTGGGCGAATCGTTGACAGTGCTCGGGCCCGCATTCGGCGCGTACGGAGACCCTTGGTTGGTGTCGGTGACCACGTAGTTCGAGTGGCTGCCCGGTACCCGGTCGACCACACCCTCGCAGCGCGGACCGCCGGTGGCGTTGACCTTGGGCAGGTCATTCGGATACTGGTATGGCGGCGCGCCGGCCATGAAGTTGGTGTTCATGCCGATACCGGGCAGCACTCCGCCGAATATCTGCTCGGCCAGCGGCATCAGCCCGCCGACACCGACGATCACGCATTCGAGCGCGGGCGCGTAACCGTTGAGCAGCTTCGTGGTCGGGCGCAGCAGCGCCAGACTCGCGTTCAGATTCGGTTCGTTCTCCCGCAGCACCGCGCCCGCGGTGTCGCCGAGGCCGATCAGATTGGCCAGCACGGTGTCGAGGTTGCCCTGCTCGTCGACGAAGGTGGCGCTGGTGAAGGTCGCGTTGTCGACGGTGCGCAGCAGATCGGCGGCCGAACCGGAGTAGATATCGGTGACGGTCGTCGTCTTCCGTAGATCAGCGCGCAGGGTCGGCAGATACGGATTGATATCGCGCAGATACGCATCGCTCGTACCGAGCAATTCACCCAATTTCTGGCCGCGGCCGTCGAGCGCCGCACCGAGGGCGGCCATGGTCGCGTTCAATTTCTCGGGCTCGAGTTGGGCGAGCACATCCGACAGGTGCTGGAACAGCGTATTGAATTCGACGGTCACCTGCGTCGCCGACACCGTCGATCCCGGCGTCAGCGGTGTCTCGGAGGGCTTATCGGGAATGATGAAATTGACGTACTTGGCGCCGAATACCGTGGTCGACCGGATATCCACACCCGCGTTCGACGGAATCTGCTTCAGCTTGGCCGGTGACATCGCCAGGTGCAGCACCGCGCGGTCGTCCCCGAGGTCGATCGAGGTCACCCGGCCGACCTCCACGCCGCGGACCTTGACCTTGGCGTCGTTGTCGAGCACGAGACCGCTGCGCGGCGCCTCCACAAGGATGGTCGAGGTCGGGGTGAATCCGCCGACGAACATCACCATTGCGACCGCGACCACCGCGACCATCACCAGGATCATCGCCAGGCCTGCCAATCGCACGCCCAGCCCGCCACGCAACGCGTTCATGACGCTGTTTTCCGATTGATTCGAATCCGTCATTTCGCTTTACCCGGAGAGATGGAAGTTGCCCGAAGTTCCGTAGATCGCCAGCGAGATCAACAGCGTCACCGTGACCACCGCGACCAGCGAGGCCCGCACCGCATTGCCCACCGCGACACCGACGCCCACCGGGCCGCCCGTGGCGTTGTAGCCGTAATAGGTGTGGATCATCATGACCGCAAGCGCCATGAAGATCGCCTGCGCGAATGACCAGAGAATATCGCTCGGAATCAGGAACGTGGAGAAGTAATGGTCGTAAACGCCCGATGACTGGCCGTAGATGACGACCGTGGCGAATCGGGCGGCGATGAAGGAGGCGATCACCGCGAGCGCGTAGAGCGGGATGATCGCGATCATGCCCGCCAGCACCCGGGTGCTCACCAGATACGGGACCGGCCGGATCGCCATGGATTCCAGCGCGTCGATCTCCTCGGCCACCCGCATCGCACCAAGTTGCGCGGTCGAACCGGCGCCGATGGTGGCCGCCAACCCGATACCCGAGATCACCGGGGCGGCGATGCGGACATTGATGAAGGCCGAGAAGAAGCCCGTCAATGCCTCGATACCGATATTGCCCAGTGAGCTGTAGCCCTGCACGGCGATGGTGCCGCCGGTGAACAGGGTAAGGAAGCCCACGATGACGACGGTGCCGCCGATGACCGCCAGTGCGCCGCTGCCCATGCTGATCTCGGCGATGAGCCGGATGGTCTCGGTGCGGTAGTGCACCAAGGCCCTTGGGATGGAGGCGATGCTCTGCCCGTAGAAGACCGCGTGTTTGCCGACCGAGTCGAGCGAGTTCGACACTCTGCGCACCCGGCGCACGGCTTTCGGGAAACGGGACTGCAATACGAAGGCCATCGGATCACCGCACCGTGAACTTGATGCCGACCGCGGTGACCACGACGTTCACCACGAACAGGGCCATGAAGGCGAAGACGACGGTCTGGTTGACCGCGTCGCCCACACTCTTCGGTCCGCCCCTCACATTGAGACCGAGGTAGCAGGCGACCAATCCCGCGATGAGGCCGAACAATCCGGCCTTCACCTCGGAGATGACGAGTTCGGGCAGATGGGTCAGCAGCGTGATGCCGTTGACGAAGGCGCCCGGGTTCACGTCCTGGAGCAGGACCGAGAACAGGAAGCCGCCGAGGATGCCGATGGTGCAGACCAGGCCGTTGAGCATGAGCGCAACGAACATCGAGGCCAGCACCCGGGGCACCACGAGTCGCTGTACCGGGTCGATGCCGAGTACCCGCATCGCGTCGATCTCCTCGCGGATGGTTCGCGCGCCGAGGTCGGCGCAGATGGCGGTGGCGCCCGCGCCCGCCACGATCAGCACGGTCACGATCGGGCCGACCTGGGTGACGGCGCCGAAGGCCGCACCCGCGCCGCTGAGGTCGGCGGCGCCTATCTCGCGTAACAGAATATTCAGCGTGAAGCTCACCAGCACGGTGAACGGGATGGCGACCAGCAGGGTCGGCACGAGCGATACCCGTGCGATGAACCAGGACTGATCGATGAACTCACGCGCTTGAAAGGGCCTGCGGATGCTCGCGCGGGCGACGGAGGCGGTGAGTTCGAAGAACCCGCCTACCGCCCGCAACGGCACAGCAAGGACCTCGTTCATTCGCGATCCTCCTTGCTCAACGTGCTCGGGTTTACCCACGACACGCCCGAACCACGGGCACCGTCGCCGGAATGATTAGAACATGTTCATCTCATCGGCGCGCAGCTTTCGCCCACTTTGAACTGCAATTTTCAAGTACTCGGCTCACTTATTTGGAACACGTATCAGTTTGGTGCCCGTGATGCGTGTGAGGCACCACACACCAGACTCCCATGTCTACCAAGTGCCGGAGCGGTGATCAACGGTTGGACAACTGTTCAGTAGCGAAGCGACGGCACCGGCCGACGCTTCGCGATCAGCCGAGATCGGCCAGCGAGGACGCGGAGAACGACCGCTGCGCCGGACGATTCGAGAAATAGGCGCCGAGCGTGTCGGCCAGATCCGCCGCGGACCATTCCGCGCCATCGGCGTCGAAGCGCTGCTCCACCACGGGCGCCGCCATGAGGGCCACCATCGGTCCGTACACGACGAACAGCTGCCCGGTGATCTCGTCGGCCGCGGGCGAGGCGAGATAGGCGACCAGACGGGCCACGTGATCGGGCGAGAGCGGATCGACGGCGGCGTCGGGGGCGGCGCTGAAGACGGCCTCGGTCATCGCGGTCCGCGCACGGGGGGCGATGGCGTTGGCGCGCACGCCGAAGCGGGAGAGCCCGCGGGCCGCGGACAGGGTCAGCGCCGTGATACCCGCCTTGGCGGCGCCGTAATTGGCCTGCCCGGGCGGACCGATGAGACCCGCCTCCGAGGAGGTGTTGATCAGCCTGCCGTACACCGGGCCGTCGAGCTGCTTCGACTTGGCCCGCCAGTACGCGGCGGCATTGCGGGACAGCAGGAAATGTCCGCGCAGGTGCACCGCGAGTACGGCGTCGAAATCCTCGTCGGACATGTTGAACAGCATCTTGTCGCGGGTGATGCCCGCGTTGTTGACGACGATGTCGACACCGCCGAACGCGTCGGTCGCGGTGGCGATCAAGGCGTCGGCGGTCGCGGACTCGGCGATGCTGCCCGCGACGAATTCGGCCTTGGCTCCCAGCCCCCTGATCTGCGCCAAGGTTTCGGCCACCGCGTCGTTCTCGCGCAGATCGTTGACGACCACCGACGCGCCGGCGGCCGCGAGGGCCAATGCCTCGGCCTTGCCGAGACCGGCGCCCGCACCCGTGACGATCGCGACCCGACCCGTCAGATCCAATGCCGACGCGTTCACGACACGGCCTCGCTGCCCTCGGCGATGGCCGGCGCGTCGCACACCCTGTTGCCGAATGGCTGTGTTAGCTTGCTCACGGGCCGACTTTAGAACGTGTTCCTACAATTGGGCAAGCACCGCTCACTCCAGTTTGAGCGCCGCCTTCGGGCACTGCGCCACCGCGTCCTCGACATCGGCGAGCAGGTTCGCCGGCACCTCGGCGACCAGAATGTGCAGTTGGTCGTCATCATCGAGTTCGAACACGTCGGGCGCGAATCCGACACAGATTCCATTCGCTTCGCACTGATCGAGATCGACCGAGACCTTCATGAGAACTCCTTACCGAAAACTTCTGATCCGAGTCTACGAGCCGGTCGGGCCGCACGTGCGGCTACCGGCCGTATCGATGGTCAATACTGGAACATGTTTCAGTCCATATGCAATCATCGGATCAACCGCATCCGACGAAGGCTAGAGGTTTTGCCATGCGCATCGCGTATACGCCGCAGCAGGAAGAGCTCCGCGCGGAGCTGCGCGACTACTTCGCGCGGCTGATCACACCGGAACGCCGAGCCGCGTTGAGCGCCACCACCGGAGAATACGGCCACGGCAACGTCTACCGCGAGGTCGTGCGGGAGATGGGCCGCGACGGCTGGCTCACGCTGGCCTGGCCCGAGGAATTCGGCGGGCAGGACCGCCCGACCATGGATCAGCTGATCTTCACCGACGAAGCCGCCATCGCGGGCGCGCCGGTTCCGTTCCTGACCATCAACTCCGTCGCGCCGACGCTCATGCACTACGGCAGCGAGGAACAGAAGCGGTTCTTCCTGCCCAAGATCGCCGCGGGCGAACTGCACTTCTCCATCGGCTACTCCGAACCCGGCGCGGGCACCGACCTCGCGGCCCTGCGCACCAGCGCGGTGCGCGACGGCGACGATTACGTGATCAACGGCCAGAAGATGTGGACCAGCCTCATCGCCTACGCCGACTACATATGGCTCGCCGTGCGCACCGATCCGACGGCCAGGAAGCACAAGGGCATCAGCATGCTCATCGTGCCGACCACCGCCGAGGGCTTCTCCTGGACCCCCGTGCACACCATGGCCGGACCGGACACCAGCGCCACCTATTACCAGGACGTGCGGGTTCCGGTGAGCTCACTGGTCGGGCAGGAGAACGGCGGCTGGGCGCTGATCACCAACCAGCTCAACCACGAGCGGGTCGCGCTGACCTCGGCGGGGCCGCTGGGGGTCGCGCTGAACCAGACCGTCGAGTGGGCGCGCACCACCAAGGCCGCCGACGGGTCGCGGGTCATCGACAAGGAATGGGTACAGGTCAATCTGGCCAAGGTGCACGCCAAGGTGGAGTACCTCAAACTGCTGAACTGGGAGATCGCCAGCCGCGCCGACCAGGGCGGCGATGCCGCGCCGCGGCCGTGGGACGCCTCCACCTGCAAGGTGTACGGCACCGAACTGTCCACCGAGGCATACCGGCTGCTCATGGAGGTGCTCGGCCCGCAGGCGTATCTGCGCCAGGACTCCCCCGGCGCGCAACTGCGCGGACGCCTCGAACGCATGCATCGCGCGGCGCTGATCCTGACCTTCGGCGGCGGCACCAACGAGGTGCAGCGCGACATCATCGCCATGACCGCACTGCGCCAGCCCGCCGCGGCCCGCTGACTCGAAAGCTGGTAACACCCATGGATTTCACACCCACCGAAGCACAGAACGATCTGGGTCACCTGACCGCCGAGGTCACCGGGAAGCTGGTCACCGCCGACCGGCTGCGTGAACTCGACCGCGCCGGTCGCTTCGACGAGGCGCTGTGGAAGGCGCTCGCCGAGACCGGCGTCCTGGCCGCGGCCCTGCCCGAGTCCGTCGAAGGCGGCGGATTCGGCGCGCTCGAACAGAGTTCGATCCTGCGTGAACTCGGCAAGTCGGTAGCGGCGGTGCCGTACCTGTGGTCGATCGTGGTCGGCGCGGGCGCGCTGGCGAACTTCGGCGACGACTCGCAGCGCGCGCTGGCCGCGCGAGCCGGCGCCGGTGCGATCGTGCTGACCGCGGCGCTGGCCGAGGAACAGAACTGGGAGCCGACCGCGCCCGCGACCACGGCCCGCGAAGTCGACGGCGGCTGGCGGCTGACCGGCGCCAAGACCGCGGTGCCCTATGCCGCGCACGCCGCGCGAATCCTGGTCTCGACCACCGTGTCCGGCGCGCCCGCGGTATTCCTGGTTGACGCGTCGGATGCCTCGGTGCGAATCACCGATCAGCAGGTGGTCGATCTCAGTGCCGAATCCGAGGTCGAATTCACCGACACTCCCGCCGAATTGGTCGCCGCGGTGGACGAGGGCGCGCGAGTCCTCGACTGGATGCTGAACCGCGCTTGGCTCGGCGTGGCCGCCCAGCAGCTCGGCACCCTGGAGAAGGCGCTGGACCTGGTCGCCGAATACGCCCGCGAGCGCGAACAATTCGGCAAGGCCATCGGCTCCTTCCAGGCCGTCGCCCAGCGCTTGGCCGATGCCTACATCGACGTGCAGGGCCTGCGCCTGGCCGTCACCCAGGCCGCCTGGCGCCTGGCCGAGGGCCTGCCCGCCGCCGAGGCCGTCCACACCGCCAAATTCTGGGCCGCCGACGCGGGCCATCGCGTGGCCCACTCCGTCGTCCACATCCACGGCGGCGTCGGCATCGACCGCGACCACATCGTCCACAACTACTTCACCGCCGCCAAACACAACGAATTCACCCTCGGCGCGGGCACCGACCACCTCCGAGCCCTCGGCTCCCTCCTCGCCGCCCCCGCCTGATCCTCCCGATGGCCCGCCCGCCCGCCCGGCGGGCCATCGCCGTTGCTCGGCGTCGAGACCGTGGACTAACGGCCGCGCTCTCCACACTCGTCCGCATTCCCGCGGCGCACTGCCGAATCGCCTGCCGCCGAGCCGAACTCGCCGTTCGTCGACACCGTCGGAATCGACCCGCCCGGACGGGGACGGGCCGATTCCTCACGGCCGGACGCGGGTGGCTTCGCCCGCCTCCGTCCCCCGCGCGCGCCCCGGACGCCGGCACGAACCGGGCGCGCCGCGGGTTGTTCGGCGGCGGCACGCGCCGCCGAGTTCGGATATTTTCAGGTGAACCTATTTCGTACGGGACGATACAAATGCAGCCATGTATCGCATGCGAAACCACAACGTGAACTTCGTATTACAGCGCTCGCGTCGCGGGGAACACCCGCGTGTCGGACCCGGACGCGGCCGGATCACGGGGTCAGTTCGGCGAGCACACTGAATTCGAGGGCGTCGGTGTCGGCCAGGTAGACCGGCTGCGTGGTGTGCGTCCCGCGCACCCGCACCTCACCGCGCGGCCCCGCGTAGCCGACCCGGTTGGCGTGCCGTTCGATATCGCGCGGATCGAGACTGCGCGCCGCGGCCGCCAGCGCGGCGAACAACAGCATGCCCTCGTAACAGGATTCGCCGATATTGTTCAGCGCGGGCGCGAAGGCGCCATAGCGCCGCACGTACCGGCTCCCGAAATCCATCCCCGCCGGCGTGACCACGCTCTCGAAATAGCCGCTGGCCGTGTAGAGCCCGCGGGTGCTGTCGGGTCCGCCCGCGTAGAGCACGTCCTCGCCGATCATCATGCTCAACCGGATTCGTCCCTCGTCGAGTCCGGCCGCGGCGAAAGCGCTGTTGAACGCGGCGCTGTCGGCGCCGACCAGCAGTTGCAGCACACCCTGCGCCGGGGAGGTCCTGATCAGGTCGAGCAGCGGCTCGAACCAGCGGCCGCCCAGTGGGACGAACGCCGCGCCGACGATGTCGATATCGGTGGTGGCCGCGAAATCCCGTGTCACGCGGGCGGTTTCGCGCGGCCACACGTAGTCGTTGCCGACGATGCACCAGCGCCGCACCCCGAATTCCGCGCGAAGCCAACGCAAGGCCGGGAACAACTGCTGCCCGGGGGTCTCACCCACCATGTAGACGCCGTCGGCGTTCTCGCCGCCCTCGTAGAAGGTGGTGTAGACATAGGGGATCCGCCCCGCGGTATGGGGTGTGATGACCTTGCGCGCGTTGGACAGATGCCAGCCGACCACCCCGTCGATCCGCCCGGCCCGCACCATGCGCTCGATCCGCGCCGAGAGCGCGGGCAGCGGCGCGCCCGCGTCCACCGCGTGCAGCCGCACCGGGCGGTCGAGTATGCCGCCCAAGGCGTTGATCTCCTCGGCGGCCAGGGTGGCGCATGCCTCCGAGGACGGTCCGAACATGCCCGCCGGACCGCTCAGCGGAATCACCAAGGCGATGTCGACAGTCGCCCGCGCACCGCGAAAATCCCTGTCAACCATGGAATCACCCCTGCGCGCTTGCGCGCGGATATGATGTGTTCGGCGTTGTATATAGTGCCGACGTGGACGATAGCACCGCCCCCGCCGCATTGGCGGATCTGGCGCGCCTCCTGCGCTCGGCATCGCAGGAATTGGATCGCGCGATCGCGAACCGGCTGGGCGAGAACACCACCGGCCGCTGGCACGTGCTCGGCGCGGTGGCGGGCGGCGAGGGCCGGTCCATGTCCCAGCTGAGCGCGGCGACCCTACTCACGGGCGCGAGCCTGACCCGGCTGATAGACGCGATGATCGCCGACAATCTCGTGCACCGCCGGGGCGACGACACCGACCGCCGTCGGGTGCTGGTGTTCCCGACCACCCGCGGTCTACACGCGCACCGCGCCATGGCGGCGGCATTGGACGGCAGCGGTCTCGATGAACTCGTCACCGACCCGCTGCTGAACCGCCTGACCCGCCTGATCGAGGAAGTGCACGCGACCGGCCGCGCGCACGCCTAACCCCGGCGCATCTCGGCGAAGCGCTCCTCGGCGAAATCCACCGTCCGCTGCGCGTTGGCGACCGCGGTCACGATAGAACTGCCGAAGGCGCCCGCGCGATCGAACAGCGTCGCGGCGCCAACGGAGATGCCGTCCACGCTCAGGTGGCTGTCACCTTCGACGCCGATGGCGGTGCCCTCGACCGCCCGAGTCAGCGCGATGGTCAGATCGGCATTGATGAATCCGACACCGACCGAACTCCAGTTGGTCATCAGACTCGCGGACTCGCCGATGGTCGCCGCCGCCGCGAAGGGCGAGAGCGGCTGTCCGAGGACCGTCGGCACCGGAGTCTGCCAGCAGCGTTTGCGGCTGCCGTTCTGGTGCTCGGAGAGTTCGCCGCTCCATCCGTCGGGGTGCTCGTCACTGCCCCACAGTGGTCTACCCGGTACGCCGAGCAGGTCGGCCGGTGGCGGCTTCGGCAGGTCCGTGCGGGTCCACAACTCTCCCGGCGGCTGCTGGGAACGGCGCAGGAACACCGCCGAGGCGCGCGCGACCGCCGCACCCTCTTGGACGAGTTCGGCGTCGGCGACTCGAATCCGGTTACCGTCGCGGACGATAGCGGTGCGCACCGTCAGCGGTCGGCGCAGCACCGGCCGGAACAGGTCGACGGTGAGCCGCGATGGCGTGAAAGCCGATGCGCCGTACTCGATTTCGAGCGAACGCGCGAGCAGCGCGCAGATCGCGGGACCATTGACCATATCGCGCGCCCACGCGCTGGCGGCATAGGCGAGCGGCTCGAATCCGAGTTCGGTCTGCTCGAAGAATGCAGGCGGCACGGCCATCTCGATTCCTCTCCGGTTCGCACCGATGACTGCCGAGGGGCCGCCGCGGCGATCCGCGGCGGCCCCTCGGCGGTGTGCTCGATTATTGCTTGCTGCTCGCCTCTTGGTGTTCGTCGGCCGGCCTGAGCTCGGTCTGCTCCTTGGCCCAGCGGTAATCGGGCTTGCCTGCCGGTGAGCGCTTGATCTCCGGCACGAACCACAGACTGCGCGGCAGCTTGTAGGCCGAGATCTCCTGGGTCAGCACCGGACGCAGTTCCTCGAGGGTGGGCCGCTGATCACCGGCGCACTGCACCACCGCGACCACCCGCTGTCCCCAGCGGTCGTCGGGCACGCCGACCACCAGCGCGTCGAAGACCGCCGGATGCGCCTTGAGCGCGCCCTCGACCTCCTCCGGGTAGATCTTCTCGCCGCCGCTGTTGATGCTGACCGATCCGCGTCCCAGCATGGTCACCGATCCGTCCTCCTCGACCCGGGCGTAATCACCCGGAATCGAGTAGCGGACGCCGTTGAACTCCTTGAAGGTCGCCTTGGTCTTGATCTCGTCGTTGTAGTACCCGACGGGGATGTGTCCCTTGCGGGCCAGGAAGCCGATCTGGCCGGAGCCGGGCACCACCGGATTTCCGTCCTCGTCGAGCACCTCGGTGGAGGCGTCGATCTTGACGCGCGGTCCGCCGGTGTGGGTGGCGCCCTTGGTGACCACCGCCAGCCCGCCGAATCCGGTCTCCGAGGAGCCGATGGAGTCGGTGATCATGGTTTTCGGCAGCAGGTCGATGAACTGGTCCTTGAGCGTCGGGGAGAACAGCGCCGCGCTGCTGGCCATCGCCCACAGATTGGAATGCCGATACGGCTCACCGGTTCGGGGGTCACCCGTCCGCAGCGCGTCCAGCATGGGACGCGCCATGGCGTCGCCGGTGATGAAGATCAAATTGACGGTGTGGCGGTCGATGGCCTGCCATACGCCGTGCGGACTGAACTCCGGCAGCATGACGGTCTTGCCGCCGTCGAACAGACCGTGGAAGACCGCCGACTGCGAACCGCCGTGGATCAGCGGCGGAATCGGATAGCGCACCAACTGCGGATTGCCCGCGCCGACCTTGGCCTGCTGCCATTCGTCCTCGATGGCCTCGCCGGTGACGAAATTGATGCCGCCGCCGAGCACCCGCCACCAGTCCTCCTGGCGCCACATCACACCCTTGGGCATACCCGTGGTGCCGCCGGTGTAGATCATGAAGATGTCGTCGACCGAGCGTTCGCCGAAATCGCGCTCGGCCGAGGCGGCCGCGAGCGCGGTCTCGTATTCCACCGAATCCGGTGCGGTCGCGACCGTGCCGGCCGTATCGTCGTCGACGACGACCACGGTCTTCAGTTTCGGCGTGTTCGGGCGTACCGCGCTCACCCGGTCGGTGTAGCGGCGCTCGTGGATGAGCGCGACCATATCCGAGTTGTCGAAGATGTACTGCAACTCGTTCTCGACGTATCGGTAGTTGACGTTGACCAGAATGGCCCGCGCCTTGAACACCGCGACCATGGTTTCGACGGCCTCGATGGTGTTCCTGGACTGCAAACCGACCTTGTCCCCCGGCTTCACACCCTGTGCTCTCAGGTGATTGGCCAGCCTATTGGCCCGCTCCTCCAGTTGTGCGTAAGTCACCTCACGGGCGTCGTCCACCAGCGCGACGCGATCGGGCATGAGGTCGATGGTGTGCTCGACGAGGTCCGCTATGTTGTAGCTCACAAGCTAAAAATAGAACCTGTTACTGTTTCTGACAAGGCTCGAAAATAGGAGAATCCCATGCCGCACTGCCTCGTAGAGAAGCGCGACCACGTTCTCGTCGTCACCATGAATCGCCCCGAGGCCCGCAACGCGCTGTCCGGCGAGATGCTTGCGATCATGCGCGACGCCTGGGATCAGGTGGACAGCGATCCCGACATCCGGGTCGCCATCCTGACCGGCGCGGGCGGCGCGTTCTGCGCCGGCGCCGACCTCAAGGCGATGACCACCTCCCATCCCGGCGATTCCTTCAAGGGCGGCGGATGGGACTTGTCGCGCATCGACGCCCTGCTCAAAGGCCGCAGGCTCACCAAACCCCTCATCGCGGCGGTGGAGGGCGCGGCCATCGCCGGCGGCACCGAGATCCTCCAGGGCACCGATATCCGCGTCGCGGGCGAGAGCGCGAAATTCGGCGTGTCCGAGGCCCGGTGGGGCCTGTACCCGCTGGGCGGGTCGGCGGTGCGACTGGTACGCCAGATCCCCTACACCCTCGCCGCGGACATCCTGCTCACCGGACGCCACGTCACCGCGGCCGAAGCCAAGGAGATCGGGCTCATCGGTCATGTGGTACCGGATGGGACCGCCCTGGACAAGGCGCTGGAACTGGCGGACATCATCGCCGCCAACGGCCCACTCGCGGTGCGCGCGATCCTGCGGACCATTCGCGAGACCGAGGGAATGCACGAGAACGACGCCTTCAAGCTCGACGCGGAGATCGGAGCCGAGGTGTTCAAGTCGGCCGACGCCAAGGAAGGACCGCGCGCGTTCGCCGAGAAGCGGAAGGCGAACTTCACCGGGGCTTGAGTCGGGCTCGGGGAACCAGCGGGGGCGCGGGTGCTAACAGGACGTGTTCATGGAGAACGGTTCCCATTGGTGGCCATCGAGGTCTATGAACGTGCGGCCGTGCATACCCACTCGCGCCTCCTGCGCACGTTTGTCGGCATCGAACTCCTCGGTCGCTCCCGCACTGAGCGCCGCCTCCGTGAGGTGGTCGACCTCGGCGGCGCTGGCCAATGACAGCGCGTAGAAGGCGCAGGCGGTCTCCGTGGTCCGAGCGATGGGCCGTCCGGCGAAAGTCGAGAAGAATTCCCTGGTCAGCAGCATGAGACAGATATTGTCATCGACGACGACGCACGCGGCGTTGTCGTCGGTGACCCCCTGAGCGATCTTCCAGCCGAGCGTCTCGTAGAAATCTCGCGAGCGATTCAGATCGGCGACGGGAAGGTTGATGAAGATCATCTTGCTGCTCATCCTCTTGTCCTCTCGGCAGTCCGGTGCTTCACCGATTACGACGCCGCCGACGCCGCGAATTCACCGGCCCTTGACAAGGCACCTCACCTGTCGGTGGGTTGTGGCAGGGTGGCCCTCATGACAGACTCGTCCGGCCCGTCCACCGCTCTCACCGATGACGTGCTCGCGTCGTTCGAGCGGCATCGGCGGGAGCTGTGCGCCTATGCCTACCGAATGCTCGGCTCTTCCTTCGAGGCCGAGGACGCGGTCCAGGAGGCCTTCACCCGCGCGTGGAAGTCCTACGATTCCTTCGAGGGTCGGGCGAGTCTACGGTCGTGGCTGTACAAGATCACCACCAATGTCTGCCTCGACATGCTCGACGGTCCGCAGCGCCGCGCCCGGCCGATGGATCTGAACGGGCCGTCGCGGCCGGATTCGCCGCTGCCCGCGCCGCAGCCGGATTACGTCTGGATCGAGCCGATTCCGAACGCACTCGCCTTCGGCGCGGATCCGGCCGAGCATGCCACGGCCAAAGACACCCTGCGGCTGGCGTTCGTCGCGGCGTGTCAGCATCTGCCCGCCACCCAACGCGCCATTCTCATCATGCGCGAGGTGCTGCGATTCTCGGCCAACGAGACCGCCGAGGCGCTGACGATGTCGCCCGCGTCGGTGAACAGCGCGCTGCAACGCGCCAGGGCCACGATGTCCAAGGTGCAGCCCAAGGTCGGTGACGATTACGACGAAGCCGACGAGAATCAGCGCAAACTCGTCGATGATTTCGTCTCCGCTTTCGAGGCGTACGACATGGACGCGCTCACCACATTGCTGAAAGCCGATGTGGCGCTGTCCATGCCGCCGCTCGAACTGTGGATCTCCGGCCCGGAGAATGTCGCGGCGTTCATGCTCGGCACCGGAAGCGCCTGCGCCGGTTCCAGACTCGTCCGTCTCGACGGCGCCAACGGTCAGGTGGCCTTCGGCCAGTACAAGCCCACCGACCAACCGGGCGTCTACACACCCTGGGCCGTCACCATCCTGGAACTGGACGGCGAAACCATCTCAGGACTCAACTTCTTCCTCGACACCGACCGCCTCTTCCCCCTTTTCGACCTCCCCCTCGAACTCCGCGAATCCACCGCCTGATCCGCTCACCGCCGATGCGCCGCACCCCGACGGTTCCGGTAATGCCGCGACCGTCGATGGCCGACACGGCGAACCGGGATTCGAGGCGGGCGACGACGAGTGCACCCGGGCGGATGCACAGGCGCTCGTGTGCGCTCAGGAAGCTGACCGGAGACTGGCCCGCGCGTCGCCGGCCCGCTCTCCGGTGATCGGACGGCGGGCCGACGGGGGGTTCAGGACGCGGGGACGTAACGGTCGCGGATTTTGCGTTTGTAGAGCTTGCCGTTGGGGTCCCGGGGGAGTTCGGGGAGGTAGTCGATGGACTTCGGGATCTTGTACTTGGCGAGTTGGGTGGCGGCGAAGGCGAGGAGTTCGGCGGTGAGCGCCTCGGAGGGCTCGGCGTCGGCGGCGGGTTGCACGACAGCCTTGACCTCTTGGCCCCAATCCTCGTGCGGTATGCCGAAGACGGCGACGTCGGCGACCTTCGGGTGGGTGATCAGAACGCTCTCGATCTCCGCCGGGTAGATGTTCACACCGCCGGACAGGATCAGGTCGGAGCGGCGGTCGTGCAGGTAGAGGTAGCCGTCCTCGTCGAGATGGCCGATATCGCCGACGGTGAACAGGTCGCCGACGCGCGATTCCTCGGTCTTCTCCTTGGCGTGGTGGTATTCGAAGCTGGAGGCGCCCATCTTCATGTACACCAGGCCGGGTTCGCCCGCGGCCACTTCGGACCCGTCCTCCTCGTTGAGGACCTTGATCACCGACCACGGCCATGCGCGGCCCACCGATCCGGGCTTCTTCAGCCAGTCGGAACCGTTGATGACGGTGCCGCCGCCTTCGGTGGCCGCGTAGTACTCGGTGACCGTCGGACCCCACCATTCGAGCATCTGCCGTTTGGTCTCCTGCGGGCACGGAGCCGCGCCGTGCACCATGCTGCGCAGCGAGGACACGTCGTATTTGCCGCGCACCTCCTCCGGCAGGGCGAGCAGCCGGTGGAACTGGGTGGGAACCATATGGCTGTGGGTGACACGGTGCCGGTCGATGAGCCGCAGCATGTCCTCGGCGTCCCACCGGTCCATGAGCACCAGCTTGTGGCCGACCTGGATCGAGATGGTCGCGAAGTTGAGCACGGCCGTGTGGTACAGCGGCGACCCGCAGATGTGCACGTGGTCGTCGTAGGGTGCGAGTTCGAACAGTCCGAAGAATGCCGTGGTGTGCGGTGGCACCGCGTCGGGGTCGGCGCCGGTGAGCGGGCGTCGCACGCCCTTGGGCCTGCCTGTGGTCCCGGACGTGTAGAGCATGGGCGCGCCGGTGCTGCGATCGTCGGGACGGCCGTCGGCCGGATCGCCGAGTGTGTCGAGCGGGGTGAAGCCGTCGATGGCGCCGACCGAGAACCTGGCCGAGGCGGGCAGCCCGGCCTCGTCGGCGGCCGCAACGGCCGCGGCGGCGAAGCGGTCACTGGCGAAGAACGCCTTGGCCTCGCTGTCCTGGAGGATGTAGGCCACCTCGGGACCGGTGAGATGCCAGTTCACCGCGACGATGTACAGCCCGGCCTGATACGCCGCGAAGTAGGCGGCGACCGCCTCGACACAGTTGTGCACCATGCTGACCAGCACGTCACCGGTCTTCAGACCGAGCGCGCGAAGGCCGGTGGCATACCGGTCCGCGAGGCCCGCCAGTTCCCGATATGTCACCTCCCGACCCAGTGGGTCGACCATGGCGATCCGTTCGGGTTCGGCGTCCGCAATGTTCCACAAACCGAGAATTTTCACTGACTCCTGCGTGGTCACCCCTCGAATCTAGAACGTGTTCTATTAATCGACAAGAGGCGCCAAGCGATCCAACTGCTCGATATTCGGCACGGAGACAAGCATCATGGTCACCCCAGCGGCCTCCCAGACCTCTAGCTGCTTGCGCGCGTGGTCGATGCCGCCGATGATCGCGGTGTCCAGAATCAGCTCGTCGGGAACCATCGCCGCGGCCTCGGCCTTCTTGCCCGCCTGGAACAGCCTGCCGATCTCATCGACCTCGCGGTCGTAGCCCATCCTCCGGTACACCTGGGCATGGAAATTCAACTCCGGCGCGCCCATGCCGCCTATGTAGAGCGCCATGACCCAGCGCATCCGCTCGATTTCGCTCGCCGGATCGTCGGTGATCACCACCTGACAGCTCGCGGCTATCTCGAAATCCTCGCGCGTGCGGCGCGCGCCCGCGCGGGCGAACCCCTCGTCGAGCCAGTCGTTGTACATGTTCGCCAGGCGCGGCGCGTAGTAGATGGCCAGCCAGCCGTCGGCGATCTCGGCGGTCAGCGCCACGTTCTTCGGACCCTCGGCGCCCAACCAGATCGGCATATCCGCACGTAGCGGATGCACGATCGGTTTGAGCGGCTTGCCGAGACCGAGTGCGCCCTGACCCGTGTACGGCAGCGGATAGTGCGGGCCCGCGCTGGTCACGGGGGCCTGGCGTGCCAGCACCTGACGAATGATGTCCACGTACTCGCGGGTGCGCTGCAAAGGCTTGGCGAAGGGCTGTCCATACCAGCCCTCGACCACCTGCGGACCGGAGACGCCGAGACCGAGCACGGCCCGCCCGCCGCTGAGGTGATCGAGGGTCAGCGCGTGCATGGCAGTCGCGGTGGGCGTGCGCGCCGACAACTGCACCACCGAGGTGCCGAGGCGCACCCGCTCGGTGCGCGAGCCCCACCACGTCAGCGGACCGAAGGCGTCCGATCCCCAGGATTCGGCCGCGAAGACGGCGTCGAATCCGGCCGCCTCGGCCGCGACGACCACCTCAGCCGCATTCTCGGGCGGCTGCGCCATCCAATACCCGAGCTGCAATCCGAACTTCACGATGGACCCCTTTCGGCCTGATGCTTGCCACCAGAATAAGAACCTGTTCTACTCGATATCGTGACTCAGGGGAATACCGCATCCGGCGTAATCGCGGATGAGAAAGGGTCGGAATTGAACACCAGCGGGCTGAAGGAGAGCGACGCGGGTACCGGTTCCGCGCCCGACGTACTCAGCGCGCCCCTCAGGGTGCGATTCGACTACACCCGGTCGGTCGGTCCGACCATCGGTGCGTTCCTGACCGGACTGCGCGCGCACAAGGTGCTCGGCATGCGCGGCTCCGACGGCCGGGTGCTGGTGCCGCCGCCGGAATACGATCCGGTGACCGCCGAACCACTCACCGAATTCGTCGACGTCGCCGATGTCGGCACCGTCGAATCCTGGACGTGGGTGCACGATCCGCTGCCCAGCCAGCCCTTCGACCGCCCCTTTGCGTGGGCGCTCATCCGGCTCGACGGGGCCGACACCTCGCTGCTGCACGCCGTCGACGTCGCGGCGCCGGATGACATCCGCGCCGGACTGCGGGTGCGAGCGCGGTGGGCGGAGACCACCGAGGGCAGCATCCGGGATATCGCCTGCTTCGAACCCGGTGAAACCTCCACGGCCACACCGGTTCCCGACGACGACCGGGCGCCGGTCACGATGATCACCACCCCGGTCGACCTGGCCTACAAGCACACCGCCTCCCCGCAGGAGACCGTCTATCTGCGCGGATTGGCCGAGGGCAAACTCATCGGCGCGCGCACCGACGCGGGCGGCAAGGTGTACTTCCCGCCGCGCGGGGCCAACCCCACCAATGGTCTGCCCACCGACGACTACATCGAACTGTCCGACAACGGCACCGTCACCACCTTCTGCATCGTGAACGTGCCGTTCCTCGGACAGCGCATCAAACCGCCCTACGTCGCGGCCTACGTGCTGCTCGACGGCGCGGATATTCCGGTACTGCACCTCGTGCTCGGTTGCGAGGCGAGCGAAGTGCGCATGGGCATGCGGGTCAAGGCGGTGTGGAAACCGCGCGAGGAGTGGGGCTTCGGTCTGGAGAACGTGGACCATTTCGAGCCTTCCGGCGAGCCCGATGCCGACTACGACACCTACAAGCACCACCTCTGAGAGGCGCTCTCCCATCATGACCGATCGTTCGGCCGACAACGCCACCGACATCGCGGTCGTGGGTTTCGCCCACGCCCCGCACGTGCCGGAAACCTTCGGCACCACCAACGGCGTCGAAATGCTGGTCCCCTGTTTCCAGCAGCTCTATACCCGTCTCGGCATCACCAAGGCCGATATCGACTTCTGGTGCTCGGGATCCTCGGACTTCCTCGCCGGGCGCGCCTTCTCCTTCATCTCCGCCATCGACGCCATCGGCGCGGTGCCGCCGATCAACGAGTCGCACGTGGAGATGGACGCCGCATGGGCGCTGTACGAGGCGTTCGTGAAATTGAAGTCGGGACAGGCGAATACCGCACTGGTATACGGCTTCGGCAAGTCCTCGGCGGGCACCCTGCGCCAGATCCTGACCATGCAGCTCGACCCCTATCTGGTCGCCCCGCTGTGGCCGGACGCGGTGTCCATCGCGGGTTTGCAGGCGCGCGCGGGCATCGACGCGGGCCGCTGGACCGAGCGGGATATGGCGGCGGTCGCCGCGCAGTCGGAGGGTGATATCGACGGCCTGCTGGCCGCGCCGTATGTCGCCGATCCGCTGCGCGCCCACGATGTCGCACCGATCACCGACGGCGCCGCCGCGATCATCCTCGCGACCGGCGACCGCGCCCGCGAACTGTGCGAGCGTCCGGCCTGGATCACCGGAATGGCACACCGGATCGACACGCCGGTGCTCGGGGCGCGTGACCTCACCGTCTCCCCCTCGACACAGGCCGCGGCCAAGCAGCTCACCGGCGGTGACACCAGCGGATTCGATATCGCCGAACTGCACGCGCCATTCAGCCATCAGCAATTGATCCTCGCCGAGGCGATCGGTCTGAAGCCCAACACGAAAGTGAATCCGTCCGGCGGGGCGCTCTCGGCCAATCCCATGTTCGCCGCGGGCCTCGAGCGCATCGGCTTCGCCGCCGAGGCCATCATCGCAGGCACCGCCGATCGCGCGCTGGCACACGCCACCAGCGGACCGGCGCTGCAACAGAATCTCGTGACCGTACTGGAGGCGACCCGATGAGTTTCCCGGCCGCGGTGCTCGGCACCGGACAAACCCATCACGTGACGAAACGGACCGACGTGTCGATGGCGGGTCTGTGCCGCGAAGCCATCGATCGCGCACTCCTCGATTCCGGCCTCACCATGGCCGATATCGACGCGGTCGTGGTCGGTAAGGCGCCCGACTTCTTCGAGGGCGTCATGATGCCGGAACTGTTCATGGCCGACGCACTCGGCGCGACCGGCAAGCCGTTGATGCGCGTGCACACCGCCGGATCGGTCGGCGGCTCCACCGGCGTGGTGGCGGCCAATCTCGTCCAGGCGGGCGTGCACAAGAAAGTGCTCGCGGTGTCGTGGGAGAAGCAGTCCGAATCCAATGCCATGTGGGCGCTGTCGATTCCGGTTCCGTTCACCATGCCGGTCGGCGCGGGCGCGGGCGGCTACTTCGCCCCGCACGTACGCTCCTACATCCGCCGCTCGAACGCGCCGAGCCATATCGGCGCGATGGTCGCGGTGAAGGACCGGCGCAACGGCGCGAAGAATCCGCTGGCCCATCTGCAACAGCCCGACATCACCCTGGAATCGGTGCTTGCCTCACAGATGCTGTGGGATCCGATCCGCTTCGATGAGACCTGCCCCTCCTCCGACGGCGCCTGCGCGGTGGTCATCGGCGACGAGGAAGCCGCGAGCGCCATCGAGGCACAGGGCAAGAAGGTCGCGTGGATCCACGCCACCGCCATGCGCACCGAGCCCACCACCTTCGCGGGCCGTGATCAGGTGAATCCCCAAGCGGGCCGGGACGCGGCCGCCGCACTGTGGCAGGCCGCGGGCATCACCGATCCGCTCGAGGAGATCGACGCCGCCGAGATCTACGTGCCGTTCTCCTGGTTCGAACCGATGTGGCTGGAGAACCTCGGTTTCGCCGCGCCCGGTGACGGCTGGAAACTCACCGACAAGGGCGAAACCGAGATCGGCGGCCGCATCCCGGTCAACCCGTCCGGCGGCGTGCTGTCGTCCAACCCCATCGGCGCCTCGGGCATGATCCGCTTCGCCGAAGCCGCCAAGCAGGTCATGGGCCGGGCCGGCGACTACCAGGTCGAAGGCGCGCGCAAGGCGCTCGGTCACGCCTACGGCGGCGGCTCGCAGTACTTCTCCATGTGGGTCGTCGGGTCGGAACGCCGGTGAGCGCCGCCGAACATCCGGCCCGCGCGGCCGGACTCGCCTCGCAGGCCGCGGTGCGGGCCAGGGACAAGGACGCCTGGCTCGCGCTGTTCGCGGCCGACGGCATCGTCGAAGATCCCATCGGCCCTTCGGGTTTCGACCCGGAGGGCAAGGGCCACCGCGGTCCCGATGCCATCGCGGCCTTCTGGGACATGGCGATAGCCAAGACCGACTCGATCGAATTCCTCTTCGACGACTCGTTCGCCTGCGGCAGAGAGGTCGCCTTCACCGGCACCATCCGCAGCATCCTGGGCGGACACCGGATCGACGCGGAAGGCGTGTTCACCTACCGTGTCGACGAGACAGGCAAGATCGCCGCACTACGCGCGTTCTGGGAAGTAGACCGAGCGATGAAGACCGCCACATCGGTGCACTGACACGCACCCTTCGGCACCACCGGCCGCGCACGGAGCCCGCCCCGCGAGCAACCGTCCGCGGCCGTCTCGCGTCCGAGCGATCGAGACGAAGCAACGCAGGCGCGAGTATCGACACAAGGCACGCACCCACCGCGACGAAATCCAGCGATACGCCGCACCCTCACAACCACCACGAAGCAAGCCTCACAAGCGACCGTTCGCGGTGCCGGAGGCACGGCCAGAGATATCAAAGACCGCGAACCGATCCCCACCGAAGGCAGTGCCACAGATACCGACATTGCACGCCTACGCAACCACCACGGAGCGAGCCTTACGAGCGACCGTTCGCGGCCGTCTCGCGTCCGAGCGGCCGAGACAAAGCGCCGCAGGAGCAAGTATCGACCACTCGGACGCGAGACCCAAGGGGCCGCGAACCCCGCCGTGCCGAAGGCACGGCCAGAGATACCGTTCGCGGCCGTCTCGCGTCCGAGCGGCCGAGACAAAGCGCCGCAGGCGCGAGTATCGGCCACTCGGACGCGAGACATAAGGGGCCGCGAACCCGCGACGCCGGAGGCGGCGCCAATTACACAGTCTTGTAGTCGACCGGGAATTCTTTTATGCCATTGAGCCACCCCGAACGCAGGCGCTTCGGATCGGCGACCTTGGTGATATCCGGGAGGTGGTCGGCGATGGCATTGAAGATGAGGTCGATTTCGAGCCGGGCGAGGTTCGCGCCGATGCAGAAGTGCGCGCCGGTGCCGCCGAAGGACAGGTGCGGGTTGTCCTTGCGGGTGATGTCGAACTTCTCCGGATTCTCGAAGACGTCCTCGTCGAAGTTGGCCGAGCGGTAGAGCATGACCACCCGGTCGCCCTTTTTGATCTGCACGCCGCCGAGTTCGGTGTCCTCGAGCGCGGTGCGCTGGAACGAGGTGACCGGGGTGGCCCAGCGGATGATCTCGTCGGCGGCGGTGGCGGGGCGTTCCTTCTTGAACAGCTCCCACTGGTCGGGATTGTCGATGAAGGCGTTCATGCCGTGGGTGATGGCGTTGCGGGTGGTCTCGTTGCCCGCGACGGCCAGCATGATGACGAAGAAGCCGAACTCCTCCTCGCTCAGCTTGTCGCCGTCGACATCGGCCTCGATCAGGGTCGTGACCAGGTCGTCGGCCGGATTCACCTTGCGCTCGGCCGCCATCTGATAGGCGTAGCCGAGCACCTCGGCGGACGCGGTCACCGGGTCGGCGTCGCTTTCCGGGTCGTCGTAGCTGGTCATATCGTTTGACCAGGTGAAGACCTTCATCCGGTCCTCCTGCGGGATGCCGATCAGTTCGGCGATCGCCTGGAGGGGCAGCTCACACGCGACCTGGGCGACGAAATCGCCGGAGCCTTGCTCCGCGGCGGTCTTCACGATCGACTCCGCCCGAGCCGACAGCTCTTCGCGCAGGCCGTTGATGGCGCGCGGGGTGAAGCCGCGGGAGATGATCTTGCGCAGCTTGGTGTGTTCGGGGGCGTCCTTGTTGAGCAGCACGAACCGCTGGAGTTCGATCTGTTCGCGGGTGATGTCGTCGTTGAATCGCGGGATGGCGGTGTTCTCGTGGGTGGAGAACACGTCGCTGCGCCGCGACACCTCCTTGATGTCGGCGTGCTTGCTCACCACCCAGAAGCCCTCGTCGTGAAACCCTCCGGTCTCGGGGGACTGGGGATTCCACCAGACCGGCGCGGTCCGACGCAGTTCGGCGTATTCCTCGACCGGAATCCGCTCCGCGTAGATCGCCGGGTCGGTGACGTCGAATCCGTCGGGCAGATTCGGTTCTGAATGCTGTGACCCGCCGGCAGCCGTCGCGGGCATGGCGTTCCCAGTGTCAACCACCAGATGTCTCCTTCGACAAACTGAAACACGTTCTATAATCAATTCCAGCACAGGTGGACGGACTAGTAAAGAAGAGCAGCCCAGCCACCTGGCAACACGTTTCAGTTTTCTTGATTCCTACGGAAGGTTGGACATGGGCACACCCGTGATCGTCGAGGCCGCCCGCACCCCGATCGGCAAGCGCGGCGGCTGGCTGGCGGGCCTGCATGCCGCCGAACTGCTCGGCCTGGCCCAGCGCGGACTGCTCGAGAAGGCGCATCTGGACCCGGCGCTGGTCGAGCAGGTCATCGGCGGCTGCGTCACCCAGGCGGGCGAGCAGTCCAATAACATCACCAGGGTGGCATGGCTGCACGCCGGGCTGCCTTGGCAGGTGGGCGCGACCACCATCGACACCCAGTGCGGGTCCGCACAGCAGGCCAATCACCTCATCGCCGGACTCATCGCCACCGACGCCATCGAGATCGGCGTCGCGTGCGGCGTCGAGGCGATGAGCCGAGTACCCCTCGGCGCCAATGTCGGCGAGAACGCGGGACCGCGTCGGCCCGCCTCCTGGAACATCGACCTGCCGAATCAGTTCGAGGCCGCCGAGCGGATTACCAAGCGGCGCGGCATCACTCGCGCCGACGTCGATGAGTTCGGTGTGCGGTCACAGCGCTTGGCCGCCCAGGCGTGGGCCGAGGGCCGCTTCGACCGTGAGGTGCTGACGGTCACCGCGCCCGCGGTCGACAAGGAGGGCAACCTCACCGGTGAGAAATTGGACGTCAACCGCGACCAGGGTTTGCGCGAGACCACCGTGGAGAGCCTGGCGAAGTTGAAGCCGGTACTCGAGGGCGGTGTGCACACCGCCGGGTCGTCCTCGCAGATCTCCGACGGCGCCGCCGCCGTGCTGCTGATGGACGAAAAGGCCGCCAAGCGCGCGGGTTTGCGCCCGCGGGCGCGCATCCGCACGCAGGCCGTGGTCGGCGCGGAGCCGGAGTTCCATCTCGACGGCCCGGTGCAGGCCTGCACCCGCCTGCTGGAACGCTCGGGCATGAAAATCGGAGATATCGACCTCATCGAGATCAACGAGGCTTTCGCGTCGGTAGTCCTTTCATGGGCCAGCGTCCACAATCCGGACATGGATCGGGTTAATGTCAACGGTGGGGCGATCGCCATCGGCCATCCGGTCGGTTCCACCGGATCCCGTCTGATCACAACGGCTTTGCACGAACTGGAGCGAACCGGGGGCAGCACCGCGATGATTCTCATGTGCGCCGGCGGCGCATTGGCGACGGGAACCATCATCGAACGGTTGTAGTATCGGACCAATTCCGCCCTGATAGTTGAACATTCATCCTAAAGCCCGCAAAACGTGTCGTACGCCACATAACACGAGGCAAGGGCAGTCCGATGAGACATCAGCTATCTTATCGCTACTGATACGTTGGCGGCGAAGACGCCCGCGACGGGCTAGAACCGGCTCGTACCAGCGCTCGGCTAGAGACGTTGGGGCGACCCGCAAACGCAGCCGTCGCAGCGTCTTCGCCCCGCCCGCGCCTGGAAGCTTCAAGGAAATCCCGAACCAGGCGTAGGTTTTCAGTTACTGAGCCGCTAATATCAATGATACGTATCCGAGATAACGACTGTTAGTACAGCGAAGGGAATTGGGCGGCTCACAATGGCTGATTTCGCGGCGCGGCTGAACAAGCTGTTCGAAACCGTGCATCCCCCGGGGCGCAAGCCGCACACCAACGCGGAGGTTGCGGCTGCGCTGACGGCCTCCGGGCATCCGATCTCGAAACCGTATCTCTCGCAGTTGCGGTCGGGGCAAAGGACCAACCCGTCGGACGAAACGGTGGCTGCACTGGCCAAGTTCTTCAAGGTCAAGCCGGACTACTTCTTCAACGACATCTATGCCGCCAAGATCGATCACGATCTGGAACTGCTGTCCCAGCTCCAGGGCTACGGACTGCGGCGGCTGTCGAGTAGAGCGTTCGATCTGTCGGAAGAATCACAGAACCTCCTCACCTCGATGGCGGAGAAGCTTCGGGCCAGCGAAGGCTTGCCCGAAATCCCACCGGACGGTACGGAATAGGGCCAACATCCACGATCCACGGCGGCTCGAACACCGAAAGGTGCCCTGACGTCGCGGTTAGCGGTTGTGC
This sequence comes from Nocardia arizonensis, assembly GCF_001310275.1. Classification (GTDB taxonomy): domain Bacteria; phylum Actinomycetota; class Actinomycetes; order Mycobacteriales; family Mycobacteriaceae; genus Nocardia; species Nocardia arizonensis. The sequence goes on from NZ_LGYZ01000129.1 coordinate 216,502, forward strand.
GCCACGGAGGTTCACGGGCGTATCCGGCGGGATACCCGGGTCTGCGGACCGCGGGCATTGCGCCGAATACTACACGTAATGCGGGTTCGGCCATCGGCCGAACCCGCATTACGCGGTGGACGCCGAAGGTCTTCCCCGCGTGCACGACAGGGTCTCCTCTGGTCGCGCGGTATTAGTCGAGGCCGGTCTCAGCGCGTGACGTTCCTGCCGCGGCCGGATCCGGCGGCCACCACTCCAGTGGCGAACTACACGACAGCGGGCGCATTTCGCAAGCCCCAGAGTGTGGGGGAGGCATCGAGTGATGCCAGAACCCGGGTTTCATGGCGATCGAATTGTGCACCATTACCATCGGCAATGCCGTCGACTGTGATTCCACCACATCGAACGAGAATGCACTGAAGCGATCGCACGAACGCATTGCGGTGTGAAACCAATGCCGATACCGGCTCGCACACCTGTTGTATACCGGTCATCTGCACGCGCGAATGAGATTGCATTCGAGGCGCTACGGACCACTTCGCGCTAACTCGTCGCGGATTTCTCGGTGACCGTGCCGCCGGTACGGAATGCGTGCGCGATCGCACCGACCCAGCCGCGGGCGCTCACCCCTGCCGGAGGGGCGATCCACCGGACGTCGAGGGCGATGTCACCCAGCGGATTCCGCGCCCAATCCGCCACCAGGTCCGCGCGTTCGCGCACCGACGCGGGCGGGGTCGCCGCCGACACGATGCCGCCGCATTGCAGGTACAGCGCGTCCATTATCTGGGCCACGTGATCCGAGGCCGCCAGTTGCGTCGACGTCGAAGGGCGCTCGTGCGTGACCGCTTCGGGAAAGCGCCCGATCATCATGCGATGCAACGGGCGGATGCGCCGCAGCAGCACCCGGGCGCGCACCCACAGCTCGATGACGACCCACATAGCGCCCGCGGCGATGAGCAGCGCGGCGACTTCCCAAGCGGGCCAAGCCCAGTCGGAATCCCTCGGCTCGGACAGTGGCATACCGGACAGGATGCGGTGCACCTGCCACATCGAGAGCACCCCGACAACCGAAGTGCCGGTGGTGTATATCGCTATGCCGCGTCCGAGTGCGGTCCAGTCGAGATTGCGCAAACCAGTGACGACGACGAAGCCGCAGCTCAGCGCCGTCACCGCCGACCCGAAGGCGAAGGACCAGAACAGGGTCAGCAGTGCGGTGAGTGCGCCGAAACCGTAGATGACCGCCCCGATCCGGCGCAGATCCAGCCGCGACACCACCGGCCAGGCCGCGGCGGCGACCACCGAGGTCGCGGTGGCGAACAGCAGCCACGCCGCGGTCACCACCCCGTCGGACAGCCGCCCCGCGGCGACACCGTCCGGCGCCAGATTGTTCACGGCCACGCCGATCTCGGGCACCGACACGGTGACCGCCGCCGCGACCGCGCTCACCGCCACCACGATCGCGACCCGTGCCGTCGTCGCCGGTTTCACCAGCACCCGACCGACTCGGGCGCCCGCCGCGACCCACACCAGCAATGCCGTCAACCAGAAAGTCATCCGAGCGCCTCGTCGAATCGGAGGGCCGAGACGCCCGCGCCTCGACCGTTGAACACGCGCAATCGGGTCATGAGCATGGCGGCGAAAGTCTCGGCCTCCCATTCGGCCAGATCGTCCGTGCCGTCATCGGCGACGCGCCGGTGGGCGCGCTGACCGAGCACGTAGGCGACGAGGTCCTCGCTCGCCTCGAGCGTCGCCTCGGGAGCGGGCGCGCCCTGGTGATCGAAGACGATATGCCCCAGTTCGTGCGCCAGCGTGTGCTCGCGGCTCGGCAGGGCGGCGGCGAGCACGATGACGTCGCGATCCGGATAGAACCTGCGCTGCCCGCACACCCCGGGCCCCAATCGCGCACTCGCGATCTCGATCTCGCGCCCGCGTTCCCGCGCGACGGCGGCAACCACCTCGTCCAGGGTGGTGGCGTCGAAGTCGGCGGCGACCGCGCAGACCGCGTCCACCGCCGCGGCCACCCGGCGATAGGACCGCGACGTGCGCTGTGTCCGGCTCTCACTCATCGGTTCCCCCTCACGACGTCCGCCCGAAGAATTCGGCGCGCGCGGCGTCGACACGTGCCTGTGCCGCCGCGGCGCTGCGGAAACCGATGACGCCAGAACCGATTCCCGCCACCGCGAGCGCCGCGAGTCCGCCGAGGACCGACAACATCTTCGGCGCGGGCAGGTCGTCATCCGAACTTATCGGGCGCACCTGAGGATTCGGCCTCACCTGCGGTAGCGAGACGGAGACGGGGGTTTCCGGTGGCGGTACCCGCGTCCGCGGCGGCCCGGCCTCAATGTCTGCCGGACCGGCACATTCGCTACCAAGGAGGACGCCGGGGGTAGGTGCGGCGGCCGTGGCGGGAGGCCGAAGGGATTCGGAGGACGCCGCCGACTGGATCGGGGTGGGGTTGTTGCCCGGAATGGCCAGGGGTTCCCATTGTTCGGTCGGTTCGGCCACCGCGCCGCCGGCACCGCTGCCCGCCGAACTACCGGTACCGGGCTGTGCGACGGCCGGTGCGGGATGCGCCAGCGCAATGCCGGCAACCGCCCCGGTGATCGCAGCCGCCCGGATAGTGCGACCAATGGCCATGCGCCAGCCTTCCCACATCCATGGAGCGCAAATCAGTCCCCGGTCGCGACACTCTCCGGGAGTTCGTCGAATCGGCCCAATGGTAAACCCCCGGATCGGAGCGCGCGCGGGAGACCGCCCAGCTCGCGACCGGAAACGACAACGGCCCCCACGGGCACGGGACGCCATTGTCCGTGCCGCGGGGGCCGTCGCCGTGGGGGAACTCAGGCGCCGTAGACCGGCTCCGGGGGTACCCCCTTGGCAATGAGGTCGGCCACGACGGGTCCGAGATCGGCCGGATTCCAGCGCGCGCCGTGATCGACAGCAACCCCGTGGCGCCATCCGTCGGCCAGCGCGACCTTGCCGCCCTCGATCTCGAACATGCGGCCGGTCACGCCGGCGGACTGCACGCTGCCGAGCCAGACCACGAGCGGGGAGATGTTCTCCGGGGCCATGGCGTCGAAGCCGCCGTCCTCGGGCTTGGCCATCATCTCGGCGAAGACGGTCTCGGTCATACGGGTGCGCGCCGAGGGCGCGATGGCGTTGACGGTGATGCCGTAGCGTCCGAATTCGGCTGCCGCCGTGAGGGTGAGACCCGCGATGCCCGCCTTGGCGGCGCCGTAGTTGCCCTGACCGACGCTGCCCTGCAAGCCCGCGCCGGAGCTGGTGTTGATGATGCGGGCGTCCACCGGGCGGCCCGCCTTGGACTCGCCGCGCCAGTATTCGGCGGCGTGGCGCATGGTCACGAAATGGCCCTTGAGGTGCACGCGCACCACCGCGTCCCATTCGTCCTCGCCGAGGTTGACCAGCATGCGATCGCGGACGAATCCGGCGTTGTTGACCAGGACGTCGAGTCCGCCGAAGGTGTCGACGGCCTGCCGGATGAGGTTGCGGCCGCCTTCCCAGTCCGCGACATCGTCGCCGTTGGCGACGGCCTGACCGCCGAGCGCCTCGATCTCGGCGACCACCTGCTGCGCCGGGGTCTCGGTGGTGGCCGCGCCGTCCAAGGTCGAGCCGATGTCGTTGACCACGACCTTGGCGCCCGCGGCGGCGAAGGCGAGGGCGTGCGCCCGGCCGATGCCGCGACCCGCGCCGGTGACGATCACGGTGCGCCCGGCGCAGATGAGCTCGTCCATACCTGTTGTCCTCTTTCGTATCCGGTGGTTCTCAGGCGTGTTCGGCGGCGCCGCTGCCATTGGGCACCGCGGCGTCCGCGCTCGGCCGCACCGCGGTGTCCGCGCCCAACTCCGCGGTGGAGGCGGCGAGGAAGGCCGGGCGTTCCCCACCGCCGTGTACCAGCAGGGTCGCGCCGCTGACGTAGGCGGCCAGCGACGAAGTGAGGAAGAGCGCGCAGCGGCCGATGTCCTCGGGAGTTGCCATGCGTTGCAGCGGAATCGTCCTGCTGACCGCCTCGATGCCCGCTCCGTCGCCGTAATGCAGTTCGGCGAGTTCGGTGCGCACCAAGCCGACGATGAGCGAGTTCACCCGGACCCGAGGGGCCCACTCCACCGACAGCGTCTTGGTCAGGCTGTCGACGCCCGCCTTCGCCGCGCCGTAGGCCGCGGTGCCCGGCGAGGCGCGGTGCCCGCTCACACTGGAGATGTTGACGATCGACCCGCCCTCGGGCTGCCGGTCGAGCACCGGATAAGCGGCTTGCGAAACCAGCAGCGGGCCGAGCAGGTTCAGCTCGATGATCTTGGTGCTGAAGTTCTTGCTCGCGGTGGCCGACGGCGCGAACGGCGCCCCGCCCGCATTGTTGACCACATGGTCGAGCCTGCCGTGGCGCGCCACGATGGTATCGATCAGTTCGCGCACCGAGTCGCCGTCGCGCACATCGCAGGAGACGTAGTCGATTTCGCGGCCGCCGATGCCGAGCGGACTGTCGGCGGGGCGGCGTGCGCAGGCCACCACGGTCGCGCCCGCTTCGAGGAATACGCGGCTTATTCCGGCACCGACGCCGCGTACGCCGCCGGTGACGAGGACGACGCGTCCGGCCAGATCGATTTCGAGTGCCACCGTGCTAACCTACCAAGCAACTGCTTGCTTTGCCAATGCCACCCGTAAGGATCTGCGATGGGGATCGACGTTCACTCCGAGTCAACCGGCATCACCGTGGTCACGGTGAACTATCCGCCGGTCAACGCCATACCCACCGACGGCTGGTTCGCCATCGCCGACGCGGTGCGCGCGGCGGGACGCGACACGGAGACCAAGGTCGTGGTGCTGCGCGCGGAGAACCGCGGCTTCAACGCGGGCGTCGACATCAAGGAGATACAGAGCAAGCCCGGACATCAGGCGCTCATCGACGCCAACCACGGCTGCTTCGAGGCGTTCGGCGCGGTCTACGACTGCCAGGTGCCGGTCATCGCGGTCGTGCAGGGCTTCTGCCTCGGCGGCGGCATCGGCCTGGTCGGCAATGCCGACGTGGTGATCGCCTCCGACGACGCCACCTTCGGCCTGCCCGAGGTCGACCGCGGCGCGCTCGGCGCGGCCACCCACCTCTCGCGGCTTGTCCCCCAGCATCTGATGCGCGCGCTGTTCTACACCGCGAGCACGATCACCGCACAGCAGTTGCAGCACTACGGCTCGGTCTACCAGGTGGTGCCGCGCGCCGAACTCGACGCCGCCGCGCTCGAGGTCGCCAAGAACATCGCGGCCAAGGACGGCCGGGTCATCCGGGCGGCCAAGCGCGCGCTCAACGGCATCGACGTCCAGGACGTCCATCGCAGTTACCGATACGAACAGGGCTTCACCTTCGAGTTGAATCTGGCGGGTGTCGCGGACGAGATCCGCGCCAGATTCGACGACGACCTGGCGGCACGCAAGAGCGGGAAGTAAGGAAACACCATGCGTGACAAGCGAATGTCGCTCGACGATGTGGTCGGCGAACTGCGCAGCGGAATGACCATCGGCATCGGCGGCTGGGGTTCGCGGCGCAAGCCGATGGCCCTGGTGCGCGCCATCCTGCGGTCCGACATCACGGATCTGACCGTGGTGAGCTACGGCGGTCCCGATATCGGGCTGCTGTGCTCGGCCGGCAAGGTGCGCAAGGCGTACTACGGATTCGTGTCGCTGGACTCGGCGCCGTTCTACGACCCCTGGTTCGCCAAGGCGCGCACCTCGGGTGAACTGGTGGCCCGCGAAATGGACGAGGGCATGCTGAAGTGCGGGCTCGAGGCCGCGGCCGCGCGCCTGCCCTTCCTGCCGATCCGCGCCGGAATGGGTTCCGCGGTCTTCGATTTCTGGGACGGTGAACTGAAGACCGTCACCTCGCCCTACGCCGGTCCCGGCGGCGCACCGGAGACCCTCACCGCCATGCCCGCGCTGAATCTCGATGCGGCACTGGTGCACCTGAATCTCGGGGACCAACACGGCAATGCCGCCTACCTCGGCGTCGACCCCTACATGGACGATCTGTTCTGCCTGGCCGCCGAACGCCGGTACCTGTCGGTGGAACGCGTGGTGGAGACCGAGGAACTGGTGAAAGCGGTTCCGCTGCAATCTCTGCTGCTCAACCGCATGATGGTCGACGGCGTGGTCGAGGCGCCGAACGGCGCGCACTTCACGCTCGCCGGTGAGGACTACAAGCGGGACGAGAAGTTCCAGCGCCACTATGTGGAGTCTGCCAAGACGCCCGAGAGCTGGCAGCAGTTCGTCGAGAAATACCTGGCGGTCTCCGAGGACGAATATCAGGCCGCCGTCCGCGAATTCGCCACCCAGCAGGAGACCAGCCGATGAACGCGACGACCGACACCGTGACCCGCGCCGAGATCTGCGCGGTGGCCTGCGCCGAGATCTTCAGCGGCGCGGGCGAGATCATGGCCTCGCCGATGTCGCCGATGTCCACGATCGGCGCGCGACTGGCCAAACTGACCACCGAACCGGATCTGCTGCTCTCCGACGGCGAGGCGCTGTTCTTCGCCGAGACTCCTCCGCTGGGCGGTAAATCGCCGATCGAGGGCTGGATTCCGTTCCGCAAGGTCTTCGACGTGGTCGCCTCCGGTCGCCGCCACGTGGTGATGGGGGCCAATCAGATCGACCGCCACGGCAATCAGAATCTGTCCGCCTTCGGCCCGCTACGGAAGCCGAACCGCCAGATGTTCGGCGTGCGCGGTGCGCCGGGCAATACCATCAACCACCCCACCAGCTACTGGGTCGCCCGCCACACCAAGCGCGTATTCGTCGACCAGGTCGATATCGTCAGCGGCATCGGCTACGACAAGGTCGACCCCGCCAATCCGGCCTTCCGCTTCATGCACCTGCACCGCGTGGTCACCAACCTCGGCGTCTTCGATTTCGAGGGCCCCGCCCACACCATGCGGGCGCGGAGTCTGCATCCCGGAGTGAGCGCCGAGGAGGTAGCCGAGAACACCTCATTCGAGATCGCCGGACTCGCCGAGGCGGGCGTGACCAGGCTGCCCACCGACGAAGAACTGCGGCTGATCCGGGATGTGCTCGACCCCAAGAAGATTCGCGAATCGGAGGTACCCGCATGACGCCGCGGCTTCGCACGGCGCTGACCGATCTGGTCGGCGTCGAACACCCGGTCGTGCAGACCGGTATGGGCTGGGTCGCCGGCCCGAGCCTGGTGTCGGCCACCTCGAACGCGGGCGGCCTCGGCATTCTCGCCTCGGCCACCATGACCTACGCCGAACTCGAGGCCGCGATCGCGAAGACCAAGGCGCAGACCGACAAACCGTTCGGCGTGAACATCCGCGCCGACGCCGCCGACGCAGGCGAGCGCATCGATCTGCTGATCCGCGAGAAAGTGGCTGTCGCGTCGTTCGCGCTCGCGCCGAAGAAGGATCTGATCGCCAAGCTCAAGGACGCGGGCATCGTGGTCGTGCCCTCCATCGGCGCGGCCAAGCACGCGGTGAAGGTCGCGTCATGGGGGGCGGACGCGGTCATCGTGCAGGGCGGCGAGGGCGGCGGGCACACGGGTCCGGTGGCGACCACGCTGCTGCTGCCGTCGGTGCTGGACGCCGTCGACATCCCCGTGGTCGCCGCGGGCGGATTCTTCGACGGACGCGGTCTGGCCGCCGCGCTCGCCTACGGCGCGGCGGGTGTCGCGATGGGCACCCGTTTCCTGCTTACCCGCGAGAGCACGGTGCCCGACGCCGTGAAGCAGGAGTACCTGACCAGGCAGTTGCAGGACACCGTGGTCTCGCTCAAGGTCGACGGCATGCCGCACCGGGTGCTGAACACCGACCTGGTACAGCGGCTCGAACATTCCGGGCGCTGGCGCGGTCTGAGCGCCGCGGTGGGCAATGCCGCGCGATTCAAGAGCATGACCGGCATGAAATGGTCGACGATGGTCCGCGACGGTCTAACCATGCGCAAGCAGAAGGATCTGACCTGGTCGCAGGTGATCATGGCGGCCAACACCCCCATGCTGCTGCGCGCCGGACTGGTCGAGGGCGATACCCGGGCCGGTGTGCTCGCCGCCGGTCAGGTCACCGGGATCATCGACGACGTGCCGACCTGTCGTGAGCTCATCGAACACATAGTCACCGATGCGGTCGAGCGCATCGACGCGCTGACCGCGCTGCGAAGCGCCGCCACCGGCACCTCCGCCTGAGCGGCCGTCATCCGCGAGTCGACGGTGCCGGGTCCGACCCGCTCGGCCGCCGCGGTCTGCTGTCGCGGCGGCCGAACACGTCGGTCGTGCGCGGTTCGCCAACGGCGCACCGGTCGACGCGCGGCCGCGCAGTGTGGTCGCCGCTCGGTCCGCGGTCACCGCAAGGGAAGTGGACCGCGACCGTCCGAACACCCTCTGGACGGTCGCGGTCACCCGATCGACCCACCGCGCCCGTCCGTCGCACCCGCGGCGTAGGTCACCGATCACCACGGCAGAGCGCCGTATTCACCGTTCGCGTCGGCCACCCACTGGAAGCCCCAGAGCTGACCGCTCGGACCATCCTCGGGCAGCGTGGCCAACCGCACCACGACCTCGGCGCCCTGTGCCGCCGTGCGGAATCCGCTGTGCTGGTTGAGATCGGTCGCGCAGTAGCCCGGGTTGGCGGCGTTGACCTTGATCGGCGTATCCCACAGTTCCTTGGCGTACTGCATGGTGACCATGGTCAGCGCGGACTTGGACGATGGGTACGACACCGCCGCCAACCCCCACATCGGGCTGTCCGGGTCCATCATGAGCGTGACCGAACCCACCTCGCTGGATACATTGACGATGCGGGCGGCGGGCGCACGGCGCAGCAGCGGCAGGAACGCGTTGGTCACCGCGACCGGGCCGAAGACATTGGTCTCGTAGACCTGCCGCATGGTGGACAGCGTGGTCGAGGACGGTTTGCCGTCCCCGTCCAGACCGCCGGTGATACCCGCGTTGTTGACTAGCACGTCGAGGGTGTCGAATTCCGCGCGCACCTCGGTCGCCGTGGCCGCGATGGATTCGGCGTCGGTGACGTCGATCCGCACGAACCGGACATCGGCGCCCTCGCCGCTCAGTGCCTCGGCGGCGGCCTTGCCGCGCTCGGCGTCGCGGGCGCCGAGCAGGACGGTCATTCCCCGCGCGGCGAGTTGGCGGGCGGTTTCGAAGCCGATGCCCTTGTTGGCGCCGGTGATCAATACTGTCTGGGTCATGGCGTCGACAATGCCCGCGGCCCGCGGTCTCCCGGGAGGTCCGGCCGAACGTGGTATCGGCCGTACCTCCCACGGCCGTCCGCCGTCGCCGACACTGGAACGGTGACCGATCGAACCGAGTTGGCGGCCTTCCTGCGCGATCGGCGCGCTCGGTTGCGTCCCGCCGATGTCGGCCTGACCGAGTCCGGGCCGCGCCGCACCCCCGGCCTGCGCCGTCAAGAGGTCGCCCAGCTGGCGGGCATCTCGGTCGAGTACTACATCCGTATCGAGCAGTGCCGCGGCCCGCGCCCGTCCCAGCAGGTGCTCGCCGCGCTGGCCCGCGCACTGCTGCTGAGCGTGGACGAACGCGACTACCTGCTGCGCACCGCCGGATATCAGCCACCGCCGGTGGCCGGGCCGATCCGTACCGTGCCGCCGTCGATTCGGGTCATCCTCGACACCATGACCGAGACTCCCGCCTACGTGGTGGACGCCACCTACGACGTGCTGGCCTGGAATCGGCTCGCGGTGCCGTTCCTCGGCGATCTCGGCTCGGCGCCGGAGTCCGAACGCAATATGGTGCGCTGGATATTCCGCACGGCCGCCGACCATCACGCGTGGTCGGAACCGGAGACCCTGGCCTTCGCCCGGTCCACGGTGGCCGATCTGCGCGCCGCCTATGCCCGGTACCCGGGGCATCCGGCGCTCACCGCACTGGTCACCGAATTACTCGGCACCGCACCGCGATTCGCGCGAATGTGGGAGGAACGTGATGTGCGGGAGCGGCGCACGCACCGCAAGAAGGTCGACCATCCCGACCTCGGGACGCTCGAATTCGAATGTCAGGTACTGCACGTTTCCGATACCGATCAGCGCATGATCGTGTACTGCGCGGAACCGAATTCGCCCACCGCGCGGATCTTCCGGTCGCTCGGGACGCGGACGGCCACGACCCCGCGCGGACCGCACGGGGTCGCCGACCGGCTCAGTTCGCCAGACGTTCGATGATGGTGACGTTCGCGGTGCCGCCGCCTTCGCAGATGGTCAGCAGGCCGTAGCGGCCCTCGATGCGCTCGAGTTCGTTGAGCATGGTGGCGAACAGCTTCGCGCCGGTCGCGCCGAGCGGGTGGCCCAGGGCGATCGCACCGCCGTTGACATTGACCTTGTCCGGATCGGCGCCGGTCTCCTTCAGCCAGGCCAGCACCACCGAGGCGAATGCCTCGTTGATCTCGATCACGTCGATGTCGTGGATGCTCAGCCCCGTCTTCTCCAGCGCCCTCTTGGTGGCCGGAATCGGCGCGGTGAGCATGAAGATCGGGTCCGCGCCGCGGGCGCTGACATGGTGGATGCGGGCGCGCGGGGTCAGCCCGTACTCCTGGACGGCCCATTCCGAGGCGAGCAGGGTCGCGCTGGCGCCGTCGGAGATCTGGCTGGCGACCGCGGCGGTGAGCGGGCTGCCCTCGGCCAGCGCGGGCAGTCCGGCCATCTTCTCCATGCTGGTCTCGCGCGGGCCCTGGTCGATCCAGAAATCGCCGACCGGCACGATCTCCCGGTCGAAGCGGCCGTTCTTGATGGCGTCGCGGGCGCGGTCGTGGCTGCGCAGCGCCCAGCGCTCCATGTCCTCGCGGCTGATGCCCCACTTCTCGGCGATCAGCTGCGCGCCGCGGAACTGCGACACCTCGCCGGTGCCGTAGCGGTGATCCCAGCCTTCGGCGCCGACGAACGGCGATTCGAAGCCGTACTCCTTACCGGCGAGCATGGCCGCCGAGATCGGGATGCGGCTCATGTTCTGCACGCCGGCCGCGACGATGACCTCCGCGGTGCCACTCATGATCGCCTGCGCGCCGAAATTGATTGCCTGCTGCGACGATCCGCACTGGCGGTCGACGGTCACGCCGGGCACCTCTTCGGGGAAGCCCGCCGTCAGCCACATGGTGCGCCCGATATTGCCCGCCTGCGGACCCACGTTGTCGACGCAGCCGACGATCACGTCGTCGACATTCGCCGGGTCGATCGGAGTGCGATCCAGCAGACCCCGCAGCGCGGCCGCACCGAGGTCGGCCGGATGCACGCCGGCCAGCGCCCCGTTGCGTTTGCCGACCGGGGTGCGCACCGCGTCGACGACGAAGGCATCCCGCAGCGGCGCATAGGGCCGACGGGCGGAAGGTGCAGACATGGAATCTCCTACTCGGACTTGGCCTCCGGCGCGAACACCGGAGGTCGCTGCTCAGGTGGCGTCGGGGACGGTGAGCCCGTCCAACACGATGGACAGGTACTGCTTGGCGAGGTTGTCGACGGTGATCGCGCCGCCGGGCTGATACCACCGCACCGCGACCCACACCGTGTCGCGCAGGAATCGGTAGGCGAGTTCGACATCGAGTTCGGGACGGAAGCTGCCGTCGGCGACACCGTTGATCAGCACCCGATGCCAGAGTTCGCGGAATTCGTTGTTGTAGTCGGCGATATAGGCGAACCGCTCCGCGTCGCGCAGCCGTTTGGCCTCGGCCTGGTAGATCGCGACCGCGGCGTGGAAGCGGTCGAAGGATTGATAGGAGGCGATCACCAACGCCTCCAACGTATCCCGCGAACTGAGCCCCTCGGCGACGATCTCGCGATATCGCCCGAACAGGTCGTCGAGGAAGCCGCGCAGGATCTCGTCCACCATCGATTCCTTGGAATCGAAATGGTGATACAGACTCCCCGATAGAATCCCCGCCGCATCGGCGATATCGCGCACCGTCGTCGCCCGCAGCCCGCGCTCGGCGAACAGGGTGGCCGCCATCGACAACAGTTCGTTGCGGCGCGCGGATTTCGGGGACTCGGCTGAGGTCACCGGGCCATCATACAACCAAGCATTTGCTTGGTGCCAGTGGCGCGCGTCTCGCCGTGCGGGTCATTCCGGCAGCGCCGGATCATGTCGGGAGTGACAGCACCGCCCTCAGCGGGCCGAATAGCGCAGCGGAGAGGAGACGGAGAGGTCGGCCAGCAGGCGGTCGCAGATGACCACCGGGGAGACGCCCGCGCGGGACATGCGGGCGATGAGGGCCAAGCGGCGTTCGCAGCTGTCCCATTCGACGGTGAGAGGACCGCGCTCGGGGCCCGCGTCCACGGTGGCGAGCACTTCCAGGCCGTGCGGGGTCGACTCCTCGACCAGACGGAGGACCATGCCGCGCTGCCAGGCGTCGTAGGTGGCCATATCGGAACCGATCACCAGTTTGTCGGTGGCCGCCCCCAGACCGGTGGCGATCTCGTCGGCGAAGGCGTCGTGGTCGAACCGATAGCGGCGGCTGCGGCGCACCACCTCGAGCAACTCGGCGCGCACCTCGCGCAGCAGAGCCGTCTGCCTGCGCCTGCGCCGCTCGCGTTCGGACGGCGCGGTCGCGGCACAGTCGAGTCCGAGGCGGTGGGCACGCTCGCGGTCGCGCTGGATGTCGGCGCGCAACGCCGCCCGCGGATCACGGGCCACCTCGGCCTCGTCGACCGCGAACAGTTCGAGTATCTCCCCCGCCCTCGACGCTGTGATCAGCTCCGACTCGTGCCCGAGAAGTTCGGCCCCGAGCGTCAACGCCGCGAGGGTAAGGCTGTCGAGTCTGCGTCTGGCCAGCACGACCTCACGCACCACATCGAGTTCCAGTTGTTCGCGGGAGCGTGGGTGATCATGGCCCATAGCCATCGCCCCTTCAAGCAGGTCGGTAGTCGAAGTCTGTCCAGCATGGCATATCCCGTTAACCCACGCGCCCCCTTTTTCCCTGATCAGCACCACCTCGGCACCGTCATATCGCATATTTCGGACCTCGGCCGTCTCCCCCGGATCACTCGGTCACCCGGTGGTTGCCGCCCGGTGGCCCGCCCGCGCGCCCGTCGCCGACACCCGAGTCGCCTTCACGTCCGCGGCGGGCGGGCTCGCGTAGTCTCTGCGGATGCCGCGCGGGCCGATGTCCGCGCGCGGCCGATGACGACATACCCCCCGCGATGGCGCGCCCGCGCCGATTCGACGGTGAGCTCGAACAGAAGCACCCATCACTACCGGGAAGGAAGTTCGATGAAAAAAGCCTACGCGGTCATACCCGGCGCCGTGGCGGCCGTCACCGCCGCCACGATCGTGAGCGCCGGACCGGCTCAGGCGGCCGCGTTCAACGAACAGGTGCTGACCGAACACAACGCGGCGCGAGCGCGTTACGGCGCGCACGCGCTCAATTGGGGACCGTCGCTGTATCCGAGCACCCTGCAACACGCGCGCAGTTGCCGTTTCGCGAATTCCATCGGGCCCTACGGCGAAAACCTCTACAGCAGCCCCGATCCGAACGCCACGATCGCCGACGCGATGGCGGCGTGGATGTCGGAGGAGTCGAAGTACGACTACGACTCGCCCGGATCCACCCCGGACACAGCGCGATTCACGCAGGTCGTGTGGAAGGCGACCACGCAGGTCGCGGCGGCCATCGTGCGCTGCCCCGCGGGCACGCTCGCCGAGGAGCCCGCCACCTTCATCGTCGCCCGCTACAGCCCGCCCGGCAATGTGGCCGACCAGTTCGCCCAGAATGTGGGTCGGCAGGTCACGTAATACCCGGGCAGCGAGAATCGCCGCCGGGTCAGGCCCGTTGGCTGCTGATGGAGACGATCTCGCCGGTGAGGTAGGTGGTGTAGTCGCTGGCGAGCATGGCTATGGTGGCGGCCACTTCCCAGGGTTCGGCGGCTCGGCCGAAGGCTTCCCGTTCGGACAGGGCGTCGAGGAGTTCGGAAGAACTGACCTTGTCCAGGAAGGGGTGGCGGGCGATGCTGGGGGCGACCGCGTTGACGCGCACACCCAGTTCCGCGGCTTCGACCGCGCTGCACCGGGTCAGGGCCATCACGCCCGCCTTGGCCGCGGCGTAGTGCGCCTGGCCGCGCTGGGCGCGCCAGCCGAGCACGCTGGCGTTGTTGACGATGACGCCGCCGTGGCCGGCGTCGCGGAAGTAGCCGAGGGCGGCGCGGGTGCAGCGGAAGGTGCCGTTGAGGGTGATGTCGAGGACGCGGTCCCACTGCTCGTCGGTCATGTCGACCACGGGCGTCTCGCCGCCGAGTCCGGCGTTGTTGACCATGATGTCGATGCGGCCCAGTGCCCGCGCGGCCCCCTGGACCAGAGCGTTCACCTGGTCGGTGCGCTGCACGTCGCAGGCGATGGCGGCGACCCGGCGCTCGGGGAATTCACCCTTCAACTCCACCTCGGTCTCGCCGAGACGGCGTTCGTGCCAGTCCGACACCACCACGTCCGCGCCCTCTGCGAGCAGACGCCGGGCGGTGGCCGAACCGATGCCGGTGCCCGCGGCGGCGGTGACGACCGCGACGCGGCCGGTGAGCAGTCCGTGGCCGGGGACCGGCTGCGGGGGGATCGACAGCGGCCCGGTCACGGTCGGGCCTCGCGCGGCAGGCCGAGCACACGCTCGGAGATGATGTTGCGCTGCACTTCGTTCGAACCTCCGTAGATGGTGTCGGCGCGGGTGAACAGATACAGCCGCTGCCATTCGTTGAGATCGTCGTTGTCGTCGGCGACGAGTCCGGCGGGGCCGAGTACGGCCATCGCGAGTTCGCCGAGTCCGCGATGCCAGTTGGCCCACAGCAGTTTGGCGACCGACGCCTGTCCACCGTCGTCGACGGCGGCGCCCTCCATGGTGCGCAGCGCGTGCGCGCGCAGCACCCGCAGCCCCACCCACGCCCGGTCGATGCGGTCGGCGATGACCGGATCGTCGGCCGCGCCGTTGCGCCGCGCCACCGCCTCGATATCGGCGAGTTCGCGGGCGAAACGGATCTGCTGGCCGAGGGTGGAGACGCCGCGTTCGAAGGTGAGGGTGCCCATGGCGATGCGCCAGCCGTCGCCGGGTTCGCCGACGACCAGGTCGGCGGCGGTGCGCGCATTGTCGAAGAAGACCTCGTTGAATTCCGAGGTGCCGGTGAGCTGGTTGATCGGGCGCACATCGATACCGGGCTGATCCATGGGAACCAGCAGGTAGGACAGGCCCTTGTGCCTGCTCGACCCCTTCTCGGTGCGGGCGAGGACGAAGCACCAGTCCGCGACGTGGGCCAGCGAGGTCCAGATCTTCTGCCCGTTGACGGACCATTCGTCGCCGTCGAGGTGGGCGGCGGTACTGACCGCGGCCAGATCCGAACCCGCGCCGGGTTCGGAATAGCCCTGGCACCACAGTTCGGTGACATTGCGGATGCCGGGCAGGAACCGGTCCTTCTGCGCTTGGGTTCCGAACGCCAGCACGGTCGGGCCGAGCAGTTCCTCGCCCAGGTGCGACACCCGCGCGGGCGCGTTGGCCTTGGCGTATTCCTCGTGGAAGATCACCTGCTGGCGCAGGGTGGCCTCGCGGCCGCCGTATTCCTTGGGCCAGCCAAGGCAGGTCCAGCCCGCGGCGGCCAGATGCCGGTCCCACGCGAGCCGTTCCTCGAATGCCTCGTGCTCGCGGCCGGGGCCGCCGAGTCCGCGCAGCTCACGGAACTCGCCGTCGAGGTTGTCGGCCAACCACTCGCGCACTTCTGCGGAAAACCGCCCGTCCGCGGCGGCGGTGTCGGAATCTGAGGTCTGGATCGCAACCACGACGGTAGGATAACCTACCAAGCACTTGCTTTGTTAGATTGTCGACCCGATCGGTTCGCCACCGCGAATCATCGGCCGACGGGCCAGGCACGAACGGTGAGGACATCCGTGACAACCCCAGCGCAGACGACACCGAGAGCACTGCACAACGCAGCCCGGGACTTCGGCGACCGTCCCGCGGTCGTCGACGGCGAGGTCCGCTACGACTGGAACCAGCTGCTCGACTCCGTTCGGGAGACGGCGCGGGCGCTCATCGCGCGCGGGGTCGCACACGGCGACCGGGTCGCCATGTGGGCGCCCAACACCCACCACTGGGTCGTGGCCGCGCTGGCCGCCCAGTACGTCGGCGCCGCGCTGGTGCCGCTGAACACCCGCTACATCGCCGAGGAGGCCGCCGATGTGCTGGCCCGGGTGGACGCCAAGGCGCTGTTCATCGCCGGCACCTTCCTCGGCCGCGACCGGATCGACGAATTACGCACGGCCGCACCGGAACTGAAGATCCCCACCATCGTGGTGATCCCCGTCGAGGCGGGCACCTCGGTGACCTCCGACGATACGGTGCTCAACTGGTCGCAGCTGCCAGAGATCGCCGCCACCGTCACCGCCGAGGAGGCCGAGCGCCGGGCCGAAACCGTTCGCCCCGATGACATCTCCGACATCCTGTTCACCTCCGGCACCACCGGCCGCAGCAAGGGCACCCTGGTGGCGCACCGACAGGCGCTGTCGGTGGTGCGGGCCTGGGCCGACTGCGCGACCCTGAACAGCTCGGACAACTACCTCGTGGTGAGCCCGTTCTTCCACAACTTCGGCTACAAGGCGGGCATCCTGGCCTGCGTGGTCACCGGCGCGACCATCGTCCCGCAGGCCACCTTCGACGTGCCGCGGACCATGCGCCTGGTGAGTGAGGAACGCATCACGGTGCTGCCCGGCCCGCCCACCATCTACCAGACCATCCTCGACTTCCCCGACCGCGCGAAATACGACCTGAGTTCACTGCGGGTCTCGACCACCGGCGCGGCCACGGTACCGGTGGTGCTGGTCGAGCGTATGCGGTCCGAACTCGAATTCGAGGTGGTCGTCACCGCCTACGGGCTGTCCGAGGCGGCGGGCTTCGGCACCATGTGCCGCGCCGACGACGACGCCGACACCGTCGCCAATACCTGCGGCAGGCCGATCGCCGACTTCGAACTGCGCATCGCCGACAACGGCGAGGTGCTGCTGCGCGGCCCCAACGTGATGCTCGGCTACCTCGACGATCCCGACAGCACCGCCGAGACCATCGACGCCGAGGGCTGGCTGCACACCGGCGATATCGGCACCGTGGACGAGCGCGGCTACCTGAAGATCACCGACCGACTCAAGGACATGTACATCTCGGGTGGCTTCAATGTCTATCCGGCCGAGATCGAACAGGCGCTGGCCCGCCTCGACGGCGTCGCCGAATCCGCGGTGATCGGTGTGCCCGACGAGCGGATGGGCGAGGTCGGCAAGGCATATGTCGTGCCCAAGGCGGGCGCGGATCTGACCGAGGAGCGCGTGATCGCCCACGCCAAGGGGGTGCTCGCCAATTTCAAGGTGCCGCGATTCGTCGAATTCCGCGATCGGCTGCCCTACAGCGCCGCCGGGAAAGTGCTCAAGCGCGAACTACGTATGGAGAACTGATGACGGATGAGAACGTGGGTGATGTCGTCACCTACGAGACGCGCGGGCCGATCGCGATCGTGCGCTTGAACCGCCCGGACTACCGCAACGCGCAGAACTCGGTGATGACCTACGCCATCGACGCCGCCTTCGAACGCGCCGTGGAGGACCCCGAGGTCAAGGTGATCGTGTTGGCGGGCAACGGCAAACATTTCAGCGCCGGACACGATATCGGGACACCGGGCCGCGACCACCACGTGCGCTATCAGAACAAGGCCGCGCTGTGGTGGGACCACGTGGACCGGGTCGGCGGCGATCAGCGTTTCGCCCGCGAGACCGAGGTCTACCTCGGCATGTGCCGCCGCTGGCGCGAGATCCCCAAGCCCACCATCGCGATGGTGCACGGCGCGTGCATCGCGGGCGGGCTCATGCTGGCCTGGATCTGCGATCTGATCATCGCCTCCGACGACGCGTTCTTCTCCGATCCCGTCGTCCGCATGGGCATTCCGGGCGTGGAGTATTTCGCGCATCCGTGGGTGATGGGTCCGCGCGCGGCCAAGGAGTTCCTGTTCACCGGCGACCGGTTCGACGCGGCGCAGGCCAAGGAATGGGGCATGGTCAATCGGGTGGTGCCGCGCGCCGAACTCGAGCAGCACACCCTGGCCCTGGCCGAGAAAATCTCCGCCATGCCGCAATTCGGTCTGGCGCTGACCAAGAAGGCGGTCAATCAGGCCGAGGACCTGATGGGCATGCGCAGCGGCATGGATTCGGTGTTCGGGCTGCACCACTTCGCGCACGCGCACAATGCCGAGGTCGGCGCGGATTCGCTGGGCGGCATGGATGCCAAATCGATGAAGGCTGACGCGACGACCTCGGGTCGACGGGACGGGACTGCGTAGTGGATCTGGATCTGGATCAGGCGACACGGGAATTCCAGGAGGAGGTCAGGGATTTCCTGGCCGCCGCCAAGCCGAAGAGCCCGTTGCCGTCGATGGACACCAAGGCCGGTTTCGAGGCCCACCGTGACTGGGAGCGCACCCTCGCGCAGGCGCGCCTCTCGGTGGTCTCGTGGCCGCGGGAGTATGGCGGCCGGGACGCCTCGCTGCTGGAATGGGTGCTGTTCGAACAGGAGTACTACGCGGCGGGCGCACCCGGCCGGGTGAGCCAGAACGGCATCTTCCTGCTCGCGCCGACCCTGTTCGAACACGGCAGCCCCGAACAGCTCGAGCGCATCATGCCGAGAATGGCGCGCGGCGACGACATCTGGGCGCAGGCGTGGTCGGAGCCGGAGGCGGGCAGCGACCTGGCCGGTATCCGGTCCACGGCCAAACGCACCAATGGCGGCTGGCTGTTGAGCGGACAGAAGACCTGGAGTTCGCGCGCGGCCTTCGCCGACTGGGCCTTCGGGCTTTTCCGCAGCGACCCGGCGGCCGAGCGGCACCGCGGACTCACCTATCTGATGTTCCCGCTGACCGCCGACGGCGTCTCGGTGCGGCCGATTCCGCAGCTCGACGGCGAACCGGGCTTCGCCGAGATCTTCCTCGACGACGTGTTCGTCCCCGACCGCGATGTCATCGGCGAACCCAACGAGGGCTGGCGGGTCGCGATGAGCACCTCGAGCAATGAACGCGGTCTGTCGCTGCGCAGTCCGGGCCGCTTCAGCGCGACCGCGCGGCGGCTGGTCGACCTGTGGATCGAGACCTGCGACGAGGCCGACACCGCCCAGCGCGACGCCGTGGTGGACGCCTGGATCGGCAGCGAGGCGTATCGGCTGCACACCTTCGGCACCGTGACCAGGCTCAACGAGGGCGGCAAACTTGGCGCGGAGTCCTCGATCACCAAGGTGTTCTGGTCCGAACTCGATATCGCCATGCACGAGACCGCGCTGGGTGTCCTCGCCGACGCCGCCGAGCAGAGCGGCCCGTGGACCGACGGTTACCTGTTCTCGCTGTCCGGGCCGATCTACGCGGGCACCAACGAGATCCAGCGCAATATCATCGCCGAGCGGCTGCTCGGACTACCGAGAGGGAGCAGCCGATGAGGTTCGCGCTCAGCCCCGAACAACTCGATTTCGGCGTCAGCCTGCGCAAACTCCTCGACGCGGGTCGCACGCCCGCGGCCGTGCGTGCGTGGGCCGACGGCGATCCGCGGCCCGGTCGCGGGCTCATCCGCCAGCTCGCGGGCGCGGGCGCGCTCGGACTCGCGGTGCGGGAGACCCACGGCGGGATGGAAGCCGAACCGATCGATCTTGTGGTGGCATTCCAGGAACTCGGCCGCGCCGCGGCGCCGGGTCCGGTGGTGGAGACCGGCGCGGCGATCCCCGCGCTACTGCAAGCACTTCCGCATTCCGACCTGGCGGCGCGCTGGCTGCCCGGCTTCGCCGACGGCGTCGCGCTGGGCACCTTGGCCTTCGCCCGCCCGGGTCGCGATCCGGTGGCACTGGACGCCGACACCGCCGAGGTGGTGCTCATCGCGGACGGCGACCGGCTGAGCACCGGCAAGCGCACCGGTCCGGTGCGGTCGATCGATCCGGCCCGTCGCCTGTTCCAGGTCGCCGCCGACGAGGTGCTGGCCGAAGGCGAGGGCGTGGCGGAAGCCGCCGCGGCGGCCTTCGACGCTGGCGCGCTGGCGGTCTCGGCCCAATTGCTCGGCGCGGGCCGCGCCTTGCTGCACGCCGCCACCGAATATGCCAAGCAGCGCAAGCAGTTCGGTAAGCCGATCGGCGAATTCCAGGCCGTTAAACAGAAATTGGCCGATGTGCTGATCAAACTCGACCTGGCCGAGCCGCTGCTTTTCCGCGCCGCGCTCACGACCGAGACCGCGACCCGCTCGCGCGATGTCTCGGCCGCCGCGATCGCCTGCGGTGACGCCGCCTACGCCGCGGCCCGCGCCGCGCTCCAGGTGCACGGCGCTATCGGCTACACCGCCGAATACGATCTGTCGCTGTGGTTGACCAAGGTGACCGCGCTGCGTTCGGCCTGGGGCACACCGGATTCGCATCGCGCCCGCGTAGCCCGAGCACTGCGAGGTACGGCATGACGGCATCACGCGAGGACCACCGCGACCTTGTCGCGTCGGTCCGCGGCCTGCTCACCAAACACGCCGACAGCGCGGCCGTTCGCGCCGCCATGACCTCCGAACTCGGCTACGACCCGACACTGTGGCGGCTGCTCTGCGAGCAGATCGGGGTCGCCGCACTGGCGATTCCGGCGGAGTACGACGGCGTCGGCGCGGGTCTGGTCGAATCCCTGCTGGTGGTGGGCGAACTGGGTCGCACGCTGGCGGGCGTGCCCATGCTCGGCTCGGCCGTGCTCGGTGTGCAGGCCGTGCTGCTCAGCGCCGACACCGAGGCCGCCGGGCGGTTGCTACCCGGCGTCGCCGAAGGCGCGACGACACTGGCGGTGTGCTGGGCCGGACCGGGCGGCTGGGATACGCCCGGCGTCCAGGCCGAAGGCAAAACCCTCAGCGGTACAGCGCATTACGTTCTCGACGGACTCGCCGCGGACACCCTGCTCGTGCTCACCGAAACGGGGCTGTTCGAGGTGGAGTCCCGGGCCGACGGAGTCACCCGACGCGCGGTCACACCCATGGACCCGACCCGCCCGCTCAGCGAGATCACCTTCGAGGCGGTGACCGCGCGCCGTCTCGGCGACGGCGATCCACTCGCCCTCGCGGCCCGCCTGCGCGAGATCGCGTGGGCGGCGGTGGCCGCAGAACAGGTCGGCGCGGCGCGGCGGTGTCTGGAGCTGACCGTCGAGTACACCAAGTCGCGTGTGCAGTTCGGCCGGGTCATCGGCAGTTTCCAGGCGCTCAAACACCGGATGGCCGATATGTACGTGCTGGTTGAATCGGCCGAGTCGGCCTCGGCCGCGGCGACCGCGGCGGTGGCAGAGGGCGCGGCCTCGGCGGCCGAGGACGTGTGGGTCGCGCGGACGCACTGCTCAGCGGCGTTCACCGCGGTGGCGGCGGAGATGGTGCAGATGCACGGCGGCATCGCCATCACCTGGGAGCACGACGCGCACCTGTTCTTCAAGCGCGCGCACGGCGACGCCGAATTGTTCGGGCAGGCACGCAGACCTTTGGCGACGTCGGCCTGATGCCGTACGGTATCGAGGCCCGCCGTCCCGCGGGTCTCGATACGCCGCTCCCATAACGGACAGCGCTAGCGGGTCAGCGCATCACGGATGCCGCGCGCGACCTCGGCGGCCATCGGTACCGGGACCGCATTGCCGATCTGGTGGCGCACCTCGTGGCGGGTTCCCTCGAATACGTAGTCGTCGGGGAATCCCTGGATGCGCGCCGCTTCCCGGGGTGTGAGCGGCCGATTTCGAAGCGGGTGCCCGTAGCGACCGCGCGTGAAACTGTCGAATCCGCCGGTGATCGTGGGGCACTGCCCGTCCAAGCGCAGCCTGCCGTACACATCCGGCCAGCCACCGGATTTCACGTCCACAACCTGGTGGCATTTCAGCCGCTTCTCGTAGGGAATGTCCTGCCAGCCACCGCCCTGCGGGACATAGGAGAAGCGCTCGACATTCTTCGCGGTGACCCTGGCGGCCTGATGGTTCGGGTAGTCGGGATGCACCGAATAGTCCGCGGGCGGTTCGGGCAACCCCTCGAGTACCGACCCCACCGTCGGCCATTGCGGGGTGCTCGGCTCGGGCACGGTGAAACTGCCCGCCGCGTCGTCGCGTATGCCGACGAGGACAAACCGTTGCCTCGTCTGCGGCACACCGTAGTTCGCCGCCAAGTAGAAATGCCCGGTCAGCTCGTAGCGTTCGAGGGAATGAAACCGGTCGACCAGATGGGCGCCCCGGACGCCGGCGAGAGTAGCGACATTCTCCATGAGGAAGGCCCGGGGCCGCAATTCCTCGACCAGTCGCAGAAATTCGAGGACGAGGGCATTGCGCGGATCACCGAGGTGCGCGCCCCGTTTCTGTTTGGAGAATCCCTGACACGGCGGGCCGCCCGCCAATAGATCCAGGTCCGCACCCGAAGCCAGTCCGGCGCGATCCCGCAAGGAATTTCCGGTCATGGCCCTGGCGTCGCCGACGAAGGCGCTGCCGGGCATATTCTTGTTGTGGGTGCGCACCGACGCCTCGTCGTTGTCGAATGCCGCGACGATGTCGTAGCCCGCGAATTCGATGCCCAGACTCAATCCTCCCGAACCGCAGAACGCATCGATCGCGGTGAGTCGATCGGCCATCGGCCACCCCTCCTCTCGTGACCCGCCGGCGCGGTGTGACTGTCGGACCGTTACGCTACGCCACCGACGGTCGAACGCCCGTTCGACGCGCGTGATATGTGGCCGAGTCGGCCGCCACGCAGGTGACCAGCCTTATCGACCGGATTGTCAACTCTATCCACGCCGGATCGGTCGAGTCGAATGGCGCGCGTCCGGGTACCGACACGCGCCCGGGGCGGCACTCCGCGCGGAGTACCGTCGGAATGTATGGACGAGGCACAGCGCGGGCGAGTCAGGATCGAGACCGGTTCCAAGCGGGTCAGGACCTATCTGGGCGGACAGGTGGTGGCCGATACCGTCCATCCGGTGCTGGTGTGGGAAAATCCGCACTATCCCGCCTATTACCTGCCCATCGCCGACGTGCGCGCCGAACTCCGACCCAACGGCAGCACCCGGCACTCCCCCAGTCGCGGCGAAGCCACCGGATACGACGTGGTCGTTCCGGGCGCGACCGCCCGCGGCGCGGCGCTGCGCTACCTGGATTCCCCCATGCCGGAGCTGAACGAGCTGGTCAGATTCGAATGGGACAGCATGGACGAATGGTTCGAGGAGGACGAGCCCGTATACGTCCATCCCCGCAATCCTTATGCGCGCGTGGACATCCTGGCCAGCTCCCGGCATATCCGGGTGGAGATCGACGGCGTCACCGTCGCCGACTCGCACTCCCCGCGCATCCTGTTCGAAACCGGTCTGCCGCCGCGGTACTACCTCCCGCTGCCGGATGTGCGCACAGATCTGCTGCACCGCACCGATACCCACACCAGCTGCCCCTACAAGGGCACCGCCGACTACTGGACCGTCCGCGTCGGCGACACCGACTATCCGGACCACGTCTGGATCTACCGCACACCGCTGCCCGAGAGCCAGAAGATCGCTGGTCTGGCCTGTTTCTACAACGAGAAGGTCGACATCTACGTCGACGGCGAACTACAGCCCCGTCCGCGTTCCCCGTTCAGCTGACCCGCCGCGAGGCATTCCGCCCGCGCGGTCCCCGGCAGTGCGCACCGGCCGACGTCGACTCACCCGCCTCGGAATCGACCGCGCCGACGCACCCAACGCAGAGGCCCTTCGACACCGTCGACTTCATCGGCATCACCGGGCGCATCGCGGACCGGCCGCGTCACTAAGGTGGGCCGGATGAGCGACAATCGACCGCCGCCGGCCGCCGCCCTCGATCTCGCGCCACATCCCGAAGGCGGCTGGTATCGCGAAACCTGGCGCACCACAATAACATTCGCACCCGAGGGTTATCCGGGCGAACGAGCCAGCGCCACCGGAATCTACTTCCTGCTCATGCCGGGTGAGCGATCGGCGCCGCACACCGTCGCCTCCGACGAGGTGTGGCTGTGGCACCGCGGCGGGCCGCTGATCCTCGATATCGGGGGCGAGGAGATCGTGCTCGGCCCCGAGGTGGAGCACGGGCAGGTCCCGCAGGCGATCGTGCCCGCGGGGACCAGCCAGGCGGCTCGCCCCGCGGGCGACGAATACGTGCTGGTCAGCTGTATTGTTTCGCCGGGATTCGACTTCGCCGACTTCCACATGGACTGACCCAGTCGCATCACCGTGTCGGTGCCTCTGACTACTGTTGGCGTGCAGAGTCGTGCGGGAGGGAGCATGGTGTCCACAGTCGAACAGGTCTTCATCGCTTGCGAACGAGCACGGAAGGACGGTGACCACATATGGCGCGTAAGCGAATCCGACAAAGAGTTCCATTTTCAGAACTGGGTGGAGGAGCGCTTGGTCGAATGTGGACTCACCTATGAACTGCCGGGTCGGAACACCTACCCTGACTTCAGACTCGCACACCATCCAGAAGGTTACGAAGTCAAAGGACTCGCTCATCCCGGCCGTTGGGCCGACTACGATTCGAATTCACAGGTCCCCGCTGGTACACATAACGGCCGTACAGTCTTCTACATATTTGGCCGCTACCCCAAGGCGAACGGCGACGTAACGTATCCTGTCATCGACCTTGTGATCTGTCACGGAAGTTTCCTCAGCACGAACGACACGTACGTACACAGCAACAAATCCTTCCTCGGTTTCGGCTCCTACGGTGATATCCGTGTTCGTGATCGGAAGATGTACGTCGTCCCGACACCGTTCGCACTGGTCGAGGGAACAATCGGTCTCGGTACGCTCATACTTCCCGCGCGACATCGAGTCAGCTCGCCTGAATTGGTCGCCGTCGGCGGCCTTACCCGAGCCGAGGTCGACAATGTTGTTATCTCTTATGAATTCAACCTGATCACCAATAAATTGGTGAAGAAGTACGGACCGAACCCGACCGCAGGTATCCGACACGAGTTCGTCGCGTACCGTGTGCGGGGACGGGAGAAAGACACGGGCGTCCGTATGTCCACCGAGGATCTCGACTACGCAGAAGAAGCACGGAGTCGCCTGTGACAATCCCTTTGTTCGATTCGGTCGGATCCTCCCGGGCACCCGCGCTCCCCGCAAGATCCGCGCTGGAAGACGACTTTCCCGCAGCGACACTCTCGAGCGCGGCCGAGAAGGAATCGTGGCGCAAAGAAGTGCACCGACCCGCAACCAGTACCCACAAGTGGTGGGCGAAGCGGTTGGGGACGGTTTTCCGTGGGGTAATTACCGCGGCAGTATCGTCCGACGCAACGGAAGCCATGCGGCGCTACAGCGAGCAAACTGTGCTTGCTGATATGACTGTCCTGGATCCGTTCGCGGGATCAGGGACTATCGCAGTCGAGGCGGTCAAACTAGGTGCCCGGGCCATCGCCTTCGATATAAATCCCGTGGCCACTCTCGTGCAGCGTCAGGCACTCCAGACCTGGGATACAGAAGCCCTCTCGACCGGGTACAAGTTGGTCGAGGCAAGCTGCCGAGACGAGATCGACCGCGTTCACCGGGCCGAGGACGGGCGAACAGTACTATATTATTTCTGGGTAGCGGTGGCAGAATGCCCGGACTGCGGATGCGCGGTACGACTTTTCGATTCGCCAATATTCTCGAAGCACGCCTACCCGAAGCGGATACCGTCCGCCCAGATAGTTTGTCCCGACTGTCTCGACATCCAAGAGAGCACCCACGACTTCACCGAGGCCATTTGCCGAAACGGGCACACCATCAGCCCGAACGGCGCGGTGCGCCGAGCGGAAATGACCTGCCGCCGCGGTCACGTATCGAAGATCGTCGCGGCATTGCGAGGACGTCGACCGGACTATGAGATGTACGCGAAGTTGGTTGTCTCCGAGACAGGCCGGAAAACCTACGAACCGATCACCACCTGGGACCGCGAACTCTACAGAGATTGCGAGACTCGACTTTCCACGAGTTCCGACCTCGTCTTGCCCGCAGGCATACTCGCACCCGGTAACAATACCGACCAAGCGCGACGGTGGGGATTCGTCGAGTGGCGGGATTTCTTCAATGCCCGGCAACTCTATTCCTTGGCACTGCTGGCGCGGGCTGTACGTGACCTCGACACCGAACCGGAAACTCGCGAAGCCTTGTGCGCATTATTTTCCGGTACACTCGAGTTCAACAATATGTTCTGCTCCTTCAAGGGCGAAGGTACCGGTGCCGTACGGCATATGTTCTCCCACCACGTCCTCAAACCGGAACGCACACCATTGGAAGCGCACCCATGGGGGACACCACATTCTTCCGGCTCCTTCTCCACGCTGATGAAGAGCAGACTTATCCGCGCACACGACTACAAGCGGATGCCCACCGACCTTGTTCCGATGCGCGGCGGTGTCGAAAGAGTAAGCGGCATATCGCGACCGCTGGAAACCGCTCTCGCAACGTCATTCGAAGAGTTCCATCGCAACGCCGATATCAAGGCGTATGTCACGACGAAAAACTCTGCATTCACCGATATTCCGGACGGGTATGTCGACCTTGTCATCACCGATCCCCCGTATATGGACAACGTTCACTACGCGGAGTTGGCCGACTTCTTCCATGCTTGGCTGAAGATGATCAGCCCCTACGACGGATATCCGAAATCTGACTCCACACGTTCGGAGGGCGAAGTCCAGCACGCGGACGCCGCCGAATTCGGACATGCGATCCGACAAGTCTGGACTGAGTGCGGCCGGGTCCTACGGGCAGATGGGCTCCTAGCGTTCACCTTTCATCATGCTCGCGTACACGGTTGGGTCGAACTGGTCAGCGCACTGCACGCGGCAGGATTGCGAATTACCTCCGTGCAACCAATCAAAGGGGAGATGACAACCAGCGTAACGAAGGCGGCTGCCATGGAGCCTTCCAACTTGGACTCTGTCGTGGTGTGCCGCCGACGAGCCGGCGAGCCGGAAATCTTTGATCCCGAGACACTCGTCCGAGCCGCTTCGTCACGATTATCCGCCCTCGTCGACCAGGGAGTCGCAGTCGGCGCGGGGGATATTCGATCGGTGATTCGAGGCACGGCACTGTCGGCATTCGCCGAGCACACCGACGACCTGTCGACGGTCATTCCGCAGGTCGAAGGCTACGCCGACGAGGTGATCCGAATCGTGTTGGGCGAGCGCGGCCGGACGACGAGCTCGGTCCGATCCTCGACCGCGTAGATGACTAATCGGCGATCTCGATGACTCCCTCGTCGACCGCCCATTTGATGGTCTTCTCCAACTGCGCGCAGGTGTCGGGGCGGCCGGGAGCGTTGCCCTTGGCGGCCAGTTCGGCGAAGACGGGGCAGTGGTCGGCCGGATTGCCGGTCCACTGCACCGAGGTCTGATGCGAACTGGCCTTGCGGACCAGCACCTGTGTGTGGCAGGTCTGGCACCGCAGCGGTGCCAGACCTTCCTCGAGATAGCGCTGTTTGTCGATGACAGTCTGGGCCTGCACCGCGGCGCGCCTGGCGGGCTGATCGGCGAAGTCGGGTGCCTTGGCCCAGGTCGCGGCCATCAGACACTCGCCTCCGCTTGATCGGAGTCGGCTTCGTCGGCCTTGCGCCGCAGATTCTCGGCGACCTCGGCCTCCCACGCCTCGTTGGCCTTGGTGGTGTCCACCTCGAACTCGAAACGCTGGGTCATCTTCTCGGTGACATCGGCGACGTCGACGTAGAACTGGTCGTACCAGCGGCGCAGCTGGTAGACAGGGCCGTCCTCCTCGCACAGCAGCGGATTCTCGACCTTGGACTTGTGCTTCCATATCTCGACGTCCTGGAGGAAGCCGACGCTGATGCCCTCGGTCATCTTCGTGGCCAGTTTGTCGGCCATCTCGCCTTCGACGCCCTGCGGCTTCTCCAGCGTGATGCCCCACTGGAGCACGAAGGAGTCCTGCGTCACCGGGTAGTGGCAGTTGATCAGGACGCTTCTGACCTCGTATCCGCTGTAGATGTTGATCAGCGGGTTGATCATGTAGGAGGGTCCGAAATAGGACGCCTCCGACTTCAGCAGGGTGTCGCCGCCGTACTTGGACGCCATGCCGATATCGGGCCTGCCCTTGGTCTCCAGGAACTGGGTGGCGATATGACCTTCGAAGACGTTCTTGAAGTAGGTCGGGAAGGCGAAGTGGATGTAGAAGAAGTGCGCCATGTCGACCACGTTGTCGATGATCTCGCGGCAGTTGGCGCCTTCGATGAGCATCGAATTCCACGTCCAGTCGGTCCACCCGCTGTCGAGCTGTTCGACCGGGTTTCCCGCCGCGTCGGTGTATGGGCCGACGATATGCGGGATGGTGACCTCCGGCGGGGGCTCGTTGCCCTCGTGGTCGTGCCAGACGAACAGCTGGCCGTTGCGTTCGAGGGTGGTCCACTTGCGGGTGCGGGCCAGCGGCGGCACGCGCCGGGCGTACGGGATCGCCGTGCACTTGCCGTTCGTGCCGGACCAGCGCCAGTCGTGGAACGGGCAGGCGATGTCGCCGCCCTTGACCTCGCCCATGCTCAGGTCGCCGCCCATGTGGCGGCAGTAGGCGTCGAGCACGCGCAACTCGCCGTCGCTGTCGGCCCAGACGACGAGTTTGGTACCGAAGACGTTCACCGCGTGCGGCTTGCCGTCCCGGAACGTCTTGGCCAGGCCGATGCAATGCCATCCCCGGGCATAGCGGCTCGGTGTGGAACCGACATCGAGTTCCCTGATCCTCGCACCGCTCCCCGGTGGGGTAACTGCCATCGCGAATCCTCCTCCTTCTGTACTAGAACACGTTACAAAAATGTCGCGTTGGGCGCCAGCGATTCGGGCTACTTCCAGCACCAGCCCTTGATTCCCACTGAATGAACAGCCGTTCTCGACACTGATAGGAACGTGTTCTAGTCTCAAGGCACGCGAGTGCTCGAGAGCAAACGAGTACCGGTTACCAATCCGACCAGGCAGGAGCAGGTCCCGAGATGACGCAAGAAGTGACCGAACGGGTCGAAGCGCTGTTGCCGATGCTGCGCGAACGGGCGCAGGAGGCCGAGGACCTTCGACGCATCCCCGACGAGACGATCAAGGCCCTCCAGGAGACCGGCTTCTTCCGCCTGCTCCAGCCAAGGCAGTGGGGCGGACTCGCCGCCGATCCCGTGGTGTTCTACGACACCGTCCGCAAGATCGCGAGCGCCTGCGGGTCCACCGGCTGGTGCGCGGGCATCCTCGGCGTGCACAACTGGCATCTGGCCCTGTTCTCCCAACAGGCCCAGGAAGAGGTCTGGGGTAACGACACCGAGGTGCGCATCTCCTCCTCCTACGCCCCGATGGGCGCGGGCACCGTGGTCGAGGGCGGCTACACCGTCAACGGCTCGTGGGCCTGGTCCTCCGGCTCCGACCACGCCGACTGGGTCTTCGTCGGCGGACCGGTCATCAAGGACGGCAAGCCGGTCGACTTCGGCAGCTTCCTCATTCCGCGCAGCGAATACCGCATCGATGACGTGTGGAACGTGGTCGGCCTGCGCGGTACCGGCTCCAACACCGTCGTGGTCGAGAACGTCTTCGTGCCGCGGCACCGCTTCCTCAGCTTCCGCGCCATGAACGAACTGAAATCGCCCGGCCTGGAACAGAACACCGATCCGGTCTACAAGATGCCGTGGGGCACGGTGCATCCCACCACGATCTCCGCGCCCATCGTCGGCATGGCGTACGGCGCCTACGCCGCCCATGTCGAACACCAGGGCAAGCGCGTGCGCGCGGCATACGCGGGCGAGAAGGCCAAGGAGGACCCCTTCACCAAGGTCCGCGTCGCCGAGGCCGCCAGCGATATCGACGCCGCCTGGCGTCAGCTGTCGGGCAATGTGGCCGACGAATACGCCCTGCTGCTCGCGGGCAAGGAGATTCCCTTCGACCTGCGCGTGCGGGCCCGTCGCGACCAGGTCCGCGCGACCGGGCGCGCCATCGCCTCCATCGACAAGCTGTTCGAAGCCTCCGGCGCGACTGCCCTGGCCAACGGCACGCCGCTGCAACGCTTCTGGCGTGACGCGCATGCGGGCCGGGTGCACGCCTCCAACGATCCCGAGCGCGCCTACGTCATGTTCGGCACGCACGAATTCGGCCTGCCTGTCACCGACGGCATGGTGTAGGAGGACATTCCGTGACCTCGACGGTGGAACTCACCTACGAATCCACATCCCGGTACGCCCAGGTGCGTACGGATCTGAAACTGCACTACCACGAGGCGGGGGTCGGCAACGGGCCGACGATCGTGCTGCTGCACGGCGGCGGGCCCGGTGCGTCGTCCTGGTCCAACTTCGCCCGCAATATCCCGGTGCTGGCGCGGAACTTCCACGTACTCGCGGTGGACCAGCCCGGCTTCGGCCGTTCGGACAAGCCCGTCGACCACCCGCAGTACTTCGTGCACAGCTCGACGGCACTGAAGGATCTGCTCGACCACCTCGGGATCACCGAACGCGTGCATCTGCTGGGCAATTCGCTCGGCGGCGGCACCGCGGTGCGCTTCGCGCTCGACAACCCCGACCGCGCGGGCAAGCTCGTGCTCATGGGTCCGGGCGGTTTGAGCGTCAACGTCTTCGCGCCCGACCCGACCGAGGGCGTGAAGAACCTCAGCAAGTTCAATGTCGAACCGACGCGGGCCAATCTCGAGGCGTTCCTGCGGATCATGGTCTTCGACCAGTCGCTGATCACCGAGGAACTCATCGAGGAACGCTTCGCCTCGGCCAGCGAACCGGAATCGCTGGCGGCGACGAGGGCGATGGGCAAATCGTTCGCGAGCGCCGACTTCGAGAAGGGCATGCTCTGGCGCGAGGCGTACAAACTGCGCCAGCCGGTGCTGCTGATCTGGGGTCGCGAGGACCGGGTCAATCCGATCGACGGCGCCATCGTCGCCACCAAGATGATCCCGCGCGTGCAACTGCACGTCTTCGGTGGCTGCGGACACTGGGCGCAACTCGAGAAGTTCGACGAGTTCAACAGGCTGGCGGCCGACTTCCTGGCCGGTCGTAAGGAGGGATGATGGGCATTCGGTCACTGGGGTATTTGCGCATCCAGGCCACCGATATGGCGGCTTGGCGTGAATACGGCCTCAAGGTACTCGGCATGGTCGAGGGCAAGGGCACCGATCCCGACGCGCTCTACCTGCGTATGGACGAATTCCCCGCCCGCCTGGTCATCGTGCCGGGCGATGCGGACCGACTGCTGGTTTCCGGCTGGGAGACCGCCGACGCCGGTGAACTCCAGGATGTGCGTGACCGGCTGGACGCCGCGGGCGTGCCCTTCAAGGAGGGCACCAAGGCCGAGTTGCTCGACCGGCGGGTGGACGGGCTGATCCGCTTCGAGGACCCGTCGGGCAATATCCTCGAGGCGTTCCACGGCGTCGCGCTGGAATCGCGGCGGCTGGTCACTCCCTACGGGCACCGTTTCGTCACCGAGGAGCAGGGCCTGGGTCACGTGGTGCTGAGCACCACCGACGACGCCGCGGCACTCACCTTCTACCGCGACGTGCTCGGCTTCCGGCTGCGTGACTCCATGCGGATGCCGCCGCAGATGGTCGGGCGGCCCGCCGACGGTGAACCGGCGTGGCTGCGGTTCTTCGGCTGCAACCCGCGCCATCACTCGCTGGCCTTCCTGCCGCTGCCGACGCCGAGCGGCATCGTGCACCTCATGCTCGAGGTCGAGAAGTCCGACGACGTCGGACTCGCGCTCGATCGCGCGCTGCGCAAGAAGGTGCCGATGTCGGCGACGCTCGGCAGGCACGTCAACGACAAGATGCTGTCGTTCTACATGAAGACGCCCGGCGGTTTCGACGTCGAATACGGTTGCGAGGGACTCGAAGTCGAGGACGAATCGTGGATCGCCCGGGAATCGACCGCCGTGAGCCTGTGGGGTCACGATTTCACGGTGGGTCAGCGACCGCAATGACGGACGGGGTCGGCGAATCCGCGACGGAACCGGAGATCGATCCGCGCCGGTTCCGTAATGTGCTGGGGCAGTTCTGCACCGGTATCACGGTGATCACCAGCTTCGACAGCGACGCGGCCCCCGTCGGCTTCGCCTGTCAGTCCTTCGCGGCGCTGTCGCTTGAGCCGCCGCTGGTGCTGTTCTGCCCCACCAAGACCTCACGATCCTGGGCGGCCATCGAGGCGCGCGGACGTTTCGCCGTGAACGTGCTCGCCGAACAGCAGCAGCCCACCTGTGCCCGCTTCGGCTCCCGCGAACCCGACAAGTTCGCCGGAATCGACTGGCACACCTCAGAGCTGGAGCTCCCGCTCCTGGACGACGCGCTCGCCACGATCCAGTGCACGGTGGATCGCGTCGTCGACGGCGGCGATCACCACATCGTGATCGGCCGCGTGCAGGCCCTGTCGGAGTCCACAGACTCCGGCAGGCCCCTGTTGTTCTACCGAGGTCAGTACACCGCCATCGAACCGGAGAAGACCACCCCGGCACCCTGGCGAGCCGACCTCGACCATTTCCTCACCACCACAACCCTCGACACCTGGTTGTGATCCGAAATCCCGAAAGAGCCGCCCTGTCAACGGGGCGGCTCTTTCGTCATAGGCCAGCGGCCGCGAAGTCAGGCGGCGGCGGTGGGGAGGGCGAACCAGCCGGTGGTGGGGTCGGCGTAGCCGTGGTACAAGAGGGGGATTCGCTGGTCCACGGCGAAGTGGTTGTAGATGGCGAGCATGGCCTCGCGGACGGCCTCGTCCTGGAAATCATCGACGCGGCGCTGCCCCATGGTGTGCTCGGGGAGCAGGGACAGCCGGGCCATGTCGTCGGGGTCGGCGGTGTCGAGGCCGACCCCAACGACCGCGATGGCGTGCTCACGCAAGATGACGCGGGCGGGGGCCGGGTCGACGACGCGGGGCGGGAAGGTGCGGAATTCCGCGCGGACGGCGCTGGTGGGGTCG
This sequence comes from Nocardia arizonensis, assembly GCF_001310275.1. Taxonomy (GTDB): domain Bacteria; phylum Actinomycetota; class Actinomycetes; order Mycobacteriales; family Mycobacteriaceae; genus Nocardia; species Nocardia arizonensis. Next base: position 249,391 of record NZ_LGYZ01000129.1, read on the forward strand.
GCGTGCGCCTGGATGAGGGTGATCAGGTCGGGGTGGGGCATGGTGAGGCCCGCACGCAGCGGCGCCTGTTCGAGCAGGTGGAGTATGCAGCCGCCGCTGACCACCGGATCGGGCACCAGAAAGGCCGCCAGCACCGGATCGGCGTAATCGCGGCAGGTCAGACAGGCTTTGACATGAGTCGGATCGGTCATGCTGCACTCCCTCCGAGAGGAGAGGGGGCGGCCGCACGCTGCGACTGATCGGCGACCGCCGATGGACTATCCGTCTGGCGCCGGGCACCCCCACCGCCCGACCGTGCACACGTCTTCTCAGTATAGGAGCCTCGACAACACCCTCAACCGGAAATATCGGCGCAGGTGGCGGCTTCGGGTAGGTCTTCGCTGAGGAAGACGGTTTGGGCCGTCATGCGGAATCCGGACATGCGTTCGCGGAAGACCTCGATGGATTCCTCGGGATGAACCGAATCGATGACCGCGTGCTCGCCTATGGCGTTGAACTGGTGGCTCACGCCACGGGGGATCTGCATGTCGACGAAGGAGCAGGGCGGGACTATCAGGTTGTGACGGGTGCGGTGGATGCCGGGCGGGGTGTCGGGCAGGTCGTCGGTGAACTGTTCGGGGCGGAACGGGGTCACGCCCTCGATGAAGGTCACGTCGAACGGGGACAGGCTGCCGACCCGGATACGGGTGTCGGGACCGGTCATCATGCGGACGAAACGCAGTCCGGTGTGCAGGTGCATGCGCGAACAGACGCCGCGTTCGGTGACGTCGTAGAAATCCATCAGATACCGGTCGGCGAAGAATCCGTCGAAGGGTTTCTCGATCATGTAGACCTCGCCCTCCTCGAAGGTCTGTGACCGCACGATGCCGTCGGCATCGGGGGCAGTCGCCGCGGCCGCCGATTTCGCCTTGCGCACGATATCGGCCAAGGCGCCGACCACCGCCAGCGCGACCTCCGGCGGAAACGTCGCCACGGGGGTCACCGCATTGCGCCCCGCGTCCCGGAAGCCGGCCACCTCGTGGACCTCGTTCTCCTCGTCCGCGTCGTATTTGATCCGGGTGTCGGACATCCGGTGGTGACTCCTCTCTCGATCCGCGCCGCCGCCGGTTCACACCTCGAAGGCGCGCAACCACAGTTCCAGCGACAGCACCAGCCACAGCTTGCCGCCTTGGCGCGGCAGCAGCGCGCCGTCCCCGCGCAACCAGGCGCGAATGGTGTCCTCGCGGAACAGTCCGCGGGCCCGCGCGGAACGCCCGAGCAGCAGTTCGTGGCCGAGATCGCGCAGCGGACCCGACAGCCACTGCTGCACCGGCACCCGCATACCGCTCTTCGGCCGGTCGATGATGGTGCCGGGCAGCAGGTCGCGCACGGCCTGTTTGAGAATCCACTTCTCGACGGCCCCCGCCAGTTTCTGCCGTGGCGGCACGCGGAAGGCGTAGTCGATGACATCGCGGTCGAACAGCGGCGAACGGCCCTGCACGCCCGCGGCGGCGGTGAGCCGTTCCACCTTGGTGAGGATATGGTGCGCGCCCTTGGTGCGCAGATTCGTGTGCAGCAGCCGGTTGAGCAGGCTGGTCATGTGGCCGGGGCCGAGATAGGGGGCGACCAGGTCGGTGAGCGGCGGGGCGTCGCGCAGTTCGGCGAGCGCGTCGGGCGCGAGCAGCGCGGGCAGGTCCGCATAGCACTTGCGGTAGCTGTCGAGGTAGGCGAGTTCGCGGGCGCGCGGGTCGGGATCGTCGCGGGTCAGTTCGAAGATCAGCATCGGCAGGTTCTTGGGTCCGCCGAAGACCGGGTCGCCGCCCTCGCCGTTGAGCACCACCCGCGCGCCGTCCGCGGCCGCGGCCTCGGCGAGCAGCAGATTGGGCACGGTCAGCGGGTCACCCACGGGGCAGTCGAGCAGGCCGACGGTTTCGGCGAGCCGGGCGGCCACCGTCTCACCGGGCACGGTGAGCACCCGGTGTTCGGTGTGGCAGTGCACGGCGACCAGCCCCGAATAGGCGAGCTCGTTCGGGGTGGTGCCGGTGAAGGCGATGGAGTACGAGCGCACCGACTGGTCATGGTTCTTCGCGGCCAGCGCGGTGACCAGGCTGCTGTCGATTCCGCCCGAGAGCAGCACCGCGACCGGTTCGCCCGCGGGTAGTCTGCGCACGGTCGCCGCCTCGAGCAGGGCGCGCAGGGTCAACGCGTGTTCGGCGGCCGGTCGGTCGTCGGCCGTCTCGCGCGGCTCCCAGAACGTCTCCTCGGTGTGCGTGCCGTCCGCACGCAGGCGCAGACAGCGTCCCGGCAGCGCCTCGAACACGTCGCGGAACAGGGTGTCACGGCCGGGAAGATAGGCGAAGGTCAGGAACGAGCGCACCGCGGGCAGATGCAGTCCGGTGCGCAGCGCGGGCCATGCGGTGAGCATCCGCAACGTATTCGACGCCGCCCAGTCGCGGCCCGCACGCGCGTAGAACAGCGTCCGGGCGCCGACGTGATCGCGGATCAGCACCAGCTCCTCGCCGTCGAGCACGGCCATCGCGAACATGCCTTCGGCGCGGGCGACTCCGTCGACGCCGAACCGGGCGTAGGTGCGCAACAGCAGTTCACCGTCGGAGCAGTCGACCGGTGTATCCGCGCCGAGCCGGGCGCGTAATACCGCCGCGTTGAACAGCGTCACCGTGCCGACGGCGGAATACCCTGTGACACCGAATGTTTCGCTCTCGTCCAGCGCGCCGATGGCATGGGAGCGCACCGACGGTTCCGCGCCGACCGCGCGGACCGCCGTGGCCGGGTCATCGGTGCGGAACGCACACCACCGCGCCATCGCGCCTCCTAACCGAAATCGCCGCCGTCGTCGCCGCCGGAATCATCGCCCCAGTCCCCGTAATCGGAGGAACCGCCGTCCGAACTCGACTGCTGGGCAGCCTGCCTGCGCAGTTCCTCCTCTTGGTCCGGTGACAGGAAATCCGGTGGGTCGATCAGACTTCCGAGCAGGACACCGCCCGCGACACCGGCCAGGATCGCGCCGAGTCGTCCGCCGAAGGAGGATCTATTGACGGTGAGGACGCCACCACCCCACAGGGTGCGGCCGTAGCCGCATTCGCGGCCGTATCGGACGGCGCCGTCGCGGTGCACGCGTTTGATCAGTTTGGGGCCCAACGATTCGTCGGTGCCGGAGTCGGCGCGGTCGTCGCGCCAGGACACCACGCCGTTTCCGCGCGTGCGCCATTCCTGGCGACCGTCGGAATAGCGACGGTGCACGGTTCCGTCGGCGAGCAATTCATCGGTGTAGGTGATCTGCTGTCGCACCGACATGGGCAGTCCCTTTCATGCGGTGGGCCAGGTGAGGAATCCGGTCGCGCGGACGCGGCGCAGGTGGGTGGCGGTGACGCGCGGTCGCACCTCACGCACCAGGCGGTGCACAGTGCGCAGCAGCGAGGCCGGACGCACCGATTCCACCTCGGCGCCGCGGCCCCGGTTCAGCCAGGCGCGTTCGGGCGGTTCGAGTTCGGCCGCCGGATCGGCGATCGGACCGGGCAGGTGGGTCAGGTGCAGGGCGCTCGCGTGCCGGGGGCGCAGGCCGATGGGCACCACGCGCACCCCGGCGGGTATCCCGGTGAGTTCGGGCAGGCGGGCCGGGAAGGTCATGCCGCGGGCGCTCGCGTCGTGCAGGACGAAGATCGCGGAGTCCGGGACCGACGACAGCATGTCGCCAAGCCGTCGGTCCAGCGGGAGTTCACCCGCGCCGTAGACCGGGCAGGCCGATTCCATCGGTACGCCGTTGGCGCGCAACATCTGTGCGACGGAATCGGATTCGCAGATCAGCAGGCGCGGCAGCCCGTAGTCGAACAGGTCGGGTTCGGGGGTGTGCTCGCCCGCCGCCCGCGGCCGGACCGGGTGCGGTGACAGCAATCCGGGAACGGGGCCGAGACCGTCTAGCGCGGCGCGGAAATCGGCGTAGCGCACCGGTGCGGCGACCGTGAAACCGGGGCGCATGCGGCGCGGCACCGGAAGCAGTACGCGGCACAGTTCGTAGTAGAGCTGACGCTCGGTGAACCGGATACCGCTCGGCGCCGCGGCCCGCGTGACCGCGACGCGCAGCGCACGGCCGAATACCTGCGTTCTCACCGGGTCGGCCACGTCAGAGAACCTACCGTGCGGATCGCCTCGCTCAACCGGTCGGCCATGTCAGGAAACCGACGGCGCGGGCGCGGCGGCGGTCGGGATCGCCCGCGTCCTCGACCCGCTGGACGGCACTGCCGACCGCGGCCAGCAGTTTCGCGGGCGGCACCGCGGCGAGCGGGGACCACCAGCCGTCGGCCAGCCAGGCGATCTCGGCCTCCGACACCGACCCCGCGCGCAGGCGCTGGAGTTCGTCCGGTTCGGGACGGCCGTGGCGCAGCCGCAGCGCCTTCTCCTTGTCGAGCAGCGCGCGAGGGGCGATGCCGACCGGAACGGCGCGCGGGCCGAGTGCGGCCTGGGTCTCGGCGGCGAAACGCAGACCCGCCACGCTCGCGTCGTGCAGGATCAGCACCGGCACCCCGGGCGGCAGATGTTCAAGGCGATCGGCCAACGCCATGCCCCAGGCGCCCGCGGCATCATTGGCGGCGAGGCAGGCCAGGACACCGCGGTCGGGGCACACCGCCGCGAGCCGGGGCCGCGGCGGACCGGGCGGCGGCGCGGCGCCTTCGGGAATCGACCCCGGCGGCGGACCGCCGTAGACCTTGCCCCACCGGTCGAGCACCTCGGCGCGGAACTTCTCGTACGGCACGGGCATCTTCACCGGCATCCCGCGCACGATCCGCGCCTTGAACGCCGTCATCGCGATGTTGACCAGGATCACCGCGCCGAGGATCACGGCGAGCGCGGGTCCGGCCGGGAACGCACCGCCGATGATGCCGAGCACGCCCAAGCCGACAATGGGCACCGATACCAGAAAGCGCCGCCCGAGGAACCGCTTGTCCAGATCGGGCATGTGTTTGCGCGAGGCCGCGTACCACAACTGCGGCAGGGCGTAGCGCAGTCCGCGCCCGTCACCGAGCTTGTCGGCCAGTGCGCGCACCCGGATGTCGTGCAGGCCGAGCACGCTCTCCTTCGGTTCAAGCGCGAAGGGCCGCTTGCACCCACCGCACACGCGCCCGTTGCGCTCGCGGCGCAACAGATTCACCGAACAGTGCGGACAGATCATCCGTTACCACCCCCGCATCCGCGACCCCCGCCCCGAAACCGCATTCTCACAGATACGGAATACCGGATTCCCGCACCCGCCGCGACCCGATCGACCTGAACCGGAGACGACGGTTTCGACAACAGTTCATCGAAGAGCGGCGCCCGGTCCATGCCGGGATCCGCCACGGCAAACGTCGCGGTCGCGGCATCGGATATGGAACGGGCCGCGCCCGGGACGGCGCGGCCCGCGGTGGGACTAGGCGGATTGTTCGCGCTGGAGTTCGAGGGCGATGTCGATGAGCTGGTCCTCCTGGCCGCCGACGAGGTTGCGCTTGCCCGCGCGGACGAGCATTTCGGCCGCGGAGACGTGGTAGCGCTCGGCTTGGCGCTCGGCGTGCTTGAGGAAGCTGGAGTAGACGCCGGCGTAGCCCATCATGAGGGCCTGGCGGTCGAGTAGGCATTCCTGCGGCATGACCGGACGGACAACGTCCTCGGCGGCGTCGGCGATGGCGAAGAAATCGATGCCGGTCTTGATGCCGATCTTGTCGCAGACGCCGACGAACGCCTCGACCGGCGTATTGCCCGCGCCCGCGCCGAAACGACGGGCGCTGCCGTCGATCTGCCTGGCGCCGGCGCGCACCGCGTACACCGAATTCGCCACGGCGAGATCGAGGTTCTCGTGGCCGTGGAAACCGACCTGCGCGTCGTCACCGAGTTCGGCGACCAGCGCCGCGACGCGATCGGAGACCTGCTCGAGCACCAGCGCGCCCGCCGAGTCGACCACGTAGACGCACTGGCAGCCCGCGTCGGCCATGATGCGGGCCTGCTTGGCCAGCACCTCCGGCGGCTGGGTGTGCGACATCATCAGGAAGCCGACGGTTTCCAGTCCGAGGTCGCGGGCGAGTCCGAAGTGCTGGATGGAGACGTCGGCCTCGGTGCAGTGGGTCGCGATGCGGCAGATGGAAGCGCCGTTGTCCTGGGAGACCTTGATGTCCTCCTTGACGCCGACGCCGGGCAGCATGAGCACCGCGATCTTGGCCTGTTTCGCGGTCTCGGCCGCGATCTTGACCAATTCCTGTTCGGGGGTCTTGGAGAAACCGTAGTTGAACGAGGAACCGCCGAGTCCGTCACCGTGGGTGACCTCGATGACCGGCACGCCCGCGGCGTCGAGCGCGCCGACGATATTGCGCACGTCCTCGCCGGTGAACTGGTGGCGCTTGTGATGGGACCCGTCGCGCAACGAGGTGTCGGTGACGCGGATGTCGAATTCTGTGGAAATGCTCATGTCGGCGCTCCTCACACGCGAGCCGAGACGATTTGTTCGGCGATGACTTCGCCGACTTGGGTGGCGGCGGCGGTCATGATGTCGAGGTTGCCCGCGTAGGGCGGCAGGAAGTCGCCCGCGCCTTCGACCTCGACGAAGACCGAAACCTTGGCCATACCACCGGATACCACCGACGGCGGATCGAACTGCGGTTCGTTGAGCAGCCGGTAGCCGGGCACGTACTGCTGGATGTCGGTGACCATGCGGTGGATGGAATCGGCGATGGCGTCGGTGTCGGCGTCCTCGGGGATCGCGCAGAAGATGGTGTCGCGCATGATCATCGGCGGTTCGGCGGGGTTCAGGATGATGATGGCCTTGCCGCGCTGCGCGCCGCCGATGGTCTCCACCCCGCGCGAGGTGGTCTTGGTGAACTCGTCGATATTGGCGCGGGTGCCCGGTCCGGCCGACACCGACGACACCGAGGCGACGATCTCGGCGTAGGGCACGGGCACGACCCGCGACACCGCGGCGACGATCGGGATGGTGGCCTGGCCGCCGCAGGTGATCATGTTGACATTCGGCGCGTCGATATTGGCGTCGAGGTTCACCGGCGGCACCACCGCGGGGCCGACGGCGGCGGGGGTGAGATCCACCGCGCGAATACCGGCCTCCGCGTAGCGGGGCGCGGCGGCCCGGTGCACGTACGCCGAGGTGGCCTCGAAGATCAGCTCGGGCAGTTCGGGCTGCGACAGCAGCCAGTCGACACCCTCGTGCGAGGTCTCCAGACCCAGCCCCCGAGCCCGCTTCAGACCTTCGCTGTCAGGATCGATACCGATCATCCAGCGCGGTTCGATCCGCTCCGAGCGCAGCAGTTTGTAGAGCAGGTCGGTACTGATGTTGCCGGAGCCGATGATCGCGGCGGTGACGGTCCCGTTGGTTGTCACGATGGGGCCTCCTCGAGGATGGCGGTATCTGATATCGGTGTGATCAGGTGAATTGCAGTCGGACGGAACCGAGTCCGGCGAACTCGGCGTGGAAGGCGTCGCCGGGGCGCGCGTCGATGGCGCGGGTGCAGGAACCGGGCAGCACGATGTCGCCCGCTTTCAACCGGACCCCGAAGGAGGCGACCTTGCGGGCCAGCCACGCGACGGCGATGACCGGGTCGCCCAGCACCGCGTCGCTGCGGCCCTCGGCGACGACCTCGCCGTTGCGGGTGAGCACGGCGTCGATGGCCTTGATATCGATATCCTTCGGCGCCACCCGCTCCCGGCCGAGCACCCAGCCCGCCGAGGAGGCATTGTCGGAGATGGTGTCGCACAGACCGATGTTCCAGTCCTTGATCCTGGAGTCGATCAGTTCGATGGCGGGCGCGTAGGCGACGGTCGCGGCCAGTACGTCGGCCTCGGTGCATTCCTCGCCGGGCAGGTCGGCGCCGAGGACGAATCCGACCTCGACCTCGACGCGCGGGATGAGATAGCGGCCGGTGTCGACCGGAACCTCTTCCGAGACCTGCATATCGGCGAGCAGGTGGCCGTAGTCGGGTTCGTCCACGCCCATCATCTGCTGCATCGCCTTCGACGACAGACCGACCTTGTGGCCGACCACGGTCGCGCCGTCGGCGATACGCCGCCGGATATTGATGAGCTGGATCTCGTAGGCGTCGACCACGTCGATATCGGGATACCGGTCGACGAGTTTGTCGACGGCGACCCGGTCGCGTTCGGCGAGGGCGAGTTCGTCGGCGAGTTCGGTTCGTACCGCGTCGGACAGCACGCTGTTTCCTTCCGGTGGTGTTATCGGGCGTCGGACGCGGGTGCGAGAGCCTGCGTCCAGGTCGCGGCCGCGGCCTGCGCCCCGGCGCGACGTCCTGAGAAGACGCAGTCCGACAGCGACAGTCCGCTCACATAGGAGTCCGAGCAGATGCCGACCGCCGTGCGGCCCGCCGCGTAGAGTCCCGGAATGTCCTGTCCCGCGACATTCTTGACCGCGCCGGTGTCCTCGTCCACGACCACGCCGCCGAGGGTGAGCATCGGGCACGGATTGATGAGGCTGGGAGCGATACCGACATCCAACAACCAGAACGGCGCGGCGCGCACCGGTTCGGTGAATTCGGCGGGCTTGCCGACCGGGTCCGGCAGGCCCTCGGCGATGGCGGTGTTGTGCGCGGCGACGGTGGCGCGCAGGCCGTCGGGGTCTACGCCGGCTCGGACGGCGACCTCCTCGAGTGTGTTCCCGCGCACGGCGGTGCGACGCATGGCCTCGAACTGTGCGCGCTGGAACCAGGCGCCCTGTTTGTGGATCTGCGACAGCGCGGTGCGCATGAGGTCCGCGTCGGCGAGTATCCAGCCCTTGCCGTCGTGCTTGTTGACCAGTGCGTGCCCGACCGCGGCGCCGTAGCGCGTCTCGTCGATGACCCGGCTGCCCGCGGCGTCGACCAGGACGCATCCGGTGAACGAACTCGGCGGCAGCAGGAACCGCCACGCCGAGATATTGCCCATTCGGTCGGTGGCCGCGCCGACCTGTTCGGCCATGCGGATGCCGCTGCCGTCGTCGCCGGTGGTGCCGAGGGCGAGGCCGTCGCGGTACTGCGGCCCGTATTCGGCGACCATGGCGCGGTTGCCGATGAATCCGCCCGCGGTGAGGATCACCCCGCGCCGGGCCAGCACCCGGATGGTGCGGCCGTAGCGGCGGTCCAGCGCGTCGAGTCGCTTCTCCAGCGCCTTGCGCAGCGGCGGGTAGTAGATGCCGGGTTTGGCCGCGATCTTCGCCATCCGGGCGTAGCGCTCGCGGACCCGGCCGGGCGCATCGCGCAGGGTCTGGCATTCGACGCCGACGACCGCGCCGTTGTCGTCGGTGATCAGCGCGGTCACGCGGGTGAGGGTTTCCACCCCGACCCCGTGGCGCGCGGCCGCGGCGATGAGCGGCCCGGTGAGCTTCTTGCCCGAGGTGCCCTTGCCCTTGACCCGGTGACCGCGTTGGAACGGTTCGGCGACCTCACGCCCGTGGCCGGAGACCTCGCTGCCCGAGTGGTAGAGGTAGTAGCGGTCGTTGGGGTAGGAGGTCTTGTACGGGCAAAGCGAGGGTTCGAAGGGGACGCCGTGTCCGGCGAGCCAGTCGATCATGGCCGGGCTCTGGTCGACGAATCGGCGCAGCGTTTCCGGGCGAACGGCCGCGGCGACCTCGCGCGTCAGGTAGGCCAGCATCTGTTCCGGGGTGTCCTCGACGCCCGCGGCGCGCTGCACCCAGGTACCCCCGCCCGCGTAGATGATGCCGCCGGACAGCGCGGAGGTGCCGCCGCCGGTGAAGCGCTCCAGGACGAGCACCTGCGCGCCCGCGGCGGCGGCTTCCAGCGCGGCACAGGCTCCGGCCGTGCCGTATCCGACGACGACCACATCCGCGGTCAGGTCCCATTCGAGGGCCATACACTCAACTCCGGGATCGAAACTGAAACGAGTTGCGTCGACAGTCGCGCCGCCGAGCAAGTCTTCTGCCTCTCAACATAGACCAATAGCGCCATCATTCTATAACGTGTTCTACATGACTGATCGGGAATATGACGTGGTGGTGGTCGGCAGCGGCGCCGCGGGCATGACCGCCGCGCTCACCGCCGCGCACCACGGGCTGAGCGCGGTGATCATCGAAAAGGCCGCACACTACGGCGGATCAACCGCGCGTTCGGGCGGCGGCGTGTGGATACCCGGCAACAAGGCGCTCAAAGCCTCCGGCAGGCCCGACGACCGCGAGGTCGCCCGCACCTACCTGCACAGCATCGTCGGTGACGCGGTGCCCAAGGAGCGGATCGACACCTACATCGATCGCGGAGCCGAAGCGTTCGACTTCGTTCTCGATCACACTCCGCTGAAGATGCGCTGGGTGCCCGGCTACTCCGACTACTATCCCGAAGCACCCGGCGGCCTGGGCGAAGGCCGATCCTGCGAACCGAAACCCTTCGACGCCAAGATCCTCGGCGAGGAACGGTTCAACCTGGAACCCCCCTATGCGAAGGCGCCGCTCAATGTCGCGGTGACCCAGGCCGACTTCGTGCGGCTCAACCTCATCCGCCGCCACCCCAAGGGCATGTTGCGGGCCATGCGCGTCGGCGCGCGCACCTACTGGGCCAAGTTCACCAACAAACACCTGATGGTGATGGGTCAGGCGATCATCGCCGCCATGCGCAAGGGGCTCATGGACGCGAAGGTGCCGCTGCTGCTGAACACGCCGCTGACCACGCTGATCGTCGAGGACGGCAAGGTCACCGGTGTCGAGGCCGAACACGACGGCGAGACCGTGCGATTTCGGGCGCGCTACGGCGTCGTGCTCGGCGCCGGCGGTTTCGAGCACAACGCCGAGATGCGCACCAAGTACCAGCGCCAGCCCATCACCACCGAATGGACCACGGGCGCGGCGGCCAATACCGGCGACGGCATCATCGCGGGCATGGAGGCGGGCGCGGCGGTCGGCTTCATGGAGGACGCCTGGTGGGGTCCGACGATCTTCAAGGGCGGCAAGCCCTGGTTCGCGCTGGCCGAACGCAATCTGCCCGGCTGCATCATGGTCAATGGCGAGGGCAAGCGCTTCGGCAACGAATCCGCGCCCTACGTCGAGGCCGTGCACACCATGTACGGCGGCGAATACGGACAAGGCGCCGGGCCGGGCGAGAACATCCCGTCCTGGCTGGTCTTCGACCAGCGCTACCGCAACCGCTACATCTACGCCGGATTGCAGCCGGGCCTGCGCTTCCCGTCGCGCTGGACCGAGAACGACAACATCGTCAAGGCCGATACCGTCGAGGAACTCGCCGCCGCCATCGGCGTACCCGCGCAAACCCTTGCCGCCACCGTGACCCGGTTCAACACCTTCGCCGCCTCCGGCAAGGACGAGGATTTCGGTCGCGGCGACAGCCACTACGACCGCTACTACGGCGACCCGACGGTCAAGCCCAATCCCTGCCTGGCCGCACTGGTCCAGGCTCCGTACTACGCGGCCAAGATCGTGCCCGGCGACCTCGGCACCAAGGGCGGTCTGGTCGCTGACACCGCGGGACGCGTACTGCGGGAAGACAATTCGGTGATCGAGGGGCTCTACGCCTCGGGCAATTCCAGCACCCCCGTCATGGGTCACACCTACGCGGGCCCCGGCGCGACCATCGGCCCCGCCATCACCTTCGGCTATCTGGCCGTGCTCGATATCGTCGACCGCAAGAAGGCCGCGGCGGCGACCGCGAACGCCGAGGCGTAACAGGAGGTTCCGAATGCCCATCGACCCGAACATCGCACTCGGGGCCGCACTGCCGGACCTCGAATTCTCCTGGACACCATCCGATATCCAGCTCTACCACCTCGGCCTCGGCGCGGGAGCGCGCTGGACCGATCCCGCCGAACTGCGCTACCTCGACGACCGCGCGCCGCAGGTACTGCCGACCTTCGCCGCCGTCGCACCGACCTTCCACGAGACCGAACCGCCCAAGGTGAGCTTCCCCGGTATCGACATCGATCTGGCGAAGGTGGTGCACGGCTTCCAGGAGGTGCGCCTGCACGGACCGATCCCCACCTCGGGCAAGGCGACCCGCAAGGCGCGCATCGCCGAACTGTGGGACAAGGGTTCGGCCGCGGTGGTCGTCCAGGAGCACACGGTCGTCGGCTCCGACGGCACCGAACTGTGGACGACGCGCTCGTCCATCTTCGCCAAGGGCGAGGGCGGTTTCGGCGGTGAACGCGGACCGAGCACCAAGACCGAACTGCCCGACCGGACACCGGACTTCGACGTGACCACGCCGACACTGCCGCAGCAGGCGCTGCTCTACCGCATGTCCGGCGACCGCAACCCGCTGCATTCGGACCCCGAATTCGCCCGCGCGGCCGGATTCCCGAATCCGATCCTGCACGGATTGTGCACCTACGGCATCGTGTGCAAGACCGCTACCGACACCGTGCTCGACTCGGATGTCTCCCGCGTCACCGGATTCCGCGCGCGCTTCGCGGGCGTGCTGTACCCCGGCGAGACCATCCGCACCCGGATCTGGCGCGAGGAGAACGAACTCGTCATCACCGCAACGGTCGTGGACCGCGAGGAAGCCCCCGTCCTCGCGGATGTCGTCCTGACCTACCGCTGAATCGAGGAGCGCACAGTGGGGTCGCCGTGCCGGTCGGCACCCCACTGCCGCTCCGAGACACCCCGTGGCGCGATCCGAGCGACGGTTCCAATCCTGGTGTCTCGATAATCATCTGGGACTTCACGTGTTGTCGACAGGTGTACATCCCACCGGGTTCACAGGACGCGGCAAATCCATTTCTGGTATTCACCTATGGGGACAGACATCGGCTCGAATCCGAGTCGTTCGAAAAGTGACTGGCTCGGCAGATTCCGCGTATGTATGTTCGCGGTCGCCACTCCGCTGCCGAGACCTTCGAGTCGCATCTTCTCCACGATGACGTCGAATGCGTCGCGAAGAGTACTGTCCGCAAGCTTGCCCCCTTGTCCGCGCACCGCCGTACACACGCCTACCGCGGCGATGTGCGACAAGAAGACGGATGTCGAGTGCTCGCCGAATATCAGATGCGCTGCCGAAACGATCTCTTCGCTCACCACATCCTGCCCGATGAGGACCAAGTCACCGTTCTTGAACCTTTTCGAACATTGCCGGAAATGGCTTTGGACCTCACGTTCCCACGGTTTCGGATGCTGAAGTCTACGCCCCTGCGGACTGCGTGGAATCTCGGTGGTACACGAGAAGTTCTCGAGTACCACCGTCTCTCGTTTGTTCGAGATTCGATGCCAGCGGATCTCCGATGGAGTCACCGGGTGGACCGACCGGTTGTTGCCAGCCATTCCCGCACATCGGTACTGCTCGGGCGATCTTCGAGCATCCGCCCGTATGCATCGGCGAGAGCGACATCGTCGTCATACGGTTCGGGGAAGTCGATCTCATCGACCGGGACATCCAACGCCCAGGCGAGGTACTGTGGAGATATCTCACCGATTTCGACTCGACGCTGTAGCGCATCGACCAGTATCGACGGAACAGTTCGGGCCGACGATTCCTGCTGTCGCCGTGTCACCTGCCGCGTGCTGCCGATGATGTCCGGGAGGTCATCCGCGTAGTCACGCATCAATCCGGGGGTGGTCCGCTCCAGGGCAACAGCCACCTTCGCCGATGGTTGGATCTCCAGCGCCGTGAGCCGAATCTTCAACGACAACGTGGACACGCCTGCTTGCCAGAGGAATTCCGCCAAGCCGCGCTCATCCATCCGTTGCCAGTCTTGCCGAAGAACGAGGTGTTCCGGGAGCAGAAGTTGCGCCGCATATCGATTCGCCGGTAGTTCATCCCGCTCCCCCGGCGGCTCGTGTCCATTGTGGTGTCCGAGTGCGAGATGTGCCAGTTCATGCGCCAACGACCAGTGGCTTCGATACCAATGCGATGTCGTGGCGAGTATGACTATCGCCCTGGATCCGATGGTGAGTGAGTAGTCCGTGGTGAGCCCGGGTAGGCGAAATACGTCGACTCCAAGGCGATCCTGGACGACTGCACCGTATTGACGGACGTACCCTTCGCCCAGCAAGGCTCGCAGACGTGCGGGGGAATCGGGTAGCGACTCACTCGGGGGAGGCCCGTCGGGAAAAGCGGCGCCGTAGGCATCGACGACCTTCTCGAGAATCCCCTCGTCGGAAGGCCGTCCCGTGTTTGTCCGCGCACTCTCGGTCTCGTCCCAATCGTGTCGGGCGGCGATCTCGACGCGGTGCGGGTCGGGCCGTCCGGTCACGAGCCAGTGCAGATCCGCTCCCAGACGATCGGCGATCCGTGCGAGCTCGATCGATGAGAACCCACGCAGCCCGTTCAACGCTCGCGACAACGCATCAGGCTTCATATCGGTCAGTTCCGCGAGTCGCCGCTGGCTCATATCCGACGACATGCGTGATCGGATACGTGCGCCCACCGCCACAAGCTGCTCGTCCATGCTTCGATCGTAGCGACCGCGTTGGGAAATTCCCAACGCTCTGTCGGGCGTCTCGGAACACTCTTGAATGCGGGTTGAGCGCGAGTCGGGGTGCCTACCTCATTTCTCCGCCGGGGCTCTCGGATGGGCGGCGGCGGACGGCGAGTCCTTCGACCAGTAGGGCGTAGAGCAGGATTACCAGGACGGGGGCGGCCAGGGGGGTCCAGGCCAGGCGGAGGGGTAGCAGGGCGGCGGCGGCCGCGCAGGCCGTGCACACGGCCGCGCCCGCGACCGAGGCGACGGTGGTCGGCACGACGCCGACCGGGGCGGATACCGAGGCGATGTTCAGCAGGTAGGTGGTCGCCACCAGTCCAACGGCGGCGGCCGCCAGCACGCCGGTGTCGGCGAGTACCAGGACACCCAGCGCGAGCAGCGCCGCGGCCACCGCGCACGGACGCCACCACCAGCCGGCCACCACCAGGGCGACCGCGGCGATCCCGGCGAGCGGGAGCATGAGCGAGATCGCGAGCACCAGCATGACGCCCGCGAGTACGGCCAGGAATTTCGTCATCGGCGCACCCGCACGACCCGGCGGTGTTCGGGCAGCAGCCGCATGATCTCGTCGAGCCGGGCGCCATCGGGCCAGGCCACGATATCCACCCCGACGGTACCCATGTCGCGGTACATCGACGCCCGCTCCAACTGCCACATGCGCGCCAGCGTCGGATCGAGTCCCTCGCGAAACGGCGTGCCGCGCAGCACATCCACCACGACCACCACGTGTCCCCGTTTGCGCAGATCGATCAGCGCCAGCGCGAACTGGGTGTCGAGCAGGGTGGAGAAGGCGATCACGATCGCGCCGAGCGGCACCGCCGCGTGCGGGGCGAGGGTGCCGGTGGTCTCGATGTGCTCGTCGCCGACGGCGAGCACGGTGTCCACGATCCGGTAGAACTGGCGGCGGCCGATGTCGGGGCGCAGCCAGCGCGGTGCACCGCCGAGGCACACCACCGCGGTCCGGTCCCCCGCCTGCAAGGTCGACTGCACCACCTGGGCGGCCCCGCGCACCGACAGTTCCAGCGAATCGCTGGCAGGCCCCGGCGCCTGCTGCGAGGTGTCGACCAGCACGACCACGTCCGCGGATCTGTTGGTGTGGCGTTCGGTGACGAACAGCCGCCCGCGCCGCGCGCTCACCGCCCAGTTCACCAGTCGCAGTTGATCGCCCGGCGCGTACACGCGGATATCGGCGTATTCGACGCCCGGACCGACCCTGCGGGTCAGGTGGACGCCGATGCGGTCGGGAAGTTCGGTGCGCGGCAACCGAAGCCGCTGCGGATCGGTGATCGGGTACACGAACAGCTGCCCGGCGGGCAGTATCGCGGTGGCGACCGCGAGTCCGGCGGGGCTCAATGCCGAAACCCGCACGTGGGACGGATAGCGACCCCAGCGGTCGGCGGTCAGCGCCAGGCGCAGACCCGCGGGCGCCTCCCCGGAATCGGTCGACTCCTCCACCGTGATCCCGAGTCCGGGCAGCGGTTCCGGTTTCATCCGCAGCAGGGCGTGCCCGGAATCGACCCAGGCGGCGACGGTGAACACCACCTCCTCGGTCTCGAAGCACCGATGTATGCCGCCGCCGTCGACCTGGATCCTGGTGCGCGACATCTGCCATGGCGCGGTCGCGAGTACCCCGATCATGGGGGCGGCGAACACCACCGGCTGCCAGCGGCCGAGCGCGACGGCCACCACGAGCGCCGCGGCCGCGCAGGTCGCCAACATGTAGACCAGTACGGCAGGCCGCCAGTGCAGGCGCGCCTCGACGGCGGTGCTGCGGTCGCGATGGCGCGCCGTGCGCGGACCGTCGTCCACTGCCACCGCCGACCCGCTCATGCCCCGGTGGCGCGCGGAACCGGTAGACGACGCAACAGTTCGCTGATCACGTCCTCACCTCGGATCCGGCGCACCCACATCTCGGGACGCAGCGTGATGCGGTGCGCCATCGCGGGAATCGCCAACGCCTTCACATCCTCCGGGATCACGTAATCGCGTCCGAGCAGCAGCGCCCGCGCACGCGCCATCTGCACCAGATCGAGTTCCGCGCGGGGGCTTGCCCCCACCTCGACCTGCGGATGACCGCGGGTCGCCGTCGCCAGCGCGACCACGTAGCCGACCACGTCGGGATGCACCGAGACGTATTCGACCGACTGGCGCATCTCCAGCAGGCCGTCCGCGTCCACGACCTGGCCCACCTGCGGCGGAGTCGCGCCGCGTTCGAGCCTGCGGCGGATCATCTGGGTCTCGTCGTGTTCGGACAGATACCCCAACCGCAATTGGATGGCGAACCGGTCGAGCTGCGCCTCCGGCAGCGGATAGGTGCCCTCGTATTCGATCGGATTGTCGGTGGCAAGCACGATGAACGGCTGCGGCAGCGGGAAGGTCTCGCCGTCGATGCTGACCTGTCCCTCGGCCATCGCCTCCAGCAGCGCCGCCTGCGTCTTGGGCGGGGTGCGGTTGATCTCGTCGGCCAGCAGCATATTGGTGAACACCGGCCCGCGCCGGAAGTTGAACCGGCCCGAGGACATGTCGTAGATGGTGGAGCCGAGCAGGTCGGCGGGCAGCAGGTCGGGGGTGAACTGCACGCGGGTGAAATCCAGCCCGAGCGCGGCCGAGAACGACCGCGCTATCAGCGTTTTGCCGAGTCCGGGCAGATCCTCGATGAGCACGTGCCCGCCCGACAGCACGGCGATCATGATCAGCTGCAACTCGTCCCGCTTACCGACGATCACGCGGGACAGCTCCCGCAGGACGGCCTCGGTCTGCTGGACGGTCGCGTCCATCGGCATCGTCATATGTCCACTCGCACTTACCTCAACCCATTCGTCTCGTGAATGCGCTCTACATTCGTTGCAGGCGGCGCAGGATCTCGTCCAGCGCCGCCCGTCCGGGTGCGCTGCTGGTTTGATCGCGCAATGCCGAATTCGCGGGGTCGACCCATCGCCACAGTTCGGGTCCGAATTGCAGGAGGCCCGCGGACTCGGTCGCCTTGCGGTTCTTGGCGACCCGCAGCCCGGTCGACAGTTCGAACTCCTTGGCCAGCAGCGGACGCAGATGCCGGTCCCAGTCGGCGCGAGTGCCCTCGGCCCGGTCGGCCAGCAGCTGGGCGCGGGCCTGCCAGCGGTACAGCATCTCGGCCGGACCGTTCTCCATGTCCTCGACGGGTTCCTCCTCGGCGACGCCGGGGCGTTCACCGAGCGACCTGGTCAGCCGGTACATGGCGAAGGCCACCGGCAGCGCGGTCACCATGACCAGTGCGAGCGGGCCGCGCAGCACGGCGACCGCGTCGAGGAGCAGGACGGCGGCGATCATGGCGGCCGCGATCATGGCCCTGGTCACGAGACCACCCCCTCGGCCGCCACATTCCGTTTGCCCTGTAGGTCGGCCAGCACGATGCGCAGCAGCTGTTCGGCGCGCATACGCTGCCATTCCAGCATGGAATGCGGGCTGAACCGGGCCTCCTCGAACAGCGCGACGAGTTCGCGGGCCGAGGCGTCGTGCAGCGCGCCGCGTTCGAAGGCACGCGCCAGCACCTCCATCGGCGTGTCGGAGATGAGCGGCGCGGCGGCGCGGTCGAAGGCGAGGCCGCGTTCCATCGCGACATAGCAGGCGATGATGGCGGTGCGCGGATCCTGACCGGGCGCGATCATCGCGGCCAAGCCCATTTCCGCGGCGCGGGTCAGCGAATCGACCGCCTCGTCCGCGGCGGCGGCCGCGGACTCCGGCCGCGGCACCGTTTGCCTGCCCGCCTTGAACAGGATGTAGGACAGCGCCGCGAGCGCTATCACGACCAGCGCGACAGCGGCGACGGTCGTCAGCAACAGCGGTGTACCGCTCAATCCGTCCGAGGTCGCGGGCGACGGCGGTTGCGGGGCGAGCGACGGGTCGGTGGTCGGCGCGGCGGGCGGGGGCGGCGGTCGGTCCGCGCCGCCGCCGATGAGCCGGATCGCCGAGAACGCGGCGGCGAGCAGCGCGATGGCGGCGAGTACGCCGAGAACCACCAGACCGCCACGGCCGAGCCGCGGACCGCCGGGTCGTTCATCGACCTCGATATCGGGCATGGCCAACGGCAGCCGGTGCTGGCTGGCCAGCACACCCGCGAGCAGGATGACCACGGAGACGGTGAACAGCACCGGCATCAACGCGACCGCGACCGCGGAGGGCATCGACCGCGGCGGGCCGTGGTCGGCGCCGCCCGGCACATAGCCGCGCAGGGCGATCACGGCGCACGCGAGCAACGTGATCAGCGCGATCACGCGCGTTATGGCCGCTCGCGCTCGAACCAACCGAATTACCCACCGAATCTGAGTGCTGCCACAAAACAGCCACATCGTTACATGCCGGGCGGTCCGCCGGGAGGGAATCGGAGACTTCGGACTACCTCGGCTTTGTACGCCGTTGCCGGTACGTCCGTACAACTCCGTCCGGTCTGCGCGGATGACCAGAACCTGGTCGTCCGCGTTTGTGCGATCTCACATCGGCCAGCCGAATTCGGAGTAGGGATCTCCGGTGCGGAGCGCGG
This sequence comes from Nocardia arizonensis, assembly GCF_001310275.1. Taxonomy (GTDB): domain Bacteria; phylum Actinomycetota; class Actinomycetes; order Mycobacteriales; family Mycobacteriaceae; genus Nocardia; species Nocardia arizonensis. The sequence goes on from NZ_LGYZ01000129.1 coordinate 268,307, forward strand.
CGATACCCGCCAACGGGTAGGCGATCGTATCGGCGGGGAGCGCGTCGAGTGGGAACCAGCACAGCTCGTAACATTTGTCGGGTTCGCGGTTGACCGGGTCGCCGATCCAGCTCCGAGTTTCGAAGAACAGCCCGAGCCGCGCGGGGCGACCGGGCGAGACCACGTGGGCGACGTGGACCAGGCGCAAATCGGCCGGATCCAGCCTGACACCGATCTCCTCCACGGCCTCGCGCACCACAGCGGCCGTCACCGACTCGCCCTCCTCGAGTTTGCCCGCGGGCAGATGCCAGCGGCCGTCGAATTCGTCGCCGCTGCGCCGCCTGCTGAGCAACAGCTCCGCGTCGCGCCGCAACAGCATGTGCACATCGACCAGATGCCGGGCGCTCATCGGACTCCTTCGGGTGAAACAACCGTGGAATCAACCTATGCCCACCGAACGCGGACCGGTACGCTCCGGCCGTTCCCGCACCCCGCGGAGAACTAAGAAAAAAGTTTTCCGCGGCTGTCGATCTCGTTCCCTCTCGTTCGACGTGATGGGTGAGAGGGTCGAGACACGGCCCCCGGACAGAGGAGCTGACAATGAAATACATGCTGATCATGCGCTCGACGGACGAGGCGATCGAGGCGGCCGAGCAGGTGCCCTTCGAACAGATCATCGAGGCGATGGGCAAGTACAACGAGGAGTTGGTGAAGGCCGGGGTGATCCTGGCGGGCGAGGGTCTGGCCGGACCCGAGGAGGGCTTCGTCGTCGACTTCGCCGCCGATCCCCCGCTGGTCACCGACGGCCCCTACGGCGAGACCACCGAACTGTTCGGCGGATTCTGGATCATCGAGGTCGCCACCAAGGAGGAGGCCGCCGAATGGGCCAAGCGCTGCCCGCTCGGGCCGGGCTCCAAATTGGAGGTGCGGCGAGTGCACGGCAACGAGGACTTCCCCCAGGACAACGAGTGGGTCCAGAAGGAAGCGGGCTGGCGCGAGGAGATCGAGTCGCGTAACTCCTGACACGGCAAGGCATCCGGGGTATCAGCCATGAACGACACCGTCACGCGGCGGCCCGGCGGCGACGCCGAATCGGTTCGGCGCTCCGTCGCGGCGCTGTGGCGCATCGAATCGGCGCGGATCGTCGCGACCCTCACCCGCGCGGTCGGCGATTTCGGCTTCGCCGAGGATCTCGCCCAGGAAGCCGTCGTCGACGCGCTCGCGCAGTGGCCCGAGACCGGGGTGCCGAACAATCCCGGCGCGTGGCTGACCACGGTCGCCAAACGCAAGGCCGTCGACCGGTGGCGGCGCGACGAACGCTACGCGCGGCGGCTCGCGGGCATAGCCCGCGAACTCGAACTCGACGGCGACCGCGACCCGGCCGATCCGCCGTGGGATCCCGATCGCATCGACGACGACGTGCTGCGGCTGGTGTTCGTCTCCTGCCATCCGGTGCTGGCCCGCGAGGCGCAGGTCGCGTTGACGTTGCGGGTGGTGGGCGGACTGTCCAGTGAGGACATCGCGCGGGCCTGTCTGGTGTCCACCGCGACCGTGCAGCAGCGCATCGTGCGGGCCAAGAAGACCCTCGCCGCGGCGAACGTGCCGTTCGAGGTGCCGTCGCGCGCCGATTTCGGCCCCCGCCTGTCCGGGGTGCTCGGCGTGCTGTACCTGATGTTCAACGAGGGGTACGCGGCAGGCCGCGGTGACAGTTGGATGCGGCCCGAACTGGGCCGGGAGTCGTTGCGGCTCGGGCGGATTCTGGCCGAACTCGTCCCGGACGAGCCCGAGGCGCACGGCTTGGTGGCGCTCATGGAACTGACCTCGGCGCGCTTCCCGGCCCGCACCGATGTCAACGGCGACCCGGTCCTGCTCGCCGACCAGGACCGCCGCCGCTGGGACCGCGGCTGCGTCACCCGCGGCCGGGCCGCGCTGCGGCGGGTCGACGCGCTCGGCCGCGGGCGCGGGCCCTACGCGTTGCAGGCCACCATCGCCGAATGTCACGCGGTGGCGAATTCGGTCGAGGAGACCGATTGGGAGCGCATCGTCCTGGTCTACGACGCGCTCGGCCGGATCGCGCCCTCACCGGTGGTGGAGTTGAACCGGGCCGCGGCCGTCGCCATGACCGCGGGTCCGGGCGCCGCCCTGCGGCTGGTCGACGCACTGGTCGCCGACGGTCGGCTGGCCCGTTACCACCTGCTGCCCGCGACCCGCGGCGAACTGCTCGCCCGCCTCGGACGCCGCGCCGAGGCGCACGCGGAATTCGAGGCGGCGGCCGCCCTGGCGGGCAACGAGCGCGAACGAGACCTGTTGCTGCGCAAGGCGGCCGCGGTCACGCTGTGAGCACGAGTCCCGAGGTGGGGACGCCGGTCCCCGCGGTGACCACGACATTGCGGACCGAGTCCACCTGGTTCACCGAGGTGCCGCGGATCTGGCGCACGGCCTCGGCGATGCCGTTCATCCCGTGGATGTACGCCTCGCCGAGCTGTCCGCCGTGGGTGTTCAGCGGCAGCCGCCCGCCCAGTTCGATGGCGCCGTCGGCGATGAAGTCCTTGGCCTCGCCGCGCCCGCAGAAACCCAGTTCTTCCAGCTGCATGAGCACGAACGGGGTGAAGTGGTCGTAGAGGATGGCGGCCTGCATGTCCTGCGGCCGCAATCCACTCTGGCCCCACAGCTGATCGCCCACCAGACCCATTTCCGGCAGACCCGTGAGCGCGTCGCGGTAGTAGCTGGTCATGACGTACTGGTCCGCGCCGCTGCCCTGCGCGGCCGCGGCGATGACCGCCGGACGCTGCGGCAGGTCGCGTGCCCGCTCGGCGCTGGTGACCACGATCGCGACACCGCCGTCGGATTCCTGACAGCAGTCCAGCAGATGCAGCGGTTCGGCGATCCAGCGCGAGTTCTGGTGATCGTCGAGGGTGATCGGCTTGCCGTAGAAGAAGGCGTCCGGGTTGACCGCGGCGTGTTTGCGGTCGGCCACCGCGACGCGGCCGAAATCCGCGCTGGTCGCACCGTATACGTGCATGTAGCGGCGCGCGACCATGGCGACCTGCGCCGCGGGCGTGCCGAGCCCGTGCGGATACGACCAGCCCGCGTCGATCCCCGATGAGGTGGGCGCGGTGGCAAGCGCCGTGGAGAACTGCCCGAACCGCGACACCGACCGCTCGTTGAACGCGCGATAGGCCACCACCACGTCGGCGACCCCGGTCGCCACCGCCATCGCGGCCTGCTGCACGGTCGCGCAGGCCGCGCCGCCGCCGTAGCCGATATGGGAGAAGAACCGCAGCTGCGGAATGCCCACCGCGCGGGCGACCGCGGCCTGGGTGTTGGTGTCCATCGTGAACGTGGTCAGCCCGTCCACGTCGGCCGCGGTCAGTCCGGCGTCGGCCAGCGCCGCGTTGACCGCCTCGGCGGCCAGCCGCAATTCGCTGCGCCCGGACTCCTTGGAGAAGTCGGTGGCTCCGATGCCGACGATCGCCGCGCGCCCCGAAAGCGGCGCGTCCTGCGTGCCGTTACTGCTCACCGTCGACCTCCGTGATCGCTATGACGGCCTTGGCCGTGATGTGCTCGCCGAGGCTGTCGCGACCGATCACCTCGAGGTGGACCTCCTCGCCCTCGACCGCGGTCACGGTGCCGCTGATCGTGAGCGTGTCGCCCGCGTAGAGCGGCACGCCGAGACGCAGCGCGATGGATTTCACCCGTGCCCGCGGACCCGCCCAGTCGGTGACGAAACGCTGCACCAGACCGGTGTCGGTGAGGATATTGACGAAGATGTCCTTCGACCCGCGCGCCACCGCCTTGTCGCGATCGTGGTGTACGTCCTGGAAATCCCTTGTCGCGAGGGCGGTGCTGATCACGAAGGTGGGATCGGCGTGGATCACCAGCTCCGGCAGGACCGTGCCGACCTCGACATTCGGCGTGGATACGGCGGTCATTCGCTCACCTTCCAGTACGGCAGCGTGGCATCGTCGTCCAATTTCTCGAAGCCCGCCCGCACCGGCAGGCCGACCTCGACCTCGGCGGGGTCGACACCGCGCAGTTCGCCGAGCATCCGCACCCCCTCCTCCAGCTCGACCAACGCCACCACGAACGGCAGCCGCCGCCCCGGCACCTTGGGCGCGTGGTGCACCACGTAGCTGAAGACCGTGCCGCGCCCGGAGGCAACGACATAGTCGGTCCATTCGGCCTTGTCCTTCCACACCGCGGGAATCGGCGGATGCCGCAGCGAGCCGTCGGGCAGCTGCTGAATCCGCAACTCGCCCGCTTTGGTTCCCTCCCAGAAGAATTCGGTGTCGTGGGAGACCAGCGGCTTGACCCGCTCGCCCGCGGGCTTCGGCGGGCCGGGCGCGAATTTCAGTATGCGGAACAGCATTTCGGTGACCAGTTCGTCGCCAACGCGCCATTCGGTGCGGAAGGTGGCGAACCAGCCGTCGCCGAGTCCGGTCCGCTTGGGGCCGACCAGCGTGTCGAGGCGACTGGTGACAGTCACCTGCTCACCCGGCAGCAGATAGCGGTGGTAGATCTGCTCGCAGTTGGTGCCGACCACCGAGGTGTAGCCCGCCTCGTCGAGCAGTTCGGTGACCGTGCCGAGCGGGTCGTCGGCCGGGCGCACTCCGTTGAGTCCGAACATGGTCCAGACCTGCGCCATCGCGGGCGGGGCGACGATGCCGGGATAGCCGGCGGCGATGGCGGCCTGCTCGTCGACGTAGATCGGATTGGTGTCGCCGATGGCCTCGACCCAGTTGTTGATCATCGGCTGGTTCACCGGATCGCGCGCCTGCCGCGGCGCGCTCGCCCCCGCCGCCCGAATGCGTTCGGCGGCGGCGGCGATCTCTTCGGGTGCGGTCGTATCCGGCATGCCGATCTCCTTCGATCTGTTGCGGTGCGCGGTCAGCGGGGGACGCGAGGCAGTTTCAGACCCGCGGTGGCGACGAGTTCGCGCATCACCTCGTTGACGCCGCCGCCGAAGGTCACCACCAGGTTCTGTTTGGTGCGCCGGTCCAACCAGGTCAGCAGTTCCGCGGTGTCGGGATCGGCCGGATCGCCGTAGCAGCCCACGATCTCCTCGGCGAGCCTGCCCGCCTCCTGGAGCGATTCGGTGGAATAGACCTTGGTGGCCGAGGCATCGGCGATCACGCCCATTGGGTCATCGGTCTTGCTGTCCGCGGTGGCCGCGACCTGCCAGTTGAGCAGTTCGTTGAGCCGGACCATCGCGTGCACGCGTCCCAGCGACCGCCGCACGTCGGGGTCGCCGAGCACGCCGTGCGCACCAGCCCATTCGCGCACGCGGTCGTAGAGCTGTTCGATCTTGCCGGACGGACCGAGCCCGACCCGCTCGTGGTTGAGCTGGGTCGTGATCAGCTGCCAGCCTCGGTTCTCCTGTCCGACCAGCATGTTCGCGGGGACACGGACGTCGTCGAAATAGGTGGCGTTGGTGTGGTGGGCGCCGTCGCAGGTGATGATCGGCGTCCACGAGTACCCGGGATCGCGGGTGTCGACGATGAGGATCGTGATCCCGCGATGGCGCGATTCCACCGTTCCGGTGCGGCAGGCCAGCCAGATGTAGTCCGCCTCGTGCGCGCCGGTGGTGAAGATCTTCTGCCCGTTGACGATCCAGTCGCCCGAGGCGTCGCGCACCGCGCTGGTGCGCAGCGAGGCCAGGTCGGTGCCCGCTTCGGGTTCGGAGTAGCCGATCGCGAAATGGATGTCGCCGGTGAGGATTCCGGGCAGGAACTTGCGTTTCTGCTCCTCGGTGCCGTAGGTCTGCAAGGTCGGACCGACGGTCAACAGCGTCACCAGGGGCAGCGGCACATCCGCGCGCACCGCCTCGTTGTAGAAGATCTGCTGTTCGACGGCGCCGAAACCCTGTCCGCCGTATTCCTTGGGCCAGCCGACGCCGAGCCTGCCGTCGCGCCCCATGCGGCGCACCACGGCGCGGTAGGCGTCGCCGTGCCGGTTGCCCTGCATCTCGGCCTCTTCTTCGGGAGTCACGAGATCGGCGAAGTACGTGCGCAGTTCCGCGCGGAGTTCCTGCTGCTCGGCGGTCAGGTCGATGAACATTTGGCCCCCAATCGGTCGAGACGGAACGACGCGCCGCCGAGCCAGCGGGCGATGTCCTTGGCCTGTGAGTAGTAGCGGTGCATCGAATGGGTCATGTCGACCCCGATACCGCCGTGCAGGTGATGGCACTTCTGCATGGCGGCGGGCAGTTCGGAGGCCACGGTATAGGCCAGCACGTCCAGATCGTCGTCGACGCGCTCCCGGTGCGCGGGCTCTGTGTCGTCCTGGGCCAGCGCCCAGGTCGCCGAGACCGCCGCCGCGTGCAGGGTGCGGGAGACGACGTACAGATCGGCGATCTGCTGGGCCACCGCCTGGAATTCGGCCAGCGGACGGTTGAACTGATGGCGAGTGCGCAGATGTTCGGCGGTGAGCACCACCGCGCCCTTCAACAGCCCGTCGGCCACCGACCCGATCGCGGCCACCGCGACCCGGTGCAGGTACGGCAGGCCGTCCGCCATGAGCTGGTCGGCCGGTACGCGCACGTCGTCGAGCCGCACCGTGGCCTCGGGCATACCGCCCGACACCGGCGACGGCGTGACGGTGAGCCCGTCGAGGCCCGCCTCCACCAGCGCGAGACCCGCGTCGGTCGGAATCAGCAGCCAGCGCGCCTGCTCGGCGTAGGGCACCGCGACCTTGTGCCCGGTGATCCGCACCGTATCGCCCTCGGCGACCGCGGTGGTCTCGGGTCGCACCACGAACGGCGCACCCGGTTCACTCAATGCCGCGGTCAGGATCGCGCCTTCGGCGACCGCGGGCAGCACCCGCTCGGCGACACCGTCGGGCAGACCCGCGATCAGCGGCGGCAGCGCGAAACCCAATGTCGGCAAGGCGGGTACGGCCACCGCATCGGTAGCCAGTTCGGTCAGCATGACCGCGATCTCGCCGAATCCCATGTCGTCGCCGCCGAAGCGGGACGGCAGGGCCACCGACAGCAGACCGCTCTCTACGAGTTGGGGCCACAGGTCGATATCGCGCGCCGACTCCCGCTCCAGCACGCTGACAACGACTTCGGCCACGGCGTCTTGGCCCTCGTCCCTGGTGAAATCCACGCTCTTACTCCAGTTCCCCTCGTCGACTAACCGTTCGCGTCGCGCGGCAGGCCGAGTACGCGCTCACCCGCAACGGTGAGAAGTATCTGCTCGGTGCCACCCGCGATCGACAGACAGCGGGTCAACAGGAATTCCTTGACCACGTCCGATTCCTGCGCGCCCGCCGTACCTGCGCTGGTCGCGGCGAATTCCGCGACGTTCTGACGGTGGCGCACGCCGACGAGCTTGCGCACGCTGCTCAGCGCCGTCGGGTCGCCGCCCGCGAGCATCTCGATGACGGCGCGCTGTTCGAGCAACAGTCCCGAGATGGCCTCGGCGACGAACGCGCCGAGGCGGTCGGCGATCAGTTCCGCACCCCGCCCGGTGGCGGGCAGCTTGGCGAGCAGTTCCTCGAGCACCGGCCCGATCCCGTTGCCGCCCATGGCGACCCGTTCCGCGGACAGCGTCGAGCGGGCGATCTTCCAGCCGTTGTTCACCGCGCCGACCAGCGCGTCGTCGGGTACGAACACCTCGTCGAGGAAGACCTCGCTGAATCGCGCCTCCCCGGTGATCTGCACCAACGGGCGCACATCGAGGCCCTTACTTCGCATGTCGACCAGGAAGTAGCTGATGCCACGGTGTTTGGGCGCCTCGGCGTCGGTGCGGGCCAGGCAGATGCCCCAATTGGCGCGATCGCCGAGCGAGGTCCACACCTTCTGGCCGTTGAGCACCCAGCCGCCGTCGACCTTCTTGGCCGTCGTGCGCAGCGCGGCGAGATCCGATCCGGCGCCGGGTTCGCTGAACAGCTGGCACCAGATCACCTCCTCGCGCAGCGTCGCCCACACGAACCGTTCGATCTGCTCGTCGGTGCCGTGCTGCAACAGCGTCGGCACCGCCCACCCGCCCACGGCCAGGTCGGGGGTCTGCAATCCGTTGCGGCGCAATTCCTCCGAGATGACCAACCCGGTCATGGGGTCGGCCCCCCTGCCGTACGGGGCGGGCCAGTGCGGCATCACCAGTCCTGCGTCGACCAGGGCGGCGGCGCGTTGGTCGGCGGGCAGGGCGGCGATGGCCGCGACCTCGGCCGCCAGATCACCCACGGCCGCGTCCGCCCGGTCGGATCCGCGGTCATGCTCCGCCTCCGCGTCCGTCGCTCGGGTGAACACCTGATCCGCCCCCGTGGTCCGGCGCTGTCCCGCCCTGCTCAGTTCGGTCACCCGGGCCCGCCAGCGGTCCGAGCCGCCGAGCAGCTGGCGCAGCGCGGTGGCGCGGCGCAGGTAGAAGTGCGCGTCGTGTTCCCAGGTGAAACCGATGCCGCCGAGCACCTGGATGCAGTCCTTGGCGGTCTCCACCGCGGCGTCGAGCGCGACGGCGGCGGCGATGGCGGCCGCGATCGGCAGTTCCGCGCCGCCCTCGTCCACCGCGGCGGCGGCGTCGGCGGCGACCGCGCGGATGAGTTCGGTGCGGCACAGCATCCACGCGCAGATGTGCTTGACCGCCTGGAACGATCCGATCTTGCGGCCGAATTGCTCACGCACCTTGGCGTATTCGACGGCCGTGCGCAGGCACCAGCCCGCGATGCCCGCCAGTTCGGCGGCGGCGAGCACCACGATGAGGTCCTCGGCCGCGTGCGGCGCGGTGAACACGGCCGCCGACGGCACCTCGACCTCGGTACAGCTCACGCGCGCCAGCGGCGTGCTCGGGTCGGCCGAGGCGATGTCCTCCACGCGCAGCCCGGCCGCGTCCGGTGGCACCAGACACCAGCGCCGTCCCTGCGGGGTGTGCACCGGCAGCAGCACCGATGTGCCCTCGGCGGCGCCGAGCACCGTTTCCCAGACACCGGTCAGCAACACGCTCTCGCCGACGCCGGATACGCTCACCCCGGACTCGACGAGGAAGTCGAGCGCGATGCCGCAGGGCATGTCCTCCGCGACGGCGCCCTCGGTGACCAGGTTCGCCGCCGCGGTGGACAGCACCGGGCCGCCGACCATGTCGTGTGCGGCCTGTTCGATGAGGACGGCGAGGTCGACCACGGTGGCGCCCGCACCGCCCGCCTCCTCGGCGACCGCGACCCGGAATATGCCGAGGTCGACCAGCGAGGGCCAGTAGGCGCGCCAGAACGCCTCTCCGTCGCGCCCCGTCCCCGGTACGGCCGCGTCCCGCATCGTTACAATCGGCCGGGCCGCCCTTGCCCACCCGCGCATCGACTCCTGAACGGCTTTATGCTCTTCAGTGGTGGCGATGGTCACAGTCCGTACCGCCTTTCCGGCGTGACTCCCACACCTAGAACATGTTCTAATATCCAGGCCGGGCGTAAGTCAAGAGACGGACCCGCGCACCGGCCGCGCCCCCGGCACGGCGTGCACGTCGAGGCCCGAGGGCGGACAGCGACTACGAGGTGAAGGGCGCGGAGGCGAAGTGCAGCTCGAGAACGAAGACTCGAAGGAACGAGGCGCGTCGATCTCCGCGCGGGCGACCACGACGGTCACCACGCTGAGCGAGGACGAACTGAGTTCGGCGGCACAGCGCGAACGGCGCAAGCGAATCCTGGACGCGACGCTGGCGCTGGCCTCCAAGGGCGGCTACGACGCGGTGCAGATGCGGGCGGTGGCCGAACGCGCCGACGTGGCCGTTGGCACCCTCTACCGCTACTTCCCATCCAAGGTGCATCTGCTGGTCTCGGCGCTCGCGCGCGAGTTCGAGCAGTTCGAGGGCAAACGCAAGCCGCTGACCGGCCAGACCCCGCGCGAGCGCATGCACATACTGCTCACCCAGATCACCCGCATGATGCAGCGCGATCCGCTGCTCACCGAGGCCATGACCCGCGCCTTCATGTTCGCCGACGCCTCGGCCGCCGCCGAGGTGGACCGGGTCGGCAAGGTGATGGACCGCGTCTTCGCCCGCGCGATGAACGACGGCGAACCCACCGAGCGTCAGCTGGCCATCGCCCGTGTGATCAGCGATGTGTGGCTGTCCAACCTGGTGGCATGGCTGACCAGGCGCGCTTCGGCCACCGACGTCGCCGATCGCCTGGAATTGACGGTGGATCTGCTGCTCGGCGACGGCACGGTGAAATAGCCGCGGTCCCGCACGGAGCCGGCGCGGGAGACCGGCGACGCGGCCGGCGCGCACAAGGCCGACAACCGGTCTACCGTTATCGATATGCCGCGCTTGCCCGCGGTCGCCGCGCCCGCACCGAACCACGATGTCCGGCAAAGCGACTCATCCCCGGCACGTCCGCCCGGGCGCCCGCGCGCCTCGGCGGTGACACTCGTGACCGATTCTCGACACGAGTCGATCAGGTCCGTCCGACGGTTACCGGCTGGTTACCTGCGTGTTAACTGGGCGAATCCGGTTCCCTTGTTCGTATTCGTGCGCACGGGTGCTGGCGCGCTGCGGTGCGGCGAATTCAACACAGTATTGTTTTGCCCGCCCATGGAAAAACTCCTCCGATCACTAGGTTGGATGTGTGAGCGCACAGGATCTGCCAAAGGAACTTCGCCGTGCATTGTCGACGATCGCACGCGAGCCACGGCTGTTGGTCGCATCGGACTACGACGGGACGTTGGCGCCCATCGTCTCCGACCCGACCAAGGCGTATCCCCACCGGGAATCGGTGAGCGCGTTACGCGCGCTCGCCGGACTTCCCGGGACCACCGCCGCGGTCATCTCCGGCCGCGCGTTGCGGGATCTCGCCGCCCTTTCTCGACTCCCGGTCGAAGTACAACTCATCGGTAGCCACGGATCGGAATTCGACGTCGGCTTCGTGCACGCGATCGATAACGATGCCAAACAGTTGCTGGCAGAGGTGCAGAACTCGCTGTCGAAGATCGCGGCGGATAATCCTGGCGTCACCGTCGAGGTCAAACCCGCCAGCGTCGCGCTGCACGTCCGCAATGCGAGTCCCGAAATCGGTCTGCGCGCATTGAAATCGACCCGCCAGGGTCCGGCCTGCTGGGTCGGCGTCCAGGTGACCGAGGGCAAGGCCGTCATCGAATTGGCGGTCATTCCCACCGACAAGGGCAGCGCGCTCGACACCATCCGCCATCAGGAGGGCGCGACCGCCGCGGTGTTCTTCGGCGACGACGTCACCGACGAGAAGGCGTTCCGCATGCTGTCGGGACCCGACCTCGGCATCAAGGTCGGCACCGGCGAGAGTCTGGCGAAGTTCCGGGTCGAGAGCACCGAGGACGTCTCCCGCGCGCTGGCCTTCCTGCTCGAGGAGCGCCGGACCTGGCTGGCGGGCGCGAGCGCACCGCGCATCGAACGGCTCACCATGCTGTCGAGTCCGCGTTCCGTGGCGCTGCTCACCCCCGACGCCACCGTCACCTGGTTCTGCCATCCCGAGCCGGATTCGGCGGCGGTCTTCGCCCATCTGCTCGGCGGCCCGCAGGCCGGACACTTCACGATCACGCCGGAACGACCGGGCCTGCCGCTGTCGCAGCGCTATATCGACGGCACCATGTCCGTCGAAACCCGCTGGGCCAGTCTGCAAGTGCTGGACTACCTGCCCCACGACGTCGCGCCGAGCCGGACCGATCTGACCCGGGTCATCACCGGCGACGCCAGGGCCGTTGTCACCTTCGCGCCGCGACCGGAATTCGGTCAGGTGCCGGTGAGCATCGAACTCGACACCGACGGTCTGCGGGTGCTCGGCACCAACGATCCGAACGTGCTGCGCTCCCCCGGCGTGCGGTGGGAGATCGAATCCGACGGCAACCACGATGTGGCGCGCGCGGTCGTCGACCCGTCGCAGGGTCCGATCGTGCTCGAACTGCGCTGCGGCACACAGGACCTCGGCCCCGCCGAGAACTCCGAGAGCGAACGCCGCCGTCTGGCCGAGCGCTACTGGTCGGACTGGGTGAGCGAACTCGAATTGCCGCCGCTCAAGCCGGATCTCATGAAGCGTTCGGCGCTCACGCTGCGCGGTCTGGTGCACGCGCCGTCCGGATCCATCCTGGCCGCGGCCACCACCTCGCTGCCCGAGGACATCGGCGGCGTGCGCAACTGGGACTACCGGTACTGCTGGCTGCGCGACGCCGCGCTCACCGCTTCGGCACTGGTGTCGCTCGGCTCGCTGGACGAGGCCGAGGCATTCCTGGTCTGGGTGCACCGGGTGCTCGAAACCCTGCCGGGCCCGGAACGGCTGCACCCGCTCTACACCCTCTACGGCGAGACCCTGCCGCCGGAGGCCGTCATCGACCAGTTGCCCGGTTACGCGGGCTCGCGGCCGGTGCGCGTCGGCAACGCCGCGAATATGCAGGTCCAGCTGGACGTCTTCGGACCGATCGTCGACCTCATCGCCACGCTGGCGCACGCCCGCGAGCGCAAGGGCGTCACCGCCCCGGAACTGGTGCTGCCCGACGCAGACTGGGAACTGGTGTGCGCGATGGTTTCGGCGGTGCAGCGCCGCTGGACCGAACCCGACCACGGCATCTGGGAGATCCGCGGCAATCCGCGCCACCACGTGTACTCCAAGGTCATGGGCTGGCTCACGGTGGATCGCGCGCTCACCTTGGCCCAGAAGTTCGGCCGCGAGATCGATCCGGCCTGGACGGCACTGCGCGAGACCATCGCCGAGGAGGTCAAGGCCAAGGGCTGGAACGAGGAGGTGCAGTCCTACACCGCGGCATACGACGGCACCGATCTGGACGCGGCCACCTTGCACATCGGCCTGAGCGGACTCATCGACCCGTCGGATCCGCGGTTCACCGCGACCGTGGTGGCGACCGAGGCCGAACTGCGCAGCGGTTCGACCGTCTACCGCTACCACCACGACGACGGTCTGCCCGGCGGCGAGGGCGGCTTCCACCTGTGCGCGGCCTGGCTGGTCGAGGCGTACCTGCTCATCGGCAAGCGCTCCGACGCCGAGGCGCTGTTCGCCCAGCTGGTCGATGTGGCGGGTCCGACCGGACTGCTCAGCGAGGAGTACGACCCGGTGGCCGAACGGTCGCTTGGCAACCATCCCCAGGCCTACAGTCACCTCGGCCTGCTTCGCTGCGCGCAGCTGCTCGGCCAGCCGGCGGAAGCGCTGGTCTGAGCGGGCCCGCGACCCGGTGACGGGTTCCTCGAATTACGCGACGCCGCGTCCGTCACAGGACGCGGCGTCGCCGTTCGTTCACTGCCCTCGACATCCGGCGTCGCGCGGGCGGGGGTTGGGCGGCGGGCGGGCGGTTCCCGAGTTGCGCGGTCCTGATAAAGTAAAACGGTAACGATTTCCATTGCGGTCTAGAGCACTCAGGGCCAAGAGGGCACTCCGCACAGTCGAGCGCCGCGCGATCCCGAGCACTCCAGGATCCGCCGCACCGCCAGGAGTACCCGCGTGAGTAGCCGTCTCGTACTGAAGTTCGCAGGAGCCGCCCTGGGGCTGGCGACCCTCGCGGCACTGACGGCCTGCGGCAGCCCCGACGGTTCCGGCAAGCCCAGCGTGGTCGCCTCCACGAATGTATGGGGCGATATCGCCGCCGCCATCGCGGGCGAGGACGCCGCCGTCACCTCGATCATCAACGACCCCGCCGCCGACCCGCATTCGCACGAGACCTCCGCGGTGGAATCGGCCCGGATCGGCGACGCCGACCTCGTGGTCTACAACGGCGGCGGCTACGACGAGTTCATCGAGAAGGCCGTGCGGGGCAAGGACATGCGCACCGTGGACGCCTTCGAATCGCGCGCCGACAAGACCGACGACAACGAACACATCTGGTACGACGTGCGCACCGTCGCCACCGTCGCCGACCGCATCGCCGCCGCACTGGGCGAGGTCGACCCCGGGCACGCCGACGGCTACGCCGAACGGGCCGCCGCGTTCAAGTCCCGGCTGGCCGCCATCTCGGCGATCAGCGCGAGGACCGCCGCCGAACACCCGAGGACCCCCGTACTGCAAACCGAGCCGCTGGCCCATTACCTGCTCGTGGCCGCGGGCGCCGAGGACCGGACGCCGCGCGAATTCCAGGAGGCGATCGAGCAGGAGACCGATCCCGCGCCGGCCGCCGTCGCCGCGACCCGCGACCTGCTGACCGGAAAGCAGGTCCGCGCGTTGGTCTACAACGTGCAGACCGAGGACAAGATCACCCGTGACCTGCGCGATATCGCCCGCGCCAACGGCATCGAGGTGATCGAGGTGACCGAAACCCTGCCCGGGGGCGTCGATTACATTCGTTGGCAGACCGACAACGCCGAGGCCATCGCCTCCGCGATGAAGTAGCCGATCATGACCGAGGGAGCCGCGCTGACCGAGAACACCGATCAGGTGCGCGGGCGGCGCGGGAACACCGACGACACGGCCGCCGTCCGCCTCCGCGCCGCCCGGCTCGCCTTCGGCGAGCGCACCCTGTGGGCCGACCTGGATCTCGAGGTGGCGCCGGGGGAATTCGTCGCCGTGCTCGGCCCCAACGGTTCCGGTAAGACCTCGCTGCTTCGCGTCCTGCTCGGCCAGCTCGCCCTCACCGCAGGCGAGGCCGCCATCGCGGGCGCGCCCGTGCGGCTCGGCAATCCCGGTATCGGCTACATACCGCAGCAGAAGACCATCGACGCGGGTGTGCAGTTGCGCGGTGTCGATCTCGTCGGCCTCGGCGTCGACGGTCACCGCTGGGGCCTCGGACTGCGCGGGCGCGCCGAACGCAGACGCAAGGTCGCCGCAGCCGTCGCCGACGTGGGCGCGAGCGAGTTCGCGCACGAACCGCTGGAATCGCTGTCCGGCGGCGAACAGCAGCGGCTGCGGGTGGCCCAGGCTTTGGTCGGCGATCCGCGGGTGCTGCTGTGCGACGAACCGCTGTTGAGTCTGGACCTGGCCAATCAGCGGTTGGTCGCGGAGCTGATCGACCGGCGTCGACGCACGCACGGCACCGCCGTATTGTTCGTCACCCACGAGCTCAATCCGATTCTGCCGCTGGTGGACCGGGTGATCTACCTGGTCGACGGCGCGTTCCGTATCGGGCGACCCGATGAGGTGATGACCTCCGAGGTGCTCTCGGAGCTGTATCGCACCGAGGTCGACGTGCTGCGGGTGCGCGGGCGGCTCGTGGTCGTCGGCACCGGCGACTCGTTGGACGCGCTCGGTTCCGCGGGCGCGCAACACTGCCACGACGACGCGCACGCTGGACAGACGCCGATGGGGGTGCGGGCATGATCGACCGCCTGCGCGACGTGCTGGTCGCCATGTTCGACTTCGGCACCACCGCCGACCTGCTCTCCTACGATTTCGTCCAGCAGGCGGTGCTGGCCGCGGCATTGCTCGGGCTGCTGGCGGGTGCGATCGGACCGCTCATCATCAGCAGACAGATGTCGTTCGCCGTACACGGCACCAGCGAGTTGTCCCTCACGGGCGCCGCCGCCGCGCTGCTTGCCGGCGTCGGCGTCGGACTCGGGGCCATCGTCGGATCGGTCGTGGCGGCGATCCTGTTCGGTGTGCTGGGAACCAAGGCGCGCGAACGCGATTCGGTGATCGCGGTGGTGCTCTCCTTCGGTCTCGGCCTGTCGGTGCTGTTCCTGTGGCTCGGCCCCGAACGGGCGGGCTCGAAGTTCTCGCTGCTCACCGGTCAGGTCGTCAGCGTCGGCTACAGCGGGTTGGCCGTGCTGCTCACCTGCACCGTCCTGGTGCTGGCGACGCTGGCGACCGTCTACCGGCCACTGCTGTTCGCCAGCTCCGATCCGGAAGTCGCGGTGGCGCGCGGCGTCCCGGTGCGGGCGCTGTCCATCGTGTTCGCGGTCATGCTCGGCGTCACCGCCGCCTTCGGCGTGCAGATCGTCGGCGCGCTGCTCGTACTCGCGCTACTGATCACCCCCGCCGCCGCGGCGGCGCAGCTCACCGCGAATCCGGTCCGCGCGACCGTGCTGGCGATCGTATTCGCCGAGATCGCCGCGGTCGGCGGAATCCTGCTCTCCCTGGCGCCCGGCGTGCCGGTGTCGACCTTCGTCACGACCGTGTCGTTCCTGATCTATCTGATCTGCCGCCTCATCGGTCGCGGGCGCGCCCGCCCTCGACCGGTCGCCGCCTGACCTCTCGGGTTGTCCGGCGCTTGTCGCGGATCGAACAGACGCCGGGTGCCCTCAGAGATGGCAGTCGCCTTCAGTCCCGCACCCCCGGTTTCGTATGCTCGACCCAAACACCGCCGAACGAATGGTGACCCATGATCGACTTCACGATTCCCGCCGACCTCGCCGCCGAACGCGACCGCGTGCGGCAGTTCGTCACCGACACGATCATCCCGTTCGAGCGCGACCCCCGGGTCACCGCGCACGGACCCAACGACGAACTGCGCCAGGAACTCGTCGAACTCGCCCGCGCGGAGAAACTGCTGACCATCCAGGCACCCGAGGAATTCGGCGGCCGCGGACTCAGCCACGTCGAACAGGCCGTCCTCTACGAGGCCGCGGGATGGTCGACGCTCGGGCCTGTCGCGATGAACTGCGCCGCACCCGACGAGGGCAACATGTTCCTGCTGTCCAAGATCGCCAACCGCGAACAGATCGAACGCCACCTCATCCCCGCCGTCAACGGCCATCAGCGCACCGTATTCGCCATGACCGAACCCTGGGGCGCGGGCTCGGACCCCAACCAGTTGGCCACCGAAGCCGTCTTCGACGGTGAGAACTTCACCATCAACGGCCACAAGTGGCTCATCACCGGCGCCGACGGCGCCAAGAGCTGGATCATCATGGCCCGGGTCGCGCCCAACCAGCACGTCCCCGACGGCCCCACACTGTTCCTCACCGACGGCGACCAGCCCGGCATCGTCATCGAACGCACCATGAACACCATGGACCGCAACTACGTCGGCGGCCACGGAGTCGTGCGCTTCGAGAACCTGGTGCTGCCGAAGGAAGCGCTGCTCGGCGAATCCGGGCAGGCGCTGCGCTACGCCCAACTGCGGCTCGCACCAGCCCGCCTCACCCACTGCATGCGCTGGCTCGGCGCCGCCGAACGCGCGCACAGCATCGCCGTCGAATACGCCCGCTCGCGCACCGCCTTCGGCAAACCCATCGGCGAACACCAAGGCGTGTCGTTCATGCTGGCCGACAACGAGATCGCGCTGCACCAGTGCCGCCTCACCATCTGGCACGCCTGCTGGCTCATGGACAACGGCGCCAAGGCGCGGCACGAGAGCTCGATGGCCAAGTCCTACGTCTCCGAGGAACTGTTCAAGGTCGCCGACCGCTGCGTCCAGATACTCGGAGGCATGGGCATCAGCGACGAAACCGTCGTCGAGATGATCTTCCGCGACATGCGGGCCTTCCGGCTCTACGACGGTCCCACCGAGGTGCACAAGTACGCGATCGGCCGCCAAGTGCTGCGCGGACAACTGGCCTGAGCACCCGAGACCAACCGCGCGCCGGTTGTCACGGTCGAGAAACACAGACGGGTCGTTCGACTACCATGCTGGCATGAGTTCGGAACTGCTCGTCGATGTCTCCGCGGGCATCGCCGTGCTCACGCTCAACCGGCCCGCACAGCAGAACGCGTTCACCCCGGCCATGACCGCCGAGCTCAGCGCCGCCCTGCTCCGCTGCGACAGCGAGGACGCCGTCCGCGCCGTCGTCATCACCGGAACCCCGCCCGCGTTCTGCGCGGGCGCGGACCTGTCCAGCCGAGTCGGCGACGTCAGCGCCACCATCGACCCCGCGCCATGGCGCGTGCGCAAACCGGTGATCGCGGCCGTCAACGGTCACGCGGTCGGCATCGGCTTGGCCCTCGCCCTGCAATGCGACCTGCGATACATGGCCCGCGACGCGGTCTACGGCCTCAGCCAGGTCCGCCGCGGCGTCCTCGCCGACGGCTACGCGCACTGGACACTGCCGCGCCTGGTCGGCCTGGCCAACGCCGCCGACATCATGCTCACCGGACGTACCTTCGACGGCGACGAGGCCAAATCCATGGGCTTGGCCAACAGCTGCCTCGAAGCCTCCGAAGTCCTGCCCACCGCCCTCGCCGTGGCGCACGACCTCGCCAACGGTTCGGCCCCGCTCACCGTCGGACTGTCCAAACGCCTGCTGTGGGAAGGACTCGGCATGAGCCCGACCATGGTCGGACGACTCGAGACCGAACTCAACGCGCACGCGGCCAACAGCATCGACGGCGACGAAGCGATGGCCGCGTTTCGCGAACGCCGCCAACCCAACTGGAGCGGCAGCATCAGCTCCGAATGGCCGACCTGGGACGGCGACGGCGCCGAACGGCCGGTCCTCGACTGACCGGCCCCTCCGTCAGGCGTTGCCGCCCAACATGATCAGCAGGAACAACACCGCCATGACGATCATCAGAATCGTGCCGATGACACCGAGCACATAGCCGACCAATACCTGGGCTCGGCCACCGTAGGCGCCACCCGACTCCTCGATCTGATCGAGCGCGCGCCTGCCCAGCGCCCAGGCCACGGGGCCCGTGATACCGCAGCAGAGGACACTTATCGCGCCCAGGAACAGCACCGCCGTGGCATTGGGGTGCTCGATAGGCTGCCCAATGGGCTTGTCCGGTATCACCACTCGGAAAATTCTACGGGGAGTGGGGCTTTGTGGGGGTATCTCCGAGTGTGGGCTCGCGGGTGGAAACGGGATCTCGGTGGGGAACCTACCGCGAGAGCGGGGGTAGAACCACACCACACCGGGCGGGACTCAGAC
Source organism: Nocardia arizonensis (assembly GCF_001310275.1). GTDB lineage: Bacteria > Actinomycetota > Actinomycetes > Mycobacteriales > Mycobacteriaceae > Nocardia > Nocardia arizonensis. The sequence goes on from NZ_LGYZ01000129.1 coordinate 286,987, forward strand.
CGCACGAGCCGGGGATGGTGTACCCGGTGTTTATTGGCCGCGACTCCGTCGCGGCGGGTTCGCGGCCCCTTGTGTC
>NZ_LGYZ01000130.1 GCF_001310275.1 Nocardia arizonensis
CTGGGTTGGGTGTGGATGTGATGGGTTGGGGTGAACCAGCAGGGCCGGACGGGTACGGACCCAACGGAACCGAAATGAACCTGGGGATCGCTCGGCTCATCACCGCGTGTGGGTGCGTAGCGGTCGATGATGGCAGTATCGGGCTTCTCTCATGTCACACTCGCGGCGAAGCTGTTCGGCCAGCGGGGAAACGATATGGCCGCCAACGACGACCGGCCCGAGGTGAGACTGGTCACGCACTGCCGCCGCTGCCACGGCCGGCTGCTCTCACCGCGCACGCCGCGATGCCGCGGCCTCGGTGCCCGGGACTGGGTTCGGGTTGGAGGTCCCGGCGCCGGTGATCTAGGTTGATCGTCGTTCTATCTGCTCATGGTGGGGGAAATATGTTCGGCTTCTATGTGGTGATGCTGTTCGTCAGCGGAATCGTCGTGATCGCTGTGGCGCTGGTGGCCTCCGGACTGCACCCCGGCCGCCGAATTGTCAACGGTCTCAATCGTGTCGAAGTCCGGTAAGGGTGGCGGCAAGATGACCGCGGCGGCGGCCTCGCGGTGGAACAGATGCGGCTGAGGTCCGCCGGGTGGACGACGAGGCGCTGGCCGACGTGTCCCCGGCGCACAGCGAGAACATCAACTTCTTCGATGCGATCGAGGACTCAGCCGATTCGGCGTTGTCTGGCTACTTCCGCCAGGACTACGCCCGCGGCTACCGAGGCGTTCAGGGACTCGACCGGGCCCGCCATGGGGATGCTCAGGATCGCGTCGCAGGATTCTCGGACCAGGCGGGACAGGCCCTTGCCTTCCGAGCCGACGACTATGACCGTCGGTTCTCGACCGTCGAAATTGTCGAGGGTGGTGTCGCCGCCCGCATCCAGGCCGACGATCTGGTAGCCCTTGTTCGCCCAATCCTTCAGTGTGCGGGTCAGATTGGTGGCTCGCGCTACTGGAAGCCGCGCGGCCGCGCCCGCGCTGGTGCGCCAGGCCACCGCGGTAACGCTCGCGGTGCGGCGGGACGGGATCAGTACGCCTTGGCCTCCGAAGGCGGCGACCGAGCGGATCACCGCGCCGAGGTTGCGGGGGTCGGAGATATTGTCCAGCGCCACCAGCAGGCCGGGGGCGGCGTTCTGGCGTACCCGATCCAGCAGATCGTCGGGGTGGGCGTAGCGGTAGGGGGGGACCTGGAGGGCTACGCCCTGGTGCAAACCGTTGGCGCTCAAACGGTCCAGGTCGGTGCGGGGCACCTCGAGAATCGAGATGCCCGCATCGGCCGCCAGCTTGACGCTCTCGGTGAGGCGATCGTCGTTCTCGGTGCCGACGGCCACGTACAGCGCCGTGGCGGGGACCTCGGCGCGCAGACATTCCAGGACCGGATTGCGGCCGAGTACCAGCTCGGGTCCGTCCTCGTTGCGACGGCCCGCGGGGCGGGCCGTGGCGGAGCGGCCGCCGGGTTGGCGCGCGGTCGCCGCTTTGGCCTTCGCCGCGGCGCGTTTGGCGGCGGGATGTTTGGTGCGCATCTCGGCGGGAGGCGTCGCGCCGCGGCCCTCGAGACCGCGCCTGCGCTTACCGCCGGAGCCGACGACCGCGCCCTTCTTGGAAGCGCCCTTGCGGACAGCGCCACGGCGCTGCGAATTGCCTGCCATCAGTTCGCCTTTCCACGCGCGGCGGCCAGCGACCACTGCGGACCCTCGGCCGTATCGGTCACCTCGATACCCGCGGACTGCAAACGGTCCCGCGCGGCATCGGCGTCGGCCCAGTTCTTCTCGGCCCTGGCACGCTGGCGGCGGTCGAGTTCGGCGCGGACCAGGACGTCCAGCGCGGCCAGCGCGGCCGAATTGTCCTGCGGGCGATACCACTGCGGGTCCAGCGGGCACACACCGAAGATGTTCAGCATGGCGCGCACCTGACCGGCCAGTTCACGGGCGGCGTCGATCGAACCCGACTCCAGCGCCTTGTTGCCCTCGTGCACGACCCGGTGCACCTCGGCCAGCGCGCGCGGCGCGGCCAGATCGTCGTCGAGCGCCTCGGCGAACGCGTCGGTCCACTTGCCCACCGGAATTTCCCCGACCCGGTCGGCTACCCGGTGCACGAATGCCTCGATCCGCTGATACGAGGCCGCCGCGTCGTGCAATGCCTTGTCGGAATATTCCAGCATCGACCGATAATGCGCGCTGCCCAGATAGAACCGGAGTTCAACAGCGCGAACATTTTTCAGGACATTCGGCACGGAGAGGACATTGCCGAGCGATTTCGACATCTTCTCACCGCCGAGAGTCACCCAACCGTTGTGCAACCAGTACCGCGCGAATGCGTCGCCCGCGGCCTTCGATTGCGCGATTTCGTTCTCGTGGTGCGGAAAAACCAAATCCATACCACCGCAGTGGATATCGAATTCAGGACCGAGATAGAACTCGGCCATCGCCGAGCATTCCAGATGCCAGCCGGGACGTCCCGGACCCCACGGCGAGGGCCAGGTGGGCTCACCGGGTTTGGCCGCCTTCCACAGGGTGAAGTCGCGCGGATCGCGCTTACCCGCGCCCGCGCTCTCGCCCTGGTGGACATCGTCGAGCCGGTGGCCGGACAGCTGCCCGTAGGCGGGATAGCTCACCACGTCGAAATAGACATTGCCCTCGGAGGCGTAGGCGTGCCCGGCGTCGATGAGCCGCCGCATCATGTCGATCATCTGGGTGATGTGCCCGGTCGCGCGCGGTTCCACCGACGGCGGCTGCACCCCGAGCTGCCGGTACGCACGGTCGAAGGCGCGTTCGTAGGTCGCCGCCCACTCCCACCACGGCCTGCCTGCCTCGGCGGCCTTGGTCAGGATCTTGTCCTCGATATCGGTGACATTGCGGACGAACCAGACGTCGTAGTCGTGCGCCTCCAGCCATCGCCGCAGTACGTCGAAGGCGACGCCGCTGCGCACATGGCCGATATGCGGTTCACCCTGCACGGTGGCCCCACACAGGTACACCGAAGCACGGCCGGGGACCAGCGGCGCGAATTCGCGCACGGTCCGCGTTTCGGTGTCAAAGAGGCGCAGAGTCACGGCAGTCGATCCTAGTCGGTGTAGCTGGGGGTTCTCGCCCCGGCTCAGGTCCTGCCGAACCGGGTGCTATGTCTTGTGTCGCAGCAATGCCGTGGCGATGGCGGCGACGCCCTCGCCGCGGCCGGTGAGCCCGAGCCCGTCGGTGGTGGTGCCGGATACCGAAACCGGCGCCCCGAGCAGTTCACCCAGCACTTTCTGGGCTTCCGCGCGGCGCGGGCCGATCTTCGGCCGATTGCCGATCACCTGTACAGCGGCATTGACGACCTCGAAGCCTTCGTCGTCGAGCACTCTGCGCACCTCTTCGAGCATGCGCGCACCGGACACGTTCGCCCACTCCGGGCGCCCGGTGCCGAACACCGCACCCACATCGCCGAGTCCGGCCGCCGAGAGCAGCGCGTCGCAGAGGGCGTGGACGGCGACATCGCCGTCGGAATGCCCGGCGCAACCGTCGGCGTCGTCGAACAGCAGGCCGGCCATCCAACATCGGCGGCCGGGTTCGATCGGATGCACATCGCTGCCGATGCCGACACGCATACTCATGACAGCGGCGCGATCAGGTCGAGCCGTGCCGCCAAGGTCTCGGCGAGGGTCAGGTCCAACGCGGTGGTGATCTTGAAAGCCATCGGGTCACCCGGAACGGTCCGCACCCGGGCGCCGAGCAATTCCACCAGCCCCGCGTCGTCGGTGGCCGCGACATCGGCGGCATACGCCGCGCGCAACAGGTCGGCGGCGAAACCCTGCGGCGTCTGGATCGCGCGCAGGCCCGCGCGATCCGGGGTGCCGGTCACCGTGCCGGACCCGTCGACCGCCTTGATGGTGTCGACCACGGGCAAGGCGGGAACCACCGCGGCATGCCCCGCGCGCAGTTCGGCCGCGACCTCGGCGATCAACCGGGGCGGGGTCAGCGCGCGGGCGGCGTCGTGCACCAGGAAATAGGCGGCGTCGGGCGCCGCGGCGATACCCGCCCGCACGGAATCCGTGCGCTCGGCACCGCCGACGACCACCTGCACGGCATCCGCCGGGGAAACGGATGAACCGGGTAGCAGGGCGACGGCGCTCTCGACCAGATCAGCGGGGACCATGACGATGATCCGGTCGACGGCTCCCGAGGCGAGCAAGCCCTCCACGGCGAGCCGGACCATGGGGCTGCCGCCGACCTCGACGAACGCCTTGGGCATGTTCGCACCCAAACGTACGCCGCGACCGGCGGCAGGCACCAAGGCAACGACGGATTCGCCGCTGTCAGCGGTATTCACGGTCAGGAAGCCGCGGCGAGGACCTCGTCGAGCAGAGTCTCGGCCTTGCCGTCGTCGGTTCCCTCGGCGAGCGCGAGCTCACCAACGAGAATCTGACGGGCCTTCGCGAGCATGCGCTTCTCACCCGCCGACAGTCCGCGATCCTGCTCACGGCGCCACAGATCGCGGACGACCTCGGCCACCTTGTTCACATCACCGGAAGCGAGCTTCTCCAGGTTGGCCTTGTAGCGACGCGACCAATTGGTCGGCTCCTCCGTATGCGGCGCCCGCAGCACCTGGAAGACTCGGTCGAGACCCTCCTGGCCGACGACGTCACGGACGCCGACGTATTCGGCGTTCTCCGCGGGAACCCGAACAGTGAGGTCACCCTGGGCGACCTTCAGGACCAGATACTCTTTTTGCTCACCCTTGATAGTGCGAGTCTCGATTGCTTCGATCAGCGCCGCTCCGTGGTGGGGGTAAACGACGGTGTCTCCGACCTTAAAAATCATGTGTCCCGTGCCCCTTTCGATGTTCACAGTTTAACATGCGACTCGATAACGGCGCGATCAACGGCGCAGGTCAGGGCCACAACGAGGCAACCACTGGGGTTGACAGAACCGACACGGTGTGCATTACGTTGTGACAGAACGGGTTATCCGTGGGCATGACCCGCCGTTCCCCCTCGATCGAAAACTCAGCAGATTCCCAGCAATCCTAATGGGTCTCGAAACTGTTACACAGCTGTGTCTCTGGCCGCGCCTTCGGCGCGGCGGGTTCGCGGCCCCTTGTGTCTCGCGTCC
>NZ_LGYZ01000131.1 GCF_001310275.1 Nocardia arizonensis
GCTGGGGTGGGTGTGGAAGGTGCGGGTGGGAGGGGGTGGTGCGGGTGGGGCTCGGGGAACTCACCGACATCGAGCGGGAATTTTCCGGCCCCTCCGTGAAGCCGTGTATCGGATCACGCGGTGCCTACTCCAGGATTGGGGTCCGGCGCGGGGAGGAGCTTCGGCTCGGCGGGGGGCTTCGGCACGATCGGGGGGCGGAGCTCCGCACGAGGGGCGCGGGGGGGCGAAGGGCTTCCAAAACGGCATCCCGCGGGGTGGGGTGGTTCGGGTGACTACTACGCTGCCTAGTTACTACTCTCTGTAGCGGAGTATGACCGGTCGACATGGAGGACAACCCGTGACTGCCCTGAATGCTGTGACCGCCTCTTCGGGGGCGCGGACGCGACGTCGCATGGTGACGGTTGCCGCACTGGCCGCGGGCGCGGCAATCGCCGTTTCCGGTTGTAGCGCCGGTCAGGTCTCGCAGACCGCCGACCAGGTCGCCGCCGTGAACGGCAACAGCGTCGACGCCGAGAAGATCGCGCTCCGCAACGTCCACATCGTCTACCCGGGGCAGGGCTACACCAACCTCAAGGGCGGCAACGCGCTGCTCGCCCTCTCGATCATCAATACCAGTGCGACCAAGAACGACACCCTGGTCGGCGTCACCACCGACCTCGGGCAGGTCAAGCTCACCCCCGCCGCCGGAAAGTCGGCCATCACGATCGACCCGCAGCAGACGGTGGTGGCCGCGTCCTCCACCGCCGAGGCCAAGGCCGACGCCGGACACGGTGACGAGTCACACGGCGCATCCTCCAGCCCTACCGCCAAGGCCGCCGTCGACCCGGAGAAGCAGCCGGTCAAGATCGAGATCACCGGTCTCACCCGCGACATCACCCCCGGCCTCACCTACACCGTGCTGTTCAACTTCGAGCGCAACGGCCCAGTCAAGCTCGAGGTTCCGGTCGACGCGGGCGTCGCCACCGAGCGCCACGAATCCGACAAGTCCGGCCCCGCCGCGGCAGAGGGCGCGGGCCACGGCTCCACCGGCGGCCACTGACCCCACCCCTGCCACAAGGTGCCTCGCCCGGCCGAACCAACGGGTTTCCCGGGCAGGCACCCACATTCGCGTACCTCGGTCCGGCGTAGCGGTACAGCGCTGTGCACCGCCCCGAGCCACCGAATCCGCTTCCCGAGCCGGTCCAGGTCGAGGCATCGGATGGCGCGACAGACACAACCTCCCCATAAGGTGCTTCTGTGGCCAAATCCAAGCCGATCTTCCGGTGCTCCGCCTGCTCCCACGAGGTCGCGAAATGGGTAGGCAAATGCCCGGATTGCGGCGCGTGGGGCACGGTCGACGAGATCGCGCGGGCAGCCACGCCTGCGGGTGCCCCGGCCCGCCGGGCCATGCTCCCCAGCACCGCCGCGGCACCGATCTCCACCATCGATTCACAGATAACCCGGGCGCGCCCCACGGGCGTGTCGGAGCTGGACCGGGTACTCGGCGGCGGAGTTGTCCCGGGTTCGGTGGTACTGCTCTCGGGTGAGCCCGGGGTCGGCAAGTCGACGCTCCTACTCGAGGTCGCCTACCGCTGGGCGAATCAGGCGGGCGAGAAATCGCTGTACGTGACGGCCGAGGAGTCCGCGGGGCAGGTCCGACTGCGGGCGGACCGGACGGGCGCGGTGCACGAGCGGGTGTATCTGGCCGCCGAATCGGACCTTTCGGTGCTGCTCGGACACGTCGAGCAGGTACGCCCGACCCTGCTGGTGGTCGATTCGGTCCAGACGATGCTCGCCCCGGACGTGGACGGTGTCATCGGCGGCGTGACGCAGGTGCGCGCGGTGACGGCGGCGCTGACCTCGCTGGCCAAGGCCAGTGGCGTGGCGGTCCTGCTGGTCGGACATGTCACCAAGGACGGCAATGTGGCAGGCCCGCGGACGCTGGAGCATTTGGTGGACGTGGTGTTGCAGTTCGAGGGGGACAAGAATTCCACGCTGCGCATGGTGCGCGGCATCAAGAACCGGTTCGGCAGCGCGGACGAGGTCGGCTGCTTCGAATTGCACGAGGACGGGATCGCGGGGGTGGACGACCCTTCGGGGCTTTTCCTGCACCACCGTACCGATTCGGTGCCGGGTACCGCGGTGACGGTCGCGATGGACGGTAAACGCCCGCTGGTCGGCGAGGTGCAGGGGCTCACGGTGAAGACCGAGATCCCGGCCCCGCGGCGCGCGGTGAGCGGACTCGACTACAACCGGGTGGCGATGGTGCTCGCCGTCCTCCAGAGCCGTGGCCGCGTCTTCCTCGGTAAACACGACGTCTACGCTGCCACCGTGGGCGGGATGCGGCTGGTCGAACCCGCGGCGGATCTGGCCATCGCCTTGGCCATCGCCAGCGCCGAGTCCGATACCGCGCTGCCCGCGGGCTGGATCGTGCTCGGCGAGGTCGGGCTCGCCGGTGAGGTGCGCAAGGTCACGGGGCTGTCGCGCCGCCTGGCGGAGGCGCAGCGGCTCGGTTTCACGAACGCGGTGGTGCCGCCGGGTTCGGAACGGATGAAAGGCGGGGGCATGCAGATTCACGAGGTGAGTGATCTGCGCGGTGCGCTGCGGTTGAGCGGCCTACGGGGCAGACGGGGGGCCGAACAGTGATATCCGGGCGATTGGCGGGCTATCTGCTCGGCAAACAGGCGCCCGCGCGCCGCACCGTGCCCGCGACCGAGTCGGCGGCATTGCGCGACACCATCGTTCGTTCGGCGCCCGGCACCGAATTGCGCGACGGTATCGAACGAATTCTGCGCGGACGCACCGGCGCATTGATCGTCCTCGGCTATGACGAATCCGTCGAAAGCATCTGCGACGGCGGTTTCGAGTTGAACGTGGAATTCGCGCCGACCCGGCTGCGCGAACTCGCGAAAATGGACGGCGCGGTGGTGCTGTCGGCGGACGGCGCGCGGATCGTGCGCGCCAATGTGCATCTTGTCCCCGATCCGGCGCTGCCGACCGCGGAGACCGGCACCCGGCACAAGGCGGCCGAGCGGACCGCCGCGCAGACCGGCCACCCGGTGATCTCGGTGAGCGAGTCCATGAGTCTGGTGACCGTCTACGTGCGCGGGTCGCGCCATGTCATCCAGCCCTCGTCCACGATATTGGCGCGGGCGGATCAGGCGCTCGGCACCTTGGAGCGCTACAAGTCGCGGCTCGATGAGGTCTGCCGTCAGCTCTCCGACGCCGAGATCGCCGATTTCGTCGCGTTGCGCGACGCGCTCACGGTCGTGCAGCGGCTGGAGATGGTGCGGCGTATCGCCGAGGAGATCGATCGCGACGTTCTCGAACTCGGCACCGACGGACGCCAACTGGCACTGCAATTGGAGGAGTTGGTCGGCGACAGCGCGTGGCTGCGGGAACTGCTGGTCCGCGACTATCTGCGCGCCGCGCCGACCGCGGGGGCGGTGGATCGCTGTATGGAACGGCTGGACGCGCTGTCGGATTCGGATCTGCTCGACCTGACCGGTCTCGGCGAACCGCTCGGATACCCGGCCACCATCGAGGCGCTGGACGAACCCGTGCGCCCGCGCGGCTACCGGCTGCTCACCCGTATCCCGCGCCTGCAATTCGACCGGATCGAAGCGCTGGTCGGCTCGTTCGGCGACCTGCCAGGTCTGCTGGCCGCCACGGTCACCGATCTCCAGGGCGTCGCGGGTATCGGTCCGGCGCGAGCGCTGCGGATCCGGGAGGGGTTGTCGCGAGTGGCCGAGGCCGGACTCGACAGCCCGTTCGGCTGAGTATCGAACCGTTCAGGCGATATTGAACGGTTCGGCGGCGCTGCGCACCGAACCGAGCTGGGCGACCACCGAATACGCGCCCGCGGGCACCGGCACGCGGGAGCCTGCGCAGTTGGGCTGGGATGTCGACCCGGACCAGGTGACCTGGAACGCCGCCTGCTCGCCGCGGTTGAGGGTGCGGATATCTGGCTGGCCGTCGGGGTAGCAGTCGGTGCTGGCCCACAGCCTGCGCTGGCCGTCGAGCGAGAACACCGAGATCTGCTGTAATCCCGAACCGACGTCGCGCGAGCAGGCCACCGACGAGATATTCGTGATGACGATGCCGAAGACCGGCTGCTCGCCCGACTTGTAGGTGGGCTGTTCGACGGTGACCTTCACCGCCAGCGACTGATCGGGGCACTGGGCCGCCGCCGCGGCCGTGGTCGGCGCGCCGGCGGTGCTGCCGCGCGGCGGTTCCGAGGTGCCCGACGCCTTGGCCGGGGTGGCCTCACCGGACTTCTTGACCGTCGATGTCGTCGTGCCCGCGGCGGTGGCCTCGCCGGGGGAATCGCCGCCGCGCGCGACCATCACGACCAGCCAGATCACCACCGCCAGCACTACCACCAGCGCTCCAATGGCGAAAACACGACGACGCCAGTAGATCTCCGGTGGCAGCGGTCCAGTCGGTTCCAGCACGCTTCAACGTTAAGGGCACGGGACGGTAACGCGACTCAGGACCTCGGCGTGTCGGGCCGTCGACGGCACTCGCGCCGACCGATCCGGCCCGCCGCGACGGGTCTAGACGGTCTCGCCGATATTGCCGACCACGCGGTGCAGTTTCACCCGGCCGTCGGCGAGGGTGTAGGTCACGCACGCGATGGCGCATTCGCCGGTCGCCACGCGCTGGGAGATGATCATCGACCGCTGCATGAGCAGTCGGCTGGTCTCCACGACATGCCTGGCTTCCATCTCGTCGACGGTCGACAGACCCTCGCGGCGGCCGATCAGGATGGACGGGGCGACCCGCTCGACCACGCTGCGGATGAATCCGCCCGGTACCTCGCCGCCGTCGAGCGCGTCGATGGTGGCCTTGACCGCGCCGCAGCTGTCGTGGCCGAGCACCACGATCAGCGGCACGTTCAGCACCTGCACGCCGTATTCGATGGAGCCGAGTACCGAACTGTCGACCACGTGACCGGCGGTGCGCACGACGAACATGTCGCCGAGGCCCTGGTCGAAGATCAATTCGGCGGCCACCCGGGAATCGCCGCAGCCGAACAGGATCGCGGACGGATATTGGCCGCTGACCAGTTTGGCCCGGTCGGCGGCACCCTGGCTAGGATGCTGCAGCGTGCCGTTGACAAAGCGCTCGTTGCCCTCGCGGAGAGACTTCCAGGCGCCGATCGGGTTGGTGTCAGGCATGTCGTCCATTGTGCCGAAGGGAACTTGTACCGGCGAATCAGGTGCGTTACGGGTCGGCAAATATCGACTGGCCGGTGCGGACTACCGGCGGTGAGGACCATGGGACCTATCACAAGCCGCATCGGCGCCGGGGATGGCGGGATCGGACCGGATTCCATCGACGCCGAGATTTTGCTGGCCTGGTACGGCGACACCGCGCGGGATCTGCCGTGGCGGCGTCCGGGTGTCACCGCGTGGCAGATCCTGATGAGCGAGATCATGCTCCAGCAGACCCCCGTCGTGCGGGTCGAACCCATCTGGCGCGAATGGGTCGCGCGTTGGCCGGTGCCCTCGGCGATGGCCGCCGCCGCACCCGCCGAGGTCCTGCGCGCCTGGGGCAAACTCGGCTATCCGCGCAGGGCGCTGCGGCTGCACGAATGCGCGCGGGTCCTGGCCACCGAATACGGCGACGCCGTACCCGCCGAGGTGGACGTGCTGCTCGGGTTGCCCGGCATCGGCGCGTACACCGCGCGTGCGGTGGCCTGCTTCGCCTACGGACAGCGCGTCCCCGTGGTGGACACCAATGTTCGCCGGGTGGTGGCCCGCGCCGTGCACGGACGTGCCGAGGCAGGCAATCCCTCCGGCCGCGACCTGCCCGAAACCGAGGCGCTGCTGCCCGAGCGGGTCGACCACGCGGCCGTGTTCTCCGCGGCCCTCATGGAACTCGGCGCGACGGTCTGCACGGCGCGCAACCCCGACTGCGCGGGCTGCCCGCTGCCCCGCTGCGCTTGGGTGGACGCCGGACGCCCGGTGGGCCGCTCCATCCGCCGCACCCAGAAATACGAGGGCACCGACCGCCAGGCACGCGGCCGACTCCTCGACGTACTGCGCGCAGCCACCGGCCCGGTCGAACGAGTCCGCCTCGACCTGGCCTGGACCCGCGACCCCGGCCAACGCGACCGCGCACTGGACTCGCTACTGGTCGACGGGCTGGTGGAACAGACCGCCGACGGCCTGTTCGCCCTGGCGGGTGAGGGCGGGGCGCGAGACTGACCGCTCAGTCCACCGATACGCGCCGCAGGAACGCCTCGACCGCGGCGCGGTAGAGCTCCGGCTGATCGTCGTGCACCAGATGCCCCGCGTCCTGTATACGGACATAGTCGGCCCCCGGTTGCACGGCGGCCATCTCCCGCATCTGCCCCGGCGGCGTAATGGTGTGCTCACCCTCGATCAGCAGAACCGGGGCGCTGACCCGGCGCCACTGCGACCAGAAATCCCGAGTCCCCCATTCCTCGGAGATGTCGCGAAACGTCGAGACGGACCCGTGCAGTCGATACCCGTCATCGGCGCGCTCGAAGGAGTCGAGAAAGTATCGACCGGCGACCGGCCCGAAGAAGTCCAGAACCGCCCGGTCGTCCGCGAACGGCTGCGGCCATGCCTCGATCATCGCCGCCCAATTCGCCGCCGTCCGACCGCGGAAGTCGGGCGCGATGTCCTCGACCACCAGCGCCCGCACCCGCTCCGGGTGCCGCGCGGCGAAAACCCACCCGTGCAGCCCGCCCATCGAGTGACCGATGATCACCATCGGCCCGGTGACGCGCTCGGTCGCCGCCGCGAGCGCGTCCACGAACGCCTCGGTGGTGAGCTCCGCGGGCGCCGGACGACCGTGCCCCGGCGCGTCATAGGTGTATACCCGCCCGAACGACCGCAGCCAGGACAGATGCCCGCCCCACGTCCGCGCACTCCCCATCAAGCCGTGCAGCAGAAGAATCGGCGCCCCCGAACCACCTTCGTCGTGTAACACCCATCCGATTCTGCCGCCACACAACAAGCGCGGACACATCCCGGCCGACAACCACGGAGCGAGTCTTACGAGCGCCCGGTTCGCGACCGTCTCGCCAACAGCTCCTAAGCTCGAGTCATGGCTGTTGTGAAGATCAATGCGATCGAAATCCCCGAGGGCGCGGGCCCCGAACTGGAGAAGCGGTTCGCCCACCGCGCCCACGCCGTCGAAGGCTCGCCCGGTTTCCAAGGTTTCCAGCTGCTGCGCCCGGTGGCGGGTGAGAACCGGTATTTCGTCGTCACCCAGTGGGATTCCGAGGAATCCTTCGCGGCCTGGCGGGATGGTCCCGCACGGCAGGCGCATGCGGGCAGCGGCGAGCAGAAGCCGGTGTCGACCGGTGCTTCGTTGCTGGAATTCGAGGTCGTCCTCGACGTGGCGGCCAAGTCCGACTCCTGACGAGGTGACGCGGCAGATCCGGCGGGTCGCGGTGATCGGACTCGCCGGATGACGCGCCCCACGGCACGGGGCGGCGGGCGGTCGCGTGTTGACGGCGGGTACCCGCCGATGTCACAGTTCGAATGTAAAAGCGATGGTGACGCGGTAATCCGGTGTGATTCCGGAGCGGTCGCGCCACTGTATTCCTCGCACCGGGTCCCGGTGCCGGAAAGCCAGACACCGGCACCGTCGCACCGCTCGACGGGACGCGCATCCCCAGGAGGACTCGAATGGCCATCGCACATGTACCGAGCCGGGCCGCAAGCGATTCGCTCGCGACCATTCTCGTCACGGTAGGCGCCGTACTTCTCGCACTGCTGACGCTGTACCTGGTCGGCTTCGATCAGGGCGCCATCTCGCGCAGCGGGATGTTCCTGCACGAGCTGATGCACGACGGACGCCACCTGCTCGGTGTTCCGTGCCACTGACCGGATCGCTCGGGACACTGTTGTTGCGCGGCCTGCTCGCCGGTCTGATCGCCGGTCTGCTGGCCGCCACGGTGGGCTATTTCGTCGGCGAGCCCAAGGTCGACGCCGCGATCGCCATCGAGGAGGCGGCCTCCGCGCACGAGGGGCACGCGGCCGAGGCGGCGGGTCACACGCACGGTGACGAAGAGGAGCCGCTGGTCAGCCGGGGCGGTCAGAAGGCGGGGCAGTTCCTCGCCCTCGGCCTCGCGGGTATGGCCTTCGGCGCGATCTTCGCCGCGGGCGCGCATTACGCGCGCCGGGTGAGCACCCTGTCCGGTCCAATACTGGCGATCGCTCTCGCCGCAGGCGGCTGGCTGGCGATCGTCGCGGTTCCGTTCTTCAAATATCCGGCCAATCCACCGGCCGTGGGAGATCCCGACACCATCAACGATCGCACCCTGTTGTGGGTGGCGGCGGTGGCGCTCGGACTGATCGCCGTCGGCGCGGGTGTCCTCGCCTATCGGCTGGTGGGTGCCCGGTTGGAGACGCTGCGGTGGATCGGCGGGGTGGCCGCCTTCGTGGTGGTCGTCGCTCTCGGCTACCTGCTGCTGCCGGGGGTCGACGAGGTGAAGGCCGATTTCCCGGCGACACTGCTGTGGCAGTTCCGGGTGGCCTCCATGGCCGAGACCGCCACGCTGTGGGCGGCGCTCGGACTGGGATTCGCCTTCCTCACCGATTTCGCCGCGCGGTCGGGCGCGTCGGCGCGGGAGGAAGCAGCCCACGCCGCGGTCTGATCCGCGACACGACGAAAGGCAGTGCCCGCCACCGGCGCGGCACTGCCTTTCTCGTTCGTTCGGCGTCTCGTCTCAGACCAGTGCCGCGTCGAGGGTGATGTCGTCGACGCCCGCGAGCGCCTTGCTCACGGGACAGCCCGCCTTGGCGGCGGCCGCGGCGGCCGCGAATCCGTCGGCGTCCAAACCGGAGACCCGGCCGCGGACGGTGAGGGCGATACCGGTGATGCGGAAGCCGCCCGCCGGGTCGGGGCCGAGGGTGACCTCGGCGGTCACGTCGAGGCTTTCGGGCGTGCCGCCCGCATTACCGATCTGCGCCGAGAGGGCCATCGCGTAGCAGGAGGAGTGGGCAGCCGCGATCAACTCCTCGGGGCTGGTGGTGCCGTCGGCGGTGTCGGCGGAACGCTTCGGAAACGACACGTCGTATTTTCCGACGCCGGAGCTGGCCAGTTCGACCTGTCCAGAGCCATCCTGGAGGCCACCGGTCCAAGCGGTGCGTGCGGTACGAGTGGGCATTGCGGTCCTTTCACAGATGATTCGATCCGTTCGTGGACGAACCTACCGGCCCGGCTCACTTCGTGGCGCTCGTACGGCTATCGAGCTGCTCGAGCACCAGCGGCCAGGCGGCCAGATGCCGGTCGCGGGCTTCCGCGTTGGGAAATCCTTCGTGGCGCAGGCGAAGTCGGATGCCACGCGGTTGATTGACCAGTTCCATCGTCACCACGGTCTCGGCACCCTCGGTGCCGTCGGCTCCGGTGACCCAGGTCATCTGGACCAGACGCTCCGGCTCGAGGCGCAGGAATCGACCGTAATGGGGATATCGGATTCCCGCGTGTTCGGTTTCGAAGAAGAACGGCTCGTTCACGGCGGGCCTCATCAACACCGAACCGGGTGCGGCGAACCAGATATCGAACCCCTGCGTGAGTGCCGCATAGAGTAATCCGGGCGAAGCGGACATTACGTGCTCTACGGCGAGTTCGTGCGGGCGTTCGGAAAGATCCGGGAAGCGAATCGGCTGGTCGGACATGACTGGACAATACCCGGACTACGCCGCCGCACCGCTGATTCCGCGAGCGCCGTTCGGCAATCGTCGACGAAATCGCCTGGCGATCGGGGAGAAACCGCTGACGGCAACCACGCCAACGGTTTCGCACCGGCCGTGTCAGAGCAGATCGCGACGCCGGATCGCCCACAGTGTCACGCCGACGAATACCGCGATATACGCGCCGAGAACGGTGAGCGCGACGCCGCGGGACA
This sequence comes from Nocardia arizonensis, assembly GCF_001310275.1. Lineage (GTDB taxonomy): Bacteria > Actinomycetota > Actinomycetes > Mycobacteriales > Mycobacteriaceae > Nocardia > Nocardia arizonensis. The sequence continues at coordinate 9,872 of NZ_LGYZ01000131.1, forward strand.
GGATATCGAGGACGCCGGGGGTGGCGGGTCCGGTGACCGTGCGCATGGCTCCCGTCAGCGATCCCGCGGCGGTTCCCGGCAGGTGGTCGGTGACCACCGAGATCGGCCCCCAGATGCCCGCGACGCCACGTAACAGGTTCTCCACCACAAGGACCCAGACGAGTCCGAGTCCGACGGCCAACGCCGGACCGCGGGCCAATCCGCCGATGGCCGCGCCCGCCAGCGTCCACATGCCGAGAATCGCGATGCCGGTGCCGATTCCGGTGAGGGTCGTGGACATACTCGGCAGGGCGAGCGACTGCGATTGCGCCGAGGCGATGAGCGAGGCGACCCCGACATCGATCACGAATGCCGCTGCGACCAGACCGACCACGGTCAGCGCCAAGGCGACCAAGGCCCCGCCGATCGTGTTCGTGCGCGACGGCCCCTGGGTCAGCGCGGTTTTCCAAGTGCCCCAACCGTATCCGCTGCCGAGCACCAGCGCTCCGAGTATCAGCATCAGCGCCCCGCCGAACATCGCCATGCCCTGGGTGAAGACCTCCGGCACCGCGTCGGGCAGCATCTGTTGCAGCAGAACGTCTTTCGGCACGTTACGGGACGTCGAACTCGATTTGCCCGAGGTGTAGGCGAGATAGTTGAACAGATAGGAGAAGGTGAGGTTCAACAGGATCCAGGTGCCGAGGATGATCCAGTACGCGGGCCACGCGCGCAATCGCAGGGCCTCGGCCCGCAGGCTGTCGGTCAGATATCGCATCACGCCGCCCCCTGCCGCGTCATCTCGAAGAACACTTCCTCCAGCGAACGCTCCCGGACCCGCAATTCCAGCAGATCCGCGCCCGCGTCGAGTACCGCCCGCGCCACCTCGGGCGCGACGGCGGCGTCGGCGTCGATGCGGACTCCGTCCGCGGTCAGCAGCGCGGCCCGCTCCCCCACGACCCGAACCGTCGCGGCGTACGCCGAGGCCAGCGGTTCGGCGCGCAGCAGCAGCGAGGACGCGCCGCGCAGTTCGCCCACCGTCGACTCGGTGAGCAGCCGTCCGTTCGCGATCACCCCGACGCGGTCGCAGATCTGCTGTACCTCGCCGAGCATATGACTCGACAGCACGACGGTGTGCCCGTCGGCGGCCAGGTCGGTCACCAAATCACGCATCTCGGCCATGCCCGCCGGGTCGAGGCCGTTGGTTGGTTCGTCCAGTATCAGCAGGTCGGGATGGCCGAGCAGGGCGGCGCCGACGCCGAGGCGCTGCTTCATGCCGAGGGAGTAGGCGCGGAACCGGTCGGTGGCGCGGTCGGCGAGGCCAACGCGCTCCAGCGCCCGCTCGACCTCGGTGTCGGCCAGACCGCGGTAGCGCGCGAGAACGCGCAGGTTGTCGCGGCCGGACAGATACGGGTAGAAGCCGGGTCCTTCGATGAGCACGCCGAGTCGACGCAGCGCCGCCGGATCGCCCGGTGCGCGGCCGAGGACGCGGGCGCTGCCGGAACTCGGCCGGATCAACCCGACCAGCATGCGCAGTGTGGTCGTCTTCCCCGCCCCGTTCGGGCCGAGGAAGCCGTATATCTCGCCGGGCGCGACACACATGTCGACGCCGTCGACGGCGATCTGATCGCCGTAACGTTTGGTCAACCCCGAGGTGACCACGATGGAATCGGTCATGGTCCGAGAATCCGCCGCCGCGGGCCGCGGCACATCCGTCGCGCGGCGATCCGGCGCGTACGCGGCGCGGCTTATGACCGATTCGGCACCGTCGGCGAGGCCGCGCGATCGCGCGGATCGGGGCGAGCGGGCGGACTAGTCTCACAGATGTGAGAGCGCCTGACATATCCAATCGTGGCCCGGTCCTATGGGACTGCGGCCTCGCACTCGTGGTCGCGGTGGTGCAGGTGGCGGGGGGCCGCGGGGCGAATCTGGGACAGCACGGCGTGCAGTCGCTGGATTGGCTCGGATACGTGTTGCTGCTGACGGGGCCGGTGGCGTTGGTGGCGCGGCGGCACGCGCCGATGGCGGTACTGCTGGTGGCGCTGGCCGCGGCGATCCTTTACCTGGCCCGCGGATACGGCTACGGGCCGATCTTCCTGTCCCTGGTCGTCGCTTTCCTCACCGCCGCGATAGTCGGATCACGTTGGCGGACATACCCTTTGGTGCCGCTGGGTTATCTGCTCATGGTGTGGCCGCTGCCCATGCTGCTCGGCCATCCCACCGGTGTGTGGCAGCAGTTCGGCATCATGGCCTGGCTGGTGGTCCTCGTCGCGGCGGCCGAGGGTATCCGCCAGCGGCGGGCCCTGCTCGAAGCACGCAGACAGCGCGCCGAAGCCGCCCGGCGTGACGAGCAGGCCCAGCGGGAGCGGCGGGCGGGCGAGGAACGGCTCGCCATCGCGCGCGAGCTGCACGACGTTCTGGCACACAGCCTTTCGCTGATCAATGTGCAGTCGTCGGTGGCCTTGGAACTGTTCGACAAGAAGCCGCAGCAGGCGGCCTCGGCGCTGGAGGCCATCAAGACCGCGAGCAAGGAAGCCCTCGCCGAAGTGCACGCGCTGCTGAACACCATTCGCGCCGGTGCCGTGGCCGGTGAATCCGCCGAGGATGCCGCCGCCGCGGCCGATTCCGCCGAATCCGGCCGCGGCGAGGAGCAGCGCGACGGTTCCCGTACCGCACCCGCACCGCGCGCCCCCGCCCCCAGCATCGATGACCTCGACGGACTGCTGCAACGTCCCCGCGCGGCCGGATTGGCCGTCGACACCAAGGTCATCGGCACCCCAGTCGGACTGCCCAGCGTCCTCGACGTGGCCGCGGCGCGGATCATCCAGGAATCGCTGACCAACGTGGTCCGGCACGCGCCGGGAGCGGGCGCAACGGTCACCGTGCGCTACACGCCCGAATCAGTGGACCTGACCATCGACAACACCCGCCCCACCGGCCGTTCCACCGCCGGTCCGGGCGGGCGCAACGGCATCATCGGCATGCGGGAACGTGCGCACGCCCTCGGCGGACAGCTCACTGCGGGTCCGCGACCAAGCGGCGGTTTCCGGGTCGCGGCGCGGCTGCCGACCCGGGTCACCGCACCGGTCGACGCCCCCGCCACGGTCGCGGAACTGACCGCGGCACAGGAGCAGCGGTGAGCATTCGGGTGCTGGTCGCCGACGATCAGGCACTGGTGCGCGGCGGATTCGTGGCGCTGCTCGAGGCACAGGACGGTATCGAGGTGGTCGGCGAGGCCGACAATGGCGAACATGCCGTGCGGATGACCCGTGGACTCATCCCGGACGTGGTGCTCATGGATATCCGTATGCCGCTGCTCGACGGACTCGCCGCCACCCGCATGATCGCCGAGGACCCGCGGCTCGCGCGGGTCCGTGTGGTGGTGCTGACAACCTTCGAACTCGACGAATACGTCTTCGAGGCCATGCGCGCTGGGGCCACGGGATTCCTGGTCAAACACACCGAGCCGGCCGATCTCGTGCGCGCGGTGCGGGTGGTCGCCGAAGGCGACGCGCTGCTGTCGCCCGGTGTCACGCGACGGCTCATCGCCGAATTCAGCGCACACGCCAAACAGCCGCCGCCCGCGACCCTCGGCGAACTCACCGACCGGGAACGCGAGGTCATGACACTGGTGGCCGAGGGGCTCACCAATGCCGAGATCGGAGCGCGACTGTTCATGAGCCCCGCGACCGCGCGCACGCACGTCAGCCGCATCCTCACCAAACTCGACGCCCGCGACCGCACGCAACTGGTCGTCATGGCCTACGAGTCGGGCCTGGTCCGGCCGGGCTGGCAGTAGCGAATTCCGGGCGGCGCGGCCGCCGTCACCGACACATTGCGGTTGCGCCCGAATGTCCTCGCCGCGCCGCTGCGGACACCCGCCGCGCTGGTGCGCGAGGTCGCGGCACTGCAATTGGTCTCGGCGGGACGATTCGAGCTCGGACTCGGCGCGGGCAGGCCCGATGCGGCGGGTGAGGCCGCGCGGCTCGGCATGCCGTGGGGTTCGGCGAGCAGGCGGCGCGATCAGGTGCTCGAGGCGGTCGCGGCGGTGCGCGCGGAGGTCGACCCGGTTCCCGAGATCGTGATCGCGGCCGCCGGACCGCGCATGCTCGCCGCGGCGGCGGCGGTCGCCGATCGCGTCGTACTGGCCGCCGCACCGCATGCCACCGAACGCGACCTCGCCGACATGGTCGCCATCGCCCGCGACAGCACAGACCGCGACCTGCGGTTCAGCCATCAACTCGTCGGCGTGGGCGACCGATTGCCGTACCGGGTCGCCCAATACCTCGGACTGTCCGCCGACGGATTGCGCGCCGACGGCGCGGCGGGCCTACTCGACGCCGACAGCGCGGCGGAGGTGTTGGCCGCGCGGCGGGAGAAGTACGGGATCGATGAGGCCATCGTGCCCGGCGAACTGGCCGCGGATTTCGCGCCGATTCCGGATCGCTGCGGTACCGCGGCCTGATCCGGTGGCTGTGGTTGGTCTGCCCGGTCGGCGGTCTGCCCGATCGACGCTCTGCCCGGCCGTTGCCGCCGATTCGGTTCGCTACGCGCGTTCCTGCGGCTTGCCCGGCTGGGCGTCCGCGCGTTCGGCGTCGGAGAACCCGGCGTCCCAGACCGCGGCCGGTGCCGTCTGTCTGCGTGCCGAATAGGCCGCGCCCGCGCGGAACGCACCCGCGACACCCTCCGGCGCGGCGGTATAGGTGATCGCCCGGCGCGGATCGAAACCCATCTGCGAACCGATTCGCACCGCGTCCATATTCGCGCCCAGGAAAAGGAAATCCCAGGAATACACGTTCTGCTGCTGGGTGATCAGCGCCCGCACCGCTTCGTGCGACCATTCCTTGCTGGAATTCTCGTGGCCGTCGGTCAGCACGACCACGATGACCGTTCCCGGCCGCTCCCGCTCCGGCCGCGCCGCCAGATCCGCACCCACATCGGTCACCAACCGCCCCACCGCGTCGTACAGCGCCGTCCCGCCCCGCGGCCCCAGCCGCAACGGCGGCACCTCACCGATCGGCCGATTCGCGTACACGCACTCGTATTCGGTATCGAATTGCGCCAGCGTGACCTGAATGGTTTTGGGCAGCTTCCGCTGCTCCTCGATATAGGCGTCGAACCCGCCCTCGGTATCGGACTTGATCGACTGCATGGACCCAGATCGGTCCAGCAATACGGCAATCAATGTGAGATCAGGATTCGTCATGGTCGACCCCGCGTCTGTCGGTCCTTCGAACCCTCTCCACCGTACGCCCGCCCGCGCGTCTGCCGGGCGACGCCCGCCCGCTGTTCTCCGGTGCGATCGAAACGGCCGAAACCGTATCGTCTACCCGCGTCCGACAGCCCTTCGGATTCGGCCGACCACCGGCCACCGACTCCGACTTGCCTTTCGGGGAACGCCGGAGGTCGGGCGCGGCCGGTGCCCGCTACGTCGCGGTCTGCCCGTCGATGGTTTCGCGGATGATTTCGGCATGGCCGGCGTGCTGGGTGGTCTCGGCGATGACGTGGACGAGGACTCGACGGATGCTGCGGACGGAGCCGGGTTCGTTCCAGGGGGCGTCGGGGACGGGATGGGTGGCCGAGAGGTCGGGGGCGGCCGCGATGACGCGTTCGGTTTCGACTGCGACGCTGTGGTAGCGGTCGAGAATGCCGGACAGGGTGTCGCCGGGCAGCATGCGGAAATCGTTCTGGCGGTCGATGGCCCACTGCGGATACTCGGCGGCGGTGCCGTTCATGAAGTCCTCCCAGGTGACCCCGTCGGGCAGGGCGAAACTCATGGCGTCGGGGCCATGGACCACGAAGCGCATCCACGCCTCCTCGGTGCTCGCGACGTGCTTGAGCAATCCGCCGAGGCACAGCGCGCTCACGGTGGGGGTTTCGCCGAGCTGCTCGTCGGTGAGGCCCTGCGCGGTGCGGATCAGGGCGGCGCGGGCCTCGGCCAGTTCGGCGAGGAGGTCGGCGCGTTCGGCATCGAGCACGGTCGGTGCGGTCACGATGGATTCCTTTCGGTGCTGTCTTCGTTCGGTACGCGATTACGATCGCAGTAGTAGCGGACAGGAAGTGTCCGCTATCGAGGGGACAATCGAATTCATGCCGAAAACTTCCGCGCGCCTGCTCGCCCTGCTGTCGCTACTCCAGGCCCGCCGGGATTGGCCGGGCACGCTGCTGGCCGAACGACTCGACGTCAGCGTGCGCACGGTGCGCCGCGACGTGGATCGGCTGCGCGAACTCGGCTATCCGATCGCCGCGGTGAAGGGGCCCGACGGCGGATACCGGCTCGACGCGGGCGCGGAACTGCCGCCGCTGCTGTTCGACGACGAACAGGCCGTCGCGCTCGCGGTCGCGCTGCGCATCGCCACCACCAGCGGCGCGGGTATCGAGGAGGCCGCGATGCGCGCGCTCAACACGATCCGGCAGGTCATGCCCGCGCGGCTGCGCAACCGCATCGACACGGTGCGGGTCACCCCGGTCGACCCGGCCGCGGGTGCGCGACCGCGCGTCGACAGCGGCGTCCTGCTGGCGATGGGGACCGCCGCCCACGCCCGCGAAGTCCTGCGCTTCGACTACGCCGCACCCGGGCGCGACCAGGCCGATCCGGCCCCGCCCCGGCGGGTGGAACCGCATCACCTGGTGACCTGGGCAGGCCGCTGGTATCTGGTGGCCTGGGATCTGGACCGCGCCGACTGGCGCACCTTCCGCGCCGACCGCATCACCCCGCGCATTCCCACCGGCCCCCGTTTCGTTCCGCGTGAACTCCCGGGCGGTGACGTCGCCGCCTTCATCGCCGACAAATTCCAGGGCGGGGGCCGGTGGCCGTGCCGCGGCGAGGTGATACTGCACCGCCCGGCCTCGGTCGTGTCCACCTACACTCGCGACGGGCTGGTGGAGGAATTGGGCCCGGATCGCTGTCGCCTCATCCTCGGCTCCTGGTCGTGGGCCGGTCTGGCTGCCATGCTCTGCGGCTACGACGCCGACATCGAGGTTGTGGGACCGGAGGAACTACGCGCCGCCTTCGCACGGCTCGCGGACCGCTGTGCGACCGCCGCGGACCGGGGCGGAAACGTTACGCATGTCGGGGACCGCTGATACGGTCCCCGGCTATGGGAATGGTCATGGGCTTCACCGCCGTCACGGCGGAGGAGATGACGGCGGCGATCGCGGATACCGACACCGCACGGGAACTCGCGGGCGCGCACCAGCGCCCGGGTTTCGCATACCTGTATCTGGACAAGTCGTGGGACGGCATCCGGTATCTCATGCGCGCCGCGGGCATGGGCATCGACCTGTTCGCGGACGGTGCGTCCCTGGGCGAGGACGGCACGCTGTCGGGATGGAGCGTCGAGGACATCGCCGAGGCCGCCGCGGTCGTGACGCCGATGCCGTTCGCGGACCTGCGCGGCTGGTACAACCCCAAACGCATGCTCGACGAGGACGTGTACCCGGAGATCTGGGAAAGCGATTGGGCCAAGGACTACGTCCTCAACTACTACCGTGACCTGCGAGAATTCTTCATGGATACCGCCGAGAAGAGGCGCGCGGCCCTCATGAGCTGGGGCTGAACCGCCCCGAGACACGACGAAGGCCCACCTTCCCCGGGAGGTGGGCCTTCGCGGTGGACTACTCGCCGGCGGCGGCCTCGGCCGGGCCTTCACCCGCGCCGGTCAGCACGACCTCGGGCGTCTCCTCGGCGGCGGCCTTGGTCAGCTTCGTCTTACCGGTGAAGGTGAACTTGGCGTCCTCACTGGAGCCTTCGCCGTCCCAGCCCTCGACATCGACATAGACGGTCTGTCCGGGACCGATCTCGCCGAAGAGGATCTTCTCCGAGAGCTGATCCTCGATCTCACGCTGGATCGTGCGACGCAGCGGCCGAGCACCGAGCACCGGATCGAATCCGCGCTTGGCCAGCAGCGCCTTGCCGCGATCGGACAGCTCCAGCGCCATGTCCTTGTTCTTCAACTGCTTCTCGACACGTCCGATCATCAGATCCACCATCTGGACGATCTGCTCGGTGGTGAGCTGGTGGAAGACGATGACGTCATCGATGCGGTTGAGGAACTCGGGCCGGAAGTGCTTCTTCAGCTCGTCGTTGACCTTGAGCTTCATCCGCTCGTAGTTCGAGCCCTCGCTATTGGACTGCGAGAAGCCGAGTCCGACGGCCTTCGAGATATCCGAGGTGCCGAGGTTCGAGGTGAAGATCAGCACGGTGTTCTTGAAGTCCACGGTGCGGCCCTGGCCGTCGGTGAGGCGGCCGTCCTCGAGCACCTGCAACAGGGTGTTGTAGATCTCCTGGTGCGCCTTCTCGATCTCGTCGAACAGCACGACCGAGAACGGCTTGCGCCGCACCTTCTCGGTGAGCTGGCCGCCCTCCTCGTAGCCGACATAGCCGGGAGGCGCGCCGAACAGGCGGGAGGCGGTGAAGCGGTCGTGGAACTCGCCCATGTCGATCTGGATGAGCGCGTCGTCGTCGCCGAAGAGGAAGTTCGCCAGCGCCTTGGACAGCTCGGTCTTACCGACACCGGACGGACCGGCGAAGATGAACGAGCCGGACGGACGCTTCGGGTCCTTCAGACCGGCGCGGGTGCGGCGGATCGCCTTCGAAACGGCCTTGACGGCGTCCTCCTGGCCGATGATCCGCTTGTGCAGCTCGTCCTCCATGCGGAGCAGACGGGTGGTCTCCTCCTCGGTGAGCTTGAACACCGGAATACCGGTCCAGTTGGCCAGCACCTCCGCGATCTGCTCGTCGTCGACCTCGGCCACGACGTCCAGGTCACCCGAACGCCACTGCTTCTCGCGCTCGGCCCGCTTGGCGACGAGCTGCTTCTCCTTGTCGCGCAGCCGCGCGGCCTTCTCGAAGTCCTGCGCGTCGATCGCGGATTCCTTCTCCCGGCGCGCGTCGGCGATCTTGTCGTCGAATTCGCGCAGGTCCGGCGGAGCGGTCATGCGACGGATGCGCATGCGAGCGCCCGCCTCGTCGATGAGGTCGATCGCCTTGTCCGGCAGGAACCGGTCGTTGATGTAGCGGTCGGCCAGGGTGGCGGCGGCGACCAGCGCGCCATCGGTGATGGAGACCCGGTGGTGTGCCTCGTAGCGGTCGCGCAGACCCTTGAGGATGTTGATGGTGTGCTCGACGGTCGGCTCGCCCACCTGCACCGGCTGGAAGCGGCGCTCGAGAGCGGCGTCCTTCTCGATGTATTTGCGGTATTCGTCGAGGGTGGTGGCGCCGATGGTCTGGAGCTCGCCGCGCGCCAGCTTCGGCTTCAGGATGGAGGCCGCGTCGATAGCGCCCTCGGCCGCGCCCGCACCGACCAGCGTGTGCAGCTCGTCGATGAACAGGATGATGTCGCCGCGGGTGTTGATCTCCTTGAGCACCTTCTTCAGGCGTTCCTCGAAGTCACCGCGGTAGCGGCTGCCCGCGACCAGCGAACCGAGGTCGAGGGTGTAGAGCTGCTTGTCCTTGAGGGTCTCGGGGACCTCGCCGTTGACGATGGCCTGGGCCAGACCCTCGACCACCGCGGTCTTGCCGACGCCGGGCTCGCCGATCAGCACCGGGTTGTTCTTGGTGCGGCGGCTGAGGACCTGCATGACGCGCTCGATCTCCTTCGAGCGGCCGATGACCGGGTCCAGCTTGCCCTCGAGCGCGGCCTGGGTGAGGTTGCGGCCGAACTGGTCGAGCACCAGCGAGGTGGACGGGGTGCCCGCCTCACCGCGCGATCCCGACTCCACGGGCTCCTTGCCCTGGTATCCGGACAGCAGCTGGATCACCTGCTGACGCACCCGGTTGAGGTCGGCGCCCAGTTTGACCAGCACCTGGGCCGCGACGCCCTCACCCTCGCGGATCAGACCGAGCAGGATGTGCTCGGTGCCGATGTAGTTGTGGCCGAGTTGCAGCGCCTCGCGCAGGCTCAGCTCAAGCACCTTCTTGGCGCGCGGGGTGAAGGGGATATGTCCTGACGGGGCCTGCTGCCCCTGGCCGATGATCTCCTCGACCTGGCTGCGCACACCCTCCAGCGAAATACCGAGGGATTCCAGCGACTTGGCCGCGACACCCTCGCCCTCGTGGATCAACCCAAGCAGGATGTGCTCGGTGCCGATGTAGTTGTGGTTGAGCATCCGGGCCTCTTCTTGGGCCAGGACAACGACACGCCTCGCGCGGTCGGTGAACCTCTCGAACATCGCTCCCTCACTCTCCTGCTCAAGCCTTCTGGCGTCCGACGCTTCAGTGCTGTGTCCAACCTGGTCCAACCTGTGGTCGTCAGCCTGCCATGAAGCCCGGGGGTTGCGGCCCCCGCCTCTACTCTAGTTGGCGGGGGTTCGGGCCGCCTCCAGTCCACCCTATTGGTGAGCGGCGACAGCACGGTCATTCACTCATAACGTGACCATCGCGGGTTTCGTTTCCGCGGAGGTTTTGCCTACAGCGAACACCGCGTCGCCGCCCCATATCGACCTGTACCCCATCATCGCGGACAAACACCGCGGTCGCCACGCGGTATCGCCGACGTCAGGACCGGTGCGGCCGAATTTCGCCGAATGTGGGATATTTCTCCGTCCTCACCCGCGCCCGCCGGCGGGGGCATGCGGTCCGGCCGCCCGATCGGCCACCGCGAACGGTGGTCGATTCGCCGCGACGAACCCGCCGTCGACCGACTGCGACCGGCCTACCGCACCTGCCACGGCCGCGGCGGCGCCACCTCGACCGTGCTGTACGCCCGTCGCGAACAGTGCGCCGCAGAGCACGACGAAGGCCAGGGTGTGCAGGACCGCCCGGACGATGTTCCAACGGACCCAAGCGGATTCGTAATCGGCCCGGACCGCCGCCGGGTCGATCATGCCCGCCGGATCGCCCGCGGCCGCGAGTTGATCGTTCAACGGTACGTTCAGCGCGACCGTGACACCGAAGGCGATCACGTTGAGCGCCGATCCGATCCCGATCCACACCAGGATGCCGCGGTGGTCGTGGCCCGTATGCAGCGCCGCCGCCGCGATGGAGAAGACGACGGCGCCGATGAATCCGATCATGAACCACGGATTGACGATGACCACGTTGACCTTCTGCATGACCTCGATCAGGACGCGGTCGTCGGTGCGCGCGAGCGCGGGCATGACCGAGATCGCGTAGGCGTAGAAGACCCCCGCGACCAGACCGGTCGCCAGGGTGGCCGCGACGAGTGCGGTGATACGGAGCGCGAGCATATCTTTCTCCTGCCTCGGATAACCCGGTCCGCATTTCCGGTCCGGCTCGATGATTCGAGTCAACCGGTTTCCGCACCCGGGCCACATAGCCGAGACGCTCACCTACTTGAGGCATCGTCCTCGCGGCATCGTCCGCACTGCCTCACAGGTCGCGGTCGGAGATGATGCCGCTCTGCATGGCCAGAAAGGCCAACCGCACCCGCTTCTGATTCTGGGGCAGACTCTCGACCCCGAACTTGGCGAACAACGCGCGAAGATGGGTCTTGATCGCGTCGACGCTGAGGAACAATTCCTCCGCGATCTGCTGATTGGACGCGGGTGTCGCGAATCCGGCACCGTTCTTGTACGGCCTGCACAGCGCGATCAGGACCGAACGCTGGGTTTCGGTGAGCGAACGCATGGTGGGAATCGACCCGGTCGCCGCGCGGGTGACGTCCTCGGCTGCGCCGCCGAAATCGTGAAATGAGACCAGGGAGGTGCCGACACGGATCGCGTCGCCCGCCATGAGCCGGTGCCGACCGACCAGTCGCTCACCGTTGACGAAGGTGCCGTTGCGGGACAGCCCGTCGTCGACGATGGTCCAGTGCGCGCCGAGGTATTCCACCGCGGCGTGCAGGCGGGAGACCTCGGCATCCCAGCCGAGGGTCAGATCGGCCTGGGGGGAACGGCCGATGGTGATGCGCTGCCGCTCGGGGGTGAGCATGAACTCCTGCTGCCGTCCCGTGTCATCGGTGAAGCGCAGGAATGATCCGACGAATCCGGTCACTGTGCCGATACCTCATCTCTCCATACCGCCAGTGACGTCGTATCCACGGGTCCATGGTGCCGCCTTCCGCCACCAACCGCCAACCGCCGACGCTGACCACCCAACCGCACCACAGACGCCCGGTCATGTCGGTGACCTATCACAAACACGACCGCCGTCCGGGCGTCGCACGATTCGCCCGAACGGCGGCCCGAATAAGTGTCAGCCCTTCGCGGCCTTGTTGTAAGCGTCGGTGATGTCGGCGGAGATACGGCCACGAGCGGAAACCTTGTGCCCATTCCGGCGCGCCCACTCACGAATTGCCGCGCTTTGTTCCCGATCGATGGAAACCCGGCTCTTCGGGCTCGCCGCGGCGCCTGCCGCGGCCTTGACGCGACGACGGCCGCTGACCCGCCGCGCGCTCGAAACCCACTGTTCCAACTCGTCACGCAGCTTCGACGCATTAGCCGTCGACAGATCGATCTCGTACGAAACACCATCGATCGCGAACTCGATGGTCTCGTCCGCGATGGACTCACCGTCGACATCGTCGATCAGGCTAACGGTGACCTTCTTTGCCATGAGATGAACGTCCTCTCGAAATCGTGCGACCCGCATACTAGGCCGATTACCCGAGGCAAGAATACCTCGAATTCGAAAAATTCCAAGACGGGACTTCTGCTATGCAATCCAGCACTCAGCGAGTGACCGGACGCACAATTGGGAACAGTATCGTTTCCCGGATTCCCAATCCCGTCAGTGCCATCAACAACCGGTCGATTCCCATACCGGTTCCGGTAGTCGGCGGCATGCCGTGCTCCATCGCGGCGAGGAAGTCCTCGTCGAGCACCATAGCCTCGTCGTCACCGGCCGCGGCGAGCCGCGCCTGATCGACGAACCGCGCGCGCTGGATCACCGGATCGACCAACTCCGAATAGCCCGTTGCCAACTCGAAGCCACGAACGTAGAGATCCCACTTCTCGGTAACTCCGCGCTTGCTGCGATGCTGTCTGGTGAGCGGAGAAGTCTCCACCGGGAAGTCCCGAACGAAAGTCGGAGCATACAACTTGTCTGCGTACTGATGCTCCCAGAGTTCCTCGACCAGTTTGCCGTGGCCATAGCCCTTGCCTTCGGGAATTTCGAGTCCTACCCGATCGGCGAGTGCGCGCAATTCCGCGACCGTCGTTTCCGTAGTGACTTCGACACCCAGCGCGTCGGACAGCGACGGGTACATCTCGACCGTCGTCCACTCGCCGCGAAGATCGTATTCGGTGCCGTCGGCGAGGGTCACCACCTGGGTGCCGAACGCCTCCTGCGCGACTTCCTGCACCAATTCCCGGGTCATCCGCGCCGAGTCGTCATAGGTGCCGTACGCCTCGTAGGTTTCCAGCATCGCGAACTCCGGTGAATGCGTCGAGTCGGCGCCTTCGTTACGGAAGTTGCGGTTGATCTCGAAGACCTTCTCCAGGCCGCCGACCACGCAGCGCTTGAGGAACAACTCCGGCGCGATACGCAGGTAGAGGTCCATGTCCAGTGCATTGGAATGGGTGACGAACGGCCTGGCCGCGGCGCCGCCGGGCAGGGTCTGCAACATCGGGGTCTCGACCTCGAGGAAGCCGCGCCGCTCCAGCGCCGCCCGCATGGCGCGCACCACCGCGACCCTGCTGCGGGCCATCGCCCTGGCCTCGGGACGCACGACCAGATCCACGTAGCGCTGGCGGACCCGCGATTCCTCGTTCATCTCCTTGTGCGCCACCGGCAGCGGCCGCAGCGCCTTGGCCGACATGGACCAGGAATCGGCCATGACGCTCAATTCACCGCTACGCGAGGCGATGACCTCGCCGTGTACGAACACGAAGTCACCGAGGTCGACATCGGCCTTCCAGGCCGCGAGCGCGTCCGCGCCGACGCCGTTGAGGCTGATCATCGCCTGGAGTTTGGTTCCGTCGCCTTCCTGGAGAGTCGCGAAACACAACTTGCCGGTATTACGCAGGAATATCACGCGCCCCGCGACGCCGACCACCTCGCCGGTGTTGGTATCAGCGGGCAGATCGGGATGGGCGGTCCGAATTTCGGCGAGAGTATGGGTGCGCGGCACGAGGACCGGATATGGCTCGACACCGGATTCCAGCAGCCGTTCGCGCTTGTCACGACGAATGCGCATCTGCTCCGGTACGTCGTCACCGGGAGACGACGGGTTCCGCGGGGTACTCACGGCCGCACCGCACTCGTGTTCGGCGGGGTCGCGAGCAATGCTGCCGCGTCCATGGATCGCTCGCTACGCTCACTCACAACCAACTACCCTAGCGGGCACCGGAAATCGTATTGCGCGCCGCCCGCACTGTGCTGGTCGATAGCCGATCCGGATCGGCTCGGCGGGCGAGTACGGGTGCGAAACAACCCGCGCCGAACGGTCCGAATAACCCGACGCGCCACGAAATCTATTGTGTCCCCTTCGCCTTCGACGCCCCGGGCGACCGGTTCGATTAGAGGGCGGCGAGTGCGGCGACCTCGCGGGTGAAGTGTGCCGCGCGGATTCCGACGGTCAGCAGTCCGGCCGCCTTCAAAGCCTGATATCCGCCCACCAGATCCGTCGCCCGGTGCAATCCGAGTTCCTGGAGCGAGGCCGCGGCGAGACTGGAGGTATAGCCCTCCGAGCACAGGATGATCCATTCGACATCGTGATCGGTGGCGCAGGCCAATCGCGCCGAACTGGTCGGATCGAGCCGCCATTCCAGCACATTGCGTTCGATCACCAGGGCGCCGGGCAGGGTGCCCTCGCGATCACGCTGGGCCTGCGGCCGGATGTCGACCAGAATCGCGCCGCGGGCCAGCGCGCGCGGCACATCGAAGGCATAGACGCGATTCAGTCGGGCGCGCGCGTTGTCGAGCATCTGATCGATGGTCAGGCGGCTCATTGCATATCACCTTCGGGCTGATCGGTGAGAACGGTTCGGGTGCGTCGCAAGGTGCCGTGCCCGGTCACCTCGTAGTAGGACATGGCCGTCAGAGGCGGTGAATAGGCGTGCACGCTCAGCGTCGGATCGAGCGGACCCGCGGATTCGGTGACGGCGGGCGCGCGCATCACGTCGTGCACCCAGCCGATCGGGAACGAAGCCTGATCGCCCGCGGTCAGGGCGCGGCCGCGCAATTCCGTGCCGGTCCAGCGGAATTCCGAGAGCGCGCCGCTGAGCACGGTGAGCGCGCCCAGCGAACCCGCGTGGTCGTGCAGTTCGGTGGACTTGTCCGGCGTCCAGCTGATGAGCCAGATATCGACCTCGTCATCGGTCAGCAGCCGGGTCGCCCAGCGTTGCTCGGTGGGCCAGATGCCCGCGGCGGGCAGCAGATGGTCGTAACGGCCCGCGAGCACGTCCTCGGCGCCCTCGTCGGTGAGTCGCAGCAGGTCGGCGGGCCGCAGGCGGGTCGGCAGAGCGGGCACGACGGCGCGGTCCAGCGGCGGGACGGCCGAAAGGGACCTACGCGCGGACGTGAGGGAAAGGACGGAAGAACGCATGAGCGCATCTCCAGGTTCGTGTCGACGGTCGAGGACGGTAGACGGCCTCGAACGATCGAGGCACTATCGGCCTCGACAACACTCCTGGGTGCTCACACGGGTAGACACGGCAGTGAGCATAGCAGCACCGCGGCGGCCGAGGACAGTCCGCCGGAAAGTGATCTGCACCCCACCGCTCATTTGCGCCGCTGCTGATTGCGCTCGTAGACCAGGCGCAACCCGGTCAGCGTGAGATGCGGTTCGTGATGCTCGATGGTCTCGGATTCCGGCACGATCAACGGCGCGCTGAAACCGGTGGCGACCACCGCGACATCGTCGCCCGCGAATGCCTCGAACTCGTCGCGAATGCGATCGATGAGCCCGTCGACCATGCCCGCGAATCCGAACACGGCACCGGATTGAATGGCCTCGACGGTATTCTTCCCGACCACCGAGCGCGGTCTGGCCAATTCCACCCGGCGCAGTGCGGCCCGTTCGATCAGCGCCTCGCTGGAGATCTCCACACCGGGTGCGAGCACGCCGCCGAGAAATTCTCCCTTCGCCGAGACCAGATCGACCGTGGTCACCGTTCCGAAATCCACCACGATCGCCGCGGAGGCGAAACGATGATGCGCGGCAAGGGTATTCACGATACGGTCGGCGCCGATCTCCTTCGGGTTGTCGACCAGCAGCGGAATTCCGGTCCGCACTCCCGGTTCGATCACCACGTGCGGCACGTGATGCCAGTACCGGCCCAGCATCACCCGCAACTCCCGCAGCACCGGCGGCACGGTCGACAGCGCGGCGACACCAACGACCTGCTCGAGATCGTCGCCGACGAGACCGCGCACCTGCATGGCGAATTCGTCGGCGGTCAGCAGCGGATTGGTGTGCATCCGCCAATGCCGCGCCAGCCGGGCGTGTGCACCGCTGCCGGAGAACAGACCCAACTCGATACTGGTGTTACGGACGTCGATGGTCAGCAGCATCGCTCAACCGATTCCCGGGTCGCGGCGCGGTCAGGCGAAGCTCAGCGAACGCGGCGAGGTCAGCCCCGAACCCTCCGGCGCGTGCGCGGGATCGGCGCCGATCACCGTGGGCCGGTTGCGCTCGTCGACGAATACCACCTTCGGGTCGTACGCCGCGATCTCCGCCTCGTCCATCATGCCGTAGGCGATGAGGATGACCAGATCACCGGGATGGACCAGATGCGCCGCGGCACCGTTGATACCGATGACACCCGACCCGCGCTCGCCCGCGATGACATAGGTCTCGAGCCGGGCGCCGTTGTCGATGTCGACGATGCAGACCTGTTCGCCCTCGAGCAGATCGGCGGCGTCGAGCAGATCCTGGTCGACGGTGACCGAACCGACGTAGTGCAGATCGGCGTGAGTGACGGTGGCCCGGTGGATCTTGGACTTCATCATGGTGCGCAACATCTTCGTCGCCTTTCCTAGCGTGCGATCTGGGCCGACGGGGAACCTGCCCCGTCGCGATGGGATTCGGATACGGCGGGGTGGCCGTCGATGGTGGCGCCGAGAACCACGGCGGCATTGTCGATCAGCCTGGTGGCGCCGACCCGACCTGCCACGAGCAGTCGGGCGTTGCCCGACGCGGGCGCCGGTTCCAGGGTCGCCGAACGCAGTTCGAGATAGTCGACCTCAACGCCGGTGGCCTGGTCGAGCACCGCGCGGGCGGCGTCGAGCACGGCCTGCGCGCCGAGTCCCGCGGCGTGGCGGCCCGCGGCGAGCGCGGCCGAGAGCGCCAGCGCCGATTCGCGCCTGCCCGGGTCGAGGTAGCGATTGCGCGAGGACAGCGCGAGTCCGTCGGCCTCGCGGACCGTCGGCAGCGGCACGATCTTCACGTCGAAGTTCAGATCGCGCACCATCTGCCGGATCAGGGTCAGCTGCTGGTAGTCCTTCTCGCCGAAGAAAGCCTCGCTCGGGCGCGCGATCGACAGCAATTTCGCGACAACGGTGAGCATGCCCGCGAAATGCGTCGGGCGGCTCGCGCCCTCGAGTTCCGCCCCGAGCGGGCCCGGATGCACGGTGGTGCGCGGACCGTCGGGATACATATCGGCCACGCTCGGCGCGAAGACCAGATCGACGCCCTCGGCCCGCAGCAACTCGACATCGGCGTCGAGGGTGCGCGGATACTTGTCCAGATCCTCGTTCGCGCCGAATTGCAGCGGATTGACGAAGATCGAGACGATGACCACCTGATTGGTGCGCTTGGCGCGGCGCACGATCTCGAGGTGACCCTCGTGCAGCGCGCCCATGGTCGGCACCAGTCCGACGGTGCGACCGACGCCGCGCAGCGCCTTGGCCACGGCGCTCAGCGCCGCGGGATCGTGGTGCACGGTCAGCTCGCCCGGTCGGTACGGGGTCGGACCGGTCATCGGCGTCCCTCCAGTAGTGCGATCAACTCGGGATCGGTCTCGGCCAAGCGCGCCGTGCGCAGCGAGAGGGCACGGTAGCCGTCGGCCACCCCGGGGTCGACCGCGTCCAGCGCCGCCAGATGCGCGGCCACGGCGGATACGTCTCCGCGCGCCACCGGGCCGGTCAGCGCGGCGCGACCGCGGCGCAGCGCGTTGTCCAACGCGGCGGAGGCCAGCGGGGCGAGCAGTCGTTCGGCCAATCCGTTGGGCTGATCGTCGACCAGCTGCTGACCGAGCAGACCCGGTCCCGACAGCGCCTCGCGCAATACCGTGACCGCGTCGACAATGAGGGTCACCAGATGGTTGCTGCCATGTGCGAGGGCGGCGTGATACAGTGCACGATTCTCCTCGGCGACCCGCACCGGCTCTCCGCCCATCTCGATCACCAGCGATTGCGCTATGGCGTAGCCGACGTCGTCGGCGGCGGTTATGCCGAAGCAGGCATTGGCGACCCGACCCAGATCCTCGTCGTGCCCGGTGAAGGTCATGGCCGGATGGATGGCAAGCGGTAGGACGCCCGCGGCGGCCAGCGGAGCGAGTACCGAGACGCCGTTGGCGCCGGAGGTGTGCGCCACTATGGTGCCCGGACGTACGACGCCCGCGCCCGCGAGACCGCGCACGAGGCCCGCCAATTCGGCGTCCGGCACCGCGAGCAGCAGCAATTCGCTGCGCCGGGCCACTTCCTCGACCGGGAGGATCTCGGATTCGGGCAGCCGCGCACGCGCCCGGCGCACGGAGGCGTCGGAGATGGCCGATACGCCGAACACCACGTGTCCGGCTCGTTCGAGCGCCGCGCCGAGTGCCGAACCCACGCGTCCCGCCGAGACGATTCCCACCGTCAGCCGTGCGGGCGCCGGGTCGAATCCGGACGCTCCCGTGCCAGGGTCCTCGGGCACGTTGTCAGAAGTCACACTTCTCGAGGTCAACGTTGTCCTCTCGATATCGTTCCAGTCCCGATCGTGCGGGTACCAGACGTTACGCGTCGAGGATATCGGCCGGAGGTTTGCTCGTGCCACGGCCCCCGGCGTGATCTGTGCTACCCGCGCCCGCCGCCGTTCTCCGACTGGAGGTTGGCCATGATCTCGGCGACCGAGAGACGGCGCGAGGAACCGGAGTCGGAATCGTCGTCGTCGCGGCGACGGCGGCGCGAACCGGCGGTGCCGACCTGCGGTGTCGCGGCCGTCTTGGGCGAACGCGGCAGCGAGGCGGCTCCGGCCGCATCCGGCGGCGGTACGGCGGGCTTCTTCTGCGCCGACTCGGGCAGGGGTTCGGGCTCGGCGGTGACGCGCGCCTCCGATTCGGACCCGGAATCGCCGAAGGTATCGGACCAGCCCGCGGGCCCGCGCGGCGGATCGGTGTGGTGATCGCCGTATGCGTCGGGGCTCGCCGGTTCGAATCCGGCGCGGACGGTGTCGTAGTCCTTGCCTCGTGTGTCGTAGCCGTCGGTGTCATAGCCACCGGTGGCGTAGCCGTCCGAGCCGTAGCCACCGGCATCGTAGCCATCGGCATCGTAGCCGTCCGAGCCGTAGCCAGCGGCGGCGTAGCCATCGGCATCGGGGCCGTCGGTGTCGGGGCTGTCGCGCACGGTGTCGTAGCCGTCGGAGTCGTAGCCGGCGCCGCCGTAGCCGACTATGCGGTGGCTGTCGGTGACGTAGTTGCCCTCGTAGTCGTTGCGCAGGCCGTTCGCCATGGCGCGATCGGCCTCGTAGTCGCCGTACTCGGCGAACTCGTCCTCATCGGATTCGGCCGTCACCACGGAGGTCTCCGCGGTGACGGGCTCGTCGAATGGGCTCGCGAACTGCGGCGGCTCGGGATGGTCGGGCACGAAGACCGGGGTCATGCTGAAGACCGGCGTCATGCTGTTGTGCGGCGGATTGGACAGATGCGACTCCCAGACGCCGTCGGCATTCACGGAGCTATTGTTCGCCGGCTCGCCGCGTCCGGTCTCCAATTCCTGGATGCGAGTGGTATCGGCGTGCAGTGCGGGCCGGTCCATCGGCAGTTCGCCGTCGAACAGGCGTTGCAGATTCTGCCGCAGCACGGTCAGCTCCATGCGCAGCGCCGCCATTTCCGCGGCGTCGGCGCCGACCTCCTGGCGCACCCTCGCCTCGACGCCGAGTTCGTACTCCCGTCGCGCCGTGACCTCGCGTTCCAACTGCAACTCGTACACGGTTTGCAGATCGCGCACCTTCGCCTTGTCGACCGCGGCGTCCTTGCGGTATTTCGTCGCGGCCAGCGCGCCGATCGCGGCCGCCCACAGCGCCGCTACCAGGCCGATCCGTACGAATTGCAGACTATTGCTGAAAACCAGAAAAACGCTGGCAACCAGTCCAAGTAGAACCAACGCGCCCACGAACAGTTTTCCCGCTTTGTCCCGTCGTCGACGGGAAGTGCTGCTACGGGAGGGTGAAACCATGCACGCCAGGGTAGCCCGGATGACGCCGCACGCCCACAAAGTGCCGCACCGAACAGGACGCTTCAGTTAGCTATGTAGTTGCTGGATCCTCGGACGGGTCGTCCGGCGCGCGGCAGCAATACTCGAGCCACAGGGCCGCGGCGACCAGCGCGACCCCTGCCAGCATGCCGACGACCGCCCCCGGAGCGTCCGCCGCCGCCGCGCGCAACGTGCCGCGCTGCGGGAACACCCAGCACAGGAAACCCAGCCACACACCCGCCGCGATCGACCCGACCTGCAACGACGCCTTCGCCAGGGCGACCGCCCTCGCGGCGGTTATCGGATGCAACTGTGTCCGGTCCTCGCCGATCCGGCGGTCGTTCACCCTGGCCCTGATGACGAAGGCCAGCACGACCTCGAGCACGGCCACCGGATACAGCGAAGCACCGGCGTAGATCGAGATCGGCGGGAAGCTGTCATAGGCGGCCCTGGTGGCGATCCACGCGGCAATGGCGGCGACCAGGACATTGGCCACCAGGTCGAGCACCCGAGTCGGTTTGAGTTTCACCGGCGCCCCGCCCCGCTCGGCTGCCACAGCTCGGTCCGGTGCACCTCGTCGCGCTCCGCGGCAGGCAGAGCGGCCAGCAGCTCGGCGACCGGCCGCGCGACCCCGTCGACCTCCAACACGGCATCCGGCTCGACCTCCGCCCACGGCGCGAGGACGAAAGCCCTGGCGTGCGCGCGCGGATGCGGCAGGTTCAGTTCGGGATCGTCGCTGCGTATCGGCCCGCCGTCGTCGGCGCACCGGATCACGTCCACGTCGAGAGTCCGTGCGCCCCAGCGCACCTCACGCACCCGCTCGGCCGCCCGTTCCAGCCGCTGCCCGGCGCGCAACCAATCCCGGCATTCGTAGCCCGGATCATTGACCAGCACAACGGCATTCAGATAATCGTCCTGTTCCACCCCGCCCCAGGGCGCGGTCGAGTACACCGACGACACCGCGACCACCCGGTCACCGAGACCGTCGAGGACGCCGCGCAGATACCCGAGCCGATCCCCCATATTCGAGCCGATCGACAGCACCGCACGACTCATGGGGCGACCTGCCTGGTTCGGGTGGTCACCACACGGACATCGGCGAAGGTGTGCGGTATCGGCGCCGACGGCTTGTGCAACACCACTTCGACGGCCCGGATCCGCGGATCGGCCATCACCTCGTCGGCGAGTTCGGAGACCACCGTCTCGATCAGATTCCGCGGGGTGCCGCCGACGACGCGCACCGCGTGCTCGGCCAGCGCGCCGTAGTCCACCGTGTCCGAGAGAGCGTCGGAGGCGGCGGCCGCGGCGAAATCGACCGACACCGTGAGATCGACCACGAACTCCTGACCGTCGCGGCGCTCGTGATCGAAGACGCCGTGACGGCCGAAGACGCGCAGTCCGCGCAATTCGATGCGATCGGATTCGGTCACGGCGCCATCCCTCCCGCGGCCCGCCAGGTCTCGGCCACCGCGATGGCGTCGAGTGAGGCCCGCACGTCGTGTACGCGCACACCCCACGCGCCGTGCCAGGCGGCCAGCGCGGAGACGGTCGCGGTCGCGATCTCCCGACCCGCCGTCGGGCGCGGACCGGATTCGTCGGCAAGCAGCGCGCCGAGGAAACGCTTGCGCGAGGCGCCGATGAGCACCGGCAAGCCCTCGGCCGTCAGGCGCGGCAGCGCCGCCAGCAGCGCCCAATTGTGTTCGGCGTTCTTGGCGAAACCGAGTCCGGGATCGAGGATCAACCGCGATGGGTCGACCCCGGCGGCCACCGCGATATCGACTTGGGTGTGCAATTCCGCGCGGACCTCGGCGACCACGTCGTCGTAGTGATCGGCCGGACCGGTGTGGCGATAGTCGGCGCCGGCCCGCCAGTGCATGAGGATCCACGGAACATCGGAGGCGGCCAGGACTTTCACCATGTGCGGATCGGCGCGGCCACCGGAGACGTCGTTCACGATCGACACACCCGCGGCGATCGCCGCCTCGGCGACCTCGGCGCGCATGGTGTCCACGCTGGTCGGCACGCCCGCCGCGACGAGTCCGCGGATCACCGGTGCCACCCGCGCGATTTCGGTGCCTGGGTCGACGCGGACCGCGCCGGGCCGGGTGGACTCCCCGCCGACGTCGACCACGTCGGCGCCCGCCTCGTAGAGTTCGACACCGTGCGCGACGGCGCGATCGGCGTCAAGAAAGCGTCCGCCGTCGGAGAACGAGTCGCTGGTCACGTTCACCACGCCCATGACAACGCAGCCGCGACCCGCCCGTGGACCCACCGCCCCGACTCGGGTCACCGGATCACCTCCACGGTGACCACCCAGCGTTCGGACACCGTGGCCAACCTCACTTCCGCAGTATGAGATCGAGCGCCTCGGAGCGCGAAGCGGCATTCGATTGCAGTAGACCGCGCACGGCCGAAGTGGTCGTACTTGCACCGGGTTTGCGGATACCGCGCATGGCCATGCACAGGTGTTCGGCCTCGACCACGACGATCGCACCGCGGGGATCGAGTCTGCGCATGATCGCGTCGGCGATCTGGCTGGTCAACCGCTCCTGGACCTGCGGACGCTTGGCGTACAGGTCGACCAGGCGGGCCAGCTTGGACAGTCCGGTGACCCGTCCGTGCGGGCCGGGAATGTAGCCGACGTGCGCGACGCCATGGAACGACACCAGATGGTGTTCGCAGGTGGAGTACAGCGGGATGTCGCGTACCAGTACCAGTTCCTGATGGCCTTCGTCGAAGGTGGTGGCGAGCACCGCGTCCGGCTCCTCGTAGAGGCCGGCGAACATCTCGCGATAGGCGCGCGCCACCCGGCCCGGGGTGTCGAGCAGCCCCGGCCGGTCGGGATCCTCGCCGACCGCGATCAGCAGCTCACGAACGGCGGCCTCGGCGCGCGCCTGGTCGAAGGGTTTTCCGGTTTCGAGAGCGACCAGGCCCGGTACGGCGGACCCGTCGTGAGCGGCCCCGTCCGAGCCGTTGAGCGTCTGACCGACGATGTCATGCTTGGCCGACAATCGAGGACACCTCCAAAATCACGGGCGCCTGCAATCAATTGGCACCCCGATGGTCGAGCGTAATCGGCGCCCGACCTCGAACGGTGCGGGACCCTGGCGTGGTCTGCGGCACACGCGGACCACGCGGGTATCAGTGTCTGCCGTTGCGGCCGTCCCACTCGCGGTTATCGGTCTCGCCGTGCCGACCGGGCTCGTCGTAGCCGCCCTGCCCGGGCGGCGGCGTCCACGGCTGATGGCCGTGCTGCTCACCCTGTCTACCGCCGTAACCGGGCTGCCCCGACGGCTCATCGCGCGGCGGCCAGCCGGGGGCGGACCAGCCGGCCGGGGCGCCGTAATCGGGACGCGACCCGTGGGTGCCACCGCCCGGACGCGGATACGCCTGGGTGGGCGGTTGCGGTAGCGGATAACCGCCACCGGGCGGCGGAGGCATCGGCCGCCCGTAGACGGGCTGACCCTGATAACCGTCCGGCGGATAGCCGTTGGCAGGCGCGGGTTCGCGCTGGGCGGTGGCCGCGGCGGCGGGCAGCGGCGCCACCTCCGGCGGCCAGGTCTCGCCGCGCTCGGCGGCCAGTTCGCCCGGTGTCTTCACCGGCGGCTTGTCCGAGGGCGTGCGATCGCCGAAATCGTTGAAAGCGGTGATGCGCGGGCGCTTCTGCACCGATGCGAGCAGCTCCTCCAACTCCTTGCGGTGCAGCGTCTCCTTCTCGAGCAGCGCCGTCGCCAGCACGTCGAGCACGTCGCGGTACTCGTTGAGGATGGCCCACGCCTCCGTGTGCGCGGCCTCGATCAGGTTGCGCACCTCCTCGTCGATGGCGCCCGCGACCTCGTGCGAGTAATCCGAACCCATGCCCATGGACCGGCCGAGGAATGGATCGCCCTGCTCCTGGCCGTAGCGCACCGCGCCGAGGCGCGAGCTCATGCCGTACTCGGTCACCATCGCGCGGGCGATCTTGGTGGCCTGATCGATATCGGAGGACGCGCCCGTGGTCGGCTCGTGGAACACCAGTTCCTCGGCCGCGCGGCCGCCCATCGCCATGACCAGGCGGGCGATCATCTCCGAGCGGGTCATCAGGCCCTTGTCGTCCTCGGGCACCGTCATGGCGTGACCGCCGGTGCGGCCGCGGGCCAGGATGGTGACCTTGTAGACCGGCTCGATATCCGGCATCGCCCAGGCGGCCAGCGTGTGGCCGCCCTCGTGGTATGCGGTGATCTTCTTCTCGTGCTCGCTGATGATGCGGCTCTTGCGGCGCGGACCGCCGATCACGCGGTCGACCGACTCCTCGAGCGCGTCGCCGGTGATGACCGCGCCGTTCTCGCGGGCGGTGAGCAGCGCGGCCTCGTTGATGACATTGGCCAGATCCGCGCCGGACATGCCCACCGTGCGCTTGGCGAGTCCGTCCAGATCGGCCTCGGACGAGATCGGCTTGCCCTGCGAGTGCACACGCAGGATGGCGCGGCGGCCTGCGAGGTCGGGATTGCCGACCGGGATCTGGCGGTCGAAGCGGCCGGGGCGCAGCAGGGCCGGGTCGAGGATGTCGGGGCGGTTCGTCGCGGCGATGAGGATGATGCCGGTGCGGTCACCGAAGCCGTCCATTTCGACCAGCAGCTGATTCAGCGTCTGCTCGCGCTCGTCGTGGCCGCCGCCGAGTCCGGCGCCGCGCTGACGGCCGACCGCGTCGATCTCGTCGACGAAGATGATGCAGGGGCTGTTCTGCTTGGCCTGCTCGAAAAGGTCGCGCACGCGCGAGGCGCCGACGCCGACGAACATCTCGACGAAGTCCGAACCGGAGATGGTGAAGAACGGCACGCCCGCCTCGCCCGCGACAGCGCGCGCGAGCAGCGTCTTACCGGTGCCGGGCGGACCGTAGAGCAGCACGCCCTTCGGGATCTTGGCGCCGAGCGCCTGGTAGCGCACGGGATTCTGGAGGAAGTCCTTGATCTCGTACAGTTCCTCGACGGCCTCGTCGGCGCCCGCCACGTCGGCGAAGGTGGTCTTGGGCATGTCCTTGGACAGCTGTTTGGCCTTCGACTTGCCGAAGCCCATCATGCCGCCGCGCCCACCGCCCTGCATACGGGCCATGACCACGATGAAAAGGCCGAGCAGGATCACCATCGGCAGGACGAGCAACAGGATCTGGGTGAACCAGCTCTCCTGTTTGACGACCGTGTCGTAGGGGGCGCCGGACTTCTGCACCGCGTCGAAGATCTGCGCCGAGGTCTCACTGCCGCCCGGATACTTGGCGATGATCTTGGTCTGACCTTCGGTGGCGTCGCCGCCCTTGTTCAGCTCGATCCGCAATTGCTGCTCGCGGTCATCGATCTGGACCTTCTTGACGTTGGCCTTGTCGTTCAGCTGGCTCAGGGCCACCGACGTATCGACGCTCTTCCAGCCGCGCGTGTCGTTACCGAAATAGCTGAACGCATAGACCACGAGCAGGATGCCCGCGATTATGGCCAGAGTGCGAAACACTGTCTTGCGGTTCATAGAGCGTCGGCCGGGCGGCCAGTCCTTTCCGGTGTCTCCGGTTCTGCCTAGCGGCGGTGTCGCCCTCACCCTGGCTCCCCCGTCACGCGGGTGAGTTCGGATGCGGACATGCCACGTTACCGCGTACGGTCTAGTCGATACATCGCGCAGTTAGGCAGTTGGTGCGGTTCGTCAAGTAAACGGCCGGGGAACGACGGTGGTTCCCGAGATCCTCGCTCCGGTTTACCCCGAGTCGTCACAATCATGGCACGTTCGGCCTATGGTGAGCGACGACACAACATCCCGGTGCGAACCGGACCGAGAAGGAGAGCACGCGGCGGAACCCGGGTAGACAGCGAGTAATCCCGCCACAGCGGGTACGCAGGCGGAAGCGCGACCCCGCGAACTCCGCGACAGACCAGAGCGCAGGGGGTATGGACATAGTCGAGCTACGGACACCCACAGCGATAGTGCGCCACGGGCGCGGACGCCTGATCGTCCTACGCCCCGGCAACGAAGGCGAGCGTGTGCTCGACGTACCGGTCACCGACCTGCTGAAGGTCAGACTCAACCGGCGCGCCGACGACGCGGTCGTCATCGAGATATATCTGCGCTACCCCACCCCGGTCCTGACCGGCGTGCCCGCGGATCGCACGCCGCTGCCGGTGCTCATCGCCGAGCACGACGTTCCCGCCGCCGCGCAGATCGTCGAACGGATCAATACCCAGATCATGGCGAGCCGGCGTATCGACGTGGCCGCGCCGGACCTGAATCCGCCCGCACCGACCTGGGCCAAGAACGGACCGACCCGCGCCGACGTGGATCGCGCGGTGCGCCGGATGTCGCCGCGCCGCGAGGCCGGATCCGCTGTGGCCGCCCTCAACCGCTACGTCACCGCCGACGAGTACGTGCTGGAGACCGCCATCGCGCAGGCGCATCCGCCCGCCGGTCGCGGCCACGGCCTGCTGGCCGCGACCACCGGGCGACTGCTGTTCATCTCCATCGACCCAGCCGACCGCTATGCCCATGAGCTGCCGATTCCGGTGGTGCTGTGGGCCCGCACCACCGAGGGACCGGCTCCCGGCGAGATCGGCGCGCGCGGTGAATCGGGTATGGACGTGCACGACGGCCATGTCACCCTGCACTTCACCGGCGCCGAGCGCGCCGATACCGACCGGGTGACCTGCGCGGTTAACTTCGCGGTACGACGCGAGGCCGCCGACGGTGCGGCCGGACCCGCCGACCCCGGGGTCGCTCAGCTGTATTCGGAATGGGAGCTGCTGGTCGAGCGCCATTCCCTCGGGATGGTCGACGACGCGCAGTTCCAGCGGTACGGACGCGGCATCCTGCGTTCGCTGCCCGACGGCGGCTGACCCGGCGGCCGACCCGGCGGCGCCGCCGGGTCGGTTCAGTCGCCGTTGAGGCTGATCCGCCGCCACGGACTGGTCGGCCGCAACCACAGCCGCAGCAGTTCCATGCGCCGGTCGACCCCGCCGTTCTTGAGTTCGGCGAGATCCTCGCACGCCTGCCAGTAGGTCCAGCCCGCCAGATAGGCATCGCCGAACTGTCGCCAGTTCCGGTACTTGCGCTGCGCGACCGGCAGGGCGCGCGACAGATAACCCCAGGCCGTGTCGGCATCGAGATATCCGGCGGTGAAGGCCATCCGCGCCACCGCGACCACCCGCGCCAGATCCCAGGCGTGGATGTCACTCGGCAGCGGCCGGGCCAGATGGTCGGTGAAACCGATCTTGATGGCCTGCGACCAGATGTCGTAGTCGCGGACCAGCGCCTCCGGATTGTCCATACCGCGGAACGAGCCGACCTGACGCAGGAAGGCGCGGTGCCGGTCGGCGCGCTCGCCGAAACGATCCCGTTCGCTGGCATTGATGGAGGCCATCACCAGCGGGTGCACCAAGGCGTACAGCGGGGCGTGCATCCCCTCGAGCAACTGCTCCATCGACGCCTTCGCCTCGGTGCCGTCGGTGATGCCCCAGGCTCCGGTCAGCGTGTCGATGGCGAGTTCGCGCCGGTCACCGAGCGGATGGTCGCGCTCGGGGCCGAGCAGCAGCGCGTCGTGGAAGGCGTCCCAGCGCGCGGAGTAGAAGCCGCCGAGGGCGAGGGCGCGCAGCTCGTCGTTGGAGATCGCGGCCCCCGACCAGTGATCGGCTTCCCGTTTGTCGAGTTCTTCGTAGGGGAATGTGGACAACGGGGGTACACCGCGGGCAGGCATGGTTTCGATTGTTCCCCATCGATGTGCGCGGGTCCGGCAGTTGTGTCAATCGCCCGCGCGGTCCGGAGATTTTCACACAGTCGCAAACTTGTCCTGCCGTATCGCATAGCCGAGGACTAATCTGCTCGCATGCGTGACAACATCACCCTCTTGCGTGGTCTCGAACCTGCCGCAACCGAGCAGGAAATCTACGCTGCCGCACTGCAGTACGTGCGCACGGTCGGTGGTGTCTCCGGCCTGAGCACCACAACCAAGGCCGCGGTCGACAAGGCGGTCACGGCCATCGCCGCCGCCACCACGCAGCTACTGGCGGATCTGCCGAACCATCCGACGCCCTCCGCCGCGGATTCGCCGCTGCGCGCGGGTTCGGATTAGCCCGGGTCCGACACCGCGGATTCAGCCCAGCACGTCGAGTCCGTACGCCTCGACGCAGGCCAGCGCGATCTCGAGGGGCAGCCCGCGTTGTTCGATGGGATGGCCGAGCAGTTCCTCGATGCGCTGGATCCGGTAGCGCACGGTGTTCTTGTGCACGCCGAGTAGTTTCGCGGTGCCCTCGGGGCTGCGATGGGCCACCAGATAGGCGTGCAGCGTCTCGCGCAGCCGCGCGGAATTGGCGTCGCGGCCCGCGAGCGCGCGCAGTTCCCGGGTGACAAGTCCACGCATGGCCGCCTCGTCGGCGCCCGCCAGGTAGGCGACCTCGATACCGCGGTAGGCGATGACCCGCGAACCGAGGCCGAGCGGTCCCCGTTCGGCGACCTGACGCGCGGCCACCGCCTCCCGGTGACTGTCGCGGAATCCGGCGACGTGCGGTGCGGGCACACCGAAGGCCACCCGCACCGGCGCCTCGACCACTCCGAACGCGACCCGGTCGAGCGCGCCGGGCGCGGCCAGGTCGGCCGCGAGCACCGCGTCGTCGAAACCGGCCCACGCCCACACGCCGGTCGCCCCCGAGGGCATGGTCAGTACCCGTCCGCTGCCGATCGCACCGGTCAATCGGGTGGCGACCCGGTCGAGCAGGCCGATCATCTCGCCGTCGGCGCCGGGATCGGTTCCGGGTTCGTCGGTCCACAGCACGAAGGCGAGATGGTACTGCGATAGCCGGTAGCCGAGTCGCGCCGATGCCTGCTCGACATCGATGTCGTCGCCCGCCAGCACCGCGCGCACGGTTTCGGTGCGCCGGTTCAGCGCCGCGCGCAGCACCCGTTCGCGTTCCTCCATGTAGGTGTCGGTGAGCCGTTCCACCGACATGCTGATCCATTTGGTGGTGCGGTCGAACAGACGCAACAAGACGGCGCGTTCGATCTCCGGCGGCGCCCGGCGCTGGTCGACCGCATCGGTCATGTAGTCGAGAACGGCGTCCATGCCGACGTGGTATGTCCGCAACAGCACGCGCAGTTCGAAGCCGCGGCGGGCGATGGTGCGCGCGAGGACGTGCGCCTCCTCCGGCAGCACGAATTCGAGGCCGTCGGCGGTGAGTCCGCCGAGCATGGTCCTGGCATGGGCTCGGGTGCTCGCGGCCAGGTCACGGCGCATATCACGGTCGGCGAGTTCGGGTACTTGCGCGATGATGGCGTTGTCGAGGCGGTCGACTACCTGTTCGAGGGTCTCGGTGCGCATGGTCTCGAAGACGTATTCGGCCAGCCAGGTGCGAACCAGTTCGCTGTCGGCTCCGACCCGTTCCGGTGCCGCGGCCATGGCCGGTACCCCTATCTGTCGCGCGTTTGGTTCCCGAGTACAAGAACTACGAGGTTCCTTGACATGAGCGGCCAAGAATGTCCACACGGATTGTGCCACGATCATAGAACAGTGAGCTGATTCACAGTGATCGGTTCGCCGCGGTTCACAGCACAACGTCAGTGGGAGAACAGCAGTGACCAATACCGAGCGGGCGCAAGCCGCCCCCGCCGCCGTAATCGAGGTGCGCAATCCCGGAACCGGGGAGATCGTCGGCAGCGTGGCCGACCGCAGCGCCGACGACGTCGCCGCCGCCGTGCGCGAATTGCGGCTCTTCCAGCCGGAATGGGAGGCCATCGGACCTGACGGCCGCAAGGAATGGTTGCTCAAACTCCAGGACTGGCTGATCGACAACACCGAACACCTCGCCGACGTCCTGCAATCGGAGACCTCCAAACCCCGGGCCGACGCACTGATCGACCCGTCCTTCGGCGCGGATCTGATCGGCTACTACGCCCGCCGGGCGGCCAAGTTCCTGGCCGACGACCACCCGTCCCCACACAGCCCGCTGGCCAGGGTCAAGAAGCTGACCACGGTCTATCGGCCGTACCCGGTGGTCGGCGTGATCACGCCGTGGAACTTCCCGCTCGCCATGCCGATCATGGACGTGGCGCCCGCGCTGGCCGCGGGCGCGGCGGTCATTCTCAAGCCCTCCGAGGTCACGCCGCTCTCGGCGTTGGAACTGGCGCGCGGCTGGGCCGAGATCGGCGCGCCGCCGGTCTTCACGGTGGTCACCGGCGGCGGCGCGACCGGCGCGGCGGTGGTGGGCAATGCCGACTATATCCAGTTCACCGGTTCGACGGCGACCGGCCGCAAGATCGCCGCGGCCTGCGTGGACCGGTTGATCCCCTACAGCCTCGAACTCGGCGGCAAGGATCCGGCCATCGTGCTGGCCGACGCCGATCTCGACCGCGCCGCGCACGGCATCGCCTTCGGCGGCATGTTCAACGCGGGTCAGGTGTGCATCTCGGTCGAGCGGGTCTACGTCGAGGCACCGGTCTACGACGAATTCGTCGCCAAGCTCACCGCCGATGTGCGGGCGCTGCGCCAGGGCATCGACGGCCGCGGCCTCAACCACGACGTGGGCGCGTTGGCCAACGAGAACCAGGTAGCCATCGTGCAGCGACACGTGGACGAGGCCGTCGCGGCCGGGGCCAAGGTGCTCACCGGCGGTAAGCGCACCGGTCAGGGCACCTTCTTCGAGCCGACCGTGCTGGTCGACGTCGACCACGGCATGTCGTGTGTGGCCGAGGAGACCTTCGGGCCGACCCTGCCGGTCATGAAGGTGGCCGACGAGGCCGAGGCCATCCGATTGGCCAACGACTCGATCTACGGTCTATCGGCTTCGGTCTGGACCGGCGACAAGGAGCGCGGCGAGCGCGTCGCGCGGCAACTGAACGCGGGCGCGGTCAATATCAATGACGTCTTCGCCAACCTGTTCTCCTACGCGCTGCCGATGGGCGGCTGGGGACAGTCCGGCGTCGGCGCGCGCTGGGGCGGGGCGAACGGCGTGCGAAAGTATTGCCGCCAGCAGGCCATCACCAAACCGATCCTGCCGACGCAGCAGCGGGAACTGTTCTGGTACCCGGTCAAACCGTCGAACCTGCTCGTGGCACTCGGCGCCATGCGCGCGGCCGGTGCGCGCGGCCTGCGCCGGGTGGATCTGCCCGCGCTGCGCAAGTTGACCAGGGACCGCAAGTGAGCGCCGCGGATCGGGTGGCGGGCAAGGTCGTCGTCATCACCGGCGGCGCGCGCGGTATCGGGTTGGCCACCGCGACCACATTGCACGGTCTCGGCGCCCGCGTCGCCATCGGCGACATCGACGAGACCACCGTCAAGGAATCCGGGACGGCGCGCGATTTCGAGTTCTACGGCCGCCTCGATGTCACCGACGCCGCCTCCTTCGAATCCTTCCTGGACGAGGTGGAGCGCACGGTCGGCCCGGTCGACGTGCTGATCAACAATGCGGGCATCATGCCGACCGGCAAACTGGTCGAGGAACCCGACGCGATCACCCGCCGAATTCTCGACATCAATGTCTACGGCGTGATTCTCGGGTCCAAGCTCGCACTGGCCAGGATGCTGCCGCGACGAAGCGGGCATGTCATAAACATCGCCTCGCTCGCGGGCGAGAGCCACATTCCCGGACTCGCCACCTACAACGCCAGCAAACACGCGGTCCTCGGATTCTCCGACACCCTGCGCGAGGAATACCGGGGCACCGGCGTGCACATCTCCTCGGTGCTGCCGACGCTCACGAATACCGAATTGGGTTCGGGGGTGACCGCGCCGAGGATCATGCGCGCGGCCGAACCCGAGGAGGTCGCCGCGGCGATCGTCGGACTGATCCGCGCGCCGAAGTCGAAGGTCAGGGTGACGCGGGTGGCGGGTGTCATCTCGCGGACGGTCGGGTTCCTGCCGGAGTCGCTCGGCGATGCGATCGCCCGCGGACTCGGCGCGGGTCACGCCTTCCTCGACGATGTCGACACCGAACGACGCCGGGCATACGAGGAGCGGGCCCGCGGTCGCTGATCGCGCACCCGCAGCACGAGGGCGCCGGAGTCGACTCCGGCGCCCTCGTCGTATGCGCCGCGGGCCGTGTCGTGACCGGCGGCTCGAGCATCTGCCCGATGACTCAAACCGATCTGTGACTAATATCACACAACTGCCGCGAGATATCGCTCACAAAACATCCGACCAATTCTCCGGCGGATCACCGAGCCGCCGATCCCATCGGACGCAACCCTTACGCGAACGCGAAGTAACACACATATTCGCTGGTCAAGCGACCATCAATTCGGATCGCGCCCCGAAGACGCCTGGATGCCGAAGATTAGCCCCGACGGTGATGCAGAGGACCGACGCAAGCAATATGCTGGGTCTAACAAACCTGTCGACTGTTTCTTGACCACTATTCGAACTTTTCGGCCTGATTAGGCTGGAAATTCCCGACCAATTCTGATAGCAAGGGGCTATGGACCCGCACTTGCGCGACCTGCGGTATTTCGTCGCCGTCGCTGAGGAACTGCATTTCACCAACGCCGCCCAGCGGCTGCATATCGCTCAACCCACCCTGTCGCGTCAGATTCGTCAGCTGGAACGCCAGCTCGACGTGGTCCTGTTCGACCGCAATCAGCGCAGCGTCGCCCTGACCGTCGCGGGCAAAGAACTGCTCGAGGGCGCGCGGAAGATCCTGGAGCTCTGGGAAGTCACCAATGTCTCGCTCCAGGAAGCGGGTGAGGTGCTGCGCGTCGGCATCCAGTCCGCTCTCGGCCGCGGACTGCTCAATGATCTGGAGAGCGCGAGCGGCCACCGGCTGGCCCTGCACGCCGCGTCATGGACCGACCCGTCGAGCGGTCTCGCGGGCCGCCAGGCCGATCTGGCCCTGGTCTGGTTGCCACTACCCGACCCCAACCGCTATCGCTGGCAGGTCTTACGCAGCGAATCGCGCTGGGTGCTGCTGCCGGAGAACCATCCGCTGGCCGATCAGGAGACCATCGACTTCACCGACCTGCTCGACGAGCCGTTCATCGCGCTGCCGTCGGAAGCGGGCGCCGTGCGTGACTTCTGGCTGGGCAACGACGGACGCAACGGCCGCGCCCCGAAGATCGGCGCGGAGGCCGCGACCCCCGAGGACAAACTCGAGGCCGTCAGCCTGGGTCTCGGGGTGTGCCTGCTGGCCGAGAACAATGTGCCGATGTACCGCTGGCCGGGGCTGACCGCGCGACCGGTCACCGGACTCGCGCCGTGTGAACTCGCGGTGGCATGGCGGGCCGACGACTCCCGCCCGACCATACTCGAATTCGCCGGACGCGCCGTCGACGGCGGTTTCAGCGCCACGACCCCGAACTGACCGATCCGGGCGGCGGCGTCACGGCGCGACGCGCCGCCACGGCCTGCGCCGCTCCATCTGGGCTGCCAGTCGCAGCAGGGTGGCTTCGGCTCCGGGCGGTCCGGCGAGCTGGGCCGCCACCGGTGTGGCCGAACGGGAATGCATACCCATCGGAATCGAGGCGGCGGGCCAGCCGACCAGGTTCCATATCGGGGTGAAGGGGGTGAATCGCGCGATGGCGAGAAGATCGGTGAGCCTGCCTCGGGCGCTGTGGGTGCGGGCGCGGGGCGGCGGGGCGGCCAGCGTCGGTGTGATCACGACGTCGTAGCGGTCGAAGAATTCCAGTAACCGCGCTTCGATGCGGTCGATCTGCGCGGGTCGTACCAGGCGGAGCCGTTGTACCGATCTGCCGACCGCCAGATGGCGGCGGGTTCTCGGCTGCAATAGTCGTTCCAGCTGTTCGAACAGGTCCTCACCGGGTAGCTCCGCCGTGTACCAGCGTAGGAGCGAGGCGAAGGCGGCGGCACCGTAGGGTAGCTCGGCCGGTTCTACCAGATGGCCCTCCGCCGCGGCGGCCCCCGCCGCCGACCGGGCCGCCGCGCTCCACTGCCGGTCGACTCTGAAGATCGGATGCGGCGGATCGATGGCGAGGGCGATACGTAGTCGTCCGGGCGGATCGATATCCGCCAGATCGGGCCGGGCGGCGAGCACCGACAGCGCGAGCGCGGCATCGGCCACCGAGGTCGCGACGACCCCGTTCTCGGCCAGCCCGCCCCACCCGTGGGCCCCGATCTGCGCGGGCACCGTGTATCTGCCCGGTTTGATGCCGAAGACCCCGCAGCAGGCCGCCCCGATACGCACCGCGCCCAAACCGTCGACCGCGTGCGCGACGGGCACCGCGCCCGCCGCCACCGCCGCCGCGGCGGCCCCGCTGCCGCGATGGCGATTCCACGGATTGCGCGTCGGCGACGCCGCGCCGTCGGCCATCGGCCACAAACCGAATTCGGAGGTGGTGGTGATACCCGTGATCACCGCGCCCGCCGCGCGCAGGCGGCGCACCACCGGGTGGTCGGCGACCGCGGGCACGGTGGTGGTGGCCGCCGACCCGCACAGCGTCGGCTCCCCCGCCACCGCGACCGTGTCCTCGACCGCGACCGGAACGCCCGCCAGTGGCAGCACGTCCAGATCGGAACGCTGTTCGAGCGCGGCGGCCTCGGCACGGGCGCGTTCGGCGCGCACCACGCTGAACGCGTTGATCTTCCGGTCACGGCCGATGATGCGGGTCACCGCCTCGGCCACGGTCTCCGAGGGCGTGCGGGCGCCGTCGTGCACCGACGCGGCAATGGCGGCGGCGCTGCGGTCGTTCGGGTCGGGTACTCCGGTTTCCGGCGCGCAATCCGAAGCGCGCGCCCGGGTCGCGGCCCTCGGCGTGTTCATAGACACAGTTCCCGGCGCGTCGAATACCGGGCGCTCGCCGTCGTCGCCCGCCGCCGCGGTCGCGGACCCGGATTCGGTTACCTCGCCGCGAATCGCCGCGTCACCGACGCGGTCGTCGGGACTCACGGCCGACAGCTCATCCTCGGCAACCGCGTAAGGCGATCCGGCTCGGTATGGTCCGCCATCGGCCTCTTGCAGGCGAGACCGCTCCTGGTAGGCCGCTCGCGCACGAGGTCCGCCGGCCTCGGAACTCCGTTCAGCTACCGACGCCGCATCTGCCGCTGGCCCCGCGCTCGCGGAGCGGCGACGGGAATCGCTCCGATCGAGGTGTTGCCCGGCTATCGCTTCCGCGCTCTGCGCGCGCGCCGAAATGTGGTACATGCTGATTCGCCCCCGTCGCATCGTCGTCGAATTCGGGTGATCCGCTGTAGAGCCGCAAGTTATCATTTCGAATACTGCTCGGGGGATGATGCCGTCGGGTGTGGCGGAAATTCTCCTGATGTCCCTCAGCCGCTAGGTCCGAGAATGAGTGCCGAGTCCGATAGCAATACCCGCCCGGACACGGGTTCCGACGGCGGAACCGGTGGTCGCGGTTCCGCGTCGAAAACCGAGGCCAATGCGGTGGACGCGTTCGCCGCCGCATGGGAATCGGCTGCTCGCGCCGCCGCGACCGGGCAGGCCGTGCCCGAACTTCCCGAGAT
Organism: Nocardia arizonensis; assembly: GCF_001310275.1. Classification (GTDB taxonomy): domain Bacteria; phylum Actinomycetota; class Actinomycetes; order Mycobacteriales; family Mycobacteriaceae; genus Nocardia; species Nocardia arizonensis. The sequence continues at coordinate 45,556 of NZ_LGYZ01000131.1, forward strand.
CGCCGAATTTCTGCCCGACGCCATGACCCTGCGCCGGGAGGCACTGATCGAATTGATCCGGGTCGATCTGCGGCACCGCTGGCTGCGCGGACCCGGGACACGCGGCGCGACCGGAGTCGCGCATCGCAAACGACTCGGCGACTATTGTGCGGAATTCCCGGAACTCGACCTCGACAGCATTCCCCCTGGCCTTGTCTACGAGGAATTCGTCGTGCGCCGCCACAGCGGCGAACGCGTCGACCCGCGCGCCTGTCTGCGCGAATATCCGAACCAGGCGGCCGAGCTGCGCGATCTGCTCAACGCCGACGACGTCGACCAGAGCACGCGGCGCGCGGCGCTCGAGGATTCCACCCGTTCCTCCCCCCCGCCCACCGACGAGGACGTGACCCGCACCGCACAGGCGCCCGACGCCGCGGCGCGAAAACCGGATCTGAACCGAACCACCATCCCGTCTCGTGATCACGACGTGAATCGAACGGCGGAGCAGACCGCGGCCGCGGCCGTCGATCAGACGGACCTGGTCGACCTCAGCGGCACGGCCACGGCCGTCGGCACCACCGCCGGCCAGGAACCGGGCATCTTCGGCATTCTCGACCGTATCGAGATCGGCAGCCGCATCGATGATTTCGATCTGCTCACCGGACTCGGCAGCGGCGCGTTCGCGCGCGTGTTCCTGGCCCGGCAGCGGTCGCTGCAACGGCTGGTCGCGGTGAAGGTCTCCGCCGACCGCGGCACCGAACCGCAGACCTTGGCCCAACTCGATCACGACTACATCGTGCGGGTCTTCGACCAGCGCCTGCTCGACACCGGCGGCGAACTCACCGGCGAGGATCGCAGGTTGCGGCTGCTGTACATGCAGTTCCTGCCGGGCGGCACCCTGCTCGGCGTGCTGCGCTGGGTGCGCGCGACCCCGCCCGAGGAGCGCAGCGGACGGCTGCTGCTCGACGCCGTCGACGCGGCGATGGAGGAGAAGGGCGAGATTCGGCCAACCGACTCCAGCGTGCGGGCCGAGATCGCCGCGCTGAGCTGGCCGGAGACCGTGGCCTGGCTCGGCCGCCGGCTGGCCGAGGCACTCGATTACGCCGCCGACCACGGGGTGCTGCACCGCGACGTGAAACCGGCCAATGTCCTGCTCACCGCGGAAGGCGTGCCCAAACTCGCCGACTTCAACATCAGCTTCAGCCGCAATGTGGAGGGCACCAGTCCGGTCGCCTACTTCGGCGGCTCATTGGCGTACATGTCGCCCGAGCAGTTGGAGGCCTGCCATCCGGGTCGCCTTCGCAGCGCCGCGGATCTGGACACCCGTGCCGACATCTACTCCCTCGGCGTGGTGCTGTGGGAGTTGCTCACCGGGGCCAAACCCTTCGATGACGGCACCGCGAGCGCGAACGGCGACGACACCGTGCTCGAGGCCATGCTGGAGCGGCGCAGCGCGGGCGTCGGCGAGCAGGCGCTGGGGCGGGTGCCCGCGGACTGCCCGGCCGCGCTGCGGAGAGTGCTGCTGACCTGTCTGGCCCCCGACCGGGCGGATCGGTGGGCGCACGGGGAGACCCTGGCCAAACAGTTCGAATTGTGCCTGGATTCGCGGGCGCGGGAACTGGTCGACCCGAAGCCGGGCAGCTGGCGGCTGCGGCTGCGCCGCTGGATCGTGCCGATCCTGCTGCTGGCCATCGGCGTGCCGAATGTGCTCGCCTCGCTCTACAACATCCAGCACAACCAACACCTGATCGTCGACCGCATGGACGAGGAGGCCCAGCGCACCTTCCTGGTGATCACCGGCGTTGTCAACACGGTGTTCTTCCCGCTTGGGCTGCTCTTGATCGTCTACATGTCCCGCTATGTCCTCGCGGTGCCGCGCGGATTGCGCAAGGGGCGGCGCTACGACGCCGCGACACTGCGCCGGACCCGCGCCGACGCGCTGCTGCTGGGCGAACGCGCGGTCGCCGTGCCGTTCGCCCTGTGGGTCATGGCCGGACTCACCTTCCCGATCGCCCTGCAAATGGCGACCGGCGAGATCACCGTCGGCGCGGTGGTGCACTTCCTTGCCTCGCTGCTGGTATGCGGCGCCATCGCGGCCTCTTACCCGTTCTTCCTCGCGACCTTCTACATCGTGCGCTGCATCTACCCGATCTTCCTCAGACACGGTGAGATCAGCGCCGAGGACGCGGTGTGGTTGCGCAATCTGGACCGCCGCTGCAACGGCTACCTCGCCATCGCCGCCTCGGTGCCGCTGCTTGCGGTGGCGGGCGTGACCTTCCTGCCGCCCGGCGACATACCGGCGGTGATCGTCGCGGTTCGGGTGTTGTGCGCGGGCGGCATCGTCGCCTTCGTCGGGTCGTATCTGCTGTTCCGCGCGCTGGAGGCGGATCTGCGCGCCCTCGAACGCGTCGTCGCGCCCGGCGGCGACGAACGCGCCGCGCGCTCCGAACGCGCGGGCGCCGCGGGGCCGCCCCGGTGACCATGCACTGGTCCGACACCGTGGCCCGGTTCACCGCGGACTGGCGGCGGTCGCTGCACGGCGACGGCGACGCACCGCGCCTGGCCGACTACGTACCCGACGGCAGCACGGCTCGGCTCGCGGTGCTCACCGATCTCATCCGCATCGATCTGCGCCATCGCTGGGAGGGTGCGGACACCGGTAAGCCGGTCTCGGTCTACCGCGTCGAGTATCCGGAGGTCGCGCACAGTCCGGTGCTGGTCGAGCTGATCTGCGAGGAATTCACCGCGCGCCGCGCCCGCGCGCCGCTGGCATTGGAGGAATTCCTCACCGACTACCCCGACGTGGCGCCCGCGGTGCGCGAACGGCTCGCCGACGAAGCTCGCCGCGCCGACGAGAACGCGCTCACCCTGTATCGGCCGCTGGCCGATATCGCGCCTGGTCAGCGCATCGATGATTTCGACCTGCTCACCGATCTCGGTGCGACCCACCTCGGCCGGTCCTTCCTGGCCCGCCAGTTGTCCATGCAGCGCCTGGTCGCGGTGCGGTTCTCGGCGGGCGGCGGCGACCCGAACCGGGTCGCCCGGCTGGACCACCCGCATATCGTGCGCGTATTCGACCACCGGCTGCTGAACCTGCCCGCCGAGCCCGGCGCCGAATTCGGCAGGCTCGTCTACTCGCAGTACCTGCCCGGCGGCACCGCCCGTGACGTCCTGACCCAGCGGCGCGCCGGTACGGAATCCGACGGCGGCGCGCTACTGCTGCGCGCGGTGGACGCCGCGATGGAGCGCAAGGGTGAGATCCGGCCCGCCGATTCCCGGGTGCGCGCCGAGATCGCGGCGCTGAGCTGGCCGGAAACGGTGGCGCGGGTGGGCAGGCGGCTGGCCGAGGCCATCGACTACGCCGACCGGCACGGGGTGCGCTACCGGGTGATCACCCCCGACGACGTGCTGTTCACCGCGGAGGGCGAACCGAAGCTCGGCGAATTCTCCGACCTGCCGCCGGGGCGGGGACGGGCCTACCGCGCGCCGGAGGACCGGTCCGCGACCACCGCGGCGGATCAGCGCGCGGCCATCTATTCACTCGGCGTCCTGCTGTGGGAGCTGCTCACCGGGACGAGACCGTCGCCGACGACCGGGCGACCGCCCGCCGACGACCTGCCCGCCGACTGCCCGCCCGCACTGCGCCGCGTCCTGTCGACGTGTCTGGAATCCGATCCCGGCCGGCGCTGGCCGAACGGTGCGGTACTGGCCCGCCAGTTCGACCTGTGTCTGGATCCGCGGGCGCGTGACCTGGTCGATCCGCCGCGCGACAGTCTGCGCCTGCGATCGCGGCCCTGGCGGATACCGCTGATCGCCCTGGCCATCCTGGTGCCGAATATCCTCGCCTCGATCTACAACGTGGACTACAACCGGCTGCTCATCGTGAGCCAGCTGTCCGACGAGGCCGCCCACCAGCTGGATATCGGTACGGCGGTGGTCAATTCGGTCGGATTCGGTTTCGGCTCGGTGGCACTGTTCTGGTTCGCCCGGCACCTTGTCTTCGTGCCGTACGGATTACGCAGGGGCGGAAGGTATTCCGCCGAGACACTGCACCGCGCACGCACCGACACCATCCTGTTCGGCGACCGGATGATCATGGTGGTCTTCACCATGTGGATACTCTCGGGCATCTCCTTCCCGATCGTCATCCGCGGCACCAGCGACGCGATAACCGCCTACGACTACACGCATTTCGTGGCCTCGCACGCGATCTGCGGCGCGATCGCCCTGGTGTATCCGTTCTTCCTGGTCAACTTCTACGTCGTGCGCTGTCTGTACCCGATCTTCCTCGCGCACGGCGAGATCAGCTACGACGATGCCGTCCGCCTGCGAAAACTGCGCCGTCGCTGCGGATTCTGGCTGGTCGCCGCGGCCTCTATCCCACTGACCGCCGTCGCGGGCGCGACCTTGCTGGCCCAGGACGACCTCAACGAGATCATTGTCGAGGTCCGCGTGCTCGCCATCGGCAGTCTCGTCGCCTTCCTCGGCGTCTACCTGCTGTTCCTGGCCATGGAGAACGATCTGCGCGCCCTCGAGCGGGTACAGATTCCGGTGGCCGACGTACCGGCCACCACCTGATCGCGCGACCGATCAGCCTCCGTAGACCTTGGGGTCGAGGGTGCCGATGTAGGGCAGGTCACGGTAGCGCTCGGCGTAGTCGAGGCCGTAGCCGACGACGAATTCGTTGGGAATGTCGAAGCCGACGTGGGCGACCTCGACCGGTGTGCGCAGCGCGTCGGGTTTGCGCAGCAGGGTCACCACCTCGAGGGAGGCCGGATTGCGGGTGGACAGGTTGCGCTTGAGCCAGGACAGGGTCAGGCCCGAGTCGATGATGTCCTCGACGATCAGGACATTGCGGCCCGCGATGTCCTTGTCCAGATCCTTCATGATCCGAACCACGCCGGAGGATGAAGTGGACGAACCGTAGGAGGACACGGCCATGAATTCCATCTGGGTGGGAATCGGCAGGGCCTTGGCCAGATCGGTCATGAAGAAGATCGCGCCCTTGAGCACACCGACCAGCAGCAGGTCCCCCTCGGGGGCGCCGACCGGATAGCGTTTGGCGATCAGTTCGGCGAGTTCCTGGGTTTTGGCGGCGATTTGATCCTGGGTGATCAGCACCGACGCGATGTCGTCCTCGTACACGAGGTTTGGTGTCCTTCCGTGGTCGTCGGCCTCGGCGGCCGAACCCGATCCGGCTTCAGTCACTGCGCAGACACCGCTCTAGCGTCCGCGCAGTGTCAGCCTGCCATGTTCGCGTGCGGCAACCAACCTCGTCCCCGGCCGTCCGCCGCCCACGGCGACCCCGCCCTGCCCGCGCCACGCCGCGACCAGCGCGTCCACCGCGCGTAATTGCCCGTCGGTCAGTGCTTTCGCCCCGGAGTCGAGCAGCCATCGCCGGATCGCCCGGCGGCGCAGGGCGTCGGGGGCGGTGGCGAGTGTCTCGACCGACAGCGATATTCCCGTACCGCCGCCGTACCCGGCCACGCCCGTATCCGATGCGCGGGTCGCGGCCTTCAGCAACTGATCAGCTAGCTCGTCGAGGACCTCGCCGTCCTCGCGCAACTGCCGGGCGGTGCGGGCGAGCGCCTCGGCGACCCCGCCGCCGAGCACCTGCTCGAGCAGCGGCAACACCTCCTGGCGCACCCGGACCCGGGTGAACTCCGGCGCGCTGTTGTGCGGATCCTCGTGCGGGCGCAGGCCGATATCCGCGCACACCGCGCGGGTGACCGACCGACGCACCCCGAGCAGCGGACGGCCCCACGGTGCGGCGTAGGGCGCCATCCCGCGCAGCGACCGCCCACCCGACCCGCGCGCCAAACCGAGCAGCACCGTTTCGGCCTGATCGTCGAGCGTGTGCCCGAGCAGCACAGGCGCCTCCGCGCGCGCCGCGTCCAGCGCCGAATACCTTGCCCGCCGCGCCGCGGCCTCCAAACCGCCCTCCCCCTCGACCCGCACCGGCAGCACCCGCGCCGACCGGCAGCCGAGCGCGCGGGCCGCCGCCGCGGCGGCCAGCGCGACCTCGTCCGAGCCTTCCTGGAGTCGGTGATCGACGATCAGCGCGTCCACCGCGACCGCCTCCACCACCGCCGCGGCCGTCAGCGCCAGCGAATCCGCACCGCCCGACAGCGCGACCGCGACCGGTCCATCGCCGAATTCCCGCAGCCAGCCGCGCACGGCGTGGCGTACTTCGAGCACGGCGGACGTCTCCGGCAGTCTGCGCGGCCCCGCAGGCGCGGCTCCCTGTGCACGGCCCATACCGGGAGGGTACCGATGCTCTGCGCGCCGACGCGCCCGTCAGCCGAGCACGCGGGCGATCCAGCGGTCGCCGTCCCCGATCTCCTCCGGTCTCGGCAGGGTGTGGTCGTCGGTCCAGATGGTGTTGAACTCGCGCATCCCGACCCGGCCGACCACGTGGTCGACGAACGCCTTGCCGCGCACGTACTGCGCGACCTTGGCGTCCACACCGAGCAGCGCGCGCAGCAGCCGCTGCAATGGATTCGTCGGACGGATGCGCCGCTTGTCGAAGGCGGCGCGGATCTGCTCGACCGTCGGCACCACGGCGGGCCCGACCGCGTCCATGACGTGATCGGCATGGCCTTCGAGCAGCGTGCCCAGCATCAGCATCCGGTCGAGCGCCTCGCGCTGAGCGGGCGCCTGACTCGCGCGCAGCAGGCCGACGATGCCGCGCGAGGCCGGATCGTCGGACGCCGTGCCGCGTCGCCGGTCGCGCACCTCCTCGACCAGGCGCGAAAGCATATCCACCAGCGGTTCGTCCCCGACCTCGCCGAGCACGTCGACATTGGCCTTCATGTAGTCGGCCAACCAGGGAGCGGAGGAGAACTGCACGCGATGGGTCACCTCGTGCAGGCACACCCACAACCGGAAATCGCTGGGCGAGACGCCGAGTGTCCGTTCCACAGCGACGATATTGGGCGCGACCAGCAGCAGTGTCCCGTCGTCGGTGAACGGGTCGTACTGTCCGAGTATCGCGGTGGACAGGAACGCCAGCATCGCGCCCGCCTGCACGCCGGCCGGTTTGCCCACCAGGCGTCCGCGTCCGGCGGGTTCGCCGCCGGTGCCGGTCAGCGCGGCCATCGAATCGGCGGCGGCGTCGATCCAGCCGCGGCGGTCGACGATTCGCGCGGCAGGCACCGGACGGTCATCGAGCAGTCCACTCACCTCGCGCACCGGTCCTTCGGCCCGCATCGAGGCCGTCGCCAACTCCTCGACCGCCTGTTCGGCGGACAGGCGCGAGGTACGCGGGCCCGAAGGCACCAGCGCGCCACCCGTGCGCGCGGCAAGGCGCCAGTCGATCGCGCCCGTGAAGCCGGATCGTCTGGTCCGCCGCTGGTCCCGGCCGGAACCAGCGGTGACGGACTCTGCCGAATTGTCAGCGCCTTCGAACATGGTCAACCACCCGTCACGTACATCCGCAGTTGCGCAAAGTGCCGGCGATGGCATCCAAGGCCGGCCTGCTCACCTCGGGCGGCCGATCGTTGGACATCAGCGCGAAGGTCAGCACCCGACCGTCGCGATCGAGTACATACCCAACCAACGCGCTGGCCACCGACAGAGTTCCGGTCTTGGCACGCACCCATCCCGCGGCGGCCCGGTTCTGGGTGACATATCGACTGCTCAGCGATCCAGTCGCGCCCGCGACCGGCAGATCGTCGAGCAGTGGGGCCAGCGTCGCGGTGAGCCGGTCGGTCTCCGGGCGCGCCGCCGCGGTGGCCGCCTCGACGGTGGCGGCGCTGTCGCCGTCCGAGCGCGCCGCGGTGGCCAGCACCGTGTCGAGCAGGCGCGCGGGCACCCGGTCGTCGGTCGAGAGTCCGCTGCTGTCGTGCATGACCATGCCGCCGAGATCGAACCCGGCCTTGCGCAGCGTCTCGGTGACCGCGGCGACCGCGCCGTCGAAGGAGGGTTCGTGCCCGGTGGCGACGGCCAGTTCCCGCCCGACGGTCTCGGCGAGCACATTGTCGGAGTGAACCATCAAGTCCCGCAGTCGATCCCGCAGCGGGGCCGATCGCACGGCGGCCAGTTCGGCGGCGCCTGCCGCGGCGTTGCCGAGCCGCACACCGCCCGGGTCGATGCCGAGCGCGCTCGCGAGCTTACGACCGGCCTCCAGCGCGGGGGTGTTCGTGCGCGGTGAGTACTCGACCAGCGGATCGAGTCGCCCGCCGTCGATCATGATCGGCTCGATGGGGGTGATGGAGCCGCCCGGGATATCGGTCGCATCCCAGCCCCGCGCCATGGTCGGTCCGGTGAACGCGGAGACGTCGACGACGATCCGGTCGATCGCGCGACCGGAATTCCTGATCTGGTCCGCCAGATCCGACAATCGCGCGCTGTTCGGGTAGTAGCCCTGCCCGTCGGGCTGCGCGGTCAAGGTCGGATCACCCCCCGCGACCAGCACCGCCTCGCCGGGTGTCGACCCGGCGACCACCTTGGTCACCACCCGCTGGTCGGCGGGCAGCGCCAGCAGCGCGGCGGCTGTGGTGAGGATCTTCGCCGTCGAGGACGGGATCATGGGTCTGGCGGGATCGGCGCTCCAGAGCGTGGTGCCGCTGTCAGCGTCGGTGACCCTACCGGTGAACGTGCCGAGGTCGGGATTGGCGACCACGGGCGCGAGTGCCGCGGCCATACCCGTCTGACTCGGCGCGGGCGCGCTCGGAGGCGCGGGGGTGAGCCTCGGTGCCGGCCGCACCGGAGCGGGCGGTTCGGCGATCGTGAGACCGCCGTGGCGGAATTCCGGCGTCCACGGCTTGACCACGATCAGTCCGGCCGCACCCGCGCCGAGCACCACGACCAAGGCGAGAACGAATCCGATCCACACCCGACGGCGCCGTTTGGCGGCCAATCCACCGATATTGCGTCTACTACCAACCACTGGCCCGCCGTCTCCCTGACTCCGCCTCCGAGTACCGACCGACGCTCGCGCGCCCTTCAAAGTATCGGTCCCTCGGACCACACTATCCTCGTAGCGCTACCGTTCCCCCGTACAGCATGGCGAGTCGGCGCGCGCGCCCGCTCGGCCCATAAGTGCACCATAGAAGGAGATGGCGTGGAGTTCGACGTCACCATCGAGATCCCCAAGGGTTCCCGCAACAAGTACGAGGTCGATCACGAGACGGGTCGGGTACGACTCGACCGTTTCCTCTACACATCGATGGTCTACCCGGCCGATTACGGCTACATCGAGAACACCCTCGGCGAGGACGGCGACCCGCTGGACGCGCTGGTCCTGCTGCCCGATTCGGTGTTCCCGGGTGTGATCGTGGAGGCCCGTCCGGTCGCCATGTACAAGATGGAGGACGAGGCGGGCGGCGACGCCAAGGTCCTCTGCGTCCCGGCGGGCGACCCGCGCTGGAACCACATCCAGGATCTGGCCGATGTGCCGGAGTTCGAATTGGCCGCCATCAAGCACTTCTTCGAGCGGTACAAGGACCTGGAGCCGGGTAAGTTCGTGAAGGGCTCGGAGTGGGTCGGCCGGGCCGAGGCCGAGGCCGAGATCGAGGCGTCGCTGAAGCGCTTGCAGGCCAACGGCGGCCACTGAGTCCGCGGCGGACCGCGAACGGCGAGAAGGGGCATTCGGTGATCCGAATGCCCCTTCTCAGGTTCGACATCAGTAGTAGATGTAGAGGTCCCAGCCGCTCCAGGTCTCGACACACTCCCAATACCAGCCGCCGGTCTCGGGCGCCTCGCCGTCGGCGCGGCAGGCCGCGGCGGTGGCGTAGGTGCCGTAGTAGTAGCCGGTGGACACGGCGTTGTACTGCGGCGCGGCCGATGCCGACGCAGCCGTCGACACCCCGGCGACGGCTGCGGCGGCCAGCAGGCATGCGGCGAGGAAGGACTTGATACGCATTCTTTGCTCCTGAGTTGCGCGGTGTTTCTGTCGGGATTCACGTTATGGGCGCGAACCCGGCGAAACAGCCAACCCTAGGGGTGTACGCGGCCCTCCCTCGGGCGTTTCACCTTCCCCACCCTTGGTGCGGCATTCGCCCACCTCACCGGGGGTTCGGCGGCAACTACCCGCCGCTCCCGTCCGCGCCGTCCGTGCGCACGGATTCCGCGGAATCCGCGGAATCCTCGAAGGGCGGGCTCACCGATTCGCCGCCCGCCAGCGGCAGGCCGGTTCGCTCCACCATCCGCACCTCGGCGTCGAGCGCCGATTCGGCCTCGGACTCGCCGTCGACGGCCTGGATTCCGCCGACCACGCGCAGCGGGATCTCCTTCCAGAACAGCACGAGGACGAAGCCGATCAAGGCCACCGCCGCGGCGGCCAGGAACACCGTCGACATCGAATCGGCGAATCCGACCTGGAACGGCCGGGCGAGTTCGGGACTCAGCCGCTGGATGACCGAACTGTCGTCGAGCACCTGCCGGGCCGCCGAGGTGTCGTGCGCGACAAGGCTCTCGGCCAGCGCGACATCGGCCGGATTGCTGCTGCGCGTACCCGCGGCGACGGCCTGTTGGAATTGTGGATCGGTTGCCGCGGAACGCAATTCGTTCGAGATATTGGGCGCCATGCGGGCGAACAGGATCGAGAGGAAGACCGCGACGCCGAAGGTGCCGCCGATCTGGCGGAAGAAGGTGGCCGCGGCGGTGGACACACCCATGTCCTTGGCGGGCAACGCGTTCTGGAGGGCCAGGGTGAGCGGCTGCATCATGTTGCCCAGTCCGAAACCGGTGCAGGCCATGAAGATCATGACCAGCCACAGCGGCGAATCGGCGTCCAGGTAGTGCAGTAGGAAGAGGCCGAACGTCAGGGTGGCCGCACCGATGAACGGGTACTTCCGGTAACTGCCGGTGCGCGAGATGAACTGGCCGGAGACGACCGAGCCGGTCATCATGCCCAGCACCATGGGCAGCAACAGCAGGCCCGCCATCGTCGGGCTCGCACCCTTGATGACCTGGAGATACTGCGGCAGCAGTGCGATGCCGCCGAACATGGCCGCACCGGAGACGAACGAGATCACCACGCCGAGGGCGAACGTGCGGTTGGCGAAGATGCGCAGCGGGATCAGCGCCGCGTCCCGCAATCCGCGCTCCACGACGACGAATCCCGCGATGCCGATCACGCCGATCGCGTAACAGGCGATCGATGCCGCACTGGCCCAACCCCATTCGTGTCCCTGTTCGGCGACGATGAGCAGCGGCACGAGCCCGAGCGCGAGCACGAGCACGCCGAGCCAGTCCACCCGGTCGGTGGAATGCGGCTTCCTCGGCAGCCGCAGCACCCGCGACACCACCCCGAGGGCGATGAGTCCCAGCGGGACGTTCACCAGGAAGACCCAGCGCCAGCCGCTGACGCCGAGAATCGAATCCTGACCGGCCAGCACGCCGCCGAGCACGGGCCCGATGACGCTCGAGGTCCCGAAGACCGCGAGGAAGTAGCCCTGGTAGCGGGCGCGTTCGCGGGGGCTGATGATATCGCCGAGTATGGCCAGCGCCAGCGACATCAGTCCGCCCGCGCCGAGACCCTGGAAGGCACGGAAGGCGGCGAGCTGGTACATCGACTGCGCCAGCGTGCACAGCAGCGAGCCGACCACGAAGATGCCGATCGCGGCCATGAAGAACGGCTTGCGGCCGAACATGTCCGAGAGCTTGCCGTAGAGCGGGGTGGCCAGTGTGGCGGTGATGAGGTAGGCGGTAGTGGCCCACGCCTGCATGGAATAGCCGTTGAGGTCGTCGGCGATGGTGCGGATGGCGGTCGAGACGATGGTCTGGTCGAGCGCGGCGAGCAGCATACCGAGCATGAGCCCGCTGAGGATGGTGAGGATCTGTCTGTGACTGAAACCCGCCCCGGTTTCGGTCTCGGCTGTTGCGGTCACGAATTACTCTCCGTCTCACAGGTTTTCGCGTGCTGATCGTCCATGAGGGCGACCATGTCCGTACGTGCGTGGTCGAAGTCGTCGACGAACCGGCGCAGCAGTCCGGCGAATGTCGCCCGGTCCCGCGGGGTCCATTCGGCCATGACACGGGCGAGATTCTCGTGACGGCGGCGCCGAATTCGTTCGGCGAGTTCGCGGCCCGAGTCGGTCACGGCGAGCACCGTGGCCCTGCCGTCGGCCGGATCGGCCGTGCGGCGCACCAGATCCCGGTCGACCAGCATGGCGACCTGCCTGCTTACGGTCGAGGCGTCGCTGTGCACCGCCTCGGCGAGTGCGCCCGAACGCATCGGGCCCTCGAGCAGCAGGCGGAACAGCACGGCGAAGGCCGCCGGGTCCACACCGTCCTTGGTACGGATCTGAGCCGCGGTCCGCTCCCGGATGCGCTGTAACCGGGTGAGTTGAACCGCGATCGTGTCGATCGCCGGATCGTCCACTTCGCGCCGCCTTTACTTGCGTCAAACAAATAGTTGTACGACGCAAGTATGTCGGCGCGGAAACGGGTCACGCAAGCGATTACGGTCGCTTTACCGCCCCTTGAACCGCGGTTCCCGCTTCTCGAAGACCGCACCGATGGCCTCGGTCAGATCCTCCGACGGCAGGAAGGCGGCATTCCACGCCGACACGTAGCGCAGCCCCGCCGCGACCGTATCCTTCGTGCGCTGCTCCACCACATCCTTGATGCCCTGCACCACCAGCGGCGGATTCGCGGCGATCTCGCGGGCCAGCGCGTGCGCGGCGTCGAGCACCGCGTCCTGATCCGGGTACACGTCGTTGACCAGGCCGATCTTCTCCGCGCGCGCGGCGTCGATGTCCTTGCCGGTGTAGGCCAGCTCGCGCAAGTGCCCCTCGGAGATGATGCCGGGCAGCCGGTGCAGAGAGCCGACGTCGGCGACGATGGCGACCTTGGCCTCACGCAGGCTGAAGGTGGCCTCCGCGCTGGCCAGACGGATATCCGCGGCGGCGATCAGATCGAGTCCGCCACCGACGCACCAACCCGACACCGCCGCGATGACGGGTTTGCGGCAGTCGGTCACCGCGGTCACCGACGCCTGCATCCTGCGGACCGCGACGAGGAAATCGGTGCGCGGCGCGGCGAGTGCCCGATCGGCCAGCAGCGACCCGAAGGTGCCCGACATGGCGGGCAGGTCGAGACCGTAGGAGAAGTTCTTGCCCGCGCCGGTCAGCACGACCGCGCGCACCTCGGGGTCCTCGTCGAGTCCGGCGAAGATTTCCGGCAGCTCACGCCAGAAGTCCGGTCCCATCGCATTGCCCTTGCCGGGGCCGGTCAGTGTCACTCGAGCGACATGATCCTTGGTTTCGACGGTGAAAGCCTGCCAGTCAGTCATTTGTACAGCGTATCGAGGACCGCCGGTCCGCACTCCCGCATCCCCGCGACCGATGCGACCGGACCGCACCGGCAAACCCCCCGCTGCCAGATAAACATCATGAAAAATCCGGTGTGCCGCAGTGGCTCCGGCGCTGGTTTCGACCCCATGATTAGCGCTCAGGCAAATCCCATGTCCACCATGTCACGGGCTCGGAGATCACCATGCTGATACACCGGGGAATCGGGCTCGACCGATTCAACGCGCTGCCGCGCGCACGGGCGGTCCACGCCCTCTATGCCTGCTGCGGCAATGTCACGTGGGCGACGACCATCGCCGACGCGCGACCGTTCACCGATCGCGACACCCTCCTCGCCGCGGCCGACCTCGAACTACTGGCCCTATCCCGGGCCGATCTGGACCGCGCCCTCGATGCCGTTGCCGCCGAACAGCTTTGCGAGCGCACCGCCACCGAACTGGCCCGCGTCACCCGCGCCAGGATCGACCGGATGCTCGGACCGTCGGAGGGTTATCCGGAGTACTGAGCGGGCGATACGACCGGCGTGCCCCGTCCGATCGCTCTACCCTGGTGCCATGCGCAGGGCTTCGTTACCACCGGTCGCATGCCGGGTTGCGGACACGTTGATTGCGCGTGGACATCACGGCGTCATCGTCAGCCGGCCCGCACCGACCCATACGGCCGAGGACGCCGCGCGGTCGCTCGGAGTGGAGGTCGGCGCGATCGCCAAGTCGCTGGTGTTCCTGCTCGACGACGATCCGGTGCTGCTGCTGGTGTCCGGTGCGCACCAGGTCGACCTCGGGCACACCGGCGAACGACTGGAAGGCACCCTGACCCGCGCGCCCGCCGATATGGTGCGCCGGGTCACGGGTCAGCCGATCGGCGGCGTCGCGCCGGTCGGCCATCCCACCAACCTGCCGACCTGGGTGGACAACGAATTGTCGCGGTACCGCGAGGTGTGGGCGGCGGGCGGGCACCCGAATACCGTGTTCCGCTCGTCGTTTCGCGAATTGGTGCGGATCACCGCGGGGCTGCCGATCGACGTCGACTGATCCGGCGTAGTTTTGGGCGAGTGACCGAAGGACCACGGCCGGGTATCACCGCCGAGTTGTATCGCGCCTCGATGCGCCACTATCCCGCGGGCGTAACGGTGGTCACGCTCGGCTCCGCGAGCGGCCCGGTGGGTTTCACCGCGACCTCCTTCGCCTCGCTGTCGCTGGATCCACCGCTGGTCTCGTTCAATATCGCCCACACCTCCTCGAGCCTCGAGGCCATGCTCGACGCCGAGTCGGTGGTCATCCATTTCCTGGGCGAACACCAGCACCACCTGGCCCAGCGCTTCTCCCGCACCGCCGAACACCGCTTCGCCGACCGGTCGCTGTGGACCACACTCCACACCGGCGAACCGGTCCTGCACGGCACCCCCATCTGGCTGCGCGCCACGGTCCACCAGCTCATCCCCATCGGCGACCACACCCTGGTGATCGGACTGGTCACCCGCGTGCACGACAACACCGACGACCAGCCCGCCGCCGCACCCCTGCTCTACTATCGCGGCGCATACCACCGCCCCACCGCCCTCGACCGGTAGCGACCCGGTTCAGCCGAGGGCGCAGGGGGACGCGCCCGCGGCGTCGGCGGCGAAAGGGCGGGTCTCGGGAGTGGGATTCCAGTGCCCATCGGTGCGCGCGTATGTCCAGGACGGACCGGTGCGCACCAGGGTGGCGAGTGCGTCGACCAGCCGGTCGACGTCGGCGGAGGTGGTGCCGAGTCCGATGCTGGCGCGCAGCGCGCCGTCGAGTCCGAGGCGGGCGAGCAGCGGATGCGCGCAGAAGCGGCCGTCGCGCACGCCGATACCGCATTCGGCCGAAAGATAGGCCGCGACCTGTCCCGGATCGAATCCGTCCAGCGTGAAGGCGACGATGCCGACGGCGTCGGCGCTGTCGGACCAGATGCGCAACAGGTCGGCGCCCGGGATGGCGCGCAGACCCGCGCGCAGGCGTTCGGTGAGCGCGCGTTCGTGCGCGAGCTGGGTTTCGGCGTCGATGGCACGGAGCGCGTCACAGGCGGCTGCCAGGGCGGCCACGCCGAGCACGTTCGGCGATCCGGCCTCGTGACGCTGCGGTGCGGGGGCCCAGCGCGCCGAGTCCACCCCGACCTCGACCACCGCGCCGCCGCCCGCCAGATACGGATCGGCCGCGTCGAGCCAGTCGCGGCGGCCGACGAGCACGCCCGCGCCGAAGGGCGCGTACAGCTTGTGCCCGGAGAAGGCCAGGTAGTCGATGGCGCATTCGCGCAGGCTCACGCGCCGGTGCGGGACCAGCTGCGCCGCGTCGACCAGGATCCGGGCGCCGCACAGATGGGCGATATGGGCCAGCCGGTCCAGCGGCAGCAGCTCGCCGGTGACGTTGGACGCACCGGTGACCGCCAGCAGCGCGGCCGGTTTGGCGCACAGTTCGGCGACCAGACGGCCGATGGTCTCCTCGACGGTGGCCGCGGCCGTCACGACACGGCGGCCGTTCCTGGCCCAAGGCAGGAAATTCGCGTGGTGCTCGGTGTCGAGGACCACCGTGTCGCCGGGGACGCAGGCGGCCAGCAGATTCAGCGAATCGGTCGTGTTTCGGGTGAATACGACGACCTGGTCGTCGGCCGCGTCGACGAAACGCCGCACCGAATCGCGCGAGGTCTCGTAGCACTCGGTGGAGATCCGCGAGGCGTATCCCGCGCCGCGGTGCACGCTGGCGTAGTACGGCAACAGCTGGGAGACCCGTTCGGTGACCGCGGCCAGTGCGGGCGCGCTCGCGGCGTAGTCGAAGTTCGCGTACGACACCGTGCCGCCCTGGACGAGCGGCACCCGCAGATCGTCACCCGACACGCGAGCGAGGGCGGCACAGGTGTTGTCGGCAAAAGTGGTCATCACGTAATCCCGTCGGTTCGGGGACTCGCCAGGAGATGCCTCGAGTCCGCGCTTGCCGAGCCCGGTCGGGCATCGGCCCGGTCGTCACCCGGAGCACCCCACCGCGGAGGAGGGTTGCCGACCAGCCAGCCGGGGCTTGACGCTGATACTCATGACCTGAGCTGAGATTGGCAGACGCGGTCGGGCCGTGTCAACCGCCTTTCCGGCGATTCGCCCGTCGTCCGCGCGGCGTCCGGCGACGGCTCCGTAGGTGCCTCGGCGCGGAACAAACCCTTCGCGGACCGGCGAATATTCGGACATATCACCCAGGCTCGCCCACGCGGACGGCATCGAGCGAGATGCTTCGCCGATACCCCGGGTACCGTAGACACTCGGTCACCCGGGTGTTCGCCCACTGGTAACCCTGGTACGGAACAACAAACGGTGAAGGCACGGGTCAATGAGAGGTGGGCAGGACGTCATGCTCCAGCCGCAGGTCGACGCCGCGGCGGGCAAGGATACGGACGACTACGGACCGCTTCCCGATCCGCTGCTGCGCGGCGCGTTCGCACCGCCCGCACGCACCCTGGTCGACATCCTCGCCGAAACGGCGCCGGCGAATCAGGACGCCCCGGCGATCGACGACGGCGAAACCGTCCTCAGCTACGCCGAACTGCTGGCCGAGATCGACGCCGCCGTGGCGCGACTCGCCGCGGCGGGCGTCCGCGCGGGCGACCGGGTCGGCGTGCGCATGCCCTCGGGCAGCCGCGAGCTCTACGTCACCATCCTGGCCGTCCTGCACGCGGGCGCGGCCTACGTCCCCGTGGACGCCGACGATCCCGACGAGCGCGCCCGGCTGGTCTTCGGCGAGGCGCGGGTCAGCGCCGTCGTCACCGGCGACGGCATCGAAACGACCGCGACCGAGACCGGTACGACCGCGGCGCCCGATCCCGACGACGACGCCTGGATCATCTTCACCTCCGGGTCAACCGGCACCCCCAAGGGCGTCGCCGTCACCCACCGCAACGCCGCCGCCTTCGTCGACGCCGAAGCCGCCCTGTTCCTGCGCGACGCCCCGATCGGTCCCGGCGACCGGGTACTGGCCGGACTCTCGGTCGCCTTCGACGCCTCCTGCGAGGAGATGTGGCTGGCTTGGCGGAACGGCGCGTGCCTGGTCCCCGCGCCGCGCGCGCTGGTCCGCACCGGCGCCGACCTCGGCCCGTGGCTCATGCGACGCGAGATCAGCGTCGTGTCGACGGTGCCGACCCTGGCCGCGACCTGGCCCGCCGAGTCCCTGGAATCGGTGCGCCTGCTGATCTTCGGCGGCGAGGCCGTACCCCCGGAACTCGCCGAACGACTCGCGGGCACCGACGAACGCGAGGTGTGGAACACCTACGGGCCCACCGAGGCCACCGTGGTGGCCTGCGCCGCATTGCTGAGCGGATCGTGGCCGGTGCGCATCGGCCTGCCGCTGGACGGCTGGGATCTGACCGTGGTCGACGCCGCAGGCGATCCGGTGGCCGAGGGCGAATCCGGCGAACTGGTCATCGGCGGCGTCGGACTGGCCCGCTACCTCGACCCGGTCAAGGACGCCGAGAAATACGCGCCGTTGCCCTCGCTCGGCTGGGAACGGGCCTACCGCAGCGGCGACCTGGTCCGCAACGATCGCGAGGGCCTGGTCTTCCTCGGCCGCGCCGACGACCAGATCAAGATCGGCGGACGCCGCATCGAACTCGGCGAGATCGACAACGCGCTCCAGCATCTGCCCGCCGTGACCGGCGCGGCCACCGCCATCCGTACCACCAAGGCGGGCAACAAGATCCTCGTCGGCTACCTCACCGGCCCGGACGCCGATTACGACCTGAAGGCCGCCCGCGATCGGCTCGCCGACCAGCTGCCCGCGCCCATGGTGCCGCGGCTGGCCGTGGTCGCCGAGCTGCCGACCCGCACCTCCGGCAAGGTCGACCGCGACGCGCTGCCCTGGCCGCTGCCCAAACGCAACGACTCCGACGCCGACGCCGGACTCACCCCGACCGCCCAATGGGTCGCCGGACTGTGGGATTCGATCCTCGGCGCGGAGGTGACCAGTCCCTCCACCGACTTCTTCGATGTCGGCGGCGGATCGCTGGCGGCCGCGCAGCTCGTGGCCGCGCTGCGCGAACGCTATCCGAGCGTCACGGTCGCCGACCTCTACGACCATCCGCGCCTCGGCGCGCTCGCCGTATTCCTCGACGACAGCGCACCCGCGGCGGCCGTCGAGGAGCGCGTGGTGCGCCCGACGCCGGTGCCCGCCCAGCTCTTCCAGGTGCTCGCGACGATTCCGCTGACCACCCTCACCGGATTGCAGTGGCTGACCTGGCTGGCGATCGTGGGCAATATCGCGGCGTGGTCCGGCTCGCTGCCGTGGCTGCCGCAGCTGTCCTGGTGGTGGACGCTCGTCGCCTTCGTACTGTTCATCTCCCCGCCGGGTCGCATGGCACTGTGCGCGCTCGGGGCCAGACTGCTGCTCGACGACGTGAAGCCGGGCAGTTATCCGCGCGGCGGCCACGTCCACCTGCGGCTGTGGACGGCCGTGCGGCTCTCGGAGGCGAGTGGCGCCGAGAACCTTTCCGGCGCACCGTGGATGGTGCCATTCGCGCGGGCGCTCGGAGCCAAGATCGGGCGCGGCGTCGATCTGCACACGCTGCCGCCGGTCACCGGAATGCTCGAACTCGGCGACCGTTGCAGCGTCGAACCCGAGGTCGACCTGTCGGGCTACTGGATCGACGGCGATCTGGTGCACATCGGCCCGATCGTCATCGGCACGGGCGCGGTGGTCGGCGCGCGCTCGATCCTGCTGCCCGGCACCAAGATCGGCAAGAACGCCGAGATCGCGCCGGGTTCGGCGGTATCGGGCAAGGTCAAGAGCGATCAGGAGTGGGCGGGCTCGCCCGCGGTCAAGGTCGGCAAGGCCCGACACCGCTGGCCCGATCACACGCCCGCCCGCGCCCCGCACTGGATCGCGATATTCGGTGTCACCTCGATGGTGCTGGCGTCGGTCCCGATCATGGGTCTGGCCGCGGGCGGGGCCTACATCGCCTGGCGCATCCGCGACACCACGACGCTCGCGCAGGGCATTGCCCGCGCCTACGCCGTACTCCCGGTCGCCACCCTGGTCAGCCTCGGTGTGTACGCGGCCATCACGATCATCGCGGTGCGGTTGTTCAGCATCGGCTTGCGCGAGGGCTACCATCCGGTCCGCAGCCGCGTCGGCTGGCAGGCGTGGTCTACCGAACGCCTGCTCGATTCGGCCCGCACCTTCCTGTTCCCGCTCTACGCGAGTCTGTTGACGCCCATCTGGCTGCGGCTGCTCGGCGCCAAGGTCGGTCGTTCGGTGGAGGCGTCGACCGTCCTGCTGCTGCCCAAGTTCACCACCGTCGCCGACGGGGCGTTCCTGGCCGACGACACCATGGTCGCCAGTTACGAACTCGGCGGCGGCTGGCTGCGCATCGGCGAGGCCAAGGTCGGCAAACGCGCCTTCCTCGGCAACTCCGGCATGACCGCGCCGGGTCGGCGGGTGCCGAAGAACGGTCTGGTCGCGGTGCTCTCGGCCGCGCCGTCCAAGGCGAAGGCCGGATCATCGTGGCTCGGCAGCCCGCCGGTGCGACTGCGCCGCGCCTCGGAGAGCGCCGACACCGCGCGCACCTTCGATCCGCCGCTGCGGCTGCGCATCGCGCGCGCCGTCGTGGAGACCTGCCGTCTGATCCCGGTCCTGGTGACCTTCGCCATCGGCCTCGGCGTGCTGTTCACCCTGGCCGGACTCGCGCGGTGGCTCGGCCATCTGCCCGCCGCGTTGCTCAGCGGCGTTGTGCTGTTGGCCGCGGGCGCGGTCGCGGGCGCGAGCGCGGTCGTGGCGAAGTGGTTGCTGGTCGGACGGATCGGCACCGAGGAACACCCGCTGTGGAGTTCGTTCGTCTGGCGCAACGAGGTTGCCGACACCTTCGTCGAAACCGTCGCGGCCCCGTGGTTCGCGCGCGCCGCCACGGGTACGCCCGTACTGAATCTGTGGCTGCGCGGACTCGGCGCGAAAATCGGCCGCGGGGTATGGTGCGAGTCCTATTGGCTTCCTGAGGCAGACCTCGTGACACTCGGCGACGGCGCGACCGTGGAACGGGGATGCGTTGTGCAGACCCATCTTTTCCACGATCGGATCATGTCGATGGACACCGTCACCCTCGGCGCGGGCGCCACACTCGGACCGCACTGCGTCGCACTGCCCGCGGCGGTGATCGGCGCGGGCGCGACCATCGGACCGGCCTCGCTGGTCATGCGCGGCGACGTGGTGCCGCCCTCGACGCGCTGGTGGGGCAATCCGATCTCCCCGTGGCGGGAGAAGATCTCGGGCGCGACCATGTCGGCGGCGACCGCCGCCGACGAGGACACCGACGCCACCCCGGCGACCGGGCGAGCGGCGGCGCCGGGAGACGTCGGCACGGAAGCGGCCCGTTGATGCCGAGCAAGTTCTACGACCGACCGATCGACGAATACCTACCGCAGAACGGCAACCGGGGCTACCGGGTGTCGCGCTACGAGTTGACCCTGGCATACAAGGTCGCCGCCAACCGGCTGACCGGGCGCGCCGCGATCACCGCGGTCACCACCGAGGTGCGCACCCGCTTCGCCCTGGATCTGTCCCAATCGCTGCCCGTCGGCAAGGTTCTCGTCAATGGCGCGAAGGCCGCCAAATTCACCCATCAGCGCGGCAAACTCGTGATAACCCCGCAGCAGCGGATTCCGGCGGGAGGCGTACTCGCACTGGTCGTGCAGTACGCGGGCACACCCAAACCGGTGCGCGGGCCGTGGGGTGAGGTCGGCTGGGAAGAACTGTCGGAAGGAGCGCTGGTCGCCAGTCAGCCCAATGGCGCCGCGTCGTGGTTCCCCTGCGACGACCATCCCAGTTCCAAGGCCAGCTACCGCATTTCGATCACCACCGACACCCCGTACTACGCGCTTGCCAACGGCGCTCTGGTCGGCAAACAGACCAAGGCCAGCCAGACGACGTGGATCTACGAGCAGTCCGAACCCATGGCGAGCTATCTGGCGACCATCCAGATCGGGCACTACCGCCGCTACCGGGTCGGCCCAGCGAACGGCCCGGTGCCCATGCACGCGGTGGCGCCGCCGCGCCTGCGTGGGGATTTCGACCACGACTTCTCCCGCCAGCCCGAGATGATGGAGTTGTTCATCGAGAAATTCGGGCCCTATCCGTTCGGGTCCTACACCGTCGCGGTCACCGACGACGATCTGGAGATCCCGATCGAGGCGCAGGGCATCTCGGTCTTCGGCGCGAATCACTGTGACGGACGCCGGGGTTCGGAGCGGCTGGTCGCGCACGAACTCGCGCATCAGTGGTTCGGCAACAGCCTCACCATCCGCCAGTGGCGCGATATCTGGCTGCACGAGGGTTTCGCCTGTTACGCGGAATGGATCTGGTCCGAGGGCTCGGGCGGCGCGACCGCCGATCAGCAGGCCATGGCCGCGCGCCAAGCGCTGGCCCGCGAGCCCCAGGACATCGTGATCGGCGATCCCGGACCGCGGCTCATGTTCGACGACCGGGTGTACAAGCGCGGCGCGCTCACCCTGCACGCCCTGCGCCTGCACCTGGGTGACAAGGCGTTCTTCGACCTGGTGCGGGAATGGACCCTGCGGTACCGGCATTCCTCGGTGGGCACCGAGGAATTCACCGATCTGGCCGGGCACTACAGCGCGACCTCCCTGCGGCCGCTGTGGGACAGGTGGCTGCGCGCCCAGTCGCTTCCCGAGTTGCCGTCGCGGCGCTGACCCGCGCGATCAGAAGACCAGGTACCTGGCGGCGAGTTCCTCGATCAGCGGATCGTCGTCGGCGACGGATTCCAGCATCTCCAGGTCGTCTTCGATCGCGATCTGACGTGGATCGTCCTGTTCGTCGTCGGGGACGCCGTCCTCGGCCAGTTGGCGCAGCAATTTGGCCCGCACGCGCTGTTTGAGTGTGTCGCTCATAGTCGAAGCCTGCCCTCCGTACCGCGGGTGAACCAGTGATGCCGCGCCGATCACACCGGGGTGAGCCACCCGCCCCACGGGGTATTGCGCACGACGGAGTAGACCGCGATGAGACCGAACAGCAGCCACATGGTCGTGCGCTCGATCTTCGGCAGCACCAGCCGCTGCCCGCGCCAGGCGCGAACGCCCCACGCGCCAACCCAGAACGCCAGACCGAACAGCAGCGGCACCGCGATGAGATTGCTGTGCAGCGCGTCGACGATCCGCCCATCGGTGAGATTGTGGACCGCCCGCATTCCGCCGCATCCCGGACAGTACATACCGGTCAGCGCGTAGACCGGGCACATGCCGTAGGCGCCCTCCACGTGCGGATCGCGGAAATGCAGCAGCGCGACCGCCCCGACCCCGACCCCGGCGGTGAGCAGCGGCAACGGCAGCGCCCGCCAGCCGCGATGTTCGGGCGGGCGGGTGTATTTCGCCATGATCGCGTCCGCGATCGTCTCGCCCGCGACGTGCGTGTCATCCACAATCGACAACGGTAACCGCGCGGGCGGGCGCCGCGCCACCGCGGATCGCCGCCCGCGGGCGGACCCGATCTTCGCCCCTCTCGCGGGTGCGCCGCATCTTAGCCGGTCACGTCGCGATCATGTTCGATCGAATCCGGCGTTTCCGCAGCTCCCGTAGAATTTCACGCTGTGGATGCCGCTGGTTTCACCCGGCTCGACGCATTCGGGGTCAGTACGGCTCGCAGGCTGGAGTTCGGGCATGTGGGTCACTGGCAAGGAGCCCGAGAGGGCGATACCGCCGATTCGGTGGCGGTGGAGATAGATCCGGGCGACGGGTCATCGGTGGTGGTGTTCGTGCGGGCGCCGCACCGGCGCGACCTGCCCGCCGATTTCCGCCCCGACGACCAGGTCTGCCTGGTCGTTCCCGACCTCATCACCGAACTGCTCGCTCCCGGCTGATCCCCCTCGGTTCCGGGAACCGAGGGGTTCGCCCGCGTAGCGTCGGCGGCCGCATCCGCGATAAGCGGATATGCGAGTGGGTCACGGCGCGCCGACTACCCGGGCCGCCCGCCGGCGTGCGGGCGGTGTTTCGCACGTGTCCATGGGTTTCGATCTTCACCCCGGGCGCGATGTTCGGCGTACCGAAAATCGGGTATCCGACTATTCGAGCCCAGATTGCCGAAATCTGGCGCTTGCACTAGCTAGCACCCCAGCTTGCGCGGTACGGTAACGGCGGACACAAAGGAGTGCTCGTTATGTTGGTCACGTCGATGAAGACGATCGCGGCGCTACGCGGCACCGAACCGCTCACCGCCGCCTACCGTGCGACTCTGCGTAGTGGCACCTACGCGACCGCGGCGCTGAACAAGCCTGCCGCCCAGCACGACGTGATCCCCGTGACCACCGCCGACGGCGCCCGATTGCGCGTGCACGCCTACGGCCCGGCCGATGCGCCGCCCCTGGTGCTGATCCACGGCTGGAGTTGCAGCATCGAGTACTGGTATCCCCAGATCAACGCCTTCGCCGACCGTTACCGCGTCCTCGCCTACGACCAGCGCGGCCACGGCGAGAGCGGACTCGGCCGCGCCACCCTCGGCGCCGCCACCCTCGCCGCCGACCTCGATGCCGTCCTGGACGCGGCACTGCCGCGCGGCGAACGCGCCGTCATGGTCGGCCACAGCATGGGCGGTATGACCTTGCAGGCGTGGGCGGCCCGGTATCCCGGCCAGGTGGCCGAACGGGCGAGCGAGGTCGTACTCGTCAACACCGCGGCCCGCGAAGTCCGAGACCAGACCGATATGCTGCCGCTGCTGAACAAGCCGCTGTCGGTCGCGGCGCGACCGCTGACCTTGGCGGGCAACACCGTGCGCATGCCGTCGCTGGTGGCCGAAACGCTGCTGTTCTCCCCCGTCCCGGTACCCGGCGGCAGGCTGGTCGCGGCGGTGTTCAAGAACCGGGTGATGAACAGGCACGCCACCGACGACCAGGTGGCCTTCGCCCTCGGCGTCATCCGCGCGTGCCGCCCCCTGACCCGCGCGCTGCACGCCGCCGCACTGGTCGACATCGACCTCGGCGACTCCGCCCGCCACCTCACCGTGCCGACCACGGTGATCGCGGGCTCCGGTGATCTGCTGCTGCCCGAACGCATGTCGCGTCACATCGTCGACCTGCTCGACCGCAACGGCACACTGGCCGACTACTTCGTCTGGCCCACAGGACATCTCGGCAACCTCGAAGCGGCCGACCGCTTCGACGCCGTCCTCGCGCGCGTTCTCGAACGCGCCCGGCGTCCCGAGGCCACCGCGATCTGAGAACCGAAACCCCTTGAACCCCGGGTGGATCGGAAAAGGGGGAAGCTCCTGAGTACGTATCCGATGGAGCTTCCCCCGCCGGAAAGGGTAGCGGTCGCGCCGTCCGCGCGGTCGACTATTCCCAATCCTGTTGCCGGGCAGTAGTTTCGACGCACCTCAGAGCGATCCGCCGCCGCCGATCACCCACGGGTTGAAGGTGCACCGCAAGTCCGGGTGTCCGGCCGGGTCGAGGGCGCGCAGCACGATCGACAGCGCACGCGGCGAGTACAGCATGGTCAGGTGATCGGACAGATCCGAATCGCAGCCGTCCTGCAAGACCACGTTGTTCACCGTCGCGCCCGGGCCCGCGTGCAGATAGGTCAGGTCGAACGGCGTCGTGATCTCGTCGTAGCGGGTGCCGATGACCGTGTAATCGATACCAGGGACCGTGTCGCCGCCCGCATTGAGTTTGTTCACGAAATCGGAGCCGACGGTCTGTTGGATACCGGCGTGGCCGACGAAGATCTCCACGAAACCGAGCACGTCGATACCGAGATTGTTGACAGCGCGGCCGAGTGCGCCGATACCGTCGAGGGTGGTGCCGTGATGGGTCGCGCCGAGGGTGATCATCTTCTGCACCTTGGACGCGCCGCCCTCGTACTTGGTGTAGTAGCCCGACATCGGACCGCCCTGGGAATGCGCGACGATATCGACCTTGTCCGACCCGGTCGCGCCGAGGACCCGGTCGACGAACAGCGCCAGCTGTTTGGCCGAATCCTCGATGTAGCCGGTGCCCATCACGCCGGGCAGTACCGAACCGAGACCGCCACCCTGTAACAGATTGGAGCGGCCGTAGTTGAAGGTGAAGACGCAGAATCCGGCGTCCTTCAACGGCTGTCCCATATAGGCGAAACCGTTGTAGGCGTTCATCCAGGTACCGTGCACGGCGATCACCGGACGGGGATGTTCGGCCGACGGCTTGCAGCTCCAGTCGTTGGTTCCCGGCGGCGCCACGTCCGGATGCTGGAGTCCGTACCCGAAGGCGGCCACCCACGAGGTCATCGGCGGTCCGTAACCGACTGTGTCGCTGGAGAACCCGCCCGCGGAACCGGAGCTGCTGCCCGATCCTCCGTAACAGTTGCCCGACCCGTTCCCCGAACCGGCACCGCTACCCGAATTGCAGGCCGATCCGGTCCCCGCCACGGGCTTCGCCTTCAGTCCGGCCGCGATGTAGTCGGCCAGCGCCTGTTCGGTGGGCGCGGACCGCGCCGCCGGTTCGGGAGCGGCGACGCTCACCGCACCGCCCACGGTCGTCACCACGGCCGTCACGCCCGCCATGAAAGCGACCGCGCCGCAACGTCGCAGCCCGAATAGTCCTTGTAACTTCGTCCTCATCAGATGCCCTTCCGCACAACATCCAGTCCGCCGATGCTCTCCGTTCCCTCGTCTCGCACCGGGTTGGGACAAGCGTCGTGCCGAAACACAGCGGAAACCTCACGGCCGCGCGAAATCCGGGCAGTTCATGAAGTCGGGAGACGCATTTAGGGACCGGGCACAGTCCGCGGACAGGCGGCACACGCCCCGGTGACAGCGCCGTCACCATGCGGCACTGGACCGCCGCGGGCAACGGCGATCACCGATCATCATGGGCAGCACCGAACAGAACGCGCCCTTCACCCTCGGATTCGCCGCCCTCACCCGCGGCCGAGCAGGAAGACGCCGGGTTGCGTGTCGCGCGGAACCCGGCGTCCGGCGCTCACACCGCCTTGCGAAGTCCCGCGTCCACCAGCATGTCGATTCCGGTGGTGCTGGCCGAACGCGGCGAACACAGCAGGACGACGGCGTCGGCGATCTCCTGCGGATCGATGAGCCTGCCGGTGGTCAACCGCATCATCTCCGCCGCCCCGGTGCTCAGCACGGTGTCGCGATCGCTGCCCGTCGCGGCGGCGATCACCTCCGCGGCGCCGCCCTCCTCGGTCCACCACGGCGTCACGACCGGGCCGGGCGAGACCGTGTTCACTCGAATTCCCCTCGGCCCGAACTCTTCCGAGAGCGCCTTGGTGAGATTGCCGATACCCGCCTTCGCCACCCCGTAGTCGACATTGACACCGCTGGGAACGTGCGCGTGGGTCGAGGAGATATTGATGATCGCGCCGCCGCCGCGGGTCAGCATGAGAGGTATGGCGGCCCGCACCGCCCGCACGGTCGCCATGAGGTTGAACTCAAGCATGTCCCGCCAGTCGGCGTCATCGAGCGCCGTGAAGGAGAAGCGCGGCAGCACCGCCCCGGGCGGCGGACCACCCGCATTGTTGACGAGGATGTCCAACCCGCCGAACGCGCGCTCCGCCGCCGCGATCGCGTGCGCAGGCCCCTCCGGTTCCATGAGGTCGGCCGCGACGTGCGTGAGTCGCGGACCCGCGAGCGCGTCGAGTTCCGGCGTAGAGCGCCGCGACACCGCCACCACCGACGCGCCCTCGGCGTGCAGGGTGCGCGCCGTCGCGAGTCCG
This sequence comes from Nocardia arizonensis, assembly GCF_001310275.1. GTDB lineage: Bacteria > Actinomycetota > Actinomycetes > Mycobacteriales > Mycobacteriaceae > Nocardia > Nocardia arizonensis. The sequence goes on from NZ_LGYZ01000131.1 coordinate 72,490, forward strand.
ATCCCCTTAGACGCTCCCGTAACCACCGCGATCTTGTTCCGCAACAACATATCCATGCCTTGCAGCCTGGTCGCGGCGGCTATCCGAAGCCGGCAGCTTCCGGCCCTCGCGTTGCGGTCGTCGTGCGGACGGCTCGCGCGGTCCGGGCCGGGCCGCGCGAGCCGTTGCGTCACGGGTTCTTGGGCCCGGTGAAAGGCTCCTCGACCATGCAGCGCACCGCCACGTCGAGAGCCTCCTCCCACTGCGCGCGCTTATCGGCCGGGTCGATATTGAACCCACCGAGTTCGGCCACCGAGGAACTCTCCCCCGAACCGAACTCCACCCGCCCATTGGAAACCAGATCCAACGTCGAAACCCGCTCGGCCACCCGCGCCGGATGATTGATCGCAGGCGGCAGATGCATCACACCGAACCCCAAACGGATATTCCGCGTCCGCTGACTGGCCGCACCGAGGAAAACCTCCGGCGCCGCGGCATGACTGAACTCCTCGAGAAAATGATGCTCGGTCAACCACACCGTCGAGAACCCCGCCCTGTCGGCCGCCTCGATCTCGTCCAAACCGTCCTGGAACAACTGACGCTCATCATCCGCGCGCCAAGGACGCGGCAGCGGGAACTCGTAGAACAGCGAAATCTTCATCTCTTCACTCCGTTGTCTTCGGTAATCCGTATCCATCCCGGCATCGCCGCAATCCGACTGATCGATGTGGGCGCGCCGGCGAAGGACCGAACGTCATGGCTGTGACCGAGGTGCGTCCGAACCACCGTCCGTACTCCTACGAGCGACGGTTCCCGCACCGAAAGGGACCATCACCGGTCCGTGCGGCGAATGCGATGGGCTCGGCGCGATCACGATCACCAGTCTTACACCCGCACGTCAGTAGCAACACCCCGAAATCAGCGCCAGCACAAGCATTTACGCATCACGCAAGTCGTGAGCGGCCCATACTCGCTGCCGCGCACGGTGTCTCGCCGGTAGCAGCGCCGGCGCTCACCGACAACGTCGACAGCTATGCCATGCGTTCCAGAGCGCAGGAACGAGAACACTGACAGCGATGGAAGCGAGCCCGTAGTAGACATAAATGGTGTCATCTACGCCACGTGCGAAGATGTAGTAGATGCATATCGCCAACAGCACCGCCGCGATGATTCCGGTAACCAGTCGCATACGCTTCATCAGAACACTCCCGGAAGCCAAGGACCGCTCGCACTCAACGAGTAGAGGTCCGATGAGCCGTCGTCGTTCTCACCCGCACGAACCGCAGCGATTTGGATTCCAAAGCGAGGTGATCGGCGTTAGTTGGATGTGATGGCTACAGAGGTCGGGATGGCGATCTTGGTCGAGATAGGGGTGTACAGGTCGACATTGGCGCTGGTGCGTAGGGAGACGACGAGGCTGTAGCGCACCGGTTCGTCTTCCCGGTCGCTTCGGGTGTTGTGTTTCCACCAGCCTCCGACTGGATAGACCGCGATCTGGTCGCACTGTGCCAAGTCGGCGGCGCTACCTTCCCAGATGTCCTGATGGAGCGAACCGAGTGTGCGCTGTTGTTCACCGAGGGTCCAGTGCTCTGATCCGCTAGGTGGCCGTGCACCGGCTTCCTCGTCTTCGGCGTCACGATTGACTCGCGCGATGAAGTCGTGAGCGTTGGTCTCCAAGGGGGCTCGTAGGACAAACCGAAGTCCATGCGATTGGTAGGCGTAGCGACTGTTCCAGCCCCGACGGGACGCGGTCGGCTCAATGAAGTAGGAGAGCGTGATTCGCATCTGGACGTCGGTTTCGGCGAGCGCTGTGAGCTCGCGTGCAGGCCAGGGCAAGTCGTGGAGTCGAAAGGTACGCGAGCGGCGATCACGCCCAACGAATGGGACGAATTCATCCTGTGTGACGAGCGTGACTGCGTTCATAGCCGAGTTCAGGACTGCGGTTTCGATGGGTACACCCCACCCGAATCGGCGCAACAGTTGCTTTCGGTCTCGTTTCGATTTGGTGTCGTAGACCTCGCGTCGCATGGATGGAGTCCACTCAGCGCAATGTACGAGCAAGCCACGGATGCTTTCGGGCCAGTAGTCCGGATAGCTTGCCATCGCCATGGCCGCGAGTCGTGCTGCCTGGGCGGTGGCGGCACTGGTGGCGTTCGCCGAGGTGAGCGAGAAGTCGTCACTGCCGGAAGTCGTGCGCACGCAGACGATGGGGTGGTCGTGGAAGTCGACACCGTCGGTGATGAGGTTGCCGCCCTCCATACAGATGTCCGGCTTTATCGGCCATTTGTCGCCGCTGCCGAAGGTGAGTGAGGTGCGGCTGTGCGGCGACAGTTCGCCGTCGGCTGCCACGCATTTCCAGTGTTGGAAGGTGGGATCGGTCGGCGTGCTGGTCAGTGTCGTGTGCGCCCCCACGGTCAGTGCGTTCCATGATTGCGCTGGTGTTTCGATGGTCGAGCTGTCACACAGGTCGAGATAGCGACTGCCCGGGATCCGCGTATCGCTGACGTTGCCAGCCGAGATTAAGAACAGACGTGACGCCGAGCGATCCGGCTTGCCGACGAGGGTGAGTCGGCCTTGTATCCGGCCGATGTCCGTGCCAACGCTCAGTGCATCAACCGCAGCCGACCACAGGGTTGGCTCTCCGCGTCCGGTTTCGGGTGGGCTAGTAATGGGCATGCAGTACACGCGTGCCCTGTGCGGCACCGCGGTCTCGACAGCCGCAGCAGCTTCGGCAGTGACCAGGCCGTACGCGAATGGGTCATTCCCGGCGGGGTGATCGGGCAGGATTTTGACCGATTCGAGTCGGTGCGTGAGCTCGACAGTCCGTGTACTGGTCAGCAATTCATCGAGTGGCCCGAACAGGGCCAACCCCGCCATGTTGGTTCCGTGGGGATCCTTTGCGACCGCGTCAGTGTCGACCACCGAATGTGTGTCGGCGGGCGCCAGTGAATCCGACAGCAGGAGATGGGAGCGGCGAACGCCGGTGTCGAGATGGCATACCGCCGGTGCCGATTCGTCGGCTGGCTGGATTCGAGTCGACAGTTCGGTGGTGTACTCGTCGTGTTCGTCGCGCGTCAGATCTTCGATGGTGTCGATGAACTCTGGCTTACGGACCTCGGCAAGGCCGATGTTGAGGAAGGGCAGCACCTCCAGCTGATCCCAGCGCGCCTGAAGCCAGACGATCGTCCTGTCGTTGAGTTCGAAACGTCCGCGGGACAGACGGAAACCATGTATCTCCGCGAACTGGACCAGTTTTGCCACGTAATCTGGACCATCCAGCCAGAGTTCCCACCAGCAAAGCTCCCGCTGGAGCGGCTCCTGTTCGGATCGCCAAAGGTCACGTAGCACAGCCCGTTTGATTGTTCCGATATTCGCGACTAGGGCACGATTAGCTGGTTGCCCGGAGACTCGTGTCTTGGTCAGATACTTTTCGAACAGTGCGAGAAACGCTTGACGGTACGTGTCGTTCACCCACACGACAGCGCTCTCGGGCAGGTCTGCGGTGTCGCGCTGGACGGCGAGGAGTAGCCATTTCGGTTTCTTGGGCGTCTTCCGGTGCTGCGTCCAACCGTCGAGAGAGCTGAGCTTCAGAGGGAATCCGGGCTCGGCCGCATCAAGCACCAGAACGACGCCAGTCGCCTCAAGCTCTGCAAGAATCGGATCTACGGCGGCACGGTCGGCGTCGGCGGCGCTGAAGGAGATTCGAAGATCACTGATGATCTTCTGCCCGTGAGTCCGTCGGTCCACGGCTCGGATTGCCCCTGAGCCGCCCCCTTTTCGGGTCAGTGCGTGGTCTGCGGCGCGTCCTGTAACGGTTAGGTGCGGCAGGATATGGGTGAGTTCATCAGGCATGGGCGCTGGCTCGGCGGTCGCGCAACGCCTTATTCAGGTCGCCTGTCGTCACGCTCGGTTCCCTCCTCAAGATCGCTTGCTTGGCTGCTGTTTCGGATGCCTTTACCAGTTCGGCGTGGCTCAATTCCGCAGTAGCCGATTGTACTGATGCCCAGTCGATGTCCTTGCCCAAACGGCCGAGGCGGATCTTCATCACTCGAACTGCGTGGTCCGGTTCGGGCAAGTGGTAGGTGATCGCGAGGTCGAAGCGGCGGAACAATGCGTGGTCGAGGATCGCTCTGTGGTTGGTCGCGGCGATAACGATGCTCTCAGCATCGGCTTGCTCAAGAAAGATCAGAAACGAGTTGAGTATGCGGCGGGCTTCGCCGACGTCGTTCCCCGTTCGGTGTGCGCCGAGCGCATCGAACTCGTCGAATAAATACACCGCTCGTTGGGTCGCTGCTGCTTCGAACACTGTCCTGAGCTTGCTCGCTGTCTCGCCCATGTACTTGCTCAACAGGCTGTCCAGTCGCACCGTTAGCAAGGGGAGGGATAACTCGTGTGCGATGACAGCAGCGGTCATGGTTTTACCAGTACCTGGTGGGCCTTCCAACAGTAGGCGGTTGGAGGGCGTGAACCCATGCTCGACCAACGACTGACGCTGACGTTGCTCGTGGAGGAACTCGGATAGCGAATCCTTCAACGGCCGCGGTACAACCAGGTGCTGCAAAGTTACATCTGGGAAGCTGGCGGTTACCAGCTCGGCCAAGTCGCCGCGTGGCTGCGCGATGGCGGTGACCTTGCTTGCGACGGGCTGGCGACGCGCAGAATCGATGACTCGCTTCAGGTCACCTGCGAGGTTCCCATGGCCCTGGCGGGCAGCCTTTGCAGCGACCTGCAATGCCACAGCGTAGAAGGCGTCATCATCGCCAGCAGCATGACTGCGCACCAGCGCCTTAATGTGTTCCCCTGACGCCGCCATGACAACAATCCTCCCATCTCAGCACCTGATCAGAGTATTGATCTGCTGTTGTCTGCACTATGCACATGGCTTTCACTGGCAGTTTGTGACGGCAGACCCACGATCTACGTCGATGTAGTGTGCCGTGATCGACGCCTCTAGGAGGTGTGATCGCAAGGACAGAGACCTCACACTGTGGGTCTACCCATTCTTGATGGCACGCACCCCATCGATGAGGATTTCGTGAACTAGGGCTAACCCTAAGCCTGAGACGTGGGTCATAGAGGCTCGGCGCGGCCTATCGGATAGATGGCAAGAATAGACCTCAGTCTGTACATGCCGATAGCCTGATCGGCCACAAGCGGCCAGGGCACGCCGACAGTGTGTGGTCTGTGTCGGTAGCGGGGTCTATGTTCGGCTGTGATCCGCGGTGATCCGTATGTGCCCTCGGAAGCGGCGTGGGTGCCCAGGATCTTCACCGTCAGATCCGTTCGACGCTACGCGCGTAGGGTGGAAACCGTTGCCGCCCTGTGTTTCACATACGGATGGTAGCTCGGGGTTGGCGTCACAGCGGCGACCCCCCGATGCCCCCGCTGGTCCTCGCCGCCGATTCCGATTCGCCGTCAACGACATTCCCCGAAGTCGAAACGCCGCGACGCGCCCGCGTCGGCGCGCGCGTCGGCATCGAAGGCATCAGCAATCCAGACGACGCGCGACCTAAATACGCAGACAGCGCAATTGATCCCGCGTGGAACGTCCCAGTTCGGCGTGGTCGATCAAACAGACCGCTCGCATGAGGCTTCCCGAGCCTGCCGGAGTGTGCCCGAACGGCATGTGCGGCTACACACCGATCCCTCCGAACGCGTACGACTACTCCAAGACACTCAAGTGTTCTTCCATACCGGTACCCTCAGCGCCCAGCACGGGCGTCCTGGGCGCGACAAGCACGGACCAGCCTCGCCGATCTCCTGCACGGCGATCCTGCCCGACCAGCGCTGGTCACCGAGAGATGTTCAAGACAAAGCCTTTTCAGGCATAGATCGCTACGAACATGACCCGCGGCGGCTTGTTCAGCGGCCTGCGACCCGAGCGCTTCAGCAGCGAGGTAGAACGCGTGGCGCGACAGATGGTGACGGGACCGATGCCTGCACAGGGCAACGAACCGCCCGGGGACCGCCCTTCCTCTCCATCCGACTCATATACACAGTTCAGACAGCAAATCGATGGGCGAGCGGGTCGACTATGTCATCAATTACTGATGACTCCGTCATCGCCAAAAGGTGATAAACCGGACAGCAGATTGCCGCAAATCGCCTCTACCTGCACTTCTGCAAACCACCAGTGGAGCCGCCTGGGGGAATCGAACCCCCGACCTTTTCATTACGAGAAATGATGACTACCACAAGCAACCCTGGGCTATCAAGTACACACTGAATGGTGCCCTGAGCTAGTGGTATAGCAATCTTCGACTACTTCCTACGACCGAATACACGTTCGAACATGCATGACGTGCCTCGACTTACTTGGGACTTTGTTGGGAGTAATCGAGCGCTCCCACCGGAGTGTCGAATCCGCGACACGCCGAGGTTCTTCGACCTCAGTTAACGGTGGGTGACCACGGTTTCGAGCCGAAACCCCCTCAGGGCGCGACAGCACGTACGCCAATGCGAGCCGAGGTGCCACCAATGCGACTGGAGTACCTGTCGCGTTCAGGTGTTCAGGCACGATCTGGCCTGCATCAAGCCGAGTTCGCGATCCCTGGAGGGTGACAGCTCGGTTGACCATCCGTCGCGGGCGATCGTCGGCCTCGGCAAATCACAGTACGTGCCAGAGAACTTGACCACGGTCTGATTCAGATACAGGGGCGGTGCCCGACAGGTCAACTACCCTCTACCAGGCCGTTTTCAACGCTACGATGGGCGTCACGTCTTGGTCTAAGGTCAGTTACGAAGATTGACTTCCAGTCACCGGCCCTCCGGGCTCGTCCAATGCAACAATTGAGTTCTCGCCCGACGAGCCCGAGCTATACCGAGGTCAAGCCGCAGAAGGGGGTGCTGGGTGCCAACGTCCAGTCTGTCACGTTTCGATGCCGCTCTCTGGTCGTGGGCCAGCGAATCGGAAGACGATCAGCTTTCGTCGGCATTCGCAGCTACTTCGCGTACTGCCAACGGCAAAAACATGCACGTAACCTTCGAGACCGTATTCGTTGATGCTGGCCATCCGTTTAGCTTTCTTGAACCTCGATCCGCCTTTTTAGAAAGCGAAATAGAGCGAAAGAATGTTCGAATTCTAAAGTTGGTTGACGCAGACAGTCCGTGGCTCTTAGCAGCGTTCAAATCTAGACATTCCGGCGTATATCATTTAATGAGCAGTTTGCCGACAAGTCATCGCCGATGGGAGAAAGTTGAACGTTGGCTGGCCTCGGCTCGGGGAGTATCCCGCTGTTTTCTCGACCATTCAGATTTCGAAAGCATCGGAGATCGGCTATCCGAGTTCGGTGATGTTGAAGTAGTAAAGATGAGCGGGAGAGTCACAAAAGACGGTTCTTCCGTGAATAGAGGATTTCCCTCGTTGGGTGCGGATTTGAGACCCAATCACATAAATGTGATCGAGGAGGCCGAGAGTCGCGGTGCCACGGTTCGAACGCTTACCCTGCATGTCCGCAGCGTAATGGATTTACACCTTCGGCGAATAGCCGGAGCAACCTATTACTCTGGCGACTTTAGTTTGTTCGAAGAGTTGATATTGACACGCCTCGAAGACGCAGCACACAAGCGCAGGGAACTTCTGCGCGATCGACAACGCCGTTCGCGTCAGCCGGTGCGTCCTATTACTCTATACCTTGAGCCGAAAACACTTGATACTGCCGACTCTGCGCAGGAGTTACTAACTACCACAGACTCTATGCGAGATATCAGCATCGCCGTATTCCATCGGAATCCCTATCTACACTTTGCAGTCACTGACGAGTTCGACGGCTCCAATTTCGACGTCATGGTCACCGATTCTGATTCGATCGATATCTTTCCTGGCTATCGCGCTTCTCTCGATTCTCTCGCACGCGTGGCATTAAGGATCGGTGAAAGATTTGGCGCGACACGCATAGTGGATACACCAAACATTCCGGTGCCCAGCATGTCTGACCTTGCCGAGATGGGCGGGTGATTTGACCGTCGGAACTGGGGGTCCCTTCGATCCCGAAAGACTGCTCAAAGACTTCGACCGCTACGATCGAGATGTTGACATCGTCTCGTCGTACCACTACCTCTTCTCAGAAACTCCACTCAAAGACACAGTTGCGCACTTCGAACGGTATCCCAAAGTGAAAGGTAAAGATGGCCGCGATGCAACCCCGGACTTTACTGTCTTGTATAAAGACGGAACGGGATTAATCGGCGAAATTGCCAATATTGCCCTTCACGAAAACTCCATCGAAAAGCTCTGCAAGCAGTTGGGTCGCTACAGCGAATTGGAAGAGTTGCCCGCAGGACGAAGCAGGTTCGAGAAGGTGTCACTTGTAGACGTGATCTACCTGTCGCCGATGGCAAGTGCACACGACGCTGCGCGGCGAATATTTGTCGAACGAATCGATAATCCCGAGTATGAATTCTCCCCAATCCGCCGTCCAGTGATGATACAGTTCGCGAGAGATTCTGGAGAATACGTGTATCAGTTCTGGGCAGACAAAGAATTGAATGGCGATCTTTACAAGAGTAGTCGGGTACCAGATTATCGAGACTATCGCGATCTCAAGGTAGAGCCGTGGAGATTTGCAAGAAATAAAGTGCAGTATGCCTTCATGAACGACACAGTGTCGCCATTGTATATGGCGACGCGACTCTGGGTGAACGTGTTTCCCACCGCATACCCGCCGAGAAGCCATCCCGAATTCACCACATCGACGCCCGAAATAGTGAAACTACTAAAGGCACACTATAGCTTCGGCAGGAGTGATGATGTACGTGCGGCTATGGCTGTCCTCACAGCCGCACGATTAGCAACACACCTTAGAGGCGATAGGAATGTTTGGACTGTAAACCGAAAGGCGATAAAGAAGGAGTCTGGGGCCATTCAACGTATCATCGCCGATCGAATCGGCTCCCCCCATAGCGCCCCGGAGCGCAGTTCCCGAAAACGGTTTAGCCCGAGTGCTGATCAGGGTCGCCTCTTCTAACGATGACCTTGAGACCAACATCCACGCAGAATTATATTAAAGCGGCAAGCCCCGGAGGGGTGCGGCAGCCCGTATATCTGCTGATCGACGTGGTTGGTCGGCGTTTGAGTAGCTGGGTGGGATGGTGTCGATGTTGGTGTGGTGGTTCGGAGTCCCTCCCCCTGTGGTTCTGCGCCCGGGTGCCCGCCCGCAGCGAAGCGAGGACGGGGCACCTGGGCGGCGCGGCTTTGCCGCGCTCTTGATCCTGTAGAGAGAATTTCGGCAAAATCTGTTGTTGTTGTTCGTTTTTGGGTTTTCGGTCTTTCTTTCTTCTTTTCTTCTTCTCATCCGGGGGTTCCCACTCTTCCCCTCTGCACTTCTTCTCTCCCTCGACAGTTCCTCAAGCCCTGCGCCTCCACCGTTTTCGCGCATGATCTGGCTATTCGCCCTGCGTGACGCATCCGGGCGGGTATCCAGGGAAACGGGTACCGCAGGGTCACGGGTTACCCGAGTCATCCGCGAACTGACCAGGGCGGCAGGGGGTGTCATCGGTCGCGGTATAAACCTCGGTCGAGGCCGTGTTCGTGGGTCAGCCCTGGTGCTCGTGGTGCGTCTCGGTCTCGTGTGCGTGCGGCTTCCTCGACGGCCTGGGCCTGGCCGAGTTCGACCAGGTGGGCGACCTCGATCTTGTTCAGGTCCATTCCGGTGTCGATGCGTCGGGCGTCTTCGCCCATGCGGCGTTCGTGCTCGTCGTGGGCGACTTGTACGGGGTCGGCTCCGTCGCGCTGAAATGTGTAGGTACGGGTCTCGGGGTCGTAGCCGAGCTTTCGACCTTCGCGCACTGCACGGAACTTCTCGATGTCAAGCTGTCGCTCGATCGCCTCGAGGGGATCGAGGCGTAGTTCCTCCGCGATGGCGCGGGCGTTGTCGATGGCCGATTCGCGTTCACGCGGGCTGGCGATGCGTTCGCCGATCTCCTGGATGCGTTCGCGGGTGAGTTCGGCGATGCGTTGATTGTGGGGGTCGAGTTCGTTTGTCCAGTCCCGTCGGCGGACTTCGGTTCCGATGGCTTCGATGCCGAGGACCATGTCGGCGCGGGTGGCGTCACGGGTGGGTTGGTCGTATTCCACGACGAGTGCGGCGTCTTCGACGCTGAAGCCGAGTGCCCGATGGTAGTCGCGGGCGTTGGCTTGGTCCAGCTCCCGCAACGTCGTCAATTCTTCGGACAGCTTGGCATGAGTGCGGCGCAGGTGTTCGACTTCGAGGGGGTTGCCGGTGGCGTGGGCGGCGGTGATGTCGCGGGTGTGGGCGGTGATGGCGTCGCGGAGGACTTGTCGCCGTGTGTCGAGGTATTCGGCTTCGAGTAGGTTTTCCTCGAGGCGTCGCATGTCGACCGGTCCGCGTTCGCTGCGATCGACGGCCGGTTCCCGCGTCGCCGGTTCTCGGTGTTCGATCGGTTCACGTGAATTCTCAACAGAGACAACGGGTTCCGCCCGCTGCGGTACTGGCGGTGTGCGTTGCGGGTCGCGGGCGGGTGCGCGGGGTTCGTTGACGTGGGCCCGGGTCTCACGCTGTTTCTGTCGCTGGTTCTCTTGGCGTCGCGCTTCTCGCTGCTGAGCCTTGTACAAGCGCGCTTTTTCGCCTATTCCAGGGAGTTCGAGTTGGGCGTCGGGTTCTAGCTGAAATCCCAATGCCCATATCTCGCGTGCTTCGTCGCGGGTTATAATCTGGTGTGTGAACCGGTCCGGGAAGTCTCGTTGCAGTGCGTCGATGAGCTTTCGTGCGTCGGCGGATATACTCTCCATCTCGACCGAGCGCAGGATATGATGGTGTATTTCCCCCTTTGCCAGTAGGTCATGGGCGACCTCCAATTGCTTTTGATCTTTCGGACCCTCGATCCGCCCGGACTTCTCCTCGATAGTGTATGTGCGCTGCCCGTCCGTCTTCACCTTGTCGAACTTGATGCGCTCACCAGCGGATTTGAACGTACGTGACTGGTGTAGATATCCGTTCTCTGTATCGCGGAAGAGTAGTTTTGCACCGTTCTCGAACACCCTTCCGCGCGTGTTGTTGTCGTAGCCGTCTCGGTCTTTGTCGTATCCGTCCAACTCAACCCCCCTGCGTATTCAGGTGTTCAGCTCATGCGGAGGTAGCCTTACCGCGCTTTTCTTGGTGGTAGGTCGCATATTCGCGAAGTGCGGCGGCGAAATAGGAGTACATGCCGCTGTATACTTCCGGGTCGTGCTCTATCATGCGGCGCATCAATCCCCATGCGGTTTCCACGTCTTCGTCGTGGTCGTCTATCAGTAGCGCCGGTGTCACCTTGTCATAGAATGTGAATTCGCGGCCGAACCATTCTTCATCAAACCATTTCGCGCCCGCGTATTTGATGAAGCATTCGCCCATGAAGCAGATGAACGCGTCGACCTTGTCGGCGTTCTCCGGCGCCATGGCGGTTGCCATATCGGGGAACAGTGCGGCGACGAGGGGGTCTATCCGCTTGACCTCGGGCGAGCCCTCGGGCCACGGCTGTGCCGGAAGCTGTTGCAGTCCAGCATATTCCATGAACTTGCGGGCTTGCGCCGCGCGGCGTTCGGGGTCGACCCATTTGCCCCATGCGGTCTGCTCCACGTGGAAGTCCAGGTTCAATTGTTCGTCGTTGCCCACTGTCGGTGTCCCCGTTCCTGTGCTGGTCGGTGTGGATATCGCCGTTTCAGGGTAGGGGCAGCGGTCCCCGGTGAGTCGCCGGTGTGAGGGGGACTCACCGGGGGTCTGCCGTTCCCGCGCTGGTCACTCGTGGGCCTACCGGCGCACTGCGCCTCAGTGGTGCCGGTACCGAGTCCGCAGCGGGACGTTTCGGGGGTGGCGGGTTCATCGGGTGCTGGTGGTGTAGGCGGTCGTGCCTGGCATGAGGCCGGTGGGCAGCAGGATCGGGCAGGCGCGCGAGATGGCCTTGTAGGTGACGCCGAGATGGTTGAGGTCGGGGGCGATGATGACGGCGGCTCCGGTTTGGGCGGCGGTGCCGACGATGAGCGCGGTGGGCATGTAGGTGTCGGCGTCGATGCTCAGGATGCCCGCCAAGCGGTATTCGTAGCGTTTCGCCAGGCGTTCGATGGCGGTCTGGGCGGCTAGTATCTGATCGGTCATACCGAGGTGCAGCAGGCCGATAGCATTGCGGGACATCGGTTTTCACACTCCTCGAAGAACCGGTGATGTCGAATGTTGGGGGGTGGAATCCCTCGTAGACCGGGTTCCCGACCGGCGTTTCCTCGCAGGAGGCGAGGCTGGTGCGCGGTCGGGAAGGGTTCCCCCGAGCGTGGTCCGCGAGGGATTCCGGGTTCCCCGCACGCTGCCCCGTGGCATACGTCGACGGATGCCGTTGGGACTGTCGTGCGGGGAGGTCACTGCGGGTGGGGCTCCCACTCGTTGGCGTAGCAGACCTCGATTAGCTGTGCGAGTTGCCCACAGTCACCCGGTGTGGTGCCGTCGCCGGGTGTGCAGTCGGCGTGATGGCGGATGAGTTCCTGGACAAACGCGCGGTAGCTCGATGTGAGGTTGTTCAACCGGCCGTGTCCGCTCACCGGTACCGCCTCGGGTCCGGGACCATGTGACCCGCATAGATCAACACGTTCTGCGCGGATTCCTTTTTCGGACAGTCGATTACGCTGCACTCTCGATGTTCCTGCATGGCGGTGTGCGCTTCAGCGACGGTGAACGCACGTGTCGGCGCACGATGCGGTGAGGCCATCGACGGAACGTAGGTGTCGGTGTTCGGCCAGAAGATCATGACCACGATCACCACGAGGGGGACCGCGATCACCAGTGCCAATCCGGCTTGCGCGCCGTTCATCTGGGCACCTGCGATTCCCGCCCCGGCGGAATCATCCGCCCGGCGCGTATCAGGATATCCCGGGCGGCGTGCTTGCGTGGGCACACGTCCGCGCTGCACTCACGGTGTCGTTGCATCTGCCGGTGGGCCTCGGTGACCGTGAACGGCTGTTCCGGGGCCGCGTGGAGTGCCGCCGCGTACCGCTGCGGGTCGAGTACCGGTACGCCGCCCTTGTCCGGGTTCAACCACGAAAACCCCACGCTCACCGCCGCTTTCGCGGTCGCGGCATGGGCATACGCCCCGCACCGACCAGCACGTCACGCGCGGACTCCTTGCGCGGGTAATCGACCACTCGACAATCTCTGTGCCGCTGCATCGTTGTGTAAGCCTGCTCGACGGTCATCGGCCACGCCGGGGGCGCGTAGTCCCGGCTCCTCAAATCGACTTGTCGCATGTGTCACCCCTGCTATCTGCTGCTATCTGGATGGCAACCCCGCGCCGGGGCCGGACGGGGGGACGACAGGAACATCCCGGCGGGGGTGCCGGTAAGCAGCGTCACCGACCAAACGGCCGAAACTGTTCCGCTATGGAACACTGTTGATGTGAGCGACTTCCAACCACAACCGGAGACTGACCGGTATGTCGGTCAGCAAGTGCGTCTCATCCGGGCGCGTCGGGGAATTTCACAGCAAGTGCTGGCCGATCGCGTCGGAGTATCTCGATCGGTCATCGCGAAATACGAAACGGGGCTACGCCCGGTCGATTCGCGCAAGATGCTGCTAGCGCTGGCGGGTGCGCTGGGTGTCGACCTGGGTGACCTGACCGGGCACGAGCAAGACAAGCTGGACCCGACCACGGCGGCGTTCCACGCGGCGGTCCCGAGCATCGAAACCGTGTTGTGGGCACGTGGCGACATCACCGACACTGCGCCCCCGCGCGGACTCGATGAACTCGCGGCACTGACCGCAACAGCTACCAAGCTCCGCAACGACTGTGATTACGCGGCGCTCGGACCGATGCTCGCGCCCATGCTCACCGATGCGTATATGCATGTGCGGCAGAGCAATTCGGACTACGCGTGGGATGTGCTCGGCACGGTGACTTATGGTGTCGCCTCCGCTCTCCGTGCGCGGGGATACTATGCGCTCGCTTGGACCGCAGCGCAGGAATCCGAGCGCGCCGCCCTCCGGGTAGGAACACCCGCGTTGATGGCCGCTGCGGCGTTCTCTCAGGGGCAAATTCTCCTGTCACGCCCCGGTGCGCTGCCTGCCGCACTCTCGACCACGGTCGACATGGCCGAGAGACTTGCCGCCGACGTGCGGACGGTCGGCGAGATCGAGACATACGGAATGCTGCATCTACAGGGTTCGATCGTCGCGGCCACGATGGGCACCGACCCGGAACCATTTCTAGCGGAGGCAGCCGAGCAGGCGGGCAGGCTCAGCAGCGCCGCACCGCATACCGGGTCCACTGCTCGAAACGAGTCGTTCGGCGTCGCCAACGTCGCGCTGTGGCGGATGTCGGCAGCGGTCGAGCGCCACGAACCGGGCGAAGTGCTGACACTCGCCCCTGGATTGACGCCGGACGAACTGCCGAACGAGGGCAGACGTGCTCAGTATTTCGTAGAAATCGGCCGTGCCTACGCGATGCAGAAGAATTACAGAGATTCCCTGTACGCCTTACTTCGCGCTGAACACGCGGCACCGCAGCACGTCCGCAAAATGGTTCAGGTGCGCGAATTGGTCGGCCATATGATGCGCTCGGCCCGGCGCGATTTGAGGACGGGCGACCTCGGTAAGCTCGCGCAGCGTGTCGGAGTCGTGCCGAATTAACGGAGGCCTACCCGACCGAGCGGCAGAACGGCTAGATAATCCGCCGTACTTCTTGAGGCATTGACTCGTGCACACGCCACAGTAGGCTCGACTGCACGGTTTCAAGGTTTCGCCGACCGACCGCGATTGCGACACTTGAAAAATTCGCTATACATCCTTCGACGCGAGTCTTTCTGATTCGCTAGGCAACTTGGATCGATCTACTTGTCAAGCGACACGCCGCAATGAAGTTGCCCGGGTTTCGGACACCGCAAATCTTCGGGCACCGATGAGAAGTGTCGGGAACTATCAAGGTCGAAATCGAACTGATGCCGGTCAGCATTGATGCAAGCGGTTGCGCCTCAAAGATTTAGTGATAATTATCACTGCGCCGGTGTTGCGACGGCGGTGCTGAGTAGCGCTCTAGCAAATGCGGATATTGACCATTTCGCGGCGTATGTGCTGCTCAGCTCCGGTAGGGCAAATGACCGCTAATTGTGGTACCTCAGTTTGCGTGATGTAAGCGAGTGATGTATGCGGGCAGCGGTACCGCAAACTGCATACCCTGGCGCGCTTGACCTGCCGTAAGGGGTCGGCACACTGGATGGTGCAGCTTTGCTCGATGGCCGCTCGGTCGCTTTCCCGGATTTCGTTTCCCACAGCGGGTGGGGATTCGGGATCGGGGACCGGGGATCGGCTGTGATGCTCGGTTCGGGTGTCGCGCCGGGAGGCCGTGACATGATGGAAGATTCGGCGAACGGAGGTGATGTCAGTGTCGGGAACCGGTTGACGGCCACGGTGTTCGGGTGGCTGCCCCCTCGCGCCAACGAGGGGACAGCCTGAATGAAACGCAGCACGCAACGCATAAGGGATTGCAGCCCAGCTTCGCGTGATTCACCCGCCTCCCATTCGCGTGCAGAAACGGAGTTCTGCCATGTCCAGAGTAGTCCATTCCCCCCATTTGTACGCCTTTCGGTTACAAGTCACACCGGGCGGGGGGAGTGTCGCCGGTGGTCCCCCCGCTCGGGGGGTTCGTGTCGGTCGGGGTCTGTCCGGGGGGCGTGATCCGCCGCGTCGGTGCTGGTCAACACCTGTTCTCGGGTGTCGGCGCGTGGCGTGACACCCGCCTCGGTCCGCTGTTGGTGCGGGCCGTGTCACCGCGGAATCATCCGCCGAATCTGATGAAAGTTGTGATACCCGATGTCTACTGCCGACAACAACGACGACATTGCCGCTTTCCGCCGGAATATCCGGTTTCCCACCGGGTTCCTGGTGTTCTTCCCGCTGGGGGTGTTCCTGGCGGGGCCGGTGGTGCCCAAGCGCCCGTACAGCAGTGATCCGAAGGCGGTTCTGCCGCAGTCTCGCGACGAGAAGACGGGAAAGCTGTTGTGGACGTGCGCGGTGACCGATCCGGTGGCGGCGGCGCAGAATGCCCGACGAGGCACTTTCGACGTGGTGTTCATCTCCGATACCGAGCCCAAGCCCCCGGTGGAGGAGTACGGAGCCAAGGTCGAGCTGGAAGGCGTGGAGGTCGCGCCGCGTCTGGGCGGCAACGGCGAATTCCGCTTCATCTTCTACGCCGTGTTCGCCACGGGATTCGGTTCGGCACCCGCCGGGCGAAGCCCGAAAGCGGCATGACCGGTCTCCGGTAGTCCGACGAGAACGACAAGGGGGTCGAGCATCCGGACCGGTCACACCGACTCCGGGGTTCGGCCCCCTTCCGGCATACGGAGGTTTATTCACATGTGCTGCGGCACAACATATTTCGATACGGAACAAGTTCCGATCCGGGAAGGGATGCGGTGATGGTCAAATCCGCTGAATACGAGAAGCCCCCAGCGGGGGCGGGTGATCTGTGGGACCAGTTGGGCTGGGTACTGCTCAAACTGTTCGTGGGCGCGGTCTACGCGGCGGTGCTGTTGGCGTGGTGGGCGGCACTGTTCCCGATGCTGTCGCTACCGATCGCCGCTGTGGTCGCGGTGTGGTTGTGGCAGGGGTGGCCCTACGGTGCGGCTGCCGCAGTGGCGGTGGTGTCGGGCTGGGCGGTCTGGTGGGCCTGGTGGCCCAAGACTTGGCGGCGTTGGGTGTGGGGCCGGATGCGGTCGCGGTTCCTGTCCTGGTGGCGGTACCGGTCGGGGTGGAAGAAACTGACCGCGATACACGGGCTGACCAAGGTCCTCAACGACGCCGTACTGACCCCGGCGTTGGTCAAGATCGACATCGGGGATGTGGCCGATGAACTGTTGGTCAAGTTGTGTGGCGGTCAAACGGTGCAGGACTGGGCACGCCAGACCGACGCCCTACGCCACGCCTTCAAGGCCGTTGGGGTTCGCGTGCGACACGTCCAGTCGGGGTACGTGCGGCTCGAGGTCATCCACAAGGACATCCTGACCGAGGCGATACCGCTGCCCCGCATCGCCTCCACCCGCTGTGACTTGAATGCGCTGACTATCGGGATGACCGAGATGGGGCAGCCCTGGCGGATTCGGCTGCTCGGCAATCAGGTGCTCGTCGCGGGCATGATGGGCTCGGGCAAGGGATCGGTGGTGTGGTCGCTGATCGCCGCTCTCGGACCCGCCATCCGCGACGGGAGCGTGGTGTTGTGGGTGATCGACCCCAAGGGCGGAGCCGAATTCGGTTATGCCCGAAGGTGGTTCGCGCGCTTCGCCTTCGACAACGGAGCGCAAGCACTCGCCATTCTCAAGGACGCGGCCGAGCTGGTCCAGGCGCGCGGCGTACTGCACATGGACCGGTTGCAACGCCACCTCACGCCCACCCCGGCCGAACCGTTGGTGTTGGTCGTGATCGACGAGGCGGCGTCGCTGACCGCGTACTACTCCGATCGCAAGATCAAGGACGCGATCTCGCGGTACCTGGGTATCGTGCTCACCCAGTCCCGCGCCATGGCTATGCCGGTCGTGGGCTGCGTGCAGGACGTACGCAAGGAAGTGATGGACCTGCGACAGCTCTACTCCTACCGGATCGGGCTGCGGCTCAGCGAGTCCACGGAGCCGACCATGCTGTTCGGGCTGACCGGGCGTGAGCGGGGCGCGTTGTGCGACGAGATACCCGAGACCACACCCGGTGTCGGCTATGTCGAGCACGAGACCTCGACCGATATCGGGCGGGTCCGCGCGTTCTGGGTGACCGACGACGATATCCAATGGATCATCGACACCTACCCGCCCGCGCCACGCGGTGACGGCCTCGACGGCTCGGGTAAGCCGCTGATCGACTGACCGACCCCACCACGGGATTTCTGTACCCTGGTCTGTAGCTAGCTCGAACACCCCGACGCGAACAGCGTCCCTCGAACGGCGAATCTCTCGACGCGAATCGGCGTCCCCGTATCTCTGATTTCTTCGACGCGAATCGGCGTCCCCTCTTCCTCTGGCTCCTCGACGCATATCGGCGTCCCTCGTGTCCGTCGTACCGGCGACGGCGCTACGCCTTTGAATTCTGTTCCGGGACTTGCAGTTTCGAACAATCCGCGCGGCATCGGATCACCCTGCGACCCTCCTTCTTGTCGGTGGTGTCCGGTGGTTCGGTGCCGCGTATCCGATTCCGGGACAGAGGTATTCGATGCAAACCGACCTACTCGACCAACCGGCCGAACCCACCGAATCCAGCGATCGTGACGGGTCGCGGGTCGTGCGGGGGCCGTCCATGCTCGACATCGCCGTATCGGCGGCCGACCGTCACGGGGTGTGCCTGCATCCGGTGGTGCTCGAGCAGACCGACACCACCAACGGCCGCACCAAGTTGGTTCCGGTGCCGTGCGGGGCCACCCTCGAATCACGATGCGGCCCGTGTGCCCGTAAGGCTCGCGCTCTGCGCAAGGCCCAGTGCCGGGAAGGCTGGCACGCCACCACCGAACCCGTGAAGGCCCGCGCACGCCCGACCTACGACCAGGAAGGCTTGATCGGCTACCGCGCCGACATCCTCACCGCCCTCGAGGCCGCGCGGGAAAGCGACGCCGCCGAGGTCGCTGAACTCGACGCCGAACTACGTTGGATAGACGAACAATTGACCGCCCTCGGGATGCGCGGCAAGGCAGCCTCGGACTGCGCGGGCGGCGGGGCCGATACCGACGCCGAGACTTCGGCAACCGACTCGGCGGCACAGACCACGCCGCGTAAGCGCTCGACCCGGCGTCGCCAGGACGCTCCGGACCTGCCTCGGCTGCCGGTGGCCGATCGCACCATCGGCCGTGAGGTGGACGGTGTGTATTCCTCGATGTTCGTCACCCTGACCATGCCCAGCTACGGCAAGGTCCGCGACGACGGCACCGCGCGTGACCCGAACAGCTACGACTACCGGTCGGCGGCGTGGGACGCGATCACCTGCGCGCGCCTGTTCTCCCGCTGGATACAGAACCTGCGCCGGGTGGTCGGCTGGAACGTTCAGTACTTCGCGGTGGTCGAACCCCAGAAACGCGGCGCACCGCACCTGCATATCGCGCTACGCGGCGCGATTCCGTGGGAAACGATCATCCGTGTTACTGAGGCCACCTATCACCAGGTGTGGTGGCCCGTGCTCGGGGACATGCGCTATCCCGGCAAGCAAGTGCCGGTGTGGGACGACCAGACCGGCGGGTTCCTCGATCCGGTGAGCCGGGAACCGCTGACCGACTGGGAAACCGCCCTCGACGCCATCGGACCCACCGGCCAACCCGCCCACAAAGCAGCGTTCGGGCCGCGTATCGACGTCCAAACCATCGGCTCCGGCAGCGAGGACGCCCGCCAAGCCATCGGCTACCTGTGCAAATACCTCACCAAATCGGTCAGCGAAGTCCTCGAGGCACGCACCGCGCGCCAACACGACCACTACGACCGCTTACACGCCGCGTTGTGCGCGACACCCTGTAATCCGCGGTGCGGTATCTGGCTGCTCTACGGCATCGTCCCCCAAGGCGCCACCGCCAAAACCGTGCCCGGCGTCTGCAAAGCCCGCGCCCACCGCCGCGAAACCCTCGCCCTACCCGGCAACCGAGTCCTGACCTCCGAACAATGGACCGGCAAAACCCTCGGCGACCACAAAGCCGACCGGCTCGAATTCGTCCGCCGGACACTGGCGGCGGTCGGCATCGACAAACCCCCGGCCGACCCCCGCCGCTACACCTGGACACCCCTCGGTGCGGGCACACGCAAACCATCGCGGACCAAACTCCTGCTCGCGGGCATCGCCGAACGTGCCACATGGCGCACCGAATACGAACACGCCCTGCGCGCCGCCGAACCACCCGGACCACCCGACCCACCGGACAGCAAGCCGGAAACGCATACGTGTTCGGCAATCACAAGTCAGCCAACCGACAGCAACAATTTTGATCTTGACCGGAACGGAGCAGGGCATGTCTGATGAGCCGGCATCGACAACAGGGGTTCGGCGGTGGGCGACAACCAAGGTTGCCGCCGCGCATATCAGCGTGAACCCGGAAGTGCTGCGGCGCTGGAACCGCAACCGTGCACAGTACCCGTGGCTACCCAAGCCCAAGCGGGTCGGAAAGGATTTCAGATGGGATCTCAACGCCCTCGACGCGGCCCTCGAGGCACGCGAGTAGGACTAGCTCAGCTACGCCGGGGGCGTCTATGAGAAGTGGTCGACCGGCGCGGCCGATCGGGGTACCTGGTGCCCCGATGCTGACCATGCTTTCCGATGGTCATTGGGAGGCACGGATTCTCGTCCGCGACGCGTCGGGGAAACGCAGAGACATACGCCGAGTCTCGCCGGTAAAACTCGACGCGCGGGGCCGCAAAGTGCCCGACCGCAACGGGTCTCGTGCCTTGGACGCCGTTCTGGCGGTCGCGACGACCATTCGTGTCGACCTGGGCGGGGAACTATCGGAGAGCACCACCGTTCGGCAACTGTGGACGCTGTATCGCGCATTCCTGGTGGAACAGGACCGCGCGGGTAGCACCTTGGAGCGCTACGACCTTATCGCGGAGCTGTTCAACACCGCCTTCGGGGAGCGGCAGCTATTGGAGGTCACTACTTCGGCGGTAGAGGCGTTCCTTATGCAGGTCGGACAGGCCAAAGGACCGGGCTCGATGCGGACCGGTCGAAACGTTCTCTCGGGCATGTTCCGCTACGCCGTGCGCAAAGACGCACTCACGGTCAACCCGGTTCGTGAATCCACGCTGGCTAAGAACGTCCAGGCCAAGGGCCGTACCGGCGGCGCGCGTGACATCACCGTGGATGAGCTGCGATTCATCCTGTCGGCGGTGCGAACCTCGCAGGTACCGTGTCCGCGCAAGCTGTCTCGCGCCGAGCGGAGCCGGGACAAACCCGTGAAGGCATACACCCCGCCCACCGTGGCGGACTACTGCGAAAGCGCCGACCTGGCCGACGTGATCACGCTCTACGCCGCGACCGGTCTGCGGCGCAGTCAGGTTCTCGGCGTGCTCTGGACCGATATCGACCTCGAGGCGCGCACCCTGCGCGGTACCGGCAAGGTCGTGCGGGTCAAGGGTGAGGGCCTGGTGCGCGTCGACAAGGACGACGACCCCAAGAACCGGCGCGGAACCATCGCCCTGCCCGACTTCGCCGTCGAGATGTTGAAACGACGCAAAGCAACCCTGGCGGCGCGCAAGCTCGCCTCCCCACCTGATCCCGACGCGCCACCGGTACTGGATCTCGTGTTCCCTTCGGCAGTGTGGACGCTGCGCGATCCCCAAAACGTCGGCCACGAATGGCAGCGCGTTCGAGAAGCCCTCGGCATGGCCGAGGACATCACCGCACACAGCTTCCGTCATGCCGTCGCCACGATTCTCGATGACGCGGGCCTGTCCGCACGCATCACCGCTGATGTGCTCGGCCACTCCGATCCGGCCATGACCCAACGCGTCTACATGGCACGTGGGCGAACCCACCATGCGGCAGCGGAAGCACTCGAACGCGCGATCAATGGAACAGGGAATTAGTTGGGACTTAGTTGGAGGATCGGCCGATTCCGGTTCAGTTCAGAAGGTCAGAAAGACCCTCTGAACTGGGTAAACGGAGCCGCCTGGGGGAATCGAACCCCGGTACGGATCGCCGGAAATGCGCAGGTCAATCAGCCAACGCGTCGACATCGCCGCTGTTCAACCGCTTTTCAGGACGATTCATGACATTACGAAGCTCAACAGTACCATCCGGGTGATGACCCAGTCATCATGCGCCGACCTGGCCTTTCGCGGAACCGGTGATGACGGCGTCATCACACAACCGGCACTCGCGAGGTTGCCGCAGACCCGCCACCGCGGCGGCTCGCAGGCAGGTCAGGGGTCGATCCGGAAGCCCATCACCGCCTGCGCGAATTCGAGGACGCGGACCTGGGTCATTTCCGGCCGACCGCGAATGCACGCTCCCCACACGTGGGTGGCACCCCGCAGCGCGGCGAACATCTACTCGGGCGGGAGACAGACACGCCAGCTACCGAAGAGACACAGCACCTTAACTTTCTTCCTGATATTATCGACGCCATGATTAAGGAGCACGTGGAGCGGGTGCGATCGGCGTTGTCCGACCTGTGCGAGCCGCTCCACGACACCTTTGCCTGGGCTGAGCAGATCCGCCGTTCGCGCCTGCCCGAGCTCGCGGATGCTGATCTCTATGGCTGGCACGCGACTCACACGATTCGCGCGCTCGCCCATCATAAGTTGCACCAAGCAAGAGTCGGCTCGCTCGGTGCATGGAAGTTGGCAGGCCGACACTCACAGAACGGCGCCCTGTGGCTGAGCGACGGTAACTATCGAGTTCACCTGCTGCACGCGCACGCAGACGACTACATCCCCCCTCCCGGCACCAACGAGGCTCGCCAGGCGTATTTCAGCAACCCGCCGTTGCCGCCCCAACTCCCGCTCAGCGGAGAAGCGAACGACCGCTTGCTCGGCGTGTGGCGGATAGATCGAGAGTCAGCGACACCCACTTTCCGGATCGTTCGTACGATCGGTCCGTGGAGGTGGGGAGAACGGGCCAAGGTCGATCTCGAGTTCGTGCTCCCCGAAACTGCTCAGGAGTTGTCCGATCTCGAGTTCCAGCCGACTGATGAGGGCTTGGATCTTTGGATTCCCGAAGCGGAAGAGGAAGGTGGTGATGATGCTCCCGGCATCTCCGGGTGAGCGGATACGCGCGCTGCGCGAACTGTTCGGGTTCACGCAGCAGCAACTGTCCGGAATGACCGGCCTCGGTCAATCCTGGCTGTCCGAAGTGGAGACTCATTCTCGTGACGCAACCTCAGCCGAACTCAAGATCATCGCAGACTCCACCGGAACCCCGCTGAGCTTTTTCCGGGTCGAGTCGAGCTCGATCCCTCTGGACTCGCTGCGGTTTCGAAAGCTAGCGGGCGCAAGCAGGACCATGACTCGACGGATTCATCGGTGGTACGGCGAGGGATACCGAGTCTCGAATGGCTTGATCACGGAGGGCAGGTACCCGGTTGCCGACCTCCCCTTTGTGACCCAGGAGTCGGTGACCGACGACGAAATCAACCACTTGGCCGATCAAACCAGAGAAGCGCTACGCCTTGCACCTGCCGCACCGATCCCGCATCTCACGCGCGCACTGGAACGTGCCGGCGTCGCCGTGGCCCCTATCGTGCCCCCACAGATCGAGGGCGACGAAGCGCCAGCAGGAGGAGGCCATTTCGGAGCCTCGTACTGGGGCGGCCTCGGCGCCAGCGGCCTGATCGGATTCTTCCCGGGCACGCACGGTGATCGACAGCGATTCACAATCGCACACGAAGTCGGGCACATGGTCTTACATACGTTCCGCCCCCGAGCAAACGACCCGGAGAACGAGGCCAACAAGTTCGCATCTGCCCTACTCGTCCCGCGCTCCCGGGCCGTTGAGATACTTTCTGATGCAACAACTTTGACTGACTACGCGCGGATCAAGGCCACCTGGGGAGTATCCATACAAGCTTTGATCATGAGAGCGGCGGCACTCGAGTTGATCACCGACACTCGAACGAGGTCGTTGTTCGTACAGTTGTCCGCGAAGGGCTGGCGCAAGGAAGAACCGGTCGAGGTAGGCAACGAAAGCCCGCTGCTGCTATGGACACTCCTGAGCCGACGATTCGGAGACCGGCCCTACCGGGCCGCGGCCGAGCCCCTCGCCATCCCTCCCGCAGTGCTGCGATCGTTCATACCGACACCACAGGAGAACTCTGGACGTAAACAACCTGGCGGATCGGTGTACAAGTTCAGCGCCAACTAGGAACCGAACGATTCTTCAATCTGCTGGTCGGCGCACAGATGGCGTGTGGCCGAAATCGTCGGGCCGTGGCTGGGTCTGGGTTCGGCAACCGCGAGGGGCGTCGTGAATGGCCCGTCCTCAGGATCCAGTCCAGCCTCGCATTCGGACTGCCGTATCTGGCCGGCCGCACCCACCCGCCAACCCGGATTCCGGTAACCGAGCACTGGCAGCGGAACCGCCGTCGTCCTCCTCGGCAGCCGCTTATCGGAAACTGAGATCCGCTCGTGCCGGGCAGGTCCTGATTCGGGGGAATTGGAGTCGGTGGCGATGGACACGATCTGGCCGGTGCCTGGCGAGTGCGCGTGAGGTGCGTCAAGTGATCCTCGGCGATCGCGAGATCGCCTGCATCACGGTGATGACCACAATGGACAACCTATATCACAAAGGATGGTTGTTGCGGCACCGTCACAGCAGGGCCTACCTGTACCGGCCGCGCCGCAGGGCTAGCGACTGCGGCCGCTGCCGTCCTGGTGGTGGCCGTAGTCGACACGGGGGTTGCCGTGCCCGTTGCCTCCGTTGCCGTCGTTTAAGATATGTCCACCGGTCCCTGCCGACGGCGGGGCCGCTGCGGCGGGGACAGCAACGAACATCGCCGCCGCGGCGGCGATCGAGGTCGCGGCCACCAACCGCAACGCCGGTCATGAGCTCCGTGAGGTCTGCGTCGTGATCATTGTGGGGCTACTATGCGGGGTTCTCGGGGCGATTGCCGAGGAGTCGGGCGGGCAGGGACGAGCTGTGTTCACGGCCTGCGGGTTCGGCGTGGCGGGCGATTGTCGATTCCCCAACCGATCGCCATCGATGGACGCCCCGTCGGGTAGCGCGTCTGATCGCAAACTTATTACGTACCGAGATAGTAGATCGGTTGACGCGGATGCCGACCCGCCTCAGATAGACTCGGGTGGACGACACGAAAAATATTTGCGGACACGATGATCGGCCGAGGAGGTGCGAATGGGGCACGAGCTGCGTACGCGGCCCGGCCGCGATTCGCGCCCTGAATCGAAGTTCCGCGCGACGACCGGGACCACCGGCGCCGGCGGACGGTCGGGTCCACTCGCGCGGTTGCGCGGGTCGTTACGATTTCGTTACTGTCGTGTCATCGTGGATTTCCTCGTTCGATTGCGGCCTGGTAGCTGGCTGGTGGTGTTGGCGCTGGTGGCCTTGGTGGTCGTTCCCGGTCTGGACTGCCGACTGGCCCAGCAACATGCCCAACACGGCGGTGGCTCGCACGCGGTCGCCGAGCGGGACTCGGGCGCCGTCCACGACGATCTCGCATCGCCGATCATCGACCATTGTGTCGACCACCGCGTGCACTGCGCCTCTCCGGCACTGCCACCGGGGGTCGTCTCGCTGACTGTCGTGGCTTTGCTGCTCGCGGCGGTGACCTCGGTGCTGGTGGCGGCGCCGGGTCCGGCGGTGTCCGCCGGGGGTGTGCGTGGCCCCCCGCGCCCCTCGATGTCCGCTACCGGGCGGACCCTTCTGACTCTGTTCTGCATCGCCCGACGCTGATCGGCCGCGCCCGCGCCGAGGTGTTCTCGGCGGCGGGAATCTGCTGCCCACCCGTCGTGGCGCGCCGTCGAACGCGGACGCCGTTGCAGAGAAGAGACAGCCCCATGAACAATGTCGTGCCCCTGCGCGATCTCGAACCCGCCGGCCGGAAACCGGCAGCACCGCTGACCGCAGACGCACCCCGCGGGCTGGTCGGCAACACCCCGGTGTTGTGGATCGGCCAACCGTTGGCCGGAGTCGGACGCGGCTTCTGGGCCAAGCTCGAAGGCTTCAATCCCGGCGGGATGAAGGACCGTCCCGCGCTGCACATGGTCCGCCGCGCCCGCGAGCGCGGCGAGCTGCGTCCGGGGGCCCGTATCGTCGAATCCAGCAGCGGCACCCTCGGACTCGGACTCGCGCTGGCCGGCATGGTGCATCAGCACCCGGTGACCGTGGTCACCGATCCCGGCCTGGAACCGATCGTGGCCCGGATGCTGGGTGCCTACGGCACCACCGTCGAACTGGTCACCGAGGCACATCCCAGCGGCGGCTGGCAACAGGCACGCCGCGACCGGGTCGCTCGACTGCTGGCCGCCAATCCCGGCGCCTGGTGCCCCGACCAGTACAACAACCCGGACAACGTCGACAGCTACGACGCTCTGGCCCGGGAATTGATCGAGCAATTGGGCACCGTCGATGTCCTGGTATGCGCGGTCGGCACCGGAGGCCACTCCGCCGGGATCGCCCGCGTGCTGCGCCGGTTCAACCCGGAGATGACCCTCATCGGTGTCGACACGATCTCCTCGACGATTTTCGGTCAACCGGCCGGGCCGCGCCTGATGCGCGGGCTGGGGTCGAGCATCTTGCCCGCCAACGTCGACTACGACGCCTTCGACGAGGTGCACTGGGTCGCCCCGGCCGAAGCGGTGTGGGCCGCGCGCACCCTGGCCGCGACCCACCACGCCAGCGGCGGATGGAGCGTCGGCGCGGTGGCGTTGGTCGCTGGCTGGGCCGCGCGGGTCACCTCCGCCGACACACAGATCGCCGCGGTGTTCCCCGACGGACCGCACCGCTACTTCGACACTGTCTACAACGACACCTACTGCGCCCAGCACGGCCTGCTCGACGCCACCCCGCCGGTCGAACCCGACACCATCGCCCACTCGGGGCAGCGGGTGGTGACCCGATGGACGCGCTGCACGACGGTGAGCGCACCCGAGCCGTCCGTGGCCGCGGGGACTCCGTCGTGAGCGTGTACGCCAGATTCGCCGGATTCGATCTGCCCGCCCGGCTGCTGATGATCAACCAGTTCGGCATCAACCTGGGCTTCTACATGCTGATGCCGTATCTGGCCGGCTACCTGGCCGGACCGCTGGGGCTGGCGGCGTGGGCGGTGGGACTGGTGCTGGGCGTGCGCAACTTCTCCCAACAGGGCATGTTCCTGATCGGAGGCACCCTCGCCGACCGGCTCGGCTACAAACCGTTGATCGTGGCGGGGTGTCTGCTGCGGACCGGCGGATTCGCGCTGCTGGTCGTGGCGGACTCGCTGCCCGGTGTCCTGATCGCCTCGGCGGCGACCGGTTTCGCCGGAGCCCTGTTCAATCCCGCGGTGCGCGCGTACCTGGCCGCCGACGCCGGTGAGCGCCGTCTGGAAGCCTTCGCCGTGTTCAACATGTTCTACCAGGCGGGAATACTGGCGGGTCCGCTGGTCGGGCTCGCCTTGATGACGCTGGAGTTCCGGCTCACCGCCGCGGTCGCCGCGGCGGTGTTCGCCGCGCTGACCCTCGCCCAACTACTCGCGCTGCCGCCCCGGCGCGCCGAGGCCCCCGCCGAGGCGACCTCGGTGTTCGAGGACTGGCGCACCGTGGTGTCCAACCGGCGTTTCCTCGGTTTCTCGGTGGCGATGATCGGTTCCTATGTGCTGTCGTTCCAGGTCTATCTGGCCCTGCCGTTGCAGGCGGAGTTCATCGCGGGTGCTCGGTCTCAGATCCTGGTTTCGGGTCTGTTCGTCGTCTCCGGGGTCGTCGCGGTCGCAGGGCAACTGCGGATCACCGCCTTCTTACGAGCCCGGTGGGGTCCGGCCACGAGCCTGGTCGCCGGGATGAGCGTGCTCGCGGCGGCGTTCGTCCCGTTGATCGCGGTGCCCGGCACCGCCCGCTTCGGCACCGCGGCGGCGGTGGGCGCTCTGCTGCTGACCACCACCCTGCTCGCGGTCGGCACCGCCGCGGTGTTCCCGTTCGAGATGGACACCGTCGTGACCCTGTCCGGTGACCGTCTCGTGGCCACCCACTACGGCTTCTACAACACCGTCGTCGGTGTCGGCATCCTCCTCGGCAACCTCGCCACCGGCACCGTCGTGGGCGCGGCCCACGACGCGGGCGCGGACTGGGCGGTCTGGGCGGGTCTGGCCGTCATCGGCCTCGCCTCGACCTGGGCGCTGCGGCGGCTGGCGACCTCCGAGCCGGGCCCGGCCACGGCCGCGTCACCACAATCGCGCACCGCAGGCCACCGGGCGCCCGGTCCCCGCCGACTGTCCGAGGGCGTCTTCCTCGGCGCGGATTTCCCGACCGTACCGATGCCACGACTCGCCGCCCACGACGGAGGACTCGTCGAGCGGACCTCCCCGCCCGGCAGCTGGCCGGTCGCCGGAGGCGATCACCGCCGGTTCCCGGTCGGGCGCCGGTGAGGCCCCGGCGACTTCTCGGGCGGAGACCGGTCGAACGGGTGCTCGGTCGAAGCCCCCCGACAACAGGCGCGACCATCCGCACACATTCCCCTTCGGACAGGACATATGAGATGAACACAGTTCTGCGGCGGCTCGGTTTCACCGTCGCGGTCGCCACGACCGTCACCGTGGCGGCCGGTGGCGTCGCCTCGGCGCATCTGGCGGTCGAGGCGCCCGGCGCGAAACCCGGCTCCTCGAGCGTGCTCACGTTCCGGATCTCCAACGAATCCGAGCACGCCTTCACCACGGCGTTGACCATCGACCTGCCTGGGCTCAAGACTGCCCGCACCGAACCCCTGCCCGGCTGGAACGCCACCGTGACACGCGACCCGTCGACGATGGCGACTTCGGTCACCTGGAATGCCGACACCGACGCCACGGTGGGGCCGGGACAATTCCAACGCTTCGCCCTCTACGCGGGCCCCCTGCCCGCGGTCGACACCATCGCCTTCCGGGCCGTGCAGACCTACAGCGACGGCACGATCGTGACCTGGGACCAGCCCAGCCTCGCCGGGGCACCCGAACCGGAGTACCCGCTGCCGGTGCTGGTGTTGGCAGGGTCCCCGACCGTGGGCGAATCGCACTCCCACAGCAGTGAATCCGCCGCCGCGCCGACCCCGGCGCACGCCGAGCCCGGCGACACCACCCGCCAGCTGGCCATCGCCGGTCTGGCCTTGGGCGTGCTCGCCGTCGCCGCGGCGGTCACGGCCCTGTTCCGCGCCCGGCGCGCATCCCGATAACCGGGGCGGGGGTTGGGGGCCGGGCGGGGCGACGCCTGGGCCCCGATTCCTCCGGACCGGACGGTTCAGGGACCGACGGTGCACACCGCGGTACCGGCCCGCGGCGGCGACGGTGGCCCCCAGGATCTGGGTCGACAAGGCATCGGGGAAGCCGGCGCGGTGCCCGGAGTGGGACAAATGCTTCGACCACCTGCGCCGCGGTGTCGAACTCGTCATCACCCGGCTCTCGCGCCCGTGCCGGTCGGTGCGGCACACGAGCGAACCCGCCGCCCGACTCGACGAGCGCGGTATCGATCTGTCACTGCTCAAGCAGGGCATCGACCACCACCGCCTCCGCCGGACGGTTCCTGTTGCACGGCATACGCCGCTACACCGTCGCGCACATCGCCGAGACCTCCGGCGTCCCTCACAAGACGGTCTACCGCAACCTCGACCGAGACAACGCGGCACGCACACCACCACCATAGTCCACTATTTTCTGGATACAGATTAGGATGTATTGTTTGCGTGTGGAGACCGTAGTGCACCGCGACGCGCTGGCCCGCTTCGGACATGCCCTGTCGGATCCGACCCGGACACAGATCCTGCTGAGCCTGCGCTCCGCGCCGGGATATCCCTCCGACCTCGCCGAGACTATCGGGGTCTCGCGTCAGATCCTGTCCAATCATCTGGCGTGCCTGCGTGGATGCGGGCTGGTGGTCGCGGTCCCCGAAGGCCGCCGTGCCCGCTACGAGTTGGCCGACCCTCGTATCGGGCGTGCGCTCGAGGACCTGCTGGGGCTGGTGCTGGCCGTCGATCCGGCCTGCTGCCCGTCTTCGGAGAGCGAGGTGTGCTGCTGATGGCCTCGCTCGGTATGCCCTCGATGCCGTCGGGCGTCGCGCCGGGCGCGGATCGGCGGGCGTTGCTGGCGCGGCGGATTCGCTGGTTCGTGGCGATCACGATCTCCTACAACGTGATCGAGGCTGTCATCGCCCTGGTCGAGGGCGCACGGGTCTCCTCGACCGCGCTGATCGGTTTCGGCCTGGATTCGATGATCGAGGTGTCCTCGGCGGCTGCGGTGGCCTGGCAGTTCGCCGGGCCCGACCCCGCCGCACGGGAGAAGGTCGCGCTGCGGATCATCGCGTTCTCGTTCTTCGGGCTCGCCGCCTACATCACCCTCGACTCGGTCCGGTCCCTGCTCGGCGCCGAGCAGGCCCGGCATTCGCCGGTAGGGATCGGGTTGGCCGCGGCGAGTCTGGTGATCATGCCGATCCTGTCCGCCGCGCAACGCCGTGCCGGGCGTGAGCTCGGTTCCGCCTCGGCGGTCGCCGATTCCAAGCAGACCTCGCTGTGCACCTACCTCTCGGCGGTGCTGCTGATCGGGTTGCTGGTCAACGGCGTGTTCGGCTGGTCGTGGGCCGATCCGATCACCGCGCTGGTGATCGCTGCGATTGCGGTCAAGGAAGGCCGCAATGCCTGGAAGGGCGATACCTGCTGCCCGACATCGACATCCGCGCTCACTCGGACCGAGCGAGCCCCCCACGACTGCGATTGCTGTGACCGGCCCGGGCATGCGAAAACCTGACACCGCCCGCGTCCGCCTCCCCGCCGGTCCGGCTGGGATACCGCCGGTCCGGCTGGGATAGTTCGTGGGTGGATAGCGGGGCCCTGGTAGCGGCGAGTTTCGTGGCGGGACTGGGGGTCGCGGTGGTGACCGCGCCGGTCGGGGTGTCGGGGGCGGTGTTCCTGCTGCCGGTGCAGATCAGCGTGCTCGGCGTGCCCAGTCCCGCGGTCACTCCCACCAATCTGCTGTTCAACGTCGTGTCCATCCCCGGCGCGCTGGCCCGCTACCGTCGCCGCGCGCCCCTGACCAGCCCGCTGACCCGGCTGCTGCTGGCGGGCACCCTGCCCGGCGTGATCGTCGGCGCGGTCGTGCGGGTGTTCGCGCTGCCGGAGGCGGCCACCTTCAAACTGATCGCGGCCGCGCTGCTGGGACCGCTCGGGATATGGCTGTGCCTGCGCACCGCCGCTCGCGCCCGCGGTGACCGCCCGCGGCCGTCGAGACGGTTCGTCACCGCGACCGCGCTGGTCGTCGGTGTCGTCGGCGGGATCTACGGCATCGGCGGGGGTTCGCTACTCAGCCCGATCCTCGTCGGACGCGGGATTCCGATGGGTGAGGTAGCGCCCGCCGCGCTCACCTCGACCCTGCTCACCTCGGTCGCGGGTGCGGCCACCTACGCGGTGCTCGGGGTCACCACCGGCGGCGCCGATATCGCCCCGGACTGGATCATCGGGATCAGTTGCGGGGCGGGTGGTCTGGTCGGCGGATACCTCGGCGCGCACCTGCAACCGCGCCTGCCCGAACGCGCACTGCGCTACGCCCTCGGCGCGACCGCCGTCACCACCGCCGCGCTCTACACCCTGCAAGCCCTGTGAACCCGGCCCGATCCGGTCGTGGTCTGCACGTCGGCCTCCCGCGCCGGTGACGGTGGTTCCGTCGAGGATTGGTCAGACGATCTTCGGGTACAAACTGTTGCGTGTGGTGACAGTCTGTATCGTTTGAGGTCCAGGTGTGGAGATGGACGCACTGTTGTTGCAGGACATACTATCTCGCGCCGATCCCGCCGACGGCGTCGGCCCGGCGGCCGGTGTGACCGGAAGAAGTGAGGCACCGTGGGGACTGTCTATACCCTCACCGAGGTGGTCAAGCGGTATCGGGTCGCGGGCCGTGAGGTCCGCGCGCTGGACATGGTCAGCCTGACCGTTCGCGAGGGCGATTTCCTCGCGGTGGTGGGTCGTTCGGGCAGTGGTAAGTCCACGCTGCTACGCCTGCTCGCAGGCGTGGAACGCCCGAGCTCGGGAACGATCGTGACCGTGACGGGCGCACCGGTGTCGGACCGGCGCGGTGGTGGCCGGTGTCGGCACAGAGTCGGGTTGGCGTCGCAGGGTGTCGAGCTGCGGCCCAATCTCACGGTGTGCGAGAACGTCGTGATGAACATCCGCGCCGGTGGGAGCGTGGGCGAGCGTGAGGCGTCGGCGCGGTGGTGGCTCGCTCGGCTCGGCATCGCCGAGGAGGCGGACAAGTTGCCGGGGATGTTGTCGGGGGGCCAGCAGCAACGCGCGGCGATCGCTCGGGTGCTGGCCGATGATCCCACCGTCGTGCTCGCCGACGACCCGACTGCCAATCTGGACCCGCACACGGCCGCCGCGGTGCTGGATGTGTTGATGGATCTGAACTACGAGGGCCGCACGATCGTGGTGGCCTCGCACGAACAATCGCTACGCGCGTGTGTCAAGCGCGAGATAACCCTGGATGCGGGGCGGCTCGTGGCCGATCGCGGGGTGGTCCCCGCTCAGGACTGACCCGCCGTGTTCAGGCGTCGGTCAGGATCTGGAGCACCGCGCACGCGACCTCCATGCCGGGTGCGTCGCTGAGCAGCAGCACGTGCTCGCCGGCCCTGACCGCGCCGGTGCGCCACAGGTGTTCCAGTCCTCGGATGTGGTCGACGGGTCCGGCGTGGCCGACGGTGCGGGTGTAGTCGAAGATGCCGCGTTGTTCCTCGATTCCCAAGGGGTCGAGCAGGATCGCGTGGACGGCGTCGCGGTGGAAACCGTCGTGGACGACACGTGTGATGTCGTCCAACCCGATTCCGGCGTCCTTCAATGCCCGTTCCACGGTCTCGATCAGCACCGCGCCCAGATCGGTGAACACGCGCCCGCCGGCGAGTCCTTCACGACGGCTGTAGTCGAGGCGTTCGGCGAAGTTCAGTCGCGCGCCGGTGGTCAGGCCCGGAGGGAAGAGTGGTTCGCCGCCGCGGTGGCGGTATTCGAGTTCGGGGTCGGAGATCGAGTCGATCGAACACACCCGCGCGAACCCACCCCGCTTCGACAACACCACCGCCCCACCACCATCGGCCAACACGAACAACCGCGACGCCCGCCACCGATCCACCGCCGGAGTACCGAAATTATCGGCAGCGGTCAACAACGCCGCCGACCGCGACCGATCAGCCCCCAGGAAACACACCGCCAGATGCAACGCCGAAAAGAACCCGATACACCCGTTACGGATCTCCACCGACGTCACCGGACGATTCACCGTATTACGGTTCACATAATGCTGCGCCGACCACCCGTCCGGACCCTGCGGATGCACATTCGTGTGGAACACCGCGTCCACCTGCGCCGCATCCACCCCCGAACCCGCCAACGCCGCCCGCCCCGCCGCCACCGCCAGATCCGGCGCCGGCACACCACCGGCCACCGTCACCGACACCAAACCCGACTCCCGCGCCGCCCGCTCCTCGAACCACCCCGCGGCCACCGCCTCACCCACCCCCACCACACCCACATCCGCGCAACCCACACCGGCCAGAAAAACATTCTCGACCTTCATCAGGACTCCCCCTTTTCGTTTCGACGGGACCACCCCGGGCGCCGCGCGGTTGCCGCGGCGACGATGGTTCACAGTTGATGCTCGGCCCCGCGTCCGGTACCGGACCCGAACCCGTGGGACGAGTGGATCAGCGGCGTTTGCGCAGCGCGGTCTCGAGCGCGCTGGATTCCTCGGCCGAGGCCGAGCGGACGAAATGCATCAGCGCGCCTTCGGCGTCGCCGGATTCGGCGAGGACCCGACGCAGCGCGCGGGTGGTGGCCTCTTCGCGTGTCAGCGCGGGGCGGTAGTGGTAGGCGCCGTCGTCGAGGCGGCGGTGCACCCACTGCTTGCGATGCAGGTTGTCCAGGACGGTCATGATGGTGGTGTAGGCGGGTCGGCGCAGGTCGGTGGTGCACCGCTCGCGTACTTCGCGCACCCGCATCGGTGCGTTCGCGTGCCAGAGCAGGTTCATGACAACGGCTTCCAGATCGCCGAGCCCGAGCACCCTGCACCTCCTGGGCTGATCGATGTCCGTCGGTCACCCGATTGTGGCGGGCAGCGGGAACGTATTCAAGTGGATCGAGGTCGGTTCTCACAGCGGCGTGGCCGATTCCGGTGGCAAGGACAATGGCGCGCGCGCCTGCTGGTCGGCGGTGGTTCGCGCCTGCTGGTCGGCGGTGGTTCG
>NZ_LGYZ01000132.1 GCF_001310275.1 Nocardia arizonensis
CGATCGCATTCCTTTCCCGAAGCGCACGGTTTCCCGCGAATGGTAGGCCGCTACCTTCCGATATCACCACCACCCGACCCGAACACCTGCACGGCCACGGTTCCGTTCAACTGTGAAATTCTCCGGTCGAACTGTTCAACTGCGACATTCTTCACTCGGACGGTACCGATCCCGCATCGACGTATTGTTCGGGAATGCTCGCCGGCGATTGCTTGACGGTGGCCCTCCGGTTGTCAGATTCTGTGATCACGGAGCTGTCGCCGCCGACGGCTTACGTCATATTCTCCGACGCATCGTCGATGACCGCTGAATGCGCCGCCCGAAATAGTTGAGAATCGCGCGCCAGGGAGACCGGAATTGTCCAATCCGCCGAAAGATTTTCCCGAATCCACTGCTCTTCGATCGGAACGAATCGAATCGAGGTCGAGGAATTCCGCGTGGAAGAAACCGCCACGGCGGATCGAGTCCGCGGAATGCATCACCTGCGACAGTTGCGTGCGTAGCTGTCCCGCCGAGTTCGGCGCGATATTCGACAGTGGTCTGCGGGTCGTGATCGTGCCCGAACTCTGCTCGGGCTGCCCGAAATGCGTCGCTGTCTGCCCGGTCGACTGCATCTACCTCGACGAGGACTACGAACAGACCGGCCAGGACATGTGGGACTTCGTCGCCGCGAGCAGCGGGACCGCGCGATGAGCGAGGACACCCACGACGGGCTGTCGCGACGCGAGGCGATGGCGCTGGCCCGCCGCAGTCGCCGCCCAAGCCGTCTGCAACGCCAAGCGGGCGTCACGCCGGTCCCCGACCGTGTCCTGGACCGTTCGGCGGGGTTCCCGACCTTGCTGGCGTCGGTGTGGAAGTCCGCCGCCGCGGCGGCCGATGTCGACGCCGCGGTATCGACGTTGTTGACTCTGGACCGTCGGGTTCCCGCCGACATCGGGCTGCGGGCGCTGCCGGCCGCGGAGCGGGCGGCGTTGCAGGTGACACGCGGACTGGGCTGGGACATCGCCGATCGACAGCGATCGGCACAGGCATCGGGGTTTCTCGGTGCGCTCGGGCTGACGACGACGGGTCGGGTCGTGGTCGGGGTTCCCGACGGCCCCGGCGTCGCCGAGCGCGACGACCTCGTCGACGGCGTGTTCCATCTGCGGTGGGCCGCCGCCGATGTCGAGGCATACCGAGACCTCGCCGAGCGCGCCGCGATCGAGGACCGCGAGTCGGTGAGTGAATGTCGAGCCTGGTTGGCGGCCGCAGGCTCGCACGGCCGCGAGCAACTGCTCGACGAACTCATCGACGCCGCCCGCCGCACCGCGCCGTTCGTGCTGTACCGAGAAGATCAGCTTTACACCAATTTCCGTGAACGCAACAACCTCGCGGGCAAGACGCTGTTCGCCGGCCACCCCGACTGCGTGCTCAGCGCTCTTCGCGCGACCCCGCTTCCGGACTGGTCCGACGCCGAGGCGATGGTGGTGGTCTGCCTGAGCCTGCTGATCGGATCCGGTGGCTACGCACGGATCGAGGAAGTCAACGGAACCCAGATCGACGCGGGCAACCTCGCGGAGCTGCTCGACCGGACCCGCCGCAGCTACAACGCGGTGCCCGGCGCCACCCCGATCCCGGCGGTGACGGCCCCGCGGATCGCAGCATTGCACACCTTGGCACAGCAATTGCGCACCCGCCGTGGCGAACTGACCGGATCGGTGCAGCTCTACCGCGAGATCTACGGGCCCTTGATGCACAAGATCGAACGCGTGGCCGCCGCGCCCACCACACGCACCCGAGACCTCGAAGCGGCGCTGTGCTCACGCCTGCGCGAATGTCTGCCTCTCGAGGGCGAGACGTTCATCGAACTCGGTCACAGCCTCGCCGCCGCCCCGCAGTGGCTGATCCAGCCGCACGGTGATTTCGGCACCGGACTGGAATCGTTGATCTACGAAACCGTCGCCGCGGCCCGCGAGGGTTTCGCGGTCGACTTCGCCATGAGCCGCGGACTGCGCGGACTGAGCGCTCTGATCGAGGCCATGCGGGTCCAGGACTGGCCCACGATCGTCGGGTGGGAGCTGCCGGAGTACTTCTGCTGTGTCGTGCCCGACCCCCGCGCGCGCCGCTTCTTCGGCGACGACTCCGCGGCGTTGGCCGACATCGCCTGGTCGATGTCGGCGCGCATGCAGTACAACTCCTGGCACTTCCTGGCCGGCAACCTACCCAAGACCGACGAAGTGCTCGCGCGCGACTACTTCGTCGCGCCGGGCGTCCCCGACATCGCCTACTACTCCGACCAACACCACCACGGCCACGTCGCCGCGCGGGTGCGTTTCAGCATCCGCAGCCCCCAACCGGTCACGATCGACGGGCACCGTTTCGGCGGATTCGTCGACCTGCGACTGCTGCGCTGTGAAAGCGACCCCTTCACCGAACCCGAACTGCTGGCAGCGCACCGCACCTCGGGATTCATCGCCGCCGCCACCGGCCACGCCGCGAGTCTGTCGGCGCGCCGGCAGATTCGGGTCGCCGCCTTCGATCCGGCCTGGCACTGGGCCACGATCGCCACCCCCGCCGTCGCCTCCTTCCCCCGCTAGTCCGAGCAAAGGAACCTCATGCTGCGCCGACTCTCCGATCACGTCGAGGTCAGCACCGCCACGGGCCCGGCGGCCGCACGTCTGGCCGGGCTGGCGAATCTGCCCGCCGAACACCAGCCGCCCTGGGACCCTCGCAGCGATATCGGTGCGGTGCGAACCGATCTCGCGCAACTGCCGCCCCTGGTTCGGCCCGCCGGGATCGACGCGCTGTGCGGGGAGCTGGCTCGCGCCCAAGCCGGGCACGCGCATGTGCTGCACATCGGGGAATGCGCCGAGACCTTCGACATGGCCGGTACCGGACATATCGCACGACGCTGGGAACTGTATCGCAGTCTGGCCGATCGCCTCGCCGAACGAACCGGCCGCGAGGTGGTACTCGTGACGAGAATGGCGGGACAATACGCCAAACCGCGCAGTCAGGCAGTCGAAGCGGCCGACGACGGCACCCAGATGCTGACCTACCGCGGCGACGCCGTCAACGACCGCGACCCCGACGCGATAGCGCGACGACCCGATCCCCATCGCCTGCTGTCGGCCTATCGCCACTCCCTGGACACCCTCGCCGACCTCGAGGCACTCACCGCCGAGGGTGACCGGACGGCGTTCGTCTCCCACGAGGCGCTGCTACGCGACTACGAAGCGCCGTTGACCCAGTGCGGGGCCACGGCCTACGCCGGTACCGGGCATCTGGTGTGGATCGGGGATCGGACACGGCGACTGTGGAATTGGCACATCCAGTGGGCCGCCTCGATCACGAACCCGGTCGCGGTGAAGATCGGTCCCACCGCCACCGGATACGACGTATTCGATCTGGCCCGCGCGCTGGACCCCCGCCACCAGCCGGGGCGGCTGAGCCTGATCACCCGGTTGGGCGCCGACACGATCGCGGCACGGCTCGATCCGCTGCTGCGTATCGTCACCGAGTCCCGCGCCCCGGTGTTGTGGCAGTGCGATCCCATGCACGCCAACACCCGCGTCATCGGGGGCCGTAAAACCCGTCTGCTGCCGGATCTGCGCGCCGAGATCACCGGATTCGCGCACACGCTGCGCGCCGCGGGCGCCCACCCCGCGGGCCTGCACCTCGAGGTCAGCCCCGACGACGTCGCCGAATGCCACGAGACCCCGGAATCGAGCAGTGCGTCCAGTCCCGCGCCGCCGTGCGACCCCCGGCTCAATCCCGCCCAGGCCGCACAGATCATCGACCACTTCGCCGAGGCCGTCACCGCCTGACACCCGGCGACAAGGACTCCCCGTCTGCGACAAGGACTCTCCGATATGACGAGCACACCCGCGCGCCCCTACCTCGAACGACACTTCACCCTGGCAGTCGATCCGCTCACCGCCGTGACGAGTCTGGCCGCCGCCGGCTTGCATCGCGAGCACATCGTCTACGAACGGCCCCACCAGTGGTGCTACGCAGGCGGCGCCCGCGCCGAGATACACCTGGACCGATCCGGCGCCCACCTGACCAGCGGCACCACCCGGGTGCATTTGGAGTGGGACGGGCGGCCCCTCGACGCGGTCCGTGCTCTGCTGGCCCGGATAGAGGTGGCGGGGTGGCGCGCTTACGGGTGGGCGGCGTTCGAGCTCGCCTACGCCAAGGACGGCGACCTCTCGTCGATCCAGGACCAGCGCCTGCTGCACCTGGTCGTGCCGCACACCGAGGTCCGCATCGATGAGCGCGGTGTGCTGGTGCGCAGCGCCGACGAAGCGGGCGTGGAGGCGGTGGCCGCGTGCTTGAGCGCCGCGAGCGAACCGGTCGCCGCCCCCACCCGCCCGCTCGATGTCCGTGCCGACGGAGCCCACTACCGTCGGGCCGTCGCCGAGGCCGTGGCCGCGATCGGCGCCGAGGAATTGCAGAAGGTGATCCTCTCGCGCACCTTCGAGGTGGACGGCGACATCGACTTCGTCGCGACCTATCACCGCGGACGCCGCGGCAACACTCCGGCCCGCTCGTTTCTGCTGTGCCTGGGAGGAATCGAGGCGGCGGGATTCAGCCCGGAGGTCGTCGTGGCGGTGGACGCGAAGGGCAGAGTCATCAGCCAACCCCTGGCCGGTACTCGCGCCTTGACCGAGGATCCCGCCCGCAACCGGCGTCTGCGCGCTGAGTTGTTGTCCAATCCGAAGGAGATCTACGAACACGCCATCTCGGTGAAGATCGCCCACGACGAACTGCGCGACGTCTGCGACCACGACACGTTGACCGTCGAGGAATTCATGGCCGTGCGCGAACGCGGCACCGTCCAACACCTGGCCTCCCGGGTAGCCGGGCATCTGGCTCCCGGACGCCACGCCTGGGACGCCTTCGCCGCGGTATTCCCCGCGGTCACCGCCTCCGGTGTCCCCAAGCCCGCCGCCTACGCCGGTATCCGCGCCCACGAGTCGCATCCGCGGGGACTCTACAGCGGTGCGATCCTCACCGTCGACGACGACGGCGGCATGGACGCGGCCCTGGTCCTGCGCGCGGTCTATCGACGCGGCGGTCGGACCTGGCTCCAGGCCGGCGCCGGCATCGTGGGCGAGTCCCGGCCCGAGCGCGAGTTCGAGGAAACCTGCGAAAAGCTCGACAGCGTCGCCCGTTTCCTGGTCCCCGCCGCCGCCCCGGTCCCCGCCACCGCCGGCTGAGCGCCGACCACACCCGCCCACCGATCGAACGGAGCAAACCTCTCATGCTCGACGGCTGCACCCCGTGGCCCGCCGACGTCGCGACCCGCTACCGCGACCACGGCCACTGGAGCGGTGAGACCTTGGCCGATCTTCCCGGCGACTGGGCGCGACGCCATCGTGAGCGCACCGCGCTGGTCCACGGCGATCACCGAATCTCCTACACCGAAATGGATCTGCTCGTTCGCCGCCGCGCGGCGGGCCTGCGAGCACACGGGCTCGTCGCGGGGGATCGGGTGGTGCTCCAGCTACCGAACATCCCCGAATTCGTGATCACCTTCTTCGCCCTGATCAGCATCGACGTCAAACCGGTCTTCGCGCTGGCGGCGCATCGGGCCACCGAGATCCGCCATCTGCTCGCGATGACCGACGCGGTCGCCTACATCGTGGCCGACCACAGCCACGGATTCGACTACACCCACCTGGCTGCCACGATGGCCGCCGAACACCCCGGCCTGCGCCTGTTCGTCCACGGCGAGGACATCCCCGACGGCGCTGTCGAACTGGCACGCCTCGAGGCCGAACCGGCGGCGAGCCCGGCGCTCGACCCCGGCGATGTCGCGTTCTTCCTGCTGTCGGGAGGCACCACCGCCCTGCCGAAACTGATCCCCCGCACCCACCACGACTACGCCTACCAGACCCGGGCCGCGGCCGCGGTGACCGGGCTGAGCAGAACCGATGTCTATCTCACGGCACTGCCGGTGGCGTTCAACTTCACCTGGGGCTGCCCGGGAGTCCTGGGCACGCTCCGAGTCGGCGGCACGGTGGTGTTCGCGCAGGATCCGGTCCCCGCCGACTGCTTCGAACTCATCGAAGCCGAACACGTCACCGTCACCGCCCTGGTCCCGGCCGTGGCCAAGATGTGGCTGGACACCGTCACCGACGACACCTCGGACCTGAGCAGTCTGCGCACGATCCAGATCGGCGGAGCGCCGCTGCACCACGACCTCGCCGCCGCCGTCGGCCCCGCG
Organism: Nocardia arizonensis; assembly: GCF_001310275.1. Lineage (GTDB taxonomy): Bacteria > Actinomycetota > Actinomycetes > Mycobacteriales > Mycobacteriaceae > Nocardia > Nocardia arizonensis. Next base: position 6,212 of record NZ_LGYZ01000132.1, read on the forward strand.
TTCGGAGCGCGACTCCAACAAGTATTCGGCATGGCCGAGGGCCTGATCACCATGACCCGCGACACCGACCCCGACGACATCGTCGTGGGTACCCAAGGGCGCGCGCTCTCCCCCGACGACGAGATCCGCATCGTCGACGACAACGGAGCCGACCTCGACCCGGGAATGACCGGGGAACTGTGGACCCGAGGCCCCTACACTCTGCGCGGCTACTACCGCGCCGCCGAGCACAACGCCACCGCGTTCACCGCCGACGGCTTCTACCGCACCGGAGACCTCGCACGCCTCACCTTCACCCGAGAGCTGATCGTGCAGGGCCGCCGCAAGGACGTGATCATACGCGGCGGCAACAAGGTCTCGGCCGCCGAGATCGAGGGCTATCTTCTCGACCATCCCCTCGTCGACCAGGTCGCGGTGATACCGATCCCCGACCCCTATGTGGGAGAACGCATCTGCGCCTACATCCGAGCCACCGACACCGCACCCACGCTGTCACAGCTGCGGAAAGCGTTGCAGGAGCGCGGTATCGCCGACTACAAACTGCCTGATCGCCTCGAGGTGGTCACCGAACTGCCTCTGACCGGTCTGGGCAAGGTCGACAAGAAGGCATTGATCGCCGCGGCCGCATCCTCTTGAAATCCCGCCCTCTTCGAGCAGATCCGAGAAAACCATGTCGCTACGTCCACCCGGCCGACCACCCACCCTCGACGAAGTGCGCGCCACCCTCGCCGCCGTCCTGCAACGCGAACCCGAGCAGATTCCCGAGAACGCCGATCTGCTCGATCTCGGTCTGGATTCGCTGGGGATGCTGCGGGTGATCAATCTGTGGCGCCGTGCCGGGATCCGCATGGCGCTCGAGGATTTCACCGCCGAACCCACCCTGGCCGCGTGGGCCCGCCATACCCGCACATCCACCGACGGTCCCGCACACGAACTCGAAACGAGGACACCATGACACCGCACGAGATCCTGCGCAGCGAATACGATGCCATCGTCATCGGCGGCGGCCCCGCCGGGGCCGCTTACGCGATCACCATGTCGCAGGGCGGGCGCTCGGTTCTGCTGCTGGAGAAGGACCGTTTCCCGCGCTTCCACATCGGTGAATCGCTGCTGCCCTACACCGCCGACATGCTGGAGCTGCTCGGTGTGCTGGATCGGATGTCCGGCCACGGATTCCCGGTCAAGCGCGGCTTGGATCTGATCCTGCCCGAGGGCAACCGCTTGGTCGATCTCGAGGTCACCGGCGCCGACGGCTACCGGACCTGGACCTATCAGGTCGAGCGCGCCCGATTCGATCAGATCCTGCTCGACGCCGCCGCCGAATCGCCCGGCGTCACCGTCCTGCAAGAGACCCCGGTCAAGGAACTGCTGTTCACCGGCGAACGCATCAGCGGCGTCCGATTCGAACACGACGGCGTCACCGAGACCGCCACCGCGCGCTTCGTCGTCGACGCCAGCGGCCGCGCGGGGGTCATCCCCCGACAGTTGGGCCTGCGCTCCACCGACAACACCCTCAAGATGGCCGCGGTGTTCAAGCACTTCGAAGGGCTCGACGAACGCTACAACCCGACCCGTGAGGGCGACACCCAGATCGGTGTGCACGCCGAGGGCTGGATGTGGGCGATCCCGATCCGAGACGACATCATCAGCGTCGGGGCGATGACACCTGTGTCACTCCTTCGCGCCTCCACCGCCGAGGAGATCTTCGACCGCAGTCTGGCGCGTCTGCCCCGCATCGGCGAACGTCTCACGGGAACCAGTGTGTGGCACGACATTCGCGGCGAACGCAATTTCGAATACCACTCCGATACCGTGTCGGGACCGGGGTTCTTCGTCGTGGGCGACTCGGGCTGCTTCACCGACCCGGTGTTCTCCGCCGGTGTCTATCTCGCGCTGGCCACCGGCCGCGCAGCCGCCAAACAGACCCGCCGGATACTCGAGAACGAGGCCGGTGAAGCCGAGGCCCAGCGCCGCTACGCGAACTTCTTCAAGACCGGGTACGAGACCTACTACCGGCTCATCCGCGCCGTGTACGACACCCGCGTCGGCACCATGGGCACCTACATCCGGACCTTGTTGACCGCCGAAGGACTCGAGGAGAAGGACCGGGTCCTGACCCTGAACGGTGACTTCTGGACCGACTCGAACCGGCTGGTGAAACGACTGCGCGAACACTCCGAGTATTCGCTGTTCGCGCCGTTCGAACTCGAACTCGGGTGCCCGGTCTACGGAGTGGACGGCCCCCCGCTGCGCCTGCCCGTCGCGTGAACACGAACCGAGGTCACCGATGAGACGAGTGGTCCTGGCCTATCTTCTGGTAGTGGCACTGCCCGTCGCCGCGGCCGCGGCAGCGCTGCTGCTGGTGCCGATCGGCCATGCCGTGCTGGGCGCCGGCACGGCCACAGGGAGCAGGCCGGCTTCGCTGTTGCCGCATCTGCTGCTCGCGGTCGTCGTCGTCGTCGGAGCGGCCGCGCTCGGTGGCGCGGTCGCCGAAAAACTCGGACAGCCCAGAGTTTTCGGTGAACTGATCACCGGCCTGTTGATGGGGCCGACCGCGCTCGGGGCGCTGGCTCCGCAGGCGCAGGGGTGGCTGTTCCCGTCGATGGTATTGACCCACCTGGACTCCATGGCCCAACTCGGTGTCGCCTTGTTCATGTTCCTGGTCGGGCTCGAGGTCTCGCTCAACGATCTGCGTCGCGCGGGTGCGACCAGCATGGCCATCGGGCATTCGGCCATCGCACTACCGTTCTTCGGCGGGGTGGTCCTGTCCTGGTGGTTGTACACGCGCTATCGGCCCGATCAACCGGGCACGACCGCGTTCGCGCTGTTCATCGGATTGTGCTTCGCGGTCACCGCATTCCCGGTGCTGGCAAGAATCCTCGACGAGCAGAACCTGATGAGGACGCGGCTGGGCAGTATCGGCATGGGCGCGGCGGGGATATGCGATCTCACCGCGTGGTCGCTGCTGGCGGTCGTGGTCACCATCGCACACCAGAGTTCGGTGCTGCCGGCGGTGCGGTCGGTGGTGTTGGCGGTCGTGTTCACCGTGGCCATGCTCACCCTCGTGCGCGCCCTGTTGGCGCGGCTGCTGGCACGCATCGAGCGATCCGAGCAACCCCCGGTCGCGATATACGCGGGATTGGTGTGTTTCGTGCTGGCCGCCGCGCTGGCCACCGAAGCGATCGGTGTGCACGCCATCTTCGGCGCCTTCCTCGCCGGAATCGTGATGCCGCGCGATTCGGCGTTGGTGACCGGTCTGGCCACCAAGCTGCACGGTGTCACGATGTGGGTGCTGCTGCCGCTGTTCTTCGTCGTGGTCGGTGTCCGCACCGATCTGGGGCTTGCCGTGGGCACCTCCACGATCCTGGCCACGGCGGTGATCATCACCGTCGCCGTGGCCACCAAGGTGATCGGCGCCGCCGGTGCGGCCCTGGTGGTCGGTGAACAGCGTCGTGACGCGCTCGCGCTGGGAATCATGATGAACTGCCGGGGCTTGACCGAGCTCATCGTGCTCAACCTCGGCCGGCAACTGGGCATCCTCAATTCCACCCTGTTCGCGATATTCGTCGTCATGGCTGTGGTCACCACGGGTCTGACCGGTCCGCTGCTGCGCGCGGTGACCCGCAGCCACAGCGCCCCGAAACCACTCTCCCCGTCCGCCACAGCCGATCTCTCGCAGTGAACGGAGCGCTCGTGTCGACAACGGTTCACCCTGTGCACGGACTCGACGAGCCCGTGGAGATCCTCATCGACACCTGGGGGATCGCCCACATCTACGCGGCATCGACCGAGGACGTGTTCTTCGCCCAGGGCTACAACGCCGCCCGCGAACGCCTGTTCCAGCTCGACCTGTGGCGCCGCCGCGGTCTGGGACTGATGGCCGAAGCGTTCGGTCCCACCTACATCGACCACGACCGCGCGGCCCGCCTGCTGGCCTACCGCGGTGACCTCGACACCGAATGGGACGCCTACGGCGACACCACCCGCACCGCGGTCACCCGGTTCGTGGCCGGGATCAACGCCTACATCGACCGACTCGACACCCATCCCGAGGACCTGCCCCCGGAATTCGCGCTCACCGGCCATCGGCCCGCGCGGTGGGCACCCGAGGACGTGGTACGCCCACGCGCCCACGCCCCGGTGTTCAACCTGATGTCCCAGGTCCACCGCGCCAGGGTCGCCGCGGTCGCCGACCTGGACGCCGACACCCTGCGCCAAGGGCTGGCCCGCGAGCACCGCGCCGGTATGCCCGAGGGCATCGACCCGGATCTACCCGCGCAGGTACTCGCCCCGTATCTGCTGGCCACCGGCCGAACGTCGGTGCCGGTACCGAAAGACGTGGTGGAGGGCAGCAACTGCTGGGCAGTGGCCGCGGACAGGACCGCCACCGGCCGACCTGTCCTGGCCGGGGATCCCCATCGCGGCTACGCCACCCCCTCCCTGCGCTACATCGTGCACCTGTGCGCGCCGGGCCTGGACGTCATCGGCGCGGGTGAACCCCACACCCCCGGTATCGCGTTGGGCCACAACGGCACCGCCGCCTTCGGGTTCACGGTGTGCCCGATCGACACCGAGGATCTCGTGGTGTGCGATCTGGGCACCGAACACCTGGACACGGTCACCGAAACCATCCCCGTGCGCGGCGGCGACCCGGCGCAGGTCGAATTGCAGTTCACCAGGCACGGTCCGGTTCTGCACGTCGACCACCACCACGGCAACGCCTATGTGTTGCGCTCCACCTGGTTCCAGCCCGGCACCGCCCCCTACCTGGGCAGTCTGGAGTCCATGACGGCCACGACGTGGCCGCGGTTCGACGCCGCGCTCCAACACTGGCGGGCACCGGGAGAGAACCACGTCTACGCCGACATCCACGGCACGATCGCCTCCCGCAGCGCGGGACTGGTACCCCGCCGCGTCGGCTACGACGGCTTGCTGCCCGTGCCCGCCGATCCCCGCTACCGCTGGAACGGGTTCCTCGCCCCCGACGAGTTCGCCACCACGCTCGACCCACCCACCGGATTCATCGCCAGCGCCAACGAATTCAACGTCCCCGACGGCTACCCGCTACCGAGCTACGAATGGCCCGGCCCCGACCGCCACACCCGCATCGTCGAAGTCCTCGCCCAGCAGCGATCCCACACACTCACCGACAGCGCCACACTCCAGAACGATCTGCTGTCGGTCAGCGCCCGCAGCATCATTGAACTCCTGCGCGCGACACCGCCACCCGACAACGACACCCCCGCCGCCGCCGCCCGGGAACTGCTCGAGCCATGGGATGCGGTCGAAACCGCGGACTCCGCCGCCGCGGCCTTGTTCGAACTCTGGTCGACTCACCATCTGGGACCGGCGGTCCTGCGGGCGGCGACCTCACCGCAGGCCGCCGCGCTCATCGCCTACCCCGACCCGGGCGCTGTCCATCACTGGCTGCGCCACCCACCCACCACCGGCCACCGCGACCGACTGCTGCACACCACCCTCGCAACCGCGTTCGACGACCTCACCACCCGGCTGGGCCCGGACCCGCGCACCTGGAGTTGGGGGGCGCTGCACCGCAACACCCAACCCCACCTCCTCGGCCACCTCGAGCACGCCTTCGACGTCGGCTCGATACCGATCGGCGGCTCGAACACGACGGTCGCCTCCGGCGCTTACTGGCCGCAGGACTTCTCCCCGTTCCTGGGCGCCTCCTTCCGCATGATCATCGACGTCGGCGGATGGGACAACAGCCTGTGTGTCAACACACCCGGCCAATCCGGGGATCCCCGCAGCCCCCACTACCGCGACCTGCTCGACACCTGGGCGCGAGGCGGATACGTCCCCCTGCTCTACACCCGGCCCGCGGTCGAACGCCACACCACCCACCGCATCCGACTCGAGGCGAAGGCCCCCCAGTGACGATCACCCGCTTCTGCACACCCGAGATGGCACAGTTGTGGTCCGAGCAGAACCGCTACGACACCTGGACCCGGGTCGAGGTCCTGGTCACCGAAGCACAGTCGCGCCTGGGCACAGTGCCCGCCGCGGCACTGCACCACATCCGCTCGGCGCCACCGCCGAGCGCGGCGCGGGTCGCGCGATTGGAAGCAGAACGCGACCACGAGGTCCTGGCATTCCTGGCCGCCTACTGCGAAACGATCCCCGACGACGCCGCACGCTGGGTCCACCTCGGAATGACCAGCTACGACCTGGTCGACACCGCGCTGGGCGCGACACTGGCGACCGCGAGCGATCTGCTCCTGGACAGCGCGCGAGCACTGCTGCGCGTGCTGGTCGAGGGCGCGTTGCGGTACTGGGACACCGTCTGTATCGGGCGAACTCACGGCATCCACGCCGAACCGACGACCTTCGGACACAAACTCGCCGGATTCGGGTTCGCGATCGACCGCGGCATCGCCCGCCTTTCGACCGCGCGTCAGGCCGTGGCGGTCGGCACCATCTCCGGCGCGGTGGGCACCTACTCGCTCATCGACCCGTTCATCGAGCAGTACGTGTGCCGGGAACTGGGCCTGGGTGTCGAACCGGTCCCCACCCAGGTCGTTGCCCGCGACCGGCACGCCGAGCTGGTCTGCGCCGTCGCCACACTCGCGGCCTGCGTGGAAGCCATCGCCCTGGAACTGCGGCTGCTGCAACGCAGCGAGGTCGGCGAGGTGGCGGAACGACGCAAATCCGCCTACCAGGGCTCGAGCGCCATGCCACACAAACGCAACCCCACCGCCAGCGAACGGCTGTGCGGGCTGGCACGAGTGCTGCGCGGACACATCGGGCCCTTCCTGGAGAACGTCGCGCTCTGGCACGAACGCGACCTCGCCCACGCCGCTGTCGAACGCCTCGCGCTGCCCCAGGTCCTCGGTGTGGCCCACTACCAACTCACCCTGGCCACCGACGTCGTCGCGACCCTCGAGGTCTCACCCGATCGGATGCGCGCCAACATCGACCACACCGCCGGAACCGTGTACAGCTCCCTGGTCCTCGCGCGACTGCTCGCCGACGGCGTCGAACGCGAGCACGCCTACCGCCTGCTGCAAACCGCCGCCGCCACCACCGACGACGCCGGCAACGCACGCTTCGAAGAAGTCCTGGCCGACCAAGGGATCGAGGTCGACGGCCTGGACCCGCACCGATTCCTCACCCGCCACGACGTGGTCCTGCAACGACTGAAAACACTCGCCGACACAGGAGAAAACATCTCATGAGCACCGCCGACGCGAAAGACTGGTTCGCCCCGATCACCCTGACCGGCAGCCGTGTCCGGCTCGAACCGTTGACCAGCGCCCACACCGAAGCGCTGCTGGCCATCGCCGACGACGAGGTCTTCGAACACATGACCAGTCCACGACCCCGCACGATCGAGCAGGCCGCGCGCATGGTCGAGACCATGACCGCCCCCGACGTCCCCGGCGGGCGAGTGTGCCTGGCCCAGATCGACATCCGCGACAGCGCGGCCCCTCGGTTGGCCGGCACCACCTCCTACTACGAGATCAACCCCGCCACCGGATCGCTCGCCATCGGCTACACCTGGCTGGGCCGCGACTGGTGGCGCACCGGCATCAACGTCGAAGCGAAACTGCTGCTCATGCAGCACGCCTTCGACGAACTCGGCGCCGTGCGGGTGGTATGGCACACCGATATCCGCAACACCCGCGCCCAACAGGCCATCGCCGATCTCGGCGCCGAACGCGAAGGCGTACTGCGCAAACACAAGCGCCGCGCCGACCGCAGCTGGCGCGACACCGTCCAGTACGCCGTCATCAACGACGACTGGCCCACCGTGCGCGACACCCTCACCAAGCGACTGCACCGGTGACAGGAGCCGCACTGGTCACCGCGTCCAACGATGTCTCGGCGCGTGGGCGCCGTCCACGGTTGGCCATCATCGGGATGGGCCCGCGCGGGCTGACCGTCTTCGAACGCTTGTGCGCCAACCTGCGCCGCACCCCGGACGGCACCACGGTGGAGGTCGTGCTCGTCGACGCGGTCCGGATCGGCACCGGCGGTGTCTGGCGTGTCGATCAGCCCCGGCACTTGCTGATGAACACCGTCGCCTCCCAGATCAGTGTGTTCACCGACGAATCGGTGGACATGTGCGGCCCCGTCCAGCTCGGCCCGAGTCTCTACGACTGGGCCCGCTACATCCGCGACGGCGGCGAATCCGAACTCCCGCCGCGCCCGGTGCGAACCGAAGCCGCGCGCTTGACCCCCGATTCCTACCCGACCCGCGCGTTCTTCGGCCACTATCTGCTGTGGTCCTATCAGCACCTGCGACGGCTCTCACGCGGTTTTCTCGAGGTCACCGAAATCCAGCAGACCGTGGTGGACATCGTCGACGAGGACGGTGCCCAGCAGATCCGACTACGCGACGGGCGCCGCATCGGCGGCCTCGACGCGGTGCTCCTGTCCCAAGGGCATCTGCCCGCGACGCAGGACGAGCCGCCCCCGGAGCCCGAGTCCGGCGAGCACGGCCCCCGAACCCGACGCCTGGGTCCGGGCAACCCGGCCGATCTGCCCCTGGGCGAGGTCGCCGCCGGTGAAGCGGTGATCGTGCGCGGACTCGGGCTGTGCTTCTTCGATCACCTCGCGTTGCTGACCGAGGGCCGCGGCGGCAGGTTCGTCGAGGACGACGCCGGACTGCGATACACGCCCTCGGGACGGGAACCGCTCATCCTCGCCGGTTCCCGACGAGGTGTGCCCTACCAGGCGCGCGGAGAGAACCAGAAGGGTGTCAGCGCTCGGCACACACCGCTGCTGTTGACCCCTGCCCGGATCCTCGAGTTCCGCGAGCGCGCCCTGCGGCGCGGCGATCTGGAATTCCGGCGCGACATCTGGCCCCTGATCGCGACCGAGGTCGAGACCGTCTACTACACCCGCCTGCTGCACGAGCGCCTCGATGCCACGGCCCTGCACAGCTTCCGCGCCGAGTTCCTGCGCGCGCCGTGGAACAGCCCCGACACCATCGATCTGCTGAACCGGACCGCTGTCCCCGCCGAGTGGCGCTGGCACTGGGAACGGGTCATCGATCCGGCTCGCGGGCGGCGCTTCGCCGATCCGAACGCGTTCCAGCAGTGGCTGTTGCACCACTTGGACGACGACGTCCGAATGGCCCGACAGGGCAACCTCGACGGCCCGGTCAAAGCGGCCCTGGACGTGCTGCGCGACCTGCGCAACGAAGTCCGCCTCGTGGTCGACCACGCCGGGATCACCGGGTCCTCCTACCGCGAAGACCTCGACCGCTGGTACACCCCGATGAACGCCTTCCTGTCCATCGGGCCGCCCGCACACCGCATCGCCGAAATGGCGGCGCTGATCCGCGCCGGAATCCTCGTCCTGATCGGCCCCGGCCTCCGCGTCCGACGCGAGGACGACCGGTTCGTCGCCGACTCACCGACCGTCGGCGGCTCACGGGTCTCGGCGCGATGTCTGATCGAGGCCCGCCTGCCCGAACCCGATATCCGGCGCACCGACGATCCGCTCATGCGAAGCCTGTTGGGGCGCGGGGAATCCCGCTGCTACACCGTGCCCGACCCCACCGGCCGCGACTACCGCACCGGTGGTCTCGAGGTCACCACCGGCCACCGGGTGGTCGATCACTCGGGCCGCGCCCATCCACGGCGCTTCGCCCTCGGCGTGCCGACCGAGAAGGTCCGATGGGTCACCGCCGCCGGGCCACGCCCCGGAGTGAACTCGGTGACCTTCGCCGACGCCGACCACGTGGCCCGCTCGATGCTCGCCTCGGCCTCGGTTCCGCTGGAACCCGCCGCCTGCCTCGGATGCCCTACCTGACCGCTTTCACTCCCACCGACGATCGGGACACCTTCATGCGCGACACAGGACTGTTCACCCCGGTGCGAGCCGGGCAGATCATCACCTCTCACCTCGACGACGACGCCTGGGTCACCGCCATGCTCGACGCCGAAATCGCCCTCGCCCGCGCACAATCGCGAGTGGGCATGATCCCCGAAACCGCCGCCGCGGCCATCACCACGGTCGCCAGGCAACACCGTTTCGACGTCGCCGCGCTCGCGGTGGCCTCGCGTGGCGCGGCCAACCCGGTCGTCGCCCTCGTCGAGGAGCTCACCGCCGCGGTCGCCGCGACCGATCCCGAGCTCGCCAACTACGTCCACCGCGGGTCGACCAGCCAGGACATCCTCGACACCGCCACCATGCTGATCACCACCCGCGCCTGCCGCGCCGTTCTCACCGACCTCGACCACATAGCCGCCGCCTTGGCCTCGACGGCTCGCCGACACCGCGACACCCCCATGGCGGGCCGGACCCTGGGCATGCACGCCGTACCGACCACCTTCGGCGCCAAGACCGCCGCCTGGCTCAGCGCCGTCCTCGACGCCCGCGACCGCATCGCGCCACTGGCACACGGGGCACTGCCGGTCCAACTCGGCGGCGCGGCAGGCACGCTGGCCGCCTACCTGCAAAGCGCACGGTCCTCCATCCACGCAGGGGCCGACATCGACACGCGGCAACTGTGTGGCGCGTTGACCACCGAATTCGCCGCCGAGCTCTCCTTGACCGCGCCGGCCGTCCCCTGGCACACCAACCGCACCCCGATCGTGGACATCGTCGCCGCGCTGGTCGCCACCTGCGGCGCTCTGGGAAAGATCGCGATCGACGTCATGGACCTGTCCCGCACCGAGATCGCGGAGCTGAGCGAACCCGTCGCCGCCGGGCGCGGTGAGTCCTCGGCCATGCCCCAGAAACGCAATCCCACCCTCAGCACCCTCATCCGCTCCGCGGCGCTGCAAATACCGGCGCCCGCTTCGACACTGCACCTGTGCCTGCTCGCCGAACACGAACGCCCCGCGGGTGCCTGGCACTCGGAATGGCAGCCGCTGCGCGACTGCCTGCTGCTGGTCGGCGGCGCCGCCGCGACCGCGGTCGAACTCACCGGCGGCCTGATCGTCGACCCCGACCGCATGCGCGCCAACCTGGCCCTGACCAACGGCCAGATCGTCAGCGAGCGAACCACCGCCGTGCTGACACCACTGCTGGGCAAGAAACTCGCCAAGACCAGGTTGCAGGCCGCCGCGTTCGACGCCGCCGCCACCGCACGACCGCTGACCGCGATCCTGGCCGCCGACCCCGAGATCCGTCGACATCTGAGCATCGAGGACATCGAGTGTCTGCTCCGACCGCAGGACTATCTGGGCGCCGCCCCCACGATCGTGGACCTGGTACTCCAACGCCACGACCGCACCCTCGCCGCGCCCGGAATCGACCACGCCGCCACATCCACCACGCCCTGACCGCAGTCACGAACACCCGCCGGAGGCTCAGCTGCGGGGGTGCAACCCGTCCACGACGACCCGCACCAACCGATCGATAGCGGCGTCGCCGTCCAATGCATCCGCCGCGCTCAACGCATGCAGACAATAGGTCGCCAACTCACCGGCACCGACGTCCTCGCGCACCAGCCCGGCGTTCGCCGCATCCGCCACCAGGTCCCGGATCAACGCGTGCAACTGCTGCTGAGCCGCGTGCACCTGCGCATCGGCGCGATGCAGCAGGATCGCCAGCTCCGCGCCGTGCGGCTGATGTCGCTCGTGGCGGGCACGCTCACGGTGATGGCGACAGTAGGCCACGAACACCGCACACAGCCGATCCACGCCATCACCGGCCCGGTCACGGGTCGCGATCAGATGATCGAGGTAGTCGGTGATGTGGCGATGATGCCAAGCGGCCAGGACCATCTCCACATCGGCGAAGTACTTGTACAGCGTCGCACGCCCGATCCCGGCCCGCTCCGCGATCTCCGACATCGTCACCGACGCCGGACCGCGCTCGTTCACCAGCGTCCACGCGGCATCGAGGATCGCCTCGCGAACCCCACGCCTATGGGCCTCGACCGTCTCGTTCCACACCCTGGGCATACCCCCAGTATACGAACCGACCATGTGACAACGATATGTATTGACAGAGACAACTTGTATAGAAAAAGATGGCCGGGTACACCCCGACCACCAGGAGGCGACATGACCGACAAGCCCACACGACAAGCACCACCCACCCGCCGCGGCGCCATCCCCCGCTGGGTGGTGATCAGCGCCGTCGCGGTCGCGGTCCTCGTGATCGCCGTCGTGGTCATGATGCTCGCCGGCGGCGGACAACACGGTCCCGGTAGGCACACCCAGAACGGGGGCAGCCACACCAGCCACGTACCCCCCTCCGGAGGGCATCAGCCAGGCGCCGCGCCGCAGACCTCCGCGGCGGTCCCCGCGCCCTCGACCGATACCGCGACGACCGGCGCGCCGCCGACGCACTCGGGCGCGCACAACTGATCGGCAAGCCGTCACCGGCGTGTGTCGAACACGAGTACGCGGCGCCCGCGCCCCGCGCGCTACTCGGCGCCGGGGACTCGCAGGCCCGCGACGGTGACCGCGACCAGTCGGCGCACAGCGGCTTTGGAGCGCAACATGTTCGAGGCCGACAGCGCCGACACGCAGTACTGTGCCAGTTCCTCGGCCGGCACGTCCGCGCGGACGTGGCCCGCCGTCGCTGCTTCGGCGAGCAGATCCCGCAGCAGTGCCTGCACATGCCGTTGGGCGTGGACGGCGTGCGCGCCCTGGTGCAGCGCGGCCGCCACTTCGCCGCCGTGGTGGGTGTGGTCGATCATGGCGTAGGCGTCGAGCACCTTCTCCAAGCGTTGTCGGACACTCCCCGCACGCGACGCGATCGCGACCAACTGCTCGAGATGGTTACCGATGCGACGTTCGTGCCAGGCGGTGAGGATCGACTCGACATCCGGGAAGTACTTGTACAGCGTGGCCCGGCCGATACCGGTGGTCTCGGCGATCTGGGTCATGGTCACCGCGGCCAGACCGTGCTCGGCCACGAGCTCGGCCGTCGAATCCATCAGCGCGTCACGCACGGCCCGGCGATGCGCGCTGACGGTCTCGTTCCACAGTTTGGGCACCGTCGGATTATATCGAGTCCTCGTGGCGGATCTCGGCCGCAACGGCGACGAACCGACCGGGCGGTGACCACCGTTTCGCATCCCGACACACCGAACCGGACACAACGGGTTGTCGCGAAACACGCGCGCCCACCTGTGCGCGAGCAGCGCAGCCAAGGGGGCCGGACACGGGTGCCCACCCCCCACATTTTGCGATACACTCCGTATCAGTACCGACGCTTTGTATTTTTCAATCCTATGAACGAGAAAGCGATCCCCGATGTCCCTCGCACCGCGCTCGCGGCGTTTCGCCGTGTTGGTTCACATCGTGTCCTCGGTCGGATGGATGGGCGCGATCGCGCTCTACATCGCCCTGGCCGTCTCCGTGGTCGCCGACAACGATCCGATGGTGGTGCGGGGGGCGTTGACCTCGATGCGGATCGGTATCTGGTATGTCATCGTGCCGCTGGCCGCGCTGTCGCTGCTCACCGGTCTGGTCGTCAGCCTGGGAACCAGTTGGGGACTGGTGCGCCACTACTGGGTGATCTTCAAGCTGGTGCTCAACCTCGTCGCGGTCACGGTGCTGGTCCTCTACACCAACAGTATCGACTACTTCGCCGACCTGGCCTCCTCGATCTCCGCGTCCGAACCCGTGGGCGCACTGCGCAACCCGACCCATCTGGTGCACTCGATCGGCGGGTTGGTGATCCTGACCGCCGCGGCGGTGCTGTCGGTGTACAAACCCAAGGGCATGACCGGCTACGGTCAGCGCCGCGCACAACGCGTCTCGCAACGCGAACCCGCCGCCGATCCCGTCATCGCGGCGCGATGACGGGATCGGTCCCCCCGAATCGGTGAGGACGTCTCCGCAATGCCAGTGATCCGAGCGCGCATCGCCACCGACCGTCCGTCGCGCTATCTGACCCAGTTCTGCAAACACGCCGCCGCGATGGGCGAGCGCCGCGCGCGCGGCGCCCGGCCGCTGCGACGCCGCGACGAGCATCACGACGCCCCGCCCGAGCGCGCGCGCCCGCTCGGGGCCGAAGGGATACGTGTCGAATCGGTCTGGGCGCAGACCTCGGGGTCGGTCACCTTCGGTGAGCTGGGGCGCTGTGTCCTCGACACCGAAGATCAGGCTCTGATGGTACGCATCGAAGCCGCGGACGCGGCCGTGCTGTCGAGGATCCGCGAGATCGTCACCCGCGATTTCGATCGCTTCGGTCGTGGTCAACTCACCGTCGAATGGCTCCCCGCCGACGACACAGGCGCCGACACTACAGGCGCCGACACTCCCCTCCCCGACCCGTGAGCATTCCCTGAGAGACCCTCGCGACACCGTCCGGTGGCGGCTGGGTCGGCCGTGCTCGCCACCACGGTTCGACTTCGTGATCATCGTGCGCGGCGGTGCCCGATCTACCGCTCTACCAGCGCCACCGCGGCAACTGGGCAAGGACACCGCTGCGCGTGGAGAACACCTTCGCGATCGTGTCGCGTCGATACCGCGATCGGTAGAACCCTTCGGCGGACGAGGAAAGGTCCTCGGTCACCGCTGCGCACGACACTGTCCCATGACGAAACCCGGCGAGCCGGAGCACAGTCGAGACAGGTCGCACTGCCCGTGCGTCGGCACCGGTCTCGACACAACGATGCCGCCGTGCCCTGGCGAACGATCACCGTGACCGCACTCGGCAGAGATGGCGACGCCGATACCGGACGGGCCGGACGTGGAAAGGTAGGACTGCTCGATGATGTACTGGAGTGATACCGACATGAGTGGTTGGGGATATGCGCTCATGTCGGTCAATATGATCGTGTTCTGGGCGTTGCTCGTCGTCGGCGGCGTCGCGTTGTTCCGGTATGCGGGGCGAGCCCGCCCGGTGGACGACTACTCCGCCGGGCGTCCGACATCCGAGCAACTGCTCGCCGAACGGTTCGCCCGAGGCGAAATCGACCACCAGGAATACCGCGACCGCGTACGCACCCTGCGCGACCCGACCGGATCGACCAGTACTGTCCTCGGCAAGGACAGGCCCTCGGCCCCACCGGACCGGACACCGTGATCTCGTGCAGACCCATCGACCGCCACACGCATGCAACAGTCCGGACGCGCACGGGCGAGCGTCGTCGGAGCCATGAGTCTCCGCACGGCCCGACACAGCCGGTCATCACGATGCTCGGCACCGAGACGACCCCGAGTTCGACGAACACGCCGAGCGGAGCGCGGCGACCGGACACCGTGGTGGCTGCGCCGACACGCCCGGTCGACCGGAGGAATCTCAGCGCGAGACGACATTCAGGGCGGGTGCGATCGTGTCGGGGTGCAGGTCGAGTCGTCGTAGGAGTTGGGCGTTGAGGGCGACGACGACGGTGGAGGCCGACATCAGGAGTGCGCCTATTTCCATCGGGAGGGTGATGTTCCAGTGGGCGAGGATTCCGGCGGCCAGGGGGACGGCGATGATGTTGTATCCGGCTGCCCAGGTCAGGTTCTGGATCATCTTGCGGTAGGTGGCTTTCGACAGGGCGATGATCGACAGGACCGAGCGGGGGTCGTCGCTGGCGAGCACGACACCGGCGGAGGCGATCGCGACGTCGGTGCCCGCGCCGATCGCGATACCGACATCGGCGCGGGCCAGCGCGGGGGCGTCGTTGACGCCGTCACCCACCATCGCAACGGTGCGCCCGGCCTGTTGCAGGGCGTGGACCTTGCTGCCCTTGTCCTGGGGCAGGACACCGGCGAAGACTTCGTCGATGTTCAGGCTCGCGGCGACGGTGCGGGCGACGGGTTCGGCGTCGCCGGTGATCATCGCGACGTGTATCCCTCGCTCGTGCAGGGCCTGGACGGCTCGGGCGGATTCGAGGCGGATCTCGTCGGCCAGGGCAAGCGCGCCCAGGATCTGACCGTCGCGCACGACGTGCAGGACGGTGGAGCCCTGTTCGGCCCAGTGGTGGGTCTCGGGCAGGGCGGTGAGCTGGTGTTCGGCGAGCATGCCGGGGCCGCCGACAGAGACGGTGGCGCCGCCGACGACGGCGGTGACACCGATGCCGTTACGCGCGAGGAAATCCGACGCGGTCGGCACCGTCAGGTGACGGTCGGTGGCGGCGGCCACGATGGCGCGTCCGAGGGGGTGTTCGCTGTCGGCCTCCACAGCCGCGGCGAGCGCGACGACCTCGCCTGCGGTGCTGTGCGCGACCGCGGCGGCGTCGGTGAGTGCGGGTTCGCCGCGGGTGAGGGTGCCGGTCTTGTCGAACAGGACCGCGTCGACGGTGCGCATGGCTTCCAGGGCGCGGCGGTCGGTGATCAGTACCCCGGCTCGGGCGGCGCGTTCGGTGGCGATGGCGATCACCAGGGGGATGGCCAGCCCGAGGGCGTGGGGGCAGGCGATGACGAGCACGGTGATGGTGCGGCTGATCGCGGATTCGGGTTCGCCGAGCAGCAGCCACACCGTCGCGGTGATCGCGGCGCAGGCCGTGGCGAACCAGAACAGCAACGCGGCGGCGCGGTCGGCCAGCACCTGGGCGCGTGAGCTGGAGTTCTGGGCTTCGGCGACCAACCGCCGGATTCCGGCCAGGGCGGTGTCCTCGCCGACCGCGGTGACCCGCACCCGCAGAGCGGAATCGGTGGTGATGGTTCCGGCCACGACCCTGTCACCGGGTGCGCGCCGCACCGGTTTGGACTCTCCGGTGATCATGGACTCGTCGAGGTCGGCGGTGCCGGACTCCACGGTGCCGTCGGCCGGAACGCGCCCGCCCGGCCGCGCCACGACCAGATCCCCGGCCTGTAACTCGCTCACGGCCACGGTCGTGACCGCCCCGCCCTCGCCGAGGAGTTCGGCTTCATCGGGCAGCAGAGCGGCCAGCGATTCCAGGGCGCTGGAAGCCTGGCCGAGCGAACGCATCTCGATCCAGTGCCCGAGCAGCATGATCACGATCAGCAACGCCAGTTCCCACCAGAAGTCCAGGTCGTGGGCCAGGAGGTCGAGGGTGGCGCCCCACGAGGCGACGAAGGCGACCGTGATCGCGAGCGCGATCAGCAGCATCATGCCCGGTCGCCGGGCACGGATCTCGCGCAGCGCTCCGGTCAGGAACGGGCGCCCACCCCAGAAGAACATGATCGTGCCGCCGAGAGGCGAAACCCAGGACAGGGTGTCGGGGACGCTGTAGCCGAGCAGGTCGGCGAACATCATCGAGGTCCCCACCACCGGCACCGCCAGCACCAGCATCACCCAGAACAGCCGCCGGAACATCCCCACGTCGTGACCGGCATGGCCGCCACCGTGGTCCCGGTGTCCGTGTTGTCTCTCGCGCGTGTCGTGGCTCGCGTGCCCAGCGTGTTCACCGTGCGCGGCGTGGATGTCCGGGGCGGTCTGCGTACCGGTGCCGGGCTGGGTGTGGTGGTCGTGGCCGCCTGCGGAGTTCTGATCGCTGGACATACCCGGACAATATACCCCATGGGGGTATATGTAAAGGTCCGGGTCGCGTGCCCGCTCAATCCGGCGCCGGATCGAATCGGGTGTATGGATACGGGGTGGGGGTAGTTAGGCTTGCGCGCGTGACGGGACACAATGACGGCTGGTCGCGGCGCGGCGTGCTGAGAATGGGCCTCGCTGCGGCGGCCGCGGCCGTGGCGGGCTGCTCGGGCGGTCCGGACCCCACGACCGCGGTGGCGGTGGATTCCGAGGCCGTGCGGGTGGCCGAGGCGCGACGCCGCGCCGCGACGGCCGTGGTGCGGCGGTTCGGGTTGCGCGCCGAGGCGTCGGTGGTGGACCTGGGCGGGGTGCAGGTGCCGACCTGGACCTACGGTGGTCGCCTGCCCGGCGCCGAGATCCGGCTCGCGCGCGGTGAGGTCGCCGCGGTGCGCCTGGACAACGCGCTCGCCCAGCCCACCACGGTGCACTGGCACGGGTTGGCGCTGCGCGCGGACATGGACGGTGTCCCCGGCCTGACCCAGGCGCCGATCCCGGCCGGGTCCGGCTACGACTACGAGTTCACCGTCCCCGACGGGGGAACCTACTGGCTGCACCCGCACACCGGCGTGCAACTCGATCGCGGACTCTACGCCCCGCTGATCGTGGAGGACCCCGACGACGGCGACGACTACGACCTCGAAGCCGTGGTCGTCCTGGACGACTGGCTCGACGGGATCGACGGACGCGACCCCGACACCGAACTGGCGCGGCTACGCGCGGCCGGAATGCACGACATGGACGCCCACCCCGACACGGCAGGCGGGCACGGTGGCCACGGCGGTCACGGTGCCGCACAGACCACGCCGCTGGGCGAGCACGGCGGCGACGTCGAGCACCCCCTGTATCTGATCAACGGTCGCGTCCCCGCCGATCCGGTCACCTTCACCGCCCGCCCCGGTCAGCGGATACGGTTGCGGATCATCAACGCCGCCGCCGACACCGCCTTCCGCTTCGCGCTCGGCCGACACCGGATGCGCGTCGTCCAGTCCGACGGCTACCCCGTCTTCGCGGTCACGACCGACTCGTTGCTGATCGGCATGGGCGAACGCTACGACGTCATCATCGATCTCGACGAGGGCGTGTTCCCCCTGATCGCCGCCGCGGAAGGCAAAACCGGTCGAGCGCTGGCACTGATCCGCACCGGCCCCGGCCAGGCACCGGACCCGCAGGTGCGCGTGCGGGAGCTGGCCACCGCGCCGCTGACCGCGACCCGCCTACGCGCCGAGGACCGCGCGCGCCTGCCCGCGCGTGCGCCCGAGCGAGTACTCGACGTGCGACTGGGAGCCGACGTCAGCCGGTACGTGTGGACCATCAACGACCACGCGCCCCTCGACGGCGCGGTCCACCAGAACACCCACACCGTGTTCGAAGTGACCCAAGGCCAACGGGTTCGGTTGCGCTTCGCCAACGCCACCACCATGTTCCATCCGATGCATCTGCACGGACACACCTTCGCCCTGGCCGACGGCACCGGCAACGGGGCACGCAAGGACACCGTGATCGTAGGCCCCTCCGCCACCGTCGACGTCGACTTCGACGCAGCCAATCCGGGGCAGTGGATGCTGCACTGCCACAACGCCTATCACGGCGAAGCCGGGATGATGAGCGTGCTGTCCTACCGGCATTGACCCACCGCTGCCTGGCCGGGTGCGTCCACACCTCTGACCCACACCGGTGGCGCGCTCCTGGAGCGACAGCGCGCACAGCCGATCATCGCCGTAGCGCGGAGGCGGAGGGACGGCGTGCGAACATCGGGCCCCGCGCAGTCGCGGTGCGCTCAAACCGCATCGGCCGCACCGCGAACCGCCAGCACCATGATCGGTATCGCAGCCAGAGCCGCGACAACGGCCGCCACGACGAAACCGCGGGTGTATCCGGTGGTGGTGGTGCCGACGAGGCTGGCGGCGGCGACGCTGGAGGTGACCGCCGCGCCGAGGGAGGCACCGAATTCGTGGAAGGTGCTCACGATGCCCGAGGCGATCCCGGCCTCGTGTGGAGCAACCTGTCCGAGGGCGGTGGCCGAGGCGACCACGAACAACGCGCCCGTCCCGGCTCCGGCCACGGCCACTCCGACCACGACCGGTACCGATCCCAGCCAGATCGCCGGGATCGTCAAACCCACCGCGGCCACCAGCAGACCCGCGACCGCAAGTCGGCTGGCCTCGATCGAGGCCAGCGCGCGGCCGGTGAGGTCGGCACCGGCCATCGTGGCCAGTGCCACCGGTAGGAACAGCAGCCCGGTGTGGGCGGCGTTGTAGCCGTGGTGGTTCTGGAAATAGAAGGTGCCCAGGAAGAACACCGTGATCATCAGCACCGTCGCCATCAGGATAAGGAACGTGCCCGTGGCCACGGGGCGGCGCACCAGCAGCCGGATATCCATCAACGGCGATGCGTTGTGGCGCTGCCATGCCACGAACCCCAGGTATCCGAGCGCGGCCACACCCACCAGCACAGCGGTGAGCGCATCGACCCAGCCACGATCACCGGCCCCGACCAGCGCGTAGATCAGGGTCGCCGAGGAAGCGGTGACCAGCACCGCCCCGAGAACATCCAGCCGAGGACGAGGGTGCGGGCGTGCGGAGGCGGGCAACAGCACCGCCAGCGCCACCGCGACCACCACACCGATGGGGACGTTGACGTAGAACACCCACGGCCAGCCCGGCCCGGCGGTCAGCAAACCGCCCGCCAGGACCCCGATCGCCGCGCCGCCGCCACCCAGCGCCGACCACACCCCCAGCGCCCTGTTGCGCTCGACGCCCTCGAACAGGGTCACCACCAGCGACAGCGCCGCCGGTGACAACAGCGCCGCCCCCACACCCTGACCGATCCGCCCACCCAACAGCGTCAGCGCCGAATCCCCCAACCCCGCCGACAACGAGGCCACGGTGAACACCGACAGACCGGCCAGCACCACCGGTTTGGACCCGAACAGATCGGTGACCCGCCCGCCCAGCAGCATCAATCCGCCGAAGGTCAGCGTGTACGCCGACACCGTCCAGGTGAGCGCCTCACGACCCAGCCCCAGATCCTGCCCTATGTGCGGTAACGCCAACGCCACCACGGTCACGTCGAGGATCAGCATCAACTGCCCCAATCCCAGCAACGCCAGGATTCGCCACCGCAGCGGGTGCCCACCTCCCGGCTCCGGCCCGGCCGCACCCTCCGACCGCACGGGCTCGACTTCGCGGTCCGTCATCACTACCTCCAACCGGATAACTCGTACATGACTGTACGAGTTATATCACCGGAAGGCGCAACCCGTACATACCTGTACGAGATAGGATGTGGTGTGACCACCGCCGACGCCCGTCCACGCCGCCGCGCCGACGCCCAGCGCAGCATCGCCGCGATCGTGGCCGCCGCCCGCGCGCAACTGAGCGCCGATCCCGAGGCCGGCGTCGAGGACATCGCCCGCGCCGCCGGGGTCGGCCGCCAGACCCTCTACGGGCATTTCCGCACGCGCGCCGACCTCGTCGACGCCGCCCTCACCGATGCCCTCGCCGAGGGCGAGAAGGCCCTCGCCGTACTGGATCTCGACGGCGACGCCGACCACGCCCTGACCACCCTGCTGACCTCGAGCTGGGCACTGGTCGCCGAATCGGCGGCGCTGCTCACCGCCGTGCAAGCGACCCTGGGACCCGACCGGGTCAGGGACCTGCACGCCGTCCCCGCGCAGCGGCTCACCGCTCTGCTCGACCGAGGCCGAGCTCAGGGCGTCGTGCGCACCGATCTCCCCGTGGAATGGCTGGTCAACCTCGTGCACTACGTCCTGCACGGCGCGGCCACCGAACTGCGCGCCGGACGGCTGACCGCCGACCAGGTCCCCGGTGTGGTCACCGCCACCATCCGCTCCGCGCTGCGCCCCGACCACACCCGCCCCTGACCCCTTCGGGCGAACGAACGCGGCCCCGCCCCGACGTCATCGAGGCAGGGCCACCGGATCGACCGCGAGCTCAGCCCGCCAGCAGGCCCTGCATTCGGGTGATCTCGCTCTGCTGAGCGTCGATGATCCGCTGGGCCAGCGCCTTCGCCTCCGGATCGGCTCCCGCCCCCAATTCGGTGCGCGCCATCTCGATCGCCCCTTGATGGTGAGCGATCATCGCCGTCAGCCACATACGGTCGAACTCGGCGCCGGTAGCGCCACGCATCTGCGCCATCTGCTCATCGCTCATCATTCCCGGCATCGCACCGGAGGTCATCGGCATGGAACCGGGTGTCATCGGCATACCGCCGTGATCCATTCCCCCACCGGTGGTGGGGGTCGCCGATGCTCCCCAGGACTGCAACCAGCCGGTCATGGTCGCGATCTCGGGGTCCTGGGCAGCCTGGATCTGCGCGGCCAACTCCAACACCTCCGGGTTGGTCGAACGCGACGGCGCCATCGCCGCCATCTCCACCGCCTGGCGGTGATGCGGAATCATCTCCCGAGCGAAGGCGACATCGGCGTCGTTGTGCGCACCGGTGACCGTGCCGCTGCCGGTCGACGCGGGCGCGGTGGCGGTGGCCGCGGTGTCGGTGTGCCCGTTGTGGCCACCAGCGGAATCGTCGTCGCTACATCCGGACAGCACAGCGGCCGAGGCGAGGATCGCCAGCACGGCCGAGGCAAGGGTCTTCTTGGACATCGATACTCCTGAAGTTCTCGAGCAGTGAAGGGACGTGACGGGTCAGCGCCGCGACCGGGGGAGGGAACTCACCGGTCCGGCGGACGTCGATCACTGCCGCAGCACGCACAGAACAGCCAGGCGCCGCAACGTCGGCCCCGGCGGCGGACGCGCGGCGGCCCCCGCACCTGAGGGCCACCGCTCCCGCCTGATCCCCACAGAAGACGGCCAGATCACCGCGACCAACACCAGCGCCACACCCGCTAGTGCGGCCATGATCGCCAGACACAGGTGCAACAGATCGTGACCGCCGTGCTCACCCACGGGAGTATGACCTGCACCGCCCGCCCGGTCTTCACCGAGCACGACCGTCGGCGCAGCACAGCAAGCCCCGCGCGTTCCGGCTTCGATGAGAGTCGGATCCGAGGTCGCCGTGGCGTCGGCAGACCAGGCATGATGGGAGCCCATCCCGTGCGCAGGACTCTCGGCTACCGAAAACATCAGGTGATGCATGCCCAGCACGGCCACCACCAAGGCGACCATCAGCAGTGGACGCGCCAACGCCCTCGTACAGCCGAACAGCACACCTCCAAATCTAGCAGCGCCGACCCGCGCGTCGTCGCGGTGATCACTGCCGCACGGGGTGGGCTCACCGGGATGGCAGAATGTAGAGCGCGGTGGTGGCGACAACGGTGACTCCCAGGGCCTAGCTTGAGTTTTAACCTGTGCGGCGTGGTCGCGGCCCTGCCGGTGTTGGTGCGCGAGTGTTGCTGGCGGTCTTCATGTGGACGTCATAGCGGGGTGCGGGCCGCTGGTTGCTGCGGCCCGCTGGTCGGCCTGGACCCGGTCGTGAGGGTTTCGGCGCGCTGGCCGGACAAGCGATGTTCGGGCGTAGGTGCCGAAACACCCGACGGACGCGTGCGGGTGTGAGTCGTTGCGCGGCAACAGGTTTCTCCCATGGTCGCCGCTGATCCCGGGCGAGTCCGCGCGCCAGGCGAAGCTGGGTGTAAGCGGCAAACAGCATCCAGGTCCACCGGTCCGCTCCAGCGGGATCGCGGGGTTTCGGTGCGGTCCAGCCGAGGGTTTGCTTGAGCATTCGGAAGGTGTGCTCGATGTCGAACCGGCGCAAAAACGCCTGCCAGAGCAGATCGACGGTCCTGGTGTCCAGATCGGTGCCCGAATGCCACAACCAGACCGGTTTCGGTATCGCGCCGCTGGGGAGCCGCGCGACGTCGAGCCGGATCACAGCGCCTTCGATGACGGGGAGTTTTCCGGCGGTGGCGACCCAGGACGAGCGGTGGGTCAGCCGCGGATGCAACCGGTCCCACGACCGGGCGTGCGCAGGTCCGTAAAGCCTGGTCTCGGTAAGTGTTTCGGTCGCAGGTTCGCCCCAGGTCCCAGGGTCGCCGAACACGAACTCGCCGCCGTGGCGGGGTGGGCGGCCCGTGGTGCCGGGCAGCCATGACGGTGCTGGACGGCGCAAGACACGGTCCGATCGCATCCGCGCCAGCACTCGCACCGGCAGATCCGACAGCAGGAACGCCAGCCGGGGCCCGTCGTAGCCGGCGTCGGCTACGACCCAGATATCGGGATCACCAGACCGCCACTGACCAGCGGTGATCAGATTGCCGATCACCGAACGCAACTGGGCTGCGGTGACCTCGGCCGCGTCGTCACCGGGCGCGAGCCGGACCGCGTCCAGCGGTGCGGTCCAGGAACTGCGGCCGGTCTCGAGCGCGACCACCACCGAGAACGGCCAGCCCGGGATCATCTGGTGAGTGTTCTTGGCTCGGCCGTAGGTGTGACACAGGATCCGCTGCGGGCAGGTATGCGCTTCGGGCCGCAGCCAGCAGGTGATGTCGACCGCCAGCACCAGCCTGCCGTCCGCGGCCCTGGGCAGCGGGACCGCGGTCAGCGCCCGCCGCAGCCGCTCCACGTCGATGCGGCCGCGATCCAGTGCCGCATACACGCTGCCGTGACCACGACGATGCTCGGCGAGCAGGGACAATTCCGGCAGCGAACGCACCGGGCCGTCCGCGCACAATACCGCGTCGATCAGTTCGAACACCGCGTCGGCTCGTGCGGTCACGCACCGATACATCTCCTGCCGGAACGCCGACAGGTCCCTGCGAGCACCGGCGGCGCCGGAGTCGTGCACACTGTTCAACTGAAGCCCTTGGTCGAGATTCTCTCTGTCGCAAGATGAATCATCAACCAAGGGCTTCGTTCAAGATCGACCGGGGCCCGTCTGGCCAGCCCCGAGCTTAAAACTCAAGCTAGGGCGTGTCCTCAAAGCCAGATGAGGAGGGTCGCGAGGTCGAGCATCCCTCGGTAGGAGACGGCGGTCTTGTCGTAGCGGGTAGCGATGGCTCGATACTGTTTGAGCCGGTTGAAGCAGCGTTCGACGACATTACGGCGGCGGTAGATGTTTCTGTCGAACCTCGGTGGTCGTCCACCGGCAGTTCCGCGGCGGCGTCGATGCGCTTGCTGGTCGATACGCTCGGGAATCGTCGCGGCGATACCGCGGCGGCGCAGGTACTCCCGAATCGCGCGCGTCGAATAGCCCTTGTCGGCCAACACCCTGCGGGGCCGCGTCCATGGCCGACCACATCCCGGACGCGGCATCCTGATCCCGGCCAAGACCCGAACGAACACCGTGCAATCGTTGACATTGCCGCCGGTCAACACCACCGAGACCGGACGACCCAGACCGTCGCAAGCCAGATGGATCTTCGTGGACAGGCCACCACGCGACCGGCCGATCCCATGATCGACCGGTTCGTCAACGGCGTCGTAAAACCCTCTCCCCACCGGCGAGCACGACCCGCGCGCCCGCACCGTGCTGATGAACCCGCACGATCGTGGAATCCACCGACACCTCACGATCGAGCTCGGCCACCGCGTCGGCGACCACCCGCACCCTCGCCACCAGCACCGCCAGGGTGCCGTTACGCGACCACCGCCAGAACCGGTTGTAGACCGTCTTCCACGGTCCATACCGCTGCGGCAGATCCCGCCAGGCCACCCCCGTCCTCGCCTTGTACAACATGCCGTTGATCACCCGCCGGTCATCCACCCGAGGACGACCCTTCGCACCCGAGACCGGCAACAACGGCTCCACCACCCGCCACTGATCCTCGGTCAACTCATGCCTACGCACCACGACCGAGCATCAAACCACACCAGCCACAATCACTTTGAGGACAGGCTCTAGCGCAGTCCTCGTTCAGGCAGCGCCAGCCGCAGCTGCTCGCTGATGTATCCGCTGACCAGTCCGCTCGCACCGGCAGCCGATCCCGATGACCCAACCGCAAACGTGGCTGCGACCGCGGCCGCCTCGACCTCATCTGTCGCCGAAAAACACTCCCGGAAAAGGGAATACCACGGATTCATCGTCACCGTCTCGGGCCGCCCCCTCGGCCGCCGCCCGAACACGGCCAGATCAGCCGTCGCGGTCACGCAGCAGGCGCAGCTCGTCGTCAAGCCGTCGGAGGCAGGTCGGGCGCTCGCTCAACGGCTCACGTTGCCGTCCGCCGACGTCATTGCCTCCAAGGGCGGTACTGCGTCGGTGATCGCGGCGCATCGCCCTCCGCGCCGCGCGCCCCGGCGTCATGAAAATCCCGGCGCGGGTGGTTCACAACCGTCGAACACGCCGTGACGAACGGAGTCTTCACCCCCGCGACCTGCCATCGGTCTCCGTTGACAAACGAATCATCAACTCACAGGACGTTCGTGCCGTATCTGGCCAGCCGCACCCACCACCCGCCAACCCGGATTCCGGCAACTGAGCCCTGGCAGGGTGCTCGCCGTCGTCCTCCCCGGTGGCCGCCTATAGAAACTGAGATCCGCTCGTGCGGGGTAGGTCTTAGCAACGAGTCGCAGCTCAGGCTCGGTCAGGTTCGAAGCGTGCTACGGGCTGAAGGCGCCTATAGGTCCGGGCAACACCGATTCGCTCAGCCATAGCGGCGATCTCAACGTGCACTCGGACCGAGAACCTGATTGGATAAGTCTTGCGGCCGAGCTCGTGCCCAGTCGTCCTTGGGCGATCAGTGGAGTGTGCTGAGTTCGGTGAGGAGGTCGTGGATGCGGGCGGCGACGTCGTCGCGGACCAGGCGCATGCGCTCGATGCCCTCGATGCCGCGTTCGAAGGGTTCGTCGGTGTCCCAGTTGACGATCCGAACGCCTTCGACCGGGTCGATGTGGGCTTCGCGGCCGAGGGTGACGACTACATCGACCGCGCGCAGCAGGCGCGGATCGATCGGCTTGGGGGATTCCTGGCTCAAGTCGACCTCGACTTCGTGCAGCGATTGCACCGACATCTCGTTGAGTGCGGTGCCGGGGCGAGTGCCCGCGGAGTAGATGTCGACCCGGTCGCCCGCGGCCTTGCGCATCAGCCCGGCGGCCATCTGTGACTTGCCGCCGTTCTTCACGCACACGAACAACACTGCCGGTTTCGTGCTCACTGCTCTCGTGGCCCTTTCGGTTGAAGTCGTTGTTGCCCTGTGGGTATCGGCGATAGGCGATACCCCCGAGACGATGCGAACAGGGGACACTGCGCCCCACTCCGCGCCGTCACCGAGCGGGGCGGGGCGGGGCGGGGGTGCGGGTTACTGTCCGGCGGTTTCGACGATGTCGGCCAGTTCGGCGCGGGCCTGGGACAGTTGCGGGCTGGTCATCGGGATGAACCCCGCAGTGTCGACGATCTTGGCGTTGCTGTTGATGTAGAACTCGGCGAACTTCTCCACCTGCGGCTTCTTCAGCGCGGTGTCGGTGAGGTAGATGAACAGCGGCCGGGCGAGGGGCTTGTAGCTGCCGTCCTGAGCGGTGGGCACCGACGGTGCGATGCAGCCTTTGCCGTTGTCGATCGCGACCGCGCGCAGCTTGTCGGTGTTGTCCTCGAAGTAGGAGTAGCCGAAGTAGCCGAGCGCGCCCTTGGCCGCGGCGACGCCCGCGACGGTGACGTTGTCGTCCTCGGTGGCCTGGTAGTCGGTGCGGCTGGCGCCGTCTGTGCCGGTGATGGCCTGGGTGAAGTAGTCGAAGGTGCCCGAGTCGATGCCCGCGCCGAACAGGCTCAGCGGCTCGTTCGGGAAGGCTGGGTCGATCTCGTTCCAGTTCCTGACCGTCGAGCCGGGCTCCCACATCTTCTTCAGCTGCGCGACGGTCAGGCAGGTGGCCCAGGTGTTGTCCTTGTTGACCACGACGGTGAGCGCGTCGTTGGCGACCTGCAACGCGCTGAAGATCACCCCGTGCTGCCCGCACGCGGTGGATTCGGCACCGCTCATCGGCCGTGAGGCATCGGAGATGTCGATCTGTCCGGCGCAGAACTTCTTGAACCCGCCACCGGTACCGGAGGCGGTGACCTCGACCTGTACCTGCGGGTGTTCGGCGGTGAAGAGTTTGCCCGCGGCCACCGACAGCGGTTCGACCGTGCTCGATCCATCGATCACCACCGGCCCCGACAACATCACCTCCGGCTGCGGATCGCCGCCTCCGCAGGCGGTCAGGGTCAGCGCGGTGAGCAGGGCGAGCGCGGGAACACGCAGGCGGCGGGCCTGGCGGACAGTCATGACGAGGAGAGCCTTCCTGATCGGTCCCGCACCGGCCGGCCACAGGCGGCCGAGCTCGGGGGGACAGAATGTAGGTCGAAGATTTGCGGGCGTGGCAGGGCGCTGCGGTCGCAACGACAGCGCGAGGGGACGGCCGATCCGGCCGGTTGTCGGTGATCGATTCCGGTTGCGCCTCTGCGGATTTCGCCATGCTCGTTCCGTGGAGGCGTGTGCGTTCGGGCGGTGCGGGCCGGTCGGCTCGACGACGGACCGGATGTCTTTTTCCGAGCCTTCCCCCGTGCGCTTGACCCACGATATTGGATCAGCGATCATTGAGTCAATGACTACTGAGGAACTATGGTCGGTGGCGCGGCGGGCCGAGGTGCACGCCGCGCTCGCCGACATCACGCGGATACAGATCGTGGACATACTGGCCACCGGCGACATGGCGTCCTCGGAGCTGTGCGCCCGGCTGGGCCTGTCGACCAACCTGCTGGCCCACCACGTCCAGGTCCTCGAACGCGCCGGGCTGGTGCGCCGCGACCGCTCCGAGGGGGACCGTCGCCGCAGCTACCTGCGCCTGGTCACCGACTTCGGCGCGAATCTGCTGCCGCGCAGCGTGATCCCCGCCCAACGGGTGGTATTCGTGTGTTCGCGCAACACCGCGCGCTCACAACTGGCGGTCGCCGCCTGGGCCCAACGCAGCCAGGTCCCGGCCACCTCGGCGGGCACCCATCCCGCCGAACGGGTGCATCCGGGCGCGGTCGCCGCCGCGCGCCGTCACCGCATCCCCCTGCGTCCCCGATCCCCGCAGTCTGTCGAGGGGCTGGTGCGGCCGGGGGATCTGGTGATCGCGGTCTGCGACAACGCCCACGAGGAGCTGCCCGCCGACCTCGCACGTCTGCACTGGTCGATCCCCGACCCGGTCCCCGCCGGAACCGAGGACGCCTTCGACCTCGCCCTGGATCAACTCCGTCAACGCATCGACCGCATCGCGGTCACCGTCACCACCGACCCCGCCTGACCCGACCTCATCCGAAAACACTTTCACTGCTGCATGTTTGGAGTCCTGCCATGCCCGAAACGCCTCTGGCCCGCACCACCTACGCGCGAGAGGATCTGACCATCGATCAGCAGTTGGCGCTCAAGACCGCTGCCACCCGGTTGCAGACCGAGTTCACCGACACCTTCGGGGTGGAGACGATCGAACGGTTCTTGCATTCCTCCTACGACCAGTTCGCCGGGCGCGCGACCGTGGTCAACTACCTACCGCTGCTGGCCGAGCGCTTCGCCCGCCAACGCCTGCGCGCCCTGGCGCGGGTGGAGGGCAAGATCGTCGACAGCAAGCCCACGGTGTTGTTCGTGTGCACCCATAACGCCGGACGCTCCCAGATGGCACTCGGGTTCTTCACCCACCTCGCCGGTGAGCAGGCGGTGGCCTGGTCAGGGGGCTCCGAGCCCGGTGACTCCATCAACCCCGCCGCCGTCGAGGCGATGGCCGAGGCCGGTATCGACATCACCGGCGAATTCCCGAAGCCCTGGACCGAGGAGATCGTCCAGGCTGCGGATGTGATCATCACGATGGGCTGCGGGGACGCCTGCCCGGTCTATCCGGGGCGCCGCTACGAGGAATGGGTCCTGGAAGACCCTGCGGGCCACGACGTCGAGGCGGTACGCCCCATCCGCGACGAGATCGAGGAACGAGTCCGGCGCCTGCTGGCCGAACTCGAAATCACCACGGTCGGCTGACCTTTCTCCTGTCCGCGTCTCTCACCAGCTGAGGAGTATCCGCCCGTGTCCGATCGCCATGTCATCGCGATAGGTGGCAGCGATGCCGGTATCAGCGCGGCGTTGCGCGCCCGCGAACTCGACCCCGCCACGAACGTCACGGTCGTGGTGGCCGACAACTACCCGAACTTCTCGATCTGCGGCATCCCCTACTACATCTCCGGCGAGGTCACCCACTGGCGCGACCTCGCCCACCGCAGCGCCGCCGATCTGGCCGCCACCGGCATGACCGTGCTCACCGACACCCGCGCCACCCACATCGACCCCGCCAACCAGACACTGACCGTCCTCGACCCGACCGGGCAGACCCGCAGCCTGGACTACGACGCGCTGATCGTCGGCACCGGCGCGGTCTCGGACCGCCCGTCCATCACCGGACTCGATGTCCTGGGTCCCGGCGACGGGGTGCACCTGCTGCACTCGATGGGCGACACCCACGCCCTGACCGCCAGCCTCGACAACCGAGATCCGAAGCGGGCGATCATCATCGGCGCGGGCTACATCGGCCTCGAGATGGCCGAAGGACTCACCACCTGCGGTATCGCGGTGACCCAGATCGAAGCCCTGCCCGAGGTACTGCCCACCGTGGACCCCGAACTCGGCGCACTCGTCCGCACCGAACTCCAATCCCACGGTGTCGAGGTCATCACCGACACCACCGTCACCGCGATCGAGTCACGCAGCGATACCGGCGAACTCGTGGTCACCACCGTCCACGAGGGTGAACCCTTCACCCGCACCACCGATCTCGTGCTCGTGGTCGTCGGCGTCCGGCCGGACACCGAGCTGGCGGCCGCGGCCGGGGTCGAGCGCACCGCGCGCGGGGCGATCGTGGTGGACGAGGGGATGCGCACCAACCTCGCGGGTGTGTTCGCCGCCGGGGACTGCGTGCTCACCCACCACCGCCTGCTCGGCCCGACCTGGCTGCCCCTGGGCACCACCGCGCACAAGCAGGGCCGCGTCGCCGGAGAGAACGCCGTCGGCGGCAACGCCCGCTTCGCCGGAAGCCTCGGCACCCAGGTGGTCAAGGTCTTCGACCTCGTCGCCGCCCGCACCGGCCTGCGCGAGCACGAAGCCCACACCGCCGACCGTGGCTGGCATCCCGCCTCCACGACCTCCACACCCGATGACCACAAGGCGTACTACCCCGGCGCCACCCCGATCACCATCCGCATCACCGGCGACACCCGCACCGGACGACTGCTCGGCGCACAACTCGTCGGCCGCCGCGGCGCCGAGATCGCCAAACGCGTCGACACCTACGCCACCGCCCTGTTCCACGACATGACCGTCGAGGCCGTGAGCGAACTCGACCTGTCCTACACCCCGCCCCTGGGATCACCCTGGGACGCCACACAAATCGCTGCACAAGCCTGGGTCCGCGAACACCGGCTCACCGCCGACCGTCAGTCCCTGACCATCTGACCATCCGCTCTCGGCGCGAAGATCGGCATCAGATCCGCGCCGGGGGCGGGGTCACCGGCGGGGTGCGTACATGATGACCGCCACCCCGGCCAGGCACAGCAGCGCGCCGGTGAGGTCGTGGCGGTCGGGCCGGAAACCGTCGAAGGCCATTCCCCACAACAGCGATCCGGCCACGAACACCCCACCGTAGGCAGCCAGGATGCGCCCGAAATGCGCGTCCAGTTGCAGCGTGGCCACGAATCCGTAGAGCCCGAGCGCGATCACCCCGGCCCCGATCCACGCCCAGCCGCGATGCTCGCGCACGCCTTGCCACACCAGCCACGCGCCGCCGATCTCGGCGACCGCAGCCAAGACGAACAACAGGACAGAACGGGCAACGGTCATGGTCGGGCAGCCTACGGTGCCGATCCCGCCGAGGTCGTCGCGGTGGCGCAGCCACATCCCGCGCTCTCGCACCCCACCTCGGCGTCGCTGCCCGCGCCGCAGGTGTCGCCTCGGCGGCGAGTACGTGACCAGATCAGCCCGGCCACGCCGACCCCCAAGAGGATGAAGCCGAGGGGTTCCAGCCACGACAGGCCGACCAGCAGCGCTCCACCGCCGATTACCCCAGCAGCGATGAGAATCGGAGCCAGACAGCACGCCACGCACACCGCCGCGCCGAGCCCGATCGGCGCCCACCAGCGGCGGCCGGTGCCGGCGGGGTCAGCAGCGACAGCGACCACTCGTCTCGGTGGCGATGATCGGGAGGTCGCGACCGTCGCGGTCGAACGGGACCGGGCAGCAGGGGCTTTCGCTGCACTCGAGCAGGTCGTCACAACCGGCGGCCAACGCCGCGCGCAGGGTGTCGCGGACGGCGGTGAGCTCGGCGAGTTTGGCGTCGACCTCGGCGAGTTTGACAGCAGCGCGGGCCGCCAACCCGGCATCGGCACGGGGATGGCCGTAGCGGGTGGCCTCCAACAACTCCGCGACCTCATCGAGGGTGAACCCGAGCCCCTGGGCGGCCTTGATCACCCGCAGCACCGTCACCGCCTGCTTCGGATAGAGCCGGTGCCCGCCCAGGGAGCGATCCGGCTCGGCCAGCAGCCCGCGCCGTTCGTAGTAGCGCAACGTCTGCGCGTTCACTCCCGCCGCTGCCGCCAATTGCCCGCTACGTAACCCGGTAGTCATCGACCCGCCCGCCCAACAGCGGCGTCGGCGCGCGCGGCGAGAGTATCGAGCACCTCGACATGGAGAGCGGGAACCTCGATCCGCATGAGGGTTCCCGCGGGTGCCGGGGCGAAGGTGAAGGTGAAGAACGAACAGCACGCCGACTCGCGGGCAGCCAGATCCCGTCCGACCCGCTCGGCGTCGCCCTCGCCGGTGAGGTGCAACTCGAGCCGGGTCGGGTTCGGACGGGCGGTCGCGGTCACGGCGTCGGTGAAGAACTGGTCGAACTCGGCCAGCCGGGTCGGGCGTTCGGTGGTGGGCAGGGTACACGCGGACAGGTTCATCATCTGTTCGCGCAGGTCGTCATCGGTCATGGATTCACGGTAAGCCTGTACCCCGGTACCGGATGCAACCCCGAATCCGCCGAACACCACAACAGATCGCACCGGTCGGACCGGTGTCCACGAACGGCCGGTACGCAGGGCGTGAGGTGCTTCAGGTCCGCGTGGGCAGGAGTTCGGTGATCAGCGCCTCGACCCGTGTCCGGATCTCGTCGCGGATCGGGCGCACCGCCTCCACACCTCGCCCTGCCGGGTCGTCGAGTTCCCAGTCGCGGTAGCTCACTCCCGGCAGGACCGGGCAGGTGTCACCGCAGCCCATCGTGATCACCACGTCGGAGGTCTCCACCGCGTCGTAGGTGAGGACCTTCGGGAACTGGGCGGTGATGTCGATGCCGAGTTCGTCCATCGCCGCGACGGCGGCGGGGTTCAGGGAGTCGGCCGGGGCGCTGCCCGCCGAGCGGACCTCGATCTCGTCCCCGGCCAGGTGGGTCAGGAAACCGGCGGCCATCTGCGAACGACCGGCGTTGTGGACACAGACGAACAACACACTGGGCTTGGATGCCATGAGACGAAAGTCCTTTCAACGAGCAGACAGATTGTCGGCGTCGACGGTGGGAGCCTCGTGCGGCACCACGACATTGTCCGCCGAGGCGGCGGCACTGCCGGGGTAGAGCCACACGCTCAACCCCAACCCGAGCACCGCGCCGAGCAGCTGCGCGCCGACGAACGCCGGAACCGAGCCCGGCGCGATCCCGGCGAAGGTGTCGGAGAACATCCGCCCCACCGTCACCGCCGGATTGGCGAACGAGGTCGAGCTGGTGAACCAATACGCCGCACCGATATAGGCCCCCACCGCGGCCGCCGACATCCCCGCGCGTCCCGTCCGCGCGAGGGCGAAGATCACCGCCAGCAGACCTGCCGTCGCCACGACCTCGCCGACGATGTGGCCGTCGCTGACCCGGTCGTGGACCGAGACCTGGAACGCGCCGACCTCGAACATCACATTCGCCAGCACCGCACCCGCCGAACACCCCGCGACCTGCGCACCGATATAGGCCCCCAGCTCCATCGCGCTCAGTCCGGTCCCGCTACGCCGACCGAGCCACCAATCCGCGAGCGAGACAACTGGGTTGAAGTGCGCGCCCGACACCGGCCCGAACACCAGGATCAACACCGCCAGCCCGAACACCGTCGCAGTCGAGTTCTCCAGCAACTGCAACCCGATATCGCCGGGAGACAACTGCTGAGCGGCGATCCCCGAACCGACCACCACCGCGACCAGCAACGCACTGCCCACAAACTCCGCGACCAGCCGCCGCGCCAGCGCGCTCACCGCGCGTCCTGCGGAGTCACCACGGTCAGGAACCCCGACACCTGCCGCAACACCGCAGGCTCGATGCGGTAGTAGACCCAGGACGCACGCCGCTCGCTGCTGAGCAACCCGGTCTCGCGCAACACCTTCAGGTGGTGAGAGATCGTCGGCTGGGTCACGTCGATGCCCTCCGACAGGTCACACACGCACGCCTCGTGGTTCGCCCGCGCCGCGACCGCGCTCAACACCCGCAACCGCACCGGGTCCGACAACGCCTTGAACACCCCCGCCAACCCTGCGGCGGCCTCACCCGAGAGCGGTTCCCGCACCAGCGGGGAGGCCGCGCATTCCTGGACCGGCGCGACCGCGGACAGCGACTTAGACATACGTCGATATTCACCACCATCTAACTCGACCGCAAGCAAACAACGAGTGAACACGCTCGCGGTAGACGTCGGCGCCGATTCCTGCACGGCCGCCCGCTTGACGACGACTCATATTAGTACAACCATCATTGAGTCAATAATCGCTGAGTCAAGGGCCGGTCGAGGAGGGTGGCGCCGAACATGTCACTACCGAAATCAGCGGGACAGACCACCCCCGCGATGTCGCGATATCCGGTCGAGGCGGCCCCGCCTCCCGCGCCCGTTGTTCGGGCGCCGTCGTGCCGGGCCCGCCGCCATCCCCGTCGGCGGGCACGGTGAGATCCGCCGACGCGACCGGCGGCGACCGTGTCGGCAGCACGCGGTGGCTGGAAAGCGCGGACAGGTGCGCGCGGACCCTGCTGCGCTGGCTGCGCGCGGGCTATCCCGGCGACGCGCCGCGCACCGGATATGTTCCGCTGCTCGCACTGTGTTCGCGGCCCGGCCTGTCGGCGGCCGAGATCGCCGCCGCCGTCGAGGTTCTCGCGGCCGGTCCGGCTGTGGTCACCGACTTCCAGATCCAGCGCGTCATTCTCGAACACGCCGATTCGCTACCCGACGCGACCGACATCGACACCGTCGCCAAACTTCTCGGGGATCGCCGAAGGCATGCGCGGTGAATGGCGGCCGCGGGCACGATGGCCCCCCCGGCAGAAGGTGACGTATTACCCGCGCCGACAGGCGAATCGGACGGGTCAGTTCACGGGGCTGCGGCGTTCGAGCAGGACGGTGTCACGCCACACGCCATGATGCTGGGCGATGCGTTCGCGCAGGCCGATGGTGCGGTATCCGGCGGAGTGGTGCAGGGCGATGCTGGCGCGGTTCTCCGGGAAGATCGAGGTCTGCAACGTCCACAGCCCGGCGTCGTCGGCGGCGATGACCTGCTTGTGCAGCAACGCCTTTCCCACACCGCGTCCGCGCATGTCCTCGGCGACATAGACCGAGTTCTCCGCCACGCCCTGGTAGCAGTCGCGCCCCGAGACCGGGCTCAGTGCGGCCCATCCGACCACGGTGCCCTCGATCTCGGCGACCCACCGGTGCTCGGGCAGCCACTGGGCCTCGAGAGCGTCGCGGTCGGGGACCTCGGTGGCGAAGGTGGCATCGCCGGTCGCGATGCCCTCTCCGTAGATCCGCAGCACCGCCTGCCAGTCCGCATCCGTCATGGCGCGGATCGCGACGTCCTCGGGCAGGTCGCTGGGGCAGCACGGGCGTTGGGTCAGCACGCCCATGACCGCGTCGGCGGCGTGCGGCAGGCCCGTGCAGCAGGCGGGGTTGACCATGACCACGGTCGAGGTGCGGTCCTTGTGGAGGCTGACGAACCCGACATCGGCGAGTTTGCGGACGTGGTGGGAGACCGTGGGCTGGCCGATGCCGAGGGCTTCGGCGAGCTCGCCGACGGTGATCCCGGCCGGACGGGTCGCGACCTGGTGCAACAGCCGCACCCTGGTCGGATCGGCCAGGCACGCGAACCACGCCGCGTAGGTCGTCGCGTCGGCGGTCGAGAGCACATCGACGCGCTCGGTGCGCAGGACGGGCATCTCGAGATCGGTCATCACACGATTATATCGGCGTTCATCGATGGTTGCATTCATCGATGAACGTCGATACAGTTCGAGTGATTGATCGATGACTGTCGATGAAAGGAACCTGGGTTATGAACGAGCTGCCCGTCGTTGTCGTAGGAGCCGGACCGATCGGCCTGGCCGCCGCCGCCCAACTGCGCGAACGCGACGTCCCCGTCCTCGTGTTCGAACGCGGCGCCACCGCCGGTGCGGCGGTGGCGCAGTGGAACCACGTCCGTGTGTTCTCCCGCTGGGGCGAACTCATCGACCCCGCCGCACGCCGCCTCCTCGACACCACCGGCTGGAGCACCCCCAACCCCGACGCCTACCCGACCGGGCAGGACTGGACCCGCGACTACCTGATCCCCCTGGCGGATGCGCTCGGCGATACCGTCCGCCTCGGCACCGAGGTCGTCGGCGTCGCCCGCCGCGGCCGCGGCCGCGTCGTGGACTCCGGCCGCGACACCGAACCCCTCTCGGTGCACCTGCGCCGCGCCGACGGCACCGAAGACCGCGTCCTCGCCCGCGCGGTGATCGACGCCTCCGGCACCTGGGGCACTCCCAACCCCCTCGGCGGCGAAGGACTTCCCGCGCTCGGTGAATCCGCCGCCGCCGAGGTGATCGAGTACCGGGTCCCCGACCTCGACGATCCGCAGGTGCGCGCCCGCTACGCCGGACGCCACATCGTCATCGCGGGCAGCGGGCACTCCGCACTCACCGCCATCATCGCCTTGGCCGGACTCGCCGAGAAGGAGCCGGACACCCTGATCAGCTGGGTCCTGCGCCGAGGCGACACCACCAACACCTTCGGCGGCGGCGACTCCGACCAACTGCCCGCCCGCGGCGCACTCGGACAACGCGCCAAGGCCGCCGTCGAGGCCGGACATCTGCGGGTGGTGACCGGATTCCGCACCGCCGCCATCGAATCCGACACCAGCGACCGGCACACCCTCATCTCCGATGGCGGGCAACGCCTCGAAGACGTCGACCGGGTCGTGGTGCTGACCGGATTCCGGCCCGACCTGTCCTGGCTGTCGGAAATCCGCCTCGGCCTCGACCCCGTCCTGCAAGCCCCCACCCAGCTCGCCCCGTTGATCGACCCGAACGTGCACTCCTGCGGCACCGTCTACCCCCACGGCGTCACCGAACTGTCCCACCCCGAACCCGACGTGTTCCTGGCCGGGATGAAAAGCTACGGCCGCGCACCGACCTTCCTCGCCATGACCGGCTACGAACAGGTCCGCTCCATCGCCGCCGCCCTCGCGGGCGACCACGAAGCCGCCACCCGCGTCGAACTCACCCTGCCCGACACCGGAGTCTGCGGCGGCGCCGGAGTCTTCGACGACCCCGACACCACCGCAGACGCCGCTAGCGGCGGCGGCTGCTGCGGCGCACCGTCGCAATCGCAACCCGAGCCGGAATTCATCACCCTCACCGCTCCCGCGCGGGTGTAGAAACCGTTGAGCGAGACCATCCTCACCCCGCAGACCGGCGGCCTCACCGCCGTCGGTCTGCGGCGAGTGCTGGTGATCCTGTGTCTGACCGAGATCACCAGCTGGGGAATCCTCTACTACGCCTTCCCCGTCCTGTCCGTATCCATCACCACCGACACCGGCTGGTCCGCCTCGACCATCACCGCCGCGTTCTCCCTCGGCCAGCTCGCCGCCGCGCTCACCGGCATCCCCGTCGGACGCCTGCTCGACCGCACCGGCCCCCGCGCCATCATGACCGGCGGCTCCATCCTCGCCGTCCCGTCACTGCTCGCGGTAGCGCTCGCGCCGAACCCGGTCGTGTTCTTCCTCGGCTGGCTGACCGCGGGGATCGCGATGGGCGCGGTGCTCTACCCGCCCGCCTTCGCCGCGCTGACCCGCTGGTACGGCGACACCCACGTCAAGGCGCTGATGATCCTGACTCTCGCCGCCGGACTGGCCAGCACCGTCTTCGCGCCCTTGACCGCAGCGCTGGTACAGCACACCGATTGGCGGGCAACCTATCTCGCCCTCACCGCGGTCCTCGCCGTGGTCACCATCCCCGCACACTGGTTCGGGCTACGAGGGGACTGGCCGCCGCCACCGGCACCAATCAGCGACTTCCACGACGACCACACCGCCATCGCCCGTAGCCCCGCCTTCCTCGCTCTGGTCCTCGGGTTGAGTCTGGGGGCGTTCACCGCGTTCGCCGGAGTGTTCAACCTCGTACCTCTACTGCTCGAACGCGGATTCTCCCCTTCCCTGGCCGCGCTCACTCTCGGCCTGGGCGGAGCCGGGCAAGTCCTGGGCCGCATCGGCTGCCTGCCACTCGCCGCCGCCACTGGCCCCCGCGTCCGGATCGTCGTGGCCTTCGCCGCCACCGCGATCACCACCGCGTTGCTCGGGCTCGGCACCACCGTCGCGGTCCTGATCGGGGTCTCGATCGGGGCCGGGCTGGTGCGCGGGATCATGACCCTGATCCAAGCCACCGCGATCACCGAACGCTGGGGCGCAACACACTACGGACGCCTCAACGGACTCCTGTCCGCACCCGTGGCCATCGTCATGGCCCTCGCGCCGTGGATGGGCACGGCTCTGGCCACAGCGACCGGCAGCTTCGCTCGCTCGTACCTCGTCTTGGCTGGACTCGCCATCGTCGCTGCAATTGTCGTGTTCGTCCCCACATCCGGCGAATCCTGAACGTCGCTCGGCGAACGATGCGGTGAGAAGCGTTGCTGCCAGCATGCGGGTCGATCATCGAGCGATCGATCACTACTGCGAACACCTTGAAAGATCCCCGCGTAGAAGCTCTGACCGGCTAATCTGCGTGAAGTCGCTCGGAGAGTGCTCAGCGCCTACCTCCAGCGTTGTACCTGTGGGAGGAAGTCGTTCAATGCGTTACCTCGACAGCGTTCTCGGGGACCAGCCGCGACTCGAGCAGTGGCTCCGCAGCCAGTTCGACAGCGCTGAATCGATCGCGATCAGAACAGGATTCCTCACATCTCCAGCGGTCGAGCAGGTCAGGAAATCGATGACTGGTTTCCTCGACCGTGGGGGGAGTCTCTTGATCGTCGCCGGTGGCGCACCGGATCAAGCCGATCCCGACGCACTGATCGCTCTTGGCGCATTGCTTCAACCGTATCCGCACGCCGCCCTGCGCGTTGTCGTGCAACCCGACGAATTTCAGAACGCGAAAACCTACCACGCGAGCTTCGCCGACGGACATGCCGAAGCGCTCATCGGTTCGCCCAATCTGACGATGGGCGGAATGCGTTCCAACCACGAGGCGTCGGTGGTCCTCGACTCCCGCGATCCCGCCGAGTCGGAGATAGTCGCGGCCGTACTTCGAGGCATCGAAGCCTTCCGTGACCGACCCGGCAGTACCGCGGTCAGCGAAGAGACCCGGCTGCTGTTGTCTGGCCGCGCGTCGACATCGCTGCGACGCCGTCGCAGCAAGCCCGGCCGGACGATGCTGCCGACTCACCGATTGGACGACATCCTTCAGGACACGATGGAGGAGATCGACACGACAGCCAGCGGCTATTCAGTCGGTGTGCCGACGGGATTCACAGAGTTGGACGAGCTCACCGGCGGGCTGTCCAGCGGTTCGCTCACCGTCATCGCCAGCCGACCCGGCGTCGGGTCTTCGACGCTGCTACTTGATTTCGCGCGGTGCGCGGCGATAAAGCACCAACTGCGCACCGCAGTGTTCTGCCTGGATCGCCCGGTGACCGACGTGATATCCCAAATGCTCTGCGCCGAGTCGAAAATCAAACGGTGGGACCTTCGTACCGGGCGGATGTCCGATGAGGATTGGTCACGGCTGGCTCATCGCATGGCCGAAATATCGGATGCACCATTGCTCGTCAACTCCACTCCCGGTCCAACGCTCGACGAGTTCTGCGAGCACGTGAACGAGCTCGATCGCGCCGAGCAGCTGTATCTGATCGCGATCGATCCCATCAACCTGATCGACGCCAACCTCGGCCTCGACGCAAGCCGCGAACGAGAACTGTCGGTCATCACGCGGCGGCTCAAGCTTCTGGCCCTCGAACTCAACATCCCCATCGTGGTGACCGCAGAACTCGGGCGCGGAGTCGAGGCACGAACGGACAAACGGCCACTTGTCACGGATCTGCGTGATTCCGACACCCTCTCCCAAGTCGCCGACAATATCCTGCTCATTCACCGGCCCGATGCCTACGACCGCGACGACTCCCGTGGCGGAGAGGCCGACCTGATCCTCGCCAAACACCGGCTCGGCCCTACCGCGATCACCACCGTGGCCCACCAACTCCACCTCGGTCGCTTCATCGACATGGTCGGGCCGGTCAGACCAACCAACGCCCTCCCGTTGAGTCAAACCGAACGACCTGTCCAGATCAGTAACGCCGCTCGACCACGGCATCCCATAGGGCCGAGGCCACACGGGGCACCATCTCGCACGAAGGCATCGGCGAGGTTTCGATCAGCAGGAGGCTGAACGCCGTCGCCTCGATGACAGCCGGGTCTGAGATCCACCCGCCTGACGTGCACTCCTCGTCCACGAACCGAGACGAGCCGCACGCGAACAGGCGCGGGGGAACCCGTCACGGTGAGTTCACACGCCTATCGCCTTCAGCAGGCTCACCCCACCCTGGTTGACGCAGTCCTGGGCGAAATCGCGTAGCTGCTCGCCGAACCGCTGATCGTCGGCGCCAGCGTCGATCGTGGCGTCGACGGGCACGTACCGCGTGAGCGGGTGGGAGTTGCCCGCGAAGTCGAAGCCGTGCTGGTCGGTGGTCTGGACCAGCAACGGCTCTGTCCCGGACCATTCGATCCCGACGCGCACCTCGTACTCCGTCGTTCCGCGGTGTCGGTGCGCGACCCTGATCAAGGCGAACAGATCCGCGATCATGCATTCGAGATTGTAGGAATAGACCACCGAGCCCGGCCGTGTCTCGCCGTTGGGATAGCCGCGGTGACCGCCCACAGCGGCCGCGACCGATATCGATCCGT
Source organism: Nocardia arizonensis (assembly GCF_001310275.1). Taxonomy (GTDB): domain Bacteria; phylum Actinomycetota; class Actinomycetes; order Mycobacteriales; family Mycobacteriaceae; genus Nocardia; species Nocardia arizonensis. Next base: position 46,692 of record NZ_LGYZ01000132.1, read on the forward strand.
CGTGATGGATGCTGGCCTGGGCTTCTCCCCAGCGGGCTCGATCGGTCGTGGTGGGTGCGATCCAACGGCGCAGTCCTGGACGGGGATTGTGGCGATCGATCGTCTCGAAGATGTGGGTGCCTTGATTTCGGCCCGCGTAGACCAGGGACTGGTCCGCCGCCTTGTCGAACAGGTCGCGTGCGTATTGGCGGTCGATTCGTTCGGAGGTCTGGGCGGGGATGCGTGGATGCGCCACGGCGATCAACCATGCGCGCTCGGTCGTGTCCCGTGCTTGGGCCAGTTCGTCATAGAGGGTGGTCAGCCTCTCGGCGATGTGGCGGCGCTCATCGAAGCGAGCCCGATACATCGCCTCGATCTGGCGTTCCTTCATCCACTCGGTATCGGCGTCGTTGCGGACCGGAGCCCCGAAGCACTCACCCCGATAGATCAGATGAGGCCCGTCGATGCTGGCCGGAACGACGACCACTGCGGCCCGCATGCTCGGGTCGCCCAGCGGGTAGACCTTCACCCCGAACACCGGTGGATGGATCGAGGCCACCGGAACGCGCACCAGGGTGCGCTGGTAGTTCTCATCGACTTCACCCACATCGACTCGGCCCGATGCCAGCTTGTTCGTCTCCGCCACACCGAACACGATCGTCCCGCCGCCGCTGTTGGCCATCGCCGCGACGTCCTTCGGATAGTCCGAGGTCGCGAGTTCCTTGGCGGCGGGCAGTTTCCGCTTGAAGTCCAGATCATCGGTCTCGGCGAGCTGCGCAGCGACAGCGTCATTGATCAGCCGGTCGACGAGCGGTCCGGCCGACAGTCCCAACGCCCGGTGCAGGGCCGTGAATTCCATACCAGGATGTTGCCACCCAAGCAAGTCGATGTGGCGATATTCGAGCAGCGCAGACCTGTGGATCGGCCCTCCTGCCCTGGCGACCAGTAGACCTCAGATCAGCGTGGAGCGAATCTCCACACGCTCAGGCGCAGTGCCACCCAAGCGAAACCAGTGGTCGTCAGGGTAATCGCCTCGCGGCGATCCCGTGGTAGCCGTCTGCTTCTGCGGTCTGCCATCCGAAGCCGCGACCACTCGTCACGGGGATAGGCTGACCTCGTGATCTCCGATAGCCACGCATCTGCCAGCGTGCCCGATCTCGGCAACTCCGATTTCGCTGCGATCCGATGAAACGAACGGTCCGCCTCACCACGGCCACGATCGCCGACCTGGAAGCCGTCGAGTCCTGGCTACGCGACGGCCGAGTCCGCCGGTGGCTCGGTGGCATCCAAATCATGAGAACCAGCTACATGCAAGACGTCCGAAGAGACCCCAACGGTCCCGGATACGTAGCGAGAATGCACAAACTGGCAGTGCGCGAACTCGGCCGTGACGGCGAGCCGCCCGTCGGCTGCGTCGTTGCGACCGTCTACGGCGTCGGTGACACCACCAACAGCTGGACAGTACGTGGCCCCTACTACGCGACATTGCTCTACGCTGTCGACCCCCACCGCCACGACGGCGGGATCGGCACCGCGATGCTACAGGCCGCGATCGATCATCCCGAGCTCATCGACGTCGCCGAGTTCCGCTGCGGAATCGCGGTCCGCAACCTCGCGAGCAGGCGAATCGCCCGAAGGGTCGGCTTCGTGAAGCAACCAGAACCTCGGCCAGAACGGAGAAGGCGCCGCCGTATGCTCACCTACGTGCATCACCGCCCGATCTGAAACGACAACCAGCACACGTACATCCGCAGCTTCAGAAGCTGTCGATCGTCGTTCGATCGAATCAGGTGCAGCAGTTCGGATCGAGGACTGCACACAGTGCAGACAAGGCGTCACGGCGTGCGCGATGGAAGGTGTTCATCCCGCGGCGCTCCGTCTCGATGATCCCAGCTTTTCGCAGTTGCCCTAGATGATGGGAGACCGTGGACTCCGACAGGCTCACCTTCTCGGCCAGGTCGCCCCCGTTCTCCTCGCCCGCCGGGCTGGCCAGCAGCAGAGACAGCAGCTTGACCCGTACCGGATCGGCGAGTGCCTTCAGCCGTAACGCGACCTCGAGCGCGGCGGCGTCGCCGACCGGGCCTGCGGCTACCGGCGCACAGCAGACCGGGGCGGACATGTCGATCACGGGTAGCGCCTTGGGCATACGGATCACTCTACCCACCCTGTTGACTTATGTCGAAAAGGTGGCAGACTCGACACCGCAAGGCTTTCGACATATGTCTCACAAGTGGAGGTTCGGTCATGTCCCGCATCCAGCTCGCCCTCAACGTCGACGATCTCGACCAAGCGGTCACTTTCTATACGACCCTGTTCGGTGTCGAACCCGCCAAGCGCAAGCCCGGCTACGCCAACTTCGCCGTGACCGAACCCCCGCTGAAACTGGTGCTGATCGAGAACCCCGGCCTCGGCGGCAGCCTCAACCACCTCGGCGTCGAAGTCGAGACCTCTGAGCAGGTGCACGGCGAGATCGCCCGGCTGTCGGAAGGCGGGTTGTTCACCGAGGAGCAGATCGCGACCACCTGTTGTTTCGCCACCCAGGACAAGGTGTGGGTCACCGCGCCGGACACCGAACGGTGGGAGGTCTACACCGTCCTCGCCGACTCCGAAACCTTCGGCACCGCACCCACCCTGGCCGCCAGCGAACCGGTCGGCGATAAGCGTGCCGGTGGGGTGTGCTGCGGCACCGCCGAACAGGCCGCGGCCGAGGGCGCGTGCTGCGGCAGCGACGCCAAGCAGAAGGCGCTGGCCTCGGGCGCCACCTGCTGCAACTGAACATCGAACACCGCGCGGCCCCCCGGATGCGCTGTCAGCACCGGTCCCGGTACCGAGGTTTGCCACTTCACGACAGCGAGGGGCCCTCTGCTCTGCGTCTATTCGACGGGTATGACACGAGTACACCCGCCTCCCCTGCGGACCGGCTTCGACGAACCCGAACAACCTGCGACCGGTCGCCACCGAGATCCCATATCTTCATGGCATCGGCCCCCTGGGCAGGGACCGCCCTGTCGGCCGCAACCGACAGCTACGCCAACACCGACCTCGTCCTGACCGGACTCGCCATCGCCGCCGCCATCGTCATCATCGCGTTCGCCTCCGCACCACGACCCATCGCCGACATTGCCCGAGATCGACCTTCGGTCCCGATTTCGGCTCACGGTGGTGCGTCACACATGATGCCGATGATCGCTTGTGCAGGTCGGAAACCGCAGCACCTGGCGCTGACTCAGTATTTCGGTTGGTCGTTGGCGGTGAAGGAATTCGGTGACGACGGCGATGTAGTCGTCGGGGCGGGCGAGCAGCAGTGAGTGTCCGCCGTCGGGGAAAACGTGGTATTCGGCGTCGGGGTGCAGGTCCCGTAGTCGTTGGGTGTGGGCGGGGGTGATGAGGGGGTCGTCGTCGGCGCGGACGATCAGGACCGGTCCGTGCCAGGCTGTTCCAGCGTGCCATCGGTCCATCTTCTCCGCCGCGTCGAGCAGGCGCTGGTAGGAGTTGATCGCACCGTCGTGTCCGCCGATGCGGGTGGCGGTGTCGACGCGTTCGATCCAGAAGTCGGCGTCGGCGGCGTCTTTCCAGGTGTTGCGCAGTGATGCGGCGATCGCGGTGAGGGTGTTCTCCCAGGGGGTGTCGCGGGTGCGTTCGAGCGAGGCGCGCAGGCGGTCGAGGTCCTCGGGGCCGTAGAGGCCGGTGCTGGTGAGGGCCAGGGACCACACCCTGGTGGGTGCGCGTTGGGACAGGATTTCGGCGAGCATGCCTCCAGCGGATTGTCCGACGACGTGAGTGGTGTCGATGTGCTCGGCGTCGAGGATGGCGATCAGGCCGTCGGCGAGTTCGTCGAGGGTGGTGGGACCGGGCGGGTAGTCGACGGCCAGGACGCGATAGCCGGGGTGCAGGGCGGGGGTGAGGTCGAGCCAGCCGCTGGCGATCCCCGCACCTCCGGGCAGCAGCAGTACCGGTGTGCCGTCACCGCCGAGGTAGTAGGTCCACTCGTGGCCCGCTACCGGCAGGGTCTTCTTCTCGTGGTCGCGGTCGAACACCGCGGCACGGCCGAGAACGGATGTCATGACGACTTGCCTTTCGGGTGGACAGAATTCGGGTCGATGCCGGTTGCTCTGGCACGGCCGATGCCGGGCAGGAAACGACCGATGGTGCGGGTGTAGTCGCGGTAGTCTTCGCCGTGGCTGCCGGTGAGGTAGGGTTCCTCGACCACGCGGACCTGGAGTTCGATCGTTGCCAGCAGCAGCAAGAACGCGGCGATCGCGACCGGATTCGCAATCATGAGGGTGACACCGGCGCCGAAGACCAGCATGGCGGTGAAGATCGGGTTGCGCACCATCGCGAAGACGCCGTCACGCACCAGGGTGGTGGATTCGCCCGCGTCGACGCCGATGCGCCACGACTCGCCCATGTCGTTCTGCGCGTAGAGGGTCGCCCCGATCCCGGTGACCGCTACCACGACACCGAACCACTGGATCCAGCCGGTGTCGAGCACCTCGACGGGTGAGACGGTCCCGACCAGTTGCACGACCGGGGCGGCCACACCGACGATGATCGCGACGACGAATCCGGCTCCGGCGCACCATTCCAGCGAGCCGGGACGTCCGCTGATGCCGCGGAATCCGCTGGACCCGGTCCGCCGGCGCTGTTGCCAACTGCGCCACCCGAAGCCCAGTGCGCCGAAGACGAGGTAGAGGAGCAGAGCGAGGGTTGCCATGCCAGGGATTCCTTTCTGAGCTGGATTTCGGGCTATCGACGGCTGAGGGCGGGACTGTGATGGGCGGGGCCGTGGGAGTGTTCGCAATGTGCGTTCTGCTCGACTGCGCCGATGTACAGGAGTTCGGGTGGGGCGTGGTCGATCTGGAGGGTGACGTGGTGCAAGTGGTAGTGCTGGTCGAGCACGTCGGCGACCGCGGCGCGGGTCGTGTGGCAGTCGGCGCCCGGTTCGACTAGCACATGTGCCGACAAGGCGGGCTGTCCGGAGGTGATCTCCCAGATGTGCAGGTCGTGTACCTCGACCACGGTGTCGATCGCGGCCATCGCCGCTCCGATCTCGGTCGGGTCGAGGTCCGGCGGTGCGGCTTCGAGGAACACGCGCCCGGAGGCGAAGACCAGGCCGAACCCGGCTTTGATCATGAGCGCGACCACGATCAGGCTGGCGATGGTGTCGGCGCGGGCGTATCCGGTGGTCATGACGATCAGGCTGGCCAGGGCCGTGGCGATGAAGGCGTAGAGGTCGTTGAGGATGTGCTGGAACGCGCCCTCGACGTTGAGGCTGGTGCGGTTGGCGCGGCTGATCATCCAGGTCGCGGCGATATTGACCACAACACCGACCAGCGCGGTGACGAACACCAGCGTCCCGTGGACCTCCGGCGGCTCGAACAGTCGCCGGATCGCCTCGTAGCCCAGCCAACCAGCCAACCCGAGCAGGGTCAGGCCGTTGGCTTGGGCGGACAGGATCTCCGCCCGCCGCCACCCATAGGTCATCGCACCGGCCGCGGGGCGCGCGGCTAGCCGGATCGCCGACAGCGCCAACATGATCGAGGCCGCGTCGGTGAGCATGTGCGCGGCATCCGACAGCAACGCCAGCGATCCGGCGATCACGCCAACGACCACCTCGCCGAGTAGAAACGCCACCAGCACCGCCAATGCGCCCGACAGCCACACCGCTTGTCACTGTCGACACTCGCGCCTGGGCATGTCCGTGAGATCCGTTGCCCCCGTGCCCTGCACCCATCTCCAGTCCTCCTCCTGAATCGACGGTTCCGCCAAATCATATGCATACATTACTATATATGCAATGGACAGGCGGGTTACTCGCAGCCCGACGACGAGCGGGGCGAAGCCGGCTGGACCCGGCGCCCTGACTCGGGTCCAGCCGCGCCACGTCCGGAGCGGATCTTCGTGCAAGAAGCGACACGGGCCGCACTTTGGGCAATTGAAAGAATTTGTTCGGGATGCCAAACTATGCTGATAGTTCAACCTGAATCACGAGGCTGGGATGACTTCTTCGATGGGGCGCCGGTACATGCTCGGCGGTGCGGTAGCGGCATCGACCGGTCTGGCCCTGGCCGCGCTACCGGTCGGCGAGTCCGGTCCCGCCACGGCGCAGACACCGGGCTCCCCCGGATCGCATACCGACAACCGCTCGGGCGGGCACGGTGGTGTCAGCGGTCCGACCTTCCGCAAGGGATCGACGGTCGACCACCGTCGCAACGGGTTCAACCCGACCGATGTCCTGCGCGACTTCGACTACGGCCGGACCACGACCCGACCCGACGGCCGGACGCTGCGCGAGTGGGACGTCTTCGCCAGTGACGAGGACATCGAGATCGCGCCGGGTGTCCGATTCCCGGCGTGGACACTGAATTCGCGAATTCCCGGCCCCACCCTGCGTTGCCGGGAGGGTGATCTGCTGCGGGTGAATTTCACCAACGGGTCGAAGCATCCGCACACCCTGCATTTCCACGGTATCCACCCGGCCGAGATGGACGGTGTCCCCGACGTCGGTCGCGGTGTCATCGCGCCGGGTGAGAGTTTCACCTACGAGTTCGACGCGACACCGTTCGGCCTGCACCTGTTCCACTGCCATGTAGGCCCTTTGGCCGAGCACATCGCGCGTGGTATGTACGGCACGTTCATCGTCGACCCGCCCCAGCCGCGCCCGGCCGCCGACGAGATGGTGATGGTCCAGCACGGCTACAACACCACCTTCGACGGTGAGGGCAACCAGCTCTACGCGGTCAACGGCATCCCGTTCCACTACATGCACGAACCCATCCGTGTCACCCAGGGCGAGCTCGTGCGGATCTACCTGGTCAACGTGCTGGAATACGACCCGATCAACAGCTTCCACGTGCACGGGAACTTCTTCGACTACTACCCGACCGGAACCCGTTTGCAGCCTGCCGAATACACCGACACGATCGTGCAAGGGCAAGGCCAGCGCGGCATCTGCGAGCTGCGGTTCCCCCACCCGGGCCAGTACATGTTCCACGCCCACAAGACCGAGTTCGCCGAACTCGGCTGGATGGGCATGTTCGAGGTGGTGGCGCGGTCATGACCGACGCCACCTCCACCCCCGGCAAACCCTGGCTGCTCGGAGGGGCGGTCCTCGCGATCGTCGCTGCCGCGCTGACCGGGCTCGCCCTGCTGGGCGGGCGGTCGCTGCCCGAACGCTCCGGCCCGCCCGTGGAGCAGATCGCGGTCGAACACACCGTGCTCGAGGCGGGCACGATCGAATTGCGGGTGCGCAACACCGGACCCGACCAGGTCACGATCGCCCAGATCTTCGTCAACGACGCCTACGTCGACTTCACCGGGCCCACCGACCCGATCGGACGGCTCTCCTCGGCACGACTGCGGCTGGACTATCCCTGGCAGGACGGTCAGCCCTACACGGTCTCGATGCTCACCTCGACCGGGCTGGTGATCACCCACGACATCCCCGTCGCGGTCACCACCCCGCGCCCGGACGCCTCGTTCTTCGGATTGATGGCGCTGCTGGGCACCTACGTCGGCATCGTCCCGGTCGTGCTGGGCATGCTGTTCCTGCCCGTGCTGCGGGCCGCGGGCGGGCGCGTCGTGCGGGTGCTGCTCGCCGCGACGGTCGGTCTGCTGGGCTTCCTCGCTTGGGAAGGCATCCGTGAAGGATTCGAACTCGCCGAGCGCGGCGGCGGCGCGTTCGGCGGCACCGGCGTGGTCGTGCTCGGCGCGGGCCTGGCCTTCCTCGGCCTCACCGCGATCAACCAATGGCTGCACCACCGCCGACCCGATACCGACGGTGCCGCTGGTTCCGGGCTGAGGCTGGCGGTGATGATCGCGGTCGGGATCGGACTGCACAATCTCGGCGAAGGCTTGGCCATCGGATCCGCCTACGCCATCGGCGAACTCGCACTCGGCGCCTTCCTGGTCATCGGGTTCACCGTCCAGAACACCACCGAGGGCCTGGCCGTCGTCGCCCCGCTCACCCACCGCCGCCCCTCTGTCCCGGTCCTGCTCGGCCTCGGACTGATCGCCGGAGCCCCCGCCATCGCGGGCGCGGTCCTCGGCGCCACGGTCAACAACGCCGAACTCTCCGCGCTGCTCCTCGGCATCGGGGTCGGGGCCATCATCCAGGTCATCGTCCAGATCGCCCCCAGCCTGCGCGAACACCACCACGGCAGACCCAGCGCGCTCACCCTCGCCGGGATCGCCGCGGGGATCCTGGTCATGTACGCCACCGGACTGCTGGTCACCGGATGACCGAACACTCCCTGTGCGCGGGGTGCACCCGCCGCGCGATGCTGCTCACCGCCGGGGCGGTCGCGGCCGTCGCGGTCACCGGGTGCGCCGACAGCAACGCCGATCCCGAACCGCTGCGCATACCGGTGGCCGAGATCCCCGTCGGTGGCGGGCGCGTCTACCCGCAGCAGAAAGTGGTCGTGACCCGACCCGCTCCCGGTGAGATCCACGTCTTCTCCGCGACCTGCCCGCACCAGGGCTGCCTCGTGAGCAAGGTCGACGCCGTGGCCATCGAGTGCGCCTGCCACGGAAGCAGATTCAGCCCCACCGACGGATCGGTACTGCGCGGACCCGCCCGCGAGCCCCTGAGCGTCCGTACCGCCGCGGTCGAGGCCGGCGAGATCGTCGTGCGCTGACCTCGCCGAGTCGGGCCGAGTGCGGACCTGTTCCGGAATAGGTGTGTTCATCGCGTCGGTGAGGACAGATCGACGCTGGGCGGATCAGTGTTCGGCGGGGCCGTGGTTCAGGAGGTCAGGCCGGTTCGTCGGGCGAGCCAGGGTAGTTCGAGTCGCAGGGTGTTCGACCAGACGCGCCAGTCGTGTCCGCCGGGTGGTTGTCGGTAGCGGATCTGTGCGCCCGCGGCGGTGAGGGCCGTGGCGATGGTGCGTGATTCGGGGATCGTGTCGGTGTCCTGGTCGCCGACGGCGACGACACCGGCGGTGCGGGGGTAGGGGCGTGTGCGCAGCAGCGCGAGTGGGTCGGCGCGGGCGAAGGCCGCGGTGTCGCCGTCGAAGCCTTCTTCCAGGGTGCGGGTGGGGCTGCCGAGGCTGGGGCGGGATTCGCCGGACATGCTCAGGAAGGTCGGGTAGGTCTCGGGTGCGGTCAGCGCGAGCTGGATCGCGCAGGTCGCGCCGTAGGAGGCTCCCGCGACCGCCCACGCGGCGGGATCCGGGTCGACGGCGAGATTGGCACGGATCCAGTCGGGGACATCGACACCGAGGTAGGTGGCCGCGCGGGCTCGCCGCGTGTCGGCGCACAGGGGGTTGTTCCACAGTCCGCCCGTGCCGTCGGCGACGACCACGATCGGGGCCAAGCCGCGATGGCGGGCGGCGAAGGTGTCCATCGTCGACACCAGGCTCCCGGACACGAGCCAGTCCTGCGGGGAGCCGGGCTGGCCGGGCAGCAGCACCAGGACCGGCAGCAGCGGGCGCGGGTCGGTGAAATATGCGGGAGGTAGATAGATTTCGGCGGTTCTGGCACGAAATCCCGAGCGGGTGCCGGGTATTCGCGCGTGGGTGATCCGTCCGGCGGCGGGCAGGTCCGGCGGCGGCTGCCATCGAGTCTCGACCGGGCCCTCGGTGCGGGGCAGCGACGCCGCGGAGGTGATCCGGTCGAAGGCGATCTCGCTGGGGTGGGGTGATCGGATCGCCGCGCGCAGAGTCGGATACGCCTGGAACTCGGTGTTGATCTGGTTCGCGCTCGCCGCGACCACGATCGTCGCGGCGAGCACGGTCAGCGTCCGGCCCCGTGGTCGCACGGGGATGCGGGTCGTGGCGAGAACGATCGCGAACACCGCGAACCCGGACCAGAAGTAGGTCTCGGGTTCGAGGTCCTCGGCGGGGAACAGCTCCCACACATCGGTGACGAGCCGACCCGCCACCGCCGTGGAGGCGGCCGCGATCACGAGGCAGCCTGTGACCGATACCCGGCGCGCGGGTACCGGTCGGACCAGCAACCACGCCAGGGCCGCCATCGCAACGACCGACAGGAGCGTCGGGACGGGCCCGGCCAGCAACGGCAGGTCCAACACCGCACCGTCTCCGCGTCACACCGGCAGGGGCATCGTCCGCGCCGAGACCGCCTCGGACGGGGCAGCGCGCACCCGCGTCGGGGGTGGTACGGGCCACGCCCGGCGTCGATGCATGCATCCGTTCACAGCGTGGCCGGTTGCGTGAGCGCGGGCGTGAACTCGGCGATGTCGGTGTCGCTGATGTGCAGCACGCGCGCGGAAGCGATGTCGAAGAACAGCCCGACCACTTCCAGCGCGCCGGTGCCGACCGCGGGCGCGACGGTGGGATGGCCGGTGCGCAGGGCGTGGACCCCGACGGCGACGTTGACCATGCCGAGCTGGTCGATCTCGTCGAATCCGGCCGCGGCGGCGGCGCGACCGACGGAGTGCCCGCCCAGGAACGCCTCGCGGGTGGTGGCGGCGTGGGTCAGCCACGTGGAGACGGGATCGGTTCGGGGGTGGTGTCCGGCGCCGGTGTCGGCCAGTGCCTTCATCGCGCCGCATCCGGAGTGACCGCACACGATGACGGTGTTGACTCCCAGTTCGGTGACGGCGAAGGTGAGCGCGGCTTCCAGGGAGGTGTCGAGTTCGTCGGGGGCGACGAGGTTTCCGACGTTACGAACGGTGAACAGGTCTCCGGGGCCGCTGCCGGTGATGACGTTCGGCACGATCCGCGAATCGGCGCAGGTCAGCAGCAGCGAGTGCGGCTGCTGACCTTCGCGCAGATCGTGGAGGTGTTCACGCAGCAGGGGGGCGTGGTGGCGGTGGTAGTGGTCGACACCGTCGATCACCGGCGCCAGCGCGCCGCCGCGGTCCGGGTCGTGGCGCTGGCGCGCTTTCCAGGGTGCGAGCCCGCGGATCAGCGACGCGGCCGGGTGCCGTTGCGGGCTGCGCTGCGCCGCCGCGGCGAGCGCGGCCGAGCCGATCTCGTCGATGAGGACGATGCCGCCCGCGCCGCGATGGCGGCGCACCCATTCCCCGATCGCCTCGGCGACGGCGTGGTCGAGGAAGTCGGCGGTGATCTCGACGGTGACGTGGCTGTCGGCGGGCACGGCGGCCAGCACTCGGGTAAGGCGCGGCAGGGACAGGAAACTGCACGTGCCCTCGATGGTCACCCGCCATCGGCGCGTGGGCAGTGTGCCCACCGGTTCGGCGTGCACCGACGCGCGCACCGAACGCCACAACACCAGGACCACCGCGAGCAGCAACCCGAGCAGCACACCTTCGAGCAGGTTCAGCAACATGACCCCGGCGATGGTGGTGAGGTAGACCGGCAGGTCTCCGGTGCGCCGTGCCAGGCGGATGTGGGCGATCTTGATCAGCTGGATCCCGATGACGATCAGCAGCCCGGCCAGCGCGGATTTGGGGATCTGCTGCACGAGCCCGGCCAGCGCGAGGGAGAACACGAGGATCCACACCCCGTGCAGGATGGTGGAGGCGCGGGTCCGGGCGCCCGCGGTGACGTTGGTCGCCGAGCGCACGATCACCCCGGTGACCGGCAGTCCGCCCAGCATTCCCGAGACCATGTTGGCCGCGCCCTGGCCGATCATCTCCCGGTTCAGATCCGAGCGCGGCCCGGTGTGCATCTTGTCCACCGCCACCGCCGAGAGCAGGCTCTCCACGCTCGCGATGAGCGCCATCGTCAGCACACCGCCCAGGAACGCGCCCCACGCGCCGTCGGGCAGCGCGGGCACGGCGATCGCGTCGAGGATGGAACCGTCCATCACGACCCGTTCCACACCGAGGGGAAAGACCAGCGACACGACGGTGGCGCCGAGTACACCGACGAGCGCGGCGGGCACCCGCGACAGCGGCGCGGGCACGTATTTCCAGCCGAACAGCACCGCGACCACCGTCAGCCCCACCAGCAGGTCACCGCCGTGCAGCGACCCGAGTTGCTCGGGGAGCCGGGTGATGTTCTGCCACACCGAACTGCGCGAGGATCCACCGAGCAGGACGTGGACCTGTTGCAGCGCGATGATCGCGCCGATTCCGGCGAGCATGGCGTGTACCACGACCGGTGAGATCGCCAGTGCCGCCCTGGCCACCCGGCTCAGGCCGAGCAGGATCTGCACCAGCCCGGCGGCCACGGTGATCGCGCAGGTCACCTTCCAGCCGAAACGCCCCACCAACTCGGCCACCACGACGGTGAGCCCCGCGGCGGGGCCGCTGGCCAGCAGCGGTGAGCCGCCGAGTAGCCCGGCCACGATGCCGCCGGCGGCCGCGGCGATGAGCCCGGCCATGACGGGGGCGTCCGAGGCGATCGCGATGCCCAGCGACAGCGGCAACGCGACGAGGAACACCACGATCGAGGCGGGCAGATCGTGGCGCGCGACCGCGCGGAGGCGGTCGAGGGTGTGAGCGGGCATGCCGGCGGAGGGGTCTGTGGACATGGGCATCCTTGTCGAGTTCGAGACCCGTGCCCCGGCAGGCACGAAAAGGGAAGGGACCGATGTGGACTCGAGCGTCGCGGTGACCGCTCGGCACGGCGCGACTCTACGGACCTATCGTCGGCAACGACAGTGACCGCAGTCACAGATCACGGCATTTATCAGCGGATTCTCAGAGAAATACTATGTCACATAGTATTTCGGTGCGGCGTGGATCGGCGCGGTGATGCCGTGTCGAGACATCGGATTCACCACGAGATCTCCTCGCAGTGCTTGCGGGCGGCCTCGGGTTCGATCTGGATGGTGGCGTGCGCGAGCCCGAACTGGTGGGACAGCAGTTGCTGCGCTTGCCCCAACACCGCGGCGGGGTCGGCGTCGGAGGCGGCCGTGAGGTGGACCGAGGCGACTTCCATGCCGCTGGTGACCGTCCAGACGTGCAGGTCGTGGGCGTCGCGGACGCCGGGCAGCGCGGTCAGCGCCAGGGTGATCGCGTCGATGTCGAGGGCCTCGGGGGCGTGCTGGAGCAGGATCCTGACCGCTTGGCGTCCCAGGTTGAACGCGCGCGGCAGCACGAACAGCGCGATCGCCACGCCGATGGCCGGGTCGGCGTAGCGCCAGCCGAACACCAGGGTGACGATGCCGCTGGCCAGCACGCCGATGGAGCCGAGCATGTCGGACATGACCTCAAGGTAGGCGCCGCGCACGTTGAGGCTCTCCTTGGCTCCCGAGCGCAGCAACAGGAAGGCCGCCACGTTCATCGCCAGGCCGACCAGCGCGACGATGGTCACCGGCAGTCCGGGGACCTCGGGCGGGGACTGGAAGCGTTCGATCGCCTCGTAGCCGACCCATCCCGCGACCGCGAACAGCAGGACCGCGTTGAGCAGCGCGGCGAAGACCTCGACGCGGTGCAGGCCGAAGGTGCGGTCGGGCCGTGCCGTGGCGCGCTGGGCGGCCATGATCGCGGCCAGGGCCATCAGGATGCCGAACACGTCGGTGAACACGTGCGCCGAATCCGACAGCAGCGCCAGCGACGAGGTCGTCAACCCGACGGCCACCTGCGCGACGACCGTGACCAGGCCCAGGCCGGCCGCGATCCACAGTTTGCCGACGTGGCGGCTGGACGCGCTGGCCCCGGCCGGTGCGTGTGAGTGTTGATGTCCCATCGTTGTGAACCTCCCAGCTATAATATAGTCACATTCGCATATGACAAAGTATCGGGTGTGATCTTCCGTGTCGCGCGGGGGTCATCGGTCGCGGGGCGCGGCGTGCGCGGTGGCCGCGGGCGCGCCGGGCGGTGTCCGCCCGTGCAGGTGGCGCAGGTAGTCGTTGTAGGCGAGCAGTTCGGGGTCCTCGCTGGTGGTGTAGCGCTCGGCGACGGTGTTGGCGCGGTGTTCGTCGCGATGCCAGCGGATCGCGAAGATCGTGACGACGATCAGCGCCACCGGTTCGCCGTAGGACCAGGCCAGAGCGCCCGCGGCGTTCTGATCGGCCAGGGGGTCGATGCTCCAGCGCGGTGGTGGTGTCGCGAACAGGGTGATCATCGGCGAGGTCGCCATCATGAGCACGACGCCGAGGAAGACGTGCAGCGGCATTTCGACGAAGATGTCGAAGAACCGGCCGAGGTTGGTCCGGCGGATCGGCAGCGGGCCGGTGGACAGGACCGGGACGATGAACAGCAAGCCGCTGGCCAGGAAGAACACCTCGAGGCCGAGATGGCCGACCGCACTGGCACCGAGGATGTCCATGAGCGGGGTGAGATAGAGCCCGTAGTAGCCGACCAGGAATACCGGGATGGTGCAGGCCGGATGCAGCGCCGCGCGCGCGAGGCGGCTGCGCAGTCCCCCCAGTGCCAGGCTCAGCAGGATCCGGCCACCGCCGTGGTGGGCGGCCGAGCGCAGCAGCAGCACTCCGGGGCTGCCGAGGACCCACAGCGGCGGTATCAGGATCGACAGGGTCAGATGCTGGAACATCCACACGCTGAACAGCCGGTACCCGTACCCCTCGATCCCCAGGCCGGTGACCGCGACGAGGATCGCGCATCCGGTCGTGAACGACACGGTGCGCCACCACGGCCACCGCCGCCCCGCGCGCCGCACCCGGACCACACCCCACCCGTAGCAGGCCGCGAGCACGAGCCCGGTCACCGGCAGGACCGGGACCGGCTGCGGGGCCCAGCCGAGAAAGGCCGTCAGCGACGGCGCGGCCTCGGGCAGGTGGACCGCGGTGGCCAGGGCCGTGAGCGGCATCGGCTTATCGGTCGCGGGGCTTGGGTCGCCCGCCTCGCAGGACCACGGCCAGCCCCGCCGCGATCAGCACGCCCGCCAACGCCAGCACCCACAGGATCGGGAACCCGGTGTCGGTGTCGGTCTTCGTGTCCGCGGTCGCCGGGGCGGGGGGTGGGGCGGCGGCGGTGTCGAGCGCGGCGGCGCCCGCCGAGGGCGAGGGCGCGGCGAGCGCGGTGACGGTGAAACCGTAGGAGCCGGTGATCGGGTGTCCGTCGGCCGAGACCACCCGGTAGCCGACGGTGAACTGCCCGGCGGGCAGTCCCGGCCGCAGTGTGGCGCGCACCGTGGGCCCGTCGACGGTCACGCCCTGCGCGACCCACTGCTCGTCGGCCGGCCCGCCCATCACCGACACCGTGGCGAACTGCTGGGCGATGCGCTGGTTGAACGTCAGCGTCACCGCTGTCGGCGTCGTGTCCAGGACCGCGCTGGGGGCCGGGTCGGAGCCCTCCAGCTCACTGTGGGCCGAAGCGGTGGCGCCTGTGGATGCCAGCGCGGCCGCGATCAGCGCGACTGCCGTCGCTGTTCGAATCATCCGATCCTCCTCGACCGGCGGGTCCGGTCGGCGCCCGCCACCTAAATACTATGCAACATAGTATCTGGGGTTCGGTGCCGCGGGTTGCGGCCCCGACCGCGACGCGGGTGGCGGGGTCGCGTGGAGGTCGGCGACGGTGTGCGGTGCCGGTCGCGGGCGGCGTGGTGCGGCACAATCGGGACGGGGAGAACGCGAGGAGAGCGGTGAAAGGACTGGGCGCACTCGAGGCTCGGGTGATGGACCTGCTGTGGGACAGCGACGAGCCGTTGTCGGTCCACGACCTGGTGGAGGGTCTGGCCGAACCCGGCAGGCGTCCACCCGCCTACACCACGGTGCTGACGGTGGTGACCCACCTGTGGGAGAAGGAGTGGGTGCTGCGGGAGAAGGTCAGCCGCGCCTACCGTTACCGTCCCCGCCGCAGCCGTGCCGAGGCGACGACCGAGGTGCTGCGCGGAATTCTCGACACCACTCCGGACGCGCCCGCGGTGTTGTTGCATCTGGCCCGCACCGCTTCCGCCCGCGAGATCGAGGCGCTGCGTCGGGGGCTGGCCGAGAGCGGCGATCGGTGATCCTGGCGCTGGGCTTGGCGATCGCGGCGGCGGTGTCGGCGATCGCGGCGCCGTCGGTGCTGCGTGCGGTGGAGTCGGTGGCCGCGCCGGTGGCCACGATCGCGGCATGGCTGGGAGCCATCACGACGGTCCTCGTGCTGACCCTGGCCGCGGTGGCATTCGGGCTCTGGCCCGGTCACGCTCCCGGCGAGCGGCCCCTGGAGACCCTGCTGACCTGCCTGAGCACGGTGGAGCATCTGACACCGGCCTCGGCGCGAGGTTTCCTGTGGACGGCCGCGCTGGGCGCGGGGCTCGCGGTGAGCGCGCGGCTGGTGGTGGTCGGCGCCCGCGATGTCCGCGCGCGCGGCCGCTCGATCCGCCACCACACCGAGGTGGTGCGGTTGCTGGGGCGCGCCGATCCGCGGCAGGCACGGCTGATCTGGCTCGAGCATCCGGTGCCGCTGGCGTTCAGCGTCGCGGGCAGGCGCGGCTACATCGTGGCCACCGACGGACTGGCCCGGCGGCTGACACCGCTCCAGCGCAGCGCGGTACTCGCGCACGAGCACGCCCACCTGCGCGGATTCCACCACCAGATCCTCGGCGTGTGCCGGGTCCTGGCCGCCGCCTTTCCTCGGATACCGCTGTTCGCCGCCGCGCCGACGGCGGTGGCGGCCCTGGTCGAACTGGCCGCCGACCGCCGCGCGGCGCGGCTGACCGATCCCGCCTCGATGCGCACCGCGCTGGAGGCGGTAGCGGCCGGATCGAACGCCGGCGGGCTCGACATGCCGCTGGTCGACGAGTCGCTCGAGCGCCGATGCCGTCGGCTGGCCCCCGGCGCTCCCGCGGTCTCGGCACTGCCCGCGGTGCTCGCGGGCGCGGGGGCGATCGCGGCCGGGATGCTGGTGGCCTGCCTGGCGGTCGGTCTGGTCGCCCTCGCGGCCTGCCTGGGACTGCCCTGACGAAGAGCGGAGCCACCTCGGTGACGCGGGGGCTCGCGTTCCGGGCGGCACCCGCGACGACACCGCTGTCGGTGTTCCGGTGGCGGTGCTGGGTGTCAGTTCGCCGGGAGCGGGGTGGTGCCGCGCTGGTCGAGGAGTTGGCCGATGGTGTCGGACTCGGCGGTCTGGGTGGTCAGGATGGTCTCGGCGAGGCGGGCGACGGCGGCGAGTCCGGCGTTGTCGCGGGCGTAGCGGGCCATCGCCAGCCCGCCTTGGTGATGGCGCAGCAGCAGTTGCAGGTACAGCACGTCGGCGGCCGGGCCCGAGGACTGACGCAGCCTGCGCAGTTCCTCGGGGCCGGCCATGCCCGGCATCGCCGAGGCCGCGGTCGCGGTCATGTTCGCCATGTCGTGGGTCGAGGGTGAGGGCCCGGATTCCCGGGCTCGCATCCACGTCATCACCGCGCCGGGCGCGCTCGCCGGTTGCTCCCACAGCGACAGCCACCCCTGCATCGTCCCGATCTGGCTCTGCTGGGTGGTGACCACGTCGTAGGCCAGCGTTCGGATCTCCGGATCGTCGGTGCGCGCCATCGCCAGCGCCGACATCTCCACCGCCTGTCCGTGATGGGCCGACATGTCCTGGGCGAATCCGACATCGACGACCGTGTGCTCGCGCAGATCCGGGCGGGGACTGATCTGCCACCCGACACCGACACCGAGCATCACCGCCGCCGCCAGCGCCGCGAGCAACGCCGGACGCACCGGCAGCCGGGGCCTGCTCCACCGCGACACCGACGGCGGATCGGGTCGAGCGTCGTTGTCCGGGACCGGGGCATCGAGGGTCATCTGTGGTCTTTCACGGAGTCGGGGTGGTGGATGGCGCGGGTGCTGTGTCGACGGGTACCGCGTCGGGGCCTGGCGGATCAGGTTGGAACGGCGGCGGGTCGTCCGGGTCGAAGCCGCCCACGACCGAACAGCTGGCGCCCGGTTCGGGATGGGTGTTCGGGTTCTGACGCAGCGCGGCGACGAACTGGTCGATTCGGCGGTCCTCGACCCGGTCCACGCGCAGCTGGCGGCCCCACGATTGCAGACTCACCCGCGTCGGCTGCCCCGGATACGGCGACATCAGCATGTAGCCCTGCCCACGCACCTTGCCCTCGAGGACGGCGATCTCCTGCGCCGAGAGCCCGCACGGATCGTAGGTGATCCAGACCGCGCCGTGTTCGAGGGCGTGTACCGCGTTCTCCGTGCGCAACGCCACCGTGTAGACCATCCCGCCGCACGCGGCCCAGTACTGGTCGTGGGGCCCGCCCATGGGCGGGCTGCGATCGTAGGCGACCCGCTGCGGGCTGCGCACGTGCTTGCCCGGCGCGTACTCGGCGCGTTCGACCCCCTCGATTCCCACCGACGGATCCGGGGTATCGGAATCGGGGAGGTAGCGCGCCCGCTCCGCCATATCCTGATACTTGGGAACCATGTGGTAAACGAGCACGCCGACGAGCGCGAGCACGCAGACCGCTCCCAGCACGAGCGGCCAGGACGGACCGCGCCGCGGTTCGAGCGCCCGCGGTATCGGTGCCCGTCGCCGGGAAGCACGCGCCGCGCCGCGCCGCCCCGGCGACCACGCAATCCTCATCGTGACCTCACACTCTCTTCCGAGCGCGAACCCGCGCCATGACACTTCGCCGCCCGAAACCGGCCGAGTCAAATACGAGGCTACATAGTTTTTCGTTGTTCGAGAGGAGGCGGTGTGCGCTCCGCTCGATGACGCAACAGGATTCGAACTCTCGCGCAGCTATATCTACGGAGCCATTTCGTACTATGTGACATAGTTTTTACTTAGAAGACACTGAGAATCCACGCGAATGTGGTGTCGATCACGGTGCGTCGCGGCGGCGATGGCTACCTTGCCCTTCGTGCAAGGAATCCCCTCATCAGGTTTCTCGAGCACATCCGCCGCGCCGGGCGGGAATGTTGGGCCCGTCCGGCGCGGCCCCCTCGGACTCGGCGTCGGGCCGGCACCCGACGCCGAGATCCGCGGCGGCGTGACGAGACGCTCGCCGCGGCGGTCCCGGTGATCGAATCGTCGAGGTGAACGCGCGGGATCGACGCGGCAATTCATAGCTTTCGGCTACTACAGTCTGGGGTGTGGGTGTGGGTGTGGGTGTGGGGCAGCGGGTTCGCGGGGCCGACGCGGCGCTCGGCGCACTGTGCGCCCTGCTGCTGCTCGCGTTCTCGCTCATCGGCTGTGACGATCGCCATGCCCGATCCGCACCGGACCCGGAGTCGGTCTCGACATCGCAATCCGCGTCGCCGATGTGCCTGGACGGCCCCGGCGATGTGAACACCGACGGCCGCGTGCCCCATGCCGGGCACTTCACCGCGTTGCCGGGACCGGCCCGCCACGAGCACGACGCTCTCGGGCGCGCGGTGCCGATACCGGCCGCCGCGCTGCCCGGCCCCGACGACGACACCACATCGGCGGTGCCGCGCTGTCACGGCCCGCCCACGGCGGCATCACCCGCGCGGGGAGGGCGGCAGATCCTGGTTCGTCTCTGTATCCAGCGGCGCTGAGGGGCCGGCGTCAGGCCGGGGTGTGCTGGTTGCCCGGCCGGTGAGCGCTGTCCACCCGGCCTCGGACCGCCCGCGAGTGCGCGGTGGTCCCGGATACAGAAAGCGACACCTCATGGACAATGTCGTGCTCGATTCCCCCGCGGGTCTGCGGACCCCGCAACTGGTCACCCGAGAACCACACGCGCTGATCGGCAACACCCCGGTGTTGTGGATCGGAGCGCCGCTGGCCCCGGCCGGGCGCGGGTTCTGGGCCAAACTCGAAGGAGCCAATCCCGGTGGGATGAAGGATCGCCCCGCCCTGCACATGGTGCGCCGCGCGCGCGAGCGCGGCGACCTCGCCGAGGGCGCGCCGATCATCGAATCCAGCAGCGGCACAATGGGCCTGGGGCTGGCCCTGGCCGGGATGGTGTGTGCGCATCCGGTGACGGTGGTGACCGATCCCGGCCTGGAACCGATCGTGGCGCGGATGTTGGGGGCCTACGGCGCGCGCGTGGACACCGTCACCGAGCCCCATCCGGTCGGAGGATGGCAGCAGGCCCGCCGCGACCGTGTCACCGAACTGCTGGCCGCCCACCCCGACGGGTGGTGCCCGGACCAGTACGCCAACCCCGACAACGCCGAGGGCTACCGGCGCCTGGCCCTGGAGCTGCTGGCGCAACTGGGCCGGGTCGACGTGCTGGTCTGCGCGGTCGGCACCGGCGGGCACTCCGCGGGCGTGGCGCGGGAACTGCGCAGGTTCTGCCCCGATCTGCGGCTCATCGGCGTGGACACGGTGGACTCGACGATCTTCGGGCAACCCGCCGCGCCGCGGCTGATGCGCGGACTCGGCTCGAGCATCCACCCCCGCAACGTCGACTACCCCGCCTTCGACGAAGTCCACTGGGTCGCCCCCGCCGAAGCGGTGTGGGCCGCGCGCACCCTGGCGGCCACCCACTACGCCAGCGGAGGCTGGAGCGTCGGCGCGGTCGCCCTGGTCGCCGGATGGGCCGCCCGAGTCCACGACCCGACCACGCGTATCGCCGCGGTCTTCCCCGACGGACCGCACCGCTACTTCGACACCGTCTACAACAACGCCTACTGCGACGAGCACGGCCTGCTCGACGCGCCGCCCCCGGTCGAACCCGACACCATCGACCATCCCCACCGCCATGTCGTCACCACCTGGACCCGGTGCACGACCGTCGTGGATCCCCGCACCGCCGGACCGGAGGCCCACGCGTGAGCATCTGGCACCGGTTCCGCGGATTCGACCGGCCCGCGCGACTGTTGATGATCAACCAGTTCGGCATCAACCTCGGCTTCTACATGCTCATGCCCTACCTCGCCGGATATCTGTCCGGATCGCTGGCGCTGGCGGCGTGGACGGTCGGGCTCGTGCTCGGGGTGCGCAACTTCTCCCAGCAGGGCATGTTCCTGCTCGGGGGCACCCTCGCCGACCGCTTCGGCTACAAACCCCTCATCGTCGCCGGATGCCTGCTGCGCACCGCGGGATTCGCGCTGCTGGTGTTCGCGACCTCGCTGCCGTGGCTGCTGGTCGCCTCGGCGGCCACCGGATTCGCCGGAGCCTTGTTCAACCCGGCGGTGCGCGCCTACCTCGCCGCCGACGCAGGATCGCGCCGCCTGGAAGCCTTCGCGGTGTTCAACATCTTCTACCAGGCGGGCATCCTGGCCGGACCGCTGGCCGGTCTGGCCCTGATGGCCGTGGACTTCCGGCTCGCCGCCGGTGTCGCCGCGGTCGTGTTCGCCGCGCTGACCGTGGCGCAGTTGTTCGCCCTGCCGGGCAGGCCGCGCGAGGCCGTCACCGAGGCGACCTCGGTCGCCCAGGACTGGCGCGCCGTCCTGGGCAACCGGCGCTTCGTGTGGTTCGCCGTCGCGATGACCGGCTCCTACGTGCTGTCGTTCCAGGTGTATCTGGCCCTGCCCCTGCACGCCCGGACCCTGGCGGGCAGCGACGAGAAGTGGCTGGTCTCGGCGATCTTCGTGGTCTCCGGCGTCGTCGCCATCGCCGGGCAACTGCGCATCACCGCCGCATTGGCCGCCCGGTTCACCACCGGCACGGCGCTGGTCGCGGGGATGTCGGTGATGGCGGTGGCGTTCGTGCCCCTGGCCTTGGTACCCACCGCCGAACCGTTCGGGTTCGTCGCGGCGTGTGCGGCGCTGCTGCTCACCGCCGTCGTGCTCGCGATCGGCACCGCCGCGGTGTTCCCCTTCGAAATGGACACCGTCGTCTCACTGACCGACGGAAGGCTCGTGGCCACCCACTACGGGTTCTACAACACCGTCGTCGGTATCGGCATCCTGATCGGTAACCTCGCCACCGGCGCGGTCTTCGGCACCGCGACCGCCCACGGGGCGACCCGCTGGATATGGATCGGCCTGAGCGCGACCGGAGCACTGGTCGCCCTCGGACTCGCACGGCTGCATCGACATTCACAGCCGCACACACCACACACGCACCGAGTCCCGGTCTGACCGGTGATCGATCGCCGACCGCGAGCTGTGGCTCCATCCCCCCTGACCAACGCACCGGGCGGGGTCGCGGCAGGCGCCGTCGCACCCGATCGGCCCACCACCACCGCGAATAACTACGCTGCATAGTATGTCGTGGTACCGGAAGCCTTCCCGTGAGCGTGAGGTCTCGAGCTCACACCTATCGCGTCCGGCGCCGGGCTCGGCCACGCTCGCATTCCTCTGCGCGAGCGTGGCGGGCACGGTCGCGGCGCTGGTCGTCGGGGTGTCGGCGGCGCGGGCGTTGAGTCTGCTCGGGCTTCCCGATCCGGGACCGGCGACGACCTACGGGCTGCCCGCCCTGCGCGCGCTCGCCGACCTGTCAGCGGCCGCGACGATCGGCTCATTGCTGTTCGCGGCATTCCTGACACCGCCACAACCCGGCGGGCTTCTCGATACCGGCGGATATCGCGCGATGCAACGCGCCTCGCTCTCGGCGATGACGTGGGCGTGTTGCGCGGCATTGCTGGTGCCCTCGACGGTGTCGGACACGGTCGGCCAGCCACTCGGTCGGGTGTGGCGTCCGGAAGTGTTGTGGCGTGCGACCGGCCAGATCCCGCTGGCGCAGGCGTGGGCCACCACGGCGGTGCTCGCGGCGCTCCTCGCCGTGAGCGCTCGACTGATACTGCGGTGGCGATGGACGCCGCTGTTGCTGGGTGCGGCGGTGGCGACCATGATGCCGTTGGCGCTGAGCGGGCATTCCTCCTCCGGCGGCGCCCACGATCTCGCTACCAACAGCCTTGTCCTGCACCTGATTTCGGCCGCGCTATGGGTGGGTGGGCTGTTCGCGGTCCTGGTCCACGCGCTGCGCGGCGGCGCGCACACCGACCTCGCCGCGCGCCGGTTCTCCTCGATCGCGACCGTCGCGTTCGTGATCGTCGCGGGCAGCGGAGTGATCAATTCCTGGGTCAGAGTCGCGCCGGGTGAACTGTTCACCACGACCTACGGGCGACTGGTCCTCGCCAAGATCGCCGCGCTGACCCTCGCGGGAGTCCTCGGCGTCGTCCAACGCCGCGCCGCTCTACCGGCACTGGCCGCCGATCCGCGCGACCGCGGTGCGCTGATCCGTTTCGGCGGCATCGAGGTGCTGATATTCGCCGTGACCGTGGGCCTGGCGGTCGGACTCGGCCGCACCCCGCCACCGCCACCGACCGCGGAGCCGACACCGGCCGAGGTGGAACTCGGCTACACCCTGTCCGGAGCCCCGTCGGCGGCCCGGCTGCTGGTGGAGTGGCGTTTCGATCTGATCTTCGGGACCTCGGCGCTGGTGCTCGCGCTCGTGTATCTGCTGGGCGTGCGGCGGCTGCGAGCACGTGGACAGAGATGGCCCTCGGCGCGCACGATCGCCTGGCTGGCGGGGTGCGTGGTGGTGTTGCTCGCGACCAGTTCCGGCGTGGGCCGCTACGCGCACGCGGTGTTCAGCGTGCACATGGGCCAGATCATGGCGTTGTCGGCGCTCGCACCGATCCTGCTGACCCTCGGCGGACCGCTCACCCTGGCCCTGCGGGCAGTGGCACCGGCCGCGCACCAAGACGTGCCCGGAGCGCGGGAGTGGATACTCGCCGCGATGGGTAGCCCGATCTCGCGCGCGCTCACCCATCCGGTCGTGGCCTCGGTCGTTCTCGCCGCAGGGCTCTACGCTCTCTACCCCGGCGGGATCTACCACGCCTTCGTGGATTCGCACGCCGCGCACCTGCTGATGAACCTGTACTTCCTGATCGGCGGGTATCTGTTCTTCTGGGTCCTGGTCGGCATCGATGAGACGCCACGCCCGATCACACCCTCGACCCGGCTCGCGATGGCTCTGGCCGCGCTGCCCTCACACGCGGTGTCCGGTCTGGCCGTGATCACCACGACGACCGTGATGGGCGGATGGTTCTTCGGCAGCCTCGCGCTGGGCTGGAACGACGATCTGCTCGGCGACCAAACCGTGCGCGGCGGAGCGGCCTGGGCGGTGGGGGAGATACCGCTGGTGATCGTGGTCTTCGTGCTTCTCGGCCGATGGGCGCGCGGCCGCGCTCGCCCCGCCGAGCCGACCGACAGGCGCAGCGGACACGATCCCGGCACCGACATCGGCGCCGCAATGCGGCGAGCCCAGCATGCTTCGAGCACGTGAATCCCGCACTGCGCCAGACTCTGTCGCGGAATCCATGACGATCACGCGCGCTGGGTCCGCCTCGATCACATGTCGATGCCGCGTGCCCGCAACCACGCCAGCGGGTCGGCCTTGCCGCCGCCGGTCCGCCAGACCTCGTAGTGCAGATGCGGGCCGGTGGATTGGCCGCGGTTGCCGACGGTGGCGATGGTCTCCCCGGCGCGCAGTCGTTGTCCCGCAGCGACGAAGATCTCGTTCATGTGCCCGTAGACGCCGATCGTCCCATCGTCCTGGAGCACCCTGATCCAGAGACCGAATCCTTGCGCGGGGCCTGCTTCGATCACGGTGCCGTCGGTGACGGCGACGATGGGTGTACCGATCGCGTTGGCGATGTCGAGTCCGTCGTGGTTCGTACCCCACCGAGGGCCGTAACTCGAGGTCAAGGTGCCAGCGACCGGTGCGAGAGTTCGAGGCCGCCTGGCCTCGGCCTCACGCTTGACGCGCACCTCCTCACGATCACGGGCACCCGCGAGCCGATCGGCGAAATCGGCGAGGTCGGGTATCGACGGAAGTTCGAGCAACATCGCCGTTTCCGAGCCGCCCGCGGCGCCCGTGGACCCGTCGTCGTCGGTGACCCGCACATGACCCTGCTCTTTACCGGACACGGCGTGCGCGGTAGAGGTTCCCCCGGCGAGGATCGCTCCGGCCGCCACCGACGCCAGCATCGCGCGTCCGCGAATATTCGTCGGAGCCCGATGACTGCGTGGCCTCCGAACCGGACTCGGCGTAGGCACAGTCACCGTCACTGCGGGATATCTGTCGGTCGGTGGATCGCACACGGGTGGGGCGACATACGGCGGTGGGTATCGATCCGGCCGCGGATGTGGGCTCGGCGGCCCCGCTACCGGCCATTGCGACTGCTCGATCGGGCGAGGTTCGGACATGGTCCTTCGGAAGGAATGCTCGTCGGCCAGCTCTTCGGGCCTGCGGTGTCGCGCCAATCGAGATCCTCCATCGAGAGTGACAGCCGGTGAATATCGGACCCGCCGAAGCAGATCACAAGCATATTACTATGCAACATAGTTTTTTGGTGTCGCCTGAACAACCCGGGAGTCGGCCCTGCGAACAGGCCGCGCGGCGGGGATCGTGGGTCTGCCCCGTGCGCGCCACCAGCCGCCGCGACTGTCGGACCGGGATGCCGCGTCGGCCAGACCTGCCCGGACCCGGCCGACCAAGTCGGGCACCCACCGGTGAACAGGGACCACGCGCGCGGCCACCGGACATCTGTTCGCCGGGATCGCTCGCGCGTCAGCGATTCATCATCGGCCTGTATCTCGTCCAGGATCTGATCCCGATCGCTACATCAGGATCATGGCTGGGGCTGGACTGCGAGGGAAGTAGCTGGTTTTCGCGCCAGTATGCGGAATGTGATCGCGCCGCGGCCGGTGCGGTTGACCGATTCCAGCGTGAATCCCGCGTCGCTGAGGTAGGGGCCGGGGTCGCGGGTCAGGTGGTCGGCGGCGAAGCGCACAGTGATCGTTTCGGCCGCGCGCATGATGGTGTTGGCCAGGCGGTTTCGGGCGGGGCCGTGTTCGGCGAGGACGAACCGCCCGCCGGGGCGTAGGACCCGGAACGCTTCGCGGGCGGCGGCGAGTGGGTCGGGGATGGTGCAGAAGGTGTAGGTCGAGACGACGGTGTCGACGCAGGCGTCGGGCAGGTCGAGGTGTTCGACGTCGCCGTGGCGCAGGGTGAACCGGTCGGTGTCGGTGGCCGGGATTCGGTCGCGTGCGATATCGAGCATCTGCTGGGATAAGTCGACGGCGGTGACGTGGGTGACCTGGGAGTCGTAGAGGGGCAGGTTCAGTCCGGTGGCGACGCCGATCTCGACGACGGTGCCCGATGCCTGCGCCACTGCCCAGGCGCGGGCGTTGCCCAGGAGCAACTTCTCCGACCACGCGATCTGGCGGTCGTACCCGGCGGCGACCCGGTCGAAGACTCGTTCGACCCTGCTGGTCGCGTGTGTACTCGTCACACCGGTCCACTCAACCAGCGCGCTCGTGCCGCCACATCAGGGACAACCCCGAAACCTGTGCCCGCACTGCCCATATCGTGACCCGCGCCCCCGGTGGGTGAGCCGATGTCGCGGCCAGCGAGACCGGTCATGACCGGTTGGTGGTTTCGGTGCGGACGACGGGCAGTCCGATTGTGGTGGGCGCGCAGCAGGCGCAGTCGGCGGACTCGGTCGGCGCGGCGGGCGGGAGTTGTCGAAGGGATACGGGTTCGGGTTCGGGTGTGCCGGGCAGTGCGCGCAGTCGTCCGGCGCGCACGCCGTTGGCGATGACGAAGACCTCGGCGACTTCGTGGACGAGGACGACCGTGGCCAGGCCGAGGACTCCGAAGGCGGCCAGTGGTACCAGCGAGGCGACGATCGCGGCCGAGAGGGCGATGTTCTGGACCATGATGCGCCGGGCGCGGCGCGCATGGGCCAACGCCTGGGGAAGATGTCGCAGGTCGGTGCCCATGAGGGCGATGTCGGCGGTTTCGGCATATGGGGTCCAGTGACGCGAAAAGTCGCGCTTAGCGGTATTTTCCCTGCTCGGGCTGAGGTGTGACGTGAGACCAGGCTGCCGTCGGAATCCGACCCGATCGAGGTGAGCGGGCCGGGTGTCGAGGCGGTGGATCCGACCGAGGCGTTTGATTCTGGTTGATTCGGTCGAACAGCGAGCGCGGTTGTGCCGCTGGTGGTTTCATGTGCGGCTGTGCGTGATGAGGGGGCCGTGGAGTACGGCCGGTTCGGTGTGTTGACGCGGGCCGATTTGGAGCGGTTTTTCTATCTCGACGATGAGGATCGCAAACTGATCGCGCAGCGGCGTCGTGACAGCAATCGCCTCGGCTTCGCTGTCCAACTGGTGACCGTGCGCTACCTGGGCACGTTTCTGCCCGACCCGCTCGATGTCCCCGACGATGTGGTCGCCTACCTGGCCGAACAGCTCAAGATCGCCGATCCGACGTGCGTGAAGTCCTACACAGAGCGCAAGCAGACCCGCTACGACCATCAGGACGAGATCGTCCGCGCGGACGGGTTGACCGAGTTCGCGCAGATCGAGGCCGAGTTGGTGGCGTGGGTCGCCGATCAGGCGTGGATGACCGGTGACGGCCCCAAGGCGCTGACCGCGGGCGCGGTGCGCTGGCTGCGCGAACGCGCCGCCCTGCTCCCGGGCGTCTCGACCCTGGAACGCCTCGTTGCCGAGGGCAAGCAGGCCACCGATGCGCGGTTGTGGACACATCTGGCCTCCCAACTGACCGGCCGGGAAGCCGGAATCCTATTGGAGCTGCTGGAAACCCGTGAAGAGGGCCGACGCAAGGTGGTGGAGCTCGAGCGCCTGCGCAAGGGCGCTTTCACCCCGTCGGTGACGGGCATGCGTCACGCGCTGGCACGGGTGCGGGACTTGAACGCGGTGGTCCCGGCGTCGGTGGACATCGCCGAGGTGCCGCCGCGACGGTTGATCGCCCTCGCCGCGCACGGGATCACCGGCAAGACCTCGCATCTGCGGCGTATGAAGTCGCAGCGGGAACGGTTGCTGGCGTTGTTGACCGCGACGGCGTTCACGTTGCGGGCCAAAGCGGTCGACGACGTGCTCGAACTGTTCGACCTGCTCATGGTCACCGACCTGATGGCGAAGGCCGAACGCCAGTCCAAGGACGAGAAGCTGCGCCGATACCCGCGGGTGACGCGTAACGCCGGGAAGCTCGCGCGGGCGGTGCGGGTGCTGCTGGAGATGAGCGAGGCCGACCCGGGCCTGTCGCTGGAACTGGTGTGGGATCTGATCGAGAACGCCGTGTCCAAGGCCGAGTTGTGGGCCGCGCTGGCCGCGATCGACGAGCTCGTGCCGCAGGCGGATCCGGAGTTCGACTCCCAGCGCCTCGAGGAGCTGGCGGGCCGGTTCGCCACGGTGCGGGCGTTTCTGCCCGCGATGATGCGCACCATCGAGTTCGGTGCCACCGGCGGCGCCGGGCCGGTCCTCAAAGCCATGCACACCCTGGCCGATCTGATCTCCCCGCAACGCAACCGCGGGCGGCCTGCCCGCTGGCTCGACGCCCGCCGTGTCGATCACGATCTGGTGGGCGGGGGCTGGCAGCGCCTGGTCTATCCGGCGGAGCGGCCGGAGAAACCGTGGACGGGGCCGCGTACACGCTGTGCGTGCTCGAGCAATTCCGGCGGCATCTGCGCTACCGCAACATCTTCGCCGAGGAATCCGCCAAATGGCGCGACCCGCGAGCACATCTGCTGTCGGGGATGGCGTGGGAGACCGCCCGTGATTCAGGCATGAACGCGCTCGGGCTGCCGGACAACCCGCGGCCGATGCTGGGCGAGCTGGCCGGGAGCGTAGACGCCGCCTACCGGGAGCTGGCCGCGCGTCTGGGCGACGACACCCCCGCCACCGTGGATTCCGACGGCAAGCTGCACGTGGCCGCGTTGACCGCGATCCCGGATCCGCCCGGCCTGACCGATCTGCGGCGCCGCGCGGCGGCGATGATTCCGCGGGTGGATCTGCCGGAGCTGGTCCTCGAGGTGATGTCGTGGCTTCCGGAGTTCGGCGAATCCTTCACTCACGTCGCCGGCACCAGCGCCCGAGTCGCCGACCTCGGCGTCTCTGTCGCTGCGGTGTTGTGCTCGCAGGCGATGAACGTCGGTCTGGCACCGGTGGTTTCGCCCGGCGCGGACGCGTTGACGCGGGATCGGTCGCGCCACGTCGACCAGCACTACATTCGCGCCGACACCATGGCCGCGGCCAACACGGTGCTGGTCAATGCTCAAGCGAACCTGCCGTTGGCGCAGCTGTGGGGCGGCGGGCTGGTTGCCAGCGTGGACGGGATGCGGTTCGTCGTCCCGGTCCGCTCGATCCATGCCCGCCCGAATCGAAAATATTTCGGCCCGAAACGGGGCGCTACCTGGCTGAATATGCTCAACGACCAGGCCGCCGGACTGAACGGGATGGTCGTTTCGGGTACTCCGCGTGATTCGCTCAACGCCGTCGATGTGGTGCTGCGCCAACCTGAAGGCAGCAAGGTGCCCGACGACATCATCACCGATAGCGGGTCCTATTCCGACATCGTGTTCGGAATCCTGCATCTCTTGGATCGCAAGTATCGGCCGCAGCTGGCGAACCTGCCTGACCAGCGGCTGTGGCGTATCGACCCGGCCGCCGACTACGGGCCCCTGGACAAGGCCGCGCGCGGCCGCATCGACCTGGACAAGATCGGTGAGCATTGGCAGGACATGTGCCGGATCGCGGTGTCGATGCATCGTGGTGAGGTGTCCGGGCACGAGGTCACGCGCATGATCTCCCGCGACGGTAACCCCACGTCACTGGGGCTGGCCATCGCACACTACGGGCGCATCTTCAAGACCCTGCACATCCTGCGCCTGGCTGACGACGAGCCGTATCGGCGCGAGGCCAAGGCGCAGGCGAATCTTCAGGAGGGACGTCACGACCTGGGCCGCAGCATCTTTCACGGCAAGAAGGGCGAGATCACTCGCGCCTACCTCGACGGCATGGAAGACCAGCTCTCAGCACTCGGCCTGATCTTGAACTGTGTCGTGCTGTGGAATTCGGTGTACCTGGACCGCGCGCTGGATGAGCTGCGCGCCCAGGACTACCCGGTCCGCGATGAGGATGCCACCCGGTTGTCAGCGTTCATCCGCAAACACCTCCGTCTGGAAGGCCATTACAGCTTCCACCTGCCCGAGCTCGGCGAAGGCCACCGGGCGCTGCGGGATCCCGACGTCCCAGACGATGACGACTGACACCGTCTGAGCTTCCCCCGCTTTCACGGAGGGCTTCCGGCAAAGCGGGGGAAGCTCAGTCCGGGGGGCGGGCGGGCTGACCGACGCTGTGATTCCGCGGGTCGATCCGCCCGCCGGCTCGCGGTTTGTCTTGCTGTCACATGCCCGGACAGCAGGGGCCCATCATGCTGCACATCCAGTCGCAGATCATCTTCAGCGGGTTCACGTAAATCACCTCCCTTGCAGTGGTGTGTTCGGGACGCGTCAGCGGCGCGATCGGCGACTTGCTGCTGACGCCGGCACCATGGTTCGCGGAGCCGCCGAGGGCATCTCGGCTGACCGGTGAACCGCAGCGATGCTAGACCTTCCATTCGAATGGAAGGTCAAACCGCGTAAGTTGCCGGTGATCGGTTGACCAGGCAGATCGGGGGTCACTGATTGTTTGTGTCTGCATCGGTGCGGCGCTGGACCGGACCAGCGCTGTGGTCTTCCCTGGCGGCGGCCCTATCGCCTGCTCGGAGGGTGTTTAGTTCGCGGGTCAGTGCCGCGATTTGTTCATCGACGCCGGTCTCGGCACGCCGGTGGCGGCGCATCGGCCGGATACAGGTGACGTAGGTGACGGTCGCCGCGGCCGTGGCCAGGATCGCGGCGTACCAGGTGGATGTCACGACGAATTCCCGGGCCGGTGCTCAGGTTGGCGGTCGGCTTTGAGGCGCTCGATTTCGGCGCGCAGCGTGTCGAGTTCGATCTGGCGGGTGTCGTCGCCGGTGTCGTGGCGGTTGCCGCGCATCATCATGAACATCATCGCGCCCATCCCGATGGGGCAGGCGAGGACCGCGAGGGTGAGTAGTACGGAGTTCATTTCTCGTTCCGTTTCCGACTCGAGGTGAACCAGGAATCCCGGGTTCACCAAAGGTTGTGGGGCTGCTGCCCGGTGGGTCGGCTGCGCTGGGCGGCCGACCCACCAGACAGGGCAGGTCGTTACGAGTCGACGGTGGCGGTGTAGCCGAGTTCAGCGACGGCCGCGATGACATCGTCGGGGGTGGTGGCGGTGTCGAGGTCGACGGTGGTGCGCGCTCTTTTCATCGACGTTTGGGTGTTGCGGACGCCGGGGAGGTCGGCCAGGGTGTCGTCGATGAGCAGCGCGCAGCTGCCGCAGTGCATGCCCTGGACCCGAAAAGTGTGTGTGGCCATAGGTTTTCGATCCTTTCGTCAGGCGATGGTGAGCAGGCCGGAATACATGCCCATGCCGCAGGTGTAATCCAGGCGGCCGGGTTGCAGGACCCCGAGGTCGATGCGGGTCTCCCCGGTGCTCGGCAGGACCTTCTGGATGCCGAGGCTGGGGATGACCAGCGACCGGATGCAGCCCTGGACGCCGTTGGTCTTGACCACCAGGGTGGTCGGGACACCGGCTTTGGCTTCGACGTTGCCGGGGGTGTAGGCACCGGTGCGGGCGGTGATCGTCACCAGCTGCACGCCGTCGGTGACGGTCGCGGCCGTGGCGTCAGCGGGGGGTTGACTGGCACCGAATGCTTCGGCGATGCGTCCGGCAGCCAACGGGGAGCCGGCAAGTTCGAGACCGCCGTTGAGGGTGTAGAAGCCCATGCCGAGCACGACCAGTCCGGTCGCCACGGCCAGCCGGCCGCGCCAGACGGTGGCCGCGACCCGGGCGGCGTACCCGAGGACGGCGAACAACGGTCCGGTACCGAGCACAAACACCGCCATGGCCGCCGCACCCCACAACGGGGACCCGGACGCGAGAGCGAGCGCTTCCACCGACAGGGTGATCCCGCAGGGGAGCAGGATCGTCAGCACACCGAGCACCGCGGGCGCGAATGCGGTGTGCAGGCGGGCGCCGCTGCGCACGATCCGCATCCACGAGGCGGGTGGTTCCACGACGATCCCGCGGAACCCGGGCACGCCGAGTTGGGCGAGGCCGAACACGATGATCAGCAGCCCGGCCCCGATCTGGAGCCAGGTGCGGGTACCGATCGACAGCTGCACGGCGCCGCCGAGGGCGCCGAGCGCGGCACCGAGCAGGGTGTGGGAGAGCAGTTTTCCGGCGAGGAAACCACCGACCGGTGCCAGATCGTCACCGAGGCGGGCCCACACCCGCGGCGGGGATTGCACGGCTGCGGTCTTGCTGGTTGTGGCGGTCGCGGTGCGCTGACGGGTGATGACGCCGGTCAGCAGACCGCCTTGGACGGCGGCACACGAGACGCCGCCAGCGAACAGGCCGGTGGCCAGGACAGGAACGAGATTCACGAAACGAACTCCTGCGTGAGGTAAGTACGGAGACATACACAGACGGCTCCCGCGGCGTTTATCGAACGCACGACGGGGGACGGGTCGGTCGCAGTGCGACAGACCCGCGGCATCTGCGGTTTATGTCCGCAGCACGCAGAGTTCAGCGAGGCTGGGCGGGCGCAGCAGCACCGTGCGCGGCTCGGGCCCCGCCAGCGGAAGGGGAATACGGATCGCGTGGGCGCGCCCGTGGTGGCGCAGCAACGCCACACCGGCCAGCAACGCGAGGAACACCGCCAGACAGGCCATCACGATTGCGGCCGGGGCCACGGGCTGTGAATGATCCGATCCGGCCGTCACCGACGCGGCGCTGGCCTTAACCATCACCGCACCCTGATCGTGATCGGCGTGGTTCATGCTCTGGTCGGCACCGGTTTGCGCCGGACCGCAGTGACCGGCCGCCGTGGCCGAGGCCGTCATGGACATGTCCATCGGCGCAGCGGCCCGGCAGTGCCCACTCCCGATCAGCGCGATCCCGACCAGCGCCGCCAGCACGACGACGAGCCGGAGAAGTCCGGCTCGCCGCACTGCGGGCGTAGCGCTGGTCACGACAGTGAGCCTACTGGTCACATCCGTGCACCGGCGGGTGTGGGCGGGTACGTGTTCGGGGATAGGTAGCCAGAGGTGAGGGCTGAACCCTCGAGGGGTGCGCAAGACCGAGCTGTTGCAGGGCATCCGCCGAGTCTCTGTGGCCGAGCGGTGGGCCGGGGCCGATCCCTGTGGCCGTTGCGCTGTGTGATCGGCCTTGACTCTGTACTCGAGTACAGGGTTGAGAATGTTGGTATGCGTAGCAGTGAGCTGGCCACCTGCGCCGGGGTGAACGTGCAGACGCTTCGGTACTACGAACGCCGGGGTCTGTTGGCGTCGCCGCCGCGTTCAGCGTCGGGGTATCGGGCGTATCCGAGCGAGGCTGTGGCGGTGGTCAGGTTCGTCAAGCGCGCCCAGGATCTTGGGTTCACTCTGGAGGAGATCGGTGAACTTCTCGATCTTGCCGATGGCGGACCGGATGATTGCGACGTGGCCCGGGAGCTGGCCGAAGCCAGGATGGTTCAGCTCGCCGAGCGGATCGTGGATCTGCAGCGGATGCAGCAGTCGCTCTCGGAGCTGGTTGCCACCTGTGAACGCCCGCGTAGCGACCGGAGCTGTCCGCTTCTGCACACCCTCCACGATGAGGAAGGCGAACGATGAAGCTGGAGATTCTGCAGGTCCCCGACTGCCCCAACGTTTCGGTGTTGGAGCAACGGATCCGGCAGGCGATCGGCAGCGAGCCGGTCGATGTGGAGGTCGTGCACCGCGTGCTCGATACCGCGGCCGGAGCTGCCGCTGCGGGAATGACCGGCTCGCCGACGCTGCTCGTCGACGGCATGGATCCTTTCGCCGTACCGGGTCAGGCGCCGAGCGTGTCGTGCCGTCTGTATCGGTCCGAGACCGGGTCGGTGAGCGGGGCGCCGTCGGTGGTAGCGCTGCGCGAGGCGCTGCACTTGGGGGACTCCTCCACTACATCGGGCAACGCACCGGGTGTTGCTGTGGATTGCTGCGCTCGGGCATCGGGTGAGTCTTCGGCGGCGGGGACGTTGAGCGCGTGGCGCGCGGCAGCGCAGCCCACCGACCCCGCCGAACGGGCAGTTCATCACGCGATCCTGCGTGGTTTCGCCAGCGAGGGCCGGGCACCGGCGGCGGCGGAGCTGACCGCGGTCGCCGCCGAGCACGATACTTCGGCGGAGCAGGTCCTCGAGCGTCTGCACACAGCCGATGTGATCCGCCTCGGCATGTCCGGCAGCGTCGAGTCGGCTTACCCGTTCTCTGCCTCACCGACACCGCACCGGGTGCGGATCGCGGCCGGGGCGCAGGTTTATGCGATGTGCGCCGTCGATGCCCTGGGTATCGCTGCCATGCTCGACACCGATGTCCTGATCGAATCGGTCGACCCGTCGACGGGCGAACCGATCACGGTGACCGTCCGCGACGCGGTCGTGGCGGCGCAGCCTCAGACAACGGTTGTGTTCGTCGGCGCACGGGCAACTGCCGGCCCGTCCGCCGACACCTGCTGCGGCTACCTCAATTTCTTCAGCGACCGGCAGACCGCGCAAAACTGGGCAGACACCCACCCAACAGCTCGCTGGGATCATCCTGGACCTCACCGACGCCCAGCAGCTGGGCACCCGCATCTTCGGGAACCAACTGCGCGTCTGACTGCGCTGCCGACGATCGGGGTTGGCTCGCGTGGTCCCGACCCCATTCTGCTTCAAGGACACAACTCGCCCCCCACGCCGGCGGGGGAACCACCAGTTCCATCGGCCCAGTAACTGCATCAGGGCCGGAACCAGCACGAGTCGCACGATGATCGCGTCGATGGCGACCGCGGCACCGAGAGCCAGGCCGAGTTGTTTGAGTTCGAGCGTGCTGGCGGTGAGGAAGCTGCCGAAGATGACGACCATGATGGCGGCCGCCGCGGTGATGGGTCGTGCGGTGCGGGTGAGACCGGAGGCGACGGCGAGTCGGTTGTCGCCGTGGGTTTCCCAGTGTTCGCGGATGCGGCGGATGAGGAACACCTCGTAGTCCATCGACAGGTTCCTCACCGTGCGGTGGTGATCATTTGCGGTCCGACTGTCCTCGACAGCATAGGCATTCGGCGATGACAACGCGCAGCACTGATGGTTGCCGGCCCCGCTCCTGGGTGACCGTCTTCACGCGATGTCAACGGTTGATGGTGTTAGCATCGCTTGATGACGATTAATAGTAGGGGTGATTGCCCACCCTCCGGGGAGGGGGCTCTCGAGCCGGCGGTGGCGCTGTTCCACAGCCTGTCGGATGCGACGCGGTTGGCGATCGTGCAGCGGCTGGCGGGCGGGGAGGCGCGTGTGGTCGACCTGATGAGCGGGTTGGGCTTGGCGCAGTCGACGGTGTCGGCGCACGTGGCGTGTTTGCGGGACTGCGGGCTGGTGGTGGGGCGCCCCGAAGGGCGTCAGGTCTTCTACAGCCTGACCCGCCCGGAACTGATGGACCTGCTGGCCTCGGCGGAGACGCTGTTGGCGGCGACGGGTAACGCGGTAGCGCTGTGCCCGAACTACGGCACCGAGGCACCGGCCGCGGGCGAAGCGACAGGACGGAAGGGGCGGCGATGAGCGACGCGTGCGGTTGTGGCCACGACGAGCCGACGACAGGAGAAGAGGGCGAGGAGCAGGCACCGCAGCGCCTGTGGGAGGTCGGTGAGCTGCGGGCCGCGGCGGTCGCGGGCGTGCTGCTGCTCGCGGCGCTGATCGCGGGGTGGGCCGCTATGTCGCGCCCGGTGGTGCTGACGCTCGAGGTGGCGGCGTTGGCGGTCGGCGCGTACACCTTCGTGCCGTCGACGCTGAAGCGCCTGGTCAAGGGCAAGATCGGGGTCGGGACGCTGATGACGATCGCCGCGGTCGGTGCGGTGATCCTCGGTGAGGTCGGCGAGGCCGCGATGCTGGCGTTCCTGTTCTCCATCAGCGAAGGACTCGAGGAGTACTCGATCGCGCGCACCCGTCGCGGGTTGCGTGCGCTGCTGTCGCTGGTGCCCGATCGCGCCACTGTATGGCGTGACGGCGTGGAGACCGAAGTGTCCCCGGCGGAATTGGCGGTCGGGGACACGATGGTGGTCAAGCCCGGTGAGCGGATCGCCACCGATGGTGTCATTCGCTTCGGGCGCACCGCCCTGGATACCTCGGCGATCACCGGTGAATCGGTGCCGATCGAGGTCGGTCCCGGCGCCGAGGTGTTCGCCGGTTCGATCAACGGCAACGGCGTCCTCGAGGTCGAGGTCACCACGACCGCGCAGGACAATTCCCTCGCCCGGATCGTGCGGATCGTGGAGGCCGAGCAGACCCGCAAGGGTGAGGCGCAGCGCCTGGCCGACAAGATCGCGAAACCGATGGTGCCCGCCATCATGATCGCGGCGGCGGTCATCGCCGTTCTCGGCAGCATTCTGGGGGATCCGAAGACCTGGATCGAGCGGGCGCTGGTGGTGCTGGTCGCCGCGTCGCCGTGCGCGCTGGCGATTGCGGTGCCGGTCACGGTGGTGGCCGCCGTCGGCGCGGCCAGCAAGCTCGGCGCGCTGGTCAAGGGTGGTGCGGCGCTCGAGGCGCTGGGCAAGGTGCGGGCTGTGGCGTTGGACAAGACCGGCACCCTCACCCGCAACCAGCCCGCCGTGGTGGAGGTCGCCGTGATCAACGGTGCGACCGAGGCCGAGGTGTTGGCGGTGGCCGCCGCGTTGGAGGCGCGCAGCGAACACCCCTTGGCGCGTGCGATTCTCGCCGCCGTCGATACGGTGCAACCGGCCACCGAGGTGGAAGCGGTCACCGGCGCCGGGCTCACCGGCCGGATCGAGGGTCGACCGGTCCGTTTGGGCCGACCCGGCTGGATCGAGGCGGGTCCGCTCGCCGGTGAGGTCGAACGCATGCAGCAGGCGGGCGCGACCGCGGTGCTGATCGAGGACGACGGCGCGTTGATCGGCGCTGTCGCGGTTCGTGACGAGTTGCGGCCCGAGGCCGCCGAAGTGGTGGCGCGGCTGCATGCGAGTGGTTGCCAGGTGGCCATGCTCACCGGCGACAACGAGCGCACCGCCGCCGCGCTGGCCGCGCAGGCGGGCATCGACACCGTGCACGCCGACCTGCGCCCGGAGGACAAGTCCCGCATCGTCGCCGAGCTGCGCACGCGACGATTCACCGCCATGGTCGGTGACGGCGTGAACGACGCGCCTGCCCTGGCCACCGCCGACCTGGGCGTCGCGATGGGCGCGATGGGCACCGACGTGGCCATCGAGACCGCCGATGTCGCCCTGATGGGCGAGGACCTGCGGCACCTGCCGCAAACCCTCGACCACGCGCGGCGCGCGCGGGCGATCATGCTGCAGAACGTGGGGCTCTCGCTGGCCATCGTCACGGCGCTGATCCCGCTCGCGCTGTTCGGGGTGCTCGGTTTGGCCGCGGTCGTGCTGGTGCACGAAGTCGCCGAGATCGTCGTCATCGCCAATGGCGTGCGCGCCGGTCGCACCACGCCGCTGGCACCGGCACCGGTCGGAGCCGCCCCGCAGGTCGGCGCGCTGGCCGGCACCGGATCATGAGTATCGACCCCGTAGTGACGCCCTCCCCGGCCACCGGTCGGGCGGCGATCCGGCACCGTGTCACGGTGTATGTGATCGCCGCCGGGATGGCGGGCATCGATCTGGCGGCCAAGGTGTGGGCCCAGCGCCGATTGGCGGGCAATCCGATCGAACTGGGGCCCGTGGACCTGCGGCTGGCGTTCAACCCCGGTGTCGCGTTCTCGATGGGAGCGGGCGCGCCCACCGGGGTGGTCCTGGCCGTGACGGGCCTGATTACCGCCTGCATGGCTGTGGCCGTGTGGCGGTGGGCACCCACGGCCAACACGTGGTGGCGCACCGGTTTCGCCGCGATTCTCGGCGGCGCGATCGCCAACGTCGTCGACCGCGCGCCCGACGGTGTGGTCACCGACTACCTGCGCACCGGCTGGTGGCCGACGTTCAACCTCGCCGACTCCCTCATCGTCGTCGGCGCCATCGGCCTGTGCGTTCTCACCGTGTTCGGCAGCAGCCCCGATGGGCGCCGAACCGACGACGACGCCTGAGCACTCTCGGCCCGGAACCTGCGGCGATGCTGATGGGAATGGAGCACGGTCCCGCCGGGGGTCGACTGCGACCCTCCGCGGCGGCCCGTCGCTCTGGTCATGATCGGCTCGCGTCTTCGCGACCACCGGGGACGGCACGGTGGCAAGGGCAAGGAGGATGCCCACGAGCTACCCGGCGGACACACCTGGGCAGTCTGGTCCACGGGACTGCGGATCGAAATGGATTGGCTGACACGACGAATGGGGCTGATCCGATGAGCCCGGCGGCGATCGCGCCCGGTCGACCTCCCAGCCGAGCCGCAGGTGATGGCCGTGCCGAACGCATACCGGGGCGATCACGATGCCTGCAAGGATATGCGAACCAGTGGAAGGTGAGGTCGAACGGCGAATCGGGTGGTACCCGGTGACAATCGTGGGGGTGGCTGGGAACATCGAGTTCATGCGTGCGAGTAGCGGGGGCGGTGACGAACCGGAATTCGAGCAACGCGTCGTCAGCCTGATCCACCATGTGCTGACCGAGGCGGGTGCCGACGGGACGATATACCGGGCGGTGACGCGGATTGCCTCGGAGACGCCGTGGTTGCATCCGATCATGCTGGTCTATGCACGTTTCGGTGTCGTGGTGCTTGCCGCCGTTCTCGCGGCGGCGTGGTGGCGAGCGGGGCCGGACCGTCGTGCGATCGGTGGGCTGGTCACCGTGTCGATTGCTGCCGGTCTGGCATTTGTGGTCTCGCGCGTCGCTGCCGAGGCGATCGCGCTCCCGCCGCCGTGCAGCACGGTGGCGGGAGCGTATGTTCTCGAGCGCTGTATGGCCGGTGAAACCCATACGATGCCCGATCCCCGTATCGCGGTCGTTGCGGCCGTGGCGGCGGTGGTGATGCCGATGAACCGGCGCCTGGCGGTGTTCGCGGTGATCTGGTCGATCGGGTTGGCGTTCTCGCGTGTGTATGTGGGTACCGCCTACCCGATCAGCGGCCTGGTCAGCCTGGCCGTCGGCGCGAGCGTCGGCGCGGCCGTCACCATCGTCGGCGCTGCGGCACTGCGGGCTGCTGCGCACCTCGCCCGCCGACGTCGCCCGCCGAGCGGGGCTCGACCCGGCACGGTGTCACGCTCGCCCGTTTCTGCTGGTGTGCAAAGCATTTCGTGATCAGGGGCGTCACCGTCATCGGGCGGGGCGGGTGTTCGCTGCCGCTGCCGGAGATTCGACGGTGTCACCCAGCTTTCCCGATCGCCGCAAAACGAACAAGGCCGTGGCCGAGGCCGCTCCGACGGCGAGCAGTGCGGCCCAGGCGAGGCCGTCGAGCCCGGTGCGGGCGGCGGCGTCGAGCGCCGCGCCGGTGCCGAGATTGCCGAGCAGGATTCCGACACCGACCACGGTGTTGTAGAAACCGTAGTGGGTCGCTACCAGACGCTCGCCGGTCAACGCGATGATGGTGTCCATCTCGAACGGGAACACCGCCGCGCTCCCGACAGCCAGGAGCGCCGCCGATACCGACATGGCTGCGGTGCTGAAGGGCCCGGAGCCGGGTATCAGCAGCAGTGGCAGGAAGGCCGCCGCCAGGATCGCCACGCCGGTAACCAGACCACGGTCGCGTCCCAACCGGCGGGTGAACCAGTCGGTGATGCGCAGCTGCCCGGCGACCGCGAGGACGCCGTACACGATGAACAGCATGGTCACCGTCGCAGTGGCGTCAGCCTTGCCGGCTACGCGGGCAGCCTGCAACGGCAGGGCCAGATACACCTGGAACGACAACACGTACGAACCGATCATCGCGACGGAGAAGGACACGAACGGCCGGTTGGTCACCACCGTGCGCCAGTCGTGCAGCACCGAGCTCCGTCTGGAGACCTGGCCGGGGTCGTGCGGTGGGAGCGCGGCAAGTTGGGCGAGGGTGAGGACCGCGAAAACCGTGGCCGCGACCGCGGCGGTCGCCCGGAAATCGACGGCCATCATCGCGAGTCCGACCAGCGGCCCCGCCAGCATGCCCGCCTGGTAGAAGACGTTGAACAAGGCGAAAGCTTCCACCCGGCGATCGGTGGCCTCGGCGGCGAGATATGCCCGCACCGCGGGATTGAACAACGCCCCCGCGAACCCTGTTGCGGCCGAGGCGATCAGTAGCGCCGGCAGGGCGTCCGCCAGTGCCAGCAGCGCGAAGCCCACGGTGCGCAGCAGGCATCCGGCCACGATCAGCGGCTTGTAGCCGAGCCGGTCGGCGAGGGTGCCGCCCAGCAGGAACATGCCCTGCTGGGCGAAATTCCGCACACCCAGCACGATCCCGGTTGTCAGGCCCGCCACACCGAGCGAGCCGGACACGTATCCGGCCAAATAGGGCATGAGCATGTAGAAGCCCAGGTTGATGCCGAACTGGTTGAGCATCAATATCCGGGCGGGCAGGGTGTAGCCGCGGTAGGCGGTGACCACCGCGATCATCGTGCGACCGTCGCTGCGGTGGTCCTGTTGTGCGCCTGCGGGTTTCGTGGGTCGACGACGGTCGTGCAGCGAGTCCAGGTCCGCACCACGTGTTCGGTCGGATGGGCGATGTTCTCGGGTTCGATGGGTGCTGCGACGCCCAGCAGGCCATGGCGATCGCAGTAGTCGTCATTGAAGACGGTGTCGAAATAGCGGTGAGGGCCGTCGGGGAATACCGCGGCGATCCGCGCGTGCCCGGGGTACTGCCCGGCAGCCCATCCGGCTACCAAGGCCACCGCGCCCACGCTCCACCCGCCGGTGGTGTAGTGGGTGCGGGCCAGGGTGCGCGCCGCCCACACCGCCTCGGCCGGGGCGACCCAGTGCACCTCGTCGAAGGCGGCATGGTCGACGTTGCGGGGGTGGATGCTCGATCCCAGGCCGCGCATGAGACGGGTGCCGGCCGGTTGACCGAAGATGGTGGAGGCGACGGTGTCGACGCCGATCAACCGCATCCTGGGATGGAACCGCCGAAGCACTCGGGCGATTCCGCCCGAATGCCCGCCGGTGCCGACCGAGCACACCAGGACATCGACGCGGCCCAGCTGGGCCAGCAACTCGAACGCCAGCCGATCGTAGGCATCGACATTGTCGGGATTGCTGTACTGGTCCGGGCACCATGCCGTCGGGTCGGCGGCAAGCAGTTGGGCGACCCGGTCACGGCGGGCCTGCTGCCAGCCGCCGCAGCGATGGGGCTCGGTGACCAGCTCCACGTGCGCGCCGTAGGCGGCCAGCAGGTGCAGCATCAGTGATTCCATGCCCGGGTCGGTGACCAGGGTGACCGGATGCCTGTACACCGATGCGGCCAGTGCCAGCCCGAGACCGAGTGTGCCGCTGGTGGATTCGACGATCCGGGCACCCGGCCTCAGCTCGCCCCGCGCGCGAGCGCGTTCGACCATGTGCAGGGCGAGTCGATCCTTCATCCCGCCGGGATTGGCTGCTTCGAGTTTGGCCCAGAATCCCCGGTTCCCCGGCGCGAACGGGGCACCGATCCGCAGGACTGGTGTATTGCCGACCAGCGCGTTGGGCCGCAGACAGCGGTATGCGGTGGTCACCGACGAGGTAGGGGTGGTGCACAGGGTGTCGAGCACAGCGTCGTTCATGGCGGACTCCGTTCCGTTCGGCACAGCGATGACCCGGGCAGCGGTCACCGGCAGACGGGCAGCTCACGTCGGCCTGGCGCTGACCGGTCAGCGTCGGCAGATGCCGAAACGGATGAGAAGAGCGCTACCGCTCTCGGTGCGAAGAGCGCGGGACGGAGGGCTTCGCGGCCGCGCCGCCGCCCACCCCGTGACGCCGACCAGGATCAGGACACCCGAGGAATGTGCGGGAGTCTGGACGTCTCGGTGGGAGGTGATCGTCGCGGCAAAGACGGCCTCATGGGCCGGGTGCGTGCAACTATCGGCTGGATTCGCAGGGCCCGCGGCCCCTGCCACCACCGTGGTACCCGCGGTCGGCGCGGCGACCGGGGAGCCGGGACCGAACACCCGGCAGTCGGTGACACCGAGCGTCAACACCACACCCGCCAGCGCCGCCACCAGGACCGGCCACACGTTCGATGTCCGCACACCACTGGCCACGGCAGCCGATCGTACGCCGCCCACGCAATACCCGGTTCGCGCCCGCACGCTCTACCCGAAGCCCCACTGAACTGCGCTTATATGTCTCTCAGTCAACTTACGCGTCGCCCGGAGCCATCGGAGTCGGCGCGCACGACGATGCGGAACGCGGTCCAGGCGACGTCTCGAAGCGCCGACGGGAGTCGGCGAGCGAGCCCCGCCGTAGGAATCGCGCCCCACAATCCCTCGCGGAGAAACACTTCGAAGGGCGTATGCAGAGCCGGCGTGTCGTCACGTGTTCGAGAGCGCAGCCGACGGTGCTGCGCGGCGAGCGGAGGATCTCGAATAATCATCGATAGAAACCGATTGTAGAACTATTTTTTGATAACATCGTCTGTGCACGATTGATTGGTGATGGTAGTCGCCGCAACGCACGTTCACCTCGCGCCCTGTTTCACTGGTTCGGGAGATCCCATGTCCGAGATCAACTCTCACGCGATGGCCGGGCTGTCCGCGACTCGCCGCTGGTCGGGCCTGGCGGCGCTGGTCATCGCGCTGCTCACCGTCGGGCTGGACCTGATGGTGCTCAATGTCGCGCTGCCGACGCTGGCGGGTGACTTGGGCGCGAGCACCACCGAGTTGCAGTGGATCGTCAACGCCTACACGCTGGTGGTCCTGGATCGGCAGGCAGTGAGCACGCTGCGCGGGATGTCCTTCACGGCAGCGACGCTGATCTCGCCCACCCCGTTCGGGCGACGTGATCGAGGCCGGGCCGCCCACGCCGGATGGCGGCTTGACGGACTGATGAAACACCCGCTGCACCAAACCATCGAGATGACTGCCGGCGTCACCCCGCTGCTGCTGCTCGGCATCCCCGTTCCGGTCGCTGCCGCGCTGTCGCTCGCCGTGGCCGTGCAGCTGCTGCTTCAGCATTCCAATGCCGACTACCGCGTGGGTCCGCTCAAATATGTGCTGGCCCTCAACGAAGGCCATCGCTTCCACCACCTCAAATGGGCAGGCATCGGCGACGTCAACTTCGGACTGTTCACCCTCGTCTGGGATCACCTGCTGCGCACCTACAGCTACGACCCCGCACGCCGTTTCAGCAGCGAGGACATCGGCATGGCCGCCAAACCCGACTATCCGGTCGGCTACCTGGCCCAACTCGCCGAACCGTTCACAGCTCACGGGGGCTGCCAGTTCACCGCCACCGCCCTCCAGCTCCCGACACAAACAGCGGACACAGCGCCCACCGAATCCCGAACCCGGTAAACCTCCTGCGCGAACGGCACCGATCTGCGTGCGAGGACGGTGCGGTAGCTA
The DNA here is from genome assembly GCF_001310275.1 of Nocardia arizonensis. Lineage (GTDB taxonomy): Bacteria > Actinomycetota > Actinomycetes > Mycobacteriales > Mycobacteriaceae > Nocardia > Nocardia arizonensis. Next base: position 89,597 of record NZ_LGYZ01000132.1, read on the forward strand.
CTCCGGTGCCCCGATGAGGAGGGGGCGCAGGAAGGACGCGGACTCGAGGGGACAGATGTGTCGGTATTGGTTGGTGTTGGTGCTGCCGGGCTGGGGCGACATCGCTACGGGGTCCGGTGATCATCCCGGTCCGGTGTGCCGGGCCAAGGTGCGGCGCAGTTTGCGTTCGGAAACCCTCCCATGGGAGAACGGTTCGCCGTCGACGAGGACGCCGGGGGCGAACAATACCCCGGCGGTGGCGGCCAGGCGTTGTCCGTCCTCGGTGCGCAGGTCGATCTCGGTCACGGTCAGCGGATAGTCCTGACCGACCCGGGCCAGGACCTGCTTGGCGTGCTCGCACAGCCCGCAGTCGGATCGGGTGAGCAAGGTGATGGCGATGGTCATGGTCGGCGTTCGGTGCGCAGGTCGGCGAGGAGTTTCGCGGTCGGCAGGTACATCGTGTGTTGGGGTGCGCCATCGTAGTCGGCGCGCCAGGCGATTACCCCGTCCGGGCCGACCAGCACGAAGCTGTGCCCGTCGCGCATCTGGCCCATCATCCCGTAGGAGTTGGCGTCGTAGGCGCGGGAGACCTTCAGGTCTGGATCCGACGCCACGACGGTGGTGAGGTGTTCGTCGGCGGCCTTGCGTCCGATCAGCGCGGCCGGGTCGGTGGTGATCGAGACGACCGCGTCCACCCCGGCGCTGGTCAAGGCGTCTGTGTTTCGTTCGAGGTCACGGATCTGATCCCAGCACGGCTGACAGGTCAGCCCCTCCTGGAAATACAGGAGCACGCTGCGGCCGCGGTAGGCGGTCAGGCTCACCGGCGTTCCGGCCCCGGATGCCAGGGTGAAATCGGGGGCCATTTCTCCGGTGCCGGGGTCCCCGGCCACGTGCGGGTAGCCACTGGCGCCCGCCCCGGGATCGGTGGCAGGCGAACCGGTTCGAAACACCACGTACAGGACCGCGACGACCACGACCACGACAAGCGCGACGGCCGCGACGGTGGCCGCAGGCGGGTGAGACCCTCGCGGCCCTGTCACCGATTGCCTTCGAGTCCGGTTCGAGCCGGTGGTTCGGTGCGCCGAATCCTGTGATCGAGGTTTGCTCATGATTCCTCCTCGATATCGTTGGAGCCCACTGCATCTCGCGAGGTCCGAGTAACGGTCGGTCGCATCGCGCGCCGGCCGAGGAGGACGGTTGCGCCGATCAGGATGAGGGCGAGTCCCCAGCCGGGCAGCCACGACAGTGCCTGTGCCACAGGGCGCTGAGGTGTTGTAGCCACGCCGACAGTTCGGTTTGCCAGCCGCCGCTGGGCATACCGGGCCCGGTGAACGCGAGCACGATCGCCAGTGCACCCATCGCGATCATCAGCGCGCCGCTGGCCGCGGTTCCCAGCGACAGGGTGCGCCGATGCTTGTGCCATCCCACGGTGAGGGTGTGGTCGCCGAGGAGCCGGGAGGCGTGTTCGTGGCGGCTGTCCCAGATCACGGCGATCACCGCGAGTGGGGCGACCATGCCCGCGACGTAGGCCAGCCCGACCGACAACGCGACCGGGAAAGACGCGGCCGCCCCCGAGAGCACCGCCACCCCGGCGAGCACCGGCGCGCAGCACGCCGAGGCCGCCCCGGAGAACACGCCCAGCAGATACGCAGACCGGTAACTGCCCTGGGTCGCCGCGCGCGCACCGGGCATCGGCAGGTTCGGGCGCCACCCGGCCAGCACCGCGATCCCGCCCACGATGGTCAACACGCCACCGATGGAGAACACCCACGCGTGCCCGCCGAACAACAGGCGGCTCAACACGCTGGCGCCGAGCCCGATCGGCAGGATCAGCGTCGCGACTCCGGCGCCGAACACCAGCGTCGCTGGGACGACCCCTCCCCGATGACGGAATCCGGTGGCCAGGTACGCGGGTAGCATCACAGACACGCAACACGGTGCCAGCAAGGCCACGACGCCGCCGAGGAACGACGCCAATAACGTTGTCCCGACCAGCAATTCGCTCATGACCGCTCACCTCCTTCGCGCATCGCCAGCCCTCATCCGGTCCATGAGCTGGTGAGCAGATCGGCGTGCGCCTGCTGGTTGACCTCCAACGCCAGCAACCCGATCCCCGCGACGAGTAGTACCAGGTGGCGTGGTGCTGCGACGGTGAGCCAACGGCCGGTCAGCCGCCCGGCCACCGCCCGCACGGCGAGCAGCGCGGCGGCGAGGACGACGATCGGCCCGGCCGGGTTGTAGCGCAGCGCGCGGACAAGGTCGCCATGGCTGAACAGATACACCGAGCGGGTGCCACCGCACGCAGGGTCCATGATCCCGAACCGGTGCAACGGTCCGTGCAGATCCGCCGACGGTACCCCGGCTACCGCCAGGACGACCACGACCGCGAGCAGCGCCGCCGCGGTCCAGGTCGCCCAGACGACGCTGTCGGTGTGCCGGAAACCCATGTGGTTCATTCGCGGTGGGCCTTGCGTACCCAGTGCGCGACGCTGCGTTCGAGCGCATCACGTTCCTCGGCCAGCGTCGCGTTCTCCGCCCGCAGGCGCTCGAGTTCGGCGCGTTCGCCGTCGTCGAGCCCACTCCCGCCGGATACACCGCGCAACGGTGCGCCGGCCGCTACCGTGCCGGGCTCGGAGGCCGGTTCGGTGACGGGCGTCGCCTTGAATCCGCGCAGCCGCAGACTGTTGGACACCACGAACACACTCGAGAACGCCATCGCGGTCCCCGCGATGAGCGGGTTCAGCAGCCCGAGCGCTGCCAGGGGCAGGGCCGCGATATTGTAGGCGAAGGCCCAGAACAGGTTGCCCTTGATCGTGCGTAACGTGCGGCGCGCCAAACGGATCGCGTCGATCGCGGCCATCAGATCCCCGCGCACCAGGGTCAGGTCGGAGGCTTCGATCGCGACGTCGGTACCGGTGCCCATCGCCAATCCGAGGTCGGCCTGGGCGAGCGCGGCCGCGTCGTTGACGCCGTCGCCGACCATCGCCACTACCCGGCCCTCACCTTGCAACCGGGTGATGACCTCGACCTTGTCCTTGGGCAGCACTTCGGCGATGACCTCGTCGATGCCGACCTCGGCGGCGATCGCGCGGGCGGCGGTGTCGTTGTCCCCGGTCAGCAGTACCGGACGCAGGCCGAGCTCACGCAGGTGTCGAATCGCTTGCGCCGATGTGGGTTTCACGGTGTCGGCGACCACCATTACCGCGCGTGCGACCCCGTCCCAAGCGACGACGACCGCGGTGCGGCCCAGTGATTCGGCCCGTTGTTTGTGCTCTTGCAGTCCGGTGGGGAGGTCGATGCCGTGCTCGGTGAGCAGCGAGGTGCGGCCCACCAGCACCGTGCGCCCTTCGACGACTCCACGCACGCCGAGGCCTTCCAGGTTCTGAAAGTCCCCAACCGCGGGGAGATCGCCGACGCGTTCGATCGCGCCGATGGTGATCGCGCGGGCGATGGGGTGTTCGGAGGCGTCCTCGAGCGCCCCGGCCAGCCGCAACACCGTGTGTTCGTCGACCTCGATGCCGGTCTGAACACCGAGCAGAGCCATCTTGCCGGTGGTCACCGTGCCGGTCTTGTCGAGCACGACGGTGTCGATGCGGCGGGTCGACTCGAGGACTTCGGGGCCTTTGATCAGGATGCCCAACTGGGCGCCGCGTCCGGTGCCGACCAGAAGCGCTGTCGGGGTGGCCAATCCGAGCCCGCACGGGCAGGCGATGATCAGCACCGCGACCGCGGTGCTGAACGCGAATGCTGCACCCACGCTGGCACCGAGCCAGAACGCGAGGGTGCCGACCGCGAACGCGATCACCACCGGTACGAACACCGCCGACACCCGGTCGGCGAGCCGCTGAATTTCCGCCTTGCCGGTCTGCGCGTCCTCGACCAGGCGTGCCATCTGCGCGAGCTGAGTGTCGGCGCCGACCCGGCTGGCACGCACTATCAGGCGGCCACCGGCATTGACCGTGGCACCGACCACCGCGTCACCGGGACTGACCTCGACCGGGACCGATTCACCGGTCAGCATGCTCGCATCGACCGCCGAACTGCCCTCGGTGACAACACCGTCGGTGGCGATCTTCTCTCCCGGGCGCACCATGAACAGGTCACCGACGATCAGCTCGTCGATCGGGATGCGTTGCTCGCGGCCGTTGAGTAGCACGGCGACGTCCTTGGCGCCGAGTTCCAGCAGTGCTCGAAGGGCCGCGCCGGCGCGGCGTTTGGCGCGGGCCTCGAAGAACCGTCCGGCCAGGATCGCTGCGGTCAGCACCGCGGCGACCTCGAGGTAGATGTTGCTGCCCGCCATCCCGCGTTCGACGGTCAGCGAGAACCCGTGGTGCAGACCGGGTTTACCCGCGTCACCGAAGAACAGCGCATACAGCGACCACCCGAATGCGGCCCCGGCACCCACCGAGATCAGGGTGTCCATGGTCGCGGCGGCGTGGCGCAGGTTCGTCCACGCTGCCGTGTGGAAGGGCCAGGCGCCCCATACCACCACCGGCGCGGCCAGGGTCAGCGACAGCCACTGCCAGTTCGTGAACTGCAGCGGTGGCACCATCGCCAGCAACACGACCGGAATCGCCAATGCCACCGACACTCGCATGCGTTGGCGCAGCGAGCGGGTGTGTTCGTCGTATTCCTCAGGCTCGGAGGGTGTTTCACTGTCGGGTGCGCGCTCCGATTGTGGTATCCGCGCGGTGTATCCGGTGTCCTCGATCACCCGGATCACTGCCGAATCCGCAGTGTCGGAATCGAGTTCGACGCGCGCCTTCTCCGTGGCGAAATTGACCGTGGCCACAACGCCATCCATTTTGTTGAGCCGACGCTCGATCCGGGCCGCGCACGACGCGCACTTCATCCCGCCGATCGCGAGCTCCAACTGCCGCGACGCTATCGCCTGCACACCCTCGACGGTGTCACTCATCGGCCAACCTTCCCGCCGTGCTTGTCACCGTGGGTATCCGCTCCGTGCTCCCCGGCAGCGGCAGGCGGCCCGCCGGGAGCCTTCGACCCCGTGTCGCCTCCTCCGGTAGGCAGGCCGGCCTGACCGGCTGAACCTCCCGGTTTGCCCGGCCCACCGGGTCCGGGCCGATCGTCGTGGGCGTCCGGCCGCTCGGCAGGGACCGTGCCGCCCACCGGATGTGCCGCACCTGCGTCGTTGCCACCGGTGCCTGTGGTCACGGCGCCGGGAGTTGTCGGGGAGCCCATCGCACCGCCGCTGGGCATAGTCGCCACGGTGACCGCTTGTGCGGGCATCGGCAGCCCGGTATCGGCGAGGCGACGAGGGTCAGCCGAGCGAGTGTCCCGTGTCGGGTCGGCCAGTACGCTCTCGAAGGGGACCGGTCCTGGCGCCGCAGCCATCACAGGCACCCCGGATACCGGCCCCGACGCAGCCTCGATGAGCGCGGTGACTGTCTGGCCACCCGTGGCTGGCGCGGGTGCGGTCCAGGTCGGCGCATCATCGGTCGCCGGTGCAGGCCCGATCGCGGTGGTGTGCTCGGACGACTCGCGGCGTCCGGGTTCGTGTGAGGGCGAATTCGCATCTACCGGTCCGAGGGTTCGACCGCCGACCCAACCCGCCGCCGCCACCGCAGCCAGCATGAGCGCGTAGCCGGCCAACCGTGCTGCGACCCTCATCGGACCAGCTCGTATCCGGCGTCGGTGACCGCCGCCGCGACCTCCTCGACTGTCAGCACTCGCGCGGCGTCGACCACCACCCGACCGGACGCGACGTCCACCGCGACGCTTTTGACGCCTTCGATGCCCTCCACCTCGCGGGTGACCGCGTCGGCGCAATGCCCGCATGACATCCCGCGCACCGTGTACACGAACTCGCTCACCTGAGAACCTCCGTCGATCCACACGCTTCCCGCGCGATGACCCCAGCATGAACCTTCCAGTACGATGGAATGTCAAGGAGAGAGTGCGAGGAGGACTGGGTGAAGATCGGCGAACTGGCCGCAGCCGGCGGGGTCACCGCGAAAACGATCAGGTTCTACGAGAACGAGGGCCTGATGCCCGACCCCGAGCGCACCCCCACCGGCTACCGCGACTACGGTCCCGAGCACCTGGCCCGGTTGCAGTTCATCCGCCGCGCCCAAGCCGCTGGGTTGAGCCTGCGCGAAGCCGGTCAGATCCTGTCGGTCCACGACCGCGGCGAACAACCCTGCGGCCACGTCCGAGCCATGCTCGGCCAGCGCCTGGACCAGGTCCGCGCCCAGATCGCCGAACTCATCACCCTCGAAACCCATCTGCAAACACTGCTCGACACCGCTCGCGCCGACCAGCCCACCAGCCACGACGACTCCGCCGTCTGCTGGATCATCGAATCCGACATCCCGGCCCCGAGCCACTTGCCGCCCGGCACTGAAAGGCCAGGTCGCGGCATGGAAGCCGCGATCGTAGGCGTCGACGCCGTTGTCCGGGAGAACCGAGATGGCGATGGACCACAACCCTGACCTCCGCGCATCCGACGCCGACCGTGAACAGGCGTTCCAGACCTTGCGCGCCGAGGTCGCCAGCGGCCGGATCACCCTCGACGAGTTCTCCGACCGCGTCGCCCACGCCTACCGGGCCCGAACGGTCGGCGACCTGCAAGCCCTCACCCGCGACCTGCCGACACCCGCACCGCAGCCCACGAGCCCCGCACCCGCCTCGGCCATCACCCTGCCCGTCGTGGTGATCGCCGCGATTGCGCTACTGGTCGTGCTCGGGGTCGCGGTACTGCTGTGGATGACGGTGATGATGCAGCACATGGGCCCGATGATGGGACGCTGACCAACCAAGCCGTGCCACTCCCATCCGTGGGTTATCGCCTTCGTCGGGCGGCCGGATCGGTCTGAGCCTGCCACCGGATCAGGGCCTCCACGGACGGGCGAGAGTATTTCCCGAGGGACCGGACCGAGGTGTGCCCGCTCATCCGCATCAGCATCGGCGTCGACGCCCCCTCTTCGGCGGCGTGGGTGAGCTTCGAATGCCTGAGCTGATGCAGCGTGAACGGGCCACGGTTGAACTCGCTGGTGTGGCGTTCGAATAGCTCGGCCGCCCGCCGATACGACAACCGCCCGCACAGCATCGACGGATCGATATCATCCACGGCCACACCGGGTTTGGCCTTGCGATCGGTCAGGAACACCGGGCCCTTCTTCCGGCCGGCCAGCAGTCGCGGCAATAGCCGCGCGGTACCGGTCTGCCACGCCACCACATCCCTCGCCCCGCCTTTGCGGGTCACGGTGCCGCACCGGTTCGCCATATCCAGATCCTGGATATCGAGCATCAACAGCTCGTCGGCACGGGCGGCGGTCTCATAGAGCATCGTCCACAGAACCCGTTCGCGCAGCGGCACATCCGCCGCGAGCAGCTGGGTCACCTCGTCACGGGTCATCGCCCGAGAGTGATCAGGTGGCACCTTCCGCGGCACCAACCGGACCAGCGGATCCCCGACCAGCCACTCCTGTTTGCGCCAGTACTCGCACGCACCCCGCAGAGCGGCCAGGCGCACGTTGAACGTCTGCGGCGACTTGCCGCCCCATTTGAACGTGAACCAGCCACCCACCCGCTCGGCCTCCAGCACGCCCACATCCGAGTCGGCACCGAAGTCGCGCACAAGCTGATTGAGGGCGATGGCGTAGCCGCGGCGGGTGGTTGGCGACCGGCATAGTCGCCAAGTACGTCCCGACAGCGTCGGCCAGCCGCACGCCCCGCACCGGCAACGCCCGCACCTGACCCACGTTCAGTCCTTTCGCCCGGGTCACCGGAGCCCAATCGGCGCTACCGCAGATAATTTACGGAGTCGCCTCGCCCGGGGAGAGGCATCACGCCAGCTCGAGACCGAGGTTACCGCAGATAACAGGCCATTGTCTGCGGTAACTCCTTAGCGCGACTTTTCACGGATCTGGCCATTGTGATTGCAATTTCATCGGATGCAAGACTCCGGTCGGTCTGCATACGAAGGGGCGCCCTGCCTCGAGTGCATGAGATGAATCGGCAAATACCTCAGGTCAATGGGACTGCCGAAGGTTCGGTGAGTCAGGGCACCGGTCCGGGATCGCCCGAGCCTACCAGTCATTCCTGGGAGCGCTGGGGTCGCCAGTGCTCGCCGTCGACCAGGCGATTTGCCTAGCTGATTAGGTTTGATGAAATATTCTTACGTTTGATGTAAGCGCTCGTGAAGGGTGGTGCATTGGGCGTAGACGGCAAGGTGCCGGGATCGGCGGCGCTGCATCTGGTGGACGGGCTGTCTCTGCTGCGGCCGGAGGAGCAGGTGCTCACCGCGATGCTCGACGGCTGGCGCAATCAGCAGCTGGCGCGGAATCTGGCGTTCTCCACGATTGGCGGTCGTGAGCGAGGGGTGCGGGCGTTCGCGGATTACGCGGACGCCTTTCCGTGGCATTGGAAGGCGCAGCATGTCGACGAATGGCTCGGTGACCTGCGGGCGGTGCGCAATGCGAAGCGGTCGACGCTGCGCAACTATCAGGAGGCGGTGCAGCTGTTCTGCGCCTATCTGATCGACCCGGCCTATCAGTGGGCGACGGTGTGTGAGCAGCGGTTCGGCACGCACCCGGTGCAGGTGGTGCACGAGTGGAACACCGCCGAGCACATCGACGAGGCCGAATCCGATTCCGGCAAGCGGGCTTTCACCCGCAAGGAGTTGATCGCGCTGTTCGACTACGCCGACGAACAGGTGGTGCGCATCCGCGAGGCCGGGCGCAAGGGCTGGCTCCCAGCGTTCCGCGACGCCGCGCTGCTGAAAACGGCCTACGCATTCGGCTTGCGGCGCAACGAAATTCGGATGCTCGACACCGCCGACTTCGGGCGTAATCCCGATGGTCCGGAGTTCGGGGAGTACGGGGCAGTCTATGTCCGCCACGGCAAGGCAAAGAAGGGCTCGACGCCCAAGCGGCGCAGCGTGCTGGCGATCTGGGACTGGTCGACCGAAGTGCTGGCCGAGTGGATCGAGGAATACCGGCCACTGTTCCCTACCGCCGGGTCACCGGCGTGCTGGCCGTCCGAACGCGGCCCACGGATCGGCCTGAGCACGCTCAACACACGGCTGGCCGCCTACCGTGACGAGCTCGGCTTGGACCCTGCGCTGGACTTCCACTCACTGCGGCGAAGCCACATCACCCACCAGGTCGAGGATGGTTTCGACGCTAGATTTGTCCAGGAGCAGGCCGGCCACGAACATGCTTCAACGACGTCGATTTACACCTGCGTGTCCTCGGACTACCGCACCCGCACGCTACGGCGGGTGCTGGATACGACCGTAGCAGCCGCGCTGAAACAGCCCGGGAGGAAACGATGAAACGTCGAGTCAGCTACCAGTGGCGGTTGCGGGAGACGATGGCCGCGGCGGGCATGTTCGCCGCCAACGACCTGGAACCGCACCTGCACGACCGCGGTATCAAACTGTCCTCGGTGCAGGTCTGGCGGCTGGTGACCCAAACCCCCGAACGGCTGTCGCTGCCGGTCCTGGCCGCGCTTTGCGACATATTCGATTGCACCCCAGCGGATCTGATCGCCACCAAGGCCGAGAACCAGGCCCGCAAGGCCGTCGCCGGCGACAAGGTCGTCGACATGAACACCACGATCCGGCCCAAACGCGCGCGCATCCGCGTCGAGGAATGAGACCCTCTTACAAGAACGCCGGACAGTACGAGCGCTGGCACGTCCGCGACTGCGTCCGATGCGGTCGGCGCGCCGGCAAGGCCGCGAACTGGGAAGGATCGATCTGCCGCACCTGCTACGCCAAGGCAGTGCGGTGTCACGGCCACTGTCCCGGATGCGGCAGCGACCGACTGCTCCCGGGCCGCCGATCCGGCGACGCGGCACCGATCTGCCGGGACTGCGCCGGAATCACCCGAGACTTCTTCTGCGACAGTTGCGGATTCGAAGGTGAACTGCACGGCGGACGACTCTGTACCCGCTGCACCCTCGCCCGGCAGCTACGCGAACTGCTCGACGACGGCACCGGCCAGATCCACCCTCAACTCGCCCTCTTGGTTGACGCCGTGCTCGGCATGCCCGAACCCCTGACCGGACTGAAATGGCTGCGCAGCACCGGCGTTCGCGGCCTGTTGGCTGACCTCGCGGCTGGACGGGTGCCGATCACCCACGACGCCCTGAAAGAGCTGCCCAACCAGCGGGCCGTCGCCTATCTGCGTGATCTGCTGATGAGCTGCGGCGTCCTGCCCACGGTCGACAAGCAGCTGTTGCACGCAGAGGCGCTGTTGCACCGCAAATTGACCGAACTGGCCGACAGCCCGCACTTCCGGATGCTGCGGCAATTCACGCTCTGGCATCAACTTCCCCGGCTTCGCCGCCGCGCACGACGCGGCCCGGTTGTCGACGCCGGCCGCTATTACCTCGGTGCGGTTGAGGAAGCGGCCCGGTTCTTGGCCTGGCTCGATGAGCGCGGCACCCAGCTCGGCGAGTGCGCCCAGGCCGATGTCGACCTCTGGCATGCCCAGGCCCTCGCGCACCGTCGCCAGTTGGCGCGTCCGTTCCTGATTTGGGCGAAAAGCACCGGACGTATGCCCAAACACGGCATCCCGACCACGACGGCCGGAGCCGGGAAACCCATCACCCAGACCCGTCGCCTCGCCCTGCTACGCCGGGCACTGACCGACCCGCGTCCGCCGCTGCGGTCCCGCGTTGCCGCCGCGCTCATGCTGCTCTACGGCCAGCCCGTCGCTCGTCTCGTCCGACTCACCATCGACGATGTCGTCAACGACGACGGCCAGGTGCTCATCCGGCTGGGCACACCACCGTTGCCGGTCCCCGAACCGCTGGCCGGAATGCTGCCGGAACTCGTCGACAACCGGCAGAACATGACCACCGTCAACCCGGAAAGCCAATGGCTGTTTCCCGACCGCCGGGCAGGGCAACCGGTGCATTTCAGCACCCTGCTCGGACATCTCCGCCAAGACCTCGGTCTGCCCGCTCAGGCCACGAAGTCGGCCACGCTCCGCCAGCTCGTCCTCCAAGCACCAGCACCCGTCCTCGCCGACGCACTCGGCTTCTCCGCCAAGCACATGACCCGGGTCTGGGGCGAGGCCGGTGGAAGCTGGACGACCTACTCCACCAGGGAAACCGGCCACCACTCAACGACGTGATCCGGGGGAATACAGACCAGTTGAATACGGATCCTTACCAGTCGAACACTGCGCCAGAAAGGGCGAAACACATTGCAGAGCAATCTATCTCGCGAATCGAGGGTGTCAGATATCGCTTAGCGCGACTTTCCTCGTCACTGGACCCCATATGCCGTTTCGATGGCGACGTCGGTGCCCATCGCGCCCATCGCGATCCCGACATCGGCGGTGGCCAGGGCGGGGGCGTCGTTGACGCCGTCGCCGACCATCGCGACCGCGCCGGAGCCGGTGGCGCGCAGGGTGTCGATGAGGGCGGCCTTGTCGCTGGGGTGCAGTTCGGCGTGGACGTCGTCGATACCGGCTCGGGCGGCCAGCGCGGTGGCGGTGCGTGCGTTGTCCCCGGTGAGCATGGTGACCGAGATCCCGGCCGCGCGTAGCGCGGTGACGGTGTCGGCGGCCTCGCGACGCAGTTCGTCACGGATCGCGATGACACCGAGCACGGCAGACCGGTGTTCGATGACCGCGACGGTGTTGCCCGCGTCCTGGAGCCGGTCGATCTCGGCGCCCAGGCTGGGCGCGGGTATCCAGGCGGGTTTGCCCAGCCGGGCGGGCGCACCGTCGACGGTTCCTTCCAAACCCGCGCCGGGCACTGTGGTGACCTCGGAGGCAGGGGTGACGGTCGGGGCGGCGGCGAGGATCGCGGCGGCGAGGGGGTGTTCGCTGTGGGCTTCCAGCGCGGCGGCCACGGCGAGAACCCATGCGGTTTCGATGCCTTCGGCGGTGACGATCTCGGTGACCACGGGCTGGTTGCGGGTCAGTGTCCCGGTCTTGTCCAGGGCGACGGCACCGACCGCGCCGAGGGTTTCCAGCGCCGCTCCGCCCTTGACCAGGACACCGAGTCGGCTGGCCGCGCCGACCGCGGCGACGACGGTGACCGGGACCGAGATCGCCAGCGCGCACGGCGCGGCGGCGACCAGGACGACCAGTGCCCGTTCGATCCAGACCGCCGGATCGCCGAGCAGGGCTCCGATTCCGGCGATGAGAGCGGCCAGGACCATGATCGCGGGCACCAACGGTGCCGCGATGCGGTCGGCGATCCGTTGCCGGGTGCCCTTGCGCTGCTGGGCGTCTTCGACGATGCGGACGAGTTTGGCCAGCGAGTTGTCCGCGACGGTCGCGGTGGCTTCCAGGGTGAGGACGCCGTTGGCGTTGATCGAGCCCGCGTACACGGTATCACCCGGCCCGACTTCGACCGGCATCGACTCACCGGTGATCGCCGACGTGTCGATCGAGGACCGTCCCTCGCGCACGATCGCGTCGCTGGCGACGCGTTCCCCTGCGCGGACCAGCATGCGATCCCCGACGACCAACTCCGCCGGGTCGATCGGTGTCGGGATGCCCTCGCGCAGGACGCTCACCCGGTCGGGGACCAAGGCCAGCAGCGCGCGCAGGCCCCGGCGGGCGCGGGCCAGGGAGTAGTCCTCGAGGGCCTCGCTGATGGAGAACAGGAACGCCAGCGCCGCCGCTTCGGCGTACTGGCCCAGTAACAGCGCACCGATCAGCGCGATGGTCATCAAGGTGCCCACCCCGATGCGGGCTCGGGCGACCCCGCGCACGGTAGCGGGCACGAAGTTCCATCCACCGATCGCCGCGGCGGCGAGGTAGGCCAGCGTCGCCGCGGTGTCGGCACCGGCCAGGTCGGTGAGGAAGCCCGCGATCAGCAGGACTCCGGCCACCGCCGCGAATTGCACTTCACGGACCTGCCACAACCGCTGCCGGACCTGTTCGGCGCCGGATTCGTGTTCGGAGGTCTTGTGTTCGTCGGGGCCGCAGCACGCGTCACTCATCGGATCTGGCCGTTCACATCGGCGGTGAGGGCGGCCTCGAGCAGGGCATGGGCACGCGGGTCGAGCCGGTACATCACCAGCTTCTTGTCCCGGCGGGACTCGACCAGTCCCGCCGATCGCAGGTGGCGCAGATGATGCGACACCAGCCCCTGGGAAGCTCCGACGATCCAGGCCAGATCACACACGCACAGCTCATCGCCCACGTGCAGCGCGTAGGCGATCCGCAGACGGGTGGGATCGCCCAGCGCCCGCAAGCGCTCGGCGCGCAGCGCGATCTGCTGTGCGGCGGGCAGGCTCGTTCGCAGGGACTCGGCATGGTCGAAGTCGATGCACAACAGCTCGCAGCGGTCGTCGGTCATAGTGTCAATCTAATATCCGTTGATATGTTCGGGCAATGGGTGGGGTGTGCGCCCACCCCCGACACCGCAGCGCTACCCTCTCCGGTATGCCGACCAGCCCCGATGCCCACGCGGTCCCGCGTGCCCGCATCGGCTGGCTGTTGGCCGCGCTCGGCGCGGTCCTGGCGATCCTGCTCGCCCAAGCCGGGAGCTGTCACGACTCGGTCACCGTGTGCGGGGACGAGACGATCTGCGCGACAGTGATCACCGGCCTGGGCCAGGCGGGGGCAGCGATGGCCGAAACCGTCGACCCGACACCGGAGTTCGCGGACTTCGGTGTCCTGCTCGCCCACGTCGCCGCTGATGCCGCGCCTGTCGTTCCGATGCCGACAGATCCGGCCGAGGTGCTCGGGCTGTGTGTGGCGCTGCTGCTCGCGCTGCTCGCCGCCGCTGTCGCGCTGACACGGTCGGGCGCGCTGCGCGCGGTGGTGGCGGGTGCCGAGCCTGTTCGAGTTCGTGCATCCGCCAGGACGCCGGTCGCGGTGTCGCTGACCATGTTGTGCGTGCTGCGGACATAGCCCACCTCACCCTCACCACCGCCGGACCTCACGGGCTCATGAGGCACTGACCGGCTGGGGCTGGCGTGCGCCCGATTCCGCGACGCGCTGCGCCCGGCGGCTCGAGCCTGGTTCCCCCCTTCTTTTTCGTTCCCTGTCCCAGGGATCTCCCCGTTGTTCCGATGGCGTGCTCGCTCGCGGGCGAGCGACGCCGTCGCCGTGTCGTGTGTCGACACGATGACGAAAGGTCGACGCGATGCTCGCGAAGATGACGCTCAGCACGAAAGTCGCCGCCCTCGTGGTGGTCGCGACGCTCGGGGTGATCCTCACCCTGGTCCTGATCAACCGCTCCTCCACCGAGACGGCCGCCACCGGGGGCGGCTCGGCGCTGGTGCGCCCCGACAGTCACCGACTCTCGATCGCTCCCGACGGCAAGGTCACCGTGGTGGAGTTCCTCGACTTCGAATGCGAGGTCTGCGGCGCGGCCTTCGCCGGGGTGGAACAGCTACGCGCCGAATACAGCGACCGGGTCACCTTCGTGGTGCGCTACTTCCCGATCCCGAGTCACCGCAACGCCGAGACCGCCGCACGGGTCGTGGAGGCCGCCGGGCAGCAGGGGCAGTGGGAACCGATGTACCGCAAGATGTTCCAGACCCAGGCGCAATGGGGCGATCAACAGGTCTCCCACGCCGACACCTTCCGTGGATTCGCCCGCGAACTCGGACTCGACATGGCCCAGTTCGAGGCCGCCTGGACCGCCCCCGACACCGGAACCCGCGTGCTGGCCGACCGCGCCGACGGCATGAGCCTGGGCGTACAAGGCACCCCGACCTTCTTCATCAACGACACCCGATTCACCGGACGACCCACCTACGCGGCACTCAAAGCCGCCATCGACACCGCACTGGCCGCATGAGCACGCCCACGACCCCCGCCACGCGCCGTCACCGCACACCGGTGCGCGCCACATCCGAATCCGGTTGCGCAGAAAGGGGATATCCCATGTCCGACCAGACTCCGGATCCGACTCGACCACTCGCCGCGGCCGCCGATATCCGCCCATTACAGACCTTGTCGCGGTCACGTCCGTCTCCATCCAGGGGTGTGGCCAGAGCGGTCGTGGTGTTGATCGTCTCGGTGACAGCCTGGATCGGCGCCATCACCACTGCCGCCGCCCACAGCGAGTTGATCGACTCCGACCCCGCGCCCGGCGCGGTGCTCGCCCAGGCCCCGGCAGCGGTCACCTTGACGTTCAACCAGAAGATCGGCGAGCAGTTCGCGACCGTCATCCTCGTCGGCGCCAACGACACGACCTGGCACGACCGGGTCAGCGTGGACGGCACCCACGTGCGGGCTTCGGTCCGCCCCGCCATCCCCTCCGGGGACTACACCGTCGGCTACCGCGTGGTCTCCGCCGACGGACACCCGATCTCGGGATCGTTCCGGATCACCGTGACCGCCACCGCCGATACCACCGCGCTCACGCCACCCGCGTCACCGCCTGCCGCCGCACCTGCGGCGACCGCGCCACCCGCCGAGCAGGCCGGGTTCCTCGTCCCGGCGGTCTTGGCGGCGGTCCTGGTCGTGCTGGTGATCGCCGCGGTCGTCGTACTCCGCCGTTCACGCAAGACCCGATGAACACCGAGGTGCGCACCGACCCCCGCCACCCGTCCCTGCCGTCGACCGCCGCCCGGCGCTACCTCGCCGTGGCGATCGTGCTGGTGGCCACCCTCCTCGCGTGGTGGGCCTCGACCACCCCCGAACCCAGCGCGCTCGCCGACAACGACACCATGGTGATCTCACCGTCGCCGGATCCGAACGCCGGCGGTGCCCTCGCGCAGTGTCCAGGCCAGGCCGCCCCGAGTGGTGCGAGAACCGCGCTGCACGGCATCCGCGCACGATGTCTGGGCGGTAGCGACGCCGTCGACCTCGGTGCCGCGCTCGCCGACGGGCCGGTCCTGATCAACCTGTGGGCATCCTGGTGCGGGCCGTGCCGTACCGAGATCCCGGTCCTCGACGCCTACGCCCGCCACCCCGACGCGATCACGGTCGTGGGCTTCAACATCGAGGACCGGCCCGACACCGCTCTCGCACTCTGGCGCGGCCTGGGCGTCACGTATCCGTCCTTCGTCGACCTCGCCGACGCGCGCGCCGCGCTCGCGGCCCCGCCGGTGCTGCCCCTGACCTACCTGCTGCGCGCCGACGGCACCCTGCGACGGATCACCACACCGGCGGTGTTCGACCACCTCGACCAGATCCACACCGCCGTCCAGGAGAACCTGTGACCTTCCCACTATCCCGCGTCGGCATGCTCGCCACGGCGGTCGCGATCAGCGCGACGCTGCTGAGCGGATGTTCTCTGCTCGACCCGCCCCGTTCGTCGAGCACCTTCGACTTCGTCTCCCCAGGCGGCAAGACCGACATCTTCTACGACCCACCCGAGACCCGGGGCGAGATCGCGCCGTTGGCAGGCCCGGACCTGATGACCGACCAACCGATCTCCAGCGCCGACCACAGCGGCAAGGTCGTGGTGATCAATATCTGGGGACAGTGGTGCGGTCCCTGCCGTGCCGAAGCCGACGACCTCGAACGCGCCTACGCCGCCACCAAGGACTCCGGGGTCGAATTCCTGGGCATCAACGTCCGCGACCCCCAACGCGACAAAGCCCGAGACTTCGTCACCGACTACAAAATCGGCTACCCCTCGATCTACGACCCCTCCATGCGAACCCTGCTCGCCCTCGGCGGGAACTTCCCGACCAGCGTCATCCCCGCCACCCTCATCCTGGACCGACGCCACCGCGTCGCCGCGGTCTACCTGCGCTCCCTACGTACCGAAGACCTCCAACCGGCCGTCGAACGAATCGCCGCCGAACCATGACCCGACCCCGCCATGTCCCCGCCCGGCCACTGGCCGCGACCCGCACCCGACACATCCAGGACCACCCGTGACAGCGCTGGCCTCCGATATCGGCACCACCTTCCAGAACCTCACCGCCACCGGCCCCCTCGCACTCGCGATCGCCGCCTGCATGCTCGCCGGACTCGTCTCCTTCGCCTCCCCCTGCGTGGTACCGCTGGTTCCCGGCTACCTGTCCTACCTGGCCGCGGTAACCGGAGCCGAAGCACCCGCAACCAGCGTCGCCGTGGCCCGCGCAGCGCCCCCGCCCGGGCGCTGGCGTGTCACCGGGGCCGCGCTGCTGTTCGTGGCCGGATTCACCGTGGTGTTCGTACTGGCGACCGCGTCGGTATTCGGCGCGATCACAGTCCTGCGGGTCAATCAGCAGCTGCTCCAACGCGGCGGCGGTGTCATCACCATCGTCATGGGTCTGGCGTTCCTCGGGCTGATCCCCGCGCTCCAAAACGACACCCGCCCTACCCCGCGCCGAATATCGACTCTGTCAGGAGCGCCCGTGCTCGGCGCGGTATTCGCCCTGGGATGGACCCCGTGCCTGGGCCCGACACTGGCCGGAGTGCTCTCGGTATCCGCAGGCACCCACGGCACCACCGCCGCACGCGGTGTCACCCTCATCGCCGCCTACTGCCTCGGACTGGGCCTGCCCTTCCTCGCGCTGGCCTTCGGCTCGGCCAAAGCCCTGCACGGACTGTCCTGGCTGCGCAGACACACCCGCACCATCCAGATCACCGGCGGAGTCCTACTCCTCGCCATCGGCATCGCCCTGCTCACGGGCGCCTGGGAGACATTCGTCGGCTGGCTACGCAACGAATTCGTCACCGCAGTCGTCCTACCCATCTGAACCCCCACCCCAGAATCGCTACCAAACATGATCGCGGCGACGACTTGTTCAGTGCCCAGCGACCCGAGCGCCTCAGCACCGAGATAGACGGCGTGGCCCTTCTGATGACTGCGGGACCGATGCCTGAACACGGCAACGAACCACCTGGGGGACTTCCCCTCCCGCTCCATCTGGCTCGTATCCACTGGTCAGACAGCAAATCGACACGCAAGCAGGTCGACCATGTCATCAATCACTTATGACTGCGTCATCACGAAAAAGTGATAAATCGGACAAAAAATCGCCTAAAAAACCCTCTACCTGCACTTTTAAGGTGTGAGAATGGAGCCGCCTGGGGGAATCGAACCCCGCACCGCCTCCGTGAGAACGCCCTGATCAGCGGTCCATGGTGCCGCATCTTCGCTGCTCAAACCACGTTTCAGAACGCGTCACTGCATTTCAGAACTTAAACCTACCATCAACTGATGACATGGTCATCACAGACAAATCGGACTCGCCCGGCGCTTCTCTGATGACGGCGTCATCACCCGTCACCACGGCGTAGGCGCGCCGACTGAACACCCGCGAAATTTCGGGCAGTAGTCGATGCAACGAACATCCGACCGGGCATGTGATCTACGAACCGATCCGCAACCTCGGCCGCCAACCGCGTCGTCGCCGCGTCGCTTGTAGCGGTCACGGCCGGACTTCGCCGATTCTGCGGATACTCCCACCCACCTATCTGACGCCCGGCAGTCGACGCCGAGATGTGATTTGACACACAGATCACACCTTGGCCGTCTCGCCACACTCAACCCTTCACGTCCACCGTGTCACCTCCGAGCGGAAACCCACCTGGATTTACCAGGTATTTGCCAGTTCGCGGCCTTTCGAACCGACCGTCCGGGGCGTATCCGGGAAAGGAAACAGACCATGCGTTACGCAGATTCGGATCATCGACACATCCG